>NZ_JAVSMM010000008.1:0-186285 GCF_032027225.1 Aromatoleum sp. | reverse complement strand
GCTTGAAGGCTTCGCTATGCGTTCGCCGACTCCGGCGCGGGATAACCACATCCATGGTGTCCACCATCGAAAATTAGTGGACACGATCTTCAATGGGCTAGGCGGCTGGGGGAAGGTGGGTTCGCCGGGTGCTTACGAATCAACCCACCGCCGTGACTTGCCTCGGTGCTTAGGGCAGAATCTATGTTCTTCGCGAGATAACGGAATCTAATGGACTTTGATCTGCTGATCGTGGGCGGGGGGCTTGCGGGCGCGAGTCTGGCGGTGGCGTTGAGGGGAAGTCGGTTGCGAATCGCCGTCATCGAGTTGAAGCCGCACGTTCCCGTTGTCGGCTGGGATTCTCGAATCTATGCGATCAGTCCGATCAACGCCGAGTTTCTCCGGGAAATCGGTGTGTGGGAGTACCTCGATGTCGCCCGTATTGTCCCGGTCCACCGAATGGCGATACGAGGCGACGCGGGAGGAAATCTCGAGTTTTCGGCATACGACAGCGGGCTTTCGGAGCTCGCGTGGATCGTCGAGTCGGGCCGCATACAACGCGAGTTGTGGGAGACATTGCGCAGGCAACATAACGTGACCTTGCTGACCGGAAATGCGCCGGTCGGACTTTCGATCGATGGCACGGGGGCCACGGTCGATTTTGCCAACGGGAAGAAAATTCGCGCCCGACTTATCGTGGGTGCGGACGGGGTGAACTCGTGGGTCAGGGATCGCGCTGCAATTCAGGCGCACTTCAGGCCTTACGACGAGGTCGGGGTCGTGGCGAACTTCCGTACGGAGCGGGAGCATCGCAATGTGGCGTATCAATGGTTCATGCGCGATGGAATCCTGGCGCTGCTTCCGCTCCCCGGAAAAATGGTGTCGATGGTCTGGTCGGCACGGAATGATTATGCCGGCGTTCTTCTCAAATTGGATGCGGAACTGCTTTGCCGCCGGGTCGAAGACGCCGCCGAACGGGTGGTTGGGCGTATGGAGTTGGAGACGCCTGCGGCTGGGTTTCCTTTGAAATTGATGAGAGTCGATACGACGGTGAAGGCAAGAGTCGCGCTCATTGGGGACGCAGCGCACGCAATTCACCCGTTGTCGGGACATGGAATCAATCTCGGTTTTCAGGATGCGAAGGCCCTTTCCGATTTACTCCAGGCGCTGCCTTCCTGGGGAGATCCGGGCGAAATTTCGACACTCCGAGCTTACGCCCGCCGTCGCGCGGAGGAGCCTTTCCTGACTCAATACACCGCTCATAGCCTGAACCGGATATTCAATTCGGAGAATCAGTTGCTGTCGGTGCTCCGCAATGTCGGGCTTAACCTCGCCGGCAGTCTGCCTGTCGTACGCGACGCTTTGACGCGCTACGCGGTCAGCGGGCGCTTTTGAATTTTGGAGATATCGATGTTCTCGCGCGCATTTCGTTTGGCGGCGATCGCCGCATCTTTCACCGCGGCAACGATCGGGGTGGCCCAGGCGGACGAGGCGGGTGTCCGCAAGGCAGTCGAAGGATTCATCGGCTCGCCGGCCGTTGAGTCGGTGACGAAGACTCCTTACGGCGGGCTCTATGAGATCGTCCTGAAGAGCGGCGAGCTTGTATACACCGATGAGAAAGCGAGTTTTCTCATCGACGGACGAATCATCGATACGAAGACGCGTCGCGATGTTACGCAGGCGCGAATGACTCAACTCTCGGCGATCGACTTCTCGACGCTGCCTCTGGACCACGCGATCAAGCAGGTCCGTGGCAGCGGTAAACGTGTGCTCGTGTCATTCGAGGACCCGAATTGCGGATACTGCAAGCGACTCGGCAAGGAGTTGACGCAATTGAAGGACGTGACGATCTACACATTCCTGTATCCGATTCTGAGTCCGGACTCGACCGAGAAATCGCGCGACATCTGGTGTGCGAAGGACAAGGCGAAAACATGGAGCGACTGGATTCTGGACGCCAAGGTGCCGGCAGCCGCGAATTGCGACAGTTCAGTCGTCGACCGCAACATCGCGCTCGGACAGAAGCTAAAAATCAACGGCACTCCGACGCTCTTCCTCGCCGACGGTCGCCGGCTCGGGGGATATATGCCAGCCGCTGAACTCGAGCAGGCGCTTGCTGAAGTCTCGAAATAACGGGGCGTTCTTGCCGATATCAGGTGCTCGCTTACCGGCCGCCGCTTTTTAGCGCGGCGCCTCGCCAGCGGGGAGCAGGACCCACATCTGCCCCTGCTGCCGCATTTTGCCGGCCAACGCCCCGGCTTCCGGTCCGAACCCCCAGAATAGGTCGGCCCGAACCGCGCCCTTGATGGCGCCGCCCGTGTCCTGGGCGAGCATCAGCCGGCGAAGCGGGCGGTCGGACATCGGCCAGGTCGTTGCGAGAAAGACCGGTGCACCGAGCGGGATGGTTTGCGGGTCGACTGCAATGCTCCGTTCTTCGGTGAGCGGTACGGCGAGCGCGCCGACCGGGCCTCCGGGGCTCGGTGGCAGTTCGCGGAAGAACACGTAGCTCGGATTCGCATTCAGCAATTCTGACAACCGTCTCGGGTTCTCCCGCGCCCAGTTCTTGATGCCCTCCATCGATGCTTTCTCGAGGGGCAGTTCCCCCTGTGCGACGAGCCAGCGGCCGATCGACTGGTAAGGATGGCCGTTCTGGTCGGCGTAACCGATGCGGACTTTCGAGCCGTCCGGCAGCTCGACGCGCCCCGATCCTTGCACCTGAAGGAAGAAGAGGTCGATCGGATCGGCTGCCCACAGGAGGGTCGGCGCGGGTACTTCGGGCATGCGGTCGAGTTCTGCCCGAGTCCAATACGGCACGACCTTGTTGCCGACGATCCTTCCGCGGAGCCGCAGGTTGCGTATCTCGGGATAAAGGTCGCCGAAGTCGATCGTGAGCATGTCGCGCGGCGCGCCATGGATTGGCCAGGGATATCTCTCGGATCGGGTCCGGCTGCCCTTGATCAGCGGCTCGTAGTAACCGGTGACGAGCCCGTTGCGGCTGCCGTCGACATTCACGACCGCCCAGGGCTGGAGGTGTGTCTCGACGAATTTGCGGACGACGGGAGCGGCCGGATTCCCGCCCAGTGCCTTTGCTGTATCGCAGAAGCTCTGCCAGCGTGGCTGCCGCGCGACGGCCTTGCAAGATTGGAGCAAGGCAGGCCATGCGCGCGCGTGGTCGTCCTCTGTCCAGCCGGGTAGGTCTCTCCAGTTCGCGGGTTGCAAAGGCTCGGCAGCGCGGGGTGGAGTGGGTTCGGCAGAGGGAGGGGCAGGGCAAAGCGGACAAACAGGACACGGCTGAATCGGCGGGCAGGCGCGTTCGGCCGAAGGTTGCGAGCCGGGTTCGATCGCTGGCGCCGACACGCGGGTCGCGCAAGCCGAGAGAAATCCGAGGGCGCCGAGGCACAGCAGGAGACGCATTCGGAAAGCCGTGGTATGCCGTTTCATCAGGGGGATCGGATAGACTCGGAGGCGGACCGGCGAGTATACCCGGCCGAGCTGGGGTTCCTGCGGGAGAACGGAATGTGGGTGATTTTTCTGGAAGCGGGCGTCGCGGTCGCGCTGCTGCTCATCATCGTTTGGGCAACGTGGCCGAAGCGCGGCGGCATGGCGGGAAAAGACAAAGATGAATGATGTAGCGAAGCTGATCGGGCGCGCCGAGCAACTGATCGAGCGAATCGAGAGCTTGCTGCCGGCTCCTCCGGTCGCTCCGGACTGGACTTCTTCAAATGCATTCTTCTGGCGGCGCCGGCAAGGACGCGGCATTCTGCTGCCCGTCACTCGCCCTCATTCGATCCGACTCACGGATTTATGCGATGTCGAGCAGCAGAAGGCGCGGATCGACCAGAACACGCGTCAGTTCGTCGCGGGCCGTCGTGCGAACAACGTGCTGCTCACCGGGGCCCGGGGGACCGGCAAGTCGTCGCTGGTGAAGGCGCTGCTCAATGAATACGCCGATCGCGGCTTGCGCCTGATCGAGGTCGAGAAGGACGATCTGACCGACCTTCCGGAGATCGTCGAACTCGTCGCGCCGCGGCCCGAGCGCTTCATCCTGTTCTGCGATGATCTGTCCTTCGAGGAAACCGAGCCTGCCTACAAGGCGCTGAAGAGTGTGCTCGACGGATCGATCGCGGCCGTGCCGGACAACGTCCTCATCTACGCGACGTCGAATCGCCGTCATCTGATGCCGGAGTACCACGACGAAAATCTCCGGGCGCGGCACCTCGACGGCGAAGTGCATCCGGGCGAGGCGGTCGAGGAGAAGATCTCGCTGTCGGAACGCTTCGGCCTGTGGGTCTCGTTCTATCCGTTCAGCCAGGACGAGTATCTGACGATCGTCGCGCACTGGCTCAAGGAGTTCGGGCTGGGGGCGACGGCAATCGCCGACGCGCGGCAGGAGGCGCTGCAATGGGCGCTGATGCGGGGATCCCGTTCGGGACGCGTCGCGTGGCAGTTCGCGCGCGACCACGCGGGGCGCTGCGAGTGACGGAATGTCGATGACCAAACGGGTTGAAGTTGCAGCGGGCGTGATCAGGCGCGAGGACGGCAAGTTTCTGCTCGGGCAGAGGGCGCCGGACACGTTCTATCCGGGGTATTGGGAATTTCCCGGTGGCAAAGTCGAGCCAGGCGAATCGGCTGCCGCGGCGTTGATCCGCGAGCTGGACGAAGAATTGGGGATCCGCGTGCGGAAGATCCGCCCGTGGCTGACGCGTGAGCACCGCTACGAACACGCTCACGTCCGCCTTCACTTCTTCGACGTCGCCGAATGGGACGGAGAAATCGTCGATCACGTCCATAGCGCGCTGTCGTGGGAGCCGGTCGACAACCCTTCGGTCACACCGATGCTGCCGGCGAACGGACCGATATTGAAGGCGTTGCGGATGCCACGGCTGATGGCGATCACGCAGGCGGCGGAAATCGGTGTCGAGCGCCAACTCGATCTCCTCGACGCCGCGCTTGCCGAAGGCTTGCGGCTGGTCCAGATTCGGGAGCCGTCGATGGCTGACGCCGAGTTCGCGTCGTTTGCGCGAGAAGTGGTGCAGCGGGCACGGTCACGAGGCGCACTTGCCGTGCTCAACGGACCGTTCGAACTTGCTCGCGCGATCGGCGCTGACGGCGTCCATCTTCGGTCGGCCGCGCTCGCACGTGCCGAAGAGCGCCCGCCGTTCGAGTGGGTCGGCGCTTCGTGCCACGACCGTAGCGAACTCGAGAGGGCGGCGGCGCTCGGCTTCGATTACGCGCTCCTCGGTGCGGTGAAGCCGACGGCGACACACCCGGGCCAGCCGTCGCTCGGCTGGGAGGGGGTCGGAAGACTGATCGAGGACTTATCGATTCCGGTGCTTGCGCTCGGAGGTCTGGCGCGCGCCGACCTCTCTCTGGCTCGGGACAATGGCGCCCACGGTATTGCCGGGATTCGCGGCGTCTGGCCTCAGTCGTCGTGACGCTCGTCGGCCGGGACGTCGTCGGAACGTCCGCCGTCGGGGACACGATAGTCTTCCGCCGCCCACGCGCCGAGATCGATCTGCTTGCAGCGTTCCGAGCAGAACGGCCGGAACCGGTTCTCGGGAACCCATTTCACCTTTGCGCCGCACTGAGGGCAGCTAACGGTGCGTATTTTGGTCATCGGAAGCGGCTTGTCGTCAGAGACTGCAAAAGGTGATTTCGAACGGCACGTCGCGTTCCACCTGTCGCGGCCTGATCACTGTTTCAGCCAGCATGAAACGGACATTCAACGCGTATTTGTTCGCGCTGATTTCGGGCACGACGGCTTCTGCCGGGACCAGCCGCAACCGCAGCATTTGCGCGCTGCGACCGCTCATCGTCAGCTGGAAGGTTCCGCCGCGCGCGACCTGCATTTCCGGTCGCCCGCTCGCACGCAGCAGGCGTAACACGATCGCCAGGCCTTCGCGGATCGGCATCATCGGGTGAATCCAGCCTTCGAGGTCCACCCGCCGCTGGTCCGGTTCCCGGTTGAGCCAGAAGTGGTAGGAAGGCAGATCGAACTGGCAGACACCGCCCGGAATCGACGCGCGGCTTCGAATCGCCATCAGCCACTCGTTTTCCCGCAGGTACTGCCCGATCTTTCCGGCCATCGCGAGCAGCGACGACGACGCCTGTTCGATTTCGTACAGGGCGCCCGAGAGCGCGTGTTCAGAAATTTCGGGGTTGTTGCGGAACGAGAGGAGGATCTGGCGCTGTCGTTCAAGTTCCTGCACGAGATCGACCTTGAGGTCCGCCCGGCCCGCCACCTCGAGCACCTCGAACAGCGTGAGCAGCGCCGTGTGGTGATCCTGAGGCGCGTCTCCACTGGAAAAATGGGCGATCTTGCTGTACAGATCCTCGAGGCGCAGGAGCGTACGGATGCGCTCGTTCAGAGGATATTCGTAGCTAATCACCGCATTGCGCCCGAAAAATGGCGATCTCCTGTGTGGGTGCGCGGATAATAGCACAGGGCAAAATGCCCGAATCCCCACAGAAACACATTCGACGTGAACATTCGCCGACCGCGTTTTCAGCGCGAGTTTGCACGATTCGATGCGGCGTCGAGGTATTTTTCGTGCAGCCGGTCCACCTGCGCGTGCAAGGTCGCAAGGCTCTTGCTGTTGTCGATGACGTCGTCGGCGGCAGCGAGCCGCTGGTCGCGACTGATCTGCGCCGCGATGATCGTTCTCACGCGCGATTCTTCGAGGCCGTTGCGCAGCATCACGCGCGAGACCTGCATTTCAACCGGGCAGTCGACGACGCAGATCCGGTCGCAACGCTCGCGATAGGACTTCGACTCGATCAGCAGCGGGACGCCGAGAACGACGTAGGGACTGCCGGCTGCGGCGATCAGTCGCTCGCATTCATCGGCGATGGCCGGGTGCAGGATCGCTTCGAGGCGGCGGCGGGCGTCGGGATCCGAGAAGGCGAGCTCGCGCATGGCGTTGCGGTCGAGCGCCCCATCGGGCGTGATCACGGCTTCGCCGAACGTATCGCGGATCGACCCGATCGCCGAGCCGCCCGGCGCGGTCAGTTGATGGGCAACTGCGTCGGTGTCGATCACGGTGGCGCCGAGGGCAGCGAAGCGGTCGGCGGCGGCGCTCTTGCCGCTGCCGATGCCGCCGGTGAGGCCGATGATGTAGGGGCGGATGGTCATGGTGTGCATTCGCTTCGGGTTGCGCCGGCGCGGGCCACTGCCCGCGATTTCCCCAGCGTGGCGAGCGCCGCGGCGGGGCCGCGAAACTCGATCCTATGGACGGTTGCGGTTCGCGGGGCGACCCCCGCCTCGCGGACACCCTTGCTGCGCAGGAAGGCGAAATGCTGCTGCGCCTTCGCCTCGGTCTTGAAGAGTCCGAGCGACACCGCGAACCGGTTCGGGCCGGGCTCCTGCACGATGAAATATTCGGTGACGCCGAGTGCGCGCAGCTCCTCGATCCTGCGTTCGGCTCCTTCGCGCCCGCCTTCGGCGGGAATCCGCACCCACCACGCGGTTGGCGTGCTGGTCGTGCTGCGACGGACATCGAGGTCGGGTTGCGCCGATTGCACGGAGGCGATCAGCGCGTCCGCTTGCGACTCGGCCATGCCGGAATAGGCGACGCAGGCCTGGGGGACCGCAAGTTTAGGAGGCGAGAGCGGAGCTGCTGCCACGGCGGCCGAAGCGTCGGGCGTCGCATCGGTCGGCGGGCCGGGTTGTTCGGCGGGCGCAGGCGACGGGGGAAGCGCCGGGGCCGGCGGCGGGGCGGGCGGGGGCGCCTGCGTTTGCGCCGTGATCCCCGGCTCCTCCGGTGCGTGGAGCACGATGCGCTCCGGATTCAGCTGATTGCTGAGCCGTTCCGGTTCACCCCGTGCCGAGGGCGTGCCGAGCCAGCCCTGCGCGGACGCCAGCGCGAGCAGGTTCAAGAGCACGAGAACGATGAACAGCAGACGCATGACGTGGCCCGTTCCTCGTTTACCCGCCGGACAGCCGTCCGTCCCTTTGCGTCGTTCAGTCGAACTTCGGCAGATGGGCGAGCGACTGGGCGACGGCTTCGGCCGGGTAGTCGTAGTTTTCCAGCTGACCGGCGAAATAGCGTTCGTACGAGCTCATGTCGAAATGTCCGTGACCGGTGAGGTTGAAGAGGATCACCTTCGGCTCCCCCGTTTCCTTGCACTTGATCGCCTCGTCGATCGCGGCGCGGATCGCGTGGCACGCCTCGGGCGCCGGGATGATGCCCTCGTTGCGCGCGAACAGCACGCCGGCTTCGAACGTCGCGAGTTGCGGCACGGCGACGGCTTCGAGCAGGCCTTCGTGAAAGAGCTGCGACACGAGCGGCGAATCGCCGTGGTAACGCAGTCCGCCGGCGTGGATGCCGGGAGGCATGAAGTCGTGGCCCAGCGTGTACATCTTCATCATCGGTGTGAAGCCCGAGGCGTCGCCGAAGTCGTAGGCATACTGGCCTTTCGTCAGCGTGGGGCAAGACGTCGGCTCGACCGCGACACAGCGCAGGTTCTGCGCCCGCCGATCGCCGGCCGCCTTGTCGGCGAGGAACGGGAATGCGATGCCGCCGAAGCTCGATCCGCCCCCGCACGGCCCGAACACGACGTCGGGGTAGAGTCCGATCTTGTCGAACTGCTTCTTCGCTTCGAGGCCGATGATGCTCTGGTGCAACAGCACGTGGTTCAGCACCGAACCGAGCGTGTAGTTCGTGTCGGCGCGGCCGGCAGCTTCCTCGACCGCCTCCGAGATCGCGAGACCCAGCGAGCCTTGGTTCTCGGGATCCTTCGCCAGCGCCGCCCGACCGGTCTGCGTCAGTTCCGACGGGCTCGCGAACACTTCGGCGCCCCAGGTCTGCATCATCAGGCGCCGATACGGCTTCTGCTGATAGCTGACCTTGACCATGTAGACGCGCACTTCGAGGCCGAACATCTGGCCCGCGAACGAGATCGACGAGCCCCATTGTCCCGCGCCGGTCTCGGTCGTGAGCCGCGCGATGCCGGCCTGCTTGTTGTAGAACGCCTGCGGCACGGCCGAGTTCGGCTTGTGCGAGCCGGCGGGCGACACGCCTTCGTACTTGAAGAAGATCTTCGCCGGTGTCCCCAGCGCGCGTTCGAGGCGCACCGCGCGCATCAGCGGACTCGGCCGCCATACCTTGTAGACTTCGCGCACCTCGTCCGGAATCGGGATCCAGCGCTCGGCACTCATCTCCTGCTCGAGGATCTGCGGCGGGAAGATCGCCAGCATCTGCTCGGGACTGACCGGCTTGCCGTCGGGACCGAGCGACGGTGTCGGCGGATTCGGCATGTCGGCGACGACGTTGTACCAGTGCGTCGGGATCTCGTTCTCTTCAAGCAGGATGCGGGTCGGTTCGGTCACGTTGTCTATTCCTCGGTGCGAGTGTGGATTGTTCGTTCGGCTGCCCGTGACGGACGCCCGACGTCGTCGGCGGCAGGCTCGTGGGTGATGACGGCCAGCCCCTTCAGGACGAGGTTGTCGACTGGGCTGCACGGGATCGCGAGCTGTCCGGCGAGTCGCGCGGCGGCGCCGCCGCTCAGCACGCAGCGCGCGCCCGGCATGCTCTCGATCTCGCGGAACATCCGTTCGATCGCGCCGAGCTGCGCGTGTCGGCAGCCGGAGCGGATCGCGTCGGCGGTGTTGCGCGGGCTGCGGACGAATTCGCCATCGGCGAACGGGAGTTGGGCAGTGTTGCCGGCCAACGCGCGCCGCATCAGATCCTCGCCAGGCAGAATCAGTCCGCCCTGGAAGTCGCCGTCGGCGTCGAGGACGTCGACCGTCGTCGCGGTGCCGGCATTGACGACGAGGCAGGCGCATCGATACAACGCGCGCGCGCCGATCAGCGCAGCCCAACGGTCGGCGCCGAGTTGCGAAGGGTTGTCGTAGCGATTGCGGACGCCGCAGGATCCGGCTGAAGCGGTGAGCCATTCGGGCGCCGGCGCAAGGCCGGCGAGGGCGCGTGCGATGTCCGACGCGACGGTGGGCCCGGCGACGTTCGCCCCGAACACCCGCCGCAAGTCGCGATGCTCGGCGGCAATCCGGGAGAACCCCGCGCTTTCTTCATGGCCGAGCGTGCCTTCGGCAATCGACCGATCCGCGTCGACGACGCCCCACTTGATCCGCGTGTTGCCGGCGTCGATCAGCAGAATCATGTGGCGATCCTCAGCGACACTTCGCCGGACAGGATGCGTGCAAGTCCGGCGTCGGTGCGCACTAGCAGGGCGCCGTCCTCGTCCACCCCGGCGCAAATGCCGGTGATCTCCTGTTGATCGCCGCTGATCCGTACCGGCAGGTCGGAGAACGCATTGCGTTGCTGCCATGCACCGCGCAGCGCTGCGAAGCCTGCGGCGGCATAGGTGTCGAAAAGCGCGTGGAACTCGGTCAGCAGCGCCGCCAGCAGTCGGTTGCGGTCCGGCAGGGGGTCGAGATGGCTCCCGAGATCGGTCACGCCGGTCTGCTCGGGCAGCGAGAAGTCGGCGGGCAGTCTCAGGTTCAGGCCGATGCCGACCACCGCGGCAGGTGGACGGCCGCGCGCCGGCAGCAGTTCGACGAGGATGCCGGCGAGCTTTTGCCCGTGGACGAGGACGTCGTTCGGCCACTTCAGCTGGAGTCCGTCGACGCCGAGCCTTTCGAGTGCCCGCACGACGGCGAGGCCGGCGACGAGCGACAGACCGGCAGGCACCGGAGCGCCCGGCCGGAAACCCCAGCGGGTCGAAAAAGTGAGGCTCCCGCCGGGCCACGATTGCCATTGCCGCCCGCGCCGGCCGCGGCCCGCGGTCTGGCATTCGGCGGCGACGACCTCGACCGGACCCTCGTCGGCCGGGGCGGCGTCCATCAGTTCACTGTTCGTCGACGCGCATTCGGCGACGATCCGCAGCGCGAATGCCGGCGCCAGCGCGCCGAGATGACGGACGATCGCATCGGACGAAAGCGGCAGGTCGGAATTCGAAAGGCTCAAGCCGGCATTCCCATGTCAGGACGTGAAAGCCGGCATTATCCGTTATTGGCCGGCGGCGCACGAGTCCCGGGGCCGGCGGCGGGGATGCGCTTGCTTGGGTCCGGCGTGTCCCGGCAGCACGGACACGCCGCAACGGGTTCGGAGACGTTTCTACTCGCCCTCGTCCGGGGCGTGCCCCGGATTCCGTGCCTCGTCCATGCCAAGGTCGTGGATCTTGCGCGTGATCGTGTTCCGGCCGATGCCGAGCAGATGTGCCGCGTCGATGCGCCGTCCGCCGGTCGCGGTCAGCGCGCGCCGGATCAGCGTGCGCTCGAAGTCGCGCGTGAGGCGGTCGAAGACTTCCCCCGGCGCGCTCGCGATCAGGCGGTCCGCCTCGGTCGCGAGACCCTCCGACCAGCTCATCGGTGCTTCGCGGTCCGGCTGGTCGCGCATCTCGGGCGGCAGGTCGGCGACCTCGACGGTTTGACCGGGCGCCATCACCGTAAGCCAGTGGCACAGGTTCTCGAGTTGCCGGACATTGCCCGGGAAGGGCTGCGCCTGAAGATACTTGATCGCCGCCTCGGAGACCCGCTTCGCCTCGACGCCGAGGTCCTGCGCGCTTTTCTGCAGAAAGTGACGGACGAGGATCGGAATGTCTTCGCGCCGCTCGCGCAGCGCGGGCAGCCGCAGGCGGATCACGTTCAGGCGGTGGAAGAGATCCTCCCGGAACAGGCCCTGGCGGACGCGGTCCTCGAGGTTCTGGTGCGTCGCGGCGATCACGCGGACGTTCGCGCGGATCGGCTGCTGGCCGCCGACGCGGTAGAAGTGATTGTCCGACAGCACGCGCAGCAGTCGCGTCTGCAGTTCGGCCGGCATGTCGCCGATCTCGTCGAGGAACAGCGTGCCGCCGTCGGCCTGTTCGAAGCGGCCGCGGCGCTGTGCGGCGGCGCCGGTGAAGGCGCCGCGCTCGTGACCGAAGAGTTCGGATTCGAGCAGGTCGCGCGGAATTGCGGCGGTGTTGATCGCGATGAAGGGTGCGTCGTGGCGCGGGCTGTGCCGGTGGAGCGCGCGCGCGACGAGCTCCTTGCCGGCGCCCGATTCGCCGTTGATCAGCACTGTGGCGTGCGACTGCGCGAGCCGGCCGATCGCCCGGAAGACCTCCTGCATGGCGGGCGCCTGACCGAGAATTTCAGGGGCGAGCGGCGCTTCGGCGTGAGTGCCTTCGGGATGCGAGTTCTGATGCAGTGCCCGCTGCACGAGCGCGACCGCCTGATCGACGTCGAACGGCTTCGGCAGGTATTCAAACGCGCCGCCCTGGAACGCTGAGACGGCGCTCTCCAGGTCCGAGTACGCCGTCATGATGATGACCGGCAGATGCGGGTAGAGCACCTTGACGCGCTGGAGCAGCGAGAATCCCGAGTCTCCGGGCATGCGGATATCGGAAACGAGCACTTTCGGCGGCGCTGGGGCGGTCTCGAGCGCGCTCAGCGCCTCGCTCGCCGACGCAAAGCTGCGGTGCGTGATGTCCTCGCGGGCTAGGGCCTTCTCGAGCACCCAGCGTATCGATCGGTCGTCGTCGACAATCCAGACTGTGTTCATCGGCATGCACTTTTTTGGTGCGACCACACTTTGCCTACGCGCGGTCGACGATCGGCAGCAGGATGCTGAAGCAGGTGTGGCCGGGGCGGCTGTCCACTTCGATCATCCCTTGATGCTGCTCAACGAAGCTCTGCGCCAGGGACAGGCCCAGGCCGCTTCCGCCCTCCCGCCCCGAAACCAGCGGATAGAAGATCTTGTCGCGGATCTCTTCCGGAATGCCGGGGCCGTTGTCGATCACTTGCAATTCCAGTGCCAGTTTGAAACGCCGCTTCGCGAGTGTCACCTGCCGGGCGGCGCGGGTGCGCAGGCGGATCTCGCCCTGGCCCTGCATCGCCTGCGCGGCATTGCGCACGATGTTCAGGATCGCCTGGATCAGTTGCTCACGGTCGGCGGTGAATTCGGGGAGGCTCGTGTCGTAGTCGCGGCGGATCTCGAGGTCCGGGAACTCCGCGAGGATCAGGCGCCGGACGCGTTCAAGCACGTCGTGGATATTGAGCTGGCCCGGCCGCATCATGCAGTGCGACGTGAGGAGGCGGTTCATCAGGTCCTGCAACCGGTCGGCTTCGGCGATGATCACCTCGGTGTACTCGCGTAGCTGCGGATCGGCGAGTTCGCGCTCGAGCAGCTGCGCCGAACCGCGAATTCCACCCAGCGGGTTCTTGATCTCGTGCGCGAGATTGCGGATCAGCTCGCGGTTCGCCTGCTGCTGCTGCAGCAGTTGCTCTTCGCGCGCGACGCGAAGCTGCGCGTCGATCGGGCGGAATTCGAGCAGCAGGCGCACGCCGGCGGCGTCGGCCGGGCTTACGGTGCAATCGAGATGCAGCGGATCGCCGTTCTGCCGCGCGATCTTCAGGTCCTGCCCGGTGTAGCTCCAGTTCTGCCGCAGCGCGTTGTCGAGCGCCGCGGCGAGACCGGGCGGCTCGCCGAGGAGCGTCGACAGCGGCATGCCGAGAAGCCTTCGCTGGCTGACCGCGAAGAGGTTTTCGGCGCCCGCGTTGAGGTAGCGGATCACGAGCCGGTCGTCGACGAGGACGACGGCGGACGAGAGCAGATCCAGTGCCGAGAACGGTCCGGAGGAGAGGGTGGAGCGGGGATTGAGGGTCATGAGTGCGCGTCTTGGATTTCACAGCCTTCCGCAATAAACGCGCCAGTCGCGGCGCTACCTTAGCGCACCGATTTCCTTCTTCAACGCCTCGACGTTGCGCTGGTGCAGTTCGACGCGGTCCCGGAAGGGCTCCAGGCGCTCCGCCTTCTTCGCCGGATTGAGCGACGAGAAGCTCGTGCCGTCGGCGCGCTGGCGCCGGATGTTGCGGTCCTCGGGGGCGTCGCGCTTTTCCTCCTCATCGAGCTTCGCGAGCGCGGCGTCGAGCGCGCTTTGCTCGGCCGCGAGTTCCTTTTCGAGCACCTGCCGGCGCGTGTCGTCCCGTGCCCGCTGGGCTTCGGGTGCGACGCGGGGGAAATCCGACGGCGTCGCGGTCGCCTTTGCCGGTGCGCGCACGGGCGGTACCGGAACGGTCGAAACCGGCTGGTCTGTGCTCAACTCCTTGCAGCCGCGTCCGAGCGTCCGGTCGTTGGTGTAGGTCACGCTGCCGTTGGCATCGATACATTTATAGACGCTCGCGTGGGCGAGCGGCGCGAAGACGAGCGCCAGGAGAGCGGGGAGCAGTCGCTTGTCGATCATGGGGAGGGCGTCATGTCCCTTCAGGTTTCGAGGCTCCGAAGCGCCGGCCGCCGCGGAATCGCGGACGATTAGAACGCATAAAAAAAGGACGGGCAATGCCCGTCCTTCCTCGTTGCCGCAAATCGCGAGCGATTACAGGCTGTAGTACATGTCGAACTCGACCGGGTGGGTCGTGATGCGCATGCGGTCGACTTCTTCCATCTTCAGCGCGAGGTAGGCGTCGAGGAAGTCGTTCGAGAACACGCCGCCGCGCGTCAGGAACTCGCGGTCCTTGTCGAGGTACTCGAGCGCTTGTTCGAGGCTCGTGCACACCGTCGGGATCTTCGCATCCTCTTCGGGCGGCAGGTCGTACAGGTTCTTGTCGGCCGGGTCGCCCGGGTGGATCTTGTTCTGGATGCCGTCGAGACCGGCCATCATCAGCGCGGCGAAGCACAGGTACGGGTTCGCCAGCGGATCCGGGAAGCGCGCCTCGATGCGACGGCCCTTCGGGTTCGCGACGTACGGGATGCGGATCGACGCCGAGCGGTTGCGCGCGGAATACGCGAGCTTCGTCGGGGCTTCGTAGTGCGGCACGAGGCGCTTGTACGAGTTCGTGCCCGGGTTCGTGATCGCGTTGAGCGCGCGCGCGTGCTTGATGATGCCGCCGATGTAGTACAGGGCCATTTCCGACAGGCCGGCGTAGCCGTTGCCCGCGAACAGGTTCTGGCCGTCCTTCCAGATCGACTGGTGCACGTGCATGCCCGAACCGTTGTCGCCGACGATCGGCTTCGGCATGAAGGTCGCGGTCTTGCCATACTGGTGCGCGACGTTATGCACGATGTACTTCAGCACTTGCGTCCAGTCGGCGCGCTTCGTCAGAGTGCTGAACTTCGTGCCGATCTCGCACTGGCCGGCGTTCGCCACTTCATGGTGATGGACTTCGACCGGGACGCCGGCCGCTTCGAGCGCGAGCACCATCGCGGCGCGCACGTCGTTGAGGCTGTCGACCGGCGGGACGGGGAAGTAGCCGCCCTTGATGCGCGGCCGGTGGCCGGTGTTGCCGCCTTCGAACTTGTCGGCGGTGGACCACGCGGCTTCTTCGGAGATGATCTTGCTGTAGACGCCCGACATGTCGACCGACCACTCGACCGAGTCGAAAATGAAGAATTCGGGTTCCGGGCCGAAGAACGCGGTGTCGCCGATTCCGGTGCTCTTCAGGTAGGCCTCGGCGCGCTTCGCGATCGAGCGCGGGTCGCGGTCGTAGCCCTTGCCGTCCGACGGCTCGATGACGTCGCAGGTCAGCACCAGCGTCGTTTCGTCGAAGAACGGATCGATGTAGGCCGAACCCGCTTCCGGCAGAAGGATCATGTCGGACGCCTGGATGCCTTTCCAGCCCGCCAGGGAGGAACCATCGAACGGATGGCCGTGTTCGAAGTGATCTTCCTCGAACGCCGAGACGGGCAGACCGACGTGATGCTCCTTCCCGCGCGTATCGGTAAAACGCAGGTCAACGAAGCGGACCTCGTTCTCCTGGATCATCTTCATGACTTCTTGTGCGTTCATATTCACTCCTGGTGAGCTGAGTCGATAGCAAATGACGAGGAAGCTATAGCTGCGGGAAGTTAAGCAGTATCCGTGCCACGGCGTTTTTCGGCGTGTCCGGCATTGTGCCACAGGCGAATTTGCCCCGCGGGTCCTTACCGGAAATCCCGTAACACCTGCGATGCGACGCTTTTCGCCGTGCCGGCGCGCGAAAAACGTGCCGCCCGAATGACGCCGCTGCATCGTGATGGTGCGCGGCGGAAATTCGCGCCTCGTTTTGGTGCAAGCGCGGGGAAGGCGCGGTTTCGAGCCTTCGTGTCGTCAGCGTCGAGCGGCTGGGGCCACGGTCGGACGAAGGAGGGGGCGGGCTCACGGGCTACCGCTTCGGCTCCATTTGGGCGCGTCAGCGACGCGCCCAATGGCGAGGGACCGCGGCTCCAGACGAGCGCCCGGAGCCGCTTGCGGGTGGGCGGTCCCTGCACGGGGCGATATACTTGTCGGCCTTCGATTCTATCCGGGTGACGGGATGGGGAAATTGAATGATCTGCTCGGACTTGCGCGGCAGCGGGCGCAAGACCTGGGTCTGCCGTACGCCGGTGCATTGACGCCGGCCGAGGCACACGAAATCTGGCAATCGGCCCCGGGCGCGAAACTCGTCGACGTGCGCACGCGCGCGGAGTGGGACTGGGTCGGGCGAGTGCCCGGCGCCGTCGAAATCGAATGGCTGAGCTACCCCGGCAACCAGCCGAATCCGCATTTCCTCGTGCAGTTGAAGCGCGAGGTCGATCCGCAGTCGCTCGTGATGTTCATGTGCCGCTCCGGAGGCCGCTCCGACAAGGCGGCGCGCGCGGCGGCCGAGGCCGGGTATCCGGAATGCTACAACGTCCTCGAAGGCTTCGAAGGCGACCGCGATGCCAACGAGCGTCGCAACCGCATCGGCGGCTGGCGCCATGCGGGGCTGCCGTGGCGACAGAGCTGACCGGGCGCTGGAAATCGCGGCGCCGGGCCGGATGCAACCGCTGCCAGTCGCCGTTGTCTCAAACCGAGCCCGCAGAGGGAATCTTCAAGAGATACGAATGACGCAAGTTGCAACCATCAATTTCGACCGATTCAACGCGCTTCGCGACGACGAGGCGCAGGAGCGCATCCGCGCCGCCCGTGCGCGCCTCGGGGACCGTGCCGTGCTGCTGTGTCACCACTACCAGCGCGCCGACGTCTACCAGCATGCCGACCTCACCGGCGACTCGCTGAAGCTCTCGAAGCTCGCATCGCAGACCGAGGCCGAGTTCATCGTGTTCTGCGGCGTGCATTTCATGGCCGAAGTCGCGGACATAATGTCGAAGCCGCACCAGAAGGCGATCCTGCCCGACCTCGCGGCCGGCTGTTCCATGGCCGACATGGCGAGCCTCGCGAAGGTCGAGCGCTGCTGGCGCGAGCTCGCCGAAGTGCTCGGCACGCCCGATTCGCTGATCACGCCGGTCACGTACATCAACTCGGCGGCGGACCTGAAGGCGTTCTGCGGCGAGCACGGCGGCATCGTCTGCACCTCGACGAATGCGCCGAAGATCCTCGATTGGGCATTCGCTCAGCGCGAGAAGGTGCTGTTCTTCCCCGATCAGCACCTCGGTCGCTGGACCGGCTACAAGAAAGGCATTCCCCTCGAGCAGATGGTCGTGTGGGACCCCGACCTCGAGCACGGCGGCCTCACGCCGGACGAAATCCGCAACGCGAAGATCCTGCTGTGGAAGGGGCACTGCTCGGTGCACCAGATGTTCCAGGAAAGCCATATCCGGCGCTGGCGGATGCAGCACCCCGACGGTTTCGTGATCTCGCATCCGGAAAGCAGTCTCGAGGTGTGCATCAACTCCGACTACGTCGGCTCAACCGAGTACATCATCAACACGATCAAGGCCGGGGCGCCGAATACGCGCTGGCTCGTCGGCACCGAGCTGAACCTCGTCGATCGTCTCGCCGAGGAGGTCAAGCCGGAAGGCAAGATCGTGCAATTCATGGCGCCGACCGTTTGCATGTGCTCGACGATGCAGCGTATCGACCCGCAGCACCTCGCGTGGACGCTCGAGAATCTGGCGGACGGCAATGTCGTCAATCACATCCAGGTGCCGCCGCACGAGGCCGAACTCGCGAAAGTCGCGCTGGACCGGATGCTGGCGGTGTCGTGATGGGCGCGGCGCGTGGCGCGGGACGGGGTCTGCGCGTTTGCACCTACAACATCCACAAAGGCTTCTCGCAGTTCAATCGCCGCATGGTGGTGCACGAACTGCGCGAGCGGCTGCGCAGTCTCGACGTCGATCTCGTCTTCCTGCAGGAAGTGCAGGGGCTGCACCTCGGCCATGCGACTCGGCACGCCGACTGGCCGGGGGCGCCGCAGCACGAATTCCTCGCGGAAGACGTCTGGCAGCAGACCGCGTATGGGGGCAATGCGATCTACGACCACGGCCACCATGGCAACGCGATCCTCAGCCGCTTTCCGATCACGTACTCGACCAATACCGACGTCTCGGACCACCGCTTCGAGCGTCGCGGACTGCTGCACTGTGAAGTCCAGGTGCCCGACCTCCCCACGCCGATTCATTGTGTTTGTGCGCACCTCGGGCTGACGTCCGGGAGTCGGCGCCGGCAAATGGAGGTCATCGCCGACCGGATGGAGCAGTTGGCGCCCGCCGGCGCGCCCTTGATCATCTGTGGCGACTTCAACGACTGGCGCAATCGCGCCGACAACCTGCTCGCGCGGCGGCTAGGGATGCGCGAGGCGTTCGACAAGGGCCGCGGCCGGCCGGCGCGCACTTTCCCGAGCACTGTTCCGGTGCTGCGGCTCGACCGGATCTACGTCCGGGGCTTCGGCGTGCGGCATGCGCAGGTCCACTGCGGTCTGCCGTGGTCGCAAATTTCCGATCACTCGGCACTGACCGCGGAGCTGGAGCCTCGCGTGTGAGCGAGTTTCTCGAGGGCAACGCAGTCACGCTGCTCGAGAATGGCGGAGACTTCTTCCCGGCGCTGCAACAGGCGATCGACGGCGCGTCGAAGGAAGTCTTCCTAGAAACCTACATCTTCGAAAACGACGAGACCGGGCGCTGCATCGCCGCGTCGCTGCGGCGAGCCGCGCGGCGCGGGGTCGCCGTGCGCCTGCTCGTCGACGGCTTCGGCGGACGCCTGTTTGTCCGCGATCTGATGCCCGAAATGATTCCGGACGGCGTCGGCGTGCTGATCTACCGGCGGGAGCTCCGCGCCTTTCCGCTGCGGCGTCACCGCTTGCGGCGCATGCACCGCAAGCTCGCGGTGATCGACGGCGCGGTCGCGTTCGTCGGCGGGATCAACATCGTCGATGATCTGCAAAGCGGCAATCTCGCGCAGCCCCGCTACGACTACGCGGTGCGCGTCGAAGGTCCGCTGCTCGGGCCGATCCTCGAGTCCGTACACCACCTGTGGCGGATCGTGTCGTGGGCCCGGTTGCGACGCCGCTTGCGCGAACCGCTCGTCGCTCCGGCGCGGGTGACGCCGGCGGGAACGGTACGCGCCGCCTTCGTCACCCGCGACAACTTCCGCCGGCGGCGTGAAATCGAGGACGCGTATCTCGCTGCGATCGCCGGTGCGAAGCGCGAAGTCGTGATCGCGTGCGCGTATTTCTTTCCCGGGCGCCGGTTCCGGCAAGCGCTCGTCGACGCCGCCGATCGCGGCGTCGAAGTGTCGCTGCTCCTCCAGGGCGTCTCCGACCATCCGATGCTGTGCTACGCGACGCGCGCGCTGTATCCCTTCTTTCTCGACCACGGCATCCGGCTCTACGAATATCACGACAGCGAACTCCATGCGAAGGTGGCCGTCGTCGACGACCGCTGGGCGACCGTCGGTTCGAGCAACATCGATCCGTTCAGCCTGCTGCTCGCGCGCGAAGCCAACGTCGTCGTCGAGGATGCGGACTTCGCGACGCAGCTGCGCGAGAGCCTCGCCCGCGGCATGGCGACCGGGGGGAGGGAGCTGTGTCACGAGGGCTGGCGACGTCTGCCGGCGGTGCGCCGCATCGCGAGCTGGCTCGCGTACCAGGCCGTCCGCCTCGCCATCGGCGTCGCCGGCTATCGCGGCAAGCACTGACACCGGCGTTGCCTGAACTCCCGCGTCTCTTCCGTACTCTACGTTTCGTTGGCCAACCCCGCCGCCGGCCCCGGCAGGATGTTTTCGGGGCACCCGGCCGATCGCGGGCTCCCCAACCGGCGGCCGGATAGCGATGGGACCGCGCCGTCGCCGCGCGTCGTCCCGCTGCGGCGATAGTAACGGAGTCCGCGCGATGGATAGCCCCAAGATTTCCGTGATTACCGGAGCGAGCCGAGGTCTCGGCCGCGCCGCGGCGCATCGCCTTGCGACGATGGAAGACCAGCTCGTGGTCGCGACCGGGCGGCGGGACGAGGATCTCGCAACGTTGCGCGCCAAGCTGCAAATGAGCGGGCACCGGATCGAGACGCGCCGGGTCGACGTCACCGACGACGCTTCGGTTGCCGGGTTGCGGGACTGGATCGCGCAGCGCTTCGGCCGCATCGATGTGCTGATCAACAACGCCGGCATCCTTCTCGACCGTCATTCCACGAGCATCCTCGACCTGCCGCTCGACACGCTGCGCGCGACACTCGAAACGAACCTGTTCGGGGTGTTGCGGGTGACGCAGGCGCTGCTGCCACTGATGCGCAGCAGCCGCGCCGGGCGGGTCGTGAATCTCGCGTCATCGATGGGGCAGCTCGCGGAGATGGACGCCGGTTCGCCCGCCTACCGCATCTCGAAGACGGCGCTGAACGCGCTGACGCGGATCCTCGCGGTGGAGACGGCAGACACTGCCATCAAGGTGAATTCCGTTTGCCCGGGCTGGTGCCGGACGAACATTGGCGGGGCCGAGGCGCCGCGTTCCCCCGAGGAGGGCATCGACACCGTCATCTGGCTCGCGACCTTGCCCGAGGACGGTCCGAGCGGCGGGTTTTTCCGCGACCGCGAGCCCATTCCGTGGTGAAGGGCGACTCAGTGTATCTGATCAGCGCGTTTCGCGGATACGAGGCGAGCGCTCACATTTTGCCGGCCGTTCCTGCCGCTTTGCGCGGGATGATGTCGGTGGACCAGTGCTCGAGCGCCCATTGCCGCACGTCGGTCAAGCCGGCGCCACGTAGCGCTTCCGGCGGATCCTGGCCGAGAAACTCGAGCGCCGCGAACCACCCGTCCGCAGCCCCGAGCTCATCGACCGGCAGCGCGAGCGTCTGCTTCGACAGCTTCTCGCCGGCCGCATTTACCACGACCGGGAGGTGCGCATAGGTCGGCGTCGGATGGCCGAGCAGATGCTGGAGGTGGATCTGCCGGCCCGTCGAACCGAGGAGATCCGCGCCGCGCACGACGTCGGTGACACCGGCCGCGGCATCGTCGACGACGACCGCGAGCTGGTACGCGAACTGCCCGTCACCGCGCAGCACGACGAAATCGCCGACCTCGGTCTCCAGGTTCTCTTCCTGGTGGCCCTGGATGCGGTCGTCGAAGGCGATTCGTCCTGCGACGCGCACGCGCCAGGCGTGCGCGGTGCGTCCGGGGGGAAGTCCGTCGCGACAGGTGCCGGGGTAGATCCGCGAGCCGTCGCGCGCAAGCGCCGAGTCCGCGATTTCGCGGCGCGTGCAAGCGCACGGGAACACGTGGCCGGCGGCCTTCAGGTGGTCGAACGCGTCGCGGTAAAGGTCCAGCCGCGTGCTTTGCCAGACGACCTCGTCGTCCCACGCCAGGCCGAAGCGTTCGAGCGTCTTCAGTATGCCGTCGGCGGCACCGGGGACCGTGCGCGGGGCGTCGACATCCTCGACGCGAAGCAGCCACCGGCCCGCACGCGAGCGGGCGTCGAGAAAGCTGCCGATCGCGGCGACCAGCGAACCGAAATGCAGCGGGCCGGTCGGCGACGGCGCGAAGCGGCCGACGTAGGGACGGCGGGCGATTGTCACGATACGGGGCGGGCGGCTGCGGGATGTAACGCAGCGCCGCGGAAATCCGCGTAGCGCGCCGGATGCAGGCCGGCGGCAGCGAGGTCGGCGGCGAAGCCGGCCGATGCGAGATAGTCGAGTTCGACCTCCCGCGGAGCGGTCAGGCTGTCGCACGCGAGCAGCGCCGCGTCGACCCGGCCGGGATGGACGTGGACGAGCGGGCGCGGGCCGGAGTGCGCGAGGAAAGCCTGCATCAGGCGGCGGAACGGCACACGGCCGGAAAAATCGTGCAATCCGGCGAATCCGTCGTTTGCCGGCAAGCCGGACGCGCGCAGCAAGCGATGCAGACCGACGCCGAGCGTCCCGATCAGCAGCGCCTTCGGCAGCGCGACCCGCCGCGCGAAGGAACACCCGAGCGACTCGCGGCAATCGCGTACCCACACGCGCCCGACCGGATAGCGGCGCAGCAGCTCGTCGACGACCGCTTCGCGCACGTCGGGAAGGACATGCGCGTGCTGATGGCCGTCGAGATGATCCGGCGGCGCGCCCCAGACGTCCTCGAACGCATCGAGTTGCGCCCGAAGCTCGCCGAGCACGGCCCGGCGGTCGAGGCGCCGCGCGAGCGCGCGCGGCAGCAGTCGCGACAGCGCCGGCAACCGGTCGCCTTCGCACAGTCCCGATGCGCGGGTCAGCGGCGGCTGATCGGTCAGCGTCAGATGCAGCCCGACGTCGGCCGGCGCCCGGGCGACGACGCTTTGCAGGTCGGACGCGTGCACGCGCCAGCCCGGCAGCGCGGTCATGCAGCTCGTCGCCGACAGCCGGCCCGCCGCGATCAGGCTGCAGATCGCGTCGCTGACGCCGGGCGCGAGCCCGAAGTCGTCCGCGCACAGAATCACCGGTCGGCTTTCGAGGGAGTTTTTCATGATGACTTGTTCAGACGAGTCTGCCGTCAACGCGCGAGCGGGGTTCTGCGTTTACGGCACAAGTCTCCGGCCCCGGAGGCCTTGCCGAATGTAAAACCGTGTCCCCCGCCCCAGTCCCCGAACCGAAGATCGAAACGAGTCCTTCTCCCGAGTCATTCACCGAAGTCGCGCTCCTGCGACCAAAGCTGTCCGTCGTCATCCCGCTCTTCAACGAGAGCGGTTCGCTCGGCGAATTGCACGCGAGGTTGGCGGCAGTGCTCGCGCGCGTCGCGATCGACAGCCATGAAATCGTGTTCGTCGACGATGGTAGCCGCGACAGCACGTATTCCGAAGCGGCCGCGCTGTGCGAGCGCGATCCGGCGGTGCGCGCGATCCGCTTCGCGCGCAATTTCGGCAAGGAGGCGGCGATGGCCGCGGGCTTGCGGGCCGCGACGGGAGACGTCGTCGTGCTGATGGACGGCGACCTGCAGCATCCGCCGGAGCTGATCCCCGAGATGCTCGAGCGGTGGCGTCAGGGCGCGAAGATGGTGACCGCGGTGCGGCGCTCGCGCGAGACCGATCCGTGGCTGAGGCGCCAGCTGTCGCGCGGGTTTTACGGGCTGTTCAAGCGCGTGTCCGAGGTCGCGCTCGCGGAGGGTGGCGGTGACTTCAGACTCTTCGATCGCGCGGTCGTCCGGGCGATCAACAGCTTGCCGGAGCGCACGCGCTTCATGAAGGGCATCACGAGTTGGGTCGGCTTCCGTCAGGAAGAGATCGCGTTCGAACCGGCCGAGCGTGCAGCCGGCGCGTCCGCGTGGTCGTTGCTGCGCCTGCTGCGCTATGCGATTGACGGTCTGTCGGCGTTCAGCACGTTGCCGCTGCGCGTGTGGTCGCTCGTCGGCATCGGCATGGCGGCGCTTTCCAGCACCTACGGCGCGTGGCTCGTGATCCGCACGATCATCTGGGGCATCGATGTGCCCGGCTATGCGTCGGTAATGGTTGCGACGCTGTTCCTGTCCGGCATCCAGCTGATCAGCCTCGGTGTGCTCGGCGAATACGTCGGGCGCATCTTCACCGAAGTCAAGGGGCGGCCGCTTTACCTCGTCGCCGAGCAGGCCGGTTTCCCCGAGGAAGAGCGATGAGCGCGGCGGAGCATGCAGGGGCGCGCGAAAGCCACGCGCCCGCTCCCGGGCAGACGGCAACCGGTGCGGCGTCAGCGTGGCCGAGGGGCGAGGCGCTGCTCTCGGCGGTCCGCGCACAGCACGTCGCGCTGGCGCTGCTCGTCGCGACCGGCGTCTTCATCGTCTTCACGTTCAGGCAATACGGCATCAGCAACGACGAGGAAGTGCAGCACGTCTATGGCCGCCTGCTCGTCGAGTTCTACGCGTCGGGCTTCGTCGAGCGTGCGGCGTTCGCGTACAAGAACCTGTATCTCTACGGTGGCCTGTTCGATCTGATCGCGGCAACGCTCGAACAGATCGTGCCGATGAACGTCTGGGATCTGCGCCACCTGCTGTCCGGCGCGTTCGGCCTCGCGGGTCTCGCGGGGACATGGCAACTCGCGCGGCTCGTCGTCGGCGAGCGCGGCGGCCTCGTCGCACTCGTGCTGCTGCTGCTGACCGGCGGATGGTCGGGGGCGATGTTCACGCACACGAAGGACGTGCCCTTCGCAGCGATGATGACCTGGGCCTTGTACTTCACGACGCGCTTCGCGATACGCCTGCCGGCGGTACGTGTCGGCGACGCGATCGGGCTCGGGGTTGCGATCGGCGCCGCATTCGGGCTGCGCGTCGGCGCGGTGTTCGCGGTGTTCTATCTCGGCGTCGCGGTGCTTGCGGCAGCGTGGATCGGCGGCGACGACGCGGCTGCGCGGCTGAAGATCCTGCGGCGCGCGCTGCTGGCACTGCTGCCGGCGGGGGCCGTCGCGTTCGCGCTGATGGCCGTGTTCTGGCCATGGGCAGTCCTGTCGCCGGGCAACCTGTTCCGCGCGATGACGACCTTTTCGCATTTCTCGTTCCCGCTCGACACGATTCTCGACGGCGTCGTAATGAAGAACGGGGAGGTGCCGGGGCACTACCTGCTGAGCTACCTCCTGGTCCGCCTGCCGGAACTGTTTCTGCTCGGCATCGCGTTCGCGCTGCCGGCGGGCTTGCGTGCGCTCCCGATCCTGTCGTCCCGCGACGGCCGGCAATCGACGCTGATCCTGCTGCCGGTCGCTCTCGCCGCCGCGTTTCCGGTCGTCTATACGCTCGTCGCGGCGCCGCCGCTCTACAACGGAATCCGTCACTTCACGTTCGTGCTTCCGCCGCTCGCCGTGATCGCGGCTGCCGGTTTTCACAGTGCGTGGAGGCACGGCGCGCCCTGGCCGCGTACGCGTCTCGCGGCCGCCGCTGGCTGTCTCCTGCTCGCGCTCACGCACGTGGTGAGCCTCGCACGCCTGCATCCGTACGAGTACGTTTTCTACAACGCATTCGCCGGCGGCGTGCATGGCAGCGTCGACCGCTGGGAGCAGGACTACTGGTCGAGCAGCCTGCGCGAAGCCGTGGGACTGCTGAACGCCTACGTCGCCGCCGAGGGCAGGCCGCATCGGCGCCACACTGTGGCGGTATGCGCCGAGTCGCTGCAAGCGGCGGCGTGGCTCGCCCCGGGGCTCGACGTCACGCGCAACTGGCGCGCGGCCGATTTCTTCCTGTCGGCGACTCATATGAATTGCGACGCGGTGGTGAAGGGGAAGATCGTCAGAGAAATCGTGCGCGACGGCGTCGTGCTCGCGATCGTGCGCGACCGGCGTGCGCTCGTCGGGCACGAGCGCGAGCCGAAATGAGCCACCGATCGCTCGTCGGCCGCCTCGCACGCTTCGCGGCCGCGGGCGCGGTCGGCACGCTCGCTCACTATGCGTTGCTGCTCGCACTCGTCGAGGGGGGCGGCGTCCGCCCCGTCTTCGGCTCGGTCGCGGGTTTCGTGCTCGGCGCGCTGGTGAATTACGCGCTCAATCGCCGCCTCGTGTTCCGCTCCGATCGCGCCCACGTCGAAGCGCTGCCGCGCTTCTTCGCCGTGGCCGGCGTCGGCCTCCTGTGGAACGCGTTGTTGATGTACGGCTTCACCGTGACGCTCGGCCTGCATTACCTGCTCGCGCAGGTCGTGACGACCGGTCTGCTGCTGATCTGGCACTACACCGGCAACGCGCGGTGGACTTTCCGCAAGTCCGACGCCGCGAGCGACGCGATGAAGCGCTGAACGGCGGCCGTCCGTCTCGCCGTCGTGTCGCGCCGGCAGCGTGAATGTCGTATTGCCTGAAAAACGGGCCGGGACGCCCGGGGGCGGCGAGACGATGCCTCGCGGGCGCGCGGCGGAGCGCGTCTCCCGTGAGGCGGGATCAGGACGTCAGACGTTGAACAGGAAGTTCAGCACGTCGCCGTCCTTGACGACGTATTCCTTGCCTTCGGCGCGCATCTTGCCGGCTTCCTTCGCGCCCTGTTCGCCCTTGTACGCGATGAAGTCGTCGTAGGCGATCGTCTGCGCGCGGATGAAGCCGCGCTCGAAGTCGGTGTGGATGACGCCGGCCGCCTGCGGCGCCGTATCGCCGACGTGGATCGTCCACGCGCGCACTTCCTTGACGCCGGCGGTGAAGTAGGTCTGCAGGCCGAGGAGCTTGTAGCCGGCGCGGATCAGTCGGTTCAGCCCCGGCTCGTCGAGGCCGAGGTCGGCGAGGAATTCCTTCTTGTCGGCGTCGTCGAGCTCGGCGATCTCGGCTTCGATCGCCGCGCACACCGCGACGACCTCCGCCTTCTCTGCCACTGCGTGCGCGCGAACCGCGTCCAGGTGCGGGTTGTTCTCGAAGCCGCCTTCCTTGACGTTGGCTACATACAGCACGGGTTTCGCGGTGATCAGGCAGAACGGCTTCAGGCTCGCCCATTCCTCCTTCGACAAATCGAGCCCGCGCACCGGCTTCGCCTGATCGAGCTGCGCGACGCATTTTTCGAGCACCGCGACGAGCGCCTTCGCATCCTTGTCGCCGGCCGCCGCGGGGCGCTTGTAGCGCGCGAGGGCCTTGTCGATGGTCGCCATGTCGGCGAGCGCGAGTTCGGTGTCGATGACCTCGATGTCGCGGATCGGATCGACGCTGCCCGAGACGTGGACGACGTTCTCGTCGGCGAAGCAGCGCACGACGTGCACGACCGCGTCGGTTTCGCGGATGTTCGCGAGGAACTGATTCCCGAGGCCTTCGCCTTTCGAGGCGCCGGCGACGAGGCCCGCAATGTCGACGAACTCGACGATTGCAGGCTGAACCCTCTGCGGTTTCACGATCGTCGACAGCGCGTCGAGACGGGGATCGGGCACTTCGACGATGCCGACGTTCGGCTCGATCGTGCAGAAGGGATAGTTCTCGGCCGCGATGCCGGATTTCGTCAGCGCGTTGAAGAGGGTCGACTTGCCGACATTCGGCAAACCGACGATTCCGCATTTGAGGCTCATGCAATTCCTTGTGTTCTGCGCGCCGTGGAGTCGAGGTTTGAACCGTCGGCGGAACGACTGCGCTTTGCAGCTGGTGAGTGAAGCCGGGTGCGAAGGCAGGGCTTCGTCGACGCCGACGAAATCGACCGGTCTTCGCCCGGAAAGCCGCGATTGTAACTCCCGACCTTATCGGGCTGTGAATTCGATCACAGCCGCGATTTTCGCTGCTCGGAATCGATGACGGTCGAGAATGCGACAAGGATTTCAAGCCGACGAGGAGCCGGGGGACGGGGTGACTGGTGGGCTTCGGAGCTTCGATCGGGGCCTTATCGTCACGATCCGGTCATATTCCATATCCCGGCGTATCCGGGCCGGGCAAAATCATTCTGCCGGCACGTATACCGACACGATCGTGGTCACGGTGGCCTATTGACGACGGTGCGGCGGGAAATCTCATGAACTCTCGGTCGACAGGCAACAGGAAACCACGGAGGCTCGCATGCGCGAGCGTCCCGATCGCGGTCGTCGCTGCATCGGCGCGCACGTTTGCGGCTTCGGTGCCTGATCTCATCGAATCAAGCCTCGAAGAGCTGAGGTCGACCGAGCTGCCGCCGCTGTCTTCGTCGGTGCAATTCCAGGTTTCCGCGACCGCGGTCGCGCCGTGCAGGATCGCTGCGGCGGGCCTCGGGTTCCCGCGCGGCAATCCATGAAGCGGAGCACCTGCATCGATACGATCACGTCGATCCATCACATTAAAACGGCGAACGTCATGCACCCGTTCCGCGATCTCCCGCTGCGCAGCAAGCTCACCGTCATCATCATGACGGTCTGTTGCGTCGTGCTGGTGCTCGGCGGCCTCGCGCTGACGGCGCGCTATGCGGCGACCGAACAGCAGAAGCTCTGCGCGCGGATGACCGTACTGGCGAAAATCGGCGCGGCGAATGTTGCCGCCGCGGTGACTTCCGGTGACCGCGCGGCCGCGCAGGAGACGCTCGCAGCGCTGGCCGTGGAGCCGAGCATACTCGCGGCCGCGGTGCGGGACCGCGACGGTTCCCCGTTGGCGGACTTCGTCGTGCGCGGGATGGCCGATGCAAGTGACGACCGCGACCTCGACGACCGGCTGGGTATCCCCGTGCCTATCGTCGTTGACGGGGAGACGATCGGCTCCTTCCTGATCGACGTCGATCTGCGCCCGCTGCGCGTCGCGCTCCTGCACGACGCGGGCATGTTCTCGCTGATCATTGCCGCCGCCGGTCTCGTTGCGCTGATGCTGTCGGCGCGGCTGCAAAAAATCATTTCTCAACCGATCATCCGCCTCGCGCACGCGATGAAGTATGTGTCGCGCGTGCAGGATTACTCGGCGCGTGTCGAGCCCGCCGGTCAGGACGAAATCGGCACGCTGATCGAAGGTTTCAACGACATGCTGGCGCAGATCCGGGTTCGGGACGAGAAGCTCGCGCACCATCGGCGCCAGCTCGAAGATGCCCAGCGGATCGCGCGACTCGGCAATTGGGAGTGGGACGTCGCGCGCGGGCGGATGGCGCTATCGATGCAGGCCTGCGAAATCCTCGGCCTCGACCGACTGCCAGCGCGCGCGGATCTTGAAACCTTCCTCGCATGCGTCCATTCCGAGGACCGTGAGCGTGTGCGAGGCGCGTTCTCGGCGCTAGCGGAAGGCGGCGCGCTCGACCTCGAGCATCGACTCGCTGCCGACCGCGGGCGTCATGTCCAGGTGCGGGGAGAGGCGAGCGTCGATGGCATGGGCAAGATCCTGCGGTTCGCCGGTTCGGTGCAGGACGTCAGCGAGCGCGCGCGATCCGAGGAGGAGTTGAGAATCGCCGCGAACGCGCTCGAAAGTATCGGCGACGCGGTCGCGATCCTCGATTCCCGGCGCCGCGTCGTCTCGGTCAATCGCGCGTTTTCGACGATGACTGGCTACCGACGCGAGGAAGTCGTCGGCCGGACGCTGGATCTGCTGCGTTCGGACCGGCACGACAGGGCCTTCCATGAGGAAATCTGGCGCAGCGTGCGCGCCTTGGGCCAATGGCACGGCGAGATCTGGGAGCGGCGCCGCTCGGGCGAGGTCTATCCACAGTGGGTGAGCATCGGCGAAGTCCGCGACAAGCTCGGCAAGGTGTCGCACTTCGTGTCGGTCGGCAACGACATTTCGGAACGCAAGCAATACGAATCGCGGCTCGAGTTCCAGGCACACCACGATGCCCTCACCCAGTTGCCGAACCATGTCCTGTTCAAGGCGCAACTCGACGAAACGCTACTGCGGGCGAAACGCAACAACTGCGGGGTGGGCGTGATGTTCATCGATCTCGACCGCTTCAAGGCCGTCAACGACACGTTCGGGCATGAAGCCGGCGATCTGTTGCTGAAAGCCGCGGCGGCACGCATGAAGTCTTGCCTGCGCGCGAGCGACTTGGTCGGGCGACTGGGGGGTGACGAATTTGCGGTCATCCTCGACGAACTCGACAGTTGTGGAGACGCCGCGGCGGTCGCCGAGAAGCTCGTAAGCAAGCTCGCGGCGAGCTTCGAGCTCGCCGGCCGCCTGGTATCGATCAGTGCCAGCATTGGAGTCGCGTGCTATCCGGACGACGGAAGCGATGGCGAAACCTTGCTGAAAAGCGCCGACGCGGCGATGTATCGGGCGAAGGAATCCGGCCGCTGCGCGTACCGGTTCCATTCCTGCGTCACGGAGCCGGAGGCTCCTTCGGTTTCGACGGCTTCGGCGGAGCCGGTCGCGCGTTGAGCCGAGTGCTCGCCGAGTTCCAGTCCCCGCGCGCGATCGTCGGCCACGCCAAGAGAGCCCGCTCGAGCGCCTCGTCGATCTGCGTCTGTTCTTCGCGGCGCGCGGGCTTGAGAACGTAATTGGCGACTTCGTTGCGGTCGCCCGGGTGGCCGATGCCCACGCGCAGGCGCCAATAATCGTTCGTGCCGAGGTGCGCGGAAGTGTCCTTGAGGCCGTTATGGCCGCCAAGGCCGCCGCCGAATTTCAGGCGTAACTGGCCGGGCGGGATGTCGAGTTCGTCGTGGACGACGAGGATTTCGGCGGGGGCGATGCGGTAAAACCGCGCCAACGCACCGACCGCCTGTCCCGACCGATTCATGTAGGTCTGCGGCATCAGCAACCAGATCCCGAGCTCGCGCGCGTTCGCGACGAAGCCATGAAAGCGGGATTCGTGACTGAAGCGGATGCCGAGCTTGTCGGCGAGCTGCTCACAAAACCAAAACCCGGCGTTGTGCCGGGTTCCGGTGTATTCGGCGCCGGGATTGCCGAGGCCGACGACGAGGCGCGGTGTCGCGGTGCTCATCGAATCGGCCTCCGCCCGGCTGCGTCATGCCTGGGACGCAAATTGCAACCTCAGGCCGCTTCGCCTTCGCCTTCGGCGGTTTCTTCCGCCGCGGCGCCCTTCACGGTCAGCGCGGTCGCGACGACCGGATCGCCTTCGCCGTGCTGAACGATCGCGACGCCTTCAGGCAGCTTGAGCTGCGACACGTGGACCGACGCGCCGGCCTCGAGGTCCTTCAGGTCGACTTCGACGAATTCCGGCAGGTTGGCCGGCAGGCACTCGACGTTGAGTTCGGTAATCGTGTGCGAAATCATGCAGCCGCCGAGCTTCACGGCAGGGCAGACTTCGGCGTTGACGAAGTGCAGCGGCACCTTCAGGTGCAGCTTCTGGCCCGCGTCGATGCGCTGGAAGTCGAGGTGCAGGACCTGCTGCTGGAACGGGTGCCACTGCGTGTCACGCAGCACCACGGTCTGCTTCGTGCCTTCGAGGTCGATCGACAGCACCGAAGCGTGGAACGTTTCCTTCTTCAGCAGGTGATACAGCTCGTTGTGGTCGACGGCGATCGCCTGCGCGCCGGTGTCGGCACCGTAGATGATGCCCGGGATCCGGCCGGCGCGACGCAGGCGGCGGCTCGCACCCGTGCCCTGTTCCACGCGCTTGGTGGCCTTGAATTCGATTTGCATTGCAATGGCTCCTGGTTGAAACAAAGATCCGCCCGCGACCAGGCGGAGGGGGAAGTCCCCGGCTTGCGCCGGGGACGAAATTCATTCCATGAACAGCGAGCTGACGGATTCCTCGTTGCTGATGCGCAGCATCGTGTCCGCGAGCAGTGAGGCGACCGATACCTGACGGATGCGCGGGCAGGCTTTCGCGTCGTCGCGCAGCGGGATCGTGTCGGTGACGACGAGCTCGTCGAGGTCGGATTCGCCGATCCGCGCGACCGCCGAGCCGGACAGCACCGCGTGGGTGCAATACGACAGCACGCGGCGTGCGCCGTTTTCCTTCAGCGCCGTCGCGGCCTTGCACAGCGTGCCGGCGGTATCGACGATGTCGTCCATGATCACGCAGGTGCGGTCCTTGACCTCGCCGATGATGTTCATGACTTCGGAGACGTTCGCCTTCGGGCGCCGCTTGTCGATGATCGCGAGGTCGCACTCCATGCGCTTCGCGAACGCGCGGGCGCGCACGACGCCGCCGACGTCGGGGGAGACGACGAGCAGGTCGTCGTACTTCTGCTTATCGAGGTCCGCGAGCAGTACCGGCGCCGCGTAGACGTTATCGACCGCGATGTCGAAGAACCCCTGGATCTGGTCGGCGTGAAGGTCCATCGTCAGAAGACGCTGCACACCGACGGCCTGCAGCATGTTCGCGACGACCTTCGCGGTGATCGGCACCCGCGCCGAACGGGGCCGGCGGTCCTGGCGGGCGTAGCCGAAGTAGGGAATCGCGGCGGTGATGCGGCCGGCCGACGCGCGCTTCAACGCATCGACCAGGACCAGCAACTCCATGAGGTTTTCGTTGGTCGGCGAACAGGTCGGCTGCAGGACGAAAATGTCCTTGCCGCGGACGTTTTCCAGCAGTTCGATGTTCACTTCGCCGTCGGAGAAACGACCGACCGTGGCCGACCCGATGGAAATGCCCAGTCTGCGCACGACATCCGCCGCGAGTTTGGGGTTGGCGTTGCCGGTGAAGACCATCAGGCTGCCATAGGCCATGTCCGAAGCTCCGATGCCGATAGAATGGCTTGATAAAAACAATACGGGCAGGCCCGTGGCCTGCCCGTATCAATGCTGGCTGGGGAAGAAGGATTCGAACCTTCGAATGCCGGAATCAAAATCCGGTGCCTTGACCAACTTGGCGACTCCCCAGTAAAACCTGTTTTCAGTACAACCAATCAAAACCTTTTCGCCCGCTCAATCGACCCAGTCGTGCAGCGGATGCCGCGCGAGGCTTCGTGCCTTCCAGGCCCGGAACCGTTCGGGACAGCTTTCGACGATGCGCTGTGCATCATCTCCGCTTGCCACCTGCGCGAAGACGCAGGCGCCTGATCCGGTCATGCGGGCCGGCGCAAATTGCGATAGCCAGTCGATTGCCGCACTCACCTCGGGATACCGATTGCAAGCGACTGCCTGCAAGTCGTTTCGGGTGGTGCTTGCTGCGAAGTCCGTAAGTTTGAGGGGTTCCGTATCCCGCGTCAACTCTTCCGCGGAGAAAATTTCGGCGGTCGGCACGGTGACCGGGGGTGCGACGACGACGTACCACGCCGGCGGCAGCTCGATTGCCTTCAATTCCTCGCCGACGCCTTCGGCAAACGCGTCGCGACCGAAGATGAAGAACGGCACGTCCGCGCCGAGCTGAAGGCCGAGCGTCGCGAGTTGCTCGCGATCAAGTCCGGTGCGCCACAGCCGGTTGAGCGCGATAAGCGTCGTCGCAGCGTCCGAGCTGCCGCCGCCGAGGCCGCCGCCCATCGGGAGTTGTTTGTCGACCGTGATGTTCGCGCCGAGGCGGCAGCCGGTGGCCGACTGCAACGCGTCGGCGGCGCGAACGACGAGATCCTGCTGGGCGGGAACGCCCGGAATGTCGGAAACGCGCTCCACGCGGCCGTCTTCGCGCAGTTCGAAGGACAGCCGATCTCCCCAGTCGAGCAGGCGGAACGCGGTCTGCAGCAGGTGATAGCCGTCGGCCCGACGTCCGATGACGTGGAGGAAAAGATTGAGCTTGGCCGGAGCGGAGCAGTCGATGAGGCGGGTCAGGTCAGTGGTGTCCATTGGTCGATGATCAGGCGGATGCGCGTGTCGCCCCAGGTCGCATCGATTCTCCGCGGCGCGGCGCCGGGGCTCGCGTCGCGGTATTCGGCGTATTCGATGATCCAGCCTGCGTCTGAAACGCGAGCCGGACGGCCGACCGCATCGACGCTGAGCACGCGCGCGCCCGGGCGCGGCGACGCCTGCACCCAGGAGGCGAGCCCGTCGAGCGGCGCCGACACGCCGAGCAGGCGCGGCAGCATCGCGTGGGCGTCTTCGTCTTCCTGGACCGTTCCGTCCGCGGTGAGCAGGCGTGCCCCACGCGGCGTGCTGACGAGCTGAGCGACGATCTGGCCCAGCGGGCTCAGGACCGTCCATTCGTCCATCGTCGGCGAATGCGTCCACAACAGCCCGCCGTTGGCGGCGCGCTCGCCGTCGCTCGCGGCGATCCGGCCCTCGAGTTCGAACGCGGCGGCCGCGCTGCGGGCGACGTGCGCGACGTCAGCGGCGGGTGGCTGGATCGCGCAGCCGTGAAGGGTGCCTGAGCCGAGAGCAGCGACGAGCGCAAGCCGGAGACTTCGGTTCATCGGCTCTCGAAGCGCTGCATGACGTTCTTCAGGACCGAATTGTCGGGGTGCGCGCGCAGCGCTTCGTTCCAGACTCGTGCCGCGTCCGCTTCCCGCTTCATCGCCCACAGCACTTCGCCCAGGTGTGCGGCGATTTCCGGGTCGGGTCGCATGCCGTACGCGCGTTCGAGATGACGCAGCGCCTCTTCGGGATTGCCGCGCCGGAAGCGGACCCAGCCCATGCTGTCGAGAATGAACGGGTCGCCGGGCGTCAGCTCGAGCGCGCGCGTGATCAGCGACTCCGCCTCCTCGAGCCGTTCGCCGCGGTCGGCGAGCGAGTAGCCGAGTGCGTTGTACGCATGGGCGTGATCGGGCTTGAGCGCGATCAGCTTGCGCAACCGGCTCTCCATGACATCGATCTTGCCCATCTGTTCGGCGAGCATCGCCGATTCGTAGAGCAGGTCCTGGTCGTCCGGCGCGCGCTGGAGTTCCTCGTCGAGCAGCGCGAACGCCTCCGCGCTGTGGCCGGCGGTCCGCAGGAGTTGCGCTTCGGCGATACGCAGGCGTTTGCGCGTGTCTGCGTCAGCGTCGATGCGTTGCAGATATTCGCGCGCCTCCTTAAGTTTGCCCTGCTCGGCGAGCACCGACGCGATACGTACCTGCGCGTCGAGATAGTGCCGCCCCTGCTCGACGCTGCGATACCACTGCAGCGCGCGCTCCGGGTCCTTGCGGCGCTCGGCGATCTGGCCGAGGTTCAGCCGGATGCCGTCCGCCTCGGGGTGGCCTGCGTCCAGCGCGCGTTCGAGCAACGGCACCGCGGCGTCGTAATCCTCGACTTGCGCCGACAGCAGTCCGACCGCATACATCAGGTCGCGGTCATCGCGTGCTGCGTCGAGGAGCGCGCGGAATTGATCGCGTGCGGCGTCGAACTGCCGCGCGGACACGAGTGCGCGGGCGTATGTAAGCCGCGTGTTCCGGCTTTCGGGGTTGCGGTCGAGATGCGCCTTGAGGAGGGCGATCGCTTCGTCGGGCGCGTCGCGCTGCGCGAGCAACTGCGCCTTGAACAGGATCGCCGGTTCCCAGTCCGGGCGCAGCTTCAATGCGGTTTCGATCGCCGCGAGCGCCTCCATTTCGTCGTCGATCGCGATCGCCGCCTGCGCGCGGGCGAAATGCGCCTCGGGACGGTCGGAATAGGGCTCGGTCAGACGATGGATGATTTCTTTCACCGCCGCCTTGTCGGGCACACGCGCGAACGCACGGTTCAGGCTCATTAGGTGATTCTCGATCTGCTCGGGCGACTGTGCGAGCAGCCGGGCAAGCTGGATCTGCACCTGGTCGAGTTCGCCAGCGCCGCCCGAAAGGACGTTCGCGAGGACCCGGCGCGCCTCGGCGGACTCCGGCTCGGCTTCGGCCCAGATGCGAGCGGCTTCGGTCGCCGCCTGCGTATCGCGTGCGAACAGCGCGACTTCGACCGCACGCTTGGCGATGCGAGGGTCGCGGGTGCGCTGCGCGAGATCGAGATAGGCCTGGAGCGAGACGTCGATCTGGCCGCGTGCTCCCGCGATCTCGGCGAGCAGGAAGGTGTACAGCACGCGCGGCGTAAGATCCTGCGCAGGAAGGGAGGCGTCTGCTGCAGCGCTTGTCGGGCGTTCCTCGCCGACCGCGTCGTCCGTCTGAGCGAAAGCCGGGACGGTAAGGGCGACGCTGAGCCCGAGACAGGCGGTCAGCAGGGAAAGGTGTCGATTCATGTTGATGGCCCTGGGGGATTCCGAGAAACTTCAGGCCGGCTGCCGAGGCTCTGGCGGACTGGGTGCTGTGGCCTGAAAGTCGGTTAGAAGGGCTGGACGGGATTGCGTTCGCCCGATGTTATGCAGTTTCACCTCGCATCGGCAAGCGCGCCGCTTGCCGATGTATTAAGTACGGAATCCCGATGCCGGAGCTCCCGGAGGTCGAAACCACGTGTCGCGGTATCCGCCCGCATGTTTGCGGTAGGCGGGTGACCGAAGTGCGCGTGCGCAATCCGAGCTTGCGGCAGCCCGTGCCGCCGGATCTTGCCGCCCACGTCGTCGGCGAGCGGGTCGATGCGGTGAGGCGGCGCGCGAAATACCTGCTCCTCGACTTCGCGCACGGGAGCGTCATCGTGCACCTCGGAATGTCCGGCAGCCTGCGCCTCGTCCGCGCCGACGAGCCGGCCGGGCGGCACGACCATGTCGATTTCGTCTTCGGCGACGAGGCCTTGCGCCTGCGGGATCCGCGGCGCTTCGGGCTCGTGCTGTGGCAACCCGGCGACGCACTGTCGCACCCCTTGCTCGCGAATCTGGGCTGCGAACCGCTCGATGACGAATTCACCGGCGGGAAGCTCCATGCGCTGATGCACGGGGTGCGTGCGCCGATCAAGCAGGCCTTGATGGATGCACGGCGCGTCGTCGGCGTCGGAAACATCTATGCGTCGGAGAGCCTCTTTCGCGCCCGGATCCATCCGCTCGAAGCCGGCGGGAAGATCGGGCCGCGACGGGCGGCGCGGTTGGTGGCCGAAATCCGCGCGACCCTCGTCGCCGCGATCGCCGCAGGGGGAAGTACCTTGCGCGACTTCGTCGGCGGCGACGGGCGGCCGGGCTACTTTCAGCAGGATTATTTCGTGTATGGGCGCGAAGGCGAGCCCTGTCGAGTCTGCGGGTCACCGATACGACGAATCGTCGTCGGACAGCGTTCGACATTTTTCTGTCCGCGCTGCCAGCGACTTTGAGGCGTCGGCGGCGCGGTTTTCCGCCGGGAAAATGGCTGTCGTGTCGACGCTCGTCGCGCCCGATTCGCCGTCCATCGCGCTGCGGGCGCTCCGGATTGGTCGGCGTCGAAAAGGCGGTTATGCTGATCCCGTTTGTAACAGGTTGTGCCGGCATGCGGCGCGAAGTGTGAGACGGTCATGAGCCTGGTGGATCAATTCTCGGCCTACAGTCAGTGGAGAGCCGGTGCGTCGTCGGCGGTCGCGCGTCTGCGGCAGTGGCTGGCCCGCAACGAGATCGGCGATGCGCAGGGCGACCTGCGGCTGCAGTACGTGCTCGACCGGCTCCGGGACGACAAGCTGACGGTGGCCTTCGTCGCCGAGTTCTCGCGCGGCAAGTCCGAGCTGATCAACGCGATCTTCTTTTCCGACTACGGCGACCGCGTGTTGCCTTCGGCCGCGGGCCGCACGACGATGTGTCCGACCGAACTCCAATGGAGCGCGGGCGCGCAGCCGGAGATCCGGATGCTGCCGATCCGCTCGCGCGCGACTCACGCGAGCGTCTCCGATCTGAAGCGGATGCCGGGCGAATGGCTCGTGCTGCCGCTCGAATCCGGCTCGGTCACGGCGCTCCAGCAGGCTTTTTCGCGCGTCGGCGAAACGGAGCGCGTGTCGCGGGATGAGGCGCGACAGCTCGGCTTCGAAGTCGATCCGAAAGGCGAAACGGGACTCAGGCCGGGCGCCGACGGGCTCGTCGAGATTCCGAGCTGGCGCCACGCAGTGATCCAGTTCCCGCACCCGCTGCTCGAACAGGGGCTCGTCGTGCTCGACACGCCGGGCCTCAACGCGATCGGCGCGGAGCCGGAACTGACATTGTCGTTGCTGCCGAATGCGCACGCAGTCCTGTTCATCCTCGCCGCCGACACCGGGGTCACGCAGAGCGATCTCGCGATCTGGCGCGAATACGTGCACACCGGCCCGGCGCGCCGTAAGGGGCGACTCGTCGTGCTGAACAAGATCGACGGGCTGTGGGATGGTCTGCGCGACGACGCGCGGATCTGCGACGAGATCGATCGGCAGGTCGCTTCCGTCGCCGAAACGCTCGACATCGACGCCCGGCACGTCTTTCCGGTGTCCGCGCAAAAGGGGTTGGTCGCGCGCATCCAGCGCGAGCAGGCGCTGCTCGAACGCAGCCGCCTGACGGAGCTCGAGCGCGCGCTGACCGAAGACCTGCTGCCGACGAAGCAGGAGATCGTGCGCGACAGCACGCTCGCCGAAACCGACGATCTGATCGCACAGACGCGCGAGCTGCTCGACGCGCGGCTCGCCGGATTGCGCGAGCAGTTGCAGGAACTGACCGACCTGCGCGGCAAGAACCAGAGCGTCATCGAGTACATGATGCGCAAGATCCGTTCGGAAAAGACCGAGTTTGAGCAGGGGCTGCAGAAGTATTACGCGGTGCGCAGCGTGTTCTCGAATCTCACGAACAATCTGCTCGCGCACCTCGGCATGGACGCGCTGCGCGACGAGACGCGCCGCACCCGCGAGGCGATGCTGGAGTCGACATTCTCGAAGGGGCTCCGGGCCGCGATGGAAGGCTTCTTCGAGCATCTGCGCAGCAACCTCGCGCGCTCGTCGGACGAGATCACCGAGATCACGTGCATGCTCGACAGCATGTACAAGCGCTTCAGCGTCGAGCATGGCCTCAAGCTGACGGCGCCGGAGGCGTTTTCGACGCTACGCTACGAACGCGAACTCGACCGGCTCGAAGCCGCATTCAACCGGCAGATCAATACCGCGCTGGCGCTCGTGACGACCGAAAAGCACGCGCTGACGCAGAAGTTCTTCGAGACGGTCGCGGTCGAGGCCCGTCGCACGTTCGAAGTTGCGAACCGGGATGTCGAACACTGGCTGCGCGCGGTGATGTCGCCGCTCGAGACGCAGGTACGGGAGTATCAGTTGCAGCTCAAGCGACGTCTCGAAAGCGTCAAGCGGATCCACCAGGCGACCGATACGCTCGAAGACCGCGTCGCCGAACTGGAACAAGCCGAAGCGGCGATGCTTGCGCAACTCGACGAACTCGCGGGACTCGAGGCCGCGATTCGCGCGGTGCTCGGTGCGGCGATGGTTCCGGCAGCCGGAGATGCCGCCGACAAAGGCAGCGCACGCGCCGCGTGACCGGGGCGCGCCGGGCAGGGCAAAGGCAGCGGCGACAGTGCGAGTCCGGTTCCGGAAGGGGCGCGCCAGCGCACCGTCGCGGCAGGGACCGCGCCGCTGCATCCCGGCCTCTTACGGCGCGCCGCCGTTGAAATTCGCGCTCGACCTGAGGGGGCGGTAAACGCGAAACGGACCTCGCGGTCCGTTTTTGTTCCAGCCAGGCTCGCCCCAGTGCGGGTGCGAGCCTCTACCGTCCTCAGGCCTTTTCGCTCGTCAGGCGCAGAAACTTCTCCATCAGCTGTTCCTTCGTTTCGACCACATCCGGATTCATCGGGATGCAGTCGACCGGACAGACCTGCTGGCACTGCGGCTCATCGAAGTGGCCGACGCACTCGGTGCATTTGTTCGGATCGATCTCGTAAATCTCGTCCCCCTGGGAAATCGCGCCATTGGGACATTCCGGCTCGCACACATCGCAGTTGATGCATTCGTCCGTGATCATCAGGGCCATCTCTACTTCCTCACTATCGCTTCAAAGATACTTTTTGCAGCAGCCTTTCGTTGACCGCCGGCTGTACAAACTTGCTGACATCCCCGCCCATGCGGGCGATTTCTCGAACCATAGTCGCCGAGATGAACATGTATTCGTCGGACGGCGTCAGGAACACGGTTTCGACGTCCGGGAATAGTTTTCGGTTCATTCCGGCCATCTGGAATTCGTACTCGAAGTCGGACACCGCCCGCAGCCCGCGCAGGATCAGGCGCGCGTTGCGCATCTTCAGAAAATTCATCAACAGCCCGTTGAAGCCGGTGACTTCGACGTTCGGGAACGGCGAGAGCACTTGCCGCGCGATCTCCACGCGTTCCTCGAGCGTGAAGATCGGCGCCTTCCCGCTGCTCTCGGCGACCGCGACGACGACTTTGTCGAACAGCAGCGACGCCCGTCGCACGAGATCTTCGTGACCGCGCGTAAACGGGTCGAACGTTCCGGGATAAATCGCGACCCCTTCCTTCATTCCTGCCTCCGCTCCAGTAGATGGAAATGGACCTGGCCGGCCCGGCCCTGCTTCGTCGTCCGCCAGGCGCCCAGTCCCGCGAGCGGGGCTTCCGACTCGGCGTAGAGCCACCCGTCCGGCTTGAGAACCCGCTCCAGCCACGGTTCGAGCCGGGCGAGCCAGCCTTGCTTGTAGGGAGGGTCGAGAAACAATACGTCGAACTGCTCCGACGCGTTTTGCGCGAATCTTACCGCATCGCCCCGGATCACCTCTACCCGCGCCGAGTTGAGGGTTATTGCGGCTTGTCGGAGCGCGGCAAACGCCCGCGGGTCGTGCTCGACGATCGTCACTGCCGAGGCGCCGCGGGATGCGGCCTCGAAGCCGAGGATGCCCGAGCCGCCGAAGAGGTCGAGGCAGGTGAGGCCGTCGAGATCCTGGCCCAGCCAGTTGAACAGCGTTTCGCGGACCCGGTCTGGCGTCGGCCGCAAACCGGGGACTTTCGCGACGTCGATGAGGCGTGAGCGCCACTCGCCGCCGACGATGCGAACCCGGCTCAATTGCCGTGTCCCGCCTTTGGTGCCGCAGGAGTGGGGGCCGCGCCGTTCGCACCCGTGTCGCCATCGCCACCGGCGACGATCGTGACGAGGTTCTCGTCGCGGATGCGCCGCGAGAACGCATCGCGCACGGCCCCGACCGTCACCGCCGCGACGCGCTGCGGATAAGTGTCGAGCCAGTCGAGCGGCAGCTCGTAGAAGCCGATCATCGACACGTAATCGAGAATCTTCCGGTTCGAGTCGAGCCTCAGCCCGAAGCCGTTGACCATGTTGTCCTTGGCCGCCTGCAGTTCGTCCGAAGTCGGTCCTTGCGCGACGAATTCGTCGAGCACCGCCTGCGTGAGCTTCAGCGCCTCGTCGGCCTGACTGCCGCGCGTCTGCAGGCCGATCTCGAACGGGCCCGCGACCCGCTGCGGCTGGAAGGAGCTGTATACGCTGTACGCATAGCCGCGCTTTTCGCGCACTTCCTTGGTGAGCCGCGACACGAAACCGCCGCCGCCGAGGACGTAGTTGCCGACGAGCAAGGGGAAATAATCGGGGTCGTCGCGCGAGATGCCCGGCATTCCCATTGCGATGTGGGCCTGCGCCGACGGATGCTCGATGTGCCGTGTCACGCGCGCGGGCATCTGCGGCGGGGGCAACGCCGCCGACGCGGCTCCGCGCGGCAGGCCTTCGGTCAGGCGGTTCGCGATGCGTTCGGCCTCGCTGCGGCCGACGTCGCCGACGATCGAAACGGATGCGGCACCGGCCGTGTAGCGCGCGCGATGGAACGCGACGAGTTGATCGCGCGTGATCCGCTGCAGCGACTCGATCGTCACGAGCTTGCCGTAGGGATGGTCACCGTAGACCGCGCTCGTGTAACCGCGCGAGGCGATCGTGTCGGGCCGGGTCAGCGCGTCGCGCAGCGCGGCAATGGAGCGGGCGCGTTCTCGTTCGAGCGCTTCGGGGGGGAAGGTCGGGGTGGACAGCAGCCGCGCCGCGAGCCCCACCGCCGCTTCGCGCTCGGCGTCGCTCGACAGCGTACGCAAGGATAGCGTCGCCATGTCGAGGTCGGCTCCGCCCCCGACGCGCGCGCCGGTATCGGCGATCGCCTCGGCGATCTGCTGTTCGTCCATGCCCTCGATTCCGGCGTCGAGCAGGCTGCGGGTGAGGCCGGCGACTCCCGCGCTGTCTTCGGGCGCATACGCGCCGCCCGCCGGGAACGCAACCTGGATGTCGACGAGGGGCAGCGCGCGGGTTTCGACGAAATACACGCGCGCCCCGCTGGCCGCGGTCCAGTTCTGGATGTCGGGGCCGGCGACGGCCGACGCGGCGCACGCGGCGGCGGCCACGGCAACGAGAGCGTGAGCAAAACGGCGCATTTTCGCGGTCATGTTTTCGTTCATGTCAGTGCCTCATCCCCGGTTTCGCAGGGCGGGGCGGTTGATCGGCGAGCGGCAGCGGATCGAGCAGGGCGCGGGTGCGCGTGGTGTCCACGAAATACTTGCGTGCAACGGCCTGCACTTCCGCCGCGGTCACGCGGCGGACGCCTTCGAGCAGTTTCGGCTCGTCACGCCACGAAAGCCCGGTGGATTCGAGGAAGCCGATCTCCATCGCCTGGCCCATCAGCGAATCGCGCTTATAAACCTGTCCGGCGATCGTCTGCGTTTTCACGCGCTGCAATTCGTCCTCGTCGATGCCGTCGGTCTGGATGCGGGCGATTTCGGCGAGCAAGGCCGCCTCGACGTCGGCGACCGTCTTGCCCGGGGCCGGCGACGCGTCGAGGGTGAAGAGCGACGGGCCGCGGCCGGTGCCGTCGTACCCGGCGCCGACCGCCACGGCGACGCGGGTCTCGCGCACGAGGCGTCGCGGCAGCCTCGCGCCGTCGTAGCCGTCGAGCACCGCGGCCAGCACCTGCAGCGCGAACACGTCGCGGTCGTCGTCGGGATTGCGCAGTGTCGGCGTCCGCCACGCGACTGCGACATACGGCAGATCGGCGGGGGCTTTCACGACGCTCTCGCGCGGGCCGCGCTGCTCGGGTTCGACCGAGATCCGCCGCGCGGGCAGGGTATGGGCCGCGAGCGCGCCGTAATGTTTGCGCGCGAGATCGAAAACCGCTTCGTGGGCGACGTCGCCGACGACGACGAGGCGGGCGTTATTCGGCGCGTACCAGGTCTTGTGCCACGCCCGCGCGTCCGCCGCGGTCATCGAGTCGAGATCGGTCATCCAGCCGATGATCGGGCGGCCGTATGGATTGGCCTGGAAGGACGTGGCCATCAGTTGTTCATGCACGAGCGAGCGCGGCTCGTCTTCGGTGCGCAGCCGCCGTTCTTCCTTGACGACCTCGAGTTCCGGTGCGAACAGCGCATCGGTGATCTTCAGGTTCGCCATCCGGTCGGCTTCGAGCATCATCATCTCGCCCAAGCGGTCGGGCGGGACCTGCTGGAAGTACGCGGTGTAATCGTGCGACGTGAAGGCGTTGTCACGTCCGCCGACCGCGGCGACGCGCTTGTTGAACTCGCCCGGTCCGACCTTCTCGGTGCCCTTGAACATCATGTGTTCGAGCAGGTGCGCGATCCCCGAGACGCCGGAGGGTTCGTCCATCGAGCCGACGCCATACCAGACCATATGAACGACCGACGGTGCGCGACGGTCTTCTTTCACGATGATCTTCATGCCGTTCTCGAGCGTCGTCTCGAACGGGTTCGCGTGAAGCGGCCCGGCCGCGGCGAGCAGCGTCGCGGCCAGCACGGTGGTGCGGGGAAAGGTCAGACGAAACATGGGGATGTCCTGCATCTGGTAGAATTCGCGGCTTGCGGCAGGGGAAGTCCGGCCGATCGAGCAGCAGCATCTTAGCGTTATTGGGATTTCGGCGCCGGCCGAAGTTCGAACGTCATCAAAGACCCGAATACTCATGTTTGGTTTTCTGAGAAAGAAGCCGCCGAAGCCCGACGCGGCCGAAGCGAAGGTCGAGCCTGCCGCCGACGCGGCCGCCTCCGCGATCGAGCAGGCTCGCGAGCCCGAGCCCGAGGCGCTGCCGGAGGTCGAGCGCGCCGCTCCCGTCGAAGCCGCCGAGCCCCCCGACCTTGCGCTCGAGGCGGTCCCGGCTGCGCCGACCGTCGAGCCCTCCCTGCCGGCAGTCGAGCCGCAACCCGCCGAGGCGCCCGCGAAGCGGTCGTGGGGTGACCGGCTCAAGGCCGGCCTGAGCCGCACGCGGCAGCAGATCGGCGGCGGGCTCGCGAACCTCTTCGGTCGCCGCAAGATCGACGAGGACCTCCTCGAGGAGCTCGAATCGACGCTGCTGATGGCCGACTGCGGTGTCGAGGCGACGCAGCACCTGCTGACCGAACTGCGCAAGCGCTGGAAGCGCGACCGGCTCGAAACCGCAGACCAGCTGCAGAAGGCGCTCGCCGAAGAGCTTCTCGCGGTGCTCGCGCCGCTCGAAGAGCCGCTCGACGTATCCGGCCACAGTCCCTACATCATCATGATCGCGGGCGTGAACGGATCGGGCAAGACGACGTCGATCGGCAAGCTCGCGAAGTACTTCCAGTCGCATGGCAAGAGCGTGCTGCTCGCGGCAGGCGACACTTTCCGCGCGGCGGCGCGCGAGCAGCTGATGACCTGGGGCGAGCGCAACAACGTGACCGTCGTCGCGCAGGAAAGCGGCGACTCGGCCGCGGTGATCTTCGATGCGATCAACGCAGCGAAGGCGCGGCGCATCGACGTCGTCCTCGCCGATACCGCAGGCCGTCTGCCGACCCAGCTTCACCTGATGGACGAGATCGCGAAGGTCAGGCGCGTGATCGGGAAAGCCGTGCCGACGGGACCGCACGAAGTGCTGCTCGTGCTCGACGCGAACATCGGTCAGAACGCGCTCGCGCAGGTGAAGGCGTTCGACGCGGCGATCGGCGTTACCGGCCTCGTCGTCACGAAGCTCGACGGCACCGCCAAGGGCGGCGTCGTCGCGGCGATTGCGCGCCAGTATCCGCGTCCGCTGCGCTTCATCGGTGTCGGCGAGGGAATCGACGACCTGCAGCCGTTCAAGGCGCGCGAATTCGTCGACGCGCTTTTCGACGTCAATGGCGCGAACGGAGCCCGCGGCGCGGCATGATCGTTTTCGAAGAGGTCGTCAAGCGTTACCCCGGTGGTTACACGGCGCTGGCTGGCGTGAGCTTCGAGATCCGCCACGGCGAGCTCGCAGTGCTGTCCGGCCACTCGGGCGCCGGCAAGAGCACGCTGCTCAAACTCATTGCCGCGATCGAGCGCCCGACCAGCGGCTCGGTGCGGATCAACGGCCAGGACGTCGCGCGCCTGCGCCCGCGCGCGGTCCCGTACCTGCGACGCAACCTCGGCCTCGTGCTGCAGGAGAGCCGGTTGCTTTACGACCGCAGCGTGTTCGACAACGTGATGCTGCCGCTCGTTATCACCGGCCATCCGCCGCGCGATGCGGTGAAGCGCGTCGCAGCGGCGCTGGAACGCGTCGGGCTCGCAGGACGCGACCGCGAGATGCCGGCGGGGCTGTCCGGCGGCGAGCAGCAGCGGGTTGCGATCGCGCGCGCAATCGTCAACCGCCCATCGCTGCTGATCGCCGACGAGCCCACCGCGCACCTCGACGCCGCGTACGCGAGCGAAATCGCGAACCTCTTCAAATCCTTCAACGCCGCGGGTGTGACCGTGCTCGTCTCGACGCATGACGAGGGGCTGTTCGCGGAGCACAAGCCGCGCCGCCTCATCCTCGGCAAGGGCCAGCTCGTCGGAGCGCCGGCATGACGAACTGGTTCTACCTGCATCTGCGTGCGTTCTCGCTTGCGTTGAAGCGCCTCGCCTCGCAGCCGCTCGGCACGCTGCTTTCGGCGCTCGTCGTCGGCATCGCGCTGTCGTTGCCGGCAGCCGGTTACCTGCTGCTCGACAATGTCGCGTCGCTGGCGCGCGGCGTCTCGGGCACGCCGGAAATCAGCGTGTTCATGACGCAGGAGGCGACCGCGGCCGAGATCGCCGCGGTCGAGCAGCGGCTGCGCGCCGAAACCGACCTCGCCGGCTTTCGCCACGTGCCGAAGGATGAAGCCTTGCGGCAGCTCGAAGAGAGCGGAATCGGAGACGTGCTCGGCGCTCTGACCTCGAATCCATTGCCCGATGCGTTCATCGCAATGCCGCTCGGCGACGACCCCGCGCTGTACGAAGCGCTGCATGCGCGCTTTGCTGCGTGGCCGGGCGTCGCGCACGTGCAGCTCGACTCGGCGTGGGTCAAGCGCCTGCACGCGCTGCTCGGGCTCGGGCAGTCGGCGGTGCTGCTGCTCGCCGGCCTACTCGGGTTCGCGCTCGTCATCGTCACCTTCAACACGATCCGGCTGCAGATCCTCACGCAGCGCCACGAGATCGACGTGAGCCGGTTGCTCGGCGCGACCGATCGCTTCATCCGCCGCCCGTTCTACTGGTTCGGCACGCTGCAGGGTCTGCTCGGCGGTGTCGTTGCACTCGCAACGGTGTGGGCGACGGTGCAGGCGCTCGCGGGACCGGTCGCAAGCCTTGCCGAGACCTACGGTACGGTGTTCTCGCTGGCCGGCCCGGGCCTGCGTGAAAGCGCGGCCATCCTCGGCTTCGCTGCCTTTCTCGGCTGGCTCGGCAGCGCGATCTCGGTGCGTCGACATCTCGCCGAACGGTTGAGCTAGTGGCATCTTTCCGGGCCTTAACCGCGGTCGAGTCAGTCGGGCCGCCGCGGGGGAAGGCAGCGGAGTGAGGGCTCCCCGCCCGCGTGAGCGCGGCGGCCGCCGAGGCGAGTGACGGCCAGCGACGGCGGAGATGCCTCGCTCCTTTCGCACCCCGCCTTGATACGCGGAAGCAGGCGGCGCTGGGGCGGAAGACCGCCTATTGCCGGTCCTGCCGCTCGCGGGCTGCGGCGGCGGCTATAATCCGCCGCCATATCTTGCAGTTATGACATTCCCCGCCCGCCATGAACGCTCCCGAACTCCGCTCGCCGATTGTCGGCCACCGCGTCGAACTCAACATCTTCACGACGCTCACCTGCAACCTGAAGTGTTCGTACTGCTCGATCGCGGTCGGTGATGTCGTCGGCTCGCAAGGGAAGGCCGAATACTCGCTCGACACGCTCGACACCTTCGTGGCGACGCATCTCGCGGACAAGGAGATCTACGTCACGTTCTACGGCGGCGAGCCGACCTTGAACATTCCGTTCATCGTCGACCTGATGACGCGCCATCCGACCTGGCGCTACCAGTTGCAGACGAACGGCACCCTTTTGCACCGGCTGCCCGACGCGGTGCTCGCGAAGCTGTCGAACATCCTCGTCTCTGTCGACGGCGCCGAGCATACGACCGACCACTACCGCGGTCGCGGCGTCTATCGCAAGGTCACGTCGAACCTCGAGAGAATCCGCTCTAAGCTCGGCGGCAAGCTCACTGCGCGTGTGACCTGGGGCCACGAGGACATCAGTTTCGATGAGCTCGACAGCCTCGTGCCGACCTTCGACTACGTCTATTGGCAGTTCGCACAGGCGCACGGCTTCTATCGCCCCGAGCACATGCGCCGCAAGAAGGAGGCACTCGAAAAGCTGATCGACAAGTTCTTCGCGACCGACGGCCTCTACCCGTTCATTCCGCTGATGGGCACTGTGCGCAACAAGGTGCTGCCGTCGCGCGCGCGTGAAACCTGTGCGGGGCAGACACAGTGCCGCTCGTCGACGCACATCCTCAACATCCTGCCGGACGGGCGCATATTCCCATGCCCCGACCTGACCCACCTGCCCGAACTGCAGTCGGGCGACCTCAAAGCGAACTGGCTCAAGCCGAGTCCGCTACAGCCGGCGCCGCAAATGCCGTGCGAGGGCTGCGAGGCGCTGCCGTTCTGCCGCCGCAACTGCATGAAGAACCTCTACGTCGGCTACGTGCTCGATGACGCGCCGTACCGCGAGCGGGTCGTTGAGCCGATCTGCGAGCTCGTGAAGTTCATGGGCGCCGAGATCGACCGCCGCGACCCGCATGCGTGGTACGCGAACGCGTCGATCCCGGTGCGGCGCGAGATTTCGGACTGCGAGATCTACGAATACGTCGAAGTGATGCCGTAACGACGGACCGTCGAGGACCAGCGAGTGCACGGCCGTGCGAGAATCGCGCCCCCGTTCGCCGCGAAAGCCCCACATGAGCCAAGTCCAGCACACCATCTCGCACCTCGTCGTCCACAAGCTCGTCAAGGAGGCCGAAAGCGCCGCCGGTGTCGAACTGCGCGCCGGTGGCTGTCCGCTCGACGACGCCGCGGTACGCCTCGTCGAGCGCCTCTGCACCCAATACGCGACGCGCAGCAGCAAGGGCTACGGCCGCTTCGAGGACGACGAGGAGGCCTTCCCGATGCCGCGCCTCGTGCGCGAGCACGTCGTCGATCGCAGTCTCGATTTTGTCGAGCTGTCGCAACGGATGATGCGGCTCCTGCAGGCCTGCGCCGACGAGGAAGGGGCGGAGGCCGGCGGCCATGTCGTCATCGCCCGCATTCTCGAAGACTCGCACGATTGCCTGTGGGTCGCCGTCGTCGACGAGGCGCTCGGCAGCGCGATCACGGGCGCGCTCGACGTCGTCGACTGCGCCTACCTCGACTTCGCCCATCTGCGCGCTGCCGGTCGCATCGACCTCGGCGGCTGGCAGCGCGGCGACGAGCGCTACATCAGCTTCTTGAAGGGGCGCGGCGACGTCGCGCCGTGGTTCAAGCGCTTCCTCGGTTGCAGCGATCTGGTCATTGCACTGAAGGAAACGAAGAAGCTCGTGCGCGCACTCAACGACTTCGCCGAGACCCAGCGCCTCGAAACCCCGGTGCGCGACGCGATGCTCGAACGCGCGCACGACTACCTCGACGGTCTCGGCGAGAGCCGCGCGCCCCTCGCACTCGACGAAGTCGCCCGCCAGGTCTGGCCCGAACAGCCCGAGCGCCTCGACGCCGCTCTCAACGCCGACGAGTCGCAACTCACCGGCGGCTTCGTCCCGGACCGCCGCGCGATCCGCCCGCTCGTGCGCTTTCGCGCCGCCGGCGAGCAGTGGAAGCTCGAATTCGACCGCAGCGGTCTGCGCTCGGGGGCGGTGCACTACGACCGCGCGTCGGACACGCTGGTGCTTTCCGGATTGCCCGAGTATTTGAAGAAGATGCTGCAGGAAGAGTGAGGGGGGGAGCGTTCGACGGGGCGACCGCGAGGGGTCGGACCGACTCGGCGAGCCGCAGGAGCTGCCGGTGGGAACGGAACGTTCCTCGGCGTTCCGTCGGGTTGATCGGACGGCGACAGGCGTGAGTCGGTCCGGACATGAAAAAGCCGTTGAACCTTGCGGCCCAACGGCTTCTCGAAAACGTGGTGGTGATGGGCGGAATCGACCGATCGACACCAAAAAAACGCAAGCCGCTGAGTTTTATGGATCTTTTTTGCTGACAGGGTGGTGATTTGTCATGTTAGTGCATCACCTAGGTGATGCACTTCCTGTCGCGTAATTTGCGCTGTTCGCTGGGCGACGTCAATAGCAGTGTGGACCTCACTTCTTTATTTCGATTGAATATAAGGAAGGCCTGCTCGAGACATCAACAACCCATTGGCCGGACTCGACCCCACTGCTGTCTCCCAGTGTTCTCCGAAGCAGTCGTTCGCCGACCCCTTCGTTATGCAGACAATGACGCTCCGAGGCGGCCGTTGGTGATTTACCCCTGCCGGCCATCAGGAGTCGTTCGTCGGTCAAGCTTCTCTGGGTGGTTCAGGCTGGGTTCGACTATTCAGGTGCGGAGGTCGAACGACAGCGGTTGATGAAAGATGTAAAGCGGGGCGACGGCCGAACCGAAAGCTTCGCGCCCATGAGATTCGGGGCTCCTTCGGGCGGATCAGATGGTAAACATGGCCAAACTTTGGAATACTTCGCCGCGCGACACCAAGCGAGCCGCCTGACATGAACCAACCGGATAGCGAAATTCTCACGCTGGATGAAGTGGCGGTCTACCTCAAGGCAGGGAAGAAGACCGTTTACCGGCTGGCCCAGCAGGGGGAGATACCGGGATTCAAGCTGGGCGGCACCTGGCGGTTTCGTCGCAGCGAGTTGGATCGCTGGATTGCTGCGCAGATTGCCGAGAAGACGCAGGATAAGACATGAGCACCCCGAAAAACGATAGCAGCCAGGCGGCCTCGTCCCAAGTGGGGGCCGCGCGCCCATGAACGCCGTAGAAATCGAACAAGCCATCACAGACCTTGCGGAGCAGCCCTTCGACCCCGCAGAGTTCCCCTATGCCTTCCTTGAGGCCTTCGGCAACAAGGCAACGACCATCAAACGCCTTCGCGCGGGGGCGTCGAACAAGTCGGACCTTGGGGGTGTTCTCCAGACCAGCAACGTCCACATCTTGACCTGCGATGTGGGGCGGGTGACGCAGACGCTGGCCGCCCTCAAGGCCAGTCCGGCGACGGCCAAGGCCAAGGCCAAGTTCATCCTCGCCACGGACGGCGCGAACTTCGAGGCCGAAGACCTGACCAGCGGCGGGACCGTTGCCTGTGCCTTCAAGGACTTCCCGGACCACTTCGGCTTCTTCCTGCCGCTGGCGGACATCAGCACCGTCCGCCAGATCAGCGAAAACGCCTTCGACATCCGGGCCACCAGCCGCCTGAACCGTCTGTACATCGAACTGCTGAAAGACAACCCTGAATGGGGCACGGCAGAGCGTCGCCACGACATGAACAAGCTCATGGCGCGGCTGATCTTCTGTTTCTTCGCCGAGGACACCGACATCTTCGTCGGCAAGGGACGCTTCACCGATACCCTCGCGCAGATGAGCGCCAGGGACTCTTCGAACACGCACGAAGTCCTCGCCACGTTGTTCCGCGCCATGAACACCAAGCGCGAGGACCGGACTGTCGCCAAGATTCCCCGATGGGCTGAAGACTTCCCCTACGTCAATGGGCAGTTGTTCTCCGGCGGCGACGAGGTGCCGCGATTCAGCAAGATCGCCCGGTCCTACCTGTTGCACGTCGGCGGGTTGGACTGGACCAAGATCAACCCTGACATCTTCGGTTCGATGATCCAGGCCGTTGCCGAGGACGAGGAGCGCGGCGAACTGGGGATGCACTACACCAGTTTCCCCAACATCCTGAAGGTGCTGAATCCGCTTTTTCTCGACGACCTGCGGGAGAAGCTGGAGGAAGCAGGGAATAACGCGCGCATGTTGCTCAACCTACGCAAGCGCATCGCTAAGATCAGGGTCTTCGACCCGGCCTGCGGGTCGGGCAACTTCCTGGTCATCGCCTACAAGGAAATGCGCGCCATCGAGGCCGAAGTCAACCAGCGGCGCGGCGAGCCGGATCGAGCATCAGAAATCCCGGTCACCAATTTTCGCGGGATCGAGCTACGTGACTTCCCGGCGGAGATCGCCCGCCTTGCGCTGGTCATCGCCGAGTATCAGTGCGATGTGCTGTACCGGGGCCAGAAGCTGGCGCTGGCCGAGTTTCTGCCCCTGCGCAACGAGAACTGGATCACCTGTGGCAACGCACTACGGTTGGACTGGTTGGGCATTTGCCCACCGGCGGGGACGGGCGTGAAGGTACAGGCCGATGACTTTTTTGAGACGCCTCTAGACCAAGCGGAAATCGACTTTGAGAACGAAGGGGGCGAGACGTACATCTGCGGCAATCCGCCGTTTTCAGGAACCAGAAAGCAGACGGATGAGCAGAAGGCTGACCTCGAAGCAGTCTTCGCCAACATCACTTCCAAATGGAAGAACGTGGACTACGTTGGTGCCTGGCTACTCAAGGCCGCGCTCTACAACCAGCACTGCAATGCCCGCTTCGCCTTCGTGGCTACAAACAGCCTCTGCCAAGGTCAACAGGTGCCTATCACTTGGTCGATTCTCGGCGAAATGGGATGTCACATTCGTTTTGCGCACACATCGTTTGTCTGGTCGAACCTCGCAAAGAACCGAGCTGGTGTCACCGTCATTATTGTCGGCTTGGACTTTGACGAGTCGGGTGCCAGAACCATCCTGACCGGCGACAGCCGTCGCACGGTTACTCACATCAATCCATACCTGACTGAGCATCGCATCAAGATCGTTGAGGCTTCGCGCCGCCCCCTCTTCGTTGAGCCAGTCATGGACTATGGCGTCTATTACTCAAAGTCCGCTGGACTGATTCTTGAACCGCCGGAAAAGGAGGCGCTGCTTCAAGAGGGGTTCCCTGCGAATCTTGTCAAGAGCTTCCTTGGGTCAACCGAGTTCATAAACGGTGAACCCCGCTATTGTTTGTGGCTCGGAGACGATGATGTGGCATTGGCTCGCCGCTATCCGAGCGTCGCATCCCGCATTGATGCCGTTCGCAGGGATCGCTTGGCAACAGAAGACAAGGCCGTCAACAAGCTCGCTACTCGACCGCATCAGTTCAGAGAACGCAAAGGCGACGAAGCAACGAAGATTTTCGTGCCCATCGTCTCGTCCGAAAACCGCGAGTACTTCCCGGTCGGATTGGCAGACGGGGCTGTCATTCCGACCAACAAAGCCTTCTATATGGGTAACAGCCCATTGTGGTGCTTATCTATCCTCGCCTCTCGACTTCACCTCGCTTGGATTGCGGCAATCTGCGGCAGGTTGCGTTCAGACTTCTCGTACTCCAACACCCTCGGTTGGAACACGTTCCCGGCGCCGACACTGACCGAGAAGAACAAGGCTGATCTCACGCGCTGCGCGGAGGACATCCTGCTGGCGCGGGAGCATCACTTCCCCGCGACCATCGCGGACCTGTACGACCCTAAGAACATGCCCGCCGACCTGCGGGCGGCGCATGATCGCAACGACGAAGTGCTGGAGCGGATCTACGTCGGTCGTCGCTTCAAGAACGATACCGAGCGGCTTGAGAAGCTGTTCGACCTCTACACCAAGATGATCGCTTCGGCTGCACCTGCTAAGGGCAAGAAGCGCAAGGCGGGAGCCAACGCATGAGCGAAAAAATCAAGTCCGTACCGTCGGTTTCCGTCACCTACGCCCGCAACGGCGCATCGACTAAAGCCAATGCGCTTGGGATGCGGCCCATGCAGGAGCGGGCGTACGAGAAGCGAGGCGAACAATACCTGCTTATCAAGTCGCCACCCGCATCGGGCAAGAGCCGGGCGCTGATGTTCGTGGCACTCGATAAGCTCAAGAATCAGGGCATCAAGCAGGCCATCATCGTCGTGCCCGAGAAGTCCATCGGGGCCAGCTTCAACAACGAGCCGCTGTCGAAGTACGGCTTCTGGTCCGACTGGCACGTCGAACCCAAGTGGAACCTGTGCAACGCGCCGGGCAACGATAACGGCGGCAAGGTCAAGTCGCTAGGCGCGTTCCTCGAAGGCGACGACAAAGTGCTGGTCTGCACCCACGCGACCTTCCGCTTCGCTGTCGATGCTTATGGCGTAGAAGCGTTTGACGACTGCCTGATCGCTGTCGATGAGTTCCACCATGTTTCGGCCAACCCCGACAACAAGCTCGGCACGCACCTGGGCCAATTTATCGCGCGGGGCAAGACGCACATCGTCGCTATGACGGGCTCCTACTTTCGGGGCGACGCGGAGGCCGTCCTCGCCCCGCAGGACGAGTCGAAGTTTGATACCGTCACCTACACCTACTACGAACAGCTCAACGGCTACGAGTACCTTAAGCAACTCGACATCGGTTACTTCTTCTACAGTGGGCCTTACGTCGATGACATCCTCAACGTCCTCGATCCCGACGAGAAGACCATCATCCACATCCCCAACGTCAATTCGCGTGAAAGCACGAAGGACAAGATGCGGGAGGTGGAACACATCATCGAGGCGCTGGGTGAATGGCAAGGCATCGACCCTGCAACCGGCTTCCAGCGTGTCAAGCGCTCCGATGGCCGCGTGCTGCGGATCGCCGATCTCGTCGATGACGATGCCGCCAAGCGCGACCGCGTGTCCGCCGCGCTCAAAGACCCGGCGCAGAAGAACAACCGGGACCATGTGGACATCATCATCGCGCTGGGAATGGCGAAGGAAGGCTTCGATTGGATTTGGTGCGAACATGCGCTGACCGTGGGTTACCGCGCTAGCCTGACCGAGATCGTGCAGATCATCGGCCGTGCCACCCGCGACGCGCCGGGCAAGACCCGCGCGAAGTTCACCAATCTGATCGCCGAGCCGGACGCGACCGAGGAAGCGGTGACCGAGGCGATCAACGATACGTTGAAGGCCATCGCGGCGAGTCTGCTGATGGAGCAGGTTCTAGCTCCGCGCTTCGAGTTCAAGCCCAAGAATCCCGACAACGGCCCGACGCCAGGCTTTAACTATGGCGAGGGTGGCTATGACCCAGACCGCTGCAATATCGGAGTCAATGAGCAGACAGGGGCCTACCAGATCGAGATCAAGGGCCTCGCCGAGCCCAAGAGCAAAGAGGCAGTGCGCATCTGCCAGGAAGACTTGAACGAAGTTATCGCGGCCTTCGTGCAGGACAAGCCCACCATCGAGCGCGGCCTGTTCGATGAGGAGCTGGTGCCCGAGGAGCTGACCCAGGTTCGCATGGGCAAAATCATTAAGGACAAGTATCCCGAGCTTGACGCCGAAGATCAGGAGGCCGTGCGCCAGCACGCCATCGCCGCCCTTAACCTCACGCAACAGGCCAAGCGGCTTGTTACCGAAGGCGAGAGCGACGGGTCGCCCAACACCGCCCTGATCGACGGCGTGCGCCGCTTCGCGATGGACGTGCGCGAGCTGGACATCGACCTCATCGACCGCATCAATCCCTTCGGAGAAGCCTACGCCATCCTCGCCAAGACCATGAGCGAGGACAGCTTGAAGCAGGTCGCGGCGGCCATCTCGGCCAAACGCACCTCAATAACGCCCGAAGATGCCAAAGTGATCGCCAAGCGTGCGGTTGAGTTCAAGCGCGAGCGCGGGCGGGCTCCATCGGTTACCTCGCAGGATGCCTGGGAAAAGCACCTTGCCGAAGGCGCGGCCGCATTTATGCGTTTCAAGGCGGAGGGGCGCTATGAGTAACTCCGAACTTGACGACCTGGCGGCAGAGCTGGCCGAGTTCGCACCGCCTGAGAAGAAAAATGGACGCCCAGCCGGCGAGGAGCGTGTCATCGCTGGCTTCGAGGAAATCCAACGTTTCACCGAGCAGCACGGACGTGCGCCGCAACATGGCGAAGACCGCAACATATTCGAGCGCCTATATGCGGTTCGACTCGACCGGCTACGCGCGCTCCCAGATTGCCGCGCCTTGCTTGAGCCGCTAGACCATCAGGGCTTACTCGCCGGGGCGCCGACCGTTGCCCCTTCGGAGGACGAAACCATCGACATCGACGAGTTGGCTGCAGAGCTGGCGGATGTTGCCGGCGCGGACGACATCACGGTCCTGCGCCATGTCCGCACGAGCGCCGAAAAGCGCGCTGCCGAGGAGATCGCGGATCGCAAGCCCTGCGAGGACTTCGAGACCTTTCGACCCTTGTTCGAGCGCGTGCAAGCGGAGGTCAAAACCGGTATGCGCCAGTCCCAACCCATCGAAGCGGGCCGCCGCGCGATTGAAGCTGGGGACTTTTTCGTTCTTGATGGCCTTACGCTCTTCGTCGCAGAGGTCGGCGAGCCGCTGAAAACCACCGCCGGTGAGGTGGACCGCCGCCTGCGCCTCGTCTTCTCCAACGGCACCGAGAGCAATTTGCTGCTGCGCTCGCTCCAGCGTGCGTTTTACAACGACCCCGCCGCGCGGCGGCTGGCCTCGCCCGAGAGCGGACAACTCTCCTTCGGCGGCGAACTTGAGGCGGATGATGTCGAAAGCGGCACAATCTACGTCCTGCGCTCCCTCTCCGATCATCCCTATGTCGCGCAGCACCGCGAGATCATCCACAAGGTCGGCGTGACCGGGGGCAGGGTGGAGACGCGCATCGCCAACGCCGAGAACGAGGCAACCTACCTGCTGGCAAAAGTCGAGGTCGTTGCGACCTACAAGCTCGCGGGGATCAATCGCACCAGGATGGAGAGCCTGTTCCACAAGCTGTTCGCACCCGCGCGGTTGAACATCACCATCAACGACCGCTTCGGTCATCCCGTGCAGCCAGAGGAATGGTTTCTCGTTCCGCTGTTTGTGATCGACGAGGCCGTCGCGCGCCTCAAGGATGGCAGCATCACCGGCCACATCTACGATCCCAGCGCAGCGAAATTGGTGAAGGCATAGGACAGCTCAGATGCATGAATAGCCCTGGCTGCCGGCCAGGATGAACGCCAGGGAATGAATCGCCCCGGGTTTCGCGGAGGCCGTTTTGTTTGAGTCAGGTGATGACCGCCTGCTCGCTCAGGTTGCGGTAATAGTTTGCCTCGGCTTCGGCTGGCGGAATGTACCCGATCGGCCTGAAGCTATGTGGGGCCTTGTGCGCCTTGGGTGGCGCGGAGCCGCATGATGGTCTGCCTGCTTGTCTTCAGAGTGCGTGCAATCTCAGCAACCGAAACACCGGCTTTTAGTTTCTCAATCGCCTCGAAACGCTCGGTTTCCGACAAAGCTGCAGGTCGGCCAAGCGCCTTCCCTTGCTTGCGTGCTCTGGCCAGGCCTTGGTGGGTGCGCTCCACCAGCAGATCGCGTTCGAACTCGGCGACCGCTGCGATCACTTGCATTGTCATGCGCCCGGCCGAGCTCGTCAGGTCGACCCCGCCCAATGCCAGGCAGTGGACTCGCACGCCGGCGTTTGCCAGCCACTCCACCGATGCTCTGACATCCATCGCGTTGCGCCCGAGCCTGTCGAGTTTTGTTACGACCAACACATCACCGCGCTCTAATCGATCGAGCAACCGTTTGAAACCGGGGCGACGTAGAGCTTGCGTTGAGCCGCTGATGCATTCCGTGATGATGCGCTGCGCCTCGATCACGAAACCTGCGGAGCTAATTTCCAGCGCCTGGTTGTCCGTCGTTTGGCTGGCAGTCGAGACTCGGCAGTATGCAAAGACGCGCGTCATGGTTTTTAAGAGTGTACGAAAAAGATGTCCAAATTATACGCATGTCCAAAAGTAGCACAATCTAGTTTTTGGACATCGCAACCTGAGGTGTTCAAAAAGGGTCAGTTTCGGACGCTAGCAGAGTCCTTTTCGTCGTTGTCCAAAGCCACCGAGCGCAGCACGATAATGCGATGCTGCTCAACAAGCCGAAACCTGTCGAACGCGTCCGTTACAAGGTGGAAGGCGTTGCTGGTTTCGTGTAACGGTAGAAGGTAACGCCTCGACGAGCAGCAGTATCGCTAGCAGGATGCTGGGCTAGCTGCGTGCCACCCTTGTCGTAAACGTAGGAACCACGCTTGTCCGCCTTGACGGGGCGAATGGGCACGCGGCTGACGAGGATCGACGCGACGGACATCGGACTCCGTGTGGCCCCGTAGCACTAGGTGCTATAAACTACCGAATCTGGCAGTGCGCCAAAAAGGTGGATCTAAATGCGCAAGACAAGATTGTCTAGCATCGAAACCGTGCGCGACATGGCCACGGGTCTAGGCAAGGCGGGCCTGCTTAATCAGGTTACGCTGCGCGAATTCGACCCGCGTGGTCTGCCGCCAGTTGAGCCGTTGGAGCCTGCCGAGATAAAGCGCATCCGTGAAGGCGAACATGTCAGCCAGGCTGTGTTTGCGCGCCTGTTGAACACAAGCCTCTCTACCGTTCAGAAGTGGGAGATCGGCCAGAAGAAGCCAACGGGCACAGCTCTTAAATTGCTACATCTGGTTCAGAAGCGCGGCTTGGGGGTCATTGTGTGACGGCGTTACCCCGGCAACGCCCGATTGAGGCGCAAACGAGCAAACCAACCAGTGGTAACGGAGTCCAGCCTGCCGACTCGCTAGCGTTTGTCCGACGGCTCGCAAGAAAAGGTGATATTGCATGAACGCCGATATTCTGAAGAGAGTGGTAAGAGCGATTGCCAATGGTTCACAACCGGACTTGGACCGGCTAGCAGGGAAAATAGTTGAAGCGGAGCGCAAGACCGGACATGTTCGGCTTGCCGATCAGCTTGAAGCGATCCTGAAGCAGCCCAAGCCAAAGCCTAAACGGCCTGTCGCTCCGCTGTCGGCGCCCGACATTGAGCGCACGCTCAAAGAGCTTCCACTTAGCCGGCGGCATGGCGAGACCCTTGCCACGCTCATACCGCACGAGCGCCTGGAGCATCACATGGTGCTGCCTGAAGCAGTCGAACAGCGGTTCGCACGCATTGAAGCGGAGTACGCTGCTCGTGATCGGCTTCGCATCTTTGGACTCAAGCCTCGCAAAACCGTATTGCTCTACGGTCCGCCTGGTTGCGGCAAATCCCTAGGGGCCAAGCGGCTCGCCTGGAACACGGGTTTGCCGCTTATGAAGGTGCGCTTTGACGTTCTGATCTCTTCGTTCTTTGGCGAGTCGGCTCAGAACTTGCGATCGATCTTCAGCAGTGCCCGTGAAAAGCCATGCGTACTGCTGCTCGACGAATGCGACTTCATTGCACGATCGCGCACGGCCTCCAAGGACATCGGCGAGGTTGCGCGCATCGTTAACTCGCTGCTACAGCTGATGGAGGATTACGAGGCTCCTGGCTTGCTAGTGGCAACGACGAACTTGGAGTCCGCGTTGGACCCCGCCCTTTTCAGGCGCTTCGATGATGTTTTCTCCGTCCCATTGCCAGGCCCAACCGAGATTGAGAAGCTATTGAAGCTCGCGCTATCAAGCATGCGGATGGACAATTCCATCGATTGGAAGCACTTGGTCGCTGAGCTTCAAGGTTCATCGGCAGCGATGGTCGTGAAGGCAGCGCAGGACGCCGCGAAAGCCACCGTGCTGGGCGGCCATTCATCCTTGTCGCAAGACAAACTCCTAAAGGCAGTGGAAGAGTTGCAACGGCACGATACTGGGCAAAAGGCGTAGCACATGGCGGGAGGGCATAACTTTGAACATCTTCCGCTACTCCTCCGCTATCAAGGTAGGGCACGACTGCGCGGGGGAGGCGACCCCTCACCGCAAACGCTAGCCAATAAAGGCGTGCAGCGCCAGGCGCACAGCGTCACGCTCGATACGGCGGCTAAGGCGCTGAGCGTGAATTGGCAGGCTCGCATGGCGCAACGTCGCACGACCGAGCAGGCCTTGCCTGACGTCCCAGCGGGCCTGCCTATCTTGATGCAGGTCGACCCTGGCCTTGACCTAGATGCTCTCAGGGATAAGTTCGAATTCGAGATTGTTGCGGAGCAGGAAGATGGCTATGTGATCGTGGCCTCTGAAGACATTCAGCTCGCCTCGTTCCGCGCCCTGGCCCAAGGTTTCGCCGTGTCTCTGCGAGGATCGGCGACGATCGCTCAGGTCCACACACTGTTCGACGATCCCAATCAAACCGACAGGCTGGGACGAATCCTCTCCGAACACCTCATGAACTTATGGGGGAATATCGACGAAGACCAACCCTACATTGTCGATTTCGGCATTGCATGTACCGGCACTCAGGAGATTCCGCCCCGCCCCATTCGGGGCAGACGAGTGACCGATGCGCAGTGGGCGGCCAAAGAGTTCGAATGGTCGGAAAAACGTGCCAGTGCCTACAACGAGTGGGACGACATCAAGATGGAGCGCGAAACTTCAATTCAGAAGTTCGCCGAGTTCTATCAAGCGGAAATCCTACATCTCACGGACACTAGCGACTTTGAAGCAGGTGTTCTTCCGGACAGCTTTACGGTAAGACTGAAGATTTCGGGGAAGGGGCTCAAGGACTTTGTCCTCAACTATCCTTTCATCTTCGAGGTCGTTGAGCCGGAAGACATTGCCCTGCCACAGAACCCAGGTGGAGAGGCCGCTCAAGTTGCGACGGCAGTTGCACCCATGGCGCCTGAGATCGATGCGCCCGCCGTCTGCGTTATCGACAGCGGCATTCAGGAAGCCCATGTCCTGCTTCAGCCCGGCATTGACCAGGCCACGTCGCACTGTTTTCTACCAGGCGAGGCCGCGACAGCAGTTGCCGATGAGGTCGTGCCGGGCGGGCACGGGACGCGCGTGGCGGGCGCGGTGCTGTACGGAGAGGATGTGCCGACGGAAGGCACGCCTCAACTGCTGTTTTGGGTCCAAAACGCGCGCGTTCTCGACGCACAGAATACGATGCCCGTCGATTTGTTTCCGCCAGAAGCACTGCGCAAAGCAGTTGAACGCTTCAATGACGGCCCACGTCAGACTCGCATCTTCAATCACTCGATTAATGCGCGCGGATACTGCCGAACTCGCTACATGTCTTCTTGGGCGGCGGAAATCGACCAGTTGTGCAACGAGCGAGATATTCTCGTTGTGCAAAGCGCCGGCAATCTTCCGCTTCAAGGCACGTCTCCACTTTTGGGACTCGCTGACCACCTGAACGCAGGCAGAGACTATCCAGCCTATCTCAACGAGAACTCGGCCCGGATTGCCAATCCGGGCCAGAGCTTGCAAGCACTGACGGTCGGTTCGATCGCCTACGGTTTCGCCGAGCTTGGCGCATGGCGAACCTTTGCCACACACCCGTCAGCTCCTTCGGCGTTTTCACGGTCAGGGCCCGGCATCTGGAATGTCATCAAGCCCGAAGTTGTGGAGTATGGCGGGGATGCAGTTCGAACCAACAATGTCCCCCCAGACATTCAGGCTGGCGGCCGTATACCCGCTGCTTGCCCGAACCTCGTCCGATCGACACTGAGTAGCACCGGCCCCGCGACAGATCGCGACACCGCTGGCACGTCCTATGCGGCACCGAAGGTTGCGCGCATTGCGGCTCAAGTGCAGCGCATCTTGCCGGCGGAGCCCGCGCTCCTCTATCGCGCCCTTATCGTGCAATCGGCGCAATGGCCCGCTTGGGCCGAGGACATTCTGTCGCGCCTTCGGAATCCGGCACCGAGCATGACACCAGCAGAAAAGCAGGCATTGATCGCGGCGGCGTCAAGTGCCTTTAGAACACTGGGTTTTGGCGTACCGGATGAAGCACGGGCCACCGCAAACACGGATCATCGAACGACGCTCATCACCAGCGGTGACGCCGAAATTCGCGCTGGCGAATGCCAGATTTACCAAGTGCCGATTCCGGCTGAGCTGCGCCAGCAGGCCGACGAATTCGACATTCGCATCGATGTGACAATGTCCTACGTTGCGCAGCCGCGACGTACGAGGCGGAACCTGCGCCGCTATCTCTCCACGTGGGTTGATTGGAAGGCAAGTAAGCTGGGCGAAGGGCTGCATGATTTCCGGGTGCGCGCTATGAAAGACGCGACAAACGGGGAGGCGCCGCTGCCCGGCTCGACATTACCCTGGGCGCTACACGACAAGCCGCAGGATGGCCTGATCCGGGAGTTCAAGCGCAATAGCGGAACGGTACAGAAGGACTGGGCCGTCGTCCGTTCGAACAGCCTACCGGACCACTTCTGCATCGCTGTCGTAGGCCATCAAGGTTGGAGCTATGATCCGGACTCGACTGCACGCTATGTGCTCGCCGTGACATTCGAAGTTTTAGGTGGCGAAATCACGATCTACGGACCACTTCGCGCGGCGATCGCCGAACTCCAAGCCGAAACCGAAGCCGAGATCGAGGCAGACGAAGTTGAGGTGGAAATTGAAGCGACCGAGCGATGGGTTGTTCGGGCAGGACTGCCAGGGTAGCGGTCATTCCTCGCCCGGAAACGCAAGGCTGGTCGCCAACAACTGGGCGTGGTGCTCCCCATTGGGGGGTAGCAGCTCGGCGTGTCCCGGTGATGCGGTGCTCGACCACGCGGTATCCGTCAATCTCGTACTCCGTTGGCACCGCTTTGCCAGCCAGTCGCCACCATTGGCCCTGTTCGACTTCTGCAACCGCGAGAGGTCACCATCACGGTATATCGTGGGGCGTCGGCCAAAAGCAGCCCCGTATCGATGGCTAGCCCCGAGAAGCGGGGTGCCTTGTCTGAGCGGCTGCACATACGCAGGGCCCGCAGGCGGATGGAGTCGGTCATGCCTCATGCCCGAAGCTGCTCTTCGAGTTTGTGCAATGCTTCCTTGGTGCGCGGATTCTGCACGACTGCTGAGGCGTCAAAGCCGCACTCCTAGCAGGGGGCAATAAACGTACTTGACGCAAAGAAGCACTCCTGCTCAAATTCGCCCGTCGGCAGCGGCTGTGTCGATGTTTCATCGTCAGTAGATCAACTGGGGCACCCTTACCTTAGCGGTGTTCAGTCAAGCCCTGGGATCTCCTTGATACCGAATTTTTCGCTATCACGGAGATCTTATGTGCACCCCGAATTTATCCCATACTGTTGCGCTCGAGAGCGAGCTGCCGTCTGAATCCGTGCCCGAGTTCGGGCGCGCCAAACCCACCGTTGTCGTCTACGAAAACGAGGACGTGCGCGCGCTTGCACAATCGGCAGACGGAAAGGATCAAGAGACGCGCAGCCGAATCATGACCGTCGTCCGACAGCTCAAGGCGTCGGGTGGTAGGAAGCCTTTGGCCGTCGTCCCTCCGAATTGGTCCGTATTCGTGGACCAGCTCGCATATTCTTACCCGAACTTCAGCGACTTTGTCGAACTCCTGCGTGACCAATTCACGCTCTCGTCGGTACTCGGAGACGGGCGTGTAGTCTTGCCGCCCGTGTTGCTTGATGGTCCCCCCGGTATTGGGAAGACCGATATCGCACTTACGCTGGGGGAGTGGTTGGGAACGCGCGCACTGGTCCTCGATATGGCTTCGGCGCAGTCCGGTGCCGCGCTTTCGGGCTCTGATACGTTTTGGTCAAATAGCCAGCCGGGTCAGCTTTTCGACGTACTTGCGGGAGGTGCGACCGCGAATCCGATCGTCGTGCTCGATGAACTCGATAAAGTGTCGGAGGACGGCCGGCATCGACCCGACTCCGCCCTATACCAACTCCTCGAGCCGAGATCCGCCGCGCGGTTTCGGGATCTCTCTGCGCCCCAAGTCACGCTCGATGCGAGCCATGTTCTTTGGATCGCAACTACCAATGATACGACGAGGGTTCCTCAACCGATTCGATCCCGCTTCGTTGAGCTGAGCGTCCCGTCGCCCACACGCGAACAGGTCGTCAGAATTGCGCACCGTATTTATGCCTCTTTCCGGAAGGCACGTCCGTGGGCGCAGGCCATGTCCACGACGCTGCCTGATTCAGTGGCCCAGCTTCTCTGCGACTCGACTCCTCGCGCGATTCGCGTGCAGCTCGAGCGGGCCTGTGGTCGGGCGGCACGTCAAGGTCGCCGCGAACTTGCCGTCGAAGACGTTGAGCTCAGCGAACACGCATCGAGACGTGGAATCGGATTTATCTCACTTCGCTGACGCTCTTTCTATTAGTGGTTGTGACGGAATGGAAATGGCGTGAGGGTTTTCATCGACGCAGAGTTCACCGACTTCTACGGAGAACGAGTACTTCTGCGGCGTCAAGACGCTCGCCGTCGTTTCCGCGTGGGATCAAGGATGGGAAGAAAGTTGAGGAAAATTCCCGCGTCGTTCGGGTAAATCACCCTCGACGCCTCATGTTCGAGGATTTTGGCGGGGTCAAGCCCCAGCTGACCAGCGAGGATCGAAAGCGCTGCGTTGAAAGAAGGTGCCTTGATGTACCAACAAGTGCGCTTTGGCCGGGAAATCAGTGACGACCAATAGTGCTTGGACTGCGGTTTGAATGCGCCCCAGTCAGCTGCGATGGTCTTTGTAATGTAGGAGCCGATCTTTGCAACTCGAGTCAATCGATCGTTCCGAATATGCCGTCGAATGTTGACCGTGGAGCGCCGTCCCGCTTCGCGCGACCAGGCCTCGTAGGCATCCGAGTGCTTGACGCTCGCGTTAATTGCGATGTGCACATGCCAATGCCCGGACTGGTGCCGTTGCGGCACGGCGACGTATTGAAACCGGTATCCACTGCGGCGAAGCGTCGCTAAGAACCGGGCGACGGCGTCTTGCCAATGAGAGATGTTCCAGTAGGGCTCATCGGAGGCGGATATTCGAGTCAGTGTGATCAGCCTGTCGCAGCCCCAATTCTTGACCTTTTGACGAACCTCTTTGCGAGCTAATGCCGTTTTTCGCTCGAATTCACGCTGTAAATCCCGACCGCGCCGCTCCTCCACCTCCTGCGGCTTCCGGCGGCTCTGCGTTCTTCGCATGTCCACTTCATACCCGCCACTCGCGAAAGTGGTTTTCCGGACGCGAAAAATTGCGATCTTTTCAACAGTGTTTGAGATGCTGCCGGATGACAAGTTAAGGAGCGAGTTGATCGGGGAAGCGATCTTGATGGTCTGCACGGACAAACTCCAACGGGCCCGGCGCGAAACCGTGGCAAGGGAGGATCTCCGCAGCAGTCGTCACCTCGCAGCTGCGAGAGGCGAAGACGGGGTTGTGCCCGCATTTTCTTCCCCCGTTCTTGCAGTCGGCGGTTGTTTCCGCCGGCCAGACCTCTCGATCCGAATGAAGGTCATGCAAGTCCGTTAACCTACAAAGGAGCTGCTTTCCAAGGTAGGCCGCACCCTCCGGTGCGACAGGGGCCGATGTCAGTATGTAATCGGAACAATAGCAGTGACGTCTTCAAGTCCGTAAGAGCGGCGCTATTCACCGTTGTGAATTTTCATGAGACGAGTTCTTCTTTGTGTCGCGAGTGTCTTCATGCAAACAAGTGCTCGCGCCGACGTCGCCCGTAGCTTGGACAAAGCCGAGGGAGAATTCACAGGGTTCGGTGAACTGCGGGATTACTGACGCTCATCTCCACCTGCTAGTCGGTAAAGCATCGACGAAACCGAGGCAGGCGATCAGACGCGTGGGCGCCGAATTCGAGCGACCGAACGCTTGTAGGGGTGAAATTGGATGTCGAAGCTCACCGATTCGATATCGGCTTTCAATGTCTTGAACGAGAACATCGTCAACACATCGCCGCCCGTGTAGTTGCGGTCTTGCGTGTCGTCATACTCGTGTCCGGCGAGGCGCGTACGTCGATCTTTCGGGACGTCCAGCAGGCGCATAGTTGAGATCAACGTCGATCGGAATGAGTGGAAAGTCTTGTTGCTGCGGCCCACCCGAGAGTCAGTGATTCGGTCGGTGATATCGGAGCCGACGCCGCACTTTCTGCGGTAAGCGGTGAACTTGCGGCTGGGTTCCTTTGCGAAATCGCCGGGGCGTGCAGGGTTCTCGGGGAGTTCTGGAAAGATGCGGCCGGATCGAATTGACGAGACGTAGTCAAGAAAGCCGATTTCGATAAGTTTGGAGTGAATTGGAATTATTCGTTGGGAGGACCGCGTCTTGAGTCGCTTGAAATCACCGTCTAGGATCGAGATTGTGTGGATCTCGTCGTGCATGGAGATGTCATCGGCTTGAAGCTGACACAATTCATTGAGTCTTGCGCCGGTGTACAAGGCGAGAACTGGAAGCCAGTACTCGGACGGGGTTCCGAACTCTGCGTTACGGTATTCGTCGGACTCGAACAGTGCCTTCAGGTCACTGATGTCAAATTTCAAGTAGGGGCTTTCTTCGAGCCTTCCGGAGAAACGGAACAGCTCGTGGAAGTCATCCGCGATTCGACGCTTCGATTTTGCCCACCGGAAAACCGCGCCGGCGCGTTCTATCCGTTTCTTACGGTTTCGCGGGGATCCCCCGTCGGGCGCCGTGAGCACCTCAGACTGGAACTCTTCGATCTCGTCTGCCGTTACCATGTTGATCGGCTTGTCGCCGATAAGTTGGACCAATGCGCGTACGTGTGGCCAATGATCGTACTTCGCCGTATCCTCGCCGTCTTTCCAGTTGCCGCCCTTTATCTTCTCCGCTTTGTATTCCGCGAACGTCTCCGTGATGCTCTTCCCGGCGGGAGTAGGCAGTCCGGGCAGCCGCCCGGCGCTGGGCCGAACGGACCGTTGGGCCGCCTGAGTAGTGAGCAGAACTTCGGTAAGTCGTGCGGCCGCTTCCGTTTCATGCGGTTCCGCCTCGATGCTGAGCTCTTGTACGACGCCCACGTCGGAAAGCTTGGCTTTTATCGTGAGGGCAAGGAACCTTGAGCGGTCTAGAGGAGGCATGGTGCGCAATCGATGAAAGAGCGCGTCAGTGAATGCTGCGAGGACGCGTGCGCGGATGATAGCGGTGCGGCGGTCGGACGTGCCAAGCGATTCGATCACGGTGGCGTGCTCGAAGCAGTCCCGCAGGTCGCCGGGGACCCGGCGGCGGAAGTAGTACTGCGTCTTGTGCCGCGACCGAGAGAGGTGGGTGATGGCCATGTGTAGCACCCTCGTGCACCACCTCAGCCGACCGACCCCAAGAAAAAAGCCGCTGAACCTTGCGGATCAACGGCTTTCCAAATGCGGTGGTGGTGATGGGCGGAATCGAACCGCCGACCTACGGGTTATGAATCCGTCGCTCTAACCGTCTGAGCTACATCACCACGCGAGCCTGCTAATATATCGGTTTGGGAATTGAGGCGTCAAGACGCGTTGATGAAGAAACTCTACATCCGCACTTTCGGGTGCCAGATGAACGAGTACGACTCCGACAAGATGGCGGACGTGCTCGGGGCGACCGAGGAGCTGGTCAAGACCGACAATCCGGAAGAGGCGGACGTGATCCTCTTCAACACCTGCTCGGTGCGCGAGAAGGCGCAGGAGCGCGTGTTCCATGATCTCGGCCGGGTCAAGCACCTGAAGCAAACGAAGCCGGATCTGATCATCGGCGTCGGAGGCTGTGTCGCGAGCCAGGAAGGCGAGGCGATCGTCGCGCGGGCGCCGTACGTCGACGTTGTGTTCGGGCCGCAGACGCTGCACCGGCTGCCGCAACTGATTGCCGACCGGCGTTACAGCGGGCGGTCGCAGGTGGATATCTCGTTCCCCGAAATCGAGAAGTTCGACAATCTTCCGCCCGCGCGTGTCGACGGCGCGAGTGCGTTCGTGTCGATCATGGAAGGCTGTTCGAAGTACTGCACGTTCTGCGTCGTGCCGTATACGCGCGGCGAAGAAGTCTCGCGCCCGCTCGACGACATCCTGACCGAGGTCGCCGGCCTTGCGGACCAGGGTGTCAGGGAGGTCACGCTGCTCGGCCAGAACGTCAATGCGTGGCGCGGGCCGATCACGAAGGACGGCGCGGACCTCGGCGATTTCGCGTTCCTGCTCGAATGCGTCGCCGAGATCCCCGGCATCGAGCGCCTGCGCTACACGACGTCGCACCCGCGCGAGATGACGCCGCGGGTGTTCGACGCGTACGCGAACATTCCGAAGCTTGTGAGCCACCTGCACTTGCCGGTGCAGTCGGGCTCGGACCGCATCCTCGCGGCGATGAAGCGCGGTTACTCGGTGCTCGAGTTCAAGTCGGTCGTCCGCAAGCTGCGCGCGGCGCGCCCCGACCTGTCGCTGTCGTCGGACTTCATCGTCGGCTTCCCGGGCGAGACCGAGGAGGATTTCGAGAAGACGATGAAGCTGATCGACGAGGTCGGCTTCGACGCGTCGTTCAGCTTCGTCTATAGCGCGCGCCCCGGCACGCCGGCCGCCGATCTCGCCGACCCGGTCCCGCAGGAGACGAAGCTCGCGTGGCTCGCGCGACTGCAGAAACGCATCGACGAGCAGGCACAGGCGATCAGCCAGGCGATGGTCGGCCGCGTCGAGCGCGTGCTCGTCGAAGGCTTGTCGCGCAAGAACGCCGACGAACTGGCGGGGCGCACCGATAACAACCGCGTCGTGAATTTCGTCGGCAATTCGCGCCTGATCGGGCAGTTCGTCGACGTCACGATCACCGCAGCGCTGCCGCACAGCCTGCGCGGCGAAGCACTGGTGCGGGAGATCTGAATGGCGCGTGCGCTGGAAGTCGTCCTCGAGCCGCTCGACAACGAGCGGCTCGCCAACCTCTGTGGCGTGCTCGACGAGAATCTGCGCCAGATCGAAACCGCGTACGACGTCACGATCGCGCGACGCGGCGAGCGCTTCACGCTGCAGGGGCATCCGTCCCAGATGCAGCTCGCCGCGAACGCCTTGCGGGAGTTCTACGAGCAGGCGGACGAGCACATCAGCGTCGACGACATCCAGCTCGGCCTGATCGAACTGGCGAACCGCCGCCAATCCGACCAACCCGCGCCGGCGCTGCTGACGCGCAAGACCGAGCTGCACGGCCGCACGCCGCGCCAGGTCGACTATCTGCGCAACATCCAGGCGCACGACATCACGTTCGGCATCGGCCCGGCCGGCACCGGCAAGACCTACCTCGCGGTGGCGAGCGCAGTCGACGCGTTCGAGCGCCAGCTCGTCGAGCGCATCATCCTGACGCGGCCCGCGGTCGAGGCGGGCGAGCGGCTCGGCTTCCTGCCGGGCGACCTGGCGCAGAAGGTCGATCCCTACCTGCGTCCGCTCTACGACGCGCTCTACGACCTGATGGGTTTCGACCGCGTCGCGAAGCTCTTCGAGCGCGGCAGCATCGAGATTGCGCCGCTCGCGTTCATGCGCGGGCGCACGCTGAACCACGCGTTCATCATCCTCGACGAGGCGCAGAACACCACCCCCGAGCAGATGAAGATGTTCCTGACGCGGATCGGCATCGGCGCGAAGGCGGTCGTCACCGGAGACCTCACACAGGTCGATCTGCCGCGCGGCAACCGCAGCGGCCTGCTCGAAGCGCGCGAAGTGCTCGCCAGCGTGCGCGGCATCGCATTCTCCGAGTTCCAGAAGGAAGACGTCGTGCGCCATCCGCTCGTCGCGCGGATCGTCGAGGCGTACGACAATCGCACTGCGCGCGAGGCGCAGGCGGCGCTCGTCCGCAAGGATGAGCATGGATCCTGACACTGCGTCACCGCGGCTCGACCTCGCGGTCCAGCGCGCGCTCGGCAGTGCGAGCCGTGCGCTTTCGCCGGACACCGCGAGCATCCGGCGCTGGGCGTCGGCGGCACTCGCAGGCGACGCCGAAGTTACCGTGCGACTGGTCGGCGCCCGTGAAGGGCGGTGCCTGAATCGCGACTATCGCGGCAAGGACTACGCGACGAATGTGCTGACCTTCGTCTATGGCGAGGGCGAAGCGCTGTTCGCAGGGGTGGACGAGGGGCCGGGCGCGGGAGCCGAAGTCGAGGCCGCGCCGCTGGTCGGCGACCTCGTGCTGTGCGTCCCGGTCGTCGCGCGCGAGGCGGCCGAGCAGCGCAAGGCGCTCGAAGCGCACTTCGCACACCTGATCGTGCATGGCATGCTCCACCTGCAGGGCTTCGACCACGAGGCGGCCGACGAAGCGGAAGAGATGGAAAGCCGCGAGGCGCAGATCCTCGCGATGCTCGGCTACGCGAATCCATACGCTTGAGCCGCGTTCTCGACTATATCGATCTCATGGACAGTTCCCCAGTCAAACCCTCATTGCTCGAACGAATCTCGGCGCTGCTGTCGCGCGAACCCGAAGACCGCGGGGAACTGATGGCGCTGCTGCACGCCGCCTTCGAGCGCGACTTGCTCGACGCCGACGCGCTGTCGATGATCGAAGGGGCGCTGGAGATTTCCGATCTGCAGGTCCGCGACGTGATGGTGCCGCGCTCGCAGATGGAGGTCATTCGTCTCGACGACCCGCTCGAACGGATCACCGCCTTCGTCATCGACACCGGTCATTCGCGCTTCCCGACGGTCGGCGACGGCAAGGACGACGTGATCGGCATCTTTCTCGCGAAGGATCTGCTGCGGTATTACGCCGGGCGCGAGTTCGACCTGCGCCATACGCTGCGGCCGGCGGTGTTCGTGCCGGAGACGAAGCGGCTGAACGTGATGTTGCGCGAGTTCCGCGTCAGCCATAACCACATGGCGATCGTCGTCGACGAATATGGCGGCGTCGCCGGTCTCGTGACGATCGAGGACGTGCTCGAGCAGATCGTCGGCGACATCGAGGACGAATTCGACTTCGAGGAAGTCGGCGACAACATCCGCCTCGTCGAGGATGGACGCTACCGCGTCAAGGCGACGACGGAGATCGAGGATTTCAACAACGCGTTCGCGACGCATTTCAGCGACGAGGACGTCGATACGGTCGGCGGACTCGTCATCAGCGAGCTCGGCCGACTGCCGAAGCGCGGTGAGGCGCTCGTGATGGACGGGGTGAAATTCCAGGTCCTGCGCGCGGACAGCCGGCGTGTCCACAGTCTGATCGTCGAGCGCGCGGCGCCGGCGGCGCAGGCGTGATCGCAGGTAAGCGCTGCCTGCCGGCGCGCGAACGCGCCGGGCGCCTGCTCCTGCGACGGACGGCCCGTTGCGGCGCATCGCGTTCGTGAGCACCGGGAGGCGCGCCGCGCTGCTCCAGACGCTGCTGTCGTTCGGCGCCGGCAGCGTGTCCGTCTTCGCCTTCGCGCCGTTCGAAATCTTTCCGCTCGCGTTCGCGAGCCTCGTCGTTCTCGCGGCGCTGTCGCAGCGTGCCAGCGGCTGGCGCGGAGGTTTCAGGCTCGGCTTTGCGTGGGGGCTCGGCGCCTTTCTCGCCGGCGTGTCGTGGCTGTACGTTGCGCTCCACCGCTACGGCGGCATGCCGATGCCGCTCGCGGCGTTCGCGATTCTGCTGTTCTGCGCCTATCTCGCGCTTTTTCCGGCGCTCGCCGGTGCGCTGTTCGCCCGGTTCGCGCGCGGCGGTGCGTTGCGGCAGGCGCTGCTGTTCGCAGGCCTGTGGGTCGCGAGCGAATGGCTGCGCGGATGGCTTTTCACCGGGTTTCCGTGGCTTGCCGTCGGCTATTCGCAGACCTCGCCGAGCCCGCTCGTCGGCTTCGCGCCGGTCCTCGGCGTGTATGGCGTCGGTGGCCTCGTCGCTTTCGTCGGCGCGCTCCTCGTCTTCACGCCTTGGCGTCGCGCCGGCCCGGCGCTCGTCGGTGCGGTCGCCGTGGTGCTGGTCGCCGGCGGAGGTGCCGGCCTTGCGCGCGTCGCATGGACCGAGCCTTCCGGCGACCCGATCGAGGTCGCGCTGATCCAGACGAACATCGAGCAGGACTTGAAGTGGCGTCCCGAGCGGCTCTCCGAGTGGCTCGAAACGAACGCGCAGCTCGCGCGCGAGCACCTCGCGGACCTCGTCGTGCTGCCGGAGACGACGCTGCCGATTCTCGCCGACCGGCTGCCGGCCGGCTACCTCGACATGCTCGCTGCACCGGCACGCGCGCGCGGCGGGGACCTCGTGCTCGGAGCTTTCGTCCGCGACGCCGACGGCGGCATCTACAACGCCGCGATCAGTGTCGGCGCCTCGCGGAGCGAGGTCTACGCGAAGCAGCATCTCGTGCCGTTCGGCGAATACTCGCCGCCGCTCTTCGGCTGGTTCTACCGTCTCGTCGACATCCCTATGTCGGACCAGACGCGTGGCGCGGCCAACCAGCCCCCGATGGCGCTCGGCGAGCAGCGCGTTGCGGTCAACATCTGCTACGAGGACGTGTTCGGCCGCGAACTGATCCGCAGTCTGCCCGAAGCGACGCTGATGCTGAACATCTCTAACCTCGCGTGGTACGGCGATTCGTTCGCGCAGCCGCAGCATCTGCAGATCGCGCGGATGCGGGCGCTCGAGACGGGGCGGCCGATGCTGCGCTCGACGAATACCGGCATGACGGCGGTCGTCAATCCCGACGGCCGCGTCGTCGGCGCGCTGCCCGCGTTCACGCGCGGTGCGTTGCGTCTCGAAGTGCAGGGCTACGCCGGGCTGACGCCGTACGCGCGCTGGGGCGATCGCGCTGCGATGCTCGTCGCATTGCTCGCGGTCGCCGCCGGAGTCGCCGGAGCACGGCGCCCGCGGCCAGTCGGGGCGGCGAAAACGGTCTCGGGATAGTCCGGGCCGGCGACATTTCGGCGCAAACTTCGCCCGCCGCGCGGAATGCCAGTAAAATCCGGTTCTTTGCGTTTGCCGGGCGGCCCCGCACGCCGCCGGCCCAGCCGCCCGAGACCATGTCCCCGCAGAAACCCACTTTCCAGCAAGTCATCCTTACGCTCCAGCAGTTCTGGGGCGAACGCGGCTGCGTGTTGCTGCAGCCGTACGACCTCGAAGTCGGTGCGGGCACGTCGCACACCGCGACCTTCCTGCGCGCGATCGGCCCGGAGCCGTGGAACGCTGCCTACGTGCAGCCATCGCGCCGCCCGAAGGACGGACGCTACGGCGAGAATCCGAATCGCCTGCAGCACTATTACCAGTTCCAGGTCGTGCTGAAGCCGTCGCCGCTGAACATCCAGGAGCTCTACCTCGACTCGTTGCGCGCGCTGGGCATCGACACCAACGCACATGACATCCGTTTCGTCGAGGACGACTGGGAGAACCCGACGCTCGGCGCGTGGGGTCTTGGCTGGGAAGTGTGGCTCGACGGCATGGAGGTCACGCAGTTCACGTATTTCCAGCAGGTCGGCGGCCTCGACTGCAAGCCGGTGTTGGGCGAGATCACCTACGGCCTCGAGCGGCTCGCGATGTACCTGCAGGGTGTCGAGAACGTCTATGACCTCGTCTGGGCGGTGTACCCGGACGGTTCGAAGGTCCGCTACGGCGACGTTTTCCACCAGAACGAAGTCGAGCAGTCGAAGTACAACTTCGAGCACTCAAACGTCGACTTCTTCTTTTCGCTGTTCGGCAACTGCGAATCCGAGGCGAAGCGCCTGATCGACGTCGGCCTCGCGCTGCCCGCCTACGAGATGGTGCTGAAGGCGGCACACAGCTTCAACATGCTCGACGCGCGCGGGGCGATCTCGGTCACCGAGCGCGCCGCTTACATCGGCCGCATCCGCAACCTGTCGCGCGCGGTCGCGCAAGCCTATTTCGAATCCCGCGAGAGCCTGGGTTTCCCGATGCTGAATCAGAATCCGTCGCAGGAGGCCGCGTGATGACCGTTGCGACCCTGCTTGTCGAACTCCTGACCGAGGAACTGCCGCCGAAGGCGCTGCCGCGGCTCGGCGAAACCTTTGCTGCGAAAATCTTCGAAGGCCTGAAGGCGCACGATCTCGTCGGCGAAGACCGCGGATTCCGCTGGTTTGCGGCGCCGCGCCGGCTCGCAGTCACGGTGCCGGCGGTGCGCGAAGGGGCGCCAGCCCGGGAAATTACCGAGAAGATCATGCCGGTCCAGGTCGCGCTTGACGCCGAAGGCCGCCCGACGCCGGCGCTGCTGAAGAAGCTCGACGCTAAAGGGATCGCACCGGAAGCGGTCGCAAACTTCGAGCGCCGCATCGACGGCAAGGCCGAGGCCTTGTTCTACACGCGGGAAGAGGCGGGCGCCGCGCTGGACGACGTGCTCGCGGCGATCGTCCAGGACGCCGTCAAGGCGCTGCCGATTCCGAAGCTGATGCGCTGGGGCGCGGGAGATGCCCAGTTCGTGCGCCCGGTGCACAAGCTCTCGATGCTGCACGGCGCGCGGGTCGTGCCCGGGCGCGTGCTCGACCTCGATTCGGATCGCGTCACGCGCGGCCACCGCTTCATGAGCCGCGGCGACATTGCGCTCGCGACCGCGGAAGCCTATGAGCCGACGCTGCTCGCCGAAGGCAAGGTGATCCCGGATTTCGCCGAACGACGCACCGAGATCGAGCGCCAGCTCGTCGAAACCGCGTTGGCACAGGGTGCGAGCCTCGGCGAATACGCCGACCTGCTCGATGAAGTCGCCGCGCTCGTCGAGCACCCGACCGTCTACGTCGGCGAATTCGAAGCCGAATTCCTCGCGGTCCCGCAGGAATGCCTGATCCTGACGATGCGCGCGAACCAGAAATACTTCCCGCTTTTCGATGCGGGCGGCACGCTGCTGAACCGCTTCCTGATCGTCTCGAACATGCGGCTCGCGGATCCGTCGAACATCGTCACCGGCAACCAGCGCGTCGTCCGTCCGCGCCTGTCCGATGCGCGCTTCTTCTTCGAGCAGGATCGCAAGCACACGCTCGAGAGCCGCCTGCCGCGGCTCGCGCCGGTCGTTTATCACAACAAGCTCGGCAACCAGCTCGAACGTGTCGAACGGCTCGAACGCCTCGCCGGGAACATCGCCGCGAAACTGCACGGCGACGTCGCCGCGGCCGCGCGCGCGGCACGGCTCGCGAAAGCGGACCTCGTCACCGACATGGTCGGCGAATTCCCCGAGCTGCAAGGCGTCATGGGGCGCTATTACGCGCTCAATGACGGTGAGGGCGATGTCGTCGCCGACGCGATCCAGTCGCATTACCAGCCGCGTTTCGCCGGCGACGCGTTGCCTGCCGGGAACGTTGCATGCTCGGTCGCGCTCGCCGACAAGCTCGACGCGCTCGTCGGCTTCTTCGGCATCGGTCAGCTGCCGACCGGCGACAAGGACCCGTTCGGCCTGCGCCGCGCTGCGCTCGGTGTGCTGCGCATCCTGATCGAGACGCCGCTGCCGCTCGACCTTGCCGCGCTGATCGCCGACACGGTCGACGGCTTCAAGCCCGGACTGCTGCCCGCGCCTGGATCCGAAGCGCAATTGCTCGACTTCATGTTCGAACGGCTGCGCAACCTGTTGCGGGACGCCGGCCACGCGGTGGATGTCGTCGACGCCGTGCTCGCGTTGCGCCCGCTGCGGATGGATCTCGTGCCGGCGAAGCTCGACGCCGTGCGCACCTTCCGTGGTCTGCCGGAGGCCGAGGCGCTCGCCGCGGCGAACAAGCGGATCGTCAACATCCTGAAGAAGGCGGAGGGAGAGCTGCCGGAGCCCGACGTCGCGCTGCTGCAGGAAGACGCCGAACGGGCGCTGTTCCACGCGGTCGTCGAGGTCGCGCCGCTCGTGCGCTCGCACGTCGCTAACGAGGACTACACCGACGCGCTATGTGCGCTCGCTGGGCTGCGCGCTGCGGTCGACCGCTTCTTCGACGAAGTGATGGTGATGGCGGAAGAGCCGCTGACGCGCAACAACCGTCTCGCGCTGCTGCGCCAGCTTGCCGGTCTGATGAACCAGGTCGCCGATCTTTCACGGCTCTCCGCGTGACGGGAGAGACGCTGTGCCGATGAAACTGATCATTCTCGACCGCGACGGCGTCATCAACTACGACTCCGACCAGTTCATCAAGTCGCCCGACGAGTGGAAGCCGATTCCCGGCTCGCTCGAAGCGATCGCGCGACTGAACCAGTGGGGCTGGCGCGTCGTCGTCGCGTCGAACCAGTCCGGGATCGGGCGCGGCCTGTTCGGCATGGACACGCTGAACGCGATCAACGAGAAGATGATCAAGAGCCTCGCGCAGGTCGGCGGGAGGCTCGACGCGATCTTCTTCTGCCCGCACCCCGCGAACTCGACCTGCACGTGCCGCAAGCCGAAGCCGGGGCTCTTCTACCAGATCTCGGAACGCTTCAACGTCGACCTCGCCGGCGTGCCGTCGGTCGGCGACAGCTTGCGCGACCTGCTGGCCGGCGCGGCGGTGGGCTGCAAACCTTATCTCGTGCTCACCGGCAAAGGCCAGAAGACGCGCGAGGATCCGGCGCTGCCCGAAGGCACGCTCATCTATCCCGATCTGGCGACCGTCGTCGCCGATCTCACCGCCTGAATCTGCCGTGATCCTCCTCCGTTCCCTGCTTTTCGCGATCGTCCTCGCGATTGTGACGCCCCCTTACGCGATCTTCGGCTTCCTGACCTTTCCGCTGCCGCCCCGCGTGCGTCATCGCATCATCACGTCCTGGGCGCCTCTCGTGATGTGGTTCGTCTGGCATCTGCTCGGCATCCGCTACAAGGTGCTCGGCCGCGAGAACATCCCGGCCGGGCCGGCGGTGATCCTGTCGAAGCACCAGTCGGCGTGGGAGACGATGGCGCTGCAGGTGATCTTTCCGCCGCTGTGTTTCGTACTGAAGCGCGAGTTGCTGAAAGTTCCGTTCTTCGGTTGGGGGCTCGCGCAGATTCCGGGCATCGCGATCGACCGCAAAGCCGGCAAGGATGCGCTGGCGCAGGTTGTCGAGCAAGGCCGTGCACGGCTGGCGGAAGGTTTCTGGGTCGTCGTGTTTCCCGAAGGGACGCGTGTCGCGCCGGGGACGACTCGGCGCTACAAGCCCGGGGGCGCGTGGCTCGCGCAGAAGGCCGGCGTGCCGGTCGTGCCGGTCGCGCACAATGCAGGCGAATTCTGGCGCAGGAACGCGTTCCTGAAGCGTCCCGGCGAGATCACCGTCAGCGTCGGTCCGGTGATCGATCCGACCGGCTTGGAGGCCGCGGAGGTCAACGCGAGGGCGGAGGCGTGGGTCGAGGACGAAATGCGACGGCTCTTTCCGCACCATTATCGCCGCGAGCCCTCGCCGGCCGTTGCTTGACCGGAATCGCAGGGGCTGCAGCGCGAAGGGGTTAAAGAAGCGCGGGACGGATCGCTTGGACCGCAACTGGCGCCGCGTTGATGCGGCAAATGGAAGGACCGGATGAGCGAGCGCATCGAACGACGACGAGATCGGCTGGAGCCCCCGGCCTCCGAGGACGACGTCGATGTTCGCGGCTTCCGCCTGATGCGCTATTTCACGCTGACGAGTCTCGTCGCGTTCGTCGCTGTCGTGCTCGCGCTGGCTTTCCTGCAGTGGCGGGAGGGTGTGTTTTTCGCCGACGTCCAGCGCGACCAGAGCAGCTTCTTTTCCCGCGCCCAACTCGACCTCGCGCGCAAGCAGGAAGAGTCCGCGCGGCGCAACCTGATCGCGGTGCACGAGGTCGCCCATGTGAACCTCACGCGCGTCTTCGCGAATGTCCTGTGGGACTCCGATTTCGCCCCCTTTGTCGCGCGCGCACAGGCGCTGCCCGTCGATCGCTGTCGTGCGCTTCCGAAACCAGCTGCGGTGGGGGCAGCGCAGTCGGACGCGCGGAATGCCTGTTTCGCCGAGCTCGGCGAGCAGATCCGGAGCCTTCCCGGCTTTGCCGCACTCGACCAGCGGGCCTACGCGACGATGCGCTCGAGCAGCGTGTTCAAGATCAAGGTTTTCGATCTGCGAGGAGTCATCGTCTATTCGTCCGACCACGGCCAGATCGGCGGAGACGCCTCGGAGAATCAGGGCTGGCGAAGTGCGGTGGAGGGGCGCGCGGCAAGCGAACTGACGCATCGCGATCGGTTCAGCACTTTTGAGGGCGTCGTCGAGAATCGGGATTTGCTGTCGAGTTACGTTCCGGTGCGCGCGCCGGGGAGCAATGCGATCGTCGGGGTCTTCGAAATTTACTCCGACGCGACGGACCTTCTCGCCCAACTCGAGGGGGCCGCCGCCGAAGCGGGAAACCTCGCCGCCGCGAACCGCGAGCGTCTGCAACGGACCGCGGCGCAAAACCAGCTGGCGGTCGACTCGAGTTCGCAGCGCCTGATGCTCATCGTCGGCGGGCTGCTTGCGCTGTTCTACGTCGCCTTGCTGCTGCTCGTGCGTAACGGTCAGCGCATCATCGATCGGCAGGCGCGCGCGCAGGAAGCGGCCACGCGGCGAGAGGAGCGGTGGCACCGCGAAAAGATGGCGGCGCTGGCGGCGATGGCGGCGAACGTTTCACACGAGGTCGGCAATCCGCTCGCGACGATCTCGATGCTGGCGCAGGAGATCGCGTTGCAGCAGGCGAAAAACGGCTGTGTTGGCTGTCAACCGGCGCGGATCGTCGAGGAGGCGCGCCGCATCGGGAACATGACGCGGCAGATCGCCGACTTTGCCGCGGCTCGCCGCGAAACCCAGGAGCGGGTGGACATCAATCAGATGGTCAAGGCGGTTCTCGACTTTCTTTGCTTCGACCGGCGCTTCAGCTCGATGCAAATCGACTTTCGCCCGGACAACGACCTTCCGTCTCACTCGGTCGTACCCGACAAGCTGAACGAAGTCCTGATGAATCTGTTGCAGGGCTGTGCCGAATGCGATGCCGGCCTTGGAGGGCCTCGCGGGCGGATCCGCATCGAGACTCACGCGCGCGCCGGCGGAGTCGTCATCCGAGTCGGTTGTGAGTGCGCGGGGGGCGAGGGGGTCTGCGCCGGCCACGACCCGTTCGGAGACGCGCGCTTCGAGGCGATGCGGCGCCGGATCGCGAGCATGGGCGGCGAGCTGACGCGCTCCCCAGGCACCGTCGAAATCGTGCTTCCCGCCAACGAAACGGCGTCCGCTTCCGCGTAATCGATCGAGCGCGCTCTCGGTTGACCATCTGCGTCGACCCGCGTGCACCTTGCGCGCAACGTGCGAAACCGCCGTGGTCGTTGCGCCACGGCCGATTAGAATTCGGACTCGCGCAGGACGTTTTCCGGTTCCGGGCGCGATTTCTTCCCAATCCCGTCAAAGGACTCAGCATGGCCTCGGTATTCGGTCCCGATGAAGCCCGTACGTATATGCACAAGCTACTCAGGGCGATGCATCAGATGGGAGGCTCGGACCTGTTCGTGTCGGCCGACTTCCCGCCGAGCGTGAAGTCCCACGGCGGAATGAAGCCGCTCAGCCAGCAACGGCTTTCCGCCGACGTGACGAGGTCGCTGGCGTTGAGCCTGATGAACGACCGCCAGCGGCAGGAGTTCGAAGCCGAGATGGAATGCAACTTCGCGATCTCGCTGCCGGACGTGTGCCGCTTTCGCGTCAATGTCTTCGTCCAGCAGCAGCAGGTCGGGATGGTGATCCGCACCATCGCGTCGGAGATTCCGAGCCTCGACAAGCTTGGCCTGCCCGATGTCCTCAAGGACATCATCATGACCAAGCGCGGGCTCGTGCTGGTCGTCGGCGGGACCGGCTCGGGCAAATCGACGACGCTTGCGGCGATGATCGATCACCGCAACACGAACTCTGCCGGCCACATCATCACGGTCGAGGATCCGGTCGAATACGTGCACAAGAACAAGGGCTGCCTGATCACGCATCGCGAGGTCGGCGTCGATACGCATTCGTGGGAGCACGCGTTGAAGAACACGCTGCGCCAGGCGCCCGACGTGATCCTGATTGGCGAGATCCGCGATCGCGAAACGATGGAGCATGCGATCGCCTTCGCCGAAACCGGTCACCTGTGCCTCGGCACCTTGCACGCGAACAACGCGAACCAGACGATCGACCGGATCATCAATTTCTTTCCGGAAGAGCGGCGCAACCAGTTGCTGATGGACCTGTCGTCGAACCTGCGCGCGATCGTCTCGCAACGGCTGATCCGGACCGAAGACGGCAACGGCCGCAAGGCGGCGATCGAGATCCTGCTGAACACGCCGACGATCGCCGAGATGATCTTCAAGGGCCAGTTCCAGTCGATCAAGGAGATCATGGCGAAGTCGCGCGAACTCGGGATGTGCACGTTCGACCAAGCGCTGTTCGCGCTGTACGACGCGCATCACATCGGCTACGAAGAAGCGATCCGCAACGCGGATTCGGCGAACGAGTTGCGCCTGCAGATCAAGCTGAAGGCCGAACGCGGTCAGCCCAAGTCGGGTTCGACGGGCGAGTTCAGCCTTTCGATCGAGGAGGACGAGCCGGAACCCGAGGAGGCGGTCGAGGATCCGGGAGCGACGGCGAAAGCGCCTGCGAGGGCCTGACGCTTGCTTCGGGCATGGAAAACCGTGCGACGGGACAAAAAAACGCCCCGCGAGCGGGGCGTTTTTGCTTCGGGGCCTCGTGCGGCCCCGCCTTGTTCCGAGAACTTAGGCGGCTTTCTTCGCGCCGGCCTTGGCGGTCGCGGTGACGGCCTTGACGGTCGCGTTGGTCGCGGCGGCGACGTTCGCTTCGGCGATTTCGGCGACCTGCTTGGCGGCCTTGCTGACGCTGTCGTAGGCGCTGTTCGCGGCGGCGATCGCCGACTTCACGGCGGCAACGGCGACGTCGGAACCGGCGGGAGCCGACTTCGCGGCCTTGTCGAGCGCGACGGCCAGGTTCTTGTTCAGTTCGGCGATCTGCGCTTCGACCAGCTTCGAGACTTCTTCCTGGCTCTGCGAGGCGATCTCATAGACGCTGCGGTTGTACGCAACGGCCTTCTCGACCAGCGGCTGGGCCAGCGCGCTCTGCAGGCTCAGGAGCTCCTGGACGTCCTTCGCGCCGAGCAGCGACTTCGCATTGGCGATGCTGTCTTCGAGGATCGAACGGGCGGTGTTCAGGTTCAGGGCGGCGAAACGCTCGGCGCTGGCGAAGGTGCTGTTGGCCAGGGTCAGCAGGGTTTCGATGTTGGCTTTGTTGGTCGCGGCGAATTGCTCGGGGGTCGCAAACATTGTTGATCTCCTGATGTAGTGGGTACTTCACGGAAGTAGTCTGCTCCGCAGCACTTCGCTGTACATGATGCGTCGCAACACGCTACGAATTATAGGGGCGAAAGTTCTCGTGTCAACTGATCTTTGTGCGTTGCACAATACTAATGGAATTATGGTATTAGCTCTTGCGGCTTACCGGTAAGGCCCGGTTTCCATTCGCGTTTTCTTCGTGACAGGAAACGTGGTAAAGCACGTGTGAGCTGCGGAAATGCGCCGTGGGAGCGGCGTGCAGCAAGGCGGGGAAGGGTGGTGCGAGGAGGGTCGGACACCGCGCCGCCGAAATCGATTGCGGCGGCGCGGCGCGGATCAGCTGTGCTTGAAATCAGGCTTGCGCTTTTCCATGAAGGCGGTCATTCCTTCCTTCTGGTCGTCGAGGCCGAACGCGGCATGGAAGACGCGCCGCTCGAACAGCAGGCCTTCGTTGAGGCTGCCTTCGAACGCACGATTGACCGATTCCTTGATCATCATCACCACCGGCAGCGAGAAGCCGGCGATCGTCGATGCGACCTCGAGGGCCTCCTCGAGCACGCGCTCGGCCGGAACGACGCGGGCGACGAGGCCGGCGCGCTCGGCCTCGGCGGCGTCCATCGTGCGCGCGGTGAGGCACAGATCCATCGCCTTCGCCTTGCCGACGGCGCGCGGCAGCCGCTGCGTGCCGCCCGACCCGGGCAGGATGCCGAGCTTGATCTCGGGCTGGCCGAACTTCGCCGTGTCCGCGGCGATGATCATGTCGCACATCATCGCGAGTTCGCAGCCGCCACCGAGCGCGTAGCCGGCCACCGCTGCGATGACAGGCTTGCGGCAGGTCTTCACGCGCTCCCAATTGCGCGTGATGTAGTCGCCCTTGTAGGCGTCCATGTGGGAGAAGTTCGCCATCGCGCCGATGTCGGCCCCTGCGGCGAACGCCTTGTCCGAGCCGGTGATGACGACCGCGCCGATATGTTCGTCTGCTTCGAAGCCGTCGAGCGCTTCCCAGAGCTCGTCCACCAGCTGGTCGTTCAGCGCGTTGAGCGCCTTCGGACGGTTCAGCGTGATCAGGCCGACGCGGTCACGCGTTTCGACGATGATGTTTTGAAAACTCATGCGGGCTCATCTCCTGCGGATTGAAGAGTTCATCGGGGATTGCTCGGGGCTTGGGCCGGCGCTTCCTGCCCGGTCGCGGAGCTTTTGGGCTGGATGGTCGCCCGCACACGGCCTTCGCCTGGAGCCGAAGTCGCAGCGGTGCCGGGTTGGTTCGTCACCACGTAGTTTTCGGTCAGCGCATCGTATTCGATGTAGCGTCCGCGCACTTCGTCGCCGCCGGACTTCACGTGCGCCTGATTGAAGAGCCGCGCGCGCTCGTTGCGGCTGTCGTACTCGATGCGCTCGGCTTCGCCTTCGACGTACTCGTTGCTGCCGTCGCGCTTCTGGCGGAACGTCGCGAGCCGTTTTTCGTTGCCGGTCGCGACGCCGTTCTGGAAGCCGTCGGCGTCCTGCGTGACGACGAGCCGCGGTGCCTTGATCACGAGGGTGCCCTGCGTGAGCACGACGTCGCCGTCGAAGACATGCACCTTGTTGCGGTCGTCCACCGTCATGCGGTTGGCTTCGATGTTGACGGGCTTGTCGCGGTCGGCTCGCTCGGCCGAAGCCGAAGTCGCCAGCAATCCGAGCGCGAGGGAGACGAGAACGATTCGGGACGGGGGCTTCATGGCTTGTTCCGGGCTGAGCTGGGCATACGCACGCGGACCGATCCGATCAGGTCGAGCGTGCCGAAGAGATTGTCCGATTTCATGCCCTGGGCGTGCGCAGTGGCGGCGCCCCGGGTGAGGACGACCGGGTCATCGGTTTCCGCGCGCTGGTCATCGGGCCAGATACGCAGGGTTTCGGAGGTGAAGGTCATTTCCGGGCTGTCCGGCGCCGCGATGCGGACGCCACGGACGTGCCCGGTCAACAGGACTTCGGTGCCGCCGTCGAGGACTTCGCCCTTGTCGGCGACGAGCCGCAATTCGCGGTCCTCGACGTCGTACCGCAGTCGGGGCCGCTCCAGTTCGGTGACCGCGGGCTGCGGGTAATTCGTGATCCGGTCGGCGAGTAGCTCGTAGCGCTGCCGCCCTTGGTCGTCGAAGCTGATCAGCCGGGCGCGCTCGGCGGTGAAGTCGGGCTCGCTCCTCGATTCGGCCGAGCGCACGTTTTCATCTTCCCGCGTCGCCCGTTCGAGCCACACCGTCGCGCCGGCAAGCACGACCAGCACGATGAGCGGATAAAGCCGCGGCAGCGAGGAGCGCATCGCGACCCTTCAGGCGAGATAGGCGGAGAGCATCGCGTCGAGGCGGCCCTGCGACGCGAGCAGAAAATCGCAGACTTCGCGCACTGCGCCGCGTCCGCCGGAGTTGCGTGTGACGTGGCAGACGTGACGCTGCACGAATTCATGCGCGTCCGAAGGCGCTGCCGAAAAGCCGCACGCGCGCAGGATCGGCAGGTCGACGACGTCGTCCCCCATGTAGCCGGCGGCATTCGCCGGAAGGCGGCGCGCTTCGAGCAGCGACTGCATGCACGCGCGCTTGTCCTCGACACCCATGTGCAGTTCGCGGATGCCGAGGTTCGCGGCGCGCAGTTCGAGCGCGCGCGAACTGCGGCCGCTGATGATGGCGACTTCGATGCCCGCGGTCTGCAGCATCTTCAGGCCGTGACCGTCGAGGCTCGAAAACACCTTCAGCTCTTCGCCGTTCGGAGTGAAATACAGGCTGCCGTCGGTCATCACGCCGTCGACGTCGAAGCCCATCAGCCGGACCTGCGCAGCGGCGGAAACGGCGCTCATCAGATCACCTTCGCGAGCATCAGGTCGTGTGTCGTCAGCGCGCCCGCAAGCGCGCCGTCGGCATCGACGACAAGGAGTTGGCTGATGCGCAGTCGCTCCATGATTTCCGCCGCCTCCACCGCGAGGGCGTCCGGACCGATGTGACGGGGATTGCGGGTCATGACTTCGGTGAGCGTCGCATGGCGCGCATCGCAGCCGCGCTCGAGCGCACGGCGAAGGTCGCCGTCGGTGAAGATGCCGATCGGCGTGCCGTTCGCGTCGACGACGGCGGTCATGCCCATGCCGCCGCGTGTCATCTGCAGCAGCGCGGCGGTCATCGAGACGTTCTCGGTGACCTGCGGCACGTGATCGGCCGCACGCATCACGTCGCTGACGTGGGTCAGGAGACGCCGGCCAAGGCTGCCGCCCGGGTGCGAGCGCGCGAAATCCTCGGTGCCGAAGCCGCGCGCGTCGAGCAAGGCGACGGCGAGTGCGTCGCCGAGGGCGAGCGCGGCGGTTGTGCTGGCCGTCGGCGCGAGGTTCAGCGGACAGGCTTCCTCGTCGACAGCCGCGTCGAGGTGCACGTCGGCTTCGCGGGCGAGCGGGGAGTCGGGCTTGCCGGTCATCGTGATCAGCTTCGCGCCCTGGCGCTTGACGAGCGGCACGATCGTCAGAAGCTCCTCGCTCGCGCCGGAATTGGACAGCGCGATGACAACGTCTTCAGCGGTGATCATGCCCAGGTCGCCATGGGCGGCTTCGGCCGCGTGGACGAAGTAGGCCGGCGTGCCGGTGCTCGCGAGGGTCGCGGCGAGCTTGCGCGCGATATGGCCGGACTTGCCGATCCCGGTGACGATGACCCGGCCGCGCCGCTTCAGGATCAGCTCGACGGCGTGCTCGAACTCGGCTCCGATGCGCTGCGCCAGCGCGGCGACGGCGTCGGCTTCGATGTGAAGGACGCGACGTGCGAGCGCCACGATCGGGGAGGGGGCGGCGGAGTCGGCGGAAGCTGGGGCCATAGAGGTCGAAGCGGTTAGACTTTGAGGGCGAGACCTGCGCGATTCGTCGCGAATGACGGCTCTGGGGCGCGAATCGAAGCGATCGAGTATAGCAGACGGGTGAGATTGCTCCGCGCCGCCCGAATTCAATCCACCGCCGCGTATTTCATGCACGACACCCTTGATCTGGTCCTGGTGCTCCTCGCGGCGGCGGTCGTCATCGTCGCGATTTTTCGCAGCTTGAACCTCCCGGCGGTGCTCGGTTATCTGCTCGTCGGCGCGGGCCTCGGCCCGCATGCGCTCAATCTGGTCGCGGACTCGGACGGGGCGGTCCATCTCGCCGAGTTCGGCGTCGTGTTCCTGATGTTTTCGATCGGCCTCGAGTTCTCGCTGCCGCGGCTGGTCGCAATGAAACGCATCGTGTTCGGACTCGGCGCCGCGCAGGTGTTGGGCACGATGGCGGTCGTCACGCTGGTCGGCCGGGCATTCGGCCTCGGCTGGGTCGCTGGCATTGCCTTGGGCGGCGCGCTGGCGATGTCCTCGACTGCGATCCTGTCGAAGCTGCTTGCCGACCGGTTCGAGCTCGATCGCCCGCACGGTCGCGAAACGATAGGTGTGCTGCTGTTCCAGGACATTGCGGTCGTCCCGCTGCTGATCGTGATCCCGGCGCTGGCTGGCGCAGGGGATGGCCTCGCCGCGACGCTCGGCCTCGCTGCGCTGAAGGCCGCAGCGCTTCTCGCGCTGGTGCTCGGCTTCGGCCAGAGGCTGATGCGCTGGTGGTTTACGGTCGTCGCCCGACGGCGCTCGGGCGAGCTGTTCATGCTGAACGTGCTGCTGATCACGCTCGGGCTGGCGTGGCTGTCGGCGCAGGTGGGGTTGTCGCTCGCGCTCGGCGCCTTCCTCGCCGGGCTGCTGATCTCCGAAACCGAATACCGCTACCAGGTCGAGGAGGACATCAAGCCGTTCCGCGACATGCTGATGGGGCTCTTCTTCGTCACGGTCGGAATGTTCCTCGACGTGCACATCATCGCGGCGAACCTGCCGGTCGTGATCGGCATGTTGGTCGGGCTGCTGGTCGTCAAGTGTGTGATCGTCTTCGCGGCTTCGCGCATGTTCGGCGAGTCGAGCGGCAACGCCCTGCGCAGCGGGTTGTGGCTGTGTGCCGGCGGGGAGTTCGGCTTCGTGCTGGTATCGCAGATCGATGGTCTGGAGCTTATCGCGCCGGCGCTGCTGCACACGACGGTCGCCGCGCTCGTGCTGTCGATGCTCGTTGCGCCGCTGATCGTGCAAGTCAGCGACAAGCTGGTGCTGCGCTTTGTCGCGTCGGAGTGGCTGCTGCGCTCGATGGAGTTGACCCGCGTCGCGGCGCAATCGATGAACACGAGCAGGCACATCATCATCTGCGGCTACGGCCGCAGCGGACAGTACATGGCGCGGTTCATGGAGCAGGAGGACGTGAGCTACGTCGCGCTGGATCTCGATCCGGAGCGCGTCCGCGAAGCCGGTGCCGCGGGCGACACGGTCGTCTATGGCGACGCCGCGCGGCAGGAGACGCTGCTCGCGGCGGGCATCATGCGTGCGAGCGCCTTGGTGATCTCGTTCGCCGAAATCGAAGCGGCGCTGCGCGTGATGCATCGCGCGCATGCGCTGCGGCCCGGCTTGCCGATCGTCGTGCGCGCCCGCGACGAGAAGGACATGGCGAGGCTCGCCGACGGCGGCGCAACCGAGGTCGTGCCCGAAGCGTTCGAGGGCAGCATCGTGCTCGCGTCGCACGCGCTGGCGCTGATCGGCGTCCCGCTGAACCGCGTCGTGCGGCGCACCCGCGACATCCGCAATCAGCGTTACGCGCTGATGCGAGGGTTTTTCCACGGCACCACCGACGCATCCGAAGGCCCGGATGCGAGTCAGCCGCGCCTGCGCTCGGTGACCCTTCCCGCGGGAGCTTACGCTGTCGGCAGAACGATCGCCGAACTGGGTTTCGACGAATTGCAGGTCGGGGTGTCCGCGGTGCGCCGCCGCCGCATACGGGGGGCGTCGCCGGGGCAGGAAATGCAGTTGATGGAAGGGGATGTCGTCGTTCTCGTCGGTGTTCCCGCGGGCCTCGAGCGCGCGGAAGGGCGGCTGCTCGGCGGGAGCTGACGGACGTCCTGAAATGAGTGGCGCGTGTCAGTCCTGCAACACTGCTTGCAATGGCGATGCCCGGCGGGAGTCGGTCTGTTAAACTCCCACGTTTCAGAAATTATCCGGAACGTTTCCGTTGACTCCCCTCGATTCCAACGACGCGCTGGTTCGCTTGCAGGACGTCCGCTTCGCCTATGGCGAGCGGGAAATCCTGTCGGGCATCGATTTCAGCGTTCGTCGCGGGCAGGTTGTCGCGATCATGGGCGGAAGCGGCTGTGGCAAGACGACGCTGCTGCGGCTGATCGGAGGGCAGCTGTGCGCGAGCGGCGGGACGGTCAGCGTCGCCGGGCAGGACCTCGCGGGCCTGTCGACCGGCGAGATGTACGCGCTGCGCCGGCGAATGGGAATGCTGTTCCAGTTCGGCGCGCTGTTCACCGACATGTCGGTGTTCGACAACGTCGCGTTTCCGCTGCGCGAGCACACCGATCTCCCGCCTGCTCTGGTCCATGACCTCGTGATGATGAAGCTCAACGCGGTGGGTCTGCGGGGTGCCGCGAAGCTGAAGCCGGCCGAGCTTTCGGGCGGCATGGCGCGTCGCGTCGCGCTCGCGCGGGCGATCGCGCTCGATCCGGCGCTGATCATGTACGACGAACCGTTCGCCGGCCTCGATCCGATTTCGCTCGGCGTCATCGGACAGCTGATCCGCAAGCTCAACGACGCGCTCGGCGCGAGCACGATCATGGTGACGCACGACATCGTCGAGTCGTTGCAGATCGTCGACTACATCTATTTCATCGCCAGCGGTCGCATCGTTGCGCAGGGCACGCCGGACGAGATCCGCGCATCCCGCGACCCGTTCGTGCACCAGTTCATCCATGCCGAAGCCGACGGGCCGGTGCCTTTCCATTACCCCGCTGCGCCGCTCGCGGACAGTCTGATCGGCCGGAGTTCCGCATGACGGGCGTGCTGAACCTCGTTCGCCGGCTCGGCGCCGGCGTCGTCGAAGGCGTCTGGCGAATCGGTTTCGCGACACGCTTCTTCCTGCTGCTGCTGCGCTACTCCGCGCAGTCGCTGCTGCGCCTGCATTTGACGATTCGCGAGATCTATTTCAGCGGCGTTCTGTCGCTGCTGATCATCGTCGTGTCCGGACTTTTCGTCGGCATGGTGCTGGGGCTGCAAGGGTACGAGACGCTGCAGCGTTACGGGTCGTCGGAGGCGCTCGGCGTGCTCGTCGCGCTGTCGCTGACGCGCGAGCTCGGGCCGGTCGTCGCGGCGCTGCTGTTCGCGAGCCGCGCGGGCTCCGCGGTTACCGCCGAGATCGGCCTGATGAAGACCACCGAGCAGCTGAAGGCGATGGACATGATGGCGGTCAATCCGATCGCCCGCGTCGTCGCGCCGCGCTTCTGGGGCGGCGTGATCTCGATGCCGCTGCTCGCGGCGCTGTTCTCCGCGATGGGCGTATTCGGCGGCTGGCTGATCGGCGTCGTGTTCATCGGGGTCGACGAAGGCGCGTTCTGGTCGCAGATGCAGGCCGCCGTCGACTTCCGTTTCGACGTGCTGAACGGCGTCATCAAGAGTTTCGTCTTCGGCATCGCGGTCGCGCTGATCGCGGTGTTCGAGGGTTACGACTGCACACCGACGGCCGAAGGCGTCTCGCGTGCGATCACGCGCACCGTCGTCAGTTCGGCGCTGGCCATCCTGGCGCTCGACTTCGTGCTCACTTCCTTCATGTTCCGGGGCCAGTCATGAGCCGTACCACGCTCGACCTTTGGGTCGGTTTTTTCGTCGTCATCGGCATGGCGGCGCTGCTGTTCCTCGCAATGAAAGTCGGCAACGTCGGCACGTCGAATTTCAAAGAGACGTACGAACTCAAGGCGCAGTTCGACAACATCGGCGGGCTCAAGGTCCGGGCGCCGGTGAAGAGCGCCGGTGTCGTCGTCGGGCGTGTCACGAACATCGGATTCAATACCGAGAGCTATCGGGCCGAAGTGACGTTCTCGCTCGGCACCGGCTACCACTTTCCGAAGGATACGATCGCGACGATCCTCACTTCAGGCCTGCTCGGCGAGCAGTATGTCGGGCTCGATGCGGGCGGGGACGTCGAGATGCTCAAAGGGGGCGATGTCGTGCAGATGACGCAGTCGGCGGTCGTGCTCGAGAAGTTGATCGGTCAGTTCATGTTCGACAAGGCCGCGGAGACGCCGGCCAAGTGAGCTGGATGGCAAAGGAGACGACGATGAGAACTTCGCTTTCCCGGCCGTGCCGGACGTTTGCGGCGCTGAGCGTCGCTGCGGTTCTTGTCGCCGGCTGCGCGTCACGGCCCGCCAATCCCGACGACCCGCTCGAAGGCTACAACCGAGCGATGTTCAGCTTCAACGAACGGCTCGACAAGGCCGTGGTGAAGCCGGTGGCCGAAGCGTATGACAACGTTACGCCGACGCCCGTACGCACCGGGGTGGGCAATTTCTTCGGCAATCTCGGCGACATCTGGATCGGGATCAACAACCTGCTGCAGGGCAAGTTCAGCGCCGGCCTCTCGGACCTCGGGCGCTTCGGCCTCAATACGACTGTCGGCATCTTCGGATTGTTCGACGTCGCGACGGAGACCGGGCTGCGCAAGAACGATGAGGATTTTGGCCAGACTCTCGGATGGTGGGGCGTGGGCGAAGGCCCGTATTTCGTCCTGCCGTTCTTCGGTCCGCGCACCGTGCGAGACGCCGCGGTGCTGCCGATCGACCTCTACGGCGACCCCCTCTGGGCGATCAGCGACATCTCGACGCGTAACAGCCTGACCGGCCTGCGCATCGTCAATACGCGCGCGAATCTGCTCGGTATCGACAAGACGCTCGAGGAGGGGACGCTCGACAAATACGCCTATGCGCGCGATTTCTATCTGCAGCAGAGGCGCTACCGGGTCTACGACGGCAGTCCTCCGGACGCCTACGAGGATTTCGATGACGGCCAGGCCGCACCGCCCGCGGCCGAGTGATAGTCCCGGTGCCCGGCTGTCGGCAACGCAATCCTCGTCGAGGCGGCAACGGGCGCCGGTGGGCCCGCTCACCAACACGGATTTGTTAAAACGATGAAAAGACACTTTCTTTCGCTGTGTTTCGTCCTTTTTCTGAGTACCGCCGCCGCTGCGGGTATCGAGGCGCCGGATCTGCTCGTGCGCGACGTCAGCAACGACGTGCTGACGATCGTGCGCAAGGACGAGGCGATCCAGGCTGGGGACACGCGCCGCGTCGTCGATCTGGTCGAGGCGAAAGTACTGCCGCACTTCAATTTCCGCCGCATGACGATGCTTGCCGTCGGAAAGGACTGGCGTCAGGCGACGCCGGAACAGCAGGCGAAGCTCATCGAAGCGTTCCGCACGCTGCTCGTGAGAACGTATTCGAACGCGCTGACGCAGTATCGCGACCAGACTATCGAGTACAAGCCCTTGCGCGTGAGCCCGTCCGACACGACGGTGCGCGTGCAGACCGAGATCCGGCAGGCCGGCGCGCAACCGGTCCAGATCGACTACGCGCTGGAGAAGACCGAGCATGGCTGGAAGGTCTTCGACGTGATCGTCGCCGGTGTCAGTCTCGTGACGAACTATCGCGGCAGCTTTGCCCAGGAAGTGCGCGCCGGCGGGATCGAGGGGCTGATCCGCTCCTTGCAGGCGAAAACCCGACAACTCGGCGACGCTCAGCAGCACGCCGGAGTGCGCACGTGAGCGAGGTCCTGCGCCTCGCCGGCGCGCTGACGATGTCCACCGTCGGTGCGCGTGTCGCGGCCGGGCATGCGAAGGCTGCGGCCGGCGAGCTGACGGTCGACCTGTCGGCGGTCAGCGAGGCCGATTCGGCCGCGCTCGCGCTGCTGTTCGACTGGATGCGCGCGGCCCGCGAGGGCGGCCACACGCTGAGCGTGACAGGCGTGTCGGCAGAGCTGCGCACTCTCGCTGCCCTCTATGGCGTCGACGAGCTACTCCCGGCAAAAAACTGAACGATGGGTTTGCCCGCGATCCGCATCGCCTCGGCGACGAAACACTATGGCAGTCTGCAGGCGCTCGCCGGTGTGGATCTCGAGGTCGCCCAGGGCGAATTCTTCGGCCTGCTCGGTCCGAACGGTGCCGGCAAGACGACGCTGATCTCGGCGCTGTCCGGGCTGGTTCGCGTCGATCGCGGCACGCTCGAAGTCATGGGCCACAACGTCGTGTCCGATTACCGGAACGCCCGCCGCAATCTCGGCGTGGTGCCGCAGGAACTCGTCTTCGACCCGTTCTTCTCGGTGCGCGAATTGCTGCGGATCCAGTCCGGCTATTTCGGCATCCGTCGCAACGACGACTGGATCGACGAGATTCTCGCGAACCTCGACCTCAGCGCCAAGGCTCACGCGAACATGCGGATGCTGTCGGGCGGGATGAAGCGACGCGTGCTCGTCGCGCAGGCGCTGGTGCATCGCCCGCCGGTCATCGTGCTCGACGAGCCCACCGCCGGCGTCGACGTCGAACTGCGCCAGGGGCTGTGGCATTTCGTCAGCAAACTCAACCGTGACGGCCACACGATCGTGCTGACGACCCACTACCTCGAGGAAGCCGAGGCATTGTGTGGGCGGATCGCGATGCTGAAGGCCGGCCGCATCGTAGCGCTCGATACCACCGACAACCTGCTCCGCCGCTTCGCGACGCATTCGCTGCGCGTGCGCCTCGATCGTTCGGAGCTCGCGGTCGGGCTCGGCGCGACGCTAGGCGAGGGCGGGTGGGCGGAATTCGCGCTCGAGACTTTCGACGACGTCGAGCCTGCGCTCGCGCGCCTGCGTCAGGCGGGCGCGAAGATCGTCGAGATGCAGCTCGGCGACGCCGACCTCGAGCGCGTGTTCGTCGAGGTGATGCAGCATGCGTGAGGGCGGCCTCACCGGCTTTCGCACGCTCTTCTACAAGGAAGTGCTGCGCTTCTGGAAAGTCGGCTTCCAGACCGTCGCCGCCCCGGTGCTGACCTCGGTGCTGTTCCTGCTGATCTTCTCGCACGTGCTCGATCGCCACGTCACGGTCTATGGCGACGTCGCCTACACCGCCTTTCTCGTGCCCGGCCTCGTGATGATGTCGCTGCTGCAGAACGCGTTCGCGAACAGCTCGTCGTCGCTGATCCAGAGCAAGATCACCGGCAACATCATCTTCGTGCTGCTGCCGCCGCTGTCCTACCGCGAGTTCTATGCGGCGTACGTGCTCGCGTCGATGCTGCGCGCGCTGTTCGTCGGCACGGGGGTGCTGCTCGTGTCGGTGCCGTTCGTCGACCTGCCGGTGGCGTCGCCCGGCTGGGTCATCGCGTTCGCGGTGATGGGGAGCGCGATTCTCGGCTCGCTCGGCGTGATCGCCGGCATCTGGGCCGACAAATTCGACCAGCTCGCCGCGTTCCAGAACTTCCTGATCATGCCGCTGACGATGCTGTCGGGCGTGTTCTACTCGATCCACTCGCTGCCGCAGGTATGGCAGGACGTGTCCCACGTGAATCCGTTCTTCTTTATGATCGACGGCTTCCGCTACGGCTTCTTCGGGCAATCCGACGTGTCGCCGTGGCTGAGTCTGATGGTCGTGGGCATCTGTTTCGTTTTACTCGCAGTGCTGACCCTCGCGATGCTCGCGCGGGGCTACAAGCTGCGGGCCTGAGAGGTACACAAAATGTTCGAAGCAAGCGAAATCAAGCGGCTGATCGAGCAGGGCATGCCCTGCGAGTTCGTCGAGATCCAGGGCGACGACGGCGTCCACTTCAGCGGCATCGTCGTCAGCCGCGAGTTCGAGGGCAAGCTCAAGGTGCGTCAGCATCAGACCGTGTACGCGACGCTCGGCAAGCTGATGGGCAACGAGATCCACGCGCTGCAGCTGCAGACCTTCACGCCCGAGAAATGGGCGGAGGTCCGTTCCGACCTCGGTTTCTGAGCGGGCGATGGACAAACTCCTGATCGAAGGCGGCACGCGCCTCGCCGGCGAAGCCGCGATTTCCGGCGCCAAGAACGCCGCGCTGCCGATCCTCTGCGCGGCGCTCCTGACGCGCGAGCCGATGACCTTCACGAACGTGCCGCAGTTGAACGACATCGACACGCTGCTGAAGCTGCTCGGTCAGATGGGCGTCAAGGTGAGCCGCGACGGTGACCGCGTCACGCTCGACGCGTCGGTCATCGACAATCCCGTCGCGCCGTACGATATGGTCAAGACGATGCGCGCGTCGATCCTCGTGCTCGGGCCACTCGTCGCGCGTTGCGGCGAGGCCCGCGTGAGTCTGCCGGGCGGCTGCGCGATCGGCGCGCGGCCCGTGGATCAGCACATCAAGGGCCTGCAGGCGATGGGCGCCGACGTCAAGGTCGAGCACGGCTATGTCCAGGCAATGGTGCCGCGCCTCACCGGCGCGCGCCTCTTCACCGACATGGTGACGGTCACCGGGACCGAAAACCTGATGATGGCCGCGTGCCTTGCCGACGGCGAGACCGTCATCGAGAACGCGGCGCGCGAGCCCGAAGTCGTCGATCTCGCGAACTGCCTCGTCGCGATGGGCGCGCGGATCTCGGGCGCCGGCACCGACGTGATCCGCATCCGCGGCGTCGAATCCCTCTCCGGGACGACGCACCGCATCATGCCCGACCGCATCGAAACCGGCACTTACCTCTGCGCCGCCGCGGCGACCGGCGGTGAAATCCGCCTCACCGGCACGTCGACCGCCTATCTCGACTCGGTCGTCGACAAGCTGATGGACGCCGGTTGCGACGTCACCTCCGAACGCGACGCGATCCGGCTGAAGGCGCCGGCACGCCTGACGTCGGTGAGCATCCGCACGTCGCCGTACCCGGCGTTCCCGACGGATATGCAGGCTCAGTTCATGGCGATCAATGCGGTCGCGAACGGCGCCGCGATGATCCGCGAGACGATCTTCGAAAATCGCTTCATGCACGCCGTCGAGTTGCAGCGCCTCGGCGCTGACATTCGCATCGACGGCAACACCGCCGTCGTGCACGGCGTCGAACGTCTGCAGGGGGCGACGGTGATGGCGACCGACCTGCGTGCGTCGGCGAGCCTGGTGATCGCCGGGCTCGTCGCCGACGGCGAGACGGTCATCGAGCGCATCTACCATCTCGATCGCGGCTACGAACGGCTGGAGGAGAAGTTGGCCGCGCTCGGCGCGCGGGTGCGTCGGCTCGCCTGACCGGCGTTGTGCATCCGGACTGGGGCGGACCTTCGGTGCCGCTTCCGGCACCGGGCCGGCTCGGCTCGAGGGCCTTGAAGCGGGTGGCATCGGTGAAACACCGGTATGCGCGGCGCCACCTGCCGCCGCTTTCCCCGCGCGGAGTGCGTCGCGGAAAGCGGGAGAAGGAACGCTTACTGTCCGAGCTCGCCTTCCGCTTGCGGCTGCGAGAGGACCTCGAGCACTTCGAGATGGATCGTGCGCCCGTCATCGGTCTTCCAGTCGATCGACTGCCCGGTTGCGAGCCCGAGCAGCGCGCTCCCGGCCGGGGAAAAGACCGACACCTTGCTGCCGTCCTGCCCGGCTTCGTGCGGGTAGACGAGCGTCAGTTCGTATTCCCGCCCGCCGGGTTGCTCGCGGAATCGCGCGCGGCTGTTCATCGTTATGACATTTGCCGGCATCTGCTCGGGCTCGAGCACTTCCGCACGCTCCAACTCGTCGCGCAGGCCGTCGAGGTCCCTGCGATTGCGGGCGGCGGGGGAAAACAGCATCCCCTCCAGGCGTTCCAGGTCCCGTGAGGAGACCACGATCTCGGGTTTCATGTCGTTTTGCTCTCAAGTGATTGGACAAAAAGAAAAAATGGCCGAACCGCGACCCGGTTCAGCCAATGGCCGGAGGCTAACAGAAGCCCGCGCGGGTTACAATGTCAGTCCGATTTTTCACGAGGCGCCGTTCGTGTCCAGCATCACCCTCGCCCTGTCGAAGGGCCGCATCTTCGAGGAAACCCTGCCGCTGCTCGCGGCTGCCGGCATCACGCCGACGGATAACCCGGAGACCTCGCGCAAGCTGATCATCGGCACGAACCGTCCCGACGTACGCCTGGTCATCGTGCGTGCGACCGACACGCCGACCTACGTACAGTATGGCGCAGCCGATCTCGGAATTGCGGGCAAGGACGTGCTTCTCGAGCATGGCGGGGCGGGACTGTATCAACCGCTCGACCTCGCTATCGCCAAGTGCCGACTGTGCGTCGCGACGCAGAAGGGCTTCGACTACACGGCCGCGACACGTCCGGGCGGGCGCATCCGCGTCGCCACGAAGTACCTCAACAGTGCGAAGGCGCACTTCGCCGCGAAGGGCGTCCACGTCGACCTGATCAAGCTGTACGGCTCGATGGAACTCGCGCCGCTTGTCGGACTCGCGGACGCGATCGTCGACCTCGTGTCGAGCGGTGGCACGCTGCGTGCGAACAATCTCGAGGAAGTCGAGGAGATCATGCCGATCAGCTCGCGGCTGATCGTCAATCAGGCCTCGCTCAAGCTCAAGCGCGAACTGATCCAGCCGCTGCTGGAGGCCTTTGCAGGAGCCGTGAAATGAGTGCCGAAACGGGAAAGATTCGCCGCCTCGATGCCCGCGAGCCTGAGTTCCTCGCGACGCTCGACGCGCTGCTCGCGTTCGAAGGTGGAGCCGACGCACGCATCGACGCGGCGGTCAGCGAGATCCTGGGCGCCGTGCGGACGACCGGTGATGCGGCGGTGCTCGAATACACGCGGCGCTTCGATCATCTCGACGTGAAGACGATGGCCGCGCTCGAATTGCCGAAATCCGAGCTGAAGGCGGCGCTCGACAGCTTGACGGTCGAGCAGCGCGAGGCGCTGCGATTCGCGGCCGACCGCGTGCGCATCTATCACGAGCGGCAGCGCGTCGAGTCGTGGGATTACGTCGAGGCCGACGGCACGCGGCTCGGCCAGAAAGTCACCCCGCTCGACCGCGTCGGTCTCTACGTACCGGGTGGGCGCGCGTCCTATCCGAGTTCGGTCCTGATGAATGCGATTCCGGCGAAGGTCGCCGGGGTCGGCGAGCTGATCATGGTGGCGCCGACGCCCAACGGCGAGAAGAACCCGCTCGTCCTCGCGGCCGCGGCGATTACCGGCGTCGACCGGGTGTTCACGATCGGGGGCGCCCAGGCCGTCGCGGCGCTCGCTTACGGCACGCAGACGCTGCCCCAGGTCGACAAGATCGTCGGCCCCGGCAACGCGTACGTCGCCGAAGCGAAGCGCCGGGTTTTCGGCACGGTCGGCATCGACATGGTCGCCGGCCCGTCCGAAGTCCTGATCATCTCCGACGGCAGCGGCCACGCAGACTGGGTCGCGATGGATCTTTTCGCGCAGGCCGAGCACGACGAACTCGCGCAGTCGATCCTGCTGTGCACGGACGCGAGTTTCATCGACGCGGTCGCCGACGCGATCGACCGCCTGTTGCCGACTATGCCGCGGCGCGAAACGATCGCCGCGTCGCTTGCGAACCGTGGTGCGCTCATCCACGTCGAGAGTCTCGAACAGGCGTGCGCGATCGCGAACCGGATCGCTCCCGAGCACCTCGAACTGGCGCTCGAAAACGCGGAAACGTGGATCGACCGCATTCGCCACGCCGGCGCGATCTTCGTCGGGCACTGGGCGGTCGAGGCGCTCGGCGACTACTGCGCGGGCCCGAACCACGTGCTGCCGACGATGCGTAGTGCGCGCTTCTCGTCGCCGCTAGGTGTCTACGATTTTCAGAAGCGCACGAGCGTCATCCAGATCTCGGAAGCCGGCGCCCAGACGCTCGGGAGCGTCGCGTCGATCCTCGCGCACGGTGAAGGCTTGCAGGCGCACGCGCGTTCGGCGGAGATGCGGTTGCGCCGGTAAGGGCTGCCGATCGTCGATCCGGTGCGAGAGGGCTGCGGCTGTTCCCGCAGCGTTCGTCGCTCAGGCGGCAAGTGCTGCCCCGCAGGTTGCGGGTGCCGGTCCTCGCGCGCCGTGCGGGCGCGACGCGCCCACGGCTCGCTAGCTTCGGAAGTGCTTTCCTCGGTGCCCGGCGCAGTCGGTCGGAGTCAGCGCAGGATTTCGCGCAGCGCCGCGACGAGAACCGCGCATTGCTCATCCGTGCCGATCGTGATGCGAAGAAACTGCTCGATCCGCGGCTGACGGAAATGGCGCACGATGATCGAGCGCGCGCGTAGTTCCGCGGCGAGTTCGCCCGCGTCGCGTCCGGCGTGACGAGCGAACACGAAGTTGGCCGCCGATGGCAGCACTTCGAAGCCGAGCGACGCGAGTTCCGACGTGAGCTGTTCGCGCGTGCCGATAACGGCTTTCCTCGTGCGTTCGAAATATTCTTCGTCCTCGATCGCGGCGATCGCGCCCGCGATCGCGAGCCGGTCGAGCGGATAGGAGTTGAAGCTGTCCTTGACCCGGTCGAGCGCTTCGATCAGTTCGGGGTGTCCGATCGCGAAGCCGACGCGCAGTCCCGCGAGCGACCGCGATTTCGACAATGTCTGCACGACGAGCAGGTTCGGATGGTTCCGCACGAGCGGGACTGCCGAGTCGCCGCCGAAATCGACGTAAGCTTCGTCGACGACGACCACGCACTGCGGGTTGCCTCGAACGATGCGCTCGATGTCGGCCAGCGGAAGCAGCCGACCCGTGGGTGCGTTCGGGTTCGGAAAAATGATCCCCCCAGCGGCTCCGCTGCCGCCACCCAGATAATCGTCCGCACGGATCGCGAGCGAGTCGTCGAGCGGCACCGTCTCGAACGCGATCTCATACAGTCCGCAATAGACGGGGTAGAAACTGTACGAAATATCGGGGAAGCGTACCGGCCGCTTGTGCTTGAGCAAGGCCATGAAAGCATGCGCGAGCACTTCGTCCGAGCCGTTGCCGACGAACACTTCGCCGGAGGCGACGCCGAAGCGCTTCGCGATCGCGGCCTTGAGGAGGTCCGCCCGCGGGTCGGGATATAGGCGCAGTGCGTCGGAGGCTTCCGCACGAATCGCCTCGATCGCACGCGGAGACGGCCCGTAAGGGTGCTCGTTCGTGTTGAGCTTGACGAGATTCGCGAGCTTCGGCTGCTCGCCGGGAACGTAAGGGGTCAGGCCGTGGACGACGGCGCTCCAGTATTGGCTCATCAGCGCGTGGGGTCGGGTATTTGCAGTAGGGGCACGTCTCGGAACGACGTGACGGTAGGACGCGGGCGCGAGTGCAGCTACCGGAAGAGCGGCATTGCGGCGCGATTCGCCGGCGATGGTATCATGCGCAAAAGCGATGCCCGCCGGCATCCGCTGCCCATTTTTTTCCCCATATTCCCATGCGTCACGCCGAAGTCTCTCGCGACACCCTTGAAACCCGGATAACCGCGCGCGTCGATCTCGACGGCTGCGGCAAGGCGAACTTCGCGACCGGCGTTCCCTTCCTCGATCACATGCTCGACCAGATCGCCCGGCACGGCGCGATCGACTTGGATGTGCGGGCCGACGGCGATACGCATATCGACGACCACCATACGGTCGAGGATGTCGGGATCACCGTCGGGCAGGCGTTCGCGAAGGCGCTCGGCGACAAGAAGGGCATCCGTCGCTACGGGCACGCCTACGTTCCGCTCGACGAAGCCCTGTCGCGCGTCGTCGTCGATTTTTCGGGTCGCCCGGGTTTGCACTATTTCGTCAGCTATGCCCGCGCGCGCATCGGCAACTTCGATGTCGATCTCGTACGCGAGTTTTTCCAGGGATTCGTCAATCATGCGGGGGTCACGCTGCATATCGACAACCTGCGCGGCGACAATGCTCATCACCAGTGCGAGACGATCTTCAAGGCCTTCGGCCGGGCGCTGCGGATGGCCGCGGAGCGGGACGAGCGCGCGGCGGGGACGATTCCGTCGACGAAGGGCGCACTCTGACTCTTTTCCTATCCAACTGATTCCGACAAGAGCGATTCAGCGATGAGCCACGTAGCCATCATCGACTACGGCATGGGCAACTTGCGCTCCGTGGCCAAGGCGATCGAGCATGTCGCGCCCGGCCGCCGGGTCGTCGTGACGTCCGAACCGGCCGTCGTGGCCGCTGCCGAACGGGTGGTTTTCCCCGGGCAGGGGGCGATGCCCGACTGCATGCGCGAACTCGACCGACGCGGCCTGCGCCAGGTCGTCAAGGACGTAGCCGCGGCCAAACCCTTTCTCGGCATCTGCATCGGTCAGCAGATGTTGTTCGAACATAGCGAAGAGGGTGATGTGGCCGGACTCGGGATCCTTCCCGGGCGCGTGGTCCGCTTCCCGACCGCCGACATGGTTGCGGCGGACGGCAGCCGGCTGAAGGTTCCGCACATGGGGTGGAACGAGGTGTATCGAAGCCGGCCGCACGCGATGTGGGAAGGAATTCCCGATGGCGAGCGCTTCTACTTCGTGCACAGCTATTTCGTCGTCCCGTCGGACGCTGCCCTCGTGGCTGCGGAGACCGGATACGGCGTGCGGTTTACCAGTGCGGTAGCGCGGGATAACATCTTCGCGATGCAGTGTCATCCCGAAAAGAGCGCACAGGCCGGGCTGCGACTGCTTTCCAATTTCATCTCCTGGATGCCCTGACGCGGCGCCGACTCCTTTCATCTTCCGATACTCGAGCGATCCTCGTATGTTGCTGATTCCCGCTATCGATCTCAAGGACGGTCATTGCGTCCGCTTGAAGCAGGGCGAAATGGACGACGCCACGGTGTTTTCCGAGGAGCCGGCCGCGATGGCGCGCCACTGGATAGAGCAGGGTGCGCGCCGCCTGCATCTCGTCGACCTGAATGGCGCGTTCGCGGGCAAGCCGAAGAACGGCGCTGCGATCCGTGCCATCGTCGATGAAGTCGGCGACGACATTCCGGTGCAGCTGGGCGGCGGGATACGCGATCTCGACACGATCGAGCACTACCTCGACAACGGCATTACGTACATCATCATCGGCACCGCGGCGGTGAAGAACCCCGGCTTCCTGCACGATGCGTGCGGTGCATTCCCGGGGCACATCATCGTCGGCCTCGATGCGAAGGACGGGAAGGTCGCCGTCGATGGTTGGTCGAAGATGACCGGACACGATGTCGTGGATCTCGCCAAAAAATACGAGGATTACGGGGTCGAGGGTGTGATCTACACCGACATCGGTCGCGACGGCATGCTGTCGGGCGTGAATATCGAAGCGACCGTCCGTCTCGCGCAGGCACTGCGCATTCCTGTCATTGCAAGCGGCGGTATCGCCACCATTGCCGACATCGATGCGTTGTGCGCAGTGGAAGCCGAAGGCGTCGCCGGAGCGATCACCGGTCGTGCCATTTACGAGGGAACCCTGGACTTCGCTGCCGCCCAAGCGCGGGCCGACGAACTCAGCGGCGCGGAAGCCTGATGCTCGCCAAGCGCATCATTCCGTGCCTGGATGTGAATGCCGGGCGTGTGGTGAAAGGGGTGAACTTCGTCGAACTGCGCGACGCCGGAGATCCGGTCGAAATCGCGCGCCGCTACGACGAGCAGGGCGCCGACGAGCTCACGTTCCTCGACATCACCGCGAGTTCGGACGCGCGGGACATCATCCTGCATGTCGTGGAGCAGGTCGCGGAGCAGGTTTTCATTCCATTGACCGTCGGCGGTGGCGTGCGCACGGTCGACGACGTGCGCCGGCTCCTCAATGCCGGTGCCGACAAGGTGAGCATCAACACGGCGGCAGTGGACAATCCGCAGGTCGTCGCTGACGCCGCCGCGAAGGTCGGCAGTCAGTGCATCGTCGTTGCGATCGATGCAAAGCAGACCGCCCCCGGCAAATGGCAGGTCTTCACCCACGGCGGGCGCAACAACACCGGGCTCGACGCGGTCGAGTGGGCGCGGAAGGTCGCGGCACTCGGTGCCGGCGAAATCTTGCTGACGAGCATGGATCGCGACGGCACGAAGTCGGGATTCGACCTCGGTCTGACGCGGGCGGTCGCCGACGCGGTGCCGATCCCCGTCATCGCCAGTGGCGGCGTCGGAACTCTCGAACACCTCGCCGAGGGTGTTTCGCAGGGGCGCGCCGACGCGGTGCTCGCGGCAAGTATTTTCCACTTCGGGGAACACACCGTCCGTGAAGCAAAAGAGCTGATGCGCGAACGGGGTATCGAGGTAAGACTGTGAGCAATCCGACTGTGAGCAGCCCGCACCCCGTCAGGTGGCTCAACGACGTGAAGTGGGACGCTCAGGGGCTCGTCCCGGTGATCGCACAGGAGGCGAAGACCGGCGACGTGCTGATGTTCGCATGGATGAACCGCGAAGCGCTGCAGCGCACCGCCGAAAGCGGCGAAGCGGTCTACTGGTCGCGCTCGCGCCGCAAGCTCTGGCACAAGGGCGAAGAATCCGGGCACGTTCAGAAAGTGCTCGAGATCCGCATCGATTGCGACAACGACGTGGTTCTGCTCAAGGTAGAGCAGATCGGCGGCATCGCATGCCACACCGGCCGCCATAGCTGCTTTTTCCGCAAACATCTCGCCGACGGCTCGTGGCAGGCCGTCGACCCCGTTGTCAAGGATCCGAAGGAAATCTATAGATGATCGACATCGAAGTGTTGCGTCGGGTCGCCGCGACCCTTGCCGAGCGCAAGAAGGCGGACCCGGATTCTTCCTACGTCTCGAGTCTGTACGAGAAAGGCACCGACGCGATCTGCAAGAAGATCGCCGAGGAGGCGGCGGAGACGATCATGGCCGCGAAAGACAAGGACATGCTCCATGTAGTGTGGGAGGTGACCGACGTCTGGTTCCATTCGATGGTGTTGCTCGCGCACTTCGGCCTTTCGGTCGAGGACGTGCTCGCCGAGTTCCGGCGCCGTGAAGGCGTTTCCGGCATCGACGAAAAGAAGTCCCGTACGGCTGTGTGAGGCGACTATGAGCGACTGCATTTTCTGCAAGATCGTCGCCGGCGACATTCCGGCAAAAAAGATCTACGAGGACGAGCACGTCCTCGCGTTTCACGACATCAACCCGGTCGCGCCGGTCCACACCCTGGTCATCCCGAAACTGCACATCCCTTCGATGGCGGAACTGCAGCCGGAACACGAAGCCGTGATGGGCAAGGTCATGATTGCGGCCTCGCGCATTGCGCGGGAACTTCATTGCACGGACGGCTTTCGAACGATCGTTAACACGGGCAGGGTCGGACGGCAGGAGGTGTATCATCTCCACGTCCACGTCGTGGGCGGGCCGGACGTTCTACCGGCGATGTTGAAGCGTTAAGGAGAGCAGTAATGGGTTCATTCAGCATCTGGCACTGGCTGATCGTGCTGGTCATTGTCGTGCTGGTCTTCGGCACCAAGAAGTTGCGCAACATCGGCCAGGATCTCGGCGGTGCCGTGAAGGGGTTCAAGGACGGAATGAAGGAGTCCGAGAAGTCCGATGAAGCGCCCCAGCAGAAGATCGAAGGCGATACGATCGACGCGCAGGCCACGGAAAGAACTCGCAAGGTCAATTCCTGAACTGCTTCCGGTTCATCCATGTCAGAGGGGCGCGGCTTGTGTGCGCCCCTTCGTTTTGTCGCCGCCGGCGCGATGAGCCGCTCCGGACAGGCAGGTAAATCATGTTCGATTTCGGTTTTTCCGAACTGGTCGTCATCGCGGTCGTGATGCTCATCGTCGTCGGGCCTGAGCGTCTGCCGAAAGTTGCGCGCACCGCGGGCCACATCCTCGGACGGCTGCAGCGCTACGTTTCGGATGTGAAGTCCGACATCCAGCGGGAAATGCAGCTCGAGGACCTGAAGAAGCTGCAACAGCAGGTAGAGCAGCAGGCGCGCGAACTCGAGTCGTCGGTTCGCGGACAGATGGCGAAGGTCGAGGCGGAGGTCGACGCTACCGCTGCCGAGGTGAAGGCGGATTTGTCCGGACTTCAGCGTCCTGCTCCCGTCACCGAGGCGTCACCTTCGACTCCCATTGCCGCCGCTACCGACGTCTCGTCAGGCCGCGATGAAGTGCCTGCGGGTTCGGCGTCGCCGCGTCTGCCGCCGGCCGAGGCTCAGCAGCAGACGGTTGCGCCCGGGCCGCATGAAGCGCAGCAGCCGGGCGAGGAGCGTGACGGCCAACTGTCGCTGCACCTCGGCCCCTCGGTGAACTCGTCCCCCGCGGAAAAAGCATGAGTGAAGTGCAGGAAACCTTCGTCTCGCATCTCGTCGAGCTGCGCGACCGGCTGCTTCGGGCGATCGTTGCCGTTGCCGTCGTGTTCGTCTGCCTGATGCCTTGGGCAGCGGACATTTACGACCTTCTCGCGCGTCCGATGATGAACACGCTCCCCGAAGGGACGCACATGATCGCGACCGGAGTCGTCACGCCGTTCTTCGTGCCGGTGAAGGTCACGATGATGGTCGCATTCATCGTCGCGCTGCCGATCGTGCTTTACCAGGCCTGGGCTTTCATTGCGCCCGGACTTTACGCCCATGAGCGCCGGCTCGGTGTGCCGCTAGTGCTCGGTAGTACGGTCCTGTTCCTCGTCGGTATGGCTTTTTGCTACTTCTTCGTCTTCGGTACGGTGTTCAAGTTCATCGCCGAGTTCGCACCGAAGAGCATCGTGCCTGCACCGGACATCGAGCAGTACCTGTCCTTCGTGATGACGATGTTCATCGCGTTCGGCCTCACCTTCGAAGTTCCGATCGCGGTCATTCTCCTCGTGAAGACCGGCGTCGTCGGCGTCGAAAAGCTGCGTGAAGCGCGCCCGTACGTGATCGTCGGCGCGTTCGTCATTGCCGCGATCATCACGCCGCCGGACGTGGTGTCGCAGTTCATGCTCGCCGTGCCGATGTGTCTGCTGTACGAGGTCGGCATTCTTCTCGCGAAGTTCGTCGCGGCACCGCGGAGCTCGGCCGACGAAGGCGCCGCCAAACTCGACCAGCTCGAAGCGCCGGAGCCGGACGGAAAGTGACTGTCCGGGGCCTGTAGCCCGGGACGAATGCTGGGACTTCGACCGCCCGTCCGGCAAAAATCGCAGTAGTGAAACTCCAGGCGCACGTGATTCGGATCCGAATCGCCCCGCGCTTTCTGCCAGCAGTTACTGAATTCAGCGGCCCGGGAGCGCAGGGTCAGCCGGCGTCGGGCGACGGCCGATCTGCACCTGCAGGTCCAATTCGGCCTCGGCGCGGCGCACACGGAAATGCGCGCTGCGCCCGGGGGGAAGTCCCGCGACGATCTCGAGCATTCCTTTCGGATCGTGGATCTGAGCCCCATCCACGCCGATCAAGATATCTCCGGGCCGGATGCCGGCGCGTTCGGCCGGGCTGTCGCGAAGGACCCCAGCGATCAGCGCTCCTTCGACGTCCGGAAGTCCGAACGACTCGGCGAGCTCCGCGGTGATTTCCTGGATCTCGACGCCGATCCAGCCGCGGGTCACTTCGCCCGTCGCGACGATTTGCTCGAGCACGTTGCGGGCAATCGACACCGGGATCGCGAACCCGATTCCGAGTGACCCGCCCGAGCGCGAGTAGATTGCGGTATTGATGCCGACCAGGTTGCCATGGCTGTCGACGAGCGCGCCGCCCGAGTTGCCCGGATTGATCGCCGCGTCCGTCTGGATGTAATTCTCGAAAGTATTGATGCCGAGTTGGCTGCGCCCCAGCGCCGAGACGATGCCCATCGTCACGGTTTGGCCGACGCCGAACGGATTGCCGATCGCGAGCACGACATCGCCGACTTCCACCTGATCCTTCGCTGCGAACGTGATTGCAGGTAACTGACCGTTGCCCTGGAGTTTGAGGACCGCGAGGTCCGTTTCAGGATCTCGGCCGACGAGCTTTGCCGGAAACTTCCGCCCGTCGTTCAGCGCCACCTCGATCTCGTCTGCTGCCTCGATGACGTGATTGTTCGTGAGAACGAATCCGTCCGGGCTCGCGAGGACGCCCGAGCCGAGCCCGGACGCGCGCTGTGTCGGAGCGGTGTCCCGCTGTTCGCCGAAAAAGTGGCGAAAGATCGGGTCGTCGAGCAGCGGGTGGCGTGGACGCGTGACGTCTTTCGATGTGTAGATATGGACGACGGCCGGCATCGAACGCTTCGCGGCGTCCGCATAGGAACTCGCACCGGCGGACGGCAGGGAGCCGGTTCCCGGCGCTTCGAGGATAGCGACCACCGAGGAGGGGGCGGCGCCTTTCAACCACTCCGGTTTGAGCGTGTTCAGGACGAACAGCACCGCGACGCTGACCGTCACGGCCTGCGCGAAGATCAGCCACAGGCGGCGCATAATGTTGCTCTGTACGGCGGGTGCCCGGGAGGCTCCCGCAAGGGGATGGAATAATTATAGGGTGGGGATCATATGCAACTCATCGAGCTGCAAACACATCTGGATGAATTGCTGGATGTCGCACGGTTTCGTGATTATTCTCCAAACGGTCTGCAAGTGGAAGGACGGGCGGAAGTGCGCCGTGTGCTGTGCGGCGTGACCGCAAGCCAGGCGCTGGTCGACTGCGCGGTCGAGGGCGGTTTCGACGCGATCCTCGTTCATCACGGGTACTTCTGGCGCGGCGAGGACGGGCGCATCACGGGCATTCGCAAGCGACGGCTCGCGAGCCTGTTGCGCAACGACATCAGTCTTCTCGCATATCACCTGCCGCTCGACGCGCATCCCGAGTTGGGCAACAATGCGCAACTCGGGCGGCTCATGGGGTGGATCGGTGACGGCCGTTTCGGCGAGCAGGACCTCGGGTGGATCGGGCGACCCGAACACGCTTGCCCCGCGGCTCACGTGGCACGTTCGCTCGCGGCGCGTCTCGGTCGCGAGCCCATGCTGGTCGGCGACCCCGAGCGCCCCGTGAGCCGCGTCGCGTGGTGCACCGGCGGGGCGCAGGGGTACTTCGAGCAGGCGATTTCGGCGGGCGCCGACCTGTACCTGTCCGGCGAGATTTCGGAGCCGACGGTGCACTTGGCGCGCGAATCCGGCGTGCCGTACATCGCTGCCGGCCATCACGCGACGGAGCGCTATGGCATCCATGCGCTCGCAGAACATCTTCGCCAATGTCTTGCGCTGGATGCGCAGTTCGTCGATCTCGACAATCCGGTTTGACGGCGTCGGACGACGGCGAATCAGTGCGCCACGTCCGCATTCCCTGAAGCGCGATAGGGGCCGAGTTCTTCTTCGAGGATCGCAGCAAGAACGAGAATTTCGTCGATCGCGCTCAACGGGAAACCTTCCCGCGTGCCGTCGCGGTTGTCGCGCAGCAGCTTTTCGAGGTAGGCCTGACACGCCGGCGTTCCCCATAGCTCGGTCAGCGTCTTCGCGAGGTGAGGCATCTGTTCGATCGATTTGCTCGTCGCACGAGCTTCGTCGAACGTGTCCCAGGTGACCGACTTCACGTTGAAGGTTTTGTTCAACTGCCGTGCGAGGGCGTCGAAGTCGCTGCGCAGGCCCGCGGCGCGGTATACCTCGAGAAGCTTGAGCCACGGCGTAACGGATTTCTTCGGATTCGACTGGATGAACTCCGCGAGGGTCTCGGCGGCGCCCTGAACGCGGCCGAAGCCCATCATGATTTCGGCTAGTTCGATGGCCGACTCGTGCTCTTCGGCCGCCTCCTCGTCGGGCAGCGGGACGGCGGGTTGCGGTGCGGCGACGACGGCGCCTTCCGCTCCGCGCAGTTCAGCCGCCGTGGCCGATATCGAGGGCTCGCTTCCCGATTGCGCCATCGTTGCCGGCGTCTCCGCGGACTCGGCGGGCTCGATCTTGGAAAGCGGTGCGGCGGTTTCCCCGGCTCCCACAGGCTCGTTGATCTCGACCGTCCGGTACGTTCGCCGGCGCAGCGCGAGCAGTGCAACGGCGAGGAGCAGGGACAGGCCGGCAAGCATCGCGGCGAGATAAAGCCACTCGCGTTCGTCGGAATCCGGTTCTGCCGCCGCCGCGTCGACCGCATCCGGCGTCGCCCCGGCCTCCGCACGGGCCTGCTCGACCATCCGGCGCTGAGCGTCTTCGAGTTGTCGGATGCGCTCGTTCAGCTCGAGTTGCGCGACGATCGTGCGGTCGACGGCCATCAGCACGTTCTGCTCCCGACGCAGTTGCTCCCGCTCCGCGTCGCTGGTGCTGCCGATGCGTCCGAAGCTCTCGAGTTCGGTGCTCAGTCGAAGGCGGTCGTCGGGAAAGGGCACGCCAGCGCCGAGCATGAGGCGATCGCTTTCCGAGGCGGCTGGGGGCGGCGGCCGGCCGGCGGCCGGCCGCCGCGTCGGAGCGGTGCGTGCGAGCTCTTTTCGGGGTGCTTCCGGTGAGCTCATCGCGGCGGCAGAGCGCGGGGTTGCCATCGGTGGCGGCCGATCGGTCCCGGTCGCCGGTGCCATCGGCAGCGGGGGCGAAACGGCGCGAGCGAGAGGTGCATCCGGGAACGACAGCAGCAAGGTGTACTCGCGCCGAAGTTGTGTGTCGCAGTGGTCTTCGATCGCGAGCTTCACCACCGGCTCGAATACCGGTGCTGTGCTTTCGACCGTAATCCGAGCCGATGCGCCGCGACCCGACGGGGCGATCCTTGCGTCGCGAATCCAGGGGAGGCCGTCTTCGGTCGTCCCCGGTGCGACACCCAGGCACTCCGACACGCGGGAAAGGTCCCCATCGCGGACCGCGATCTCGACCCGCAGCGGTTCGCCTACTGCAGACGTCCGAACGGGTTCGCCGAGCATGAGCGCTGCTGCCGTCAGCGGGGTAGCGAACAACAGCAGGGCGGACAGCGGGCGTGCGGAGAGCCGGATCTTCAGGCGCGGAATTGTGCTCATGGTCCGTTCGCCAGAACGCGCGTCCAGGCAGAATTTACGTCTTGTATCAAAAATATCGTCGCATTCTAAACAATTTGCCCGGGCTCGGGGGCGACCGCCGTTGCGGTCTTGCCCCTGCGCAAATTGCGACGACGGCAACGCGGTCCCTGGAACGAAGGAGGCGCGAGGATCTGGCCGCGTCGCCGTCGCAGCGTTTCGGCTGCCGCGGCTCTCCGCGGTAGTATCGAGGAATCCTTCCATACGGGCCCGTACGTAAATGCCGCTGTCTCCGCCACTTCGTCCCCGCCGCAAGGCGCACACCCGCCAGATCACGGTCGAGGGCTATCGCCGTGACGACGGCATGCTCGAGCTCGACGCCTGCCTGCGCGATACGAAGGACGTCGATTACGTTCTTGCGTCGGGCGTGCGACGGGCGGGCGACCCGGTGCACGAGATGCACGTTCGTGTCACCCTCGACGCGGCTTTCGTGATCGTCGATGTCGAAGCGTGTTCCGAGCGGGTGCCTTACGAGGGCAGTTGCGACACGATCGCTCCCGCCTACAAGCAACTCATCGGCCTCAACCTCTTGCGCGGCTTCCGCCGCACCGTCGACGAAATGTTCGCTGATGTCCGCGGATGTTCGCATCTGACCGAATTGCTCCTCAGTCTGCCCACGGCGGCCGTGCAGACCGAAGCGACGTTTCGGCGCGACAACGAGGACTCTGGCGAGAAGCCGTTCCAGCTCGACCGCTGCCACGCGCTCGAGACGTCCGGCGAGGCGGTGCGGAATTACTACCCCAAGTGGTACCGGCAGCCCGGCAAGTTGTGACGCTCTGCGCTCCCCGCGCCGGCAGCCCCGGGGGTTGCGGTGTGCAGTTATAATCCTGCGATCTTGCGGCGAGCGCGCCCGATTCGGGGGCGAGTCATGAGACGGGGCTGGGCTGAAACTGTCCGGCCGGCAGCGGCGGGTGTCGGACGAGGGAGACGGTGCCCGTCGTGGAGCGAAGCTCCGAAGCGTCCCATCAACCTGTTCGCGGCGCCCCCCGCGTCGCGGCTTCGAACGAAGGGCAACCATGAAGATTCATGAGTATCAGGCAAAAGAATTACTAAGGAAGCATGGCGTCGTGACGCCGCGCGGTTTCCACACCGTGTCGGTGGATGGTGCAGTGAAGGCAGCCGAAGAACTCGGCGGCAAGGTCTGGGTCGTGAAGGCGCAGATCCACGCCGGCGGCCGTGGCAAGGGCGGCGGCGTGAAGCTCGCCCGCTCGCTGGACGAAGTGCGCCAGTACGCGAACGATATCCTTGGCATGCAGCTGATCACCCACCAGACCGGCCCGGAAGGCCAGAAGGTGCGGAACCTGCTGATCGAGGAAGGCGCCGACATCAAGAAGGAATACTACGTTGCTGCGCTGACCGACCGCGCCACGCAGAAGGTCGCGATCATGGCGTCCTCCGAAGGCGGTATGGACATCGAGGAAGTCGCGCACAGCGCGCCCGAGAAGATCCTGAAGGAATTCGTGGATCCGTTGGTCGGCCTGACCGACGCGCAGGCCGAGAACCTGGCGCGTGGTATCGGCGTGCCGGAGGCCTCGGTCGCGAAGGCGGTCGATACGCTCAAGCGCCTGTACACCTGCTACATGGAAACCGATGCTTCGCTGGCGGAAATCAACCCGCTGATCCTCGAAGGCAACGGCAACATCAAGGCGCTCGACGCCAAGTTCAACTTCGACTCGAACGCACTCTACCGTCACCCGGAAGTCGTCGCGTACCGTGACTTCGACGAAGAAGACGCGGACGAAATCGAAGCGTCGAAGTTCGACCTCGCCTATATCTCGCTCGACGGCAACATCGGCTGCCTGGTGAATGGCGCCGGTCTGGCGATGGCCACCATGGACACGATCAAGCTGTTCGGCGCCGAGCCGGCCAACTTCCTCGACGTCGGTGGCGGCGCGACGACCGAGAAGGTCACCGAAGCGTTCAAGATCATGCTCAAGAACCCCAAGGTCAAGGGCATCCTCGTGAACATCTTCGGCGGCATCATGAAGTGCGACACCATCGCCACCGGCGTGGTCGCTGCTGCCAAGGAAGTCAATCTCTCCGTCCCGCTCGTGGTGCGCATGAAGGGCACCAACGAGGACCTCGGCAAGAAGATCCTCGCCGACTCGGGTCTGCCGATCATCTCTGCCGACACGATGGCGGAAGCTGCGACCAAGATCGTCGCGGCGGTCAAGTAAGGAGAGTTTGAATGTCCATTCTGATCAACAAAGACACCAAGGTCATCACCCAGGGCATTACGGGCAAGACCGGCCAGTTCCACACCGAGAAGTGCCAGGAATACGCGAACGGCAAGAATTGCTTCGTTGCCGGCGTGAATCCGAAGAAGGCGGGCGAGAAGATCTTCGACATCCCCATCTACGCTTCGGTGAAGGAAGCTGCCGCTGAAACCGGCGCGACCGTATCAGTGATCTACGTGCCGCCGGCAGGCGCTGCCGACGCGATCTGGGAGGCCTGCGAGGCCGACCTGGATCTGGCGATCTGCATCACCGAAGGCATTCCGGTTCGCGACATGCTGATGGTGCGCAACAAGATGAAGCAGAAGGTTGCCAAGGGCGGCAAGGAAACGCTGCTGTTGGGGCCGAACTGCCCGGGTCTGATCACGCCGGACGAGATCAAAATCGGCATCATGCCGGGTCACATCCACCGCAAGGGCCGCATCGGCGTCGTGTCGCGTTCGGGTACGCTGACCTATGAAGCCGTCGCGCAGTTGACCGAAATCGGTCTGGGCCAGTCGTCGGCGGTCGGTATCGGCGGCGACCCGATCAACGGCCTGAAGCACGTCGACGTGATGCGCATGTTCAACGACGACCCGGACACCGACGCGGTGATCATGATCGGCGAGATCGGCGGTCCGGACGAGGCGGAAGCCGCGCAGTGGTGCAAGGCCAACATGAAGAAGCCGATCGTCGGCTTCATCGCCGGCGTGACCGCGCCGGCCGGGAAGCGCATGGGCCACGCCGGTGCGCTGATCTCGGGGGGCGCCGACACCGCCGACGCCAAGCTCGCCATCATGGAAGAGTGCGGCTTCACCGTGACGCGCAACCCGTCCGAGATGGCCAAGCTGCTGAAGGCGATGCTGTAAGCTTTTTGCTGCCACGATCGAACGAAGCGCCGGCCGGTCCGGCGCTTTTTCGTTGCTGGGAGCCTATCCGGAAAAGCTGCTAGAATCTTCCGCTGCGCTTTTTCCGCTTATCGTCCAATCCGGAGTTTTCCTACATGGCTATCGAACGCACGCTCTCCATCATCAAGCCCGACGCCGTCGCGAAGAACGTGATCGGCAAGATCTATCAGCGCTTCGAAGACGCAGGCCTGAAGATCGTGGCATCGAAGATGGCGCATCTGTCCGAGCGCGAAGCCGGTCAGTTCTATGCGGTGCACAAGGAGCGCCCGTTCTTCAAGGATCTCGTGTCGTTCATGGTTTCGGGCCCGGTAATGATCCAGGTGCTCGAAGGCGAGAACGCGATTGCGAAGAACCGCGACCTGATGGGCGCGACCGATCCGAAGAAGGCCGACGCCGGCACGATTCGTGCGGATTTTGCGGAATCCATCGACGCGAATGCGGTCCATGGTTCCGACGCGCCCGAAACCGCTGCGGTCGAGATCGCGTTCTTCTTCCCGGGAATGAACGTCTACGCCCGCTGAGCCTTTCGGGCAGAGCCCGCTCATCGGCCCGCGCTTCTTCAGGGATAGCGGGCCGATTGCATTTGGGCGGCACACAGGAAATACATGCTTACACGGGTCAATCTGCTCGATTTCGACGTTGACGGTCTCGTCCAGTGGTTCGCCGAACGGGGCGAGAAGCCCTTTCGTGCGCGCCAGGTGATGCGGTGGATGCACCGCTTCGGGGAGACCGATTTCGACCGGATGACCGATGTCGCGAAAAGCCTGCGCGGGAAGCTCTCCGCCGAGGCGTGCATCCGCGCGCCGGAGGCGATTCGCGATTCGGTGTCGGCCGACGGTACGCGCAAATGGCTGCTCGATGTCGGCGGCGCCAACGCGGTGGAGACGGTGTTCATCCCCGAAGTGAACCGCGGAACGCTGTGCATTTCGTCGCAGGCCGGTTGTGCGCTGGACTGCGCGTTCTGCTCCACCGGCAAGCAGGGTTTCAATCGCAACCTTTCGGTGGCGGAGATCATCGGCCAGTTGTGGCTGGCGAACAAGCTGCTCGGCGGCATGGCGGCGCCCGCCGGCGCGGAGGATGCGGATGTCCGTTCGGACACTCCGTCTCGGCGCGGTCATGGTCGCGGTTCCGATCGCGCGAGCGTCGCTGCCGAGTCCTTGCGATCCCCCGTTTCGGATGACGAGGATCACGACGGCCGTGTGATCAGCAATGTCGTGATGATGGGCATGGGCGAACCGCTCGCCAACTTCGACAACGTCGTCACCGCGCTGCGGCTGATGCTCGACGATCACGCCTACGGATTGTCGCGGCGCCGCGTCACGGTTTCGACGTCCGGCATCGTTCCGGCGATCGACCGGTTGCGTGAGGAATGTCCCGTCGCGCTCGCGGTATCGCTGCATGCCCCGGACGATGCGTTGCGCGACCGCCTGGTCCCGATCAACCGGAAGTATCCGCTGCGGGAGCTGATGGCTGCATGCCGCCGCTACCTCGAACGGGCGCCGCGCGATTTCGTGACGTTCGAATATGTGATGCTCGACGGCGTCAATGACTCGGAAGCGCACGCGCGCGCGCTCGTCGAACTGGTTCGCGACGTGCCGTGCAAATTCAACCTGATCCCGTTCAATCCGTTTCCACACTCGGAGTTCGGCCGCTCGCCGACGCCGGTCATCCGGCGGTTCGCCGAGATCCTGATGAATGCGGGCATCGTCACGACGACGCGCAAGACCCGCGGTGAGGACGTTGACGCCGCATGTGGGCAACTGGCCGGACAGGTGAAGGACCGGACGCGCCGAACGGTGCGGCTGATGAATGCGACGGAGGCTCGCCGGTGAAGAAAGGGAAGGTCGTCGCCGCATTCGTTTGTGCGTCTTCGCTTCTGCTCACTGCCTGTGCGACCGCACCCGGGGCCGGGGGCGCCAGCGCCGAGCGCCCCGTTTCCCAGGTCCCGCCGGCGAACGCCGCCGTCGCGAGCGCCAAGGTTCACGTCGACCTCGGGCTCGCCTATCTGCAGATCGGGCGCTACGCCGTTGCGCTCGACGAGGCGAAGGCCGCGCTCGCGAGCGACGCTTCCTACTCGCCGGCGTATCACCTGATGGGCCTCGTCTATATGTACATCGACGACCATGCTGCGGCGCGCGAAAATTTCCAGCGTGCGCTGGCGATGGCGCCGAGCGATCCCGAATTCAACAACAGCTATGGCTGGTTCCAGTGCATGACGGGCGAGGAAAAGGAAGGGCTGCAACGGCTCGCGATGGCGGCGCGCAACCCGTATTACCAGACGCCCGCCCGGCCCTATACGAACGCCGGCCTGTGCCATTTGCGGAGCGGCGACGATGTTGCGGCGGAAGCCGAGTTTCGACGGGCGGCCCAGCTCGATGCCGGCAACGCGCAGGCGATTTACCATCTCGCGGCGATCGCGTACCGCCGCGGCGCCTACACGGTCGCGCGCGACTATCTCATTCAGCTGCATCAGCGGAATGAGCCGACCGCAGAATCGGTCTGGCTTGGCGCGCGGACCGAACGTAAGCTTGGCAATCACGAGGCCGAATCGAGCTACCTCGCACAGCTGCGCGGGCGCTTCGCCGACAGCGCGGAGTTTCGGGCGATGAATCAGGGAAATTACGAGTGAGTGAAGTCCGGCTTGATCAGGGCGTTCCCGCGACCGAATCGGCCGACGCGGCGAGCGTGGGCGAAGTGCTTCGACGCGGGCGGGAGCGGCGCGGTGAAACGGTCGCAGACGTCGCGTATGCGCTGAAGTTGACGGCGCGGCAGGTCGAGGCGATGGAGGGCGACCGCTTCGACCTGCTGCCGGGGCCGGCCTTCGTTCGCGGTTTCGTTCGCAATTACGCCCGCTACCTCGGGATGGACGGGGCTGCGCTGCTCGCCGGTTTCGACAAGGCCCTGGCGGCGCCGCCGATCGAGCTCGCGCCGCTGTCGAATGCCGACGGCGTGATGCCGAGCGGCGGGCAATCGCGGCGTGCCCATGTGCCGGCCGCGCTGGTGGCCGGGATCCTGTTGCTGGTCGTCGTCGTCGGATGGTTCTTCGATTGGTTCGAGACGCCCGCGGGCGACCCCGCGGGAGGCGACGCGTCGGTCCTGGCGCCGCAAAGCGCCCCGGTACCGGATGCGTCGGATGTCCTCGCTCCCGGAGAGGTGCCGGCTCCGCCGGCGGAGCCCGCCGCGGCGGCCCCGGCCGTGCCGTCGGAAGCGGTCCGCGGTGTTGCGCCTCCGCCGGAACTCGCGGCGGGTGCGGCGACCGGAGCGCCGGCCGCTGCGGCGATGCCCGAAGCCGGCGCGCCCGCTGCTCCGACGGACGCCTCCCATCTCACTTTCCGCTTCTCCGGCGAGTCCTGGGTCGAGGTGCGGGGCGCCGGTGGCTCGGTGCTCTATTCGGGCGTCAACGCGGCCGGCACGTCGCGAACCGTGCAAGGCAAGCCTCCGTTCGGCCTCGTGATCGGCAACGCGCGCGCGGTCGGTGTCGAGTATCAGGGGAAGGCGGTCGACCTGACTCCCCACATCCGCGTCAGTGTCGCAAGACTGACCGTGCAGTGAGTTGAAATTGGCAACGAACCTTTCTTCGGGGCCCGCCTCCGGCGCGCTGGCCCGTCGCGCGACGCGTCAGGTCCGGGTGGGCCGAGTGAACATCGGCTCCGATTCTCCTATCGTCGTGCAGTCGATGACGAATACCGACACCGTGGACGTCCTCGGCACGGCGATGCAGATCGCCGAGCTGGCGCGCGCGGGTTCGGAGATCGTCCGTCTGACGGTGAATAACGAGGCCGCCGCGAAGGCGGTGCCGCAGATTCGCGACCGCCTGCTCGCGCTGAACGTCGATGTGCCGCTGGTCGGCGATTTCCACTACAACGGCCACAAGCTGCTAGCCGATCACCCCGCGTGCGCCGAGGCGCTTGCGAAGCTCCGCATCAATCCGGGTAACGTCGGCGCGGGAGCCAAACGCGACCCGCAGTTCGCGGCGATCATCGATATCGCGTGCAAGTACGACAAGCCGGTGCGGATCGGCGTGAACTGGGGCAGCCTGGATCCGTCCGTGCTCGCGCGGGTGATGGATGCGAACGCGCAGCTCGCCGAACCGCGAGACGCGACCGCGGTGATGCGCGAAGCGCTGATCGTCTCCGCGCTGGAGTCGGCGGCGAAGGCGGAGGAATACGGCCTCGGCGGCGACCGCATCATCCTGTCGGCTAAGGTGTCGAGCGTGCAGGACCTGATCGCGGTTTACCGCGAGCTCGCGCGGCGCTGCGACTATCCGCTGCACCTCGGGCTGACCGAGGCCGGTATGGGCTCGAAGGGGATCGTCGCGTCCACGGCGGCGCTCGCAGTGCTGCTGCAGGAAGGCATCGGCGACACGATCCGCGTCTCGCTGACGCCGGAGCCGAACGGCAGCCGTACGCAGGAAGTCGTCGTCGCGCAGGAGATCCTGCAGACGATGGGGTTGCGCGCCTTCACGCCGATGGTCGTCGCGTGCCCGGGCTGCGGCCGCACGACGAGCACGTTCTTTCAGGAGCTCGCGTCCGGCATCCAGTCGTATGTCCGCGAACAAATGCCCGTGTGGCGCGAGCAGTACGACGGCGTCGAGACCATGACGGTCGCGGTGATGGGCTGCGTCGTGAACGGCCCCGGCGAGAGCAAGCACGCGAACATCGGCATCTCGTTGCCGGGCACCGGAGAAAGTCCGGCGGCGCCGGTATTCATCGACGGCGAGAAGCGCATGACGCTGCGCGGCGACAATATCGGCGCGGAATTCAAGGCAATCGTCGACGACTACGTCGCGACGCGATACACCAGGAAGGCGGGCTGACCGTCCGGTTATGACAGAAAAGAAACAGATGAACCAGCCGCTGCAGGCGGTGCGGGGGATGAACGACATCCTGCCCGACGAGGCCGAGGCGTGGGAGCATTTCGAGGACATCGTCCGCGACTGGCTGCGCAGCTACGGCTATCGCCCGATCCGGATGCCGATCGTCGAGCCGACGCCGCTGTTCAAGCGCGCGATCGGCGAGGTCACCGACATCGTCGAAAAGGAGATGTATTCGTTCGAGGATGCATTGAACGGCGAGTTGCTGACCTTGCGGCCGGAAGGGACGGCGTCGTGCGTTCGCGCGGCGATCCAGCACAAGATTCTGCATGCCGGCCCGCAGCGGCTGTATTACCACGGACCGATGTTCCGCCACGAACGGCCGCAGAAGGGCCGCTACCGACAGTTCCATCAGATCGGGGTCGAGGCGCTCGGCTTCGACGGACCGGACATCGACGCGGAGCACATCCTGATGTGCGCGCGGCTATGGGAAGACCTTGGGCTCGAGGACGTCCGGCTGGAACTCAACTCGCTGGGTTCGTCGGATGAGCGAGCGCGTCACCGCGCCGAACTCGTCGCCTATCTCGAGGCGCATCGCGAGCGCCTCGACGAGGACGGCAAGCGCCGCCTGCACACGAATCCGCTGCGCATCCTGGACACGAAGAATCCCGATCTCCAGGATCTCGTCGACCAGGCGCCGAAGCTGCTCGATTTCCTCGGGGCTGAGTCGCTCGCGCACTTCGAAGGCGTGCAGGTTCTGCTCAAGGACGCGGGCATCCCGTTCCGCATCAACCATCGCCTCGTGCGCGGGCTCGACTATTACAACCGCACCGTGTTCGAGTGGGTCACGACGCGGCTCGGCGCGCAGGGCACGATATGCGCGGGCGGCCGTTATGACGGGCTCGTCGAGCAACTCGGTGGCAAGCCGGCGCCGGCCGCCGGTTTCGCGATGGGCGTCGAGCGTCTTCTCGCGCTCTGGAGTGAAAGCGGCGGCGAGCCCGAGCGTGCGCAGCCCGATGTCTATGTCGTGCACGCCGGCGAGCCGGCGCAGCGGCTCGCGTTCCGTGCCGCGGAAGCGCTGCGCGGGCACGGGTTTGCGGTGTTGACGCATTGCGGCGGCGGCAGCTTCAAGTCCCAGATGAAGAAGGCCGATGCCAGCGGCGCAGCGCTTGCCGTCGTGATCGGCGACGACGAGGCGGCGGCGGGCGAAGTCGGTCTCAAGCCGCTGCGCGGGCCGGGTGGGCAGCAGCGGGTTTCGCTCGACGGCCTCGCCGCTGCCGCGGCCGGATATCTGTTCGTAGAAGAAGAGGAAGAAGATGGCGGTTTATGATCTGCAAGAACAGGAACAGATTTCCGAACTCCGGGCCTGGTGGGCGCAGAACGGGAAATTCGTGACCGCGCTTGCGGTTGCCGCCGCGGTCGCGTCGGTCGGCTGGCAGGGGTTCCGCTGGTATCAGAACAAGCAGGCTTCCGAAGCGGGTGCGCTGTATTTCGTCGTGCAGCAGGCGGCCGAGCAGGGCGATGCGCAGAAGGCGCGGGAAGCGGCCGGCCAGATCATCGAAAAACATTCCGGCACAGCGTACGCGGAGATGGCAGCCCTGCTGTCGGCTGGCGTTCAGTTCTCGCAGGGTGACGGTCGCAACGCCCGCGCGCAGCTCGAGTGGCTCGCCACCAACGGTGACGACGCTGCGTTCAAGGATATCGCCCGCTTGCGTCTCGCGGCCGTGCTGCTCGACGAGGGTGCGTACGCCGAGGCGCTCGCGCGTCTCGAGGCGGCTCCGGTCGTGACGCTGAAGGCGCGTTTCGAAGATCTGCGCGGCGACGTGCTCGCCGCGAGCGGCAAGCCGACCGAAGCGCGGGCCGCTTACCAGGCGGCGCTGGATGCGATCGAGCAGGGCGGGAGCGAAGGCGGGCAGACGCTGCGCGAAGTCGTGCGCGTCAAGTCGCAGGCGCTCGGAGGCTGAGCGATGAAGAAGGTCGTCTTCACGGTAGCGTGTGCCGGCGCGCTCGTTCTCTCCGGCTGCTCCTCGCTGAATCCCTTTTCCTCATCGGAGCCGAAAGCGGCACCGCTCGCGGCCATCGAACCGACGGCACAGCTGCAGCCGCTGTGGCAGGTGCGCGTCGGCGACTCGGGTCCGTACGTCTTCCAGTCGGCAATCGTCGATGAGGCGGTCTATGCCGCCGCTCACGACGGCACCATCGCGCGGTACGAAAACGGCCGCGCCGTCTGGAGCGTCAAAAGCGAGAAGCGGCTGTCGGCGGGCGTCGGCAGCAACGGGCGCCTCGCGGTCGTGGTGACGACCGGCGGCGAGATCATCGCGCTCGACGCGGCGACCGGTAATGAGCGCTGGCACGCCCCCGCGGGCGCTGAAGTCCTCGCGCCGCCGGCGGTCGGTGACTCCGTCGTCGTCGTCCGCGCCTCCGACAGCCGGCTGATCGGCTTCGACGCGAATGACGGAACGCGTCGCTGGGTATTCCAGCGCCCGGTGCCGCCCCTCGCGCTGCGAAGCTATGCGGGGATCACGGTCGAAGGCAACGTGGCGATCGTCGGCTATCCCGGCGGCAAGCTCGTCGCGGTCAACCTCGCGAACGGCGGCCAGCTTTGGGAACTCACCGTCGCGACTCCGCGGGGTGCCACCGAGCTCGAGCGCGTCGCGGACATTGCCGGTACGCCCGTGCTCGGCCGTCGCGAGATCTGCGCCGTTGCGTATCAGGGGCGCGCCGCCTGCTTCGATGCCTCCAATGGCAACGCGCTATGGTCGCGGGAGTTCTCCAGCAGCGTCGGCATGGACCGGGACGACCGTTTCGTATTCATCACCGATGACGCCGACGCGGTGCATGCGCTCGACGCCGCCACCGGCGCGAGCGTATGGAAACAGGACGCGCTTGCACGCCGCGGCGTCACGCGTCCGGTCGTCGTCGACGGTTTCGTTGCCGTCGGTGACTCCGAAGGTTATGTCCATTTGCTGAATCGGGAGACCGGAGCGTTCGCCGCCCGGGCCCGTGCCGGCAAGAACGCGATCGTCGCGGACCCGCGCCGATTCGGCCCGCACGGATTCGTCGTCCAGGCGCGCGACGGCGACATCCACGTTTTTGAGGCCCGCTAGGCGGGAATGAGCGCTTGAAACCCACCATCGTTCTGGTTGGCCGGCCCAATGTCGGCAAATCCACGCTGTTCAATCGTCTGACGAAGACCCGGGACGCGTTGGTCGCCGACCAGCCGGGCCTGACGCGCGACCGTCATTACGGCATCGGGCGCGTGGGCGAGCGCGATTACCTCGTCGTCGACACGGCCGGTTTCGACCCCGTCGCCAAGGACGGCATCATGCACGAGATGGCGCGGCAGGCCGAGCAGGCGATCGCCGAGGCCGACGTGCTGCTGTTCATGGTCGACGGCCGCGCCGGGCTGACGCCCCACGACGAGCAGATCGCCGCGCGCCTGCGTCGTGCCGGCCGCCCGGTCCATCTCGTCGTCAACAAGTCGGAAGGCATGGAGCGGTCGATGGTCGCCGCCGACTTCCACTCGCTCGGCCTCGGCGATCCGTTGCCGGTGTCGGCCGCGCACGGCGACGGCATCAAGCAGCTTGTCGACCTGGTACTGGGCGCCTTCCCGGAGGACGACGAAGCGGACGACGATGAAGGGCGTTCGCCGCGAATCGCGATCGTGGGCCGCCCGAACGTCGGCAAATCGACGTTTGTGAACAGCCTGCTCGGCGAAGAGCGGGTCATCGCGTTCGACATGCCCGGCACGACGCGCGACGCGATCGCCATTCCGTTCGAGCGCGCCGGCAGCCGTTACACCTTGATCGACACGGCCGGCCTGCGCCGGCGCGGCAAGGTGTTCGAGGCGGTCGAGAAGTTTTCGGTGATCAAGACCCTGCAGGCGATCGAACAGTCGAACGTCGTCGTTCTCGTGCTCGACGCCTCGCAGGACATTTCCGAGCAGGATGCCCACATCGCCGGGTTCATCCTCGACGCCGGACGCGCGCTCGTTGTCGCGGTGAATAAATGGGACGACGTCGACGATTACCGGCGCGAACTCGTCAAACAGGACATCGCGCGCAAGCTCAACTTTCTGTCGTTCGCGCGCTTCCACTACATTTCGGCGCTCAAGGGCGCGGGCGTCGCGAGCGTGATGAAGTCGGTTGACGCGGCCTACGCTGCGGCAATGGTCAACCTGTCGACGCCGCGACTCACGCGCACGCTGCAGGCTGCGCTCGCGAAACAGGCGCCGCCGCGACACGGCATCTTCCGGCCGAAGATGCGTTATGCACATCAGGGCGGGAACAATCCGCCCGTTGTCGTGATCCATGGTGCGGCGCTCGAGCACATTCCCGCGTCGTACACCCGCTTCCTCGAACGCACCTTCATCGAGGCATTCAAACTGCAGGGGACGCCGTTACGGATACAATTCCGAACTGCGCACAATCCGTTCGCTGGGAAAGAATGATATCCATGCCGGGAGGACCTGCTCGCTGATGTGGCAGTGCAGCATGAAATCCTTTACATTCACATAACTATAAGTTTCCGAGGTTTAACATGAGCAACAAAGGGCAACTTCTACAAGACCCGTTTCTGAACACGCTGCGCAGGGAGCACGTGCCGGTGGCGATCTATCTCGTCAATGGCATCAAGCTGCAGGGCCAGATCGAGTCCTTCGATCAGTACGTCGTCCTGCTGAAGAACACCGTCACCCAGATGGTCTACAAGCACGCGATCTCGACCGTCGTCCCGGCCCGCCCGGTCAATATCCAGCAGCAGGACCCGGGTGAAGGCAACAGCTGACCGCCATCCCCCCGGCCGGTATTGGCCGGCCGCATCGAGAACTCATGTTCGAGCGTCCTGAGTCGGGAGAGCGGGCGGTTCTCGTCCAGCTAGACCTGAATCAAGGGGCGCTCGACGAACGACTTTCTGAGTTGAAGCTTCTCGCCGCAAGCGCGGGGGCGAACGTCGAGGCCGTCGTCGGTGGGCGACGGGCGAAGCCCGATCCCGCGCTCTTCGCCGGCAGCGGAAAGGTCGAAGAGATCGCGTCCGCATTGCGCGCCCATGACGCCGATATCGTGATCTTCAACCATGCGCTGTCGCCGGCCCAGCAGCGCAACCTCGAGCGCGCGCTCGAGTGCCGTGTCATCGATCGCACCGCGCTGATTCTCGACATCTTCGCTCAGCGTGCCCGCAGCCACGAAGGCAAGCTCCAGGTCGAACTCGCACAGCTCGATCATTTGTCGACCCGCCTCGTGCGCGGCTGGACTCACCTCGAGCGCCAAAAGGGCGGCATCGGCCTGCGCGGCCCCGGCGAGACGCAGCTCGAAACCGACCGTCGCCTGCTCGGCAAGCGCGTCAAGGTGCTGAAGGAGCGCCTCGCCCGCATCGAGAAGCAGCGCCGCGTGCGCCGTCGCGGCCGCGCGGGTCGCGACGTGCTCTCCGTGTCGCTCGTCGGCTACACGAACGCCGGAAAGTCGACGCTGTTCAACGCGATGACGAAGGCGGGTGCGTACGCCGCCGACCAGCTTTTCGCCACGCTCGACACGACGTCGCGCCGGTTGTACGTGGGCGAGGCAGGGAACGTCGTATTGTCGGACACCGTCGGATTCATCCGCGATCTTCCGCACGCGCTGGTCGCGGCTTTTCATTCGACGCTTGAAGAAACCGCGAGCGCCGATCTGTTGCTGCATGTCGTCGATGCTGCGAGCGAAGATCGCGAGGCCCAGGTCGACGCGGTCAACCGTGTGCTCGCCGAAATCGGCGCCGGTGACGTCCCGCAGATCATGGTGATGAACAAGATCGACCTGACCCAGGCGGCGCCGGCGGTCATTCGGGACGAGTATGGTAAGATCGTTCGCGTTTTTTTGAGCGCCAGGACGGGGGACGGACTGGAGCTGCTCAGGGGCGCTCTGGCCGAAACGGCCCGCGAAGCGGCTGTTGCCGATGATTCCAGCCGGTCGCCGCCGCAGTCCACCGACATCAATCCTATTCAATCGTGATTACAGGCGTTCTAATGTCATTGAATGACCCACGCTGGGGCAACCAGGGGAACGACGACGGCAAGCGCGGCGATGGCAATCGCGGCGGGAATCAGGGGCCGCCCGATCTCGAAGACATCTGGCGCGATTTCAATCAGCGGCTCGCCGGCCTGTTCGGCGGCCGTCGCGGGCGCAACTCAGGCGGGGGAGGCGACGGCGGCGGTCCGCAGATGCCGCAGATCTCGTTCCGTCAGTTCGGCGGCGGCATCGGCGCCCTGCTCGTCCTGATCCTCGTCGTCTGGCTCGCGAGCGGCTTCTACATCGTCGACGCGAACCAGCGCGGCGTCGTGCTGCGGTTCGGCCAGTATGCCGAGACGACCGAGCCGGGCCTGCGGTGGCGGCTGCCGTATCCGGTCGAGAGCAGCGAGATCGTCGACCTCACCGGCGTGCGGACGGTCGAGGTCGGCTACCGCGGCTCCGAGCGCAACAAGGTGCTGCGCGAGGCGCTGATGCTCACCGATGACGAGAACATCATCAACATCCAGTTTGCCGTGCAGTACGTGCTGAAGAGCCCGGAAAACTACCTGTTCAACAACCGCTTTCCCGACGAATCGGTGATCCAGGCGGCAGAAACCGCGATGCGGGAGATCGTCGGCAAGAGCAAGATGGATTTCGTTCTCTACGAAGGACGCGAACAGATCGCGGCTTCGGCTCACGAGTCGATCCAGACGATTCTCGATCGCTACGACACCGGTATTCTGGTCAGCCGTGTGACGATGCAGAACGCACAGCCGCCCGAGCAGGTGCAGGCGGCGTTCGACGACGCGGTGAAGGCCGGTCAGGATCGCGAGCGCTTGCGCAACGAAGGCGAGGCCTACGCGAACGACGTGATTCCGCGCGCTCGCGGCACCGCCTCCCGCCTCATCGAGGAGGCGAACGCCTATCGCGAACGCGTCGTTGCGAATGCCGAAGGTGAAGCGAGCCGCTTCAACCAGGTTTACGCCGAATACCGCCGCGCGCCGGAAGTCACGCGAGAGCGACTGTATCTGGAGACCATGCAGCAAGTGATGTCGAGGAGCAGCAAGGTGATGGTCGACACGAAGGGCAGCGGCAATCTGCTGTATATGCCACTCGACAAATTGATGCAGGCGACGGTCAATCCGCCGGCGCCGGCCGAGTCGGCCCCGGCAGCGGCCGCACCGGCGGCACCGGCCCCGAGTCCGCGCCCCGATGTTTCGCTGGATTTGCGTAGCCGCGACCTGCTGCGCGACCGTGAGCGGGGAGAGCGGTGATGCGTGACAAGATGCCGATCGTTGCGGGTGTGCTGCTCTTTTTCATCGCGCTCACGTCGATGACGCTGTTCACGGTGGACCAGCGCCAGTTCGCCGTCGTCTTCCAGCTCGGGGAAGTCAAGGATGTCATCGACAAGCCCGGACTGAACTTCAAGTGGCCGATGATTCAGAACGTGCGCTATTTCGACCGCCGGATCCTGACCATGGATACCCCCGAGCCCGAGCGCTTCATCACGGCCGAAAAGAAGAACGTGCTCGTCGACCACTTCGTGAAGTGGCGGATCGTCGACCCGAAGCTGTATTACGTGTCGGTCGCCGGCGACGAGGCCCGTGCCCGCACCCGGCTGCTGCAGACGGTGAATGCCGGGCTGCGTGAGGAATTCGGCCGGCGCACGGTGCATGACGTCGTCTCCGGCGAGCGCGACAGGATCATGGAAGACATGAGGACGCGCGCTGACCTGGATGCACGCAAGATCGGCGTCCAGATTCTCGACGTGCGCCTGAAGCGCGTCGACCTGCCGCTCGAAGTGTCGGAGTCGGTCTATCGCCGGATGGAGGCGGAGCGCAAGCGGGTCGCGAACGAATTGCGCTCCGAAGGCGCGGCGATCGCCGAGAAGATCCGCGCCGATGCGGACCGTCAGCGCGAGGTCATCGTTGCCGAAGCCTATCGCGAAGCTCAGCGCGCAAAAGGTGCCGGCGACGCGAAGGCGACGGCCGTCTACGCGGACGCCTACGGTCAGAGCCCCGACTTTTACGCGTTCTACCGCAGTCTCGAGGCCTATCGCGAAAGTTTCGCGAACAAGAGCGATCTGATGGTCGTCGACCCGAGCTCGGAATTTTTCAGGTTCATGAAGAATTCTGGCGGCGGAACGAAGAACTGACCGGATGGCCCAGACCCTTCTGATGGCCTTCGCACTGATGCTGGTGATCGAAGGCCTTCTTCCCTTTATCGCGCCGGCAGCTTGGCGCGACACCTTTTTGCGGCTTGCCCAGCTCGCCGACGGTCAGATCCGATTCATCGGGTTGGCGTCCATGCTGATCGGCACGCTGCTGTTGTTCACGTTTTCCTGACTATCATGCGCTGGGTTCTCCCTGATCACATCCAGGACGTGTTGCCGGGCGAGGCGGACAAGATCGAACGTCTGCGCCGCAGGCTGCTCGACGCGTTCCGCGCGCACGGCTACCAACTCGTCCTGCCGCCGCTGCTCGAATATCTCGATTCCCTGACGACGGGGGCGGGGCAGGACCTGAAGTTGCGGACCTTCAAGCTCATCGACCAGCTGTCGGGGCGCACGATGGGCGTGCGAGCCGACATGACGCCGCAGGTCGCACGGATCGACGCACATCTGCTCAATCGCCGCGGCGTGTCGCGACTGTGCTATTGCGGCAGCGTCCTGCACACCTTGCCCTCGACGCTGACCGCGACGCGCGAGCCGCTGCAGCTCGGCGCGGAGCTGTATGGCCACGCCGGCATCGATGCGGACATCGAGATCGTCCGGCTGCTGGCCGAAGTCATGCGACTCGCCGATGTGCCGGCGAGCCGGATCGATCTCGGGCACGTGGGACTGTTCCGTGTGCTCGCTGCGCGTGCGGGCCTGGTGCCGGAGCGCGAAGAAAACCTCTTCGACTTGCTCCAGGCGAAGGATCTTCCCGGGCTGCGCGAACTCGTCGCGGACGTGGCGGAGCCGGTGCGCTCGGCGCTGCTGGCGCTGCCCGGACTCTACGGCGGCGCCGAAATCCTCGACGAAGCTCGGGCGCGGCTGCCCGCCGACGGCGAGATCCGCGCGGCGCTCGACGATCTGAGCCAGCTCGCCGGCGCGCTCGGCGACTTGCCGATCAGCTTCGATCTCGCCGATCTGCGCGGCTACCATTACCACACGGGAGTGGTTTTCGCTGCTTACGGGGGCAGCTCTCCGGCTGCGCTGGCGCTCGGCGGGCGTTACGACCGCATCGGTGATGCCTTCGGGCGCGGCCGGCCGGCGACCGGCTTCAGTCTCGATTTGCGCGAGCTCGCGATGCGCCTGCCCAATCCGGTTCTACCGGGCGCGATCCTCGCGCCGCAGGTAGCGGCCGACGACGCACTGGCGGCCATCATCAACCAATTGCGTGCGCAGGGTGAGGTCGTCATGACGGCGCTTCCGGGGCACGACGGTAGCTGGAATGAAGCCGGTTGCGACCGGCAACTGATCAGGCGCGACGGCCGCTGGACGGTCGAGGCGCTGCAGGGAGATTGAGGTAAATGTCAAAGAACGTAGTGGTTGTCGGCACCCAGTGGGGCGACGAAGGCAAGGGCAAGATCGTCGACTGGCTCACCGATCACGCCCGCGGCGTGGTCCGTTTTCAGGGCGGCCACAATGCCGGCCACACGCTCGTGGTGGGCGAGAACGAATACAAGCTGAATCTCGTTCCGTCGGGGATCGTCCGCGAGGGCGTGGCCTGCTATATCGGCAATGGCGTCGTGCTCGACGCGCACCATCTGCTGTCCGAGATTCGTACGCTCGAGGCGGGTGGCATCAAGGTCCGCGACCGCTTGCGCATCAGCCCGGGCTGCCCGCTGATTCTCGGCTATCACTCGGCGCTCGATCGGGCGCGCGAGGCGGCAAAGAGCGCAGGCGACAAGATCGGCACGACCGGCAAGGGCATCGGGCCGACTTACGAAGACAAGGTCGCGCGGCGGGCGTTGCGGGTGTATGACCTGTTCGACCGCGAGCGGTTTGCCGAAAAGCTGCGTGCGAACCTCGACTACCACAACTTCGTGCTGACCCAACATCTCGGCGCCGACCCGGTCGGCTTCGATGCGGTCTTCGAGCAGGCGATGGCCGATGCCGAAGAGATCCGGCCGATGGTCGCCGACGTGTCGGCGGAACTGTATGCGGTGAACAAGTCGGGCGGCAGCCTGCTGTTCGAGGGTGCCCAGGGGACGCTGCTCGATATCGATCACGGGACTTACCCGTTCGTCACGTCGAGCAACTGCGTCGCCGGTCAGGCGGCCGCTGGCGCAGGAGTCGGGCCGGGACGGCTGCAGTACGTGCTCGGCATCACGAAGGCGTACTGCACGCGGGTCGGCGGCGGGCCGTTCCCGACCGAGCTGGATATCGAAACTGCCGGTACGCCGGGCCAGCAGATGTCGACGAAGGGGCGCGAATTCGGCACGGTGACCGGTCGCAAACGTCGCTGCGGCTGGCTCGACCTCGCAGCGCTGAAGCGCTCGATCATCATCAACGGCGTGACCGGGCTGTGCATCACGAAGCTCGACGTCCTTGACGGCCTGGCCGAGCTGAAACTCTGCACCGGCTACATGCTCGACGGGCAGCGCATCGACCTGCTGCCGATGGGCGCCGAAGAGGTCGTGCGTTGCGAGCCGATCTTCGAGACGATGGCGGGGTGGAGTGGCACGACGTTCGGTGCGCAGAGCTGGGATGCGTTGCCGCAGGAGGCCCGCGCCTATCTGCACCGGATCGAGGAAATTTGCGAGATCCCGATCGACGTCATCTCGACCGGGCCGGAGCGCGACGAGACGATTCTGCGTCGTCACCCGTTCGGGGTCTGAGAGCGGGTGGATAAACCCGATCCGCCAAAAGCAAAAGCCGGTCGAATGACCGGCTTTTGCTTTGATCTGGTGCCCAGAAGAGGACTCGAACCTCCACGCCTCGCAGCGCTAGTACCTGAAACTAGTGCGTCTACCAATTCCGCCATCTGGGCAAGCGATGGAAGTATACCGGCAAGCTGTGCTGCGGAAAAGCAGATTGATATCGGCTGCAGGACGCGTTGCGCGAGCAACGCTGCGGCAGCGCGGGGAGCCAAACGAAAGAAAGCGATCGCGCAGAAAAACGATCGGAAAAACAAAAAAGCCGACGCATGGTCGGCTTTCCTGCAGAACTGGTGCCCAGAAGAGGACTCGAACCTCCACGCCTCGCAGCGCTAGTACCTGAAACTAGTGCGTCTACCAATTCCGCCATCTGGGCAAGAGCGCGCATTATAAGTAAGAATCAGAGAATGTCAATGAGCAAAAAACCAAAAAACAAAACCCCCGCGCCGAGTGGCGCACCGTCACAGGCCGAGCGTCGCGAGCCGAGCGCGGTCCGCTGCGCCGATCCGTTCTACGAGCGCGAGGCGACGCAGTACGAACACCCGTTGCCGAGCCGCGAATACGTCGAGCAGATCCTTGCGGAACGCGGCGTGCCGCTCGAGTTCCATGAGATCTGCGAGGCGCTCGACGTCACCGACGACGAGGCGCCGTTATTCGAGCGCCGCTTGCGCGCGATGGAGCGCGATGGGCAGATCATCCGCAACCGGCGGCACGCTTTCCTGCTGCCGGACAAGGCCGACCTGATCCGCGGGCGCGTGTCGGGCCATGCCGACGGCTTCGGATTTCTGATCCGCGACGACAAGCAGCCGGACGTGTTTCTCGGGCCGAAGGAAATGCGTGAGGTGCTGCACGGCGATCGCGTGATTGCACGCGTCACCGGCACCGACCGGCGCGGCCGCCCGGAAGGCAAGATCGTCGAGATCCTCGAGCGTGCGAATACGCGCATCGTCGGCCGGGTGCTCAACGAACACGGCGTGCTGATCGTCGTGCCGGAGAACCGCCGCATCGCCCAGGACATCCTGCTCGCGCCCGGCGGCAAGAAGGCGGCGCCGGGTCAAGTCGTTACGGTCGAACTCCTGGTCCAGCCGACGAAGTTCGCACAGCCGATCGGCAAGGTCATCGAAGTCCTTGGCAATTACGCAGATCCGGGCATGGAGATCGAGATCGCGCTGCGCAAGCACGAAATGCCGTACGAGTTTACGTCGGAGGCGAAGGCCGAGACGCGCAAGCTGCCGCCGAACGTGCGCAAGAAGGACTGGGCTGGGCGCGAGGACATCACGCGCTTGCCGCTCGTGACGATCGACGGTGAAACCGCGAAGGATTTCGACGACGCGGTGTATTGCGAGCGCCAGGGGCGTGGCTACCGGCTGATCGTCGCGATCGCGGACGTGTCGCACTACGTGCAGGCGGGCGGCGCGCTCGACGCGGATGCCCAGGACCGCGGGAACTCGGTGTATTTCCCGCGGCGCGTGATTCCGATGCTGCCCGAGAAGCTCAGCAACGGGCTGTGCTCGCTCAATCCGCAGGTCGAGCGCCTGTGCATGGCTTGCGACATGAGCATCTCGCCGACCGGCGCGGTCAAGGCGTATCGCTTCTACCCGGCGGTGATGTTCTCCCATGCGCGGCTGACGTACACGAAAGTGGCGGCGGCACTGTACGACCAGGACGCCGGCGCGCGCGAAGAGCTCGGCGCGCTGCTCCCGCAGCTCGAGACTCTCGACAAACTGTTCCAGGTGCTGCTGAAGGCGCGCGCGAAGCGGGGCGCGATCGATTTCGAGACGACCGAGACGCGGATGATTTTCGATGACGCAGGCAAGATCGAGCGCATTGTGCCCGAAGTGCGCAACGACGCGCATCGGCTGATCGAGGAATGCATGCTCGCGGCGAACGTCTGCGCGTCCGACTTCCTGCAAACGCGTGAGCACCCGGCGTTGTACCGTGTGCATGAGGGGCCGACGCCGGAGAAGCTCGAGAAGCTGCGCGGCTTCCTCGCGGAGTTCGGGCTAGGCATCGGTGGTGGTGACGAGCCGAAGGCGGGCGACTATGCGAAGCTCCTCGACAAGGTCAAGGACCGGCCCGACGCGCAGCTGCTGCAGACGGTGATGCTGCGTTCGCTGCGCCAGGCGGTGTACAGCCCCGACAACGTCGGCCATTTTGGCCTCGCGTACGAGGCTTATACGCATTTCACGTCGCCGATCCGGCGTTATCCGGACCTGCTCGTGCATCGTTCGATCAAGGCGGCGCTCGAAGGCCGGACCTATGAAGCCGGCGACTGGGACGAGATCGGGCTGCACTGCTCGGCGACCGAGCGGCGTGCCGACGAGGCGACGCGCGACGTCGTCGCGTGGCTGAAGTGCTACTACATGCAGGACAAGGTCGGTGAGGAATTCAACGGCAGCGTGTCGGCGGTGGTACCCTTCGGCCTCTTTGTCGCGCTCGACGACATCTTCATCGAAGGGCTGGTCCACATCTCGGACCTCGGCAGCGATTATTTCCATTTCGACGAGACGCGCCACGAGTTGGCCGGCGAGCGCACCGGGGCGCGTTACCGGCTGTCGGACCGGGTGCGGGTGCAGGTCGTGCGCGTCGACCTCGAGACGACGAAGATCGATTTCCGGCTGATCGAGGGGCCGCAGCGGGCGACCGAACGGGTCGGAAAGACCGAGCGGGACCGGGCGGAAGCGGAAGTTGCGGTACACGCCGGCGAGCCGGGCGAGGCGCGGCGCCGCGGTCGTGGCAAGAAGGCGCGGGGCCCGGTGTTCGAGCCTTCGGTGCAGTTCGAGGTGCCGGAGACCGTTGTCGCCGTGGGCGAAAAGGTGTCGGGCGAATCGGGCGAAGACGGCGTCCGGGAGGTTCCGATCGCTGGCGTCGAGCTCGGGGCGACCGACGTCAATATGAAACCGCGCAAGCCGAAGCGCGCAAAAGTTTCGGCGGCTGCGGCGGAGGCGTCGGCAAAAATGAGCGGGAAGGCGTCTGGCGCGGCGTCGTCCGACGAGCCGGAAACGGGCGAGAAGGCGTCCGGCGCCGCGGTATCCGACGAACCCGGAGTACGCGCGAAGGCGACTCGCTCGGCACTTCCGAAGCAATCCGAAACCAGCAGGAAGGAGCCCGGAACCCCCGAACCCGATAAACCCAAAGCGCGCCGGAAGACCGCGCCCGCGGCTTCCGCCAACGAAACCGAGCTGGAGAAGAAGGCCGTAGGAATCGCGGAGTCCACCAGGTCCAAGGGGCGCAGGAAAGCGAGTGACGCCGCCGCGTCCTCCGGCCGATCCGACGTCGGCAGCAAGGTGAGCGATGCTCCGACGGCCGATAAGTCCAAGGCACGTCGCAAGTCGACCGGGGCGGCGTCCGCGGATCGATCCGACGCCGGCAGCAAGGTGAGCGATACGCCGACGGCCGACAAGCCCAAGGCACGACGCAAGTCGACCGGCACGGCGTCCGCCGATCGATCCGCAACCAGCAAGAAGGCGGCCGGTACCCCGGTGTCCGATAAACCCAAGGCACGCCGGAAGGCGACCGGTACGCCGGTGTCCGACGAGCCGAAAGCACGTAGCAAGAAAGGCGGAAAACGTGGCTAACAAGCCTGCGAACAACAGACCATCGAACGACAGGACTCCCGGCAAGCGCGCGTCGCCGGGCAGGGGACCCCGGCGGGACTCGCCGGAACCGCACCCGCGGGAAACGGACCCGGTTCCCGACGACGTCGAGCCGTACGAGCGGCGCCGGCCGCGTGGCTCGCGCGCATCCAGCGGCGACACCGGCCGTGAGAGCCGCAGTGAATCGCGGCTGATCTACGGTTTTCACGCGGTACTCGGCAAGCTGCGCCGCGATCCGGACGCGGTGTTCGAGCTGTATCTGTCGTCCGCGCGCACCGACGCGCGCGCGAAGGACGTCGTCCATCTCGCCGAGTCGCAGAACGTCCGGCTGATCCAGGCCGAGGCCGACCGGCTCGACGGCATGGTCGGGACGCGACGGCATCAGGGCGTCATCGCCCGCGTCGACGCGCGCAGTCGCGACCTGAAACTTGCCGACGTGCTCGAAGTCCTCGACGAGAACGCGCTGATCCTGGTGCTCGACGGCGTGCAGGATCCGCACAACCTCGGCGCGTGCCTGCGCGTCGCCGATGCGGCGGGCGCGCACGCGGTCGTCGCGCCGAAGGACCGCGCGGTCGGCCTCAACGCGACCGCGGCGAAAGTCGCCAGCGGCGCGGCCGACAGCGTGCCCTACATCACCGTGACGAACCTCGCTCGCGCGCTGCGCGAGATGCAGGAAGCCGGCATCTGGGTCGTGGGCGCGGCCGGCGAAGCCGAGAAGTCGCTGTACGAGATCGACCAGAAGGGGCCGGTTGCCTGGGTGCTCGGCGCCGAAGGCGACGGCCTGCGCCGGCTCACGCGCGAAACCTGCGACGAGCTCGCGAAAATTCCGATGCTCGGCACCGTCGAAAGCCTCAACGTGTCGGTCGCGAGCGGCGTCTGCCTGTTCGAGGCGAGGCGCCAGCGCGGCGGCTGAGGCTGCTCGCGCCCGTTTGGGACGAGGCTGGCGGCGCAAAGCTCGCCGTGGAGTTCGCCTCGCCTCGTACGCTCGGCACCGTGGATCCCGTTCCGGGCGGTTGAGCTCCGCGTCGGCTCGCCCGCGCCCGACCCATGCGGCGCTCGCGCGTGGCGGGCACCCTGCGGAACCGGTGTTCGCGTTCGCGGCCGATCCGGCAGCGTCGATCGAGGCAAGCGGGGCTCGATCGACGCCGGCTCGAGGGGGCCCGCGCGTCGCCCTGCGCGCCCCGACCCCTCCGGCGCACGTCGCAACCGCTCGATGTCCCGCGTTGACGTGCGTCAACGTGGCGCGGCGGCGCGATGAAATTCATGATTTTCTCGACCTTCGTTTCATGATCGAGGCGATCCCCGCCTCCTGATCCATCCGATTCGGCTGCAAGGGCCGAGCGACGATGATGGCTGCGGATCGGTCGTCCGGCCGATCCTTCAATCGATGAACGAGGAGGCAGCCCATGGAGTGGATCGATCCCGCGTATTGCGATATCCGTCTCGGTTTCGAAGTGACGGCCTACGTCTACGTGCGCTGACACCCGGGGGCGGCACACATGCACACCCTGTGTCGCCCTGGTCGCGCTGAGGAGTCCTGCGCATGAACGAGTCGAGCCGGCCTGCCGCCGAAGACCGCTTCAGCCTCAACCCGATGTACCTCTTCCGCTGGGAGCCGACGCAGGACGCCCACGTCCTGCTCTACCCGGAAGGCATCGTGAAGCTGAACCGCACGGCGGCGGACATCATCGAGCACTGCGACGGCCGCAGCGCCGCCGCGATCGTCGCGGCGATGCAGGGCCGCTATCCCGGCGACGACGAGCGCGTCGCCGCGGGCGTCTACAAGTTTCTGGAGGTGTTCCGTGCCAAAGGATGGATCCGTCGTCAGGCTTGACGGGCAGGGCAAGCCGCTGTGGCTGGTGCTCGAGCTCACGTACGAGTGTCCGCTGAAATGTCCGTGGTGCAGCAATCCAGTCGATTACGCGCGGCGCAAGGGCGAGGAGCTGACGACCGCGGAATGGAAGCGGGTGTTGCGCGAGGGGCGGGAGCTGGGCGCCCTGCAGCTCGGTTTCACCGGCGGCGAGCCGCTGCTGCGTGACGACATCGAGGAGCTCGTCGCCGACGCCACCACGCTCGGCTACTACACGAACCTGATCACGTCGGGTGTCGGGCTGACCGAGCCGCGGCTCGTGAAGCTGAAGGAAGCGGGTCTGAAGCAGATCCAGCTGTCGCTGCAGTCGAACGAGCGCGAGCTGACGGACCGGCTGGTCGGCGCGCGCGTGTTCGACCTCAAGCTGCAGGTTGCGCGGATGATCAAGGCGCACGGCTTTCCGATGGTGCTCAACGTGCCGGTGTTCCGCCACAACATCGAGCAGGTCGAGGAAATCCTCGAGCTCGCCGCGGACATCGGTGTCGATTACCTCGAGTTCGCGAACATCCAGTACTACAACTGGGCGCTGGTGAATCGCGACGAGCTGATGCCGACGCGGGAGCAGATCGAAGCGGCCGAGCGCGCGGTGCAGGCAGCCCGCGAGCGGCTCGGCGACCGCATGACGATCTACTTCGTGATCCCCGATTACTACGAGGGGCGGCCGAAGGCGTGCATGAACGGCTGGGGAGCGATCCACCTGACGATCGCGCCCGACGGCGCCGCGATGCCGTGCCAGGAAGCGCGCGCGATCGAAGGGCTCGATTTCCCGACCGTACGCGAGAAGAGCCTCGCGTGGCTGTGGAACCAATCGCCGACCTTCCGCAAGTTCCGCGGCGACGAGTGGATGCGCGAACCGTGCCGCTCGTGCAGCGACAAGGAGACCGACTTCGGCGGCTGTCGTTGCCAGGCCTTCCTGCTGACCGGCGACGCCGCGAACACCGATCCGGCCTGCTCCCGGTCGCCGCACCATCACCTGATCGGCGAGGCGGTCGAGCGCGCGCAGTCGCCGGGCCGCACGGTCGTGCCGCTGGTGATGCGCACCGCAAGCAACGCGCGGCTGCAGCGGTCGGGAGCCGGCGAACATGCGTAGGCTGCTGGATTCGTCGATCGTGACGGTGCTGCTCGGAGTCGCGCTGACGGCGGCGCTCGCCGTCGTGCTGCGGTTCGCGGGCTGAAGGAGCGGGCGATGGAAGGTGTCCTGTTCGAAGTCGTCGCCCGCTGGCTGCATTTTCTCGGCGCGCTGGTGTGGATCGGCCACAACTACGCGACCGCGGTGACGCGGTCCCGCTACGTCCCGCTCACGGCGGCCGATCTCTCGGATCCGGACAGCCCGCGCCAGCGCGTACTGATGCAGCGCGAACACGGCGCATTCCGCTATGCATCGCTCGTGACCTGGGGCAGCGGCATGCTGATCCTGTGGCATCGCGGCTGGCTCGGCGACGCGCTGAGCCTGACCGGCTCGCTTGCGCCGCTCGGGCTCGGGATGTGGATCGCGACGCTGATGGTGGCCAACCTGTGGTTCGTGCTGTGGCCGCACCAGCAGCGGGTGCTGGGTTTCGTGCCGGCGCCGATCGACGAGCGCCTGCGCGCGTCGCGCGTGACCTTCCTGTCGGCGCGCGTGAACACGATGCTGTCGATACCGGTGCTGTTCTTCATGGGGGCCGGCACGCATGGCGTCGCGCTCTTTGGCTGAAGCGGCGGTGCCGGGGGGCGCAAGCGGTTTCAGCTTTTCCGCCGCGGCGGGGCCGCTGCCGGATGAAGTCGCTGCGGACGTGGCGGCGGCGTGCCGTCCTGGACGGGCGTCGATCCTGAGCCTGCCTTTCACGTCGCCGGCCTTCCGTCGCCTGCAGGAAGAGACCGAGGCCTGCCTGCGCCGCCTGCTCGATATCCCCGACCGTTTTCGCGTGCTGTTCCTCGCCGGGGGCGCGAGCGCGCAGTTTGCGCTGCTGCCGCTGAATCTGCTCGGCACGGCGTGCCGCGCGAGCTACGTCGACAGCGGCTGCTGGTCGCGGCGCGCGATCGCGGAGGCGAGGCGCTACGCTGAAGTGTCGATCGCCGCGCGGGCGCTCGCGGCCATTCCCGACGCCGCCGAGTGGCAGGTCGACCCGGGCGCGGCGTACTGCCACGTCACGAGCAACGAGACCGCGGACGGCCTCCAGTTTCGCGATTTTCCCGCGCTGCCGGTGCCGCTCGTCGCCGACATGACGTCGGACCTGCTGACGCGACCGCTCGACTTCACGCGGCTGTCGCTCGTGTATGCGGGGACGCAGAAGACGGTCGGGACGCCCGGGCTGACGCTCGTGATCGTCGACGAGCATCTCCTCGGCCGGGCACGCCCCGAAACGCCGCGCGTGATGGACTACGGGGCGCAGGCAGGCGCCGACTCGCGGCTCTGCACGCCGCCGGTGTTCCCGATCTTCGTCGCGCACCACATGTTGCAGTGGATCGAGGCGCACGGCGGTGTGTCGGCGATGGCCGACGCCGCCCGGCGGCGCAGCGACGCGGCGTACGCGGCGCTCGCGGAGGGCGAGGGCACGTACGCGATCTCGGTCGATTCCGCCCATCGCTCGCACATCAATCCGTGCTTCCGTCTCGCCGACGAGGCACGCACGGCGCTGTTCCTGAACGCGGCCGACGCCGCCGGGCTGCACGATCTCCGCGGGCATCCGGAAGTCGGCGGCGTGCGTGTGAGTCTCTACAACGGGGTCGCCGACGCCGCGGTCGACGCACTCGTCGACTTCCTGCGCGCGTTCGCGCGCCGGGGCAGCGGTCCGTGCGCGGCGTGATGCCGACGGTCGCACCGCCGCTGACGCCGCGTGCGTTGCGCGCCCGTTGGGCGGTCGCGCGCCTGCAGCGGCTCGCGACTCGCATCGACTGCGGGGGCGACACGACGGCGCCCTTCGGTCCCGTCAGCGCGATGGGGTTGCACTTCGCGTCGCCGATCGGCCTTGCCGCCGGTTTCGACCGGCGCGGCCGCCTGCTCGAAGGCGCGCACCGTCTCGGTTTCGGTGCCGTCGAAATCGGCACGCTCACTCCCGCGGACCCTCGTCCGGTGCTCGTCCGGCCGGTCGCGGGCGGCGTGCGTTTCGGGGTCAGCATCGGCAAGCCGCGTCATGTCGATTGGGACGATGCGGAGCACGCCTGCTTGCGGGCGCTGCGCTCATTCCACGCCGGCGCCGATTACGTGACGCTCAACCCCGGTCGCGATTGTCCGTCGCCGGCGCGCTTCGCGGCGCTTGCCGCAGCCGCGGCGCAACTGCGCGACCGGCTCGCGCGCCGCCGCCGGCGACCGCTGCCGCTGGTGGCCAAGCTGCCGGCGCGATGGCTCGACAGCGACGCCGCGTCGGCAATCGGCGTCGCTGACGCTTTCGTCGCCGCGGGCATCGACGGCCTGCTCGTGTCGACCGAGGGTGCGCGTGCCGCGCGCAACGCCTGTCGGTTGCTGTGCATGTTGGCGGACGCTCTCGACCCGCGCGTCTGCCTCATCAGCGTCGGCGGCATCGACTCGGTCGACGAGGCGGAGGCCCGGCTCGCTGCTGGCGCGACGCTCGTGCAGATCCATCGCGCGCTGCTCGCGCACGACCCGCGTCTGATCCGAGCGTTGGGGCGCCGAACGCGCAGCCGCTGACCCGCCCGCAAAGTCGTGCTGCGCGTCATCAAGATGCTGCTCATCCACGACATCGTCGAGATCGACGCCGGCGACATGCCGCTTCATGAGGCGACGGATCCGGCGGGGCAGGCGCAGCGCGAACGCGCGGCGGCAGAACGCATTTTCGGCCTGCTGCCCGCAGGGCTGACGACCGAGCTTCGGGCGCTGTGGTTCGAATTCGAGGCCGGCGAGACCGGCGATGCGCAGTTCGCGAAGGCGCTCGACCGCTTTCAGCCGGTGCTGCACAACGCCGCGACCGGCGGCGGGACCGGGGTCGAGAGCAGCGTGTCGCTCGAACAGGTCAAGTCCCGCTGCGGCCCGCCGATCGAGCGCGGTGCCTCGACGCTGTGGGCGGCGGCGCTCGAACTCGTCGAGTCGCACTACCGCGCACCGAACGATCGCAATCGTTGAACCGGTACTCGGACGCGCTGGCGCCTGCTTGTCGGGGCACGGTGCAGCGCTTCGCACCAGCGCGTCCGGAGCGAAGTCGAAGGGCAAAGTTGGGGCTCCGCCCGGCCACTGCAGTAGTCGCCCCGCGCGTTTCTATTTCGATGAATCCCTGCTGATCCGCCCCCGCGCGTCCTGAGTCTTCAGCCACGGCTGCGCGTCATGCTGTGGTGCAGCAACGCGCTTGCTGCACCGGGCTGGTGCTCCGTCATCCCGGCGCGACTCTGTCCTGTTCCCCGCTTTTCAGTCGATCTTCCCGCGTTTTCAATGGTTTGCAAGCGCTGCTCGCAACTGGCATCCGCCTTGCGATAGACAGCGCGCAGGCCGGAAACAACGGTGCTCCCGTGCGGTGCCAGACATCGTGACGGCAGCGTCCGGGGTTTCCGGGGAACGTTCCCCTGGAGTCGCTCGAAGCCTCTTTTCGCCTTCGCTGTCGGCCACCGCAGGGGCGCGTTCGCCGCCGCCCGGATGAACCCGCAGGAGAGATCGACATGAAGAAGATGAAGCTCGTGATGGTCGGCAACGGCATGGCCGGCGTACGCACGCTCGAGGAGCTGCTGAAACTCGCGCCCGACCTTTACGAGGTCACCGTGTTCGGCGCCGAACCGCACGGCAATTACAACCGCATCCTGCTGTCGCCGGTGCTCGCCGGCGAGATGACGCTGCCGGAGATCATGCTCAACGATCTCGACTGGTATCGCGACAACGGCATCACGCTGCATGCGGGGAAGATGGTCACGAAGATCGACCGCGTGCGCCGGCGCGTGATCGCGAACGACGGCACGGAGGCGGAATACGACCGGCTGCTGCTCGCGACCGGCTCGACGCCGTTCATCCCGCCGTTTCCCGGCAAGGAGCTGCCCGGCGTGCTCGCGTACCGCGACATCGCCGACACCGAGGCGATGATCGACGCGGCCAGCCGCTACCAGCACGCCGCCGTCATCGGCGCGGGCCTGCTCGGGCTCGAAGCGGCGAACGGCCTGATGCTGCGCGGCATGGACGTCACCGTCGTGCATCTCGCGGACTGGATCATGGAGCGCCAGCTCGACCGCGCCGCCGCCGACATGCTGCAGGCGTCGCTCGAAGCGAAGGGTATGAAGTTCGCGATGCCGAAGCAGACCGAGGCGCTTGTCGCAGGCGAGGACGGCCGCGTCTGCGCGGTGCGATTCAAGGATGGCGGCGAGATTCCCGCGGACCTCGTTGTCGTCGCCGCGGGCATCCGCCCGAACTTCGCGCTCGCCGAGTCCGCCGGGCTCCACTGTGGCGAAGGCCGGGTGCGCGGCATCGTCGTCTCCGACACGATGCAGACGATCACGGACCCGCGCATCTACGCGGTCGGCGAATGCGTCGCGCATCGCGGCGTTGCGTACGGGCTGGTCGCACCGCTGTTCGAGCAGGGCAAGGTGTGCGCGAACCACCTCGCGAACTTCGGCATCGGCCGCTACGAAGGCTCGGTCACCTCGACGAAGCTGAAGGTGACCGGCATCGACGTGTTCTCGGCGGGCGACTTCTCGGGCGGCGCGGACACCGAGGAGATCGTGCTGCACGACAAGCAGGGCGGCATCTACAAGCGCATCGTGGTCAAGAACGACCGCATCGTCGGCTCGGTGCTGTACGGCGACACCGCGGACGGCGCGTGGTACTTCCAGCTGATGAAAGACGGCCAGGACATCGGCGCGATCCGCGACCACCTGATGTTCGGCCAGAACCATTTGGGCGATGCCGGCCACAAGGGCGAGAACAAGGCCGCGGCGATGCCGGAAACCGCCGAAGTGTGCGGCTGCAACGGCGTGTGCAAGGGCTCCATCGTCAAGGCGATCAAGGAGAAGGGGCTCTTCACGCTCGACGAGGTCAAGAAGCATACGAAGGCGGCATCGAGTTGCGGCTCCTGCACCGGCCTCGTCGAGCAGATCCTCGCGTCGACGGTCGGCGGTGCCTACCAGGCGGTCAGCGCGCATGACAAGCCGGTGTGCGGCTGCACCGAGTTGTCGCACGGCGATGTCCGCCGCGCGATCCGCGACCACAAGCTGCTGTCGATTCCCGACGCGATGGACATGATGGCGTGGAAGACGCCGAACGGCTGCGCGACCTGCCGGCCGGCGCTGAACTACTACCTGATCTCGACCTGGCCGCACGAGGCGAAGGACGACCCGCAGAGCCGCTTCATAAACGAGCGCGCGCACGCGAACATCCAGAAGGACGGCACGTATTCGGTCGTGCCGCGGATGCTCGGCGGACTGACGACGCCGGCCGAGCTGCGCCGTATCGCCGACGTCGCCGAGAAGTACAACGTGCCGACCGTTAAGGTCACCGGCGGCCAGCGCATCGACCTCCTCGGCATCAAGAAGGACGATCTGCCGAAGGTCTGGAAGGACCTCGGCATGACGAGCGGTCACGCCTACGGCAAGAGCATCCGCACCGTGAAGACCTGCGTCGGCGCCGAGCACTGCCGCTTCGGCACGCAGCGCTCGATGGCGATGGGCGTCGATCTCGAACGCATGCTGTTCGGGATGTGGAGCCCGCACAAGGTCAAGCTCGCGGTGTCCGGCTGCCCACGCAACTGCGCCGAGGCCGGCATCAAGGACATCGGCGTGATCGGCGTCGATTCCGGCTGGGAGCTGTATGTGGCCGGCAACGGCGGCATCAAGACCGAGGTCGCGCAGTTCCTGTGCAAGGTCGCGACGCGCGAGGAGGTGCTCGAGACCTCCGCGGCCTTCCTGCAGCTCTACCGCGAGGAGGGCTTCTACCTCGAACGCACGGTGCATTACGTGCATCGCATCGGCCTCGAGCACGTGAAGAAGCAGGTCGTCGACGACGCGGCCAACCGCCGTGCGCTGTACGAGCGGCTGCTGTACGCGGTGCAGGACTACGAGGACCCGTGGGCCGAGCGCTACAAGCCGGACGCCGCGGTGCCGGCGAAGCGCGAGTACGAGCTGCTGCAGCCGATGCAGCCGCTGGAAGCGTGAGGACGACGACGATGACGACCCTGACGCCGATCAATCCCGTCGCTGTCGAACCGGGCTGGACGACGGTCTGTGCGCTCGACGACATCCCGAAACTCGGCGCCCGCGTGGTGTCGTCCGCGAGCGGCGACATCGCGATCTTCCGCAGCGCCGACGATGAGGTGTTCGCGGTGCACGACAAATGTCCGCACAAGGGCGGCCCGCTGTCGCAGGGCATCGTGCACGGCCGCGAAGTCACCTGCCCGCTGCACGGCTGGAAGATCGCGCTCGCGAGCGGCGACGCGCTCGCGCCCGACGTCGGCTGCACGAAGCCGTTCGAAGTGAAGCTCGTCGACGGCCTCGTGCTGCTGAAGGCTTGAGAACCCGTAGGGCGGAAAACGGAGTCTTGGCGCAGGCAAGACGGAGTTTCGGCGACGCCAAACGCGTAGCCCATTCCGCCGTGCGATGCCCGCGTGCCGGCGCCTTCGGCGAATTACGCCTGTGGCTCATGCGCCCTACGGGACTGAACGGCACTTACCCCAATTGCCAACGGAGAACCGAAAAATGAACAGAGCCTTCTTCAAGGCGGGCCATCCGCCGACGCTGCTCGCGGCGTTCCTGTACTTCGACCTCGCTTTCATGGTGTGGGTCATGCTCGGTCCGCTCGGCGTGCAGATCGCCGCCGACCTTGGGCTCGACCACGCGCAGAAGGGGCTGATGGTGGCGGTCCCGGTGCTCGCCGGCGCGGTGCTGCGCATCGTCATGGGCGTGCTCGTCGATCACCTGAAGCCGAAGGTGGCCGGCGCGATCGGCCAGGTCGTCGTCATCGCGGCGCTCGCGGTCGCGTGGCGAGTCGGCATCGACAGCTTCGAGCAGACGCTGCTGCTGGGCGTCTTCCTCGGCGTCGCCGGCGCGTCGTTCGCGGTCGCGCTGCCGCTCGCGTCGCGCTGGTATCCGCCCGAGCATCAGGGCACCGCCCTCGGCATCGCCGGCGCCGGCAACTCCGGCACCGCGATCGCCGCCCTTGTCGCACCGGCGCTTGCGGCCGCGTATGGATGGACGAACGTGTTCGGGCTGGCGCTGGTCCCGCTCGTCGCCGTGTTCGCGTTCTACCTCGCGGTCGCGAAGGACGCGCCGGAGTGCCCGCCGGCGAAGCCGCTCACCGAATATTTCAAGGTGCTGAAGGACAAGGACGCGTGGTGGTTCATGTTCTTCTACGCGGTGACCTTCGGCGGCTTCGTCGGCCTCGCGTCGTCGCTGGCGATCTACTTCAATACGCAGTACGGGCTCGACGCGAAGACGGCGGGCTATTTCACCGCCGCGTGCGTGTTCGCCGGCTCGCTTGTGCGGCCGCTCGGCGGCGCAATCGCGGATCGCATCGGCGGCATCCGCAGTCTGTCGGTCGTGTATGTCGCGGCGGCGCTGTTCCTCGGCATCGTCAGCGTCGGGCTACCGGCGGCGTGGATGGCACTCGCGACCTTCGTCGCCGCGATGCTCGCGCTCGGCCTCGGCAACGGCGCCGTGTTCCAGCTCGTGCCGCAGCGCTTTCGCAGGGAGATCGGCGTGATGACGGGTCTGGTCGGCATGGCGGGCGGCGTCGGCGGCTTCTACCTCGCGTCGTCGCTCGGCTACGCGAAGCAGGCGACCGGCAGCTATCAGCCCGGCTTTCTGATCTTCGCGGCGCTCGCGCTCGCGGCGCTCGCCGGGCTGTCGTCGGTGAAGACGCGCTGGCGCACGACCTGGGGCGCGGCGCACCTGACGTCGGCGAAGATTTGAAGCTCGGGCGGAGAAGCGGCGTGGCAACCATCATCGACGCGATTACGCGCTTCAAGGCGCCGGGGCCAGCCGCACCGGCTGCGACGGGGGCGACCGGGGCGGCCCTCCAGATCACGCTCGGCCACGCGTCGCAGCAAGGGCTGCGACCGGCGAACGAGGACTTCGTCGGCGCGGTCACGCCGGACGGGGCGCTGCTCGACTCCAAGGGGCTGCTGCTCGCGATCGCCGATGGCGTCGGCGGCCATGCGCGCGGGCGGGAGGCGGCCGAATACTCGGTGCGCGGGCTGCTCGCCGACTACTTTTCGACGCCCGACACCTGGAGCGTCGAGAAGTCGCTCGACACGGTGATCGGCGCGCTGAACCGCTGGCTGCTCGCGCAGTCGGCGAAATCGCGCGAGTACGCCGGCATGGCGACGACGCTGACCGCGTTCGTGCTGCGCGGCCGGCGCTACCACGTCGCGCACGTCGGCGACTCGCGCGCCTATCTCTATCGCGGCGGTGAACTGCGCCGGCTGACCGAGGACCACACCTGGGATCACCCGGAGTTCGACAACGTGCTGCGGCGCGCGGTGGGGTTGGACGCGCAGCTCACGGTCGACTTCGATGACGGCGAACTGATGGCGGGCGATCGCTTCGTGCTCGTCACCGACGGCGTCTGGGGCGCGCTCGGCGACGGTGGCATCGCGGAACTGCTTGCGTACAACGCGAACGCCGAGGACGTTGCCGACATCCTGACGCTCGAAGCGCTCGCGCGCGGCGCGACCGACAACTGCACGGCGCTCGTCACGAACGTCGTCGCAGTGCCGGCCGACACGCTGCGCGACCGGCTCGCGGGCGCCCGTCGCCTGCCGCTGCCGCCGCCGCTGAAGGCGGGCGACGTGCTCGATGGCCTGCACGTCGACGCGCTGCTGCACGAGTCGCGGGTGACCTTGCTGTACCGGGTGACCCGGGAAGCGACGGGCGAAGCGCTGGTGATGAAAACCTTGCGGCCGGGAGCCGACGACGATGAGGCGGTCGCCGCGCTGCTGCGCGAGGAATGGCTCGCGCGCCGCGCGCCCTCGCAGGCTTTTCCGACGGTCGTCGACGCCGTCGGCCGCAGCTGCCTGTACTACCTGATGAGCTGGCACGAAGGCGAGACGCTGAAGGCGAAGCTCGCGCACGGCCATTGCATTGCCTTGCACGAGCTCGTCGCGATCGGCGTCGCGCTGTTGCGCGCGCTCGCGAGCTTGCACCGGCTCGGCATCGTGCATCGCGACGTGAAGCCGGACAACGTGCATGTCGACCGCTGGGGCCGCTTGCGGCTGCTCGACTTCGGCGTCGCCGCGTCGGATGCCGACGACCGGCGCGAGATCAACAACCCCGGCACGCCGTCGTATATGGCGCCACAGCTCATCAGAGGCGAAGCGGCGAGCGCGTCGTCGGATCTCTACGCTTGCGGAGTCACGCTGTACGAGCTCCTGACGCGCAAGTACCCGTACGGTGAGGTCGAGCCGTTTCAGCGTCCGCGCTTCGGCGAGCCGGTGCCACCGACGCGCTACCGCCCCGACACGCCGGCCTGGCTCGAAGCGGTGCTGCTGAAAGCCTGTGCGCGTGACGCGAAGGAGCGCTTCGAGACCGCGGAGGAATTCCTCCTCGCGCTCGAGCGCGGTGCGCATCGCCCGCTCGCGAAGCCGCGCCGTACGCCGCTCGTCGCGCGCAATCCCGGCCTCGCGCTGAAGCTCGTCGTTGCGGCGTCCCTGCTGATGAACCTGATCCTGCTGTTCCTGCTCAGCCGGCACTAGACCGGCGAGCCTCTCCCGCGGAGCCCCGATGAAGACGAAAGCGACCTGCCCCTACTGCGGCGTCGGCTGCGGCGTGCTGATCGAGCACGACGGACGCAAGATCACCGGCGTCGCCGGCGACTCCGATCACCCCGCGAACTTCGGCCGGCTGTGCACCAAGGGCTCGACGCTGCACCTGAGCGCGCGGCCCGAATCCCGCCTGCTGCATCCCGAGCTGCGCACGGCGCGCGGACTCCCGCGCGAGCGCGTGAGCTGGGACAGCGCGCTGGCGATCGCCGCCGAGCGCTTCGCGGCGGCGATCCGCGAGCACGGGCCCGATTCGGTCGGCTTCTACATCTCCGGGCAGCTGCTGACCGAGGACTACTACGTCTTCAACAAGCTCGTGAAGGGGCTCGTCGGCACGAACAACCTCGACTCGAACTCGCGCCTGTGCATGTCGAGCGCGGTCGCTGCGTACAAGCAGACGCTCGGCGCCGACGCGCCGCCGTGTGCGTACGAGGACTTTGCGCTGACCGACTGCGTGCTGATCGCCGGCGCGAATCCGGCGTACGCGCACCCGATCGCGTTCCGCCGCATCGAGGATGCGAAGGCCGCGCGGCCGGACATGAAGATCATCGTCGTCGACCCGCGGCGCACCGACACCGCGGCGACCGCCGATCTCCACTTGCCGATCCTGCCGGGCACGGACATCTGGCTCTACAAGGCGATGCTCAACGTGCTGCTGTGGGAGGGGCTCGTCGATTACGCCTTCGTGCGCGAGCACACCGACGGCTTCGCGGCGCTGCGCGACCACGTGCGTGACGTCACGCCGGCGGTCGCGGCCGAAGTCTGCGGCCTCGGCAAGCGCGGCGCCGACGACATCGTCACCGCCGCGCGCTGGTGGGGCGAGGCGAAGGCGGCGATGTCGCTGTGGTGCCAGGGGCTGAACCAGTCGACGCACGGCACGCATAACGGCACTGCGCTGATCGCGCTGTCGCTCGCGACCGGCAAGATCGGCCGCCCCGGCTGCGGTCCGTTCTCGCTGACCGGTCAGCCGAACGCGATGGGCGGACGCGAAGTCGGCGGCATGGCGAACCTGATGAGCGGCCACCGCGACCTCGCGAACGCCGTGCACCGCGCGGAAATCGCGAAGCTGTGGGGCGTCGACGACGTGCCCGCGAAGCCGGGGCTCACCGCGATCGAACTCTTCGACGCCGCGCACGACGGCCGCATCAAGGCGCTGTGGATCGCCTGCACGAACCCGGCGCAGTCGCTGCCGGAGCAGGAGCGGCTGCGCGAGGCGCTCGCGCGCTGCGACTTCGTCGTGCTGCAGGAGGCTTACCGCAATACCGAGACGGCGCCGTTCGCCGACCTCTTGCTGCCGGCCGCGAGCTGGGGCGAGAAGGAGGGCACGGTGACGAACTCGGAACGGCGCATCACGCATGTGCGGCGCGCGGTTCCGCCGCCGGGCGAGGCGAAGGCCGACTGGCGCATCGCGTGCGATTTCGCGCTCGCGCTCGGGCCGCGCATCGGCAAGGACGCGGCGAAGCTTTTCCCGTACGCGTCGCCGGCCGAAATATTCGCCGAGCATGTCGCGACGACGCGCGGGCGCGATCTCGACATCGGCGGGCTCTCGTACGACGTACTCGACGCCGCCGGGCCGCAGCAGTGGCCGTTCCCCGAAGGGGCCGATGCGAGGGACGCCGCTAGCCGTGCGCGCCTGTACGCCGACAACCGCTTTCCGACAGCGAACGGCCGCGCGCGCTTCGTCGTGCCCACCGGGGCGCTGACCGCCGAGCGTACCGATGCGCGCTACCCGCTGGCGCTGACGACCGGGCGACTGCGAGACCAGTGGCACGGCATGAGCCGCAGCGGCAAGGTCGCGCAGCTCTACAACCACGTCGACGAGGCGCGGATCGACATGCACGCCGACGACCTCGCGTTGCGCGGGATCAAGAGCGGCGAGCTCGTCCGCGTGAAAAGCCGGCGCGGCGACGTGATCCTGCGCGCGGAGGCGTCGGCCGAGATTCGCTCCGGTCAGGCCTTCGTCGCGATGCATTGGGGCACGAACGCGCTGAATTCGCCCGGCGCCAACGCGCTGACGCTGCGCGCGTTCGACCCGTTCTCGAAGCAGCCGGAACTGAAGCACGCGACGGTGCAGGTCGAGAAGGTGGTGCTGCCGTTCCAGGCGCTGATCCTGCGCGGCGAACCCGGCGCGGGAGAACGAACGGATGAAGAGGCCGGCGCGGGCGCCACCGGTGTCGCGCTCGAGCGTGCGGCCGCGCTTGCGCCGTGGCTCGGGCGCTTCGCGTATGCGTCGCTCGCGCTCGCCGGCCGCGACCATCCCGCGGTCGTGCTACGCATCGCGCACGACCAGCCGATTCCGCCCGGGTGGCTCGCCGAGCTCGACGTGCTGCTCGGGCTCGACGACGCGCACTGCGTGACCTACAGCGATGCGCGCCGAGGCATCACGAAGCGCGCGCGGATCGAGAACGGCCTGCTCGTCGGCCTGCGGCTGACCGGCGAGACCGTCGCTGCCGCGTGGCTGCGCGACGTGCTGGTCGAGCGTCAGCCGACGACCGACTTGCGGCGCTGGATCCTCGCGCCGCTCGCGTCGCCGCCCGCCGGCGCGACGCCGCGCGGCCGCATCCTCTGCAACTGCCTCGACGTCTCCCAGCGCGACATCGAGGCGGCTGTCGCCGGTGGCGCCGGATTCGATGCGCTGCAGGCGAAGCTCGGCTGCGGCACCGGTTGCGGCGCCTGCGTGCCGGAAATCAGGCGGCTAGTTGCGCGGGCGTAGTGCGGCGGGAAATCCCGACGAGAATCAGGATTGCGCCGACGAGGAGCGCGAGCGTGTCGGGCTCGGGCACTTCGAGCGCCGCGAACAGCGCGTTTGCGAGTGCGCGATGGCCGGCCGTGGTCGGGTGGAATCCGTCCCAGAACAGCCGGGTTGCGGCCTCGGCTTCACTGCACAGTATTTCGTACTGCACCTGCCCGTTCGGGCCGATCCCGCTCTCGCGCTGGCATCGGTGCTGCACGTCGGTCAGCCCGTAGCGCGTGGGGTTCGCAACCGCGTCGTTCAGTAGCGCGAAGGTGTCGAAGGCCGTGATGTCGAGCGTGCCGAAGCTGTCCAGCAGCGCCGCGAGCGCGGCGTTGAAGGCGGCGCTCGCGGCGGTCGCGAGCGGGGCGCGGGGAACCGCGCCGTCGCCGGTCGTACCCGGAACGATGCCCAGGTCGGGGACGTTCGGAATCAGGAAGTGCGCCGCGCCCTCGGCCGCGAGCATCTCGATCGCGGTGCCGATCCTGCCGATCGCGTTCGCGATGGTCTGGCCCGGCGCGGCGCCCCCGAGGATGTCCTCGATGTCGTTCGAGCCGACGAAGAGCACATACAGTGCGCTGGCGTCGGCTGCGGGCGCCGCGGTGACGTATTGCTCCACTTGCTGCGCGAAACTCAGCGATCCGGGCACGACGACCGAACCGCTGCGTGCACCGCCGTACGCGTAGTTCGTGTCTCCGGCCAGCGACGGCCGCAGGTCCAGGCCGAGACGGGCCGCGAGCTGTTCCGAATAGACCGGGCCGTTCGAGAACCGGCCGTTGCTATAGCCGGCCGGAGCCGGAACGATCGGAAAGCCGGGATCGCTCGCGTGGACCGTGCTGCTGAGGATGAAGTCGTTGCCGGTGTCGGACAGGCTGTCGCCGAAAAAATAGATGTTGCCGAAGGGCGCCGCGGTCACGGGTGCGGAGACGGTGGCGAGCACGACTGCGAAGCCTGCGAAAAGCGATCGGGACATCGGGCAATCCTCGCGAGCGATATGCCTGAAGCGTAGATGGCGGCGTCGAGAGCGGTTCCGGTGTTTCGTAAGCGTTTGATTCCGGGAAGCCCGAGCTTGCGGGCGCCCGCACAAACCGCAGAGCCAACGCGGGTCGGTCGGAACGACCGGGCGCCGAGCCCGCGCATGGGCCGAGTGTGCCGGCGCGGCAAATATCGCGTCCTAGGATATTCGATCGCGAGAGGCGGCTTTGTACTCTGAGGCACGACAGCCGCCACGACGTCGAAACCGCCGCAATTTCAGCGGCTTGGATGCGTGCGTCTGTCTCATGACGACGCCCTGGAAGGGCGTCGCACACCAATAACGGAGTGAGGCAGAAGACATGAGATTCGCACTCGCCGGCGTGGCCGCCGCGCTCGCCGCGGCCCCCGCGTTCGCCCAGGACAATTCGATCGATGCGCTGCGCGAGCAACTCGGTCGCCTGCAGGCGCGCCTCGATCAACTCGAGAAGGAACGCGCCGCCGCACCCGCCGCGCCTGCCGCAGCAGCGCAGACGATGCCCGCCAACGTCGTCACCGGCGGCGATACGCCGGGCAGTTTCAAGCTCCCCGGCTCGAACACCTCGGTGCAGATCGGCGGCTACCTGAAGCTCGACGCGATCTACGACCGCGACCAGGACCTTGGCGACACGCTGTTCGTCGACGGCCTGTCGACGTCCGGCGCGCAACGGGAAGGACACTTCCGGCTGCACGCGCGCGAGTCGCGCCTGTTTTTCAAGACCTCGACGCCGACCGACCTCGGGCTGCTGCGCACGCATCTGGAGGCGGACTTCTTCGGCGGCGGCGGGGACGAAGTGTTCTCGAACTCGCGCAGCTTCCGCATCCGCCACGCGTACGGCGAACTCGGCGGCTTTCTCGCCGGCCAGACGTGGTCGAACTTCATGCATTTCGCGGGCTACCCGGAGACCGTCGATTTCGACGGCCCGGTCGGCGTGACCTTCCTGCGCCAGGCGCAGGTGCGCTACACCTTGCCGGTCGGCCCCGGCAGCCTCTCGGTCGCGGCCGAGAACCCGGAAGCGACCGGTTTCGCCAACGAGAAGGACTCGTCGCCCGACCTCACCGCGCGCTACAGCTGGACGGGCAAGACCGCGGCGCTCGAAGCGGGCGCGCTGCTGCGTCGGCTCGCCTACGACGACGGCACGAATGACGATACGGCGACCGGCTACGGCCTGATGCTCGCCGGCAACGTCGCGCTCGGCGATGCGACGCGGCTGATGGGCGGCGTGATCTGGGGCGACGGCATCGGGCGTTACGTGTATTCGGCGAGCGGCTCGTCCGACGGCACCGCCGGTATCGGCGAAGCGTACATCGACGCCGACGGCAAGCTCGAGGCGATCAAGACGCGCGGCTTCAACGTCGCGCTGCTGCATCAATGGACGAAGCGTTTCCGCTCGTCGCTGTCCTACGGCCAGGCACGCGGCGACCGCCCGTCGAACCTGTTCCCGACCTCGACGCGCAAGCTCGAGAGCATCCACTTCAGCCACTTCTACCAGGTCTCCGACCCGGTCACGCTCGGCTTCGAGATCGCGCGCGCAGAAAAGGAAACGCAGGACGGCGACTCGGCCGACGCGCTGCGCTTCCAGGCATCTGCGAAGTACGCGTTCTGATTGTGCGCCCCCCGGGGCGCGCCCCCGCCGAACGCCGCCGCATTCCGTGGCGGCGTTTGCCGTTCACCACCATGTGATAGCGGACCAAGCATCCGGCGGATAGCGCCTTCAGCTCATCCGCCGTACGGGAGTGACACAAAGCGTGGGTTGCCACGAACCGTAGGGCGGAAACCGGAGTCTTGGCGCAACCAAGACGGAGTTTCGGCGAAGCCAAAAGCGCAGCGGCTTCCGCCGTGCATGCTTCAGAGCGACGCATGCGGCGGATTACGCCTCTCGGCTCATCTGCCCGCGGGGCTGCCGGAAAAGCCGGAAAAGCCGGAAAACGGTAAGCGGGGAAAAGTTGAAACCGGCGGACGAATCCGGCGTAGGTCGGCGTGAGCCGCAGGCGAAGGCCGACGCGGACGGCTCTGGACGCCCAGGACGTCGGACATCGCTTCGCTCAGTCCGACAGACTGAGGGAGGGCTGCGGCACGAGCCGCGTCCGCAACCACGATCGCCGGCCCGCGTCCCGCAGAACCAGTAGAACGATGCAGCCAGAGCGCGGTGTCGGCGGAGCTGAAAGCACAGTGCATTCGGCCGTTGGGAATTGGGGGGGAGGAAATGCTGCAATGCGGGCCGGCGTCCGCTTGCACGGATCGCCGGCCCGCGCCGCGAAGGCTCAGCCTTCGAGGCTGATGCGGCGAAAGTCCCCGAGCAGGCTTTGCAGATGCACGAGGAAGCGCGCGGCGAGGACGCCGTCGACGACGCGGTGGTCCCACGACAGGCACAGCGGCAGGATCAGCCGCGGCTCGAACTGCTTGCCGTCCCACACCGGTTTCGTCTGCGCGCGGGTGACGCCGAGGATCGCGACTTCGGGCGCGTTGATGATCGGCGTGAAGGACGTGCCGCCGATGCCGCCGAGGCTCGACACCGTGAAGCAGCCGCCGCTCATGTCAGCCGGGCCGAGCTTGCCGTCGCGCGCCTTCTTCGCCAGCTCGCCGGCCTCGGCCGCGATGTCGAAGAGACCCTTGCGGTCCGCGTCGCGGATCACCGGGACGACGAGCCCGTTCGGCGTGTCGGCGGCGAACGCGATGTGGAAGTACTTCTTGAGGACGAGATTCTCGCCGTCGAGGCTCGCGTTGAACTCGGGAAACTTGCGCAGCGCCGACACGCAGGCCTTGATCAGGAACGCGAGCATCGTGAGCTTCCTGCCGCTCTTGTCGTTCTCCTTGTTCAGCGCGACGCGGAAGGCTTCGAGGTCGGTGATGTCGGCCTCGTCGAAGTTCGTCACGTGCGGGATCACGACCGCGTTGCGCGTGAGGTTCGCGCCGGAGATCTTCTTGATGCGCGACAGCGGCTGCGATTCGATCGGGCCAAACTTCGCGAAATCGATCTTCGGCCACGGCAGCAGGTCGAGCCCGACGCCGGACGCGGCGGGCGCCGGCGTCTTGCCGGGCACGCTGCCCGAACTCATCGCCGACTTGACGTGCGCGGTGATGTCCTCGCGCGTGATCCGCCCGTTGCGGTCGCTCGCGGTTACGTGCGCGAGATCGACGCCCAACTCGCGTGCGTAGCCGCGCACCGACGGGCTCGCATGCGCCTTCGCGCCGGGCGGCAGCGCGGCGGGGGGCGGGGCGGGGGGCGGGGCAGCGACGGTCACGGCGATCGGGGCCGGTGCCGAGGCAGCGGGCTTTTCGGCCGCCGGGGCCACCGCGGCAGCGGGGGCAGCAGTAGCCGGCGCGGCAGCGGCCGCGGCAGCCGCCGAGGCGACTTCGGCCGGCGCAGCATCGGCGGCTGCCGCCGCGCCGGCCACGGCCTCGATCTTCAGCACGAGGCTGCCTTGCGATACGCGGTCGCCGACTTTCGCGAGCAGCTCGCGCACGATGCCGGCGACCGGCGCAGGAACGTCCATCGTCGCCTTGTCGGATTCGAGCGTCACGATCGGGTCGTCCGCCGCGACACTGTCGCCGGGCTGCACGAGCAGCTCGATCACCGGCACGTCCTTGTAGTCGCCGATGTCCGGCACCGTCACGTCTATCAGTCGGGTCATATCTTCACCATTTGTACGGGCGGCAATCGAATGCCTCCGTTCGCGCCGAGCTTGTCGCAGAGCCCTGGCGGGCTTCGACGAGCGCGGCGCGAACGGTATTTTCTTGCCGGTTGTTCGATTCGGGGCGCGGCGATGCGAAGCTCGGCCGCCGCGGGGGCCGGGTTCAGATTGCGAGCGGGCTGGGCTTCTCGGTGTCGATGCCGAGACGCGCCGCGATACCGTCGAGCGTCGCCAGCGGCAACGCGCCCTCGGCGACGAGGCTGCGCAGCGCGGCGAGCGTCACGTAGCGGGCGTCGACCTCGAAGAAGTCGCGCAGCGCGACGCGCGTGTCCGAGCGGCCGAAGCCGTCGGTGCCGAGCACGGTATAGCGTGCGGGCACCCAGTTGCGGATCAGGTCGGGGTACGAGCGCATGAAGTCGCTCGCCGCGACGACCGGGCCGCGGCCCGCGAGCTGCTGCGCAACCCACGGCTCGCGGGGCGCTTCGGTCGGATGCAGCAGGTTCCAGCGGTCGCACGCGAGGCCGTCCTTGCGCAGTTCGCCGAAGCTCGTCGCGCTCCAGACGTCGGCGGCGACGCCGAACTCGGTCTCGAGCCGCTCGGCGGCGGCGAGCACTTCGCGCAGGATCGTGCCGCAACCCATCAGCTGCACGCGCGGCTTGCCGTCGAGGGGGCTCGCGCGCAGCAGGTAGAGGCCGCGGCGGATGCCTTCCTCGGCGCCTTCCGGCATCGCCGGATGCGCGTAGTTCTCGTTGTACAGCGTGATGTAGTAGAAGCCGTTTTCGTTCTCGCTCGTCATCCGGCGCACGCCGTCCTCGACGATCACCGCGACCTCGTAGCCGAAGGCCGGGTCGTAGGCGCGGCAGGCCGGGATCGTCGCGGCATAGACGTGGCTCTGGCCGTCCTCGTGCTGCAGGCCTTCGCCGGACAGCGTCGTGCGCCCGGCGGTCGCGCCGAGCAGGAAGCCGCGCGCCTGGCTGTCAGCGGCGTTCCAGATCAGGTCGGCGACGCGCTGGAAGCCGAACATCGAGTAGAAGATGTAGAACGGCAGCATCGGCTCGTCGCTGTGCGAGTACGCGGTGCCGGCGGCGATCCACGACGCCATCGAGCCGGCTTCCGAGATGCCTTCCTCGAGGATCTGGCCCTTGACGTCCTCGCGATAGAACGCGAGCTGCTCGCTGTCCTGCGGCGTGTAGCGCTGGCCCCACGGCGAGTAGATGCCGAACTGGCGGAACATCGCCTGCATGCCGAAGGTGCGCGCCTCGTCGGCGACGACCGGCACGACGCGGCGGCCGAGCCCCTTGTCGGCCATCAGCTTGCCGAGCAGGCGCACGAAGCTCATCGTCGTCGACAGCTCGCGGCCGCCCGAATCGCCGTGGAACGGGCCGTAGATGTCGGGCTGCGCGAGCGTGAGCGGCTTCGCGTCGCGGCGGCGCGCCGGGACGAAGCCGCCGAGCGCGGCGCGGCGTTCCTTGAGGTAGCGCACTTCGCGGCTGTCCTCGCCGGGGTGGTAGTAGTTCAGCTCTTCGAGATCCGTGTCCGTCAGCGGCAGCTCGAAGCGTTCGCGGAAGCGCTGCAGGTCGTCGCGCGCGAGCTTCTTAGTCTGGTGCGCGTTGTTCGTGCCCTGGCCGGACGCGCCCATGCCGTAGCCCTTCGTCGTCTGCGCGAGGATCACGGTCGGCTGGCCGCGGTGCGCGACCGCCGCGGCATAGGCCGCGTAGATCTTGATCGGGTCGTGGCCGCCGCGGCGCAGTGCGTCGATGTCGTGGTCGGACATGTTCGCGACCAGCGCCGCGAGCTCCGGGTAGCGCGAGAAGAAGTGCTCGCGGTTGTAGTGACCGTCGGTCGCCGAGAGCTTCTGGAATTCGCCGTCGACCGCCTCGGCCATGCGCTTCAGGATCCAGCCGTCGCGGTCGCGCGCGAACAGCACGTCCCAGTTCGAGCCCCACAGGCACTTGACGACGTTCCAGCCGGCGCCGGCGAACAGCGTCTCCAGCTCCTGCACGATGTTGCCGTTGCCGCGCACCGGGCCGTCGAGGCGCTGCAGGTTGCAGTTCACGACCAGCACGAGGTTGTCGAGCTGCTCGCGCGCGGCGAGCGAGATGCCGGCGAGCGATTCGGGCTCATCCATCTCGCCGTCGCCGACGAAGGACCACACGCGGCGGTCGCTCTGCGGTGCGATGCCGCGATTCTGCTGGTAGCGCTGGAAGCGCGCCTGGTAGATCGCGCTCAGCAGGCCGAGCCCCATCGAGCCGGTCGGAAACTGCCAGAAGTCCGGCATCAGCGTCGGATGCGGGTAGGACGACAGGCCGCGGCCGATGCCGCCCGAGACTTCGCGGCGGAAGTAGTTGAGCTTGTCGGCGTCGAGCCGGCCTTCGAGGAAGGCGCGCGCATACACGCCGGGCGCCGCGTGCGGCTGATAGTAGATCAGGTCGCCGGGGTGCGCGTCGCTCGGCGCGCGGAAGAAGTGGTGGAAGCCGACTTCGAAGAGATCGGCGATCGACGCGTAGGTCGCGATGTGGCCGCCGAGCTCCGGATGCGCCTTGTTCGCGCGCGACACCATCGCGAGCGAGTTCCAGCGGTGGATCGCGGTGATGCGCGTCTCCAGGTCGAGGTCGCCGGGGTATTGCGGCTGCGCGTCGACCGGGATGGTGTTGCGGTACGGCGTCGTGTGGCGCGTATGGAAGCGTCCGCCGGCGCGGCGACCGCTCTCGATCAGGCGGTCGACGAGGTATTCGGCGCGGCCGAGGCCGTCGCGCTCGATGACTTCCGAGAGGCTGTCGAGCCAGTCGCGGGTTTCGTCGGCGTCGTTGTCGGGGGCGAAGTTGAGGTTCATGGGCGGCGGATTGGTTGTCATGGCGCAGACTCCTATTGGAAACGGCCCGGGTTGCGCGCGAGCCGTTCGCATCGTCGGGTGTGATTCGAGTGTAGGCGGGGCGATACGCCGCTTCGAATGCCCTAGGACACCGCGGACGGTGTCCTCGGACGCTTTTCGCCTGCTGTCACTTCTTCCGCACCGGCGGGATGTCGGTGCAGCTGCCGTGCGCGACTTCGGCGGCCATGCCGATCGTCTCGCCGAGCGTCGGGTGCGGGTGGATCGTCTTGCCGATGTCGACCGCGTCGGCGCCCATCTCGATCGCCAGGCACACTTCGCCGATCATGTCGCCGGCCGACGGCCCGACGATCGCGCCGCCGATGACGCGATGCGTCTCGGCGTCGAAGACGAGCTTCGTGAAGCCGTAGTCGGCGCCGTTCGTGATCGCGCGGCCGGAAGCCGCCCACGGGAACTTCGCGGTCTCGACCTTGCGGCCTTCCTGCTTCGCCTGGTCCTCGGTGTAGCCGACCCACGCGACTTCCGGGTGCGTGTAGGCGACGCTCGGGATCACCGTCGCGTCGAAGGCCGACCGGGCAAGCTCCGACTTGCCTTGTGCCTCGCCCGCCGCGACTTCGGCCGCGACGTGCGCCTCATGCACCGCCTTGTGCGCGAGCATCGGATTCCCATTGACGTCGCCGATCGCGAAGATGTGCGGCACGTTCGTGCGCATCTGCGCATCGACCTCGATGAAGCTGCGGCCGTTGACGGCGACGCCCGCGCGGTCCGCGCCGATCTTCTTGCCGTTGGGCGAGCGGCCGGCCGCCTGCAGGATCATGTCGTAGCGCTGCGGTTCGGCGGGCACTTTCTCACCTTCGAACTTGACCCACAGACCATCGTCCTTCGCCTCGACCGCGACGGTCTTGGTCTTCAGCATCACGTTGTCGAAGCGGTGCGCGTTCTGCTTCTCCCACACCTTCACCGCGTCCGCGTCCGGGCCCTGCATCAGGCGGTCGAGCATCTCGACGACATCGACGCGGGTGCCGAGCGTCGAGTACACCGTCGCCATCTCGAGGCCGATGATGCCGCCGCCGATGACGAGCATCCTCGAAGGGACGAAGCGAAGTTCCAGCGCGCCGGTCGAATCGACGATGCGCGGGTCCTGCGGGATGAAGGGCAGATGCACCGCCGACGAACCGGCGGCGATGATGCACTGACGGAACTTGACGATCTTCTTCTCGCCGGTCTTGTCCTGGCCGCTGCCGGTCGTGAGCTCGACCTCGACATGGTTCGGGTCGAGGAAGGTGCCGAAACCGCGCACGACCTCGACCTTGCGGCCCTTCGCCATGCCGGCGAGGCCGGTCGTCAGCTTGCCGACGACCTTGTCCTTGTGCGCGCGCAGCGCGTCGATGTCGACTTCGGGCTTCGCGAACTTGATGCCGGCCGCGGCCATGTGCTCGGCTTCGTCGATGACGGCCGCGACGTGCAGCAGCGCCTTCGACGGGATGCAGCCGACGTTGAGGCACACGCCGCCGAGCGTCGCATAGCGCTCGACGATGACGGTCTTCAGGCCGAGGTCGGCCGCGCGAAACGCCGCCGAGTAGCCGCCGGGGCCGGCGCCGAGCACGAGCATGTCGCACTCGATGTCGGCGCCGCCCGCGTGCTTCGCGGCAGTTGGAGCCGGAGCGGCCGAAGGCGCAGGCGCGGCAGCGGCCGGAACGGCCTTCGCTTCACCGGCACCCGCGGGTGCTGCCCCGGCGCCTTCGGCCTCGACCTTCAGCAGCACCGCGCCTTCGCCGACGCGGTCGCCGACCTTGACCAGCACCTCCTTGATCACACCCGCCGCCGACGACGGCACGTCCATCGTCGCCTTGTCGGATTCGAGCGTGCAGATCGACTCGTCGACCTGGATCGAATCGCCCGCCTTCACGAACAGCTCGATCACCGGCACGTCGGAGAAATCGCCGATGTCGGGCACTTTCACTTCAACGATTTGGCTCATGTCGCGGCCTCCTTACAGCATCACCCGGCGGAAGTCCGCCAGGAGTTGCGCGAGATAGACGTTGAAGCGCGTCGCGAGCGCGCCGTCGATCACGCGGTGGTCGGCGGTCAGCGACATCGGCAGCGTCAGGCGCGGCGCGAATTGCTTGCCGTCCCACACCGGCTTCATGGCCGACTTGTTGACGCCGAGGATCGCGACTTCGGGAGCGTTTACGATCGGCGCGAAGTAGGTGCCGCCGATGCCGCCGAGCGACGAGATCGTGAAGCACGCACCCGACATGTCGGCCGGGCCGAGCTTGCCGTCGCGCGCCTTCTTCGCGAGCTCGGCGGTTTCGGCTGCGATGTCGAACACGCTCTTCTTGTCGGCGTTCTTCACGACCGGCACGACGAGGCCGTTCGGCGTGTCGGCCGCGAAGCCGATGTTGAAGTATTTCTTCAGGACGAGATTGTCGCCGTCGAGCGAGGAGTTGAACTCCGGGAACTCCTGCAGCGCGCGCACCGATGCCTTGATGATGAAGGCGAGCATCGTCAGCTTCTTGCCGGACTTCTCGTTTTCCTTGTTCACCGCGACACGGAAGGCTTCGAGATCGGTGATGTCGGCGTCCTCGTGATAGGTCACCGCCGGGATCATCACCCAGTTGCGCGAGAGGTTCTGCGCCGAGATCTTCTTGATGCGCGACAGCGGCTTGGTCTCGATCTCGCCGAACTTCGAGAAATCGACCTTCGGCCACGGCAAGAGATCGAGCCCGCCGCCGAGGCTCACGCCCGCGCCGGCCGCCGCGGCCTTGCCCGGGACGACGCCGGTCTGCATTGCGCTCTTGACGAACGCTGTGACGTCTTCCCTGACGATGCGCCCCTTCGGCCCGGTCGCGCGGACCTGCGTGAGGTCGACGCCGAGTTCGCGCGCATAGGCGCGCACCGACGGGCTGGCGTGCACCTTGCCGCCGAGCGTGACGCCGGAGGGCGCGCCCGCCGCCAGGGCCGACGCGGGAGCGGACAGTTTCGACTGCTCGAACGCGGCGGGCGAATCGGCCGGGGTTGCGTCTGCCGCGGCGATCTTCGCAGCCGCGGGAGCGGGGGCGGGCGCCGGGGTCGGGACGGGCGCCGCAGCGGGAGCGCCGCCGGTCGTTTCGACGACGAGCAGCACCGAGCCTTCGCCGACGCGGTCGCCGACCTTGACCAGCACTTCCTTGACGATGCCGGCGGCCGACGACGGCACATCCATCGTCGCCTTGTCGGATTCGAGCGTCGCGATCGCATCGTCGACCTTGATCGTGTCCCCCGGCTTCACGAAGAGTTCGATGACCGGGACGTCCGAGAAGTCGCCGATGTCCGGGACCTTCACTTCGACGTTCCCGCCGCCACCCGCTGCTGCGGCAGGGGCAGGGGCCGCTACCGGCGTCGCAGCGGGCGCGTCCGCCTTCGATTGTTCGAACGCGGCTGCCGACGCCGCGGGCGTCGACTGTGCAGCGGCGCTCGCGGGAGCTTGGGCCGCGGCGGCGGCTTCGACCTTGATCAGCACCGTGCCTTCGGCAACCTTGTCGCCGACCTTGATCAGCACTTCGCGGACGACGCCGGCGGCCGACGACGGCACGTCCATCGTCGCCTTGTCGGATTCGAGCGTCGCGATCGCGTCGTCGACGGCGATCGTGTCGCCGACCTTGACGAACAGTTCGATGACCGGCACATCGGCGTAATCGCCGATGTCCGGGACTTTCACTTCGATGAGTTGGCTCATGTTGTTGTCTCCCTGCGGCGCTCAGACGGTCATCGGGTTCGGCTTGTTCGGATCGAGCTGGTACTTCAGCAGCGCGGCGGCGACCTTGTCGCGCTCGATCAGGCCGTCATCGGCGAGCGCCTTCAGCGCGGCGACCGTGACCCAGCGACGGTCGACCTCGAAGAAGTGGCGCAGCTTCTCGCGCGTGTCCGAACGACCGAAACCATCGGTGCCGAGGGTGACGTAGGTGCGCTTGACGAACGGACGGATCTGCTCGGCGAACATCCTGATGTAGTCGGTCGCGGCGACGACCGGGCCGGCGGTGTCCTCGAGGCATTTCTCGACGTGGGACAGGCGCGGCGCTTCCACCGGATGCAGCATGTTGAAGCGATCGGCGTCCTGGCCGTCGCGCGCGAGCTCATTGAAGCTCGGGCAACCCCAGATGTCGGCTTCGACGCCCCAGTCGTTCTTCAGCAGGTCGGCCGCGGCGATGACTTCGCGGAAGATCGTGCCGGAGCCGAGCAGCTGCACGCGCAGCTTGCCTTCTCCGCCTTTGCGGAACGCGTACATCCCCTTGATGATGTCGTGCTCGGCGCCGGCGGGCATCTCGGGATGCTCGTAGTTCTCGTTCATCACCGTGACGTAGTAATAGACGTCCTGCTGCTCGGCGAACATCCGGCGCATGCCGTCCTGTACGATCACCGCGACTTCATACTGGAAGGTCGGGTCGTAGCTGACGCAGTTCGGGATCATGTTCGCCAGCAGCAGGCTGTGGCCGTCCTCGTGCTGCAGGCCTTCGCCGTTCAGCGTCGTGCGCCCGGCGGTGCCGCCGATCAGGAAGCCGCGCGTCCTCTGGTCGCCCGCCGCCCAGCACAGGTCCATCGTGCGCTGCAGGCCGAACATCGAATAGAAGATGTAGAACGGCATCATCTGCACGCCATGCACCGAGTAGGCGGTGCCGGCGGCGATCCAGTCGGCCATCGCGCCCGCCTCGTTGATGCCTTCCTGCAACACCTGGCCGGTCTTCGATTCCTTGTAGAACATCAGCTGGTCATGGTCTTCCGGCACGTAGTTCTGGCCCTGCTGGTTCCAGATGCCGTACTGGCGGAACATGCCTTCCATGCCGAAGGTGCGCGACTCGTCCGGGACGATCGGCACGACGTGGCGGCCGAGCTGCTTGTCCTTCATCAGCGTGTTCATGATGCGCACCAGCGCCATCGTCGTCGACAGCTCGCGGCCTTCGCCGGACGCCTTCAGCAGCGCGGCGAACGTCTCGAGGCCCGGCACCGGCAGCGGGTCCGCCTTGCGCCGGCGCGCCGGCAAGAAGCCGCCGAGCGCCATGCGATGCTCCATCATGTACTTGTGCTCGGGCGAATCCTCGGCGAAGCGCACGTACGGCACGTCGGCGAGCTTGTCGTCCGGCACCGGCAGGTCGAAGCGGTCGCGGAAGCGGCGGACCGCTTCGGTGTCCATCTTCTTCTGCTGGTGCGAGATGTTCATCGCTTCGCCGGCCTGGCCCATGCCGAAGCCCTTGATCGTCTTCGCGAGGATCAGCGTCGGCTGGCCCTTGTGCTCGCTCGCCGCCTTGTACGCGGAGAAGATCTTGAAGAGGTCGTGGCCGCCGCGGTTCAGGCGCCAGATCTCGTCGTCGGTCCAGTCGGCGACCATCTCCTTCAGTTCGGGCGTGTTGAAGAAGTGCTCGCGCACATACGCGCCGTTCTTCGCCTTGAAGGTCTGATATTCGCCGTCGACCGCTTCCATCATCCGCTTCTTCAGCAGGCCCTTCGTGTCGCGCGCAAGGAGCGAATCCCAGTGCGTGCCCCAGATGACCTTGATGACGTTCCAGCCGGCGCCGCGGAATTCGGCTTCGAGTTCCTGGATGATCTTGCCGTTGCCGCGCACCGGCCCGTCGAGACGCTGCAGGTTGCAGTTGATGACGAAGATCAGGTTGTCGAGCTTCTCGCGCGCGGCCATGCCGATCGCGCCGAGCGACTCGACCTCGTCGGTCTCGCCGTCGCCGAGGAAGGCCCATACCTTGCGGTCCTTCGCCTCGATCATGCCGCGCGAATCCATGTACTTCATGAAGCGCGCCGCGTAGATCGCGCACAGCGGCCCGAGGCCCATCGACACCGTCGGGAACTGCCAGAAGTCCGGCATCAGCCACGGGTGCGGATACGACGAGATGCCGTGCCCGTCGACTTCCTGACGGAAGTTGTCCATCTGCTCTTCAGTGAGCCGCCCGAGCATGAACGCGCGCGCATAGACGCCCGGCACCGAATGGCCCTGGAAGAAGATCAGGTCGCCGCCGTGCTCCTTGGTCGGCGCACGCCAGAAATGCGAGAAGCCGACGTCGTAGAGCGCCGCCGCGGATGCGAACGACGCGATGTGGCCGCCGACGTTGGTGTGCTTGTTCGCACGCACGACCATCGCCATCGCGTTCCAGCGGATGTAGGAGTGCAGCTTGATCTCCATGTCCGGGTTGCCCGGGTACTTCGGCTGCTGCCCGGCGGGGATCGTGTTGATGTACTGCGTCGTCGCGGAGTAGGGGATGTCGATGCCTTCCGCACGGCCTGCTTCGATCATTTTCTCGATCAGGAAATGGGCCCGTTCGGGGCCTTCGCTGGCGATGACCCCTTCAAGGGCGTCGAGCCATTCCTGGGTTTCCTGGCTGTCCTGGTCGGCTTGCAGGATCACATTGGGTGTAGCGGCCATGCGCGTCTCCTCTTGCGGTGAGCTTGTCGGATTTCGCTGTTTGCGAAGCGGTCGAGTCTGAATTCTGGACGCAAGCAGGGATAGCTGCCGGCGCCTTTCACATTCTAAAACGATGTTTCGTGATGCGCAATTTAACGGGACGGCGACCGGAACGCTTCCGGAGCAGGAAGGCACCCCGCGCGCGCCGCAAATCCGGGCTGTCGAGCGGTGTCGATGCCGTCGACAAGCGGCAGCAGAGCCGGGTTGTCGGAGGTCGGAAACGCCCGTGGCAGGCGGGTCCTATCCCCGCGCCCCGGCGGGGTGAAGCAAAGGAGAACGAATGGCGACGCCCGTCCTTCCGTGTCGATGCCGGGAACGTATGACGGTTTTTTTGAGGAAAGAATGCCGGCGAAGGCGCGAACGGCGGCGTAGCCGGAAAAGCGTTACAGAAGGAAAAAAATCGGCCGGGGGAGAGGGAGGGAGGGAGAGATCCCCCGGCCGATGAGCAAAACCCGGAACGCGACCTATGGCCGGATCGCGCGGCGACGATCCTCGTCGTAGGCGAACACGACCTGTCCGTCCCGTACCTCGCCGATGAAGATGTCGCCGGCGTCGGTGATCGCCTCGTGGTTGTCCTTCGAGAACGGGCGGTCGTACGTCATGATCACGCCGTCCACATTTACTCGCAGGTCTTCCAGCGCCTCGCGGATCCGGTCGCCATCGGTGCTGCCGGCCTGCCGCATCGCCGCTGCAAGAAGAAGCACGGAATCATACCCTTGAGCCGCCGCCGGGGGCACCGGAATACGTGCGCTGCCGCTGGATTTTTTCCACGCGTCGAGAAAATCTCGTCGTCGCGCGCTGGTCGGCTCGGCGATGAAGGTCTGTGGCATACGCGCGCCTTCCGCGTTCGGCCCGGCATTGTCGATGAAATTCGACATCGCGAGCGTCCAGCTCCCGATCAGCGGCACGCGCCAGTTCAGCCGGGCCATGCCGTTGGCGATCTGCGCGAGCTCGGGGCCGATGCCGTAGGTGAGGACCGCTTGGGCGCCGGCGTCCCGCGCCCGGCGAAGCTGTGCGGTCATGTCCGCTTCGCGCAGCTCGAAGCGTTCGACGGCGACGGGCCGGATGTCGTGCGCGATGAGCGCGCGTTCGAGGTCTTCGCGCCCCAGCTGGCCGTAGTTCGTCGCGTCGTGAAAGATGGCGACGCGCTTGAACCCGCGGCGGTCGACCGCCTCGACGACGATCATCGCCGCCTGCAGCGTGTCGTTGGCCGAGATCCGAAACACGAAGTTGTCGGGATATCGAGGGGGGACGAATTGCTTCGTGATCAGCGAACCGGTCGCGACCGACGTGATGACCGGGATGCGCGCGTGCTGGTAGAAGCGCTGGCTCGCGAGCGCCACGCCGGTGTTGACGATGCCGACGCTGGCGACGACGTGCTCCTTGTCGATCAGCGCCTGCGCGACCTGCGCGCCGCGCTCGTTGCTTGCCTCGTCGTCGCGTTCGACGAGCACGATCGGCCGCCCGAGCACGCCGCCTTCGGCGTTGATCCTCGCCGCGGCGATGCGGATGCCTTCGCGCATCGAGATGCCCATCGGGCTCGATCCGCCGGTGAACGGGCCGGAAACGCCGATTCTCACCGGATCCTGTGCCTGGGCGGTGAGGACGGTGAGGCAGAAGAGCGCAAGAAGGAGTCGCAGCACCCGGCAGACACCCGATGACGAAAAACCAGCCGCAAATCTACCGGGGGGTGCGCGCACGCAGAATTGGCGAAAACCCGCGGGCGGAGCAGGATGTCATGCCGAGCCGCAAGCAACCCTCCGCGTGCTAGGGAAAAACCGGATTCCGTCCGGCGCCGGGTGCGGCAAGAATGCCCGGCAATTCCCAGGCGCGTCGGAGCCTTTCTCCTGCGGCCCTGCTCCGCAATCGCACTGCGCCCGCCCCCATGAACCGAAATCACGACGCCGCCAGCATCGCCCAGATCCAGTGGTATTGGAGGGCTCCGTACCTCGCCGTGGGGATCTTCGCGCTGACGATGCTCGCGGTCGTCTGGCTGCTGCAGGACCGCGAAGCCGACAGCCAGCGCAACGCGGTCGCGCGTGACGTGCAATGGGCCGAGCAGACGATGCGGGTCCACATGCAGGGCACCGAGGAGTTTCTCGGCCAGCTCGCGCGCGACCTCGCAGCGGAAGCGCTCGACGCGGATGGGTTCCAGCTGCGGGCGAATCAGCACATCGCGAACAACGGCGAGCTCGTCAATGTCGTCTGGGTCGGCCCGGAAGAAGCGGTGCGCTGGTCGGCGCCGTTCGACACGATCGACTGGCTGGTCGGCGACCCGCTCACCGGCCTGCAGACCACCGCGTTCCATCACGCCCGCGACCTCGGACGGCCGACCTACGCGGAGGCCTATGCGAACCCGCGCGGCACGGTCGTCGTCGAGGTCTATGTGCCGGTGCGGCGGGGCCGCGAATTCCTCGGCGCGGTCGTCGGCGTCTATTCGATCGACCGTATCGTTCGCCACCTCGTGCCGAGCTGGTTCGCCGAGAAATACCGGCTCGCGCTGATCAGCGGCAAGGGCGAGAGCCTCGCGGTCAATTCCAGCGTCCGCGACCTCGACGAGAGCGTGTCGTACGAAATTCCGCTCGACCCGCCGGGCAACGGGCTGCGGCTGCGTGCGGTCGCGTTCCGGACCGCGACGCCGCTGTCGCAGGCGTTGCCGACGATGATGATCGTCGGCCTGTCGGTGCTCGTGTTGTGGACGCTGTGGCTGCTGCGCGCCCATGTGCAGCGCCGCGTGCAGGTCGAGAAGGAGCGCGACCGGCTGTTCAACCTGTCGCTCGACCTGCTGTGCATCCTCGGTCTCGACGGCGCGTTCCGCCGCGCAAACCCGGCGTTCGAACGCATCCTGGGCTACCGGCCGGACGACCTCCCGGGGCGCGCCCTGCTCGACCTCGTCCATCCCGACGACGTCGCCGAGACGGTGACGCAGATGCGGCGCCTCGCCGGCGGCGAACCCGCGAGCTTCGAAAACCGCTGCCGCTGCGAGGACGGGTCGTTCAAATGGCTCGCGTGGAGCATCAACCCGGTGCGCGAGGAGAAGCTCGTCTACGCGGTCGCGCACGACATCACCGGGCGCAAGGCCGGCGAAGACGCGCTGCGGGCCGAATCCACGTTCCGCAAGGCGATGGAGGAGTCGGTCCTCACCGGAATGCGCGCGATCGATCTCGAAGGGCGCATCACGTACGTGAATGCGGCGTTCTGCCGCATGGTCGGATTCGATCAGGACGAGCTGATCGGCGCGCGCCGGCCGTTCCCGTACTGGCCGGTGGAAGACGCGAAAACGTGCAGCGACAACCTCGATCTGACGCTGCTCGGGCGCGCGCCGCCGACCGGATTCGAGATGCGCATCCGCCGCAAGAACGGCGACCGCATCGACGCGCGCTTCTACCTGTCGCCGCTGATCGACAGCAGCGGCACGCAGACCGGCTGGATGGCATCGGTGACCGACATTACCGAACCGAAGCGCATCCGCGCGGCGCTCGAAGCCGCGCACGAGCGTTTCGTCGCGGTGCTCGACGGGCTCGAAGCCGCGGTGTTCGTCGCCGACGCCGGCACCGACGAGATCCTGTTCGCGAACCGCGCGTTCAAGAACATCCACGGCTTTGACGCCGTCGGACGCACCGTGCGCGGCGTCTCCGTCCCGCAGCCCGAGCGCAGCGACTACGGCGTCGACCCGCGCGGGCTGACCGCGGCCGACTTGCCGCGCGAGCTTTTCGACGGCGAGCTGCAGCATCCGCTGTCGGGGCGCTGGTACCACGTCCGCGAACGCGCGACGCGCTGGGTCGACGGGCGAGTCGTGCGGATGGGGATTGCGACCGACATCACCGAACGCAAGCAGATGGCGGAAATTTCTCGTCAGCAGGCCGAGCGGCTGCAGCGCACGTCGCGCCTGATCACGATGGGCGAAATGGCCTCGACGCTCGCGCACGAGCTCAACCAGCCGCTGTCGGCGATCGCGAATTACTGCATGGGTTCGGTGACGCGCATCCAGTCGGGCAGCTTCCGCAACGAGGACATCCTCGCGGCGATGCAGAAGGCGAGCTTCCAGGCCGAGCGCGCCGGCAAGATTATCCGGCGGGTGCGCGAGTTCGTGAAGAAGAGCGAGCCGCGGCGCAGCGCGGTGCAGATCGTCGAGCTGCTCGACGACGCGATCGGCTTCGCCGAAATCGACGCGCGGCGGATGAGCACGCGCATCGTTTCCGAGGTCGAGACCGATCTGCCTGCGGTCTTCGCCGACCGCATCATGATCGAGCAGGTCTTGCTGAACCTCGTCAAGAACGGCATCGAAGCCATGTCCGGCATGCCGTCGACCGAGCGTGTGCTCGAGGTGCGCGCCCGCGCGCTCGGCCCGCGGGCCGTCGAAGTGTCGGTCATCGACCGCGGGCACGGCATCGGCGACGAGGAGCGCGCGCGCCTCTTCACGCCGTTCTACACGACCAAGACCGAAGGCATGGGAATGGGGCTCAACATCTGCCGTTCGATCATCGAATTTCATGACGGTAGATTGATCGTGGATGCGAACCCGGAAGGCGGTACCATCTTCTCCTTTACGCTGCCGACGGAGTTTGCGAGTGAGCGGGTCGCCCGGAGTGCCTGACCAGAAGATCTATATCGTCGATGACGACGAGGCCTTGCGCGACTCGCTCGTCTGGCTGCTCGAATCTAACGGATACGCTGTCGCATCGTACGAATCGGCCGAGTCCTTTCTCGATTTCTACGACGCTTCGCTGACCGGCTGTCTCGTGCTCGACGTCCGCATGCCCGGCATGAGCGGCCTCGAACTGTTCGAGGAGTTGAAAGCTCGTCGCTCGCCGCTCCCGGTGATCTTCATCACCGGCCACGGCGACGTGCCGATGGCGGTGTCCGCGGTGAAGAAGGGCGCGGTCGATTTCATCGAAAAGCCTTTCGGCGACCGCGACATGCTGACGCTGATCGAGCAGTGTCTCGCCGCCGAGCGTGAAAGCCGCGGCAAGCGCCAGCTCGAGGCGGAAGTCACGCGGCGCCTCGCGCACCTCACGCATCGCGAGCGCGAAGTGCTCGACCTCATCATCGGCGGCAAGCTCAACAAGCAGATTGCCGACGTGCTCGGCATCAGCATCAAGACCGTCGAGGTGCACCGCGCGCGCGTGATGGAAAAGATGGGCGCGAACTCGCTGGCCGAGCTCGTGCAGCAGGTGATCGCCGCGGAGCCGGGGGCATTGCATTGAGGCCGCAGAAGAGCGTCGCCGCCGCGATCCTCGTCGCGGCGTTCTCGTCGGGAGTCGGCGCGACAGACCGGGCGCCCGAGCAGATCGTCGCCGAGCGCTGCTGCAAGTGCCATGGACCCGAGGGCCGCAGCAGCAATCCCGACTTCCCGAAACTCGCGGGCCAGAACGCCGACTATCTCACGCGACAGCTCGCGAACTTCAAGACCGGCGTGCGCACGAGCGACCCGATGCAGCAGGAGGTCGCGCACCTGACGGGCGGCGAGATGCGGGCCCTGGCGCTGTATTTAAGCGCGAAGGAGATCGGTCCGGAGCCGGTCGCGGCACGCGGGGAGGCGGCGATCGGCATGGCGCTCTATTTTTCGGGCGACCCGGAAAACGGCGTCACCGCCTGCATCACCTGCCACGGGCCCGAGGGTCGGGGCGCGATGTACCTGCCGCGGCTCGCCGGGCAGCACGCGAAATACCTCGTCGCGCAGTTGCATGCGTTCCGGGACCAGTCCCGCGTCGCCCCGGACATGGTGATGCATACCGTGATCGAGAACGTTTCCGACGCCGGGATCGTCGCCGTCGCGCAGTTTCTCAGCGGCATGAAATAAGGGTCGCACGACGCTGCGCCGAGCGGCGTTCGCATCCCGGGCAGCCTCGTTGCCGTGGTTTTCCCGCGGTCCGACGGCGAGCTGGCCACGCACACCGCGATTTTCCGCCGTCGATCCAGCCACTGTCGCTCAAGTTTCCCGGTTCGCGGCCGTACATGCACCGACGCGCAAGCGTTCCTGTCATAAGAATCCGGGAGACTCCGTTGCTTAACCTGTACCAGCTGAGCGTCGGCGCGCGCTTGCGCCTCATCGTCGTGATCGCCTTCGGCCTGTTCGTTCTCGTGCTGTGGCGCGCCGTCAGTTCCCTCGGCGACGTGATGCTCGAAGAGCGCAAGACGAGCGTGCGGAATGCGCTCGAATCCGCACACGGCGTGCTGCAGCACTTCCACGCCCGTGAGTTGGCCAACGAGCTGTCGCGTGAGGACGCCCAAGCGGCCGCGCTGGCCGCCGTACGAGTGTTGCGGTACGGCGACGGGGAATATTTCTTCGTTACCGATACCCATCCGCGCACCGTGATGCACCCGATCCGCCCGGAACTCGACGGCAAGGACATGAGCGATGTCGCGGATCCGAACGGCAAGCACCTGTTCGTCGAATTCGCGACAGTCGCCCGCGGCGCCGGCGCCGGTTTCGTCGATTACATGTGGCCGAAGCCCGGCTCGGCCGAGCCGCAGCCGAAAATCTCGTACGTGAAAGCGTTTGCGCCGTGGAACTGGGTGATCGGCACCGGCGTGTATGTGAACGATGTCGATGACACGTTCTGGCACAACACGAGGAATACGCTTCTGCTCGGCGCGATCTCGATCGCGCTGGTGGTTCTGCTGTCGTGGCGCATCAGCCGTGGCATCCTGCGCCAGCTCGGCGGCGAGCCGTCCGACCTGCAGCGCGTCGCCGGCCAGATCGCCGAGCGCGACCTCACCTCGCAAGTGAAGGTTTTGACGGGCGACACGCGCAGCGTCACCTACGCGATGGAGCAGATGCAGTCGCGTCTTGCGGAGGTCATTCGCCGTGTGCGCGACAACGCGCATGACGTGACCGACGCGGTCCGCGAAGCGGCCGAAGCCGGGCGCTCGATCCACGGCGCCTCGATGCGCCAGACCGAAGTCGCCGGCAGCACCGCGGCGGCCCTCGAGCAGATGGCCGTCAGTATCGTGCACGTGTCTGAGAACACCGACGAGGCGCGCGGCAACTCACAGCGCACGGTGGACATCGCGCAACGCGGCGAGGATCTGGCGCGCGAAGCGTCGGACGGGATCGCGCAGATTTCCGATACCGTGACGCGCGCGGCGAAGCAGATCCAGATCCTGCGCGATCGCTCCGGCGAAATCGGCGAGATCGCCGACGTGATCCGGGAAATCTCGGACCAGACGAATCTCCTCGCGCTCAACGCCGCGATCGAGGCGGCGCGTGCCGGGGAGCAGGGCAGGGGATTCGCGGTTGTCGCCGACGAGGTTCGCAAGCTCGCCGAACGCACCGGCGCGGCGACCGCGCAGATTTCGCAGGTCATCGTGTCGGTGAAGGCCGAGACTGAAAGCGCGGTCGCGAGCATCGAGCAGATCGTGCCGAAGGTCGATTCGGGCGCGCATCTGTCGAAGCAGGCGGCCGATGCGCTGCGCGAAATCCGCGAAGGCGCGCGCGACACGCTGGTCCGCCTCGAAGAAGTCGTGATGTCGATGAAGGAGCTTTCATCGGCGAGCAACAGCGTGGCGACGAACATGCAGGAGGTCGCCGAAATGGCCGAGCGCAGCAGCGACGAGATCCGCAGCAGCGCCGAGTCCAGCGAAAAGCTCAAGCACAGCGCCGAGGCGCTGGAAGCGCTGACGGCGGGCTTCCGCGTCGGTTGACGTCGGAGGCCGCGGGCCTGTTCGCGCGGACACACGCTGCGCGAAGCTGGCTCCGCCGTGCCATGCGTCTGCGACCGAACCGCACAGGCTCAGGATCCTGCTGTAAAATAACCGGCTTTTTTGGGGCCCCCGACCATGACGGCTCGCATTCTCGACGGTAATGCCCTCTCGGCCCGCGTTCGCGGTGAACTCGCGGAGCGCGCGGCGAAACTGAGCGCCGAGGGCGTGCAGCCCTGTCTCGCTGTGATCCTCGTCGGCGACAACCCGGCCTCGGCCGTCTATGTGCGCAACAAGGTGAGCGCGTGCGAGAAGGCCGGCATCCGCTCGCTGCGGCTCGATTTCGACGCCGCCGTCGATGCCGCTGAGGTGATGGCGAAAATCGCCGAGCTCAACGACGACCCGTCGGTCCACGGCATCCTCGTGCAATTGCCGCTGCCGAAACAATTCGACGAGGCGGCGGTGCTCGAAGCGATTCGCGTCGAGAAGGACGTCGACGGCTTCCACGCGGAGAACGTCGGACGCCTGTCGCAGGGCCAGGAAGCTTTCCTGCCGTGCACGCCGCACGGGGTCATGAAGATGCTCGAGGCCGAGAATGTCCCGGTCCAGGGAGCGGAGGCCGTCGTCATCGGACGCTCCAACATCGTCGGCAAGCCGATGGCGATGCTGCTCACCAATGCCGGCGCCACGGTCACCGTGACGCACTCGAAAACGCGCGACCTCGCGTTCCACACGCGGCGCGCCGACATCCTCGTCGCCGCGATCGGCAAGCCGCGTTTCGTCACCGCCGACATGATCAAGCCGGGCGCGGTCGTCATCGACGTCGGCATCAATCGGCTGACCGAAGGCGCAGAGGCGGGCAAGCTGTGCGGCGACGTCGAATTCGCGTCGGCGAAGGAGGTCGCGTCGCTGATCACGCCCGTCCCCGGTGGCGTCGGTCCGATGACGATCACGATGCTGCTCGCGAACACGGTCGAATCGGCCGAGCGCGTCGCGCGCCGGAAGGGCTGAGCGATGAGCGAGAAAGCGGTCGTCGGCATCATCATGGGCTCGAATTCCGATTGGCCCACGATGCAGGCCGCGGCGAAGATGCTCACCGAGTTCGGGGTGCCGTACGAGGCGAAAGTGGTGTCCGCGCATCGCACGCCCGACCTGATGTTCGAGTACGCCGAGACGGCGCGCGACCGCGGCCTGAAGGCGATCATCGCCGGGGCCGGCGGGGCCGCCCACTTGCCCGGCATGGTCGCTGCGAAAACGGTCGTGCCGGTGCTCGGCGTGCCGGTACAGTCGAAGGCGCTGTCGGGGCAGGATTCGCTGCTGTCGATCGTGCAGATGCCCAAGGGCATCCCGGTTGCCACTTTCGCGATCGGCGAGGCCGGCGCCGCGAACGCCGCTCTCTTCGCCGTCGCACTGCTCGCCAACGAGGATGCCGTGCTCGGCGGAAAGCTCGCGGCGTTCCGCGCCAGCCAGACGCAGGCCGTGCTCGCGATGGAACTGCCGCCGCCGGCCTGACGGCTGCCGTATCTGTCATGAACCCGGCGTGGCTGTACCTGCTGGTCGCAATCGTCGCCGAAGTCGTCGCGACTTCGGCGCTGACCGCGTCGCGGGGCTTCAGCCGCCCGCTGCCGTCGGTGATCGTCGTCACCGGTTACGCGATCGCATTCTATTTTCTGTCTCTGACGCTGCGCTCGATCCCAGTCGGTATCGCCTACGCGGTCTGGTCGGGTGTCGGCGTGGTCCTGATCAGCCTCGCCGGCCTCGTGCTTTTCGGGCAGCGTCTCGACCTTCCGGCGCTGCTCGGCATCGGCCTGATCCTCGCCGGCGTGCTGGTGATCAACCTGTTTTCGGACGTTTCCGCCCACTAAATGCCCGTCACGTCGTCTCCCGTGCCTCCGATCCTGCCGCCCGCGACGCTCGGCATGCTCGGCGGCGGCCAGCTCGGCCGCTTTTTCGTTTCCGCGGCCCACGAACTGGGCTACAAGGTGTGGGTGCTCGATCCGGACGCGCACAGCCCGGCGGGCCTGATCGCCGACCGCCACCTCGTCGCCGCATTCGACGACCTCGCGGCGCTCGACGAGATGTCGGCAGCTTGCGCCGCGGTGACGACCGAGTTCGAGAACGTGCCCGCCGCGACCCTCGACTACCTCGCGAAGTTCGTCCCGGTGCACCCGTCTGCGGCGGCGGTTGCGGTATGCCAGAACCGTGTCGCCGAAAAGACGTTTCTTGCGGAGCATGGCTTGCCGCACGGACCGTTCGCGGTGATTCGCTCCGAAGATGACGTGCGTGAGGCGCCTGTCGACCTGTTTCCGGCGGTATTGAAGATCGCGCGCTTCGGCTACGACGGCAAAGGCCAGGCGCGTGTCGCGAATCGCGAGGAAGCCTTGCATGCGTTTCACGGCTTCAACGGCGAAGTGTGCGTGCTCGAGAAGATGCTGACCCTCGACTGCGAAGTCTCGGTCGTGCTCGCGCGCGACGAGTCGGGCAGCGTGCAGACCTTCGACCCGGCCGAGAACCGCCATCGCAATGGCATCCTCGACGTCACGATCGCACCCGCATCGATCGGCTCGGTGCTTGCCGAGCGCGCACGCGAAGCGGCCCGGCGGATCGCGGAAGAGCTCGGCTACGTCGGCACGCTCGGCGTCGAATTTTTCGTCTGCGATGGCGAGCTCTACGTGAACGAGATGGCCCCGCGTCCGCACAACAGCGGCCACCACACGATCGACGCCTGCGTCACCAGCCAGTACGAACAGCAGGTCAGGGCGGTGTGCGGCCTGCCGCTCGGCGAACCCCGTGCGCACAGCACCGCGGTGATGGTGAATTTGCTCGGCGAGCTCTGGTACGAAGGCGGGGACGGCGACGGCGCATATCGCGAACCCGACTGGTCGGTGTTGCACGCGGTGCCGAACCTCAGGCTGCACCTCTACGCGAAGCATCACGCGCGCCCCGGTCGCAAGATGGGGCACTTCACGGTCGTCGCGGACGACGTCGCGAAAGCGCTGGGCGTCGCGCTGGCCGCCCGCAGCGCCATCGGGATTCGCGGTGACGCACAGTAACGGCGACGGACACAGTGCCGGGGCGCGTCGGCCGGTCGACGATGTGAAGCCTTTCGCTAGCGGCAGCACCGGGAGCGCACGCGCCGCCGGCACCGCCGCACCCCCGGCCACCCCCTCGGCGGCGGCACACGTCATCGTCCCCGCCGGCGCACAGCAGATCGGACGCGCCGTCGACCTGCTCCGCGCCGGCGAGCTGATCGGCATGCCGACCGAAACGGTGTACGGCCTCGCAGCGGATGCGCTGAACGTCGCCGCGGTCAACAAGATTTTCGCCGCCAAAGGCCGGCCCGCCGATCACCCGCTGATCGTGCATTTGCCCGACGCCGAACATATGTCGCGCTGGGCGCGCGCCATTCCGAAGGAAGCGATCGTTCTCGCGCGCGCGTTCTGGCCCGGACCGCTGACGCTGATCCTGAAGCGCGAGGACGGCGTCCCCGATGCGGTGACCGGCGGACAGGACACGGTCGGCTTGCGCGTACCCGATCATCCCGTCGCGCTGGCCTTGCTGCTGGCGTTCGACTCCGGCATAGCTGCGCCGTCCGCGAACCGCTTCGGCCGCATCAGCCCGACGACAGCCGCGCACGTGGCCGACGAACTCGGCGACCGCGTCGCCCTCATCCTCGACGGTGGTGCCTGCGAGGTCGGCATCGAATCGACGATTCTCGATCTTTCGCGCGATGCGCCGGTGATCCTGCGCCCCGGAGCGATTTCCGCCGAAGACATCGCCCACGTCATCGGCCGCGAGCCGCAAGTGCGGTGCATCATCGACGAAACGTCCGGCGACAAAGAGGACAAAGCGGAGTCCGTCGACCGGCCCCGCGTGTCCGGTTCCCTCGCCGCGCACTATGCGCCACGTACGCCCTTGCAGCTCGCGCCGACCGCGCAACTCGCCGAAATCGCCGCCACGCTAGCCGGCGAAGGCAGCCGCGTCGCGGTCCTCGCGCACGGCTGCGCCGATCCTCGCGACGCCCGCCTGCTGTGGCGCGCCGCGCCCGCCGACCCGGTCGGCTACGCACACGAACTCTACGCGAACCTCCGCGATCTCGACGCCAGCGGAGCCGACTTCATCGTCGTCGAAGCGCTGCCCGAGCGAGCCGAGTGGCAACCCATTCGCGACCGCCTCGGTCGCGCCGCGGTCGGCTCCGGCGAAGCGGACGAGACCTGACTGGAATTCCGAGTCTGATCTGAAAATTTTCAGTCGGGACTTGCGAGGAAGAAATGGCACCTCTATAATGCGCAGCTCTTGAGGGCCGATAGCTCAGCTGGGAGAGCGCTGCGTTCGCAATGCAGAGGTCGAGGGTTCGATCCCCTTTCGGTCCACCAATTCCAAAAGGCCAGACGTTGCTCTGGTTGTGCCGTTAAGCATAAAGTGGCCACCAGGCCAAGTTATGCTTTATTTCACGATTGGCCATATTTTGGTTTATCGGGTGCGGCATAGTAGTCTTGCTGGTTTGCTTGCGCGGAGTGTGTCCGCGCCGGAGTAGAAGAGTCAAAAAAACGGGACCGTTAGGTCCCGTTTTTCATTTCAGGTGGCGCTGGGGGCTAGCGGCGGCTGTCCATCACCGCGGTGATGTGGCGAAAGATGCCTGGCACGGATTGCGCCTCGGTATAGAGCCGACTCCAGATGTCCCGCGCGCTCATTCCCTCGTAGCCTGCTGCCAGGCGCTCGTCGAGCACCTCCCCAATCTGCGATTGCAGGCGGGTCTGCCGTTGCTCGCCGCGGGCGGCACGATGGCGGAGGTAGCGGTCGGCAATGGCGCGGGCTTCTGCATTGGCCTGCAGGTAGAGGCTCTTGCGGTCCACTCCCACTCGTTCGCTCGCTTCATTGACGGACACCGGCTGCGGCTCCTCCAGCATTGCGCGCAACTGAGCACGGATGGCGTCCCAGTCCAGTTCCCTCGATTTGATGCCGGCTCGCGGCGACTCGGGGAGCTCGATGGGCATCTGTACAGGCACGAGAGGAGGTTCCCAGCCTTCGACATCGCCTGCGAACAGCTTGTCGAGGCCAATCCTGCCATGCAGGGCGATGGTCAGCCAGGCTTTCAGGGCCGGGATTCCCCCTTTGTTGAGCCAGTGCGAGATGCCGCTCTTCGAGAAGCCATACCGACTCGCAAAGGTACTCGGCCGCCCGTCGGCCATGCGCTCGATGACCGTCTCCAGCAGTGGGACCAGTCCAGTGGACGCGACCTTCGGCGGCTCCTGCAGCATCTGCCCCACTTGCCGGGCTACCCAGAGTGCTTCCGGTGAGGCGGGTTCGGTTTTAGCGTCGCCGAGAAACCCGCCGCATGACGTGGAATAACCGGGCACGACTACGGCCGAACGACTCCGGACGTTGCTGCGGTGGCAGTGCGGACAGGTCGCTACCAACTGCACCTTGTGACGCAGGCAGGCGGTAACCGGGGCGACGTCCCAGGTCAGCCGCAGGTAGGGTTCGGCGTTGCTGGCCTTGTCCTCGGCCAGGCAGCACGGGCACCAACGGTCCGACTTCGGCGCCAGGCCCGGAACACCCAACACCGAGCGCCAAGGGGCCAGGGTGTGACGGTCCAGCGATGCCACCCCTGTGAGTTCGGCCAGCCATGCCGCCCATTGCTCGCTCTCAGGCGACATGCTGGAGAAGCTACGCTGGTGCCAGCCGTACTTTTCGCACACGGACTGTTCGAAGTGGTCGAGGACCCAGTCGGCCAGTTTCTGGGCAGTCATCCCGTGGGAGTACGCCAGACGGCAGAAGTAGCTCGTCAGGCTTTCGACCTCCGGAGTGCCTCGCCCCATGGGTTCGAGCGCGTGCAGGGTGGAACGCGGGTTGTTCAGCTTGCTCATCATGCGACCCTCCGGCCGGTGCGCGTCGACGGTGCCAGCAGATGGCGTGTGAGCCCGGGTGCGATGCGTTCCTCGCCCTCGATGATTTCCCGCATGATTTGTGTGACCTGAGCGTCGGTGAGCAATGCCTTGCGGAGCACGTCCTCCGACCATCCCTGCTCGGCAACCAACAGGTTCAGGCGCACAAGCACCGTGCGCAGGGTGCCGACACACCCCAAGGTGTTCTGGTGAAACGCCTCGGCGTAGCGCAACAGGTCGTGGTCCTTCAACGCCGGCATGCATTCCCCGAGCTTCTTCAGACACCCACGGAAGGAGCGGACATCGTCGGGGGCATCTTCGCGGTAGCGGCCGAAATGGATGATATGGCTGCGGCGGGCAAGCTGGGCACTGAGCGAGACGAGTTCGAAGAGGTCGTACGACCCCAGGAGAATCCACTGCACGTGATACTCGTTCGAAAGCGACTTGAGCGTATTGAACTGTTCCTCGAGCCGATTCGGATGACACTGGCGCATCATGTGTGCCGCTTCATCGACCACGACGAATCGTGTGCCACGGTTTCGCAGCGAGCGCTCGACCGCCGTGCGCAGACCGGACAGACGATTGGTTTGCGGACCCACCGGGCGCACAACCTTCCCGGTTTCCGGGTCAACGCCGTAGGCCGTTCGCGGTGCGTCAAGCTCGCCCTCGAGCGCGCTGAGCATGCGCTGGTAAAAAAGACGCCAGGAAAAATCGCGTTCTCCGGACGCGGGCGCCTCGAGGCGAATGGCCGGGATGCAGCCCGGGTTCTCCGTCATGAAGGCGGCTTGGTTCCTCAATTCCGCTTCAACCAGGAAGTCGCCCAGGGTCGATTTGCCGACGCCGGTGGGGCCGCACAGGACCAGCAGATTGGCGTTGTCGCCGGCGTCGAGCATCAGTCGGCACTCATCGATGGTAGTGGCAATGCGCGGGTGGCGGATGCGTTGGCCGCTCATGGGAGAGGCGGTGTGTGCTGCGTGGGCGGTAGTGGTCTGTGAGTTCATGTTCATGGTCCAAATCAGAATGTGTCGAAGTCGGGGGTGTCGGAATGGCTGAAGGCGATTGGTGAGCGCTCGACCAGTGGGGCGGGCGGCAAGGCGACTGCCATGGGTGCGGTCTTCGCGGGCGCGCCTGAAATGATTCGGTGGCTCGCCTGCGAAATGCCCGGTGCGGCGCTCGGCGGCGCGATGGCCCCAATCCCAATGCCTTGATAGAGATGCCGGTTTTCCTGCTGGCGCTCGAGGGCCACCTCCAGCGCCCCTTTCGGCGTGAAGACGCGCAGGAACTCGGAAAGCTGTTGCGTTGAGAGTTCGTCCTCGTCACGCAGGCGGAAATGGCTGCGCATCTCCGTCGAGAACAGTTCCCGCTCCTTCTCCGTGAGCTGACCCAGCGCGGTGAGCGATTTGCATTGCGCCGCCACCCAGCGCTTGTCGATTTGCACATAGACGGTCGCGCTGTCCCACGGGTCGTAGCGCACGGGAAGGCTGCGGCCGTGCAGCTTCGGGTCGCGAAACTCGGGGCACCAGTAGTGGTAGTTCGAGTGGACTTTGATGCCGCGCTGGCGGTCGACCTTGCGTTGCCCCAGCCTGCCCACGGTGGGACAGGTCAGGATGAGGAAATCCTTGGTCAGAGTGACGATGCGATGCGCGCGAACACCGGACGATACGACGCTGCGATTGAAGGCCTCGCAAGGGCTCAGGCCCAGCGCCGAATGTTCGGCGTTGTCGTAATACGTGAACGCCCAGTATTCGATGCCGTGGTAGAGGGACTCCAGCGTCCATTCGGCAAGCCGTGAGGGCAGAAACTTGCCGGTGGTTTGCCGTACATCCTTCAGCGCCTTCGTGTTGCCCGCCAGGTTGTGGACGTACTCGGTGTGGATGCGGCCGAAGATGCGCTCCATGACCGAACCGTGGCGCGGATTGCCGGCGGGACGGTAGCGGACGTGAATACGCATCAGTTCGGCGAAGCGCTTGAAATCCTCGCTGCGGAAATCGGCCCCATTGTCGACGACGATGAACTGCGGCAGGCGGCGGTGGCGACGAACGATGTCGCGCAGGAGCATCATGTTCGAGCGGTAGGACGGCGGGTCGAACGAGAGATAGATGCCCACGATTCGCCGCGTGAATGCGTCGATGGCCAGCGACAGCCACGGCCGACCGAGAGACTTGCCGGTCTTCACTGAGACCAGTTCGATATCGAGTTCCGTGTGGTCCATGTGCACGTACTGGAGCGCGCGCGACCCGTGCACCGGCGTATCGGCGTAGAGCACGTTCACGAACTCAGCATTCTGGTACGCGACCCGTTTGCCGTGCCGCGCCCGGTCCTGTTGCTGGCGGGGGCGCGCTTTGATACGGGCGATGAGCGTGGGGTAGGACGGGGTGCGTATGCCGCGGGTCGCGCAGAGCGTCTTGAGCTGGGCGTGACAATGCTTGGGGTTCGGGGCGTGGCTTTTTTCGAACTCCGTCCGGATGACCTCGTCCATCGCCGCTTCCTGCTCGGAACTCAGACGGGGTTTACGGTTGCCGCGGTCGCGCAGGCGGGGAACCAGTGCGACGAGTTCATCCGTGCCCATCAGCTTCGCAATGGCAAGCGCCTTCAGTAGCCGCCTCTGGGTCCGGTTCGGCTTCGTGACGTTTTCGAGTTCGGTGCTGCGCTTGAGCGCCATCCGCAGTTCGTTCTCCGTGAAGTCGGATAGGCGAACAGGCGCTTCGGTCCCGGAGCCTTGGCCGACCATCAGGACGTCTTCGGCGAGGGCAAGCTTCTCCAAGGTCTCGAGGGCAACCTCAACCGATTTGTGGTCGTCGGACTGGAGGACGGCCTTGTTTCCCCCGACCATCAGGACCGTGTACGGCTGCTGGTCGTACATCAGGCGAGCACCGACGGCAATCTCCACCGTGCCGAGGGGTGCGAACGGGGCGGGTGCCCGGCGTGCGTGTTCGAAATCGCGGACTGCGGTATCGCGAAACACGCGGCACCGCGTCGGTTCGCTCAGTGCCGCATGGTCGACATCCGCGACAACCAGACCATCGGCAATCAGTTTGAAGATGTCGTCGGGTCGGCACTCCAGGCGCTCGTACAGTTCGACCAGATATAACGTGGCGTCCTGCGCGAGCGCGTTCTTGACGCTAAGCTCGACCTCGACCGGGCAAGTCGGTGCCGCAGGGTCGAGATAGTCCTCGAGGAAGAGCGTGTTCTCGACGCGGCGCTGGGGGATGTCGTGGTCCGTGAGGATTCGGTAGCCGAGTCCGCGTTCGGCGAGCCACTGCTCAATACCGTCTGACCGCCAGCGGTCGTCCGCGTCCAGCTGATAGCGCCAGGGCTTGCGCTGCGCGAGGCGTTCGAGCTTCGTCCACGGCTTCCATTCTTCGAACCAGACCTCGCGCTCCGTGACGACCAGGAAGTCGGGCGTGTGGTCGACAGCATGGATTTCTCCGTCCGCATCGACGACCTCGAACGTCAGCCGGCAGGGTTGCGGAAAATACTCCAGGACCTTCGGGTCGTGCTCGTGGCCGACCGCCGCAGGGAACTCGAGATGGCGGCTTTCCGTTTCGACGGTCCGCTGCATCTTCAGGCTCTGATAGGGCGTGATGACGTTGCCGCCACCGCGGGAGGCGACCTTTCGCACCGGCGCGTACTTCGCGGCGTCGAGTACCAGCCGCCTACCGGCAGCTGGTAGTCCGAGCCGGTCGAGCAATCGCTCGCGTCCGGGGGTATCAAGCATTTCTGTCCTCCAAGGTGGTTGGATGGAGGTATAGAAAGGCGGACGCGACGTGTGCCAAAACTGACTTTAATTGGTATCGTCCCGACGAATCGTCATCGATTGAACCGACAAAATGAACCGTCCAGGCAGGCCGATTTCGCTTTCCACCAGGCCGCCCGTTGTGCCGACCGAGTCGGAGGCTGTCGAGATGTGGGGGCTCGAGGCGGGCGAGCTCATCAAACTCGCGCTGACGAAAAAGGGGTGGGGCTACAGTGAGCTTGCCGACGCGCTGAAGACACAAGGCATGCGGCGGAGCGCCGCGGCCATCAACCGGCGCATCAACCGCGGCAACTTCAGCGCGGGATTCCTGCTCGCCTGCCTGCAGGCGATGGGGTGCGAGTTTGAGGTGAGGGGCCCGGACTGCCGAAGGCCTTCCTCGTCGTAGCAAGCGCAGGCTATGACATACCGAACGAAACGGTCCGGGCTCTTGAAATGCTTTGCAAACGACTGATGTAAAAGGGAATATTCGCTTCGAGCGGCATTCCTTGGTCGAGCGGGTGAGCGCATCCATGAGCCGGCCCCATTTTGTGGTTCGTTCACAAAATGGGGGCCTGGAGCGTTGTTGCCCCATGAATCTATGCCAAACGCGTCGACGGGTCAGTTGCCCGTGTCGACCCTAACGCAATTCAGCGCCGTTGAAAATGCCGTTGCTTCAATGCGTTGGCGATTTCCTGGTGGGATTTTCATGTAATGGGGGTGATGTTCTCGAGGTCGGCTGCCATTCGCATCTTGGGCTGGGCGCGGGAGGTGTTCCGCAGCCGTCTGCTCACGCGCCCGCCCCCTGGTCGGCGCTCTTGCGCTCTGGTCGCCGGCGGTCACCACGTTCTGCTGCACGTGCATCAGGACCACCAGGGACGATGTGCGGGTCGGTGTGTGTTCGTTCTACCAAGGTGTCTCGGGAGGGGGGGGCGCGCTATACGTACAGGACCGCGCCGCAGGGCCGCGGCACCGGCCAAGGAAAACTGCGCTATCGGACAGCACTCGGACGAGGCATCGGGGGCAGCGGGGGAGCGAGCTTCGCGCCCGAGGGTGGGAATTACTTGATTACGTGATTACGGAGGTATCCACACGAAACTCCTGCATTCCCGGGGGATTTTCGATGCCGGCAGGAGAGGGACGTGTTTCGGAGTCAAGTAGCGTGTGGGGCCACGGCGAGGGGGGCGTGGTTTCAGGTCAAGCAACGCGTGTCTTCAGGTCAACTGGTCGGGCGCGGCATCAAGGTCCATCTCGCATCCCGCACCGTCGGCGCTATACCTCCACGTGGGGCCCCATTCGCCGCCCCTGGAGACTCAAAATGGCAGTACACGTCCCGGTGAGCAACGACCGCCACCGCGCCGGCTCGGTGCAAATGAAGGTCTGGCTATCGGCCGACCTGAAGAACAACTTCGCTTCAGTCTGTGCAACGCAAGGGGTCAGCGCGTCGGCTGTGCTGCGCGGGCTTGTGGCAGCGTACGTCGCACGTTCGTCGAGCAGGCAGCATGGGTAGGCGGCCCAGCGCCGAGCAGGTCGCCCAGCTCGAGGCCCAAGCGGAAGGCACGCGCCGGGCAGCCGAATGTGTGGGTGATTTCCTGACGCAGGACCTCACCTATGCGGCGGCAGCAACCATCGAGTCCATGGCCCGCTATCAGAAGCGTCGCCTGAATGCGGACAAGCAGGCGGTGCTCGTTCTGCCGGACAACGCCTCGACCAATGAGATGCGCGAGGCGCGGTTGCGTCGCGCGGTCCGGCGGGGCGAGGACGTGTTTCTTCCGTCTTGGCGGGACGCTGCGGTCGGTATCCCAAACGTGTTTCTGCGTTCGGCCCTGTTCGCGGCAGCCGAGGTCAGCAGCAAACCGCTGATGAATGCCGAGATTGCCTCGAGAGGCGATGCTTCCATCACGATGACGGGGCATCCCCTCGGGGATTACGACCGCCGGGTCTTTGCGGCATGCCTCGACTACTATCGCGGCGACCGACCGCTGGACAGCCGCGACCAGCCTCGTTGGGTGAAAGTTACGTTCTGGCAACTCGCCAAGGACTTGCAGGTGGCCTACGGGGCAAACGTGCACAGAGCCATCCGCGACAGCCTGATTCGCCTCAACGCAGCCCATCTTCGCATCCGGGTGAAATCGGTCGACATTCCGATGCCCCGCCTCATGGACGTCGTCTTCGACGACGGTTACAAGGGGGCGGATACACCGGACCGCCTCCTGCGCGGGAGCGACCTGATTTCGTTCCGCGTGCAGGAGACAATGGCGAATCTCTTCGGGCCGGAGGACTGGAGCGCGGTCAGCAAGGCCGCCCTGCACGACCATTCCGGCCTGCCGTCCTGGCTTGCGGGTTTCTACAGTTCGCACGCCGAGCCGTATGCGGTAAAAATCGCGGACCTGTATCGCATGAGCGGCGTGGTCTGCGACCTCAGGGAATTCCGCCGTCGGCTCAAACGGGCGCTCGGGCACCTGCAGGCCGAAGATGTATCGCCCGACGTCAGGGTGGCGGCGTCCGAGTTGGAGGAGAAACACGTCACCGTCACCCTTGTCCGCTGGATTGAGGCGGCTTAGCGCAGCAAGAGGGCGAGCCACGATGTCCGGGAGGTGCGCTTTGACGGCGCAGAAGTTGATTGACATACGTTGGGCGGATAGCATGGCCCGAAATGTTTTTTTACCCGGACGCCGGACGCAGGCGGACGGACACGAAATACAGGAAATATTCGATGCTGACTGGCGAGATTCGAAGCCAAATTGATGCCGTATGGAACGCCTTCTGGTCGGGCGGTATCTCGAACCCGATGGAGGTCCTGGAGCAGATTACCTACCTCCTCTTCATCCGCAGGCTGGACGACGCGCATACGCTGGAGGAGAGCAAGGCCTTGCTCCTCAAGCGGCCGATGGAGAATCGCATCTTCCCGGAGGGCAAGGACGGCAAGGGGCGCGACTTCGATGACCTGCGCTGGTCGCGCTTCAAGAATTTCGCGCCGGCCGAGATGTTCACGGTGGTCGGCGAGCATGTCTTCCCCTTCCTGCGCACCATGGGCGGCGACGGCTCGACCTACAGCCATCACATGAAAGACGCCCGCTTCACCATCCCGACCGCGGGTTTACTGGCCAAGGTCGTGGACATGCTCGACCACGTCCCGATGGAGGACCGCGACACGAAGGGCGACCTCTACGAGTACATGCTCGGCAAGATTGCCGCGGCCGGCCAGAACGGGCAGTTCCGTACGCCGCGTCACATCATCAAGCTGATGGTGGAGCTCACCGCGCCGACGCCCAAGGACGTCATCTGCGACCCGGCCAGCGGAACCTGTGGCTTCCTGGTCGCGGCGGGGGAATACCTGCGCGAGAAGCATCCGGCGCTGTTCAACGATGCCACGGCCCGTGAGCACTTCCACCACGGCATGTTTCACGGCTACGATTTCGACAACACCATGCTGCGCATCGGCAGCATGAACATGGCGCTGCACGGAGTCGATAACCCGGACATCCGCTACAAGGACTCCCTTGCGCAGGACCACGCGGGCGACGAGGAGAAATACTCCCTCATCCTCGCCAATCCACCGTTCGCGGGTTCGCTGGACTACGAAAATACCGCCAAGGACCTGCTGGCGCTGGTCAAGACGAAAAAGACCGAGTTGCTGTTTCTCGCGCTCTTCCTGCGGCTCTTGAAGCCAGGCGGGCGGGCGGCGGTCATCGTGCCGGACGGCGTGCTCTTCGGCTCCAGCAAGGCGCACAAGGAGCTGCGCCGGATGATTGTGGAAGAGCAGAAGCTCGACGCGGTCATCTCCCTGCCCTCCGGCTGTTTCAAACCGTACGCCGGGGTGTCGACGGCGATTCTGGTGTTCACCAAGACCAATTCGGGCGGCACCGACCACGTCTGGTTCTACGACATGGACGCGGACGGCTGGAGTCTGGACGACAAGCGCCAACCCCTGCTGCCCGAGGACAAGCTCGGAGTTACGCCGTCAGAGCCGCTCACCGAGGCCGAGCACGTAAAGAACAACCTGCCAGATGCGCTGGCACGCTGGCAGCAGCGGGACGGGGCCGAACGGCAGCGCTTGCGTACCGAGCAGAGTTTCTGCGTGCCCAAGGCCGACATTGCAGCCCAGGGCTACGACCTCTCCATCAACCGCTACAAGGAAGTCGTGCATGAGGCGGTCGACCATCTACCGCCGAAGGAGATTCTCGCGAAGTTGGCAAAGCTAGAGGAGGAAATTCACGCGGGGATGAAAGCGCTTGAGGGAATGCTCGAATGAGTGGAGTACCGTTGCTCGCGCTGGGCGAGTTGATGGCCACGCGGCGTGGCTCGGTCGACCCATCAAAATTCCCGGACGAACAGTTTGACCTATACAGCATCCCAGCTTTCGACAAAGGGTGCCATGAAGTCGTGATTGGTTCGAGCATCGGCTCAGCCAAGCAAATTGTTCAGCCCAACGACGTCTTGCTTTCAAAAATTGTTCCCCACATCCGACGCTCTTGGGTGGTCGGTCAGAACAACGGACGCCGATTGATTGCCTCGGGTGAATGGATTGTTTTTCGTAGCGAGAAAGCAGACCCTGGCTACCTGCGGCACGTCTTGGTTAGCGACCCGTTTCACTCACAGTTCATGCAGACGGTATCGGGCGTCGGTGGCTCTTTGCTTCGTGCGAGGCCGGCGCAAGTCGCAAAAATCCAAATTCCGGTTCCATCCCTCCCCGAACAACGTCGCATCGCCGCCATCCTCGACCAAGCTGATGCGTTGCGTGCGAAGCGGAGGGAAGCCTTGGCGCTGCTGGATGAGCTGCAGCGGGGGATTTTCATCGCGATGTTCGGGGACCCAGTCACGAATCCGAAGGGTTGGGAGCGTGTTCCGCTCGGTGAGGTCGGACGGTTGGAAAGAGGGGTTTCCAAACATCGCCCGCGAAATGCTCCTCAACTGCTGGGCGGAGACTACCCACTCGTCCAGACCGGAGACGTGGCGAACTCCGGCGGCTACATACGTAACTTTAGCGCCACGTATTCCGAAGCTGGCTTAAAGCAAAGCAGATTGTGGCCAGCGGGCACGTTGTGCATCACTATCGCGGCAAACATCGCGAAGACGGGTATCTTAAAATTCGACGCCTGTTTTCCTGATAGCGTTGTTGGATTTACAGCGGACGAACTCGCTACCGTCGAATTTATTCGCATCTGGTTGTCCTTCCTTCAAAAGGCGCTTGAGGATTCTGCTCCAGAGTCGGCGCAGAAGAATATCAACCTCGCTATCCTCCGCAGCCTGGAAGTTCCTTTGCCCCCGCTCGATGCTCGTATTAAGTTTTACGAGGCAATTGCAGAACTGGAGAGAATCCGGGAACAACACCGGGCGGCAGTGGAAGGCATTGACAGTCTTCTCGCTTCACTCCAGCACCGAGCCTTCCGGGGAGAACTCTGACAGTGCAGCAGCAGAACATCCCCATCGACACCCTGGTGGACATGTACAAGCGCGGCGAACTGCGCCTTCCGGAAATCCAGCGCCACTACGTCTGGCAGGCGACCCGCGTCCGCGACCTGCTCGATTCGCTCTACCGGGGCTACCCCAGTGGCTCCATCTTGATGTGGGAGACCGACGAGCCGGTGCCGACGCGCGATTTCGCCATCGCGCAGGAGAGTAACGCCTTTGCCGGCCGCAAGCTGCTGCTCGACGGTCAGCAGCGCCTGACTTCGCTCACGGCGGTGTTGGGCGGTGAGCAGGTGTCGGTGCGTGGCCGCAAGCGCCCCATCGACATCCTATTTAACCTCGAGCACCCAGACGGTCCGCCCACCGACGATACCGAGGTCGAAAGCGATGAACCTTCCCCGCTCACCCCCGACGATGAGGTGAGCGATGAGGCGGAGGACACCGAGGAAGCCGAGCAGGGCCTGCAGGAAAAGCTCAACCGCCGCACCTTCGTCGTGGCGAGCAAGAACCTGCTGTCGCAGCCCAACTGGGTGTCGGTGAGCCACATTTTTCGTACCGCGAACGATGCGGAAATCCTGGAGAAGGCCGGCATCGAGTCCTTCAAGGACCCGAAATTCCAGAAGTATTCCGACCGCCTGAAGAAGCTGCGCGCCATCAAGGACTACCACTACGTCGTCCATGTCCTCGAACGCGCGATGAGCTACGAAGAGGTCACGGAAATCTTCGTGCGAGTGAATTCCCTGGGCGCAAAGCTGCGCTCGTCCGACCTGGCCCTGGCGCAGATGACCTCGCGCTGGCCGAACCTGCTGAAGGAGCTGGAGGCCTTCCAGGAGGAATGCGAACAGAGCTGGTTCACGATTGAACTCGGCCATCTCGTGCGGGCCATCGTCGTCTTCGCCACGCAGCAGTGTTTGTTCCGCTCGGTGGCGAGCACCCCGGTGGATAAGCTCAAGGCCGGCTGGGAGCAGGCAAAGGAAGGGCTGCGCTACGCCATCAACTTCCTGCGTACCAATGTCGGCATCGAGGACGAGTCGCTGCTGTCCTCGCCGATGTTCATCCACACGCTGGCCGCCGTGAGCCGGGTGAAGGACAACAAGCTCACCGCTGACGAGCAGAACAAGCTGCTGCACTGGTTGCTGGTGGCCAATGCGCGCGGCCGCTATTCGCGCGGCTCGACCGAGACCCTGCTCAACGAAGACCTCGCCATCGTCTTCCGCGACCAGGATGTGGGCAAGTTGATGGACCCCGTCAAGCGCCAGTTCGGCCGCCTGCATGTCGAGCCGGGCGACCTGGCAGGCCGCGGGGTGAACAGCCCGCTGTTCTCGCTCGCCTATCTCGCATTGAAGGCCTCGGGTGCGAAGGATTGGTATAGCGGACTGGGGCTGTCGCTCACCCATCAGGGCAAGCTGCACTTCATCCAGTGGCACCACATCATCCCCAAGTCCCTGCTCAAGGCCCAGTACGAGACCGGCGAAATCAACGAAATCGCCAACATGGCCTTCATCACTGGCCAGACCAACCGGCGCATCAGCAACAAGGAGGCGACCGATTACTTGGCCACCATCGTCGACAAGCAGGGTGCGGAGGCGCTGACCAGTCAGTGTGTACCCACCGACCCTGAGCTCTGGGCGACGGTGCGTTACCGCGATTTCCTTCAACAGCGTCGGGTCGCGCTGGCGGAGCGGATGAACAGCTTTATCCGGGAGAAAGCCAAGCTATGAGCAACTTCGCCTTCCTCAGCCTTCCCGAGTGGTCCTTCCTCTTCGAGTCGGCCTCGAAGGCGGAGGAATTGGCGAACAGTGATGCCCGGGCATCTTGCTTCTACGCCCGGCGGACCCTGGAACTGGGTGTGGCCTGGCTGTACAAGCACGACAAGTCGCTGAAGCTGCCCTACCAGGACAACCTCAGCGCACTGATACATGAGCCGACCTTCCGGCAGACCATTGGCGATGCACTCTTCACGAAGGCCCGGCTCATCAAGGACCTGGGCAACATGGCCGTGCACAGCGCGAAGAAAATCGCGCCGACCGATGCCATCAATGCCACCCGCGAGTTGTTCCACGTCTGCTACTGGATGGCCCGGACCTACGGCCGGACATCCCGTCCGGACCCGAGCCAGCGTTTCGACATCAAGCTGCTGCCGACGGCTTCGACGCTACCTGCTCAGACCGCTGAGCAACTCGAGAAGCTGGCGGAGGACCTTCGCGCCAAGGATGAGCGCCTCTCCGCGCTGCTGGCCGACAAGACGGCCCTTAGCGAGGAACTGAAGAAGCTGCGCGAAGCGGTCGCGGCCGCGAAGCAAGCCAATGCGGCCCATCCGGATACCCACGACTACTCAGAAGCCGAGACCCGCAAGCTCTTCATCGATACCCTCCTGAAGGAGGCGGGCTGGAACCTGGAGCCAGCGAAGAACTTCGAGGTCGAAGTCACCGGCATGCCCAACGCGGAGAACAAGGGCTACGTCGATTACGTGCTGTGGGGCGACGACGGGAAACCCTTGGCGCTCATCGAGGCCAAGCGCACGACCAAGAGTTCCAGCGTCGGCCAGCAGCAGGCCAAGCTCTACGCGGACTGCCTGGAAAAGCAATACGGCCGGCGGCCGGTCATCTTCTATTCCAACGGCTACGAGCACTGGCTATGGGACGACATCCACTATCCCCCGCGGGCCGTGCAGGGCTTCTACAAGAAGCCCGAACTCGAACTCGTCATCCAGCGCCGCGCCAGCCGCAAGAAGCTCGCCGAGGCAGTCATCAACGGCAGCATCATCGAGCGTTACTACCAGACTCGTGCCGTGCGCCGGGTTGGCGAAAGCTTCGAAGTCGACAAGCTGCGCAAGGCCCTGCTGGTGATGGCGACGGGGGCCGGCAAGACGCGAACGGTCATCGCACTGGCCGACGTGCTGATGCGCTGCAACTGGGTGAAGCGCGTCCTTTTCCTGGCCGACCGCGTGGCGCTGGTCAATCAGGCGGTGAATGCGTTCAAGGCGCACCTGCCCGACGCCGCACCGGTCAATCTGGTCACCGAGAAGGTGACGGAGGGGCGCGTGTACGTCTCCACCTATCCGACGATGATGGGCCTCATCGATGAGGCCTTCGACGGTCAGCGGCGCTTCGGCGTCGGGCACTTCGACCTCATCATCATCGACGAGGCTCACCGGTCGGTGTACCAGAAGTACCGCGCCATCTTCGACTATTTCGATTCCCTGCTTGTGGGGCTAACCGCCACGCCGAAGGACGAAATCGACCACAACACCTACGGCCTGTTCGAGCTCGAAACCGGCGTGCCGACCGACGCCTACGGTCTCGACGAGGCCGTCGCCGACGGACACTTGGTGCCGCCGGTCGCAATCTCCGTGCCGTTGAAGTTCCAGCGGCAGGGTATCAAGTACGAGGACCTCTCCGAGGAGGAGAAGGAGGAATGGGACGCCCTCGAGTGGAACGAGGACGGCACGGTGCCCGAGGAGGTGAACGCCGAGGCGGTCAACAAGTGGCTGTTCAATGAGGACACGGTCGACAAGGTCCTCGAAACCCTGATGACGAAGGGGCAGAAGGTAGCAGGCGGCGACCGGCTCGGAAAAACCATTATCTTCGCCAAGAACAACGACCACGCCGACTTCATCGCCAAGCGTTTCGACGCGAACTACGCGCATTACGCGGGGCACTTCGCGAGGGTCGTGACCTACAAGACCGAATACGCCCAGAGCCTTATCGACGACTTCTCCGCCAAGGACAAGATGCCGCACATCGCCATCTCGGTCGACATGCTCGATACCGGTATCGATGTGCCTGAGGTGGTGAATCTTGTCTTCTTCAAGATTGTCCGCTCGAAGACCAAGTTCTGGCAGATGCTGGGACGTGGCACGCGGTTGTGTAAGGACCTGTTCGGGCCCGGCGACGACAAGAAGAACTTCTTCATCTTCGATTTCTGCCAGAACCTGGAGTTTTTCAGCCAGAACCCGAAGGGCTCGGAGGGTTCGGCGAGCGAGCCGCTCAGCACGAGGCTGTTCAAGGCGCGCTTGCAGCTGATTGGCGCGCTCGACAGCAAGCTCGCGCAGGGTACGACAACCGGCGAGCAGCCGCCTCCGTTGTATGGCGGCCATCTCACGGACGCTCAACTGCGCCAAGAAACCGCCGGGCTTCTGCACCAGAACGTCGCGGCGATGAAGGTGGATAACTTCATCGTTCGCCCGCAGCGCCGCTACGTGGAGAAGTACGCGCAAGGCGACGCCTGGAAGCAGCTGGGCCCGGACGAACACCATGAGCTGACGACCAAGGTCGCGGGCTTGCCGACGGAACTGGTCGATGAGGACGAGGAAGCGAAGCGGTTCGACATGCTGGTGCTGCGCACTCAGCTCGCAGTCCTGCAGGCCCTTCCCGATTTCGCAGCCCTGAAGGAACGCATCCAGACGGTCGCGAGCGCGCTGGAGGAGCAGGCGGCAATTCCGGCCATCAAGGCCGAGATGGTGCTCATTCAGGCGGTCGTGAGCGAGGAGTGGTGGGAGGACGTCACCGTCCCCATGCTGGAAACCGTCCGTCGTCGCCTGCGCGCATTGGTGAAGCTGATTCCGAAGGGCGAGAAGTACATCGTCTACACGAATTTTGAGGACGAACTCGGAGAAACAGCGACCATAGACCTCCCGCAGGTGACGGCTGGGCTGAACATGGCCAAATTCAAGGACAAGGCGCGGGCCTTCCTCAAAGCCCACGAATCGCACCTGTCACTCCAGCGCCTCCGCCGCAATCAGCCCCTGACGCCGACCGACCTGGATGAACTCGAAAGGATGCTGCTGCAGGCCGGCGGCTCGGCGGAGCTCATCAGCGAGGCGAAGCACAAGAGCCACGGGCTGGGAATTTTTATCCGTTCCCTGGTCGGCCTGGACCAGGAGGCCGCCATGCAGGCTTTCAGCGAGTTCATTCAAGGCACCACGACGACGCCGAACCAGATTGAGTTCATCAATCTCATCGTTCAGGAACTGACCCAAAACGGCGTGATGGAGCCGGACCGCCTGTTCCAGTCGCCGTTTACCGATATCAATGCGCAAGGGCCGTTGGGGATTTTTCCGCCGGCGACGGTTACGCAGATTGTGCAGGTGTTGGAGGGGATTCGGGAGCGCGCGGTCGCTTAACTCTAATAATGAGACTATGGCTCAAGACCTTATTACGAGCGCTCGGCAGTACGCGAAGCGGCACGCTCGGGCGGCAAAGTAGCTGCTGCACCCGCGAAAGAGCTAGAGCGGGGGAAGCCCAGGGTTCGGGTCTTCTGCGGCGGAGGTAACAGAAACGTCGTCAAGTGTGCTCCTACGTTTATCGTCCTGAACCTGCTCCTTCGAAGGCGGTGCTTCTTCATCAAGCACACCGGCAACAAACCGTGGTGTTGTCATGCCATATAGTACGGTGGCCTTCACGGCCACGCGTTTCATCGGATGCTCAACTCGCTCCGCTGCACGATAGACAAAGTGCGCCACATAACGGCACTCTTCTTGTTGGTCTGATGCGAATCCAAGCGTGTGCCAGAGGTGAGATGTGCAAACGCGCAGCCACCCACGGGGGCAATCCTTGTGACGAAGTAAAGGCTCAACGAGGTACTCCACGAGTTCAAGGGCAACCCCAAGCTCGCAGTTTCCGCGTTGATAAAACCAACCGATGAAGTTCAGGACTACAGGAGCTGCGGATTTGAAGTCGACCGTGGGGTCGCAAAGATAGTCCCGCAAAGTGTTGACGCCAACGCTCAGCCAGGAGTTGCCTTGGTCCATCATGGCCGTCAGCTCGTGTACGCTGAGTGACACGAACGTCCGTCGCCAGAAAAGCATCTTGAGGATGGCCAACGAGTAATCGAGATGACGAATTTTCTCGTTGGATGCCATGTAGAAGAGGAGCTCTTGCGGCCAAGCCGACTTCAGGCCGAATAGGGAGGCCACCTTCCGGAAACGGTCGTCGAGTGTCAGCAGGCTGGCTTTTTCTTCTAAACAGAGCAGCACCACCGAGTATTCCTCTGCACTGAGTACCTTGCTCATTCGGAACAGATTAGGCTCGACGACTTCGGGCCCATAGGCGGGCATAACCGTGCAGTAGTCGGATATAGCTTGGGCCATCGTGTGGAGGAGATTTTGCTCGCGGCGCCAATCTTCCTCCGTATTTTCTTGGAATCCGAGCTGCCCCGCTTCGGTGAACATGGTTCCAGATTTTCTGAAAATGGAGGTCTCTTCAAGCTTACGCGCAACCGCATCCCTCGTCGCCGTAGCGACAAGGACCCTCGGAAGATGCGTGAGTACCTCCAAGTGCCCTAGCAGGGTGTTGAAAATTCCGCCTTCACCTTCGGTTTCCGGCCGCCTGGAAAAAAATCGATGCTGAAAAGATCCGACCTGAGCCGCCCTGATGACGATTCCAGCTGCTTTTTCAGCCGATTGTGCAACGGCAATTGG
>NZ_JAVSMM010000007.1:0-215000 GCF_032027225.1 Aromatoleum sp. | reverse complement strand
ATGATGGTCGCACAAGTGTGCGACTTGGCACCGGGTGACTTCGTCTGGACCGGCGGTGATTGCCACCTCTACCTGAACCACCTCGAGCAGGCCAAGCTACAACTGGAGCGAGCACCTCGACCGCTCCCGTCGCTGCGCTTGAATCCGGAAGTGCGCGACATTTTCGCGTTCAGGTTCGAAGACTTCGCGCTCGAAGGTTACGACCCGCATCCTCACATCAAGGCGGACGTCGCAGTATGAGTGCGCGCCACCCCGAGATCATTTTCGTCGTTGCGGTTGCGCGCAACGGCGTGATCGGCCGCGAGAACCAGCTCCCGTGGCGCCTGAAGGCGGACCTCGCGCATTTCAAGGCGACGACGCTGGGTCATCCGATTTTGATGGGTCGAAAAACCTGGGAATCGCTCGGGAGGCCGCTGCCAGGACGTCGCAACCTCGTCGTCACGCGGAACACTGCCTACCCTGCTCCCGGAGCGGAAGTGTTCCCCGATATCGACGCAGCACTAGAAGCGGTCGGAACGGGCAAGGTTTACGTAATCGGCGGCGCCGAACTCTTCCGACAACTGTTGGATCGCGTCGACGTGCTCGTCCTCACCGAAGTCCTTGCCGACGTATCCGGAGACGTTTATTTCCCGACATTCGACCGAGGGGCTTTCACCGAGGAGCGGCGCGAGAGCCACCCGGCCGACAGCGAGAACGAATACCCGGTCGATTTCGTCGAACTGAGACGAAAGCCGGCGCGCTAGACGCCGCGCGCGCGGCCAACCCCAGCGGCAAGGAAACGCCCCGCCGCTTCCCCTTCGCATCAGCCCTGCTTTACGCAGTCGACGAAGTAGGCCACCGTGCCGTCGGTCTGCACTCGTACGAGCCCATGAATATCGGTCTCGAATCCCGGGAAGGCCGAGTTGAAATCGCGCGCGAACTTCAGGTAGCGCACAATTGTGGCGTTGAAGCGCTCGCCGGGGATCAACAGCGGGATTCCGGGGGGGTACGGCGTGACGAGCATCGCCGTCACACGACCCTCCAGTTCATCGATCGCGACGCGCTCGATCTCCCGATGAGCCATCTTCGCGAATGCGTCGGCGGGTTTCATCGCCGGCACCATATCCGACAGATACATCTCGGTTGTTAGCCGGGCAACGTCGTGGGCCTTGTAGAAGGTGTGGATTTGCGCGCACAAATCCTTCAGGCCGACCTTTTCGTAACGCGGATGCATCCCGATGAATTCGGGCATCACGCGCCACAGGGGCTGGTTCCGGTCGTAGTCGTCCTTGAACTGCTGAAGTTCCGTGACCAACGTGTTCCACCGGCCCTTCGTGATTCCGATGGTGAACATGATGAAAAACGAATACAGGCCGGTTTTCTCGACGATGATTCCGTGTTCTGCAAGATAGCGGGTGAGAATCCCTGCGGGAATGCCGGAGTCCGCGAAATCGCCATCCACGTCCAGCCCCGGCGTGATCACGGTAGCCTTGATCGGATCGAGCATGTTGAATTCGGGCGCGAGGTTGCCAAACCCGTGCCAGCGCTCCCCTGCCCTGAGCATCCAGTCTTCGCGCTCGCCGATGCCCTCCTCGGGCAGATACTCGGGCCCCCAGACCCGGAACCACCAGTCCGCGCTGCCGAATTCGGCGTCAACCTTGCGCATCGCGCGGCGAAACTCGACCGCTTCGGACAGCGACTCCTCGACCAGCGCCGGACCTCCCGGCGGTTCCATCATCGCGGCAGCGACGTCGCATGACGCGATGATCGAGTACTGCGGCGACGTCGACGTGTGCATCAGATAGGCTTCGTTGAACACATCGCGATCGAGGTTGCGCGTCTCGGAGTCCTGCACGAGGATCTGCGATGCCTGCGACAGTCCGGCCAGCAATTTGTGCGTCGATTGCGTGGAGAACACCATCGATTGCTTGCAGCGCGGGCGGTCGGCTCCGATCGCGTGATAGTCGCCGTAGAAATCGTGGAACGCGGCGTGCGGTAGCCACGCCTCGTCGAAATGCAGCGTGTCGATCTGGCCGTCGAGCATCTCCTTGATCGTCTCGACATTGTAGACGACGCCGTCGTAGGTCGATTGAGTGATCGTCAAGATGCGCGGCTTCTTGCTCGCAGCCTCGCGCGCGAACGGATTCGCCTCGATCTTCCGCCTGATCGTTTCCATGCGGAATTCGTCGAGCGGGATCGGGCCGATGATGCCGTAGTGGTTGCGGGTCGGCGTCAGGAATACCGGTACCGCGCCAGTCATGATGATCGAGTGCAGGATCGATTTGTGGCAATTCCGGTCGACGACGACGATGTCCCCGGGCGCGACCGTCGTATGCCAGACCATCTTGTTCGACGTCGACGTGCCATTGGTCACGAAGTACAGATGGTCGCAATTGAAGATGCGCGCGGCGTTGCGCTCCGAGGCGGCGACGGGGCCGGTGTGGTCGAGCAACTGTCCGAGTTCCTCGACGGCATTGCACACGTCGGCGCGCAGCATGTTCTCGCCGAAGAACTGGTGGAACATCTGCCCCACGGGGCTCTTCAGGAACGCGACTCCGCCAGAATGCCCCGGGCAGTGCCAGGAATAGGACCCGTCGGCCGCGTAGTGCGTGAGCGCGCGGAAGAACGGCGGGGCGAGACTTTCGAGATAGTTCTTCGCTTCGCGCATGATGTAGCGGGCGACGAATTCGGGAGTGTCCTCGAACATGTGGATGAACCCGTGCATTTCGCGCAGCACGTCGTTCGGGATGTGCCGGCTCGTGCGAGTTTCACCGTGCAGGAAGATCGGGATGTCGGCGTTACGGAAGCGAATTTCCTCGACGAACGCGCGAAGATCCGCAATGGCCTTGTCCGACGCCTCGGGCGACGAGAACTCCTCGTCATCGATCGACAGGATGAATGCCGAGCCGCGACTTTGCTGCTGCGCGAAGGATGTGAGGTCCCCGTAGCTCGTGACGCCCAGCACCTCCATCCCTTCGTCCTCGATCGCCTTCGCGAGCGCGCGAATACCGAGGCCGCTCGTGTTCTCGGAGCGGAAATCCTCGTCGATGATGATGATCGGAAAATGAAAGCGCATCCTTTTTCTCCAGCGTCGCCGCGAGCGCGCATCTTAATCGCGCAATGTCTGCTTTCCTGTTACGGAAAGCACGAAAGGGCCGTCATGCGGCCCGGTCCATCATCGAATGCTTTCAGTGCGGATGAGTTCGTGGTTTAGATTTTCGGCAGCGTCACGCCCGTCTGACCGAGATATTTGCCGCCCCGATCCTTGTACGACGTGGCGCACTCCTCGTCGGACTCGAAAAACAGCATCTGCGCAATGCCCTCGTTCGCGTAAATCTTCGCGGGCAATGGCGTCGTATTCGAGAACTCGAGCGTGACGTGCCCTTCCCACTCGGGCTCGAGCGGCGTCACGTTGACGATGATCCCGCAGCGCGCGTAGGTGGATTTCCCGAGACACACGGTGAGCACGCTGCGCGGGATGCGGAAATACTCGACCGTGCGCGCGAGCGCGAACGAGTTCGGCGGAATGATGCAGACGTCGCCGACGAAGTCGACGAAGTTGCGGGCATCGAAATCCTTCGGATCGACGATCGTCGAGTTGATATTCGTGAAGATCTTGAATTCGTTGGCGCACCGGACGTCGTAGCCGTAACTCGAGGTGCCATACGACACGATTTTTCCGGAGTCGTTCTGGCGAACGAGTTCGGGCGCGAACGGCTCGATCATGCCGTGCTGCTCCGCCATGCGGCGGATCCACTGATCGGACTTGATGGACATGGGGCGCGGTTTCCTCTGACGCAGGCCCGGCACCCGCCGGACGCGAAAAATCGCGTAGTTTAGGGCAAGCGCGGCGGGACCGAAAGCACGAAAAGCGGCCCCGCAGGACGCCCCCAGATCAGGTGTTCTTGATGACGATGTTCGGGAACTTGTGCGTCATGTCCTTCGCCTTCACGGCTACGCGCACGGCGACCTTGCGGGCTATCTCCTTGTAGAGCGACGCGATGCGTCCGTCCGGGTCCGAAGCGGTCGTCGGCGCGCCGTTGTCGGTCTCCTGCCGAATCTGGAGATCGAGCGGCAGCGCGCCAAGAAACGGCACGTTGTAGTCGGCGCACAGCTTCTCGCCGCCACCGGAACCGAAGATCGGCTCCTCGTGGCCGCAGTTGGAACAGATGTGGATGCTCATGTTCTCGACCACGCCAATGATCGGGACACCGACCTTCTCGAACATTTTCAGCCCCTTGCGCGCATCGAGCAGCGCGATGTCCTGGGGCGTGGTGACAATCACCGCGCCCGTCAGCGGAACAGTCTGCGACAGCGTGAGCTGGATGTCGCCGGTGCCCGGCGGCATGTCGATGATCAGGTAGTCGAGATCCTTCCAGTTTGTCTCCTTGAGCAGCTGGTTCAGCGCCTGCGTCGCCATCGGCCCACGCCAAACCATCGGCGTCTCGACATCGACGAGGAAGCCGATCGACATGACCTGCAGCCCATGCGCTTCGAGCGGCTCCATCGTCTTGCCGTCGATGGACTGCGGCCGCTGATCCCCGATTCCGAGCATCTGGGGCTGGGACGGACCGTAAATGTCGGCGTCGAGAATACCCACCCGCGCACCTTCGGCGGCGAGCGATAGCGCGAGATTCACCGACGTCGTGCTCTTGCCGACGCCGCCCTTGCCCGACGCGACCGCGATGATGTTCTTGACCCCGGGCAGCAGCTTCACGCCCTGCTGGACCGCGTGCGCGACGATCTTGCTGCTGATCTCGACCGTGACCCGGCCGACGCCGGAAAGCGACGACACCGCCGACGACAGCAGCTCGCGAAGCACCTCGTGCTGGCTTTTGGCGGGATAGCCGAGAACGACATCGAGGTGCACCTCGTCACCGCTGATGCCGACGTTGCGGATCGAACGCGTCGCGATGAAATCCTTGCCGGTATTGGGATCGACGACGCTCTTCAGGGCTTCGGTTACGGATTCCTGGGTAAGACTCATGGATACGGTCCTCGGAGATCGAAGGCCCGCGAACGGGGCCACAACGGAACAAATCATACATAAGCTGCGCCGCGCGCTCACCCTCGACGATAAAAGGGCGATTCGCAAAGCATCGTCGACCGCTAAAATGTTCGGCCTTCAATTCGTTTCCAACACGTGAGGGACCACCGCAAGGATGTCACCGTTCAAGGCCCTTTCCGCAGTTACCGCGTTCGCATTCCTGTCCGCTTGCGCGACCGCGCCCCAAGTGACCGAACCGGAAGCCACTACACCACCGGGGCAGGACGCCCCACCCGTCCCCAGGAAGGCCGGCCCGGCCTCCGATTGGCCCGCCGAACGCGGACGCATCATGAAAGGCTTGAGCGGGTCGGGCGACATCGCGCTTCAGGTTCGCGACGACGGTGCGCTGCAACTCCTTCTGCCCGGGGCCGACGCATTCTCGCGAGGAGCCGAGGAGCCAAAGGCATCGCTCCGGGACGCGCTCGACCGGATCGCGGCCGTGCTCGCGCCGATGACGGCGACCGACGTCCAGATATTCGGCCACACGGACAGCATGGCGAGCGAGCTGCACAATCTTCAGCTGTCGATCCGCCGGGCCGAGAAGGTCGCCGAGTATCTGCGTAGCCGTGGGGTCGCGCTGTCGCGACTGCGCGCCGACGGCAAAGGCGAGTCCGAACCGATTGCGGACAACCGGACCGAGGAAGGACGTGCGAAGAACCGCCGGGTCGAGATCATCGTCCGCCCCCTTGTTCGATAGATCGCGCCTGCGGCTTGCGCCGCGCCGCCCTTTGTTACACTCCTGTTTTTGATCGTTGCCGCTCACCATGTCCCGAAAAATCCTGGTCACGAACGCACTGCCCTACGCCAACGGCGACATCCACCTCGGTCATCTCGTCGGCTATATCCAGGGCGACATCTGGGTTCGCTACCAGCGCATGCGCGGGGACACGGTCCATTACGTTTGCGCGGACGACACGCACGGCACACCCGTGATGCTCCGCGCCGAAAAGGAGGGGATCACGCCGGAGGCGCTGATCGCGCGCGTTCATGGCGAGCACCTGCGTGATTTCACCGACTTCGGCGTCGCGTTCGACAACTATCACAGCACGCACAGCGAGGAGAACCGCGCCTACGCAGAGGACGTCTATGCGAAGCTCCGGGCGGCGGAGCTGATCGACACGCGGGCGATCGAGCAGTTCTACGATCCGGTGAAGGAGATGTTCCTGCCGGACCGCTTCATCAAGGGCGAATGCCCGAAATGCGGGGCGATCGACCAGTACGGGGACAACTGCGAGGTGTGCGGCGCCGCTTACGCTCCGACCGATCTCAAGAATCCTTACTCCGCAGTATCGGGCGCGAAGCCGGTGCTGAAGACGTCCGAACATTTCTTCTTCCGGCTTTCCGATGCACGCGCCGTGGCGTTCCTCCGTGACTGGACCGGGGGCACGAACGCAGCCGGCCACCGCCGCCTGCAAGCCGAGGCCGCCAACAAGATGAAGGAGTGGCTCGGCGACGCGACGACCGGCGAGAACACGCTCTCCGACTGGGACATCTCACGCGACGCGCCCTACTTCGGCTTCGAGATTCCCGGCGCACCCGGTAAATACTTCTACGTCTGGCTCGACGCGCCGATCGGCTATCTCGCGAGCTTTCGCAACCTCGCCGCGCGCCGTGACGATATCGTCGTCGAGGACTACACCGACGGACGTCGCGCCGAAGCGGCCGGAACCGAGATGGTCCATTTCATCGGCAAGGACATCCTGTACTTCCACGCGCTGTTCTGGCCGGCGATGCTGCAATTTGCGGGCTACCGCACGCCGTCGCAGTTGTGTGTCAACGGATTCCTGACCGTAGACGGCTCCAAGATGAGCAAGAGCCGCGGCACCTTCATCACCGCACGCTCGTACGTCACGCAGGGCCTCAACCCCGAGTGGCTGCGCTACTACTTCGCGACGAAATCGAACGGAACGATGGAAGACGTCGACCTGAACCTCGACGACATGATTGCGAAGGTCAATTCGGACCTCATCGGCAAGTACGTAAACATCGCGAGCCGCTGCGCCGGATTCATCGCGAAGCGCTTCGACGGCAAGCTGGGTGCGAGCGACGCCACTGCCACCGCGGATTTCGAAACCGCATTCCAGTCCGGTGCGATCGCGGAGGCGTACGATGAGCGCGACTACGGCCGGGCGCTGCGCGAGATCATGCGGCTCGCCGACGTGGCGAACCAGTACGTCAATGATCACAAGCCGTGGGAACTCGCGAAGCTCGACGGTCAGGAGGCGCGGTTGCATACCGTCTGCAGCACGGCGCTGACGCTGTTCCGCGACCTCACGCGCTACCTGAAGCCCGTGCTGCCGGCCCTGGCAGCGAAAATCGAAAGCTTCCTTTCGATCGAGCCGCTCGACTGGCAGGGCTCGTGGGAGCCGCTTCCGGCGGGACATGCAATCAATGCCTACGCACACCTCATGACCCGGGTCGAGCGCAAGCAGATCGATGCGCTGCTCGACGCGAACCGCGAGTCCCTGGCTCCGGCCATCGCCGATACGAAGACCGCCGCGAAGGCCGCCGAGCATTCGCAGCAGCGCCATGCCGAAAAGCAGCAGAAGTCGGCGCAGGCCGCGGAAACGGCGATGGAACACATCTCGATCGACGATTTCTCGAAGGTGGATTTGCGCATCGCGCGCATCGTCAGCGCGGAGCACGTCGAAGGTGCGGACAAGCTGATCCGGCTGCAACTCGATATCGGCGAGACGGAAAACGGCCAGATGAAGCCGCGCCAGGTGTTCGCGGGCATCAAATCGGCCTACGACCCGGCGACGCTCGTCGGGCGCCTCACCGTGATGGTTGCAAACCTCGCGCCGCGTAAGATGAAGTTCGGTCTAAGTGAAGGCATGGTGCTGGCTGCGTCGGATCCAGACGGCAGGACCGGCGGACTCTACATCCTGTCGCCCGACACCGGAGCGACCGCGGGAATGCGCGTCAAGTAGAGGTCCGCACACCTGACATGCCTCTGACCCCCTCGAAACGCTGGATGGTGCGACAGCGCACCGCGCCCGGGCTGCTGAATCTCGTCAGCACCCGGCGCACTCAGCAACGAAACGAGGAATTCAGGAGGCTTCATGATCAGGTTTCGGCCAAAACTTTTTGACACCCTGCCCGGCTACAGTCGGGCCGCATTCACACAGGACTTTTCGTCCGGCATCACGGTCGGCGTCCTCGCCCTGCCGCTCGCGATGGCATTCGCGATCGCCAGCGGCATGAGCCCGACCGCCGGCATCTGGACCGCGATCGTCGCGGGTTTCCTGATCGCCGCGCTCGGCGGCTCTCACGTGCAGATCGGAGGCCCGACCGGCGCGTTCATTCCCATCGTGTACGCGATCGTCGCCGATTACGGCGTTCAGAGCCTGCTGATCGCGACGATGATGTCCGGCGTGATGCTGTTCGCGATGGGCGCTTTCCGCCTCGGCAACATGATCCGCTTCATTCCGGTGTCGGTCGTCATCGGATTCACGAACGGCATCGCGGTCGTCATCTTCATCTCGCAGATCAAGGATTTTCTCGGCCTGTCGATCGACAGTCTGCCCGGCGAGTTCTTCGCGAAGATGGAAGTGCTGTTCGGTGCGCTGGGTACGATAGACGGCCCGACGGTGGCGGTCGCCATCGCATCGATCGCCGTGCTGCTGTCGTGGAATCGCGTCGCGACCCGCGTGGCGTGGATGCGCCGGCTTCCCGGCCCCCTCGCGGTGCTGATCATCGCGACCGCGGTCAACGCGCTATTCCAGATGCCGGTCGACACGATCGGCAGCCGCTTCGGCGGCATCCCGCAGGAAATCCCGCCGATCGGGTTGCCTGAGCTTTCCCTGGGGACGCTCGGCAAACTGATCGCGCCGGCCGTGACGATCGCGCTCCTCGGCGCAATCGAGTCGCTGCTGTCGGCCCGCGTCGCCGACAGTCTCATCGACAACCGCCACGACCCCAACCAGGAGTTGATGGCGCAAGGGATTGCGAATATCGCCGCACCACTGTTCGGCGGCTTCGCGGCAACCGGCGCCATCGCGCGCACCGCGACGAACATCCGCACCGGCGGCCGCACTCCCGTCGCCGGCATGGTCCACTCCCTCGTGCTCCTCGCGGTCGTGCTCGCGCTCGCGCCACTCGCGAGCCATATTCCGCTCGCGACGCTGTCGGCGATCGTCGTCATCGTGTCCGTCAATATGGGCGACTGGCACGCGTTCAGCTGGAATGAACTCAAGCGCTACTCGGCGCAGTATCGGCTGATCCTGCTCGGCACCTTCTTCGTCACGGTCGTCTTCGATCTGACGCTCGCGGTGGAACTCGGGATGGCGCTCGCAAGTCTGTTTTTCATCTACCGGATGTCGGATCTCACGCGCATCGAGCGGGTCCAGCTCGAGGATCACTACGGCGTGGTAGCGCTGTCCCGCCCCGACGGAACGCCGCGCATCCTCGCGTACCGTGTGTTCGGCAGCCTCTTCTTCGGCGCGGCGAACAAGCTCGAGAACCTGATGCTTATGCAGGACGGCCATCCCGACGTGGTCATTCTCGACATGGAAAAGGTGATCAACATCGACACGACCGGACTCGACGCGCTGCAGACCCTGCACCGCACGCTGAAGAAGCGCGGCGCCGATCTGATCCTCTGCGATCTCAACGCCCAGCCGGCATCGATTGTCGCGCGCTCCGGGTTCCGCGATTCGCTCGGCGAAGAGCAGGTCGTCGCGAATCTCACCGAAGCGCTGATGCGCGCGCAGAGAATGCGCGGGCATGAACCGGAGTTGTCGTATGTATGACGCGGCTGTGATCCGCAGTCCGAACGCGTGGGAGCGTTGCACTGAGATCCTCGATGCGTGAGCAGCATGACGAGTCCGGGCGCACTGCGCTGCGGCTCACCGTGTATGGGCGGGTCCAGGGGGTGAGCTATCGCGCTAACGCCCAGACCGAAGCTTTGCACCTCGGGCTGCAAGGATGGATACGCAACCGGCACGACGGTGCGGTCGAAGCGCTGGTGATCGGACCGCACTCGCGGGTCGACGCGTTTGTCGAATGGGCGCGCAACGGGCCGCCGGGCGCACGAGTCGACCGACTGGAAGTGTCGATCGCCGAGTTCGAGAAGGTAGACGCGTTTTCGGTGTGGCCCACGGTCTAAGGCAAAAACCTCGGGAGCACGTGGGCCTCAAGGGAATAGAGCGCCCTGAAAGCCGACTGAAGACGAAAGCTCGACGGTCCCCATGAGACGCACGAAAGAAGCCGCGCACTTCAGCGACGCAGGCGACGAGCCCACGCCACGAACATACAATGAGGGCGGTTAGAGTCCGTCGCTGACCGTTCCGGAAGTACAAAGTAAAACGGCCCGCCTGTCCGAAAACAGGCGGGCCGTTTGCCGTCACTCAGGCCGTCAGCCGATCAACGCCATGCGTAGCGCATCGAGACGCCGATGAAGGTTGCTTTCTGGCTGTCGTCTTGCGACAGAGTCGTGCCGTCGGAGTACGCGAAGCTCGACCAAACCCAATCGTTCGTGCTCCAGCGGTCGTGGATCGCATCGAAGCGCACCGAGAGGTCTTGGCGCATCTCGTATTCGGCGAACAGCTTCAGCGTCCGGAGAGTGTACTTCACGTCCGGGAGCAACGCGGTCGCGGTCGGCACGCCACTGAGACCGTAGTCGCTGCGGTCGTGGGAGTACTGGATGTCGCCCCCGACCTTCCAGCGCTCGTTAAGCTTCCCGCGCAGCCCGAGGCCGAACGCCTCGGTGCGCTGCTTCACCTCGGCCGACCACGGCGTGTGGACCGTGCCGATGCGCGTGCTCGAGTCGTTGTCGATCCGCGACTTCTCGCGGGACGCCCACCCGAGAGCCTGCCACGCGTCGGAGATCGAGTACGACGCGTCGAGCGACACGAAAGTCGAGCGACCGTCGTCGAGCCCGAGCTTGGCGCCGCTATAGTCGTCGCGCGAGACGTCCGCGAGCAGTTGCACCGACAGCTGTTCGGCGGGAGCCCAGTCGAGTTTCAGGCGGACCTTGTCGCGCTCCCGGTCCGCAATATGCAGCGGAGCGACCGGACCAGTCACAGGGAACGAGGCGGGGTTCTGGAAGCGGGAACCGTCGCGGTCGCTATTCACATAGCCGATCGAGCCGTTCAGCGTCTCCCCAAGCGACCGGCGGAGCTCGACCCGGTACGAGAGCTCGTCGGTCTCCTCGCGATAGTTTACCTGCCGCACAGCGATGACGTTGCGGCGACGTTCCTCGTAGTCGACACCACCGATCACGCGGAAATCGGCGGGCAAGAGGTAACTCGCTTCGACCTTTCCGGTCCTGCTGCGAAGCGAACGAGGTTCGTTGAACGCATTGACGGTCGTCGACACGGGCGGGAAATACTGCCGCACCGGGGTCTCGTCGTCACGGTCCTCGTACTTGAAGTTCGCCAGCAGTGAGAGCTTGGGCATCGGACGTGCCGTCAGGCCCGCTTGAAGCAACGTCGTCTCGACACGTCCGTCTAGGTTGCTGCGGCCCGGCGCCGACGCGACGATGAAGCTGTCGTCCTGAGTCGCGATGCCGCGTGCGACCTTGAAGTTTGCGCGGGTCGTCGGCGTGAAGCTGTAGCCGCCGGTCAGGTAGAGTTGATGCGCCTCGTTGTCCGGCGGCAGTGCGATCGGACTCAAATTGTTGACATTCGCCCCCGACGCAAACGGAAAGACCGTTAGCGACCGGTTGTCGTTGTTGAAGAACGAGCCGTAGTAGCCACCCGAAAGCTGCAGTTTCTCCCCGGTAAAACCGAGGATCACATCGACCTGACGCATGGTCTGGTCGATCGGCTCGGCGAGAAACTGCCGGCCGTCGAATCGACCGCGACCGAACAGCCGGTCGCCTTCCTTGGTCTCGTTCTTGAAGCGAACCTGAACGTCGAGCCCGTTGCCGAGGAATTTCTGACCCGTGATCGTCACGCCCTCGCGTTCCGTCTTCAGTCTCTTGTCGAATCCCGCGCCAATCGCGACCGGCGTCACCATCTGGATGTCGTCGCCGATCCCCCGCAGCCCGGTGTTGACGACGTACTGCGAATAGCGCGGGATCTTGCTGTACTCGATACCGTAGCGCCAGTTGCCCTGGCGCTCGTGCTCGACGCGTACGCTGCGGGACTCGAGCCCGAGGTTACGCGCATCGAACCGGTACCAGGTGCCTGTGGCATCGTCACGACGCAAGTAGTCGACATTGCCGATCGCATAGAGCCCGCTGTCCTTCAACCCGCTGTACTGACCGAAGCGGATCACGTCGTCGCTCAGGTAACCCGCGCCGAATTGGACCGAGCTTTCCGGACGGATCAGTCGGGTCACCTCTTCGTTGTCCTGCGCGAGCGCCGATCCGAACACCATCGACAGCGACGCGGCTATGACGGTCAGCCCTTGAGGGCGAATCTGGGTCGTCTTTTTCATGATCGTTCTCCCCTTCTTAGCGACGCAAGCCGCGCCCGTCTGCGGTCGAGGGATTGTTGGAACCGTGGATCTGCGTATGGCAGTTCACGCATCCGCGGCCGACCGCGAATGCCGAGTTGCCTTCGACCGTCGGAACCGTACCCTGGTGAGTACTCGGCTCATGGCACTGCTGGCACAGGAACGGGGCCCGCTGCTTCAACAGGTTGTCATTCACCGTACCGTGCGGGTTGTGACAGATCGTGCAGTCTTCGGTGACCGGCTGATGACTACGCACGAACGGTCCGCGCTTCTCCATGTGGCACGTGTAGCAGGTCTCGACGACGCTATCCCGGACCATCATCTTCTCGCCCGCCGTGCCGTGAGGATTGTGGCAGTCGGAACACGCGACCTTGCCTTCCTTGATCGGATGGTGGGACGGACGGTTGACCTGGGCGCGCTGCTCCTTGTGGCACGCGAAGCACACTTCCGGCTGGGTCTGCTTGTCGCGGACCTTGTCGTGCTGCGTGTGCACCTGGTGGCACGACGTACAGGCAACATCACGGGCGGCGTGCAGGTTCGTCTGCCAGTGGATGCGCTTGCCGCCCTGGTGGCAGTTCAGGCAGGCCTGGTTGCGCTTTTCGACCGGGGTCTTGGAGTCCTTGACGTAATTAACGTCCGGCGACGGGCGCTCGGAAACGCCTTCGGGCTTGTTGATGTGCGTCGGGCTCTCGCCGTGACAGCTCGTACAGGTCGGCGTGCGCTCGTCCGCGACGGTGCCGTGCTTCGTCTTGCCGATGGCCAGCACCGGATATGCCTCGGTCTCATCGTGACAGCGCGTACACACTTTGTCGCCGGTCAGCACGAGGTCCTTTCGTTCCCCGTCATCCGCCCCCCAGGCGTTCGCTCCGCCGAGCAAGGCGATGCTCAGCAGTGCGGCCGGCATCCAGCGCCGAACGCTTCTCAAATCGATTTTCATCTTGTTTTCCCCTTCTTGCTTGATGCGGTTACAGCCAATTACCCGACAACTCTTGCGAGTTCGCCGGAATCCTTCCTCACTTCGCGCTGAAATCGATTTCCTGCGGCCCCGGGCCTTCCGGCTCCTGGTGGGCGATGCCGAAGTGGCATTCGACGCAGGTCAGGTTCTCGCGCTTAGCGCGTTCGTGTCGGGTTTGTGCTCGCTCGGATTGCAGTTCCGAACTCATGGCACTTTCGCTATGGCAGTTCCGGCATTCGCGGGAATCGGTGCGCTTCATCGTCGCCCATACCCTCTTTGCCAGTTCGTAGCGGTGCTCTTCGAATTTCTCGGGCGTATCGATCTTGCCCGTCAGCTTTGCCCACAGTTCGCCGGTGGCCTGCACCTTGCGGACGAGCAGCGGGCCGGTGTCGCGCGGGACGTGGCAGTCGGGACAGGTTGCCCTGACGCCCGACGCATTGCGGTCGTGGGGAGTTTCCTTGTATTCCGCGTAGACGTTGTCCCGCATCTCGTGACATCCGATGCAGAACGCTTCGGTATTGGTCCACTTCAGGCCTGCGATCGCGCCGCCCCCGATCACGAGGGCGACGATTCCGGCGATCGCCAGCAGGAACCAGGGAGACCGCTGTCCCAACCACCGAGTAATTGTCATGCTGCCTCGCTGGCCCGTTAATGGGCTTCAATTCATTTTTAAAGCGAAAGGATCCACTGAACGACGTTCTTGACCTGCGCCGGATCGTCCGTCTTCAGGGTCTCGTGATCTTCTTCCTTGCCGTCGACCTTCACTTTGCTCGGCTCGGTGACGTGCTTGGTCAGCTTCTGCTCGGCGTCGGTTTCGCCCTTGTGCTTGGCGGAGACTTCCTTGTACGACGGGCCATCCTTCTTCTTGTCGATCGCGTGACAGGTCAGGCACTTGCTCTTGCGAACGAGCGCTTCGGCTGCCTTGGCGTCGACTGCGGCAGCAGGCAGGCTCACGGTGGTGGTGGCGATCGCGACCGCGATCAACGACAGATATTTCATGCTCGACTCCTTCTGCAGATGCTGCGGATAAGGATAAATCCGCGTTGAACTCAGGGTTTCTTATAGCCCGGGAAAACCCTTACAACAATGACGGGTACTACGGATGTTGCAAAATGTGTACACGTTAGAAACGGCCGCTTGACGAAACGAAACTGTTCGCCAAGCCCCTGAAATCAAACCCGGAAACGGCGGATTTCATCGCGCAGTTCGGAGGCCAGGCGCTCGAGGCTCTGGGTCGCGGCCGCCACGTCGTCGAGCGACATGCTCGTCTTCTGCGCCAGACCGGCGATCATCTCGACGCTGTTAGCGGCGAGGTTGCTCGCCTGCATCTGCTCCTCCGTCGCGGTCGCGATGCTGTTCATGCCGTCCGCAACGCCACCTGCCGTCGTCATGTTGCTTTGGAGGGCCGCCGAGACGTGCAGCATCGACTCGCGGATCAGTTGCAGCGCTTCCGAACCCTGCGCAATCGCGGCCCGGACGTTCTCGGACCCGCCGTTGAGGTTGCGCGTGACGTCGTCGATGTCGCTTGCCGAGCGGGTCGATTTCTCCGCCAGCTTGCGTACTTCGTCGGCAACGACGGCGAAGCCGCGGCCGTGCTCGCCGGCGCGAGCGGCTTCGATCGCGGCATTGAGCGCAAGCAGGTTCGTCTGGTCGGCGATCTCCTTGACCCGCGCGGTGAGACTAGAGATCGAGTCGGTGTGCTGGATGAACTGGCCGACCGTGTCGGTCATTTTGCTCACGGCCGTTTCGACGTCGCTGAGACGCCCGGTCAACTCGGACACATCCGCGTTGCCCTGCTCCGCGCGCGCGAGGCTGGTACGCGCGAGCTCGAGGACTTCGCCGCTCGCCTGGGCGACCGACACGATGCTCGCCGCCATCTCCTCGACCGCCGACGCGGCCGACGCGGATTTCTCGGACTGTTCGCCCGCTCCGCTGCGGATCTGCCCGGTTCCGGCCTGCAGCTCGGTTGCCGCGCTGGACACCTGATCGGCCGATGCGGAAATCTTGCGGATCACGCCCTGGAGCTTTTCCATCACGCGGTTGAAGTAGGCCGCCGCCTGCCCCACCTCATCCTGCCCGTTGATGGGCAGCCGCTGGGTGAGGTCACCTTCGCCATCGGCGATGTCGCGAAGGCGGTGGGCCATCGCGCCGAGCGGGGCGGCGACGAAACGCTGCAGGAACATGAAGACGCACAGAAGCACGATGCCCAGCGCAACCGCAGCGCCCCCGATCAGCTTCGTGCGAGCCGCGCTCATCGCCGCATCGGTGCGGGCGAGGGAGACTTCCATCGTCACCGCACCCAGCACCGTACCGGCCGGGAACTCATCGTGGCACTCCATGCAGTTCTTGCCGAGGTAGTTTTCGCTGCTGATCGCAGGGAACACCGCCTTCAGCACCTTGCCGTGCTGGGGATCGTCGCGGACCTCGAAGAGCGGCTTGGCGCTCTCGATGACGGTTTTCTCGTCGGGACCTACGCGCATCTCCTCCTCGTCCCCGTCCCCGAACTGGTGCACTACCGGTTGCCCGCGGACCACGCGCAGGTCGGTCATGCCCGACGACTGCTTCACCTGATCGAAATAGATCGCCCGGTGCCTGATCGTCTTCGTCGTCTTCATGAACACGAGCGCCGCCATCGTCATCTGATTGACGCTCTCGGCGAAATCATGCGACTGCTCGATCGCCATGCGCTCCTGTTCGGCCGACACCCAGACGACGAGCGTCGTTCCGACGGCGATCAGCAGGGTGCCGATCGCGAGGATGAGGCGCACCCAGATAGGGGAGTTCTTGAGTCTTTCGATCATGACGATTTCCAATTTTCGCGAGATGCGGGACGGACGTACGGCCGACGGATACCAGTTCGGCTGTAAGTAACGGTAACTTGCGCGGAACATTTAACAAATGTCGAATTCAATGGGAAACGGCCCGCATTTCACGAATCGCGGGATACGGCGACAGGCAGCGATAGACAGCGGCTATCGACACCTCAGTGCAATTGCAATTTGACTGCCCCTGAGCGCTGGGTGAAGATGCCGCTGCACTAATCCCACCGGACAAGGAGAGATGACATGGCAGTTCTCGTAGGCAAGCAGGCCCCGAATTTCACAGCGACCGCCGTCCTCGGCAACAACGAAATCAAGGAAATCACGTTCTCCGAGTTCACCCGGGGCAAGTATGCGGTCGTGTTTTTCTACCCGCTGGACTTCACCTTCGTCTGCCCGTCCGAACTGATCGCGTTCGACCATCGGCTCGAGGAGTTCAAGAAGCGCGGCGTTGAGGTGCTGAGCGTTTCGATCGACAGCCAATTCACCCACCTGGCATGGAAAAACACGCCGGTCAACAACGGCGGCATCGGTCAGGTGCAGTACGCGATGGTCGCCGACGTGAAGCACGAGATCTGCCGCGCCTATGACGTCGAATCCGCGGGCGGTGTCGCGTTCCGCGGGTCGTTCCTGATCGACAAGTCGGGCGTCGTGCGCCACCAGGTCGTCAACGACCTGCCGCTGGGACGCAACGTCGACGAGATGCTGCGGATGGTCGATGCGCTGCAATTCACCGAAGAGCACGGCGAGGTCTGCCCCGCCGGCTGGAACAAGGGCAAGGCCGGCATGAAGGCCGACCCGAGCGGCGTCGCAAGCTACCTGTCGCAGCACGCCCAAGAGCTCTGATCGGCGCGATCCGCATCGATAAAAAAGCCGCGGACTCGCAAGAGCCGCGGCTTTTTGTTGGTGGAATTCCAAGCGTCCAGGTGTGCCGAGGCGTCATGCGTGCGGCGCTTTTCCCCGAGCGGGGCGCGGATTCTCTCCCCCCGTCCGCGACCGAACCGCCAACGACAGGGGTCAGTTCGGGTAAAGCACCTCGACCGCATCGTTCGGCAGCCATTCGCGCAGCCCGTCGAGCAGCGCGTCGTCGATCCGCACCCGCCAGCCTTCGCCGAAGGGGAGCTCCGCCTCCGCCTGTTCATTGCGGTAGCGCACGCGGACCGGGCAGCCGCCGGCGCGGAATGGCGTCAGCAGCGCCTGCAGACGATCGGCGGCGGCCGCGGCACCGCCCGACGCTTTCACTTCCCTGTTCACGACGAGTTGCAGCGCGCGAGCAAACCGGGACCGTGCTTCGCCGAGCGTCATCAGTTTGTCGGCGACGATACGCAGGCCGCCCGTGAAGTCGTCGTTGCTGACCTTGCCTTCGACCACCAGGACTTCGTCCGTGACGATCTTCGCGCGCTGTCCGTCGAAGAGCTCCGAAAACACCGAGACTTCACGAACCTGGCTGCCGTCGTCGAGCACGACGAACGCCATCTTGCCGCGTGCGGTCATCTTCGTCCGCACGTCCATGACGACGCCGGCGAGCAGCGACAGGTCGCGCGACGGCTCGATGTCGGCAAGCGGCCGACGGACGAAGCGCCGAACTTCCTTGCGGAAGCTGTTGAACGGATGGCCCGACAGAAAGAAGCCGATCGCGAGCTTCTCTTCCTTCAGCCGTTCGCGCTCGGTCCATGGACGGGCATGCACGTATTCGGGCGGCGCTCCCGCGGCCTCGGGGATCAGATCGAACAGCCCGCCCTGCATTGCGTTGGCCGCCGCCTGCTCGGCGGCTTCCATCGCCAGGCTCACCGTCGCGAGCAGGCGCGCGCGATTCGCAGTGCCGCTCGGTTCGATCAGGTCGAACGCGCCCGAGCGGATCAGCGCTTCGATGACCCGCCGGTTCACCATGCGGCGATCGACGCGCCCGCAGAAATCGAACAAATCCTTGAACGGGCCGCCGACCTCACGCGCTGCGAGGATCGCGCGTACCGCCGGCTCGCCCACGCCTTTCACCGCGCCGAGGCCGTAGCGGATCGTCTTGCGGTCGGTCGGCACGAAGCGGAAGTCCGAGGCGTTGACGTCCGGCGGCAGGATCGTCAGCCCGTTCGCGATCGAATCCTCGAAGAAGATCTTGATCGTGTCCGTGTTGTCGAGGTCGGCGGACATCGTTGCGGCCATGAAGGCCGCGCAGTGATGCGCCTTCAGCCACGCGGTGTGATACGTGACGACCGCATAGGCCGCGGTGTGCGACTTGTTGAAGCCGTACTCCGCGAACTTCGTCATCAGGTCGAAGAGCTGCTCCGCGAGCGCCGGGTCGTAGCCCTTCTGCTTCGCACCGGCGGCGATCGTCTCGCGGTGCTTCGCCATCTCGTCGGCCTTCTTCTTGCCCATCGCGCGGCGCAGCATGTCGGCGCCGCCGAGCGTGTAGCCGCCGATGATCTGCGAGATCTGCATCACCTGTTCCTGATACACGATCACGCCGTAGGTCGGCTCGAGACTGGCCTTCAGGTCCGGGTGGAAGTAGTCGATCTCCTGCTGGCCCTTCTTGCGCAGGATGAAGTCGTCGACCATGCCGGAGCCGAGCGGGCCGGGGCGGTAGAGCGCAAGGACCGCGATGATGTCCTCGAAGCGGTCGGGCGCGAGCTTCTTGAGGAGCTTCTTCATCCCGTCCGATTCGACCTGGAAGATCGCCGTCGTATTGGCGTCCTTCAGGATCTGATAGGCGGCGGGGTCGGTGAACGGGAGTGCTGCAAGATCGGGCTTCTCGCCGGTCAGGCGTTCGACGTATTCGACTGCGAGCTCGATGATCGTGAGGTTGCGGAGTCCCAGGAAGTCGAATTTCACGAGGCCGACCGCCTCGACGTCGTCCTTGTCGAACTGCGATACCGGCGTCGCGTCGTCGCCGTCGGCGATGTACAGCGGGCAGAAGTCGGTGAGCTTGCCGGGCGCGATCAGTACGCCGCCCGCGTGCATGCCGACGTTGCGAGAGAGGCCTTCGAGCGGCTCGGCGAGGCTCCACAATTCCTGCACCGACTCGCCGTCGTTGCCGTCCTTCATCATCTCGCCGACCTGCGGCTCCATCTCGTACGCCTTCGCGAGCGAGACCGGCTTCGCGCCCTCGATCGGGATCAGCTTCGACAAGCGATCGCACAGGCCATACGGCAGATCGAGCACGCGGCCGACGTCGCGCACGACCGCTTTCGACGCCATCGTTCCGAAAGTCGCGATCTGGCTGACCGCGTCCTTGCCGTAGCGATCGCGCACGTATTCGATGACGCGGTAGCGATTGTCCTGGCAAAAGTCGATGTCGAAGTCGGGCATCGACACGCGCTCGGGGTTCAGGAAGCGCTCGAACAGCAGCGCGTACTCGGTCGGGTCGAGGTCGGTGATCTTCAGGGAGTACGCGACGAGCGAGCCCGCACCTGAACCCCGGCCGGGCCCGACCGGCACGCCGTTGCTCTTCGCCCACTGGATGAAGTCCGCAACGATCAGGAAGTAGCCGGGGAAGCCCATCTGGATGATCGTGTCGGTCTCGAACTTCAACCGTGCCTCGTAGCGCGGCCGCTCCTGCTCACGCCGCTCGGGATCCGCGTAAAGGTGGGCGAGCCGCTCCTCGAGGCCCTTCTTCGCCTCCAGCACGAGGAAGTCGTCGAGGCTCATGCCGTCCGGCGTCGGAAACTGCGGCAGGAAGTTCTTGCCGAGTTGCACCGTGAGCGAGCAGCGGCGCGCGATCTCGACCGAGTTTTCGAGCGCCTCGGGCAGATCCGCGAAGAGCTCGCACATCTCGTCCTGGCTCTTGAGGTACTGCTCCTCGGTGAAGTCGCGCGGGCGGCGCCTGTCGGCGAGGACGTAGCCCTGCGCGATGCACACGCGCGCCTCGTGCGCCTTGAAGTCCTCACGCTTCAGGAACTGCACCGGGTGCGTCGCGACGACCGGCAGCCCGAGGCGGCCGGCGAGCTGCACCGCGTGGCGGATGTACGTTTCCGTGCCCGGGTGACCGGCGCGCTGCAACTCGATGTAGAACGCATCCGGGAACAGCGCCGACCATTCGGCCGCGAGGCGCTCCGCCAGTTCGATATTGCCGTTCGCGAGCGCCTGCCCGACGTCGCCCATCGTCGCGCCGGACAGGCACAGCAGATCGGCCGCCGCACCGTCGGCGAACCATTGCTGGCGCATCTCGGCGCGGCCGCGGAACTTGTTGTCGAGATAGGCGCGTGTCAGCAGTTCGCAGAGCTGCCCGTAGCCCTTGCGGTTCTTGCAGATCAGCAGCACGCGGAACGGCTTGTCGCGGTCGGCGTCGTTCGTGATCCACGCATCGACGCCGACGACCGGCTTGATCCCCTTGCCGCGCGTGCCCTTGTAGAACTTGACCATCCCGAACAGGTTCGCGAGGTCGGAAATGCCGAGCGCCGGCATGTTGTCGGCAGCGGCGCGAGCGATCGCCGCATCGATCTGGACGATGCCGTCCGAGATCGAGTATTCGGAGTGCAGGCGGAGATGGATGAAGCGCGGATCGTGTGGGGCGGTCATGGGGCCGGATTTTACCCGATGACCCGCCTCCCCACGCCGCGGATCAACGGCCGCCGGCCGCTTCGCGCGCCTGGGCCAGCGCCTGCTTGCGCATCCGGTCCGCCTCGAGGATCTCCGCCTGCTGCTCGGCCGACAAGGGCGCGCCGAGTTCGACTTCGAGCGCCGCGATGAGCCGCATCGCCGTCGACGTGATGCGATGCTCATCGGGCATCGCCTTGCGCACCTGCTTCGGGGTGGTCCCGGTGATCCGCGCGACTTCGGACACGAAGTGATCCTCGATACGCCGGTTTGCGGCGGCGACGAACGCGGTTTCGGCCGGATTCATCGCCCCGCGCCCTGCTGGCTGCGCCACCGCCGACGGAACGGGCTGCGTGGCCAGCACCAACAGCGACAGCAAGATTGTGCGCTTCAAGCGGCGTGGGTCCATATCACCTCGATATCACGGCAACAGGATCGTCGAGCCGGTCGTGCGGCGGGCTTCCAGGTCGCGGTGCGCCAGCATCGCGTCCTTCAGCTGATAGCGCTGATTGACTTCGATCCTGACCTTGCCGGAGCCGACGACCTCGAAAAGCTCGTCCGCCATCGCGACGAGGTCTTCCCGCTTCGCCGTGTAGGCGGCAATTCCGGGGCGCGTAATGTACAGCGACCCCATCGTGTTGAGCAGACTCAGATCGAACGGGGGCACCGGCCCCGACGCCGCACCGAACAGCACCATCATCCCCAGCGGTCGCAGGCAGCCCAGCGAATCCATGAAGGTGTCCTTGCCGATCGAGTCGTATACGACGGGAAGACCGGCACCGCCGGTGATTTCCCGGACGCGCTCGGCGAAGTTCTCGCGCGTGTAGACGATCGGGTGATCGCAGCCGTGCGCCTGCGCGAGGCGGGCCTTTTCATCCGAGCCGACGGTCCCGATGACCGTCGCGCCGAGCGCCTTCGCCCATTGGCACGCGATGAGGCCCACGCCGCCGGCGGCCGCATGGATCAGCACGGTATCGCCCGGCTGGACCCGATACGTGCGACGCAACAGGTATTGAGCGGTCAGTCCCTGCAGCATCATCGCTGCGCCCTGCTCGAACGAAATCGCGTCGGGCAGCTTCACGACGCGGTGGGCGGGAATATTGCGGACCTCGGAATACGCGCCGAGCGGTCCGCCGCCATATGCGACGCGGTCGCCGGGCGCGAAATCGCTGACGCCTTCGCCCACCGCCTCGACCACGCCCGCGCCCTCGACCCCGATCCCCGAAGGCAGCGGCACTGGGTAGAGGCCGCTGCGGTGATAGGTGTCGATGTAGTTCAGACCCACCGCGTGGTGCCGCAGCCGCACTTCACCCGCTGCAGGCGCGGGCACATCGACATCCTCCCACTGAAGCACTTCGGGCCCGCCGGTCTGATGGAAGCGAATCGCGTTGGGCATGAACCTCTCCTTCTGTCGGAAATTGCGTGGCCGGGCAACAGCCCGCCGGCGTCGCCGGTAATCTTCGCGGGACGTTGGGTCAGCGCTGGATCGAGAAGCCGATTCTAAACTGCGTGTCCTGAGACTTGTTGTAGTCAAGCAGTGTTTCACCGACGCCGTCGAAAACCTGCAGATGCAGATAGATCGCCGTTTCCGACAGGACGCGCTGGGTCAGCGGATACGAAAGATCGAGCTGCGTGCTGCCCTCCCACCCTGCGGCCCGACGGAGCCGGAGCCGCGCGAGCCATCCGTCGTCGCGCCCGAAGCGCAGCCCGAGCTCGCTGTAGCCGCGGTAACGGTAGATATCGGGATTCTCGTTGCGGTCGAGATAAGTCCACACTTTCGGGGTCACGCCGACATAGGACCCGTTGCCGAGGCCGAAGCGCCAGTCCACCGTCGCGAACAGCGTGTCGATGCTGCGCGACGACTCGCCGTCGCGGCCATTCGATTCGTGCTCGTAACCGGCGCGCGCTCCGACGCGGTGCTCGCTCGCGGGATCCGCCGCGAAGTGCCAGTCGTAGAAGAACGAGGGCCGGTAGCTGGTGTCGCGAAACGGTTTCGAGTCGGCCCCAAGATCCCACAAGGAAGTCTGGGTGTAGCCGAAATGCAGCCCACGGAGCGCGGGCAGCGACTCCACGATGGCGCTGTCCGGGTCGAAGATCCGGTACTTGAAGCTCAACTGAAGACGCGCAGTATCGTCGTCCACGCCGATGAGGAAATACATCGGCTCATTCACCGTCAACGCCGGCTCGGGCGCCGCCGCGGCGACCGCGGCGACGGCGGCGACGGTGGCGGGCGGCGCGGGAACGTCATTTTCGCCGGGCGCCGGCGGCGCATCCTGAGCAAGCAGCACGAGCCGGGACGAGTTGCGGTCCGCGAGTCGAAGCACGACCGGACCGATGACCCCGACCGGCCAGTCTCCGACGAAGTCGCGCCGGATCGCGGAGTCTCCCGTTTGTCCCGCCGGAGCGAGATCGAGATTCAGCAGTCGTTCTCCGCTCTCGGCGATCAGCTTCAGGCGCTCGGGCAGCGGCTCGTCCGCGGCAGCGTTATCGCGCACGAGCGAAATCGTGAAGGGCTGTCCGGCCACGACCCGGGTCGCGAACGAAGACAGCAGCCAATCCGCATGAGCGGGCAGCGCGATCGCCGAAACGGCAGCGAACAGCGAAATTCGGAATGCGCGCATCCGGGCGCTCCGTCTACGTAGGAAAAAGACCGGCTAACGCCGGAATAGCCACAGGATCAGGCTGATCACGATCGAGACGATCAGTCCCGTCGTCAAGGGGAAATGGAAGCTGAAGCCTTCGCGCTCGACGTGAAAATCGCCGGGGAGCCGCCCGAACGGAAGGCGGGACACCCAAGGCCACAGCACGCCGACCACGACGGTCAGCGCGCCGACGATGATGAGCAGGCGTTGCATGGCGCGCCTCGCGTCGTGCTCGAATCGACGCGCACCCGCAAACCCGTCCCGGGTCGGCGGGTGCGGGTTGCCCTTACGCCTTCGTCGTCTGGAGGCGCTGCTCGCACGCGTCGACGACCGCCACCGCGGTGATGTTGACGAGGCGGCGCACCGTTGCGGACGGTGTCAGGATGTGCACCGGCAGCTTCGCGCCGAGCAGCATCGGACCGATCGAGACGCCGTCGCCGTTGGCCACCTTCATCAGATTAAACGAGATGTTCGCCGCGTCGAGGTTCGGCATCACCATCAGGTTCGCTTCGCCGACGAGCGACGATTCCGGATTCACCTTGGCACGGATCGCCGGCGAAATGGCCGAATCACCGTGCATCTCGCCGTCGCACTCGAGGTCCGGCGACGTGCGGCGCAGGATGTCCGCCGCTTCGCGCATCTTGCGCGCCGACGCCGAGCGCGAGCTGCCGAAGTTCGAATGCGACAGCAGCGCGACCCGCGGCTCGAGGCCGAAGCGGCGTAGCTCGTCGGCCGCCATGCGCGCGATTTCGGCGACTTCTTCGGCGTTCGGGTTCTCGTTGAGGTACGGGTCGGTGATCGCGAGCATGCGCTTCGGGAGCAGCAGCAGGCTCATCGTCGCGAAGAGTTTGGCGCCCGGCTTAAGGCCAATGACGTTCTCGACCTGGCTGAAGTGGTAGTCGTAGGTGCCGAAGGTGCCGCAGACCAGCGCGTCCGCGTCGCCGCGGCGGAGCACCATGCAGCCGATCAGCGTCGTGTCGCGCCGCATCTTCGCCTTCGCGATGTCGGGCGTAACGCCGTCGCGGCACATCATGCGGTGGTATTCCTGCCACAGCTCGCGGTAACGCGGGTCGGACTCCGGATTGATGATGTCGAAGTCGCGACCGGGCACGAGGTTCAGGCCGATCTTCTGGATCCGCATCTCGATGACGCTCGGGCGGCCGATCAGGATCGGACGCGCGATCTCCTCGTCGATGACGACGCGGGCCGCGTGCAGCACGCGCTCGTCTTCGCCTTCGGCGTACAGCACGCGCTTCAGTTCTGCCGGCACGCGCTTCGCGGCCGAGAACACCGGCTTCATCACGATGCCCGACGTGTAGACGAAATCGGACAGGCTGGCCGCATAGGCCTGGAGGTCGGCGATCGGCGTCGTCGCGACGCCGGACTCCATCGCCGCCTTGGCGACCGCGGGCGCGATCTTGACGATCAGGCGCGGATCAAACGGGCTCGGGATGATGTACTCGGGGCCGAAGCGCAAGTCCTCGCGGTCGTAGGCCGCGGCGACGATGTCGCTCTGCTCCGCCTGCGCGAGGTCGGCGATCGCCTTCACGCACGCAAGCTTCATCTCCTCGGTGATCTTCGTCGCGCCGGCATCGAGCGCGCCGCGGAAGATGAACGGGAAGCACAGGACGTTATTGACCTGGTTCGGGTAATCCGAACGGCCGGTCGCGATGATGCAGTCCGGGCGCGCTTCCTTCGCGACTTCCGGCAGGATCTCCGGATTCGGGTTCGCGAGCGCGAAGATCAGCGGCTTGTCGGCCATGCGCTTGACCATTTCGGGCTTCAGCACGCCCGCGGTCGACAGGCCGAGGAATACGTCGGCGCCCTCGATGACGTCACCCAGCGTCTTCGCGTCGGTGCGCTGCGCGTAGCGCGCTTTGTTCGACTCCATGTTCTCGTCGCGACCGGCGCTGATGACGCCTTTCGAGTCGCAGACATAGACGTTCTCTCGCTTCAGTCCGAGGCTCACCATCAGGTCGAGGCACGCGATTGCCGCGGCGCCCGCGCCGGAGCAGACGAGCTTCACCTTGCCGATGTCCTTGCCGACGATCTTCAGGCCGTTGATCAGGCCCGCCGACGAAATGATCGCGGTGCCGTGCTGGTCGTCGTGGAAGACGGGGATGTTCATCCGCTCGCGCAGCTTCTTCTCGATGTAGAAGCACTCCGGCGCCTTGATGTCTTCGAGATTGATGCCGCCGAGCGTCGGCTCGAGCGACGCGATGATCTCGATCAGCTTGTCCGGATCCTTCTCCGACAGCTCGATGTCGAAGACGTCGATGTTCGCGAACTTCTTGAACAGGCAGCCCTTGCCTTCCATGACCGGCTTGGCGGCAAGCGGGCCGATGTTGCCGAGCCCGAGCACCGCGGTGCCGTTGGTGACGACCGCGACGAGGTTGCCGCGCGAAGTCAGTTCGCGCGCCTCGTTGGGCTCAGCGACGATCGCATCGCACGCGGCGGCGACGCCCGGCGAGTACGCGAGCGCGAGGTCGCGCTGGTTCGTGAGGCTTTTCGTGGGAACGACCGAAATCTTGCCGCGCGTCGGGGAACGGTGATAGTCGAGTGCTGCGGCGATGAAATCCTGATCCATGTTCTCCCTCTCGGTTTGGATGAGTTGTTCTGTCTGGACGTGCGGGTGCCGGAAAATACGCGCCTACCCGCGCTTCGCCAATTGCGTAAACCCGCAGGCGCAATTTCCATTGCGTGCGGGCGACGGGTGACGATCACGGCGCGGGGCCGCGACGGGGCAATCCGGATTTCACATGACAGAGGCCTGAAAACGCCCGACAGGGGCCGATTTCGGCGCGCAGCAAGTTTAGCGCAGCGCCCGTCAGCTTGGGCAGGGATTGGTACGGGTTCACAAAACCGAAACGCGTGGGCGCAGCGGGAAAAGCGCGACCTATAACCCCTAACCGGTATGGTTTTTGGCACAATCCCGCAGCAGTCACGAAAGGAAGGCCAAAATGCGGCGCGTGGTGTTCAATCAGAAGGGCGGAGTCGGCAAATCGACCATTACCTGCAATCTCGCTGCGATCAGTGCGCAGCAAGGCAGCCGGACTCTCGTCGTCGATCTCGATCCCCAAGGCAATTCGACACAATACCTGCTCGGCTGCGGCGGCGAGACGCTTGAGGCGACCCTCGCGGACTTTTTCGATCAAACGCTGAACTTCAAGCTGAATCCGAAGCGAACCGAGCAGTTCATCGTCGCCAGCCCGTTCGAAGGGCTCGACGTGATGCCGTCGCATCCGGCGCTCGAAGATCTGCAAGGCAAGCTCGAATCGCGCTACAAGATCTACAAGCTGCGCGATGCGCTCGACGAACTGTCGCAGGATTACGACGTCGTCTACATCGACACGCCGCCGGCGCTCAACTTCTTTACCCGCTCGGCGCTGATCGCCGCGAACGGCTGCCTGATCCCGTTCGACTGCGACGAGTTTTCCCGCCGAGCGCTGTACTCGCTGCTCGAGAACGTGCAGGAGATTCGCGCGGACCACAACCGTGATCTTGCCGTCGAAGGCATCGTCGTCAACCAGTTCCAGGCACGCGCAGGACTGCCTCAGAAAGTCGTCCAGGAATTGATCGACGAGGGTCTTCCGGTGCTCACGCCCTACCTGTCCGCATCGGTGAAGATCAAGGAGTCCCACGAACAGTCGCGGCCGATGATCCACCTCGACCCGAAGCACAAGCTCGCGCAGGAGTTCGTCGCGCTGCACGATACGCTCGCACGCAAATACGGCACCTGACGCTCGTCCACGACCCGCGGTTCGCGCCATCGCGAGCCGTTGTCGGCCGCCGTCCTCGTCGCCCCGCGCCCGCGCAATGGCGAACGGGAACGCGACCCGGACCGCTGGTTCAGCGGTTCGCACATCGCAGCACTTCGCTCAGACCGGCGTGAGCTTCGCGACGCCGAGCAGCAGCCACTTGATGCCGGCCGCCCCGAAATTGATCTGCACGCGTGCGTCGGACCCGCTGCCCTCGGCGGCGACGATGACGCCCTTGCCGAACTTCGCGTGGCTGACCGTCTGGCCGATGCGCAGTCCGCCGACCTCCTGATTGCGGCGAGGCGGCACCGGTGCCGATTTCGCAACGGCGGCGCGCGACGGCTCGTAATAGCCCCCGAACCCGCTCCTCGCGGCACTCGCGCGCGAACTCGGCGCCGAAAGCCACTTCGTCAGCACCTCCGGAATCTCCTCGAGGAAGCGTGAGCGAAGGTTGTAGCGTGTCTGCCCGTGCAGCATCCGGCTCTGCGCGAACGACAGATAGAGCCGTTCCCGCGCGCGCGTGACCGCGACGTACATCAGGCGCCGCTCCTCCTCGAGCCCCTCGGTCTCCAGGATGCTGTTCTCGTGCGGAAACAGTCCCTCCTCGAGGCCGGACAGGAACACGACGTCGAATTCGAGCCCTTTCGAAGAGTGCACCGTCATCAGCTGCACCGCATCGCTCCCGGCATCGGCCTGGTGCTCGCCCGCCTCGAGCGACGCGTGCGCGAGGAAGTCCGCGAGCAAGGCGTGCGGCTGATCGAGCGCTTCGGCGCCCGCGCCGGATTCGGCGAGAAAATTGGCCGCCGCATTGATCAGCTCGTCGAGGTTTTCGAGCCGCTCCTGCCCTTCCTTCTCGTTGCGATAGTGCGCACGCAGGCCCGAGGCATCGAGGACGTGATCGACCATCTCGGGCAGCGGCAGCTTCGCCGTGTCGCGCCGCAAGCCCTCGATGAGGCGCACGAACTGCGCCAGCACCGTCCCGGGCTTGCCGGCGAGATGCGGGACCGATGCGTACAGACTGCTGTTCCAGGTCTTCGCCGCGTCCTGCAGCACTTCCAGCGACCGCGCACCGATGCCGCGGGCCGGGAAGTTCACGACGCGGCTGAACGCCGTGTCGTCGTCCGCGTTCGCGATCAGCCGCAGGTATGCGAGCGCATGCTTGATCTCCTGTCGCTCGAAGAAGCGCAGGCCGCCATACACGCGGTACGGAATTCCCGCCGAAAAGAGCTGATGTTCGAGCACGCGCGACTGGGCGTTGGAGCGATAAAGCAGCGCGACGTCCGAGCGGCTCGCTCCGTCACGCACGAGCGATTGGATCTCCTCGACGATCCAGCGCGCCTCGTCGAGATCGGCGAGTGCCTCGAAAACGCGAATCGGCTCCCCGGCGCCGCGCTCGGTCCACAAATTCTTGCCGAGGCGCGCGGTATTGTGACGAATGATTGCGTTCGCGGCGTCGAGAATATTGCCGTGAGAGCGGTAGTTCTGCTCAAGGCGGATCACGTTCGAGACCTGGAACTCGCGCTCGAAGTCCCGCATGTTGCCGACCTCGGCCCCGCGAAAGCGATAGATCGACTGGTCGTCGTCTCCGACGCAGAAAAGGCTCGCGCCGCCGTCCCGCCCCTCGTCCGCGAGCAGTTTCAGCCAGCGATATTGCAGTCGGTTCGTGTCCTGGAACTCGTCGACGAGGATGTGCCGGAAACGGCGCTGATAGTGTTGGCGAAGCGGCTCGTTGCGCTCGAGCAGTTCGAAGCTGCGAAGCAACAACTCCGCAAAATCCACAACAGACTCGCGCTGGCACTGCACCTCATACTCCGTATAAAGCTCTACCCGGCGGCGGGTATATTCATCCCAGGCTTCGACGGCGTGCGGACGCAGGCCCGCCTCCTTCTGGGCGTTGATGAAATGCTGCAGTTCGCGGGGCGGAAATTTTTCGTCATCGACGTTGAGCGCCTTGAGCAGCCGCTTGATTGCGGCGAGCTGGTCGCCCGAGTCGAGGATCTGGAAGAGTTGCGGCAAACCGGCGTCGCGATGGTGGGTACGCAGTAAACGGTTGCAGAGGCCATGGAAGGTACCGATCCACATGCTGCGCGCCGAGCGGTTGAAGTTCAGCGGAAGCATTGCCGACAGACGCGCGAGCAGTTCCTTCGCGGCCTTGTTCGTAAAAGTAACGGCAAGAACGCCATGCGGATCCACCTGTCCTGTCTGGACGAGCCATGCAATGCGAGTCGTCAGGACGCGAGTCTTGCCGGATCCGGCACCGGCGAGGATCAAGGCGTGCTGGGACGGCAATGTGACCGCCTGGAGTTGCTGGGGATTGAGATTGGCTAGCAGGTCTGACATCGAGGTTTCCTTGGTTGCCCGTGATTTTACCGGGCCCGGAGGAAGGCTGGAGCAGGAGCGCGCGAACCGCGCGAATGGAACGAGCAGGGGAACGGGTGATGAGGTGTTGCGCTGCCGCAACACGCACTTGATCAAACTACCGTCTTTCCATTATTTTTTGAATTGTGCGTAGCAACATTTGATTGAGGTTTATCAAGGACGCTGCGAGTGGTTCCAAGGAAAAATGCCGGAACCTCTGATGTTGCAGCGCATTAACGGCGCCAGACGGAAGGGTAGGCTTACGAGGCTTGCCCGGGCGCACGAGGCCGACAAGGCCACTGGAGAACAGACATGAAGACACCGAAGCTTTTGCCCTGGTATGCCAGCAAAGCCGGCGTATCGCTCGAACGCGCGACCGTGCTGTGGTACAAGGCCGTGCGCGAAGCCACCGCCGCGACGGGCTGGGTCGGCAACGCCGAATACTGGGGCGAGGCGATGAACACCTTCCAGCGGTTGCTCGAAGAGGAACAGGCCACGATGTGCGCACCGCGCGTCATGCCGCTCGTGCGCACCCAGAATCGCCTGTGGCGCCTGCCGCTGACCGCGTTCGAAGACGTCGTGTCGGCGATGTCCGCGAACTGGCATCAACATTCCGGCGGCCCGCGCAAAGCGGCCTGAGCCCTTCCCGAACCTCCCGCGACGCCTCGACGTCGCGGCACCCCCTCCCTCCTCTCCGTTCATGGAGATTTTGCATCCGGCTCGACCGGATGCATTTTTTTGTCTTCGGCCCGGCATCGACAACGCGCATAGAGGCGCGCGCGGTTGAAGCAGTCCCGTCTTCCGCACGGCTCCCGGATCGCAACCCGGCAAGCGTAGCGTCGATCGATCGGATCGCGCAGCGCCTCGCGTCCGGCGGGCCCCGCCTTCGCGATATACTTGCGCGTTTTCCACGCCGCGACTCCAGCCCCGCCATGCAGGACAAATACACTCCCGCCGCAGTCGAAGCCGCCGCCCAGCAGCACTGGGAGGACACCGAGGCCTTCCGTGTCGCCGAGGACGCCGGCAAGCCGAAGTACTACTGCCTGAGCATGTTCCCGTATCCGTCGGGAAAGCTCCACATGGGGCACGTGCGCAATTACACGATCGGCGACGTGCTGTCGCGCTACCACCGGATGCGTGGCTACAACGTGCTGCAACCGATGGGGTGGGACGCGTTCGGGATGCCGGCCGAGAACGCCGCAATCCAGAACAATGTGCCGCCGGCGAAATGGACCTACGCGAACATCGAATACATGAAGGCGCAGCTGAAGCGTCTCGGTTTCGCGATCGACTGGTCGCGCGAACTCGCGACCTGCAAACCCGACTATTACCGTTGGGAGCAGTGGCTGTTCACGCGCCTGTACGAGAAAGGGCTGATCTACAAGAAACTTGGCACAGTGAACTGGGACCCGGTCGATGAGACCGTGCTCGCGAACGAGCAGGTCATCGACGGCCGCGGCTGGCGCAGTGGCGCGCTGATCGAGAAGCGCGAGATCCCGATGTACTACATGAAGATCACCGCCTACGCGGATGAGCTTCTCGATGCGCTCGACACGCTGCCGGGCTGGCCGGAGCAGGTCAAGCTGATGCAGAAGAACTGGATCGGCCGCTCCGAAGGCGTAGAGGTCCATTTCCCGTACGACGTCGCGACGATCGGCCACCCGGGCGTGCTGAAGGTGTTCACGACACGCGCGGACACGCTGATGGGCGCGACCTACGTCGCGGTCGCCGCCGAGCACCCGCTCGCGCTGCAGGCGGCCGCAAACAACCCCGCGCTCGCCGCATTCGTCGAGGAATGCCGGCACGGCGGCGTCGCCGAGGCGGACCTCGCGACGATGGAAAAGAAAGGGATGGCGACCGGGCTGCGTGTCGTGCACCCGATCACCGGCGAACATCTCGATGTCTGGGTCGCCAACTACGTGCTGATGGGTTACGGCGAAGGCGCGGTGATGGCCGTCCCGGCGCACGACGAGCGGGATTTCGCGTTCGCGACCAAGTACAAGCTGGCCGTCCGCCAGGTCGTAGATGCTCAAGCAGCAGACTCTGGATTTCAGCAATCCATCGCGGACACTCGGAAGAACCGCGAAAAGCTTCCCGAGCAGCGAGAGTTCTCTGCCTCCTTTAGCAAAATTACAAGTGATTTCAGTTCTTCCCGATGGTTGGATTGGTATGCAGCTCATGGCCGGCTCGTCAATTCCGGCAAATACGACGGCCTGCACTTCCAGGAGGCGGTCGACGCCATCGCGGCCGACCTCGACGCGAAGGGCCTGGGCGCAAAGCGCACGCAATACCGGCTGCGCGACTGGGGCATTTCGCGCCAGCGCTACTGGGGATGCCCGATCCCGATGATCCGCTGCGGCGACTGCGGCGACGTGCCGGTGCCCGACGACCAGTTGCCGGTCGTGCTGCCCGAGAACGTCGAAATCACCGGCCGCGGGTCACCGCTCGCGAAGATGCCGGAGTTCTACGAATGCGACTGCCCGAAGTGCGGCAAGCCGGCAAAGCGTGAAACGGACACGATGGACACGTTCGTCGAGTCCTCGTGGTACTTCCTGCGCTACGCCTCGACCGACAACGCGGACGCGATGCTCGACGGACGCGTCAATTACTGGGCCCCGGTCGACCAGTACATCGGCGGCATCGAGCACGCGATCCTCCACCTGCTCTACTCGCGCTTCTTCACACGCGCGATGCGCGACGAAGGCCTCGTCAATGTCTCGGAACCCTTCACGAACCTGTTGACGCAGGGAATGGTCGTCGCCGAAACCTATTACCGCGACGCGGCAGGCGGCAAGAAGCAGTGGATCAACCCGGCCGACGTCGCGATCGAGCGTGACGAAAAAGGCCGCGTGGTCGCCGCTAAGCTCGTCGCCGACGACCAGCCGGTCATCATCGGCGGCACCGAAAAGATGTCGAAGTCGAAGAACAACGGCGTCGACCCGCAGGCCCTCGTCGACCAGTACGGCGCGGACACCGCACGCCTCTTCATCATCTTCGCCTCGCCGCCCGACCAGCAGCTCGAATGGTCCGACTCCGGCGTCGAAGGGGCGTATCGCTTCCTGCGGCGCGTGTGGGCGTTCGGTCACGCCTTCGCGAGCGAATTCCGCCCGCAGCTGCCAGCCGAACGCCGCTTGCCGGTCGGACAAGTGCCCGAGACGCTCGCGGCCGTGCGACGGGAAATCCACGCCAACCTCAAACAGGCGAACTACGACTTCGGCAAGCATCAATTCAACACCGTCGTTTCCGCGGCGATGAAGACGCTTAACTCGCTCGAGAAGGCGCCGCGCGACGATGTCGCCGCTCACGCCGAAGTCGCCGAGGAAGGCCTGGGCATCCTGCTGCGCCTCCTCGCGCCCATCACCCCGCACATCACGCAGGCCCTATGGCACGACTGCGGCTTCGGCGGCGAACTGCTCGATGCGAACTGGCCGGAGCCTTCCGAGGACGCGCTGAAACAGGACGAAATCGATCTCGTCCTGCAGGTCAACGGCAAGCTCCGTGGCAACGTTCGGGTGTCGGCGGGTGCAAGCGCATCGGAGATCGAAGCGCTCGCGCTGGCGTCGGAAGCGGCGCAGCGGTTCATGGAAGGCAAGCCGCCGCGCAAGGTGATCGTGGTGCCGGGCCGCCTCGTCAATATCGTCGTCTGACACGGATTGCCGATGACCTCCCCCGTTCGCCGCCGTCTCATTCTCGCCCTAGGCGCCGCCGCGATGGCGACCTCGCTGCCAGGTTGCGGCTTTCAGCTCCGCGGCCCGCGGCCGCTTCCGTTTTCGAGCATCCACCTCGGCGTCAGCACCCATTCCGATCTCGGCTCCTCGCTGCGCCGGCGGATTCTCGCGAACGGCAACACCGAAGTCGTGGACGACCCCGCGAAGGCGGAAGTCCGCCTCGAGATCCTGCAGAATGCGGCCGACCGCGAAATCCTGACGCTCACCGGCGCCGGCAAGGTGCGCGAGTACGAACTCCGGCACACCATGACATTCCGTCTCGTCGGTCGCAACGGTGCCGAGTGGGTCGCGCCCACGACGATCGCGGCAAAGCGTGAATACAACTTCGACGACTCGCAGGTGCTCGCGAAGGAGCAGGAAGAAGCGCTGCTTTTCCGCGACATGCAGGCCGATCTCGTCGACCAGCTGATACGCCGCCTCGCCGCAGCCAATCCGTGAATCTGCGGCCCGACCAGTTACGCGCCCATCTCGACAAGCCGCTCGCACCGCTCTACCTGCTGCACGGCAACGAGCCGCTGCTCGTCCTCGAAGCGGCCGACCTCGTGCGCGCGGCGGCGCGGCGGCAAGGTTTCGAAGAACGCGAAACGCTCGTCGTCGGCCAGGGTTTTCGCTGGGACACGCTCGCCGGGGCCGCGGGCAATTTCTCGCTGTTCGGCGGCTCGAAGCTGATCGACCTGCGCATCCCGAACGGGAAACCGGGACGCGAAGGGGGCGACGCGCTGCAGCGGCATGCCCGTACTGCCGGCAGCGGGATCGTCACGCTCATCACGCTGCCCGAAGTCGATTGGGCAACGCGCAAGACCGCGTGGTACACGGGGCTCGCCGAAGCGGGCATCGCCGTGGAGCTGAACGCGCCCGAACGCGAGCGTCTGCCGGAGTGGATCGCCGGGCGCCTCGCGCTGCAGAAGCAGGTTGCCGAGCCCGAGGCCCTGAGTTTCATCGCCGAGCACGTCGAAGGCAACCTGCTCGCCGCGCATCAGGAAATCCTCAAGCTCGGCCTGCTCCATGGCGAGGGCCGACTCGGCGCCGACGACGTCCGCAACGCGGTGCTCAACGTCGCCCGCTACGACATCGACAAGCTGCGGCAGGCGCTGATCGAAGGGGATCCGGCGCGCTGCACGCGACTCCTCGAAGGATTGCACGGAGAAGGCACGGCACCGCCGCTCGTGCTGTGGGCGCTCGCGAACGAGACCCGCACACTCGCAGCGCTCGCGAGCGGGCTTGCGTCGGGCCAGCCGCTCGCAAACCTGATGAAGGCCGAGCGCATCTTCGACGAACGTCGCAGGCAGGCAATCCAGCGCGCATTGCCGCGCCTGCGGCCGGCAGCCCTGCGCGCGGCCCTGCTGCATGCTGCAAAGATCGACCGCATCATCAAGGGTCTCGCCGCCGGAGACGTCTGGGACGAATTCCTGCAACTTGCGCTGCGAATCTGCCGCCGCTGAGCGCTCTCATCAGCGACGGTTTGCTCCGGCTATCGTCGCGCTGACGGTGTGTTCGTCCCGCTGCATATCCCGCCCGGCACCTTTCGCTGAATCGGATTACCGTTGCGGTCCGTGCGAGGCTGGCAGATCGGGCCCGATCGATGCTTTAATTTCGTTTTACCGGCATTCGAGACCGCCATGGAACTCCGCAATTACATGCAGACGCTCGGCCGCGCCGCCCGCGCCGCTTCCCGCGTGCTCGCGGCCGCGACAACGGCCAGCAAGAACGACGCCCTCCTCGCGATGGCCGCGTCGATCCGCGAACGTCGTGCGCAACTGCTCGCGGCCAACGCGCTCGACCTCGAAGCGGCACGGGCCGCGGGGCTCGAACCGGCGCTGATCGACCGCCTCACCCTGACGGACAAGGGCGTCGAGGCAATGGCCGAAGGGCTCGAACAAGTGGCCGCGCTACCCGATCCGGTCGGCGAAATCACCGATGTGAAACGCCGCCCCTCCGGCATCGAGGTCGGAAAAATGCGGGTGCCGCTAGGCGTCATCGGCATCATTTACGAAGCGCGGCCGAACGTGACTGCAGACGCCGCGGCGCTGTGTCTGAAGTCCGGCAACGCGGCGATCCTGCGCGGGGGCAAGGAAGCGCTGCATTGCAACCAGGCGATCGCAGCCTGCGTCCGCGACGGGCTCGCCGCCGCCGGCCTTCCCGCGAGTGCGGTACAGGTGGTCGAAACGACCGACCGCGCGGCCGTCGGTCATCTGATCACGATGCCGGAATTCGTCGACGTCATCGTCCCGCGCGGAGGCAAAGGCCTGATCGAGCGCATTTCGGCCGAAGCCCGCGTGCCCGTGATCAAGCATCTCGACGGCAACTGCCACGTCTATATCGATTCGGATGCGGATCCCGCGAAGGTCGTTCCGATCGTCGAAAATGCGAAAACGCAGCGCTATGGCACCTGCAATACCGCCGAGTCCCTGCTCGTCGCCCGCGACGTCGCGGCACGCTTCCTGCCCGAAATCGGCCGCATGCTCGCCGCGAAGGATGTCGAAATGCGCGGCTGCGCAGAGTCGTTGTCGATCCTGCGCGAAGCGGGCGTCTCCGAACAGAAGCTCCGCGCGGCAACCGAGCAGGATTGGCACGAGGAATATCTTGCGCCGGTAATCGCGGTAAAGGTGGTCGCCGATATCGACGACGCGATCGCCCATATCAACAATTACAGCTCGGGTCATACGGAAGCGATCGTCAGCGAGAACTACACGAAGGCGATGCGCTTTCTGCGCGAAGTCGATTCCTCTTCGGTGATGATCAATGCCTCCACTCGCTTCGCGGACGGCTTCGAATACGGGCTCGGCGCGGAAATCGGCATTTCAACCGACAAGATCCATGCTCGGGGACCGGTCGGACTCGAGGGGCTGACGAGCCAGAAATGGATCGTGTTCGGCCACGGGGAGACGCGGCGCTGACTTCCGCTCGCAATACCGCAGGTCGCGCGGTCGGTTCGTCTTCGGACCACTTCGCGGCCGTCCTCTCGTTGCCGTTCAGCGCGTTCGGCATCCGCCTCGCCGGAGATGTCGTCGACGAGCTCGTGTTCCTGCCGCCCGAGACTCCGCCGTCGGCCCCTGATTGCGCGCTCGCCGAGCAGGTCGCGTTGCAGATCGGTCGGTGGCTCACCGATCCCGAGCAACCTTTCGAATTGCCACTCGCGATCCGCGGCACCGCTTTCCAGCGCCGGGTTTGGAACGCGATCGCTGCTATTCCGCTCGGCGAGTATCGGCGCTACGGCGCCCTCGCATCCGAGCTCCATACCGCTGCGAGAGCGGTCGGTCAGGCGTGCGGCGCGAATCCGTTTCCACTCGTGATTCCGTGCCACAGGGTTGTTTCGGCGGCCGGACTCGGGGGATTCGCCAACGCGACCGACGGTTATCTGATCGACGCGAAGAATTGGCTGCTGGAGTTCGAGGCCGCCCATTGAGCGGCATCGAGACAAACCTGAGCGCGGAAACCCGTGCCGAACTCGATGCTTTCATCGATGAGGTCTGGCTCGAACACGGCCTCGCCCGCAATACGTTATCCGCCTATCGCAGCGATCTCGCCCTTTTCGCTCTTTGGCTCGGCAAGCGCGGCACACAATTACGCGCTGCATGCGCCGATGACCTTGCCGCCTATCTCGCCGAATTCTCGCAGCGATCCAAACCATCGAGCCAACGTCGCCTGCTCTCCGCGTGGCGACGCTATTACCGCACTCTGCTTTCGAATGGCCGGATCATCGACGACCCGACCGTTCTGCTCGACCCGCCAATGCGCGCCGAGCGGTTTCCGAAAACATTGTCCGAGGCCCAGGTTGAAGCGCTGCTCGCCGCGCCCGATGCCGACACGATTTTCGGCCTTCGCGACCGCGCCATGCTCGAAGTTCTGTACGCGGCCGGCCTGCGCGTTTCCGAGCTCGTCGGACTGAAGATATTCGCGGTCAACCTGATCGACGGCGTGATTCGAGTCACCGGCAAGGGCGACAAGGAACGGCTCGTCCCGCTCGGCGAAGCGGCCGTCGACTGGATGCAAAAATACTTGGCGGAAGCCCGGCCCCCCCTTCTCTCCGGCAGAGTCAGCGATGATGTCTTTCTGACGCGATTCGGGGCCGGCATGACGCGCCAAATGTTCTGGCGGATCATCAAGCACTATGCGATCAGTGGCGGAATCTCCCCCACATCGATTTCCCCGCACACGTTGCGCCATGCATTTGCGACCCACCTGATCAACCATGGCGCCGATTTGCGCGTCGTGCAGCTGCTGCTCGGGCACGCCGACATTTCCACGACGCAAATCTATACCCACGTTGCGCGCGAACGACTGAAGGCCTTGCACGCCCGCCACCATCCGCGCGGCTGACATTACCGCGAAAGTCGGCGGGAAGAAACGACACCAATGAATCCAGGAGCGAGTGCATGAGCAAACCCGGATCGCGGGCGCCGGAAACGCCCGCCACCCGTTTCCTAAAGCAGCATCACATCCCGTACTCGACGCATCTTTATCCGTATGAGCCGCATGGCGGAACGCGGACGTCGGCGCGCGAACTGAACGTATCGGAACATTCGGTCGTCAAGACGCTTGTGATGGAAGACGAGAACGCCAGCCCGCTGCTCGTGCTCATGCACGGAGATCGCAAGGTATCGACGAAGGAACTGGCCCGACAGATGGGCCGCAAACGCATCGCGCCGTGCCCCCCGGAGCGAGCCACGCACCACTCCGGCTATCTCGTCGGCGGAACCTCGCCATTCGGCACTCGCAAACCGCTTCCGGTATTCGTCGAGAAGACGATCCTCGATCTGCCGCTCATTTATATCAACGGCGGACGGCGGGGCTTTCTCGTGAGCGTGAACCCCAATGATCTGTCGCGCGTATTGAGCGTGCAGATCGTCAATGCGGCAATTGAATGATTTTTCATCCCAGGATTCTAATTCCGAAGCTTTACTGGCAGAATAAGTATGCCGGGCCGTTGACATGGCAAAACTACGGATTGACGACCCGGCCTCATATCAAGACAAAATTCAATAACTGGAGAAACCATGGAACTGGCCAAGCTGTCGCTGACTGAATTGCGCCGCCTTCAATCGCGGGTCGAGACCGAGATTCGCCGGAGGAGCGATAGCGCCCGCCGTGATTTGCTCAAGAAAGTGCAGAAAATGGCGGCCGAAGAGGGGCTGTCGCTCAGCGATCTCCTCGGCAGCGCTTCTTCAACCGGCGAGGAAAAGCAGCCTTCCGCCGCCAAGCGCAAGACCAAGCCTGCGGCAAAGAAGAACGGTACGCTGCCGGCGAAATACCGTCATCCCGAAAACCCCGCAGTTGGCTGGAGCGGGCGGGGCAGAAAGCCGCAATGGGTGATCGACTGGCTCGCGCAGGACAAACCGCTGGCCGAACTGGAAGCGAGCGCAGGGAAATAAAGAGCCACGGGAACGCCTTCTCGAATCGACCTGTCGCCGATCGGGCGTTCCCGCTCAGCTGGCGGAAGGCGGGAGCGAAATGCCTTCCCGCCCCCGCTGGATGTACACGCCGACGCGGCGCACACCTTTCATTACTCCCATCTTTGCAATCCGGATCTTGACCCACGGTGCACCGAACTCATCGAACAGCAGATTGACGACGAATTCGCCCAGAGTCTCGATCAGATTGAAGTGCCGGTTCAGGAGCTCGTGACGGATCCGCTCTATCACTTCGGCGTAGTTGATCGTGTCGCCTATGTCGTCGCGTTCCGCAGCCGAATCCGGCACCCCGAACGTAAGGTTGAATTCGACGGTTTGCGGCGCGGCCTTCTCGCGGGGATAGATCCCGACCCAGGCCTGAACCCGCAGTTCCTCGATGAAGATGAAATCCATGTTGTTTCCCGATTAGAATCGCGGCAATTTTAGGTGAAAACATGACCCTTCTGCCTTTATTGCTCGCGGCCTATGCGCTCGGGTCGATTCCATTCGCGATCGTTTCGAGCCGCCTGTTCGGCCTCGCCGATCCCCGGAAATACGGCTCCGGAAACCCCGGCGCGACGAATGTGCTGCGCAGCGGCAACAAGACGGCAGCATTGGTGACCCTCGTCGGCGATTGCCTTAAGGGCTGGCTCGCCGTATGGGCCGCGGCACGACTCGGTTTTTCACCGCTCGAAGCGGCGCTCGCCGGCCTCGCCGCATTCCTCGGCCACGTATTCAGCGTCTTTCTGCGATTCAACGGCGGCAAAGGGGTCGCGACCGCGCTCGGCGTTCTCGCCGGAATCAACGGGTGGATCGCATTCGTCGCGCTGTCTGTCTGGCTCGCTGTCGCATTCTTAACACGATACTCGTCGGTCGCTGCGCTGTCGGCGGCCGCGGCGGCGCCGATCGCGGGGCTCGTACTGCTCGGCCCAGACCCGATCGTCGTCGTTCTGGTGATTGTTGCCGCCGTACTGGTCTGGCGTCACACAGCGAACATTCGCAAATTGCTCAGCGGCACCGAAAGCAAGATCGGCGGTCGACGCGCCTGAAACAACGGAAACACCTGGAACCTCGCCGTCAGGCGCTCAAGCTTGCCACGCCGGCGACCCGACCTTCCCTTTTCACTTGCATCGGTCACCCGGAAACGCCGGGAGCCTTCAGGTCGGCGAGCGGCCAGCGAGGAAAGACGCGCACCGCAAAACTGTCCGCTCCCGCCTGTCCGGCCGCAAAGCGACGAGCACCGGCGAACGCGATCATTGCGCCGTTATCGGTGCAAAGTTCCGGTTCGGGGTAATACACTTCCCAGCCCTTGCGCCGCGATGACGCATCGAGGCGCTCGCGCAGCTTTCGATTCGCCCCTACTCCGCCCGCCACGACGAGCCGCGTCAGACCGGTCTGCTGCAACGCCATGAGCGATTTCGCGGACAGCACCTCGACGACCGCCTCCTGGAAGTCCGCAGCGAGGTCGGCCGCGTCCCGTTCCGGACGCCACTCCTGCCGTGACACGACATTGAGCACCGCGGTCTTGAGGCCGCTGAAGCTGAAGTCGAGATCGCCGGAATGCAGCATCGGGCGCGGCAGACGGAATCGCCCGACCTCGCCGGCTTCGGCAAGTCGCGCCAGCTGAGGCCCGCCCGGATAACCGAGACCGATTAGCTTCGCGGTCTTGTCGAAGGCTTCGCCGGCCGCATCGTCGAGCGTTTCACCGAGCAACACATATTCGCCGACGCCGGTCACCTGCATCAGCTGCGTGTGACCTCCGGAGACCAGCAACGCGACGAACGGAAACTCGGGCGGCTCGGCTGCGAGCAGCGGCGACAGCAGATGACCTTCGAGATGATGAACCGGCAATACCGGCACGCCGAGCGAAAGGCCGAAGGCCTCAGCAAAGCTCGCACCGACGAGCAGCGCACCCGCAAGCCCCGGGCCGGCCGTGTACGCGATCGCATCGAGCTCGCCCGCGCTACACTCCGAAGCAGCGAGTACCTGTCTGACGAGCAGCGGGAGACGGCGGATATGATCGCGCGACGCGAGCTCGGGGACGACGCCGCCGTATTCGGCGTGCAGCTCGATTTGCGAATGCACGCAATGCCCGAGCAAGCCGCGTTCGGTGTCGAACACCGCTACGCCCGTTTCATCGCACGAAGTTTCGATTCCCAGCACTCTCATTCCTGACCGCCTATGGCCCTTTGCGTCGAGAACCGTCCATTCTACCGGCCCGCACGACGAGAGGCTAAGGTTGTACTTGGCGAGGAATGCTCGCGCCGCTATAATCCACCTTTTTCCGCCCACAGACACTCAAGGAAGCAAGCAATGCCGGGTATCCGCGTCAAGGAAAACGAGCCGTTCGAAGTCGCCATTCGCCGCTTCAAGCGCACCATCGAAAAAACCGGTTTGCTGACCGAGCTTCGCGCCCGCGAGTTCTACGAAAAGCCGACCGCGGAACGCAAGCGCAAGTCCGCCGCCGCAGTGAAGCGCAACCACAAGCGCCTGCGCAGCCAGACCCTGCCGCCGAAGCTGTACTGATCCTTTCGGTTTCAGTCGGCGGATCTCCACGCCGGGCGCGGATCATAGGATCGCGCCCGGCGTGGCGTTTTCATTTTTCGATCGAGAGCACGCCATGTCTCTGAAGGCCCGAATCCAGGACGACATGAAAGCAGCGCTGCGCGCGAAGGATAGCGCGAGGCTGTCCGCGGTGCGCCTGCTGATCGCCGCGATCAAGCAGCGCGAGATCGACGAGCGAGTCGAGCTCGACGACAGCGCGGTCATGGCGACGGTGGAAAAGCTGGTCAAGCAGCGCCGTGACGCGGCGACCCAGTACGACGCGGCCAATCGCCCAGAACTCGCGGCGAACGAGCGCTTCGAGATCGACGTGCTGTCGGCCTACCTGCCGGAAGCGTTGTCCGACACGGAACTCGACGCCGAGATCGACGCAGCGCTGGCGGAGAGCAAGGCCAGCAGCCCCGCCGACATCGGTCGGGTGATGGCCGCGCTGAAGCCTCGCCTGGCCGGCCGCGCGGACATGTCGGAGGCCTCCCGACGGGTGCGCGAAAAGCTCTCCCGCTGAATTACCGCCGCATCGGGCGAGCATCCGCTCGACCATGATCCCGCAGTCATTCATCCAGGACCTCCTCGCCCGCGTCGATATCGTCGACGTCATCGAGCCTTACCTGCCCCTGAAGAAGGGCGGCGCGAACTACTTCGCCTGCTGCCCGTTTCACGGCGAAAAGTCGCCGTCTTTTTCCGTCAGCCCGAGCAAGCAGTTCTACCACTGCTTCGGTTGCGGCGCGCATGGCAGCGCGATCGGCTTCCTGATGGAATACACCGGACTGCCGTTCGTCGAAGCCGTCAAGGAGCTGGCTTCGCGCGCGGGACTTCAGGTTCCGCAGGAGGGCGGCGTCGGCCCACGGATCGAAGCCGGGCAAAATGACGCCCTCGTCGACGCGATGTCGCGAGCGGCGCGCTTTTACCGCGACCAGCTGAAACACGCGCCGGCAGCGATTGCCTACCTCAAACGTCGAGGTGTCTCCGGCGAAGTCGCTGCCCGCTTCGGCATTGGTTACGCGCCCGACGACTGGCAGGGTTTGCAAAAGACCTTCACCGAATACGATTCGAAGACGCTCCTCGACGCAGGTCTCGTCATCGAGAATGAAGCGGGACGCCGGTACGACCGCTTCCGCAACCGGATCATCTTCCCGATCCAGGACCGTCGCGGCCGCGTCATCGCATTCGGCGGCCGGGTGCTCGACGGCGGCGAGCCGAAATACCTGAACTCGCCCGAAACGCCGCTTTTCGAAAAAGGGCGTGAACTCTACGGCCTGACGCAGGCGCAAAAGTCGATCCGCGACAGCGGCTATGCCCTCGTCGTCGAGGGCTACATGGATGTCGTCGCGCTCGCGCAGTTCGACATCGGCAACGCGGTCGCGACGCTCGGCACGGCGACGACGCCGCACCACATCCACGCACTGCTGCGTCACTCGCAGCGTATCGTCTTCTGCTTCGACGGCGATGCTGCGGGTCGCAAAGCCGCCTGGCGCGGACTGGAGTCCGCCCTCGAAGCCCTGCGCGACGACGTCACACTTGCTTTCCTTTTCCTGCCCGAACAGCACGACCCGGACTCGTTCGTTCGCGCCGAAGGCAGCGAAGCCTTCCGCCAGGCGGCCGCGGCCGCGACGCCGCTCGCGACCTTTTTACTCAACGAACTCAAGGCGAGTTGCCCGCCCGACACCGCGGAAGGACGCGCGCGCCTCGTGCATGAAGCGAAGCCGCTCGTGACCCGCATCGCCGCGCCGATGCTCCGGCTGCAGGTGATCAAGGCGGTCGCCGAACTCGGCGGATTCAGTCAGGCCGAGGTCGAGCGGGCGTTCGGGCTCGACCTCGCAGCGCCCACAGCGGCAAGCAGAGTCGAGTCGGGCGACCGGCCGGCGTGGCGGTCCGGTAACGCCGCCGCACGACCTCCTCGCGGTCGTCGCAAACCCCCGTCGGCGACCGCAACCCTGCTGCGCCTCGTGCTGCAGCACCCGGTCCTGGCCGCGCGACTGCCGGTGGACCTGGTCCCAGCGACGAACCCCGAGGGCGAGGCGCTGGTCGCAATCATCGACGCGACGAGCACAGGCGACCTTCCCGCGAACGCAGGGCTCGGCGCGCTGGTCGAACGCTTCCGTGAGACAGCCCACGGCGAAGTGCTGGCGCGATGCGCCGGCGAGCTCGTCGAAGCGGAATTCGACGACGACATCGTGGAAACGCTGTTCGAAGACGCGCTGCGCAAGCTCCACGCCGACGCGATCGCCCGCGAAATCGAGGAATTGACCGCGAGGGAGCGCGAGACCGGACTGTCGTCGACCGAACGCCGCCGCCTCGCCGCGCTGCTAATGGAAAAAATGAAACTCGTCAACGTCGGAAAAGTCAAAGATTTTTAGTATATAATTGTCGGTTTTCCGAATCTTCTCTAGCCCCATTCAAGGAGTGCCATGGCCCGCGAAAAAACCAAGGATTCGCGCAAGGACAGCCCGAAAGGACGTGCCTCCAGAGCCAAAGACAAGAACACGCTGATGGCCGAGGGCCCGCAGGTTGCGCCGCTCGACGCCGAGGTTCGCCGTACCCGCCTCAAGACCCTGATCACGCTGGGCAAGGAGCGCGGCTACCTGACGTACGCCGAAATCAGCGACCATCTGCCCGATGACGTCGCGGACGCCGAGCAGATCGAAGGCATCATCGCGACCTTCAACAACATGGGCATCCGCGTCTTCGACGAAGCCCCTGCCGCCGAAGATCTGCTGATGTCGGACAGCGTGCCGACCACCGTGGACGAGGACGTCGCCGAGGAAGAGGCCGAGCAGGCACTGTCTTCCGTCGACTCCGAATTCGGCCGGACGACCGACCCGGTCCGCATGTACATGCGCGAAATGGGCACCGTCGAGCTGCTGACGCGCGAAGGCGAAATCGAGATCGCGAAGCGGATCGAGGACGGCCTGCGCCACATGGTCCAGGCGATCTCGGCGTGCCCGACGACGATTGCCGAGATGCTCGAGATCACCGACAAGGTCGCGCGCGACGAGATGCGCATCGATGAGCTCATCGACGGCCTGATCGATCCGAACGCGGCCGAGGCGGAAGAAGAACTCTCCGAGAGCACCGAGGAGGAACCCGCGGCGAGCGAGGACGAGGGCGGCGACGACGAGAGCGAAGACGACGACGAGAGCGACGAGGACAAGGAAGCTGCGGCGAACGCTGCGACCCTGCTGCAACTCAAGACCGACGCCCTCGCCCGCTTCAGCGTGATTCGGGACTTCCACACGAACAAGATGGAGGTACTGGAGCAGCGCGGATCGCAAGACCCGGCCTATCTCGACCTGCAGCGGCAGATCTCGGACGAGCTGCTCAATATCCGCTTCACCGCGAAGTCGATCGAGCGCCTGTGCGATTCGGTGCGGCACATGGTCGAGCAGGTGCGCGGCCACGAGCGCCAGATCTTGCAGCTGTGCGTCGACCGCGCGGGGATGCCGCGCCAGCACTTCATCAAGGTGTTCCCGGGCAAGGAGATCGACCTCGACTGGCTCAAGGACGAGATCGGCGCGGGCAAGAATTACGCCGAAGGTCTGATGCGCGTGCATCCGGCCGTCCTCGAAGAGCAGCAGAAGCTGATCGACCTGCAGACGCGCATCGGCATCCCGCTGAAGGAGCTGAAGGACATCAACCGCCAGATGTCGACCGGCGAAGCGAAGATGCGCCGCGCCAAGCGCGAGATGACCGAGGCAAACCTGCGCCTCGTGATCTCGATCGCGAAGAAGTACACGAACCGCGGCCTGCAATTCCTCGACCTGATCCAGGAAGGCAACATCGGCCTGATGAAGGCGGTCGACAAGTTCGAATACCGTCGCGGCTACAAGTTCTCGACGTATGCGACGTGGTGGATCCGCCAGGCGATCACGCGCTCGATCGCCGACCAGGCGCGTACGATCCGGATCCCGGTTCACATGATCGAGACGATCAACAAGATGAATCGGATCAGCCGGCAGATCCTGCAGGAAACCGGTCAGGAGCCGGATCCGGCGACGCTCGCCGAGAAGATGGAGATGCCCGAGGAGAAGATCCGCAAGATCATGAAGATCTCCAAGGAGCCGATCTCGATGGAGACACCGATCGGCGACGACGACGATTCGCACCTCGGCGACTTCATCGAAGACCAGGCGACGCTCGCGCCGGCGGATGCCGCGATGTACTCGAGCCTGCGCGATGCGACCGGCGAAGTCCTCGACTCCCTGACCGCGCGCGAAGCGAAGGTGCTGCGCATGCGCTTCGGCATCGAAATGAACACCGACCACACCCTCGAGGAAGTCGGCAAGCAGTTCGATGTCACGCGTGAACGGATCCGGCAGATCGAAGCGAAAGCACTGCGCAAGCTGCGCCATCCGAGCCGGTCCGAACGGCTTCGCAGCTTCCTCGACAGCGACGCCTGACCCCCTCCGCGCCCGTCCCCGTGACGGGCGCGCTCCCTTGTTCGATCCTCGTCAGCCTGGCCGTCCGGCGCAAGACGCCCGACGCGGACAGGCGGAGGGAGCGCACCAGTTCTACAAGAAGGGCCTTTAGCTCAATCGGTTAGAGCAGCGGACTCATAATCCGTTGGTTGCGGGTTCGAGTCCCGCAGGGCCCACCACCGATCCCGACCCCTCCTTCGTTCAGCCTCGCTGGATCAGCTCGATCTTGTACCCATCAGGGTCCTCGACGAAAGCGATGACGGTGCTGCCATGCTTCATCGGCCCTGCCTCGCGCACGACCTTGCCGCCCCGGGCCCGGATCTCGTCGCATGCGCGTGCTGCATCAGGCACCGCAAGCGCGATGTGTCCGAAACCGTTGCCGAGATCGTATTGGCTGACGTCCCAGTTGTGCGTCAGCTCGATCACGGCGCCTTCGGCCTCGTCCTCGTAGCCGACAAACGCCAGCGTGAACTTCCCTTCGGGATAGTCCTGCCGACGCAACAAGCGCATACCCAGGACGTCGGTGTAGAACGCAATCGAGCGGTCGAGATCGCCGACCCGCAGCATGGTATGGAGAACGCGCATATCAAATCCTCTCAGTCTTCGTTCGGAAAATCACCGCCCGCCGTCGCCTCGATGATCGGCAGGGTGAGCGCAGCCTTTCGCAGTGCCTCGCGCGCCGCGTTCCAGCCGGGATAAAGGCTGTCGACGACCGCCCAGAAGCGCGGCGAGTGATTCATTTCGGTGAGGTGGGCTACCTCATGCGCGACAACGTAGTCAATCAGCGCCGGCGGAAGATGGATGAGCCGCCAGTGGAGCCGGATGCCACTGCCTGAACTGCAACTTCCCCAGCGGGTCCGCGCCGAGGACAGCCGAACGGGAGGCACCGGACAGCGGGAGCGGAAGCAGTATTCTGCGACGCGCTCGGAAAACCACGGTAACGCGCGCTTTCGCAGCGCCCTTATCATTGCTGCCCGCGGTTCCTGAGCGGGATCGAGCACGAGTTCCTCGACGCCGTCCACACCGGCGCGCCACCGCACACGGCGCCCGCCGGCTTCGAACCGCAGCCGGCAGAGCTCGCCGAGAACGGAAAAGCCCGCGCCATCGATCGGCTCGAACAGCTGCGCCGCGCGCCGGTCCCGGCGTGCCGCGAGCTTGTCGAGCAACCACCGACCATTTCCGGCGACGAAGCGCTCGATGTCGCTTTCGCGCGCAAGCTGCGGCACCGAAACGCGCACGCCACGCTCATCGATCTGCAGCGCGAAAGTCCGACGCGCGGAACGTCGCAAGAGCACTGCGATATCGCGCTCCCCGAGCCGGATGAAGCGCCGCTCCTCGCTCGTCGCCGAGGCCACCTTGCGGCGAGCCGTGGCTTTCAGACCTTGTCCTGCCACGCGTAGCCCCGCTCGCCGACGACTGCCTTGATCCGCTGCATCGCTTTCGACACGCTCACGGCCGGCCCCTTGACACCGAGTTCGAGTGACCGCGGCGGGCCGCCGACTTCCCCGACGGTGGGCAGACTGAACAGATTCGCGTCCGGGTAGGCCGCGGTGATCGCCTCCATCAAATCGATGAACGCACCTTCGTAGCCATCCCACACCGTGATCGCGCTCTCGACGTAATCCTCGGCGTGATGAAGATGACGGAAACGCGAATCGAGCACCGATTCGATCATCGGCCACGCCATTACCGGAAAACCGGGCACGAAGAAGTGATCCCGGATCGAGAACCCCGGAATCTGATTGAACGGATTCGGGATGATCTCGCTGCCGGTCGGAAAGACGCCCAGCTGCAGTCGGTGCGGCGTAATCTCGGCGCCGAATTTGGCGCGCAGGATCACTTCTGCCGTCGGATGCAGCGCGAGCTCGACGCCTAGCGCCGCCGCGGCAGCCTGTCGCGTCCGGTCGTCGGGCGTCGCGCCTACGCCACCGAAGCTGAACACCGCATCACCGGTCGTGAAGCTCTGCCGCAGGACCTCGACGAGACCGCGGGACTCGTCGCCGACGTATCTCGCCCAGGACAGTCTCATCCCGCGGGCGCCGAGCAGCTCGACGATCTTCGGAAAATGTTTATCGGTCCGCCGGCCGGACAGGATTTCATCGCCGATGATGATCGTGCCGAACGCCATCGGAAGTCTCTACGAAGGGCTGCCCGGCAGCGGGTCGAGCACCGTGACACCGCTCAGCGCACGTTTGCGGCGCAGCGATTCCAGCATGAAGTGGACGAACGCGAGACCGCAGAACGCGGGAGCGACGAGATTGACGACCGGGATGTACGCAAGGAGCGCGCAGCCGCCTCCGAGCAGCAACATCGGTTGGCGCAACCTGTGCGGGAGCTGGCGCAGTTCCTCGCGGTCGGCGTGCAGCATCAACGCGTCGTAGCCGAATGCGCGCTGGTTCAGCCACGCGGTGAGGACCACCGACGCGAGCAGGCCGACACCGGGAATGAGCCAAAACGGCAACGACACCAGCAGGCCGATGACGAAGAGGATTCCGGCGACCATCGCGTTCCAAGCGCTGCCGAGGTTGGAGCCGCCCTTGCGCCGCTCGATGTCCCCGTACTCCCGTGTCGCAACCCGTTCGAGCATCATCGGCAGCGCGAAGACGGCGACGAGCAGCGCGGCGGTCACATAGATCAGCGGCAGCAGCGCGAGCACGATCGAAAGCTTGACGACGAATAGCGTCGTCGCCGCGCCGAGCTCGGAGGCCATCAGCCAGTCGCGCGCAAACGACCATCCTTCGATCCAGCCGATCACGGCGGCGACCACCGGCGTCCACGCGAAGAACGCAAGGACGAGCCAGAGCACCAGCGCTACGACGCTCGGCCACAGCAGATGCAGCAGTACGCCCCGCTGCGTAAGGCTGCGGATCGCGCGACCGAAGGCAACGAGGATTTCTCTCATGCGGCGGACCGGTTACCGCATCATTCCCGGCAGCATGCCCTTCATGCTGCGCATCATCTTCTGCATGCCGCCTTTCGAGAACTGCTTCATCATCTTCTGCGTCTGTTCGAACTGGTTCAGCAGGCGGTTGACCTCCTGCACCGTCACGCCCGCCCCCGCCGCAATGCGCCGTTTGCGGCTCGCTTTCAGGATCTCCGGTTTAGCCCGCTCGATCGCGGTCATCGAATTGATGATGCCTTCGATGCGCCCGACCGCCTTCTCCTCCGCGCCGCCCTGCAGCTTGCCCGCCGCCTGCGCGAACTGCGCCGGAAGTTTTTCCACCATCGACGCGAGCCCGCCCATCTTGCGCATCTGCGCGATCTGCTCCTTGAAGTCGTTCAGGTCGAAGCCCTTGCCGGTCTTGAGCTTCTGTGCGAACGCGCGCGCCTTCTCCTCGTCGACGCCGCGGCGTGCGTCCTCGACCAGGCCGAGAATGTCGCCCATGCCGAGGATCCGGCTCGCCATCCGTTCAGGATGGAATTCCTCGAGGCCCGAAAGTTTCTCGCCGACCCCGGCAAATTTCAGCGGCTTGCCGGTCACGTGACGCACCGACAACGCGGCGCCCCCGCGCGCGTCGCCGTCGAGCTTGGTCAGCACGACACCGGTCAGCGGCAGCGCCTCGCTGAACGCGCGCGCCGTATTGACCGCGTCCTGACCGAGCATCGCGTCGACAATGAACAGCGTCTCGACGGGCTTCGCCGCAGCGTGCAGCGCCTTGATCTCGTCCATCATCGCGGCGTCTATCGCGAGACGGCCGGCGGTGTCGAGCAGGACCACGTCGTAGTAATGGCGGCGGGCATGATCGATCGCGGCAAGCGCGATATCGACCGGCTTCTGGTCCGTGGTCGACGGGAAGAAATCGATGCCCGCCTGCGCCGAGACCGCCTTCAACTGCTCGATCGCCGCGGGACGATAGACGTCCGCCGAGACCGCGAGCACCTTCTTCTTCATCCGCTCGTGCAACAGCTTGCCGAGCTTGCCGGTGGTCGTCGTCTTGCCCGCGCCCTGGAGACCCGCCATCAGGATCACCGCCGGTGGCTGGGTCGCGAGGTTGAGGCCGGTGTGGGTCCCGCCCATCAGGGCCTTCAGCTCGTCGTGGACGACGCCGACGAGGGCCTGCCCCGGCGTGAGCGAGCCCGTGACTTCCTGGCCGACCGCCTTTTCCTTGACCCGCCCGACGAAATCCTTCACAACCGGAAGCGCGACATCCGCCTCGAGCAGCGCGAGGCGGACTTCGCGCATTGCTTCCTGAATGTTGTCTTCCGTCAGCCGCGCCTGCCCGCGGAGGGTTTTCACGACCTTGGACAGGCGCTGGGTGAGATTGTCGAGCATGTTGGCTGGGCCCCTCGGCCTTGGAGTAAACTGCGGGAATCTATGCAGACCATTCTACTTCATCTACTGGCCGCCTCGATGTACGCGGTCCTGGGCATCTCGTTCTGGCGCGCTTATGCGCACGCAGCTGCTCCGGCTCCGCGCCCCGGCATGTCGGCGACCGAGCGCGTGGTGCTCCTCGTTGCCATCGTGGCCCATGGCCTGTCGCTGCGCGAGGCGATCTTTCCCGGCGAGGCGATGCACTTCGGCTTCGGGCCGGCGGTTTCGCTTGTCGTCTGGCTGGCAGTCTGCTTCTACTGGATCGAAACCTTCTACGCCCGCCTCGACGGCCTGCACGCGATGGTCATCCCCGCTGGCCTGATCGGCAGCCTGTTGCCGCTGGTCTTCCCGGGCGAACATATCCTGTCGAATGCGGGGTCGCCCGCGTTCCGCGCGCACTTCATCATCGCGATGCTGTCGTACAGCCTGTTCACGCTAGCGGCGCTGCATGCGGTGCTGATGGCGGTCGCCGAGCGACAGCTGCACAGCGGCCGCCTCACACGCACGCTCGCGAACCTGCCGCCTCTGCTGACGATGGAGACCCTCCTGTTCCGGCTGATCGGAATCGCCTTCATCCTCCTGACGCTGACCTTGAGCTCCGGCGTGCTGTTCTCCGAAGTGCTGTTCGGCCAGCCCTTCCGCCTCGATCACAAGACGGTCTTCGCGATCATTTCGTGGCTGCTCTTCGGTGCGTTGCTCTTCGGCCGCCGAGTGTGGGGCTGGCGCGGACGAGTGGCCCTGCGCTGGACTCTCGCCGGCTTCGTCGCACTGGTGCTGGCCTATGTCGGCAGTCGGTTCGTGATCGAAGTGCTGCTCGGTCGCCCGAACTGAACACGAGGACGACGGACCTCGCTACCCGCGAACTTGCATCCGTGTTACGAAACTTTACAAGCTTCGACACGCCGTGCAAGACTGGATGCCGGACAGTTAAGAGCGGTACATGGCAGCAAATCCCCAGACTGCGCTGAGCGGACTCGCCCGAGCGATGATCCAGCACGGCCGGCTTTCCGAAGCCGATGCCGTCGCGTGCACGGTCAACGCGCCCGGGGTGCCGAACGGCTTCATCGTGGAGCTGGCGCAACGCAAGCTGATGACGCCGCGTGCGGTCGCCGGGTTCGCTGCCGAGACCTTCGGCTACCCGCTGCTCGACATCTCCGCGATCGACCGCGCGGTCATCCCGCGCGACGCGATCGACCGGAAGCTGATGGGCAAGCATCAGGTGGTGGCACTCGGCAAGCGTCAGAACCGACTCACCGTCGCAACCGCCGACCCGTCGAACATGCGGGCGCTCGACGAGATCCGGTTTCAGACCGGTCTTCAGGTGGACCCCGTCATCGTCGAAGCCGACCGGCTCGCGCAACTGTCGGAATCGCTCGCGGAATCGGCGGAACAGACGCTGAAGGACCTGACGGGCGAAGAATTCGACATGGACCTCCTGCAGCAGGAAGGCCCGTCGGAGGCGCCGACCGAAGACACGCAGGAAGTCGATGACGCCCCAGTCGTCAAGTTCATCCAGAAAGTCCTGATCGACGCGATCAACGAGGGGGCCTCGGACATCCACTTCGAGCCCTACGAAAAGTACTACCGGATCCGCGTGCGCACCGACGGCGTGCTGCGGGAGATCGCGCAGCCTCCGCTGATCCTCAAGGAAAAGATCGCCGCACGCATCAAGGTGATTTCGCGCCTGGACATCTCCGAGAAGCGCATCCCGCAGGACGGTCGGATGAAGCTCGTGCTGTCGAAGAACAAGTCGATCGACTTCCGCGTGTCGTCCCTGCCGACGCTGCACGGCGAAAAGATCGTCATGCGTATCCTCGACGCGTCGTCCGCAATGCTCGGCGTGGATGCGCTCGGCTACGAGCCCGAGCAGAAGAAGGCGCTGCTCGACGCGATCGAGCGCCCCTACGGGATGGTTCTCGTCACCGGCCCGACCGGTTCGGGCAAGACCGTTTCGCTCTACACCTGTCTCAACATCCTCAACAAGGCCGGGGTCAATATCTCGACCGCCGAGGACCCGGCGGAAATCAACCTCCCCGGCATCAACCAGGTAAACGTCAACGAGAAGGCAGGCCTGACCTTCTCGGCGGCGTTGCGCGCATTCCTCCGCCAGGATCCGGACGTCATCATGGTCGGTGAAATCCGCGACCTCGAGACCGCCGAGATCTCGGTCAAGGCGGCGCAGACCGGCCACCTCGTACTGTCGACGCTGCACACCAACGACGCCCCGACGACGCTCGAGCGGCTAAAGAATATGGGCGTCGCGCCGTTCAATATCGCATCGTCGGTGATCCTGATCACGGCGCAGCGGCTCGCGCGGCGGCTTTGCACCTGCAAACAGCCCGTCGACATTCCCATCGAAGCCCTGCTGCAGGCCGGTTTCACCGGTGAGGACCTCGATGGCAGCTGGCAGCCGTACGGGGCGGTCGGTTGCGACCGCTGCAAGGGCAGCGGCTACAAGGGACGGGTCGGCATCTACCAGGTGATGCCGATCACCGAGGAAATCGCGCACATCATCATGACCAACGGCAACTCGATGGACATCGCCGAACAGGCAAAGCGGGAAGGCGTGAAGGATCTGCGCCGGTCGGGGCTGCTTAAGGTCCGGCAGGGTGTGACCTCGCTCGAAGAAGTCCTCGCTTCCACCAACGAATAGGGAACGAAATCCCCCCATGGCGACCACAGTGCGAGCCGGGCGAGCCGCGGCCGGCCCGAAGGAAATCCTCTACAGCTGGGAAGGCAAGGACAAGAACGGTCGGACCGTTCGCGGCGAGATGCGCGCGAGCGGGGAATCGCTCGTGCAGGCGACGCTGCGCCGCCAGGGCGTGCGGGTGTCCAAGGTCAAGAAGCAGAAGATGTCCCGCGGCCACAAGATCAGCGACAAGGACATCGCTCTCTTCACTCGCCAACTCGCGACGATGATGAAATCGGGCGTCCCGCTGCTGCAGGCCTTCGACATCGGCATCAAGGGCGCGGGTAACCCGAGCCTCGCGAGGCTTCTCAACGAGGTCCGCAACGACGTCGAGACGGGCTCGAACCTGTCGCAGGCGTTTGCAAAGCACCCGGTCTATTTCGACAAGCTGTTCTGCAACCTCGTCGCGGCCGGCGAGCAGGCGGGCATTCTCGACAGCCTGCTCGACCGCATCGCGACCTACAAGGAAAAAGTCCTCGCGATCAAGAGCAAGATCAAGTCGGCGATGTTCTATCCGATTGCGGTCATCGTCGTTGCGGCGATCGTCGTGACGGTGATCATGCTGTTCGTCGTCCCCGAGTTCAAGAGCGTGTTCACCAGCTTCGGCGCCGATCTGCCGGCCCCGACGCTGATGGTGATCGCGATATCGGATGCGTTCGTCGCCTACTGGTACATCATCTTCGGAATTCTCGCAGCGATCGTCGTCGGCATCAGCGCGATGTACAAACGTTCGACCGCGATGCAGATCGCAGTCGACCGGATGGTGCTGCAGTTGCCGGTCGTCGGCGACATCATCCGCAAGGCGACGATCGCGCGCTGGACCCGCACGTTGTCGACGATGTTCGCCGCGGGGGTGCCGCTCGTCGAAGCCCTCGAGTCCGTCGGCGGCGCGTCGGGCAACTACATTTATCTGACCGCGACGCGCCAGATCCAGACCGAGGTCAGCACGGGCACGAGCCTGACCGTGTCGATGCAGAATGCGACGGTCTTTCCGAGCATGGTCGTGCAGATGGTTTCGATCGGTGAGGAGTCGGGCCAGCTCGATTCGATGCTGAGCAAGGTCGCCGACTTTTTCGAGCAGGAAGTCGACGACGCGGTGGCCGGCCTGTCGACGCTGCTCGAACCGCTCATCATGGTCTTCCTCGGCACCGTGATCGGCGGGCTGGTCGTCGCGATGTACCTGCCGATCTTCAAGCTCGGCCAGGTCGTCTGAGCCCCTTTCCCCGTCCGGCGCCGCGCCGCCCCTCCGCGGCGGGCGCCCTCGATCGATACCCTCCATGCACAGCCTTCTGAACGATTCCGTCGTCTTTGCCGTGCTCGCAGCCGTTCTCGGCTTGTTCGTCGGCAGCTTCCTGAACGTCGTGATCCACCGCCTGCCCAGGATGATGGAGCGCGAGTGGCGCGCGCAGGCCGCCGAACTGCGCGGAGAGGCGGCTCCCGACGAGGAAACCTTCAACCTGGCAACCCCGCGCTCGCGCTGCCCGCACTGCGGGCATCAAATCGGCGCACTGGAAAACATCCCGGTCGTCAGCTACGTGGCGTTGCGCGGCCGCTGCCGCCACTGCAACGCGACGATCGGCGGCCGTTATCCGGTCGTCGAACTGCTGACCGCCGTCCTTTCCGGCTACGCCGCCTGGCACTTCGGCTTCGGACTCGCCGCGGGCGGCGCGCTGCTCTTCCTGTGGGCGATGATCGCGCTCGCCTTCATCGATCTCGACACCCAACTGCTGCCCGACAGCATGACGCTCCCGCTCGTATGGCTCGGGCTCGCCTTCAACCTCGGCGCGACCTACGCAGAGTTGCCGGACGCCGTCGTCGGCGCGATCGCGGGCTACCTGTCGCTGTGGTCCGTGTACTGGCTCTTCAAGCTCGTGACCGGCAAGGAAGGCATGGGCTACGGCGATTTCAAGCTGCTCGCGGCGATCGGCGCATGGCTCGGGTGGCAGATGCTGCCGCTGACGATTCTGTTCTCGTCGCTCGTCGGGGCCGTGACCGGCGTCGGCCTGATCGTCGTCAAGCGCCACGGCCGCAATGTTCCGATACCGTTCGGCCCCTACCTTGCGGCAGCCGGCGTGATCGCGCTGTTCTGGGGCGACTCGTTGACGGCCCTCTACCTCGGCCGATTCTAGGCACGGACGCTTGAAAAAGTCCGGGCGCGCCGCCATGTGCGGGATTGCCGCGGACGGCTCGACGCGTCGTCCGCACTGACTTCTCGCCCATGCTGCGTTGCGCTAGACTTACGCGCTTGCTTTCCGGAGGTTGTCATGCCGATTTACGAATACCGTTGCGACAGCTGCGGGTTCCAGAAGGAACACATGCAGAAGATGAGCGATGCGCCGCTCAGCGTTTGCCCCGCCTGCAGCAAGGACTCCTACACGAAAATGGTATCGGCCGCGGGCTTCCAGCTGAAAGGCACCGGATGGTACGCGACGGACTTCAAGGGCGGCGGCGCGGCGGCGTCGAGCGCAAGCAAGCCTGCCGAGAGCGCGCCGGCGGCGGCAGGCTGTGCGGGCGGTTGCGCCTGCCATTCCGGTTGAGCGACGGCCGGAGTCGTGAAGAAATACTTCATCACCGGACTACTGATCTGGATTCCGCTGTCCATCACCTTCATGGTGCTGGCGTGGATCGTCGGCAGCCTCGATCAGATCATCGAGTGGCTGCCGAACGGGCTGCAGCCGCGTCACGCGATCGGATTCAACATTCCGGGCGCAGGCCTTCTGGTCGGCGTGCTGATCGTGTTCACGACCGGACTGATCGCGGCGAACGTCATCGGCCAGAAGCTCGTGCGCTACTGGGAAGCCCTGCTCGCTCGCATTCCGGTCGTGAAATCGCTCTACTACGGCGTCAAGCAGGTTTCGGACACCCTCTTTTCCAGCACCGGCCAGGCCTTCCGCAAGGCACTGCTGGTGCAGTATCCGCGCCATGGCTCGTGGACGATCGCCTTCCTGACGGGCGCCCCGGGCGGGGATGCGGCTAATCACCTACGAGGCGAGCACGTCAGCGTCTACGTGCCGACGACGCCGAACCCGACCTCCGGCTTTTTCCTGATGATGCCGAAAGACGAGGTGATCGAACTCGACATGAGTGTCGACGAAGCCCTCAAGTACATCATTTCGATGGGCGTCGTAGCGCCACCGGCGCGCCACGCCCAGCCCCGCTCCGCCCTGCTGACTGAGTAACCGCGCGGCCCGATGGCCGCGCTTTCGTTCCGGAACCCGAACACATGCGAACCCATTATTGCGGTCAAGTCACCGCCGCCGACCTCGATCAGACCGTCACCCTGTGCGGCTGGGTACACCGTCGCCGTGACCACGGCGGCGTGATCTTCATCGACCTGCGCGATCGCGAAGGCCTCGTTCAGGTCGTCTGCGATCCCGATCGCGCCGAGACTTTCCGCACAGCTGAATCGATCCGCAACGAATTCGTCGTCGAACTCACCGGCAAGGTGCGTCGGCGCCCGGCAGGCACCGAGAACGCGAACCTCGTGTCCGGCGAAATCGAAGTCCTCTGCCACACGCTCGAAGTGTTGAATGCGTCTGCGACGCCGCCGTTCCAGCTCGACGAGGACAGCCTGTCCGAGAACGTGCGCCTGACGCACCGCGTAATCGACTTGCGCCGGCCGCAGATGCAGAAGAACCTGATGCTGCGCTACAAGGTCGCGATGGCGTTCCGCCGCTTCCTCGACGCGCAGGGTTTCATCGACATCGAGACGCCGATGCTGACGAAGAGCACGCCGGAAGGCGCACGCGACTATCTCGTGCCGTCGCGCGTGCATCCGGGCCAGTTCTTCGCGCTGCCGCAGTCGCCGCAACTCTTCAAGCAGCTCCTGATGGTTGCCGGCTTCGACCGCTACTACCAGATCACGAAATGCTTCCGCGACGAGGACCTGCGCGCCGACCGCCAGCCGGAATTCACCCAGGTCGATATCGAGACTTCCTTCCTCAACGAGACCGAGATCACCGCGATCATGGAAGACATGATCCGCTTCGTGTTCAAGGAAGCGCTCGCGGTCGAGCTGCCGAACCCGTTCCCGCGGATGACCTTCGCCGAAGCGATGCGCCGCTTCGGTTCCGACAAGCCCGACCTGCGCGTGACGCTCGAGCTGACCGAAGTCACCGACGCGGTCGAAGACGTCGCGTTCAAGGTGTTCAGCGGCCCGGCGACCAGCGGCGGCCGTGTCGCGGCGTTGCGCGTGCCCGGGGGCGCGTCGCTGACGCGCGGTGAGATCGACGAGTACACGAAGTTCGTCGGCATTTACGGTGCGAAAGGCCTCGCGTACATCAAGGTCAACGACGTCACGAAACCGAACGAGGAAGGCCTGCAGTCGCCGATCGTCAAGAACCTCCACGAGCAGGCGCTGCGCACGATCCTCGAGCGCACCGGCGCCCAGAGCGGCGACCTGATCTTCTTCGGCGCCGACAAGACCAAGGTCGTCAATGACGCGCTCGGCGCGCTGCGCACGAAGCTCGGCCATGAAAAGGGCTATGTCACCGGCGACGCCTGGAAGCCGCTGTGGGTCGTCGATTTCCCGATGTTCGAATACGACGAGGACGACAAGCGCTGGGTCGCGTGCCACCATCCGTTCACCAGTCCGAAGGACGAGCACGTCGAGCTACTCGAATCGAATCCCGGTGAGTGCCTCGCGAAAGCTTACGACCTCGCACTCAACGGCTGGGAGATCGGCGGCGGGTCGGTGCGTATCCATCGCGCGGACATTCAGTCGAAAGTGTTCGAGGCGCTTGCGATCGGGCCCGAAGAGCAGCGGCTCAAGTTCGGCTTCCTGCTCGACGCCCTGAAGTTCGGCGCTCCCCCGCACGGCGGCCTCGCGTTCGGCCTCGACCGCGTCGTCACGCTGATGACGGGCGCTGAATCGATCCGCGACGTGATCGCGTTCCCGAAAACCCAGCGCGCGCAGTGCCTGCTGACCGACGCGCCGGGCGAAGTCGATGAGAAGCAATTGCGCGAGTTGCACATCCGTTTGCGCCAGAAAGTCGAAACGCAGGTCGAAGTCGCCAAGACCTGACCGCGACGACTTCGCACCGAAGGCGGATGACTGTCATCCGCCTTTTTTTTTTGCCCGTCGCGCACGGATTGCGCCGTCGGAGCCTTCAGCAACCAGGGGGCGATGCCGTAAGCTCTCGCACAGCCTTCGCCTCTCACCCCACCCGCGCGCCTCGTCATGGCAGATCTCGACCGCCTCAGTCTCCTCATCATCGAAGCCAACCAGGGCATGCGCGGCCAGCTGCGCTCGATGTTGAACAACATCGGCATCAACAACGTCCAGTTCGCGCCGTCGGCCGGCATGGCGATCGGGCGGCTGCGCGAACGGCACTTCGACATCATCCTGTGCGAATACAACCTCGGCGAAGGCCAGGACGGCCAGCACCTGCTGGAGGATTTGCGGACGAAGGAAATCATTCCGCTCGACACGCTGTTCATCATGATCACCGGCGAGCGCAATTACGAACGTGTCGTCGGCGCGGCCGAACTCGCGCCAAACGACTACATCCTCAAGCCGCTGACACCCGACACGCTTCAGTTCCGGCTCGCGCGGGCGCTCGAGAAGCGTGAGGTCTTCCGTCCCGTCTATCGGCTCATCGAGAAGGGCGAAGTCCACGAGGCGATCGATACTTGCGTCGACGCCCGCCGCACCCATTCGCGCTACCGCATCGATTTCATGCGGCTCGAGGCGGAGTTGCAGGCGGGGCTGGGGCATGCCGCTGTCGCTGAAGCGATCTACCGCGAGATTCTCGAGATGAAGGTCATTCCGTGGGCGCGGCTCGGGCTCGCGAAGACGCTGTTCGCGCGGAAGGAGTACGCCGAAGCGGAAAAGATCCTCGCCGGGCTGGTCGCCGAAAACGCGCGCTACGTCGACGCCTACGACTGGCTCGCGCGCGTCCGCGAAGAGGGTGGTCGTGTCGACGAGGCCCGGGATACGCTCGCCGCGGCGGTCGCGCTGTCGCCGCACCGGATCACACGCCTGCGCCATCTCGGCAACGTCCTGCTTGCCGCCGGCGACCATCAGACGGCCGAGCGCACACTCGCGGAGGTCGTGCGCAAGGGCAAGTACTCGGATTTTCGGGATCCGGAAGACCATGTCCGCCTCGTCCGGGCACAGCTCGGTCAAGGGCGGGTCGGGGAGGCCGAAGCGACGATCCGCGACCTGGAGCGCTCGATGGAGGGACTCCCTGCGACGACGCTGTGCAGCGCACTGTCGAAGGCGCTCTATTTCAATCAGCTCGGCTCCCCCGACCGGGCGCAGGCGGCGCTCCAGGCGGGAATCGGCGTCGACGCCGACGTCGCGTGCCTCTCCGTCGACATGAAGCAGGAACTCGCGAAAGCCTGCATCGACAACCATCTCGAGGCCGAAGGCAGCATGCTGGTCATGGACATCCTGCGCAATTCGGCCGATGAACGGACCGTCGAAACGACGCGTACGCTCCTGCGCGAGCGAGGTCGGGAAGAACTTTCGGAGGAACTCGAACAGCGGGTGCACAGCGAGGTGAAGAGCCTCATCGCCGCCGGCGCCGACAAGGTTCGCAACGGAGACTACGACGGCGCCGTCCAGGAGATGATGAGCGCGGTGCAGAAGATGCCCGGGAACCCGCACGTCCTCTTCAACGCCGCGCTCGCGCTGCTGCGGCACATCGAAAACCGCGGCTGGAACGAACGCCTCGCGGCGCAGGCGCGCGGCATGATCGGCCGCACGCGCAAGCTCGATCCGGCGAACCCGCGGCTCGAAGCCATCACCGACTTCATGCACCAACTGTCGAAGAAACACAGCGGGCGCCCGGCCGCCTGATCGTCGCCGAGCGCCTCGCCTCCGCCGATCGCAGCAGCCGCAACCTCTCAGGGAGACTCCAACGTGCGCACCCTCGCGCTGCGACTCGCCCTTTTCCTCGCCGTCGCGCTCGCATCACTTCCTGGCTGCGGTCGAGACGCAGGTCCGCGTTCGGGCGCCGCCGGCCTGCCGCCCGAAGCGGCCGCAACGCTGCAACTGATCCAGGCCGGCGGGCCTTTCCCCTATCGGAAGGACGGGACGATCTTCCAGAACCGCGAACGGCTGCTGCCGCAGATGCCGCGCGGCTACTATCGGGAATACACTGTGCCCACACCCGGATCGCGCGATCGCGGCGCGCGGCGACTCGTCACCGGCGGTGATCCGCCCGTCGTCTTCTACTACACCGAAGACCATTACCGCAGCTTCCGTCGCATCGAGACGCAGCCATGACGGACGTCGAAAGACTCGCTCACCTGCTCCGGCAGCCGCTACGGGCCGGGCTCTATCGCCTGACATGCTCGGTCGCAGACCTCCTTGGACCGGCGGCACAGCACGCAGGTCTGCCGATCCTCGACTGCGATCTCGCGTCCTGCACCGACAAGGCGGGTTTTCTCGACTGCGTCGGCGCCGCGCTCGGCTTTCCCGACTGGTTCGGGCGCAACTGGGACGCCCTCGCCGATTGCCTGGGCGACATGGGCTGGCTGCCCGCCGACGGTTACGTGATCGTGCTGGCGAGCGCCGATCGGTTCCGGGCCGCGGCGGAAGCGGACTTCGACACGGCGCTCGAAATTTTCGACGAGGCGGCACAAGACTGGGCCAGGGACGGCGTGCCGATGTGGATCTTCGTCGACACCGCTGTGAGCGTCGCCGGCCTGCGCGACCTCGTATGACCCGAACGCTCCCGTTCAAGCAGCCCGTCTCGATCCTCGTCGTCGTGCACACCCTGACGCTGCGGATCCTGCTGCTCGAACGCGTCTCCCCGCCCGGTTTCTGGCAATCGGTCACCGGCAGCCTCGAAGCGGGCGAGACGCCGGCGCAGGCAGCGCTGCGCGAAGTCGCGGAGGAAACCGGCATCGTTGTCGCGCCCGGGCAACTGGACGACTGGCACCGGTCGAACCGTTTCGAGATCCGCCCGGAGTGGCGCCACCGCTACGATCCGGCGGTCACGCACAACGTCGAACACGTGTTCAGCCTGCAGGTGGCCGACGACCAGGCGGTACGACTGGCCGCGGACGAACATCGCGCAATGTTATGGCTTCCGCTCGACCAGGCCGCGGAAAAGGTCTTCTCCTGGACGAATCGCGACGCGATCCTGCAACTGGGAGCGCGGCTTTCGGATCAACGTCCGCCCCCGGACTGCGAGCATCAATCGCGCGCAGATCCGTCCGACATCGCCGCCGAACCGGAGCCGAGCAGCAACTTCAGGCAATCCGGGCAATAGCATCCCGCGGCCGCATCCGGAATCGTCTCGAGAACCGGCAGGGTCGCGCACCAACACTCCGTCCAGCCGGCCTGCATTCCGCACGTGAAACCCGCGCCGCAGCGCGAACAGAGGTTGGAGGCCGCTCCGGTGGCGTCACGGCTGGTATTTTCGTTCATATAACCGTCTCCTGTGGGGGCCCCGAATTTTACTTCGGAAGCGGCGGACTTCCGGGTTGAAATGCCATCGCTCGAACCTATATTGATAATGTGAGTAGTTCAGGACCTGCCAACACAAGGAGATAGCCATGGCCAATCTGATTCGTCGCGACCCGTTCGATGACCTGCTGCGCGGCTTCTTTGTCCGTCCGGTGGACTTCGGCAGCGGAGAAGTCGGCGAGGCGCCGCAGATGCGCGTCGACGTCAAGGAAGCGAACGACGCGTATCAAGTCCATGCCGAGTTGCCCGGAATCAAGAAGGAAGACATCCACGTGCATATCGACGGACCGGTGGTTTCGATCAGCGCCGAACGCAAGCAGGAGAAGGAAGTCAAGGAAGGCGAGCGCGTGCTGCGCACCGAGCGTTACTTCGGCAAGGTGTCCCGCAGCTTCCAGCTCGGCCAGGAAGTCGACGAAGCACAATCGTCGGCGAAGTTCAATGACGGCGTGCTGGAACTGAGACTGCCGAAGAAGGCGGCGGCACAGGCGAAGCGCTTGTCGATCGACTGACCGCGGCCCTCGGCAGCGCCCTTTCCACCTCAGCAATCGCCCGGCCCGCCGGGCGATTTTTTTGTTGTGGCGTGCGCGACAAGGCGGGAGAATCGGGGCACTTCCCTCACCCACGGAGTTCGGCATGCGTATCGGCGCCGGCGTGGTTGCCCTGCTCTGCGTCAACGCAACGGCGGGAGCCGCGACTCTCCGGGTCGGACCGTTTGAGCAATTCACGCAGATCGCCGACGCGGCCAAACGGGCGAAAGACGGCGACACCGTCGAAATCCTGCCCGGCGAATATCGCGGCGACGTCGCGGTGTGGAACCAAAAGCAGCTCACCATCCGTGGGGTCGGCGAGCGTCCGGTCCTGATCGCGGAGGGCGCCAGCGCGGAGGGCAAAGCGATCTGGGTCATTCGTAACGGCGACTTTCGCATTCAGAACGTGGAGTTCCGGGGGGCGCGGGTGCCGGACGGCAACGGCGCGGGCATCCGACTCGAACGAGGGCGGCTGCACGTGAGCGGGAGTGCGTTCGTCGACAACCAGAACGGCATCCTCACCGGGAACGACTCCGACACCGAACTGCGCATCGACGACTCGCTGTTCGCCGAGGCGCCGCGCAACGCCCCTTTGCCGCACCTCCTTTACGCCGGGCGAATCGCGCGGCTCGAAGTCAGCGGCAGCCGGTTCCACCGCGGCTACGAAGGCCATCTCATCAAGTCGCGCGCCCGTTACAACGACATCCGCTACAACCTCATTCACGACGGCCCCGGCGGCGAGGCGTCGTACGAAATCGATTTTCCGAACGGAGGCGTCGCGTTCGTTGTCGGCAACGTCATCGGCCAGAGTGCCGCCACGCAGAATCCGGTCGTCGTCGCCTACGGCGCCGAGGGCCGCGTCTGGCCAGACAGCGGGCTCTATCTGTCGCACAACACGCTGCTCAACGAGCGCATGACCGGCGCCTGGTTTCTCCGCGTCTGGAAGGACAAGCTGCCTGCCGGCACGGAGATCAAGGCCGTGAACAACCTCACGGTCGGCCTGGGCGTATTCACGCTGGCGGCCCCGGGCGAGTTCAGTGGCAACGTCCCGGCGATCGCTGCGTTTCTCGGCGGTCCGGACATTCTCGATTTCACGCTTGGGCCGAACTCCATCCTGCGCCGCCTCGGCACCGACCCCGGACAGGCGCGAGGCTACAGCCTCGCACCGGCCGCAGAATTCGCGTTGCCGATCGGCACGCACGCTCTGGAGGCTCCCCTCAGGTGGGCGCCGGGAGCATTCCAGACTTCGGGGTACGCGCCTTAGTCCCTGGCGGATTAGAATCCGCACCGTCAGCGGGCCCTACCGCGCCCGCCGGAGCCAAAACCACTCGAACAAGGATTTTTCAATGACCGGTGTCACCCGTTCGCAAGACGTCACCCCCGCCCGCAAGGCCGAGATCCTCGCCGAGGCGCTCCCGTACATCAAACGCTTCTTCGACAAGACCGTCGTCATCAAGTACGGCGGCAACGCGATGACCGACCCGCACCTGAAGGACTGCTTCGCGCGCGACGTCGTGCTGCTGAAGCTCGTCGGACTCAACCCGGTCGTCGTCCACGGCGGCGGCCCGCAAATCGAGACCCTGCTCGCGCGCGTCGGCAAGAAGGGCGAGTTCGTCCAGGGCATGCGGGTCACGGACGCCGAAACGATGGAAGTCGTCGAAATGGTGCTCGGCGGCCAGGTGAACAAGGAGATCGTCAGCCTCATCAACCAGCACGGCGGCAAGGCTGTCGGCCTCACCGGCAAGGATGCGAGCTTCATCCGCGCGAAAAAGCTGCTGATGCAGAGGGAAGATGCGCCGGGCGACGTTGTGGACGTGGGTCTCGTCGGCGAGATCACGAAGATCGACCCGAGCCTCATCGCGTTCCTCGACCAGGGCGACTTCATCCCGGTCATCGCCCCGATCGGCGTCGGCGAAGCAGGCGAGACTTACAACATCAACGCTGACGTCGTTGCCGGCAAGCTCGCCGAAATCCTGAAGGCCGAGAAGCTCGTGTTGCTGACCAATACGCCGGGCGTGCTGGACAAGTCCGGCAAGCTATTGACGGGGCTCACGCCCCGCGACATCGATGCGCTGGTCGATGACGGCACGCTTTCCGGCGGCATGCTGCCGAAGATCAGCTCCGCGCTCGACGCCGCACGGAACGGCGTGAAATCGGTGCACATCATCGATGGCCGCGTCGAACATGCGCTGCTGCTGGAGATCCTCACGGATCACGGAGTAGGGACGATGATCAAGAGCAAGTGATCGGCCCACGGGCCCGCGCCCAGGTTTGGAAACGTCGGTCGTTCAAGACGACGCCGGGTACCGGACAGGTAGCCGGCGGCGGGAAACGATAATCGCGTTTTCCCGCCCGCCTCCGGCCGCCGCTAAAGTCCCAGCCACCGCGCGATGATGCTGCGCTGCATTTCCGACGTACCCGAATAGATCGTCGCCCCGACTGCGTCGCGTAGCGCCCGTTCGACCTCGTACTCCACCATGAAGCCGTAGCCACCATGCAGGTGCACGGTCTCGAGCGCGGTTTTCAGCAGCGACTCGCTGACCATCAGCTTCGCCATCGCCGCGTCCAGCGAAGCGTTGCGAAGGTTGTCAAGCCGCCAGGCGGCACGATAGGCCAGGAGCCGCGCCGCTTCCAGCTGCACTTTCATGTCCGCGATCTTGTGACTCACGGCCTGGAATTTCCCGATCGCCTGCCCAAACTGTTGCCGCGTGCGGGCATAGCCGATCGACGTCTCCAGCAGACGCTCGATCGTACCGACGTGACACGCGACGAGCAGACAGCGCTCCCAGTCCATCGCCGTCGCAAACACCGCCGCGCCTCCGCCGACCTGACCGAGCACGGCAGAGGCCGGTACGTACATGTCGTCGAATACCAGTTCGCCGACCGGGGACGTCCGGAGGCCCAGCTTCTCGAACTTCTGTCCCGATGTGAAACCCGGCGTTTCGCTCTCCACGAGAAAGGCGGTGACGCCGCCGTGAAAGCCTTTCGCGGCATCGGTGACCGCAAACACCACCGCGATGTCCGCGACCGGGCCGTTCGAGATGAACGTCTTGCTGCCATTGATGCGCCAGCCGTCGCCGTCGCGCTCCGCGTGCGTGCGCATCGCGAAAGTGTCGGAACCGGAGTCGGGCTCGGTGATCGCGTGGGCGCCGATCAGGCTGCCGTCGCACAGGCCCGACAGGTAACGCTGCTTCTGCTCGTCGCTGCCGTGACGCCACACGGGCACGACGCAAGCGAGGAGATGGGCGCACAGGGAAAACACGAGACCGCCGTCACGGCATCCGTAACCGAGCGCTTCGAGCACGATCGAGCAGGACAGTGCGTCGAGGCCCGTGCCGCCATATGCCTCCGGGGCCGGAAGTCCCTGGATGCCGATCTTCGCGCATTCGCGCCACAGCTCGCGCGAAAAGACCTGCTCGCGGTCCCGATCGATCACATCGACGTTGAGACTGCCTTGTGCGAACCGGACGACGTTCTCGCGCAGCTGTTTCTGCTCCGGCGAATAGGAGAAGTCCATCAGGCGAGTCCTTTCAACTGCTGATAATCGGTCTTGTCCGTCGAAGTTTTCGGCAGGGTATCGAGCCAGGTGAATTGGTCGGGAATCATGTACAGCGGCAGGCGCGACGCGCAGAAACGCTTCAGCTCGATGAGCGACGCCCTCTCGACGCCTTTGCTGCTGAGGAAGGCGGTGATCCGCACGCCCGCTTCCGCGTCGGGAGCAGCGACGACTGCCGCCTCCTTGATCGTCGGATGCTGATACAGCCCGGCCTCGATCTCTCCGAGCTCGACCCGGTAGCCGCGCCGCTTCACCATCCGGTCGCGGCGCCCGCGGTAGATGTAGTTGCCGTCCGTCTGCTCGACGACGACGTCGCCGGTCCGGTACCAGCGCGTGCCATCCGCGTGCACCAGGAAGCTCTCCGCGGTGCGTTCGGGCAGCGACCAGTAGCCCTGCATGACCCCGTGCCCGGTGATGCACAGCTCGCCCTCGTCACCCGGCTTCACCGCGGCGAAATGCTCGTCGACGACCTTCCCGCGCAGGTGCTCGCAAACCTTGCCGATCGGGTACGGCGCGGTGCGCTCGTCCGGCACCGGCGGCTCGACCTCGTAATACGTGCAGACGTTGGTTTCGGTCGGGCCGTAGAGATTGAAGTAGCGCGGATGCGGGAGCTGCGAGCAGAGCGTGCGCAGATGCTTGACCGGGAACACCTCGCCGGCGAACAGCACCAGGCGCAGTGCGGAGCAGTCGTGGGCCGGAAGGTCGCCGAACTGCGCCATCAGACTGAGGATCGACGGCGCGGAATACCACACGCTGATCCTCTCGTCGGCGATGAACCGGGCGAGATGCAACGCGTCCTTGCCCCGCTCCTCCGGAATCAGCACCAACGCGGCGCCATGCTTGAGAGCGACGTGGATGTCGAGGATCGAGAGGTCGAAATGCAAGGGAGCATGCGACGAGAAGCGATCTTCCGCACGCGGTTCGAACACCGACGAACACCAGTCGACGAAGCTCACCGCGTTCTCGTGCGACAGCATCACGCCCTTCGGCTTTCCCGTCGAACCGGAGGTGTACAGGATGTAGGCGAGATCCTGCGCGGCGGGCACGGCATCCGGAACACGGGGCGCAGGACGCTCCGCCTCGGCCGCGTCCAGCGCGCGAGCGAGCGGCTCCCCGCCGCCGGCACCATCCAGGAGCAGCAAGTTCGGCAACGCTCCAAGCGCGAAACTCTCGGTGGAAAACCGGTCCTCGAAGCGCTGCTCCATCACGACAGCCCGAACGCCGCAGTTGTGCATGATGTAAGCATTGCGTGCGGGCGGCCCGTCGGGGTCGACGGGGACATAGGCGGCGCCGGCCTTGAGAATTCCGTACATCGTCGCGATCGCGTCGATCGACTTGCGCAGGTACATGCCCACCCGGTCGCCGACGCAGATCCCGTCGGCGACGAGACGATCGCGCAGGCGATCGGACAATTCGTCGAGCTCGCGGTAGCTCAGCGCAGAACGGCCGGGCTCGACCACCGAACTGCGGTCAGGATAGCGGGCTGCCGCAGCGCGGAAATAGGCATGCAGGGGAAGCCAGGCGCTCGTCATGGCGGCTACCTCACCTTGGAGGTCAGCAGCGCGACGATGCTGCGGATGGTGTCGAGATGTTCCTTGTCCGCTTCGTGCGCCTCAAGGACGATGCCGTACTGCTCCTCGAAGTGCAGGACCATCTTCAGCGTCGCGATCGAGTCGAGGATGCCACCGCTGATCAGCGGCAGGTCATCGGTCAGATCGTCGGGATTCTCGCCGGGCAGGAATTCGGCAAGGATGTAGTCCTTCACTGCTTTGCTGAAGTCGACGCTCGTTTCCATCGCTGCCTCGCTATCAAGTCAATCAACGCCCAGTGGGCTGGAAGATGGCCTGGCGCTTCTCCGCCAAAGCGTTAAAGAGCCGGTCCGCAATCAGCGCGTGACCGGAAACGTTGGGGTGGTCGTCCCATTCGGCGAGCCGAATGTCGTCGATCTTCCGCCCCTTGTAGACGTCCTCCTGATTGATCACCACGAGTCCCGCAGCCTCGGCGATCGCGCGCGTCTCCGGCGTCTCTTCCTGCCAGCTGCCCTCGCGCACCTGGGGGAGGAATACCCATACCGCCACGCTGCCCTGCCGCCGGGTTTCGTCGGCGAGGCGACGATAGACGCTCGCCAGAATCTCGCTCGCATGAGGGGTCAGGCGCTTCCGGGCTTCCGCCTCGTCCATTCCGGGCGTCACCCCCGCCTTGAGCACGATTTCGCGCAGATCCTGGTAGGGAATCTCGATCCTCTTGTTCGCGACTTCCGCAAGATACGCGGCGGCCCGTGTGATCTCGCGGCCGGTAGCGATGTAGAAGATCGCGTTCGGACGGAAGGACAGCGCCTTTTCGAGCATCACGAGTTGCTGCGGGGGCTGGTAGCCCGGCACGCCCATGTTCAGCAGTTCGTATTTCTCGAAGGGACCGCCTGCCCACTCGCGGTTCAGCCGATCCTCGACGAGCGACTCGAAAGTCTGCCCGTCTCCGACGCCCCACCCCATCACCGACGATGCGCCCAGCACCGCGGCGCGGAAAGTCCCTGGCGCCGGCACCTCGTCGTAATCCCGATCGCGCATACCGAAGCGATTGATGCTGATCGTCCCGTGCAACGTCTGCCGCGTGAATGACGGGATCAACTCGGCCTGCACGAAGTCGCCCGTGAAGCGTTTGAGGTTGGTGCTCTCGACATCGAGCCAATTCTTCGGCTTGTTCATGTACACCTCCCACAGCTGGGAGTTGAAGCGGTCGACCGAGAGCAGGTTCTCGTAATAGCCGCGCTCGAGCTGTGCGGTATCGAGGCGGCTGAGCTGCCCCGACTTCAGCGAATGAACAAAGGTTCCGAAGTCCTTACCGACCTGCGAATGCAATCCTTCGACACTCACTGCCAACAGCGCGAACAGCGCCACCACCGTCGCGAGACGCGACCGCATCCACGTGCGTTCGTCCTGCGCCGACGCTCGCACGTTGCGCACGCCGTCGCGCGGGATCGAGCCGACGACGATCACGGCGAGAATGATCGACGGATACAACAGCATCTCGAGCGTGTAATCCCCGCCCAGCGCCGACCACAGCGAGAACCACGTATCCAGCGACTCCGTGGTCCAGAAGGACCACAGCACGCAGATGAACCAGAAGGTGCCGTACGTCTTCGCGACCAGCGCGGCAGTGGTGCGCCACGTCCGAGCGGGGGCTCCGAGCGTGCGTGCGCGTCCGTGCTTCATCTCGTACAGGGAATTCGCGACCACGAGACCGCCAAGAATGGCCCAGAACAGCATGTCCTGCGGAACGAGGAGCATCGAGCCGCGCAGCCAGAACCACTGGTATGCATGCAGGAACCAAGTCATCACGAAAACGTACAGTGTCGCGATGACGAGCGCCTTCTCGGTCCCCAGCTTGCGCAGCTTGAATACGGCCGGGTAGTAGAAGACCTTCTGCATGAACTCCTTCCAGTAGATGTTGATCCGCCGCCAGAAGTCCGTGAAGCTCGACGCCAGCAGATAGCGGTTGTGAGTCTCCGGAAGGCGGAAACCGAACAGGTACAACATCCCGATGATCAGGTGGAACAACCCGGAGACGCGCAGGTAGAGGAGGAAATTCGCAACCAGGTACTGGACGAGTTCGGCCGGGTTGCCGACTTCGTGCGGCGCGAGCGTCAGGTAGTAATAGACGATGCGGTACAGGATCAGGTGGATCACCCCGCGCACCATCCAGTCGACACCGACTTGATAGATGCGGTACGCGTCGTCGTCGAAGTAATTGCGCCGGAAGGTCTTGTAATCGATGACCGGAAACAGCGGAAAGCACGCGTTGGGCAGCATGAAGAAGTACGCGAACGACTGTACCGGCGTGGTCGGCGCCTTGTCGTGGCGCAGATCGTAGAAGTAGACGATCAGCCGGAACATGAACATCGCGCCGAGAATCGGCCAGATCGCATCCGACCACGGAAACGGCAGGTGGCCCGCCCGCTGCAGCGCGAGCACCCCCGCCGCTGCGAGGAGCAGGACACCCCGCCATGCGAAGGACATCGGCAGGTGGCAGATCGCGATCAGGCCGAGACCGATCGTGACGAGCCAGGCGGCGTTCGCGCCCCCCATGACGACGCCGATCCCGGCGAAGCTGAGTATCAGAAAGAACGGCAAGCGCATGCGCAGCGGCAGCCACGCATGGATCGCGAATCCGCCGAAGGCGAGCACGGCGAGCCGGAGGAAGGCGGCCGACTCGATCTGAAACTGACGGAGAAGGAGCAGCAGAAGGGCTAGCTGGGCGCAGACAGTCAGATAATTAGCGACGCTTATTCGGCCCGCCTCCGCTGCGTCGTCGGGAATCTCGCCAGAGGCGCGCGCCGCAGCTGCCGTCAAGTTCATCGTCGTCTCCGCTTCGAACAATCGACTGACCGGCCAGCAGCGAGCATGGCACGGGCGGGGGCAGCGCTCGGATCTGTCAGGCGCGGGCCATATGTGCGTCCGTCATTCTAGAAACAGCCGTTTCGGTTATTCAACGTGTCTTCTTGACAAGTCATTTCGGCGTTACATTTTCCGAGCTTGCCGAAAGGCATGCTCGGACAACGTCGTCAGGCGCCGGGCTTGAGGGAAAAGCCGGAACAGCGCTCAGCGGGGCGAAGAAGACGGTTCCGGCGAGGGGTCGCGCAGAGACGATTTTTCCGCCTGTGGCACTGCGGCCGGGACGGATGCGGGGACTGGGACGGATGCGGGGACTGGGGCGGATGCCGGGACGGATGCGGATGCCGGGGCGGATGCGGTCGAACCGACCGACTCCCCCGTTGCGTCGCGCCACTTCCCTGCTCGCTTCAGCTTGTCGCGCAACCCCGGCAGCGGGAAGCCGTCCGCATAGGCGCGATGGGCGCTCTCCAGTGCTTTGTCGTATTGCCCCAGGTCAAGGTAAGCGAGACCCAGGTTGTAATGGACGTTCGCATTCCGGCTTTCCAGCTTGCGCGCCGCCTCGAACTTGGCCACCGCCTCATTCGTCCGCCCCGACTGGCTCAGGAAGAGACCGTAAATCACCTTGACCATACCGTCGTCCGGCCGGAAGGACTCCGCACGAATCATGTAGCACTCGACGGTGTACCCAGCCCTGTTGACCTTGGTCGTCTTGTCGCGGAATCCAAGCTTCATCATCGTCATGAGCGCGCGGTGATGGTTCGGGAAAGCACGGAGCGTGTAGTCGATATCGCCACCCCGGTTCGAACCGGGGCCCACGCGCTCCTGCTCGGCGCGAAAGTGATATTTTTCGACGATGCCGAGTTTATTTTTGTCGGTGCGGTAATCGAAAGGTCCGTACGCGTTCTCGAGGCTGCCGCATTCGGTCGCGTCGAGCCCGCCCTGCGCGAGCAGCTGGCCGCTCATCGCGGCGAGAAAAGCAATTCCGAGACAGCTCTTCAATTTCGCATTCATCGCTCCCTCCCCTCCTCACCCTGTCCGAGCCTTCCCGCCCAATCTGCTGTCGCGCGCGCGACCGCCATTCGCCACGCAGCGCTCGAGAACGTGTGATCGGCATCTTCGAGACGTTCCGGATTCCGCGCCCCGGGAAGTTTTTCCCAAGGACCGCCCGCCGCCACCGCCTGCTCGAACTCGCGCGCAATGTAATCCCGGCCGCTCAGTACCACGCGGAACGGTTTGCGTGCGCGAAGCAACGCCGTTGCCATTCGTTGCGGCAGCTCCCCCTCCGCAGCCGAGAGCTGAGCAGAACCGCCAGTGTCCTTTCCGTTCGCCGTCCGCGCCGCTTTCACGACCTCGTCGAGCGATCTTCCGACCGAGACCTTCCCCGCGAACAGCTTCTTCCAGAAGCCGGGATCGACAAGGCGTCTCAGGTAATAGTGCTTCAGGTAGGTTCGCGCCTCCCCGGCTGCCGTCTTCACCCAGGGATTCAGCAACATCAATCCCGCGACGCGCGGGTCATGCTGGGCGTGAAAGCAGGAAGCCGTCGCACCGTCGCACAGGCCCCACAGCACGACGCGTTTCACGGCCGGCATCCGCTCGCAAAACGCATCGACGGCCGCTCGCACGTCGGCACCGATATTCTCGAAATCGCGTTGTTCGCCGGTCCCGTCACCCAACCCGCGATAATCGAATCGCATGCAGGGGATGCCCGCCGCTGCCAAATATCGCGCGAGCAAGACGAACTGCCGGTGGCTTCCGACCCGATATTGGGGACCGCCGACGACGATCAGCACGCCGATCCCGGCAATTTCTCCGACGGGCGCGGAGATGAGGCCGACCAGCTCATCACCCTCGCAGTCAAAGAGGAAGGCCGTGTCGCGCGTCGTCATCGCACGAAGCGCTCCAGCATTGCGAGCGACCGCTCGATCAGCAGCCGCGCCGTTTCGATCTCCTGGGTCTGCCAAAACGCCGGCCCCGTGACGCACTCGGCGTGTACCGGCACGCCGGTCGCTGCCCACTTAGAGGCGAGAAGCGCCAGCGCCGGGGACGGATCGAGCCGGCCTGCGTTGTCGACCTCCAGCATCGCGACGGGGGACGCGTAGCTCGTCGGCAACTGCAGCGCCGCCGCGTCCATTCCTGCGGCCAGCGCGGGAGACAGCCCGTAACCGGAAATCTCGACCGTTTCGCCGCGCTGCAGCGCGGAGCGAATGTCCGCCATCACCGCCCCGCCAGACTCGGCGAGCATCCCGTTCGCCGCCTTCAACCGCAGGAACTGCGTCAAGTGCTGCTTGCCGTTGGTCACCGGCTGCCACATCAGCAGCGGCGGCGTCTCGCCACTCTCGCGCAGCCAGTCCGCCACCAGCAGACTCCCGCCCCGAAGCGACCATAGCGCCAAGGGCACGTTCGTCCCCGGGCGTTCGGCATTCACGTCCGCGCGCAGCCAGGCCCAGCCCCGCGCGACGTCCTCCACCCAGTCGTGCCAGCCGGCGTCGGAAAAGTCTCCGGCGCTGTCGCCGCAGCCGAAGCCGTCCATCTGGAACACCATCCAGCCGCGTTCGGCGAAAGCCCTGGTGGAGAGCGCGGCCATGCGACGGGACTTATTCAGCTCTTCCGCGAAGGGAGGTACGAAGAGAAGTGCGCCCACCGGTGCATCGACCGGCCTCGTAACGAGGCAGAACCGGACTCCGCCGGGAGCGTCGAGGAAGAAAGCTTCGCGGCGCACGGCCGTCATCTTCAGGCGAGCTTGCCTTCCACGAAACTCACGAGCGCACCGACCGTCGCGAACGACGAGCCGTCGATCTCGTCGTCCTCGACGATGAAACCGAACCGCTCCTCCATCATGTTGATCACGCCCACGACGGCCATCGAGTCGAGCTCCGGGACCGCCCCCAGAAGCGGTGTGTCGAGATCGAAATCGGCGGCCCGCCCCCCCAGGCTCAGCACCTCGTCGATGATCGCCAAGATTTCCTTCTTAATATCCAAGTCCGCGCTCCTGCCGGGTTTGTTGTCAATTGTGAATTCCACGATGCCGTTCGGATCGGGTTGTTATTATAGGCACCCAATCGGGCCGATCCGTTACAGAGTTCAGTCGGACTCCGGCTCCCGCTTCTGGTCTTGTCTTCGACCGCGACAGGGGTATCAGGTACACCGATGAAACGCGTACTGATGATCGCCTATCACTTCCCCCCGATCCAGGGCAGCAGCGGCGTGCAACGCACCTTGCGCTTCGCCCGCTATCTCCCCGAGTTCGGCTGGGAGCCGATCATCCTTACGGCGCACCCGCGCGCCTACGACCGCACATCGGCCGATCAGCTCGACGACATTCCGAACGGCGTTGAGGTCGTGCGTGCGCAGGCCTGGGACACGTCGCGACATTTCGCCGTCGCCGGGCGCTACCCCGGCTTCCTTGCCCGGCCGGATCGCTGGCTTTCGTGGTGGCTCGGTGCCGTCCCCGCCGGCCTCGCCCTCATCCGCCGTCTCTCCCCCGCCGCCATCTGGTCGTCCTATCCGATCGCCACCGCGCACCACATCGGCGCGACGCTGCAGTCGCGCAGCCGTCTGCCGTGGGTTGCCGACTTCCGCGACCCGATGGCCCAGGACGATTACCCCGAAGACCCCGCCGTCTGGCGCAGCTTCGCGCGAATCGAGCAGCACGCGACCCGTCACGCCGCGGCCGCGACATTCACGACCCCGTCGGCGCTCCAACTTTATCGCGAAAGGTATCCCGCTCAAGCCGACAACATGTATCTGCTCGAAAACGGCTATGACGAAGAGACCTTTTCGGGCACGACGGTCGGCAACCCGCTCAACGACGGGAAACTGACGCTGCTGCACAGCGGAATCGTCTATCCGAGCGAACGCGACCCGACCCAGCTCTTCGTCGCGCTCGCCCGACTGCGCCAGTCGTCGCGGACCGTTTTCGACCGCATCGTCGTGCGCTTTCGCGCGGCCGTCCATGACGAACTACTGCAGCGGCTCGCTCGGGAGCACGATGTCGAACAGGCGATCGAGGTCATGCCCGCAATCGGCTACCGCGACGCGCTCGCCGAAATGTTGCGCGCCGACGCGCTGCTCATTCTGCAAGCCGCGAACTGCAACGCGCAGATCCCGGCGAAGCTGTACGAGTACGTCAGAGCGCGGCGCCCGATCCTCGCGCTAACCGATCCGGCCGGAGACACCGCGCAGGTCGTCCGCGCAGCAGGCATCGACTCGATCGCACCGCTCGACGACGCGCCAGAAATCGCTGCGCTGCTCGCGCGCTTCGTCGACCGTCCGATCGACGGCACCCTGCCCACCGAAAGCGCGGTTGCCGGCGCATCCCGTCGCGGCCGCACGGCACAATTTGCCCAAATCCTCGATTCGGCCGTGCGTACGGGAGCGCTGCAATGATCGGGCGCCTCACCTCGGCGATACGGCAACTGGGCGCGATCGACGGCGTACTTTACCTCGCGCATCGGGCGCTGGGCATGCTCAGCAGCGATCGGGCGGGCATCTTCCGCTATTACCTCGTCGCCCAGCCGGTGCCCGATGCGCCGCCGCCTGCGAAAGCCGCGGCCCGGAGCGCCGTAAGCCTGATCGACGCTCAGGATCCGCTGTGCGCGTCATTTCCGCGCCCGCCCCACGTGATCGCAAAGCGCTTTCGCGACGGGAATCTCTGCTTCGCGTCCCGCTCCGGCGAGCGGATCAGCGGCTTTCTCTGGCTAGCGAACGACGCATACGAGGAGGACGAAGTCCGCTGCCTGTATCGACTCGAACAGCCCGAACAGAGCGCATGGGATTACGACGTCTACGTCGAGCCCGAATACCGCCTCGGCCGGACCTTCGTGCGGCTGTGGGAGGCCGCAAACCGCCACCTCGCCACCGAGGGCGTGCGATGGAGCTTCTCGCGCATTTCCGGTTTCAATCCGGGCTCTCTCCAGGTCCATCGCAAGCTCGGAATCCGGCGGCTCTTCAGCGCGACCTTCGTCCGTGTCGGCCCGGTCCAGATCACATTTGCCGGTGCATCGCCGTATATTCACGTATCGCTGTCGGCCCGCACGCGCCCGACGCTGCGACTGTCGCCACCGCCGGACGCGCGCAACGCAGCGCCACGAGCGCACGATGCCGCAACGCCTTCAAGGGCAACCGGCTCGCGATATACCCCCAATCCCTTGACGAATCCACGCCGATGAACGCGACCCACCTTCTGCATCATCTCGTCACCGCATCCGCATCCCGGAACCCGGATGCGCGCGCGATCACGTTCGGATCCGAAACACTCGACTATTCGCAGACCGCGCGCGCAGTCGCAGCTTTCGCGTCCGGTCTCGTCGGCCTCGGCCTCGCCCGCAGCGAGCGCGTCGGAATATTCCTCGACAAGCGTCTCGAAACGGTCACCGCCTTCTTCGGCACCGCCGCCGCCGGCGGCGTTTTCGTGCCGGTCAATCCGGTCCTCAAGGCCGAGCAGGTCGGTTACATCCTGCGCGACTGCGGCGTGCGGGTGCTCGTCACGTCGCCGGAGCGCTTCGCCGCGTTGAAGGACGTGCTCCCCGATTGCCACGACCTGCGTCACGTCGTGCTCACCGGCAATCCCGGCGAACTGCCGTCGCTTCCCGGCGTCGCGATCCACCATTGGAACGACCTCCTGGACGCCGCCCCGGCACACGGACATCGCACGATCGACTCGGACATGGCGGCCATCCTGTATACGTCGGGCAGCACCGGGCGCCCGAAGGGTGTCGTCCTGTCGCACCGGAACATGGTCGTCGGCGCGAAGAGCGTCGCCCAGTATCTCGAAAACCATCCGGACGACACGCTGCTCGCCGCCCTGCCGCTGTCGTTCGACGCCGGTTTCTCGCAGTTGACGACCGCGTTTCACAGCGGCGCGCGCGTCGTGCTGCTGAACTACCTGTTGCCGCGCGACGTGCTGAAAGCCGTCGAAAAGGAAAAAGTCACCGGGCTTACCGCGGTCCCGCCCCTGTGGATCCAGCTATCGCAATTGCAATGGCCCGAGACGGTCACCGGCCATCTGCGATACATGGCCAACACCGGCGGGCGCATGCCGCTCGATACGCTCACGAAGCTGCGCGCGATGCTGCCGCGCACCCGGCCTTTCCTGATGTACGGCCTCACCGAAGCGTTCCGCGCGACCTACCTGCCGCCAGAAGAAGCCGACCGGCGCCCGGATTCGATCGGCCGCGCGATCCCGAATTCGGATGTGCTCGTGCTGCGCGAGGACGGCAGCGAATGCGCACCGAATGAACCCGGGGAGCTGGTGCAACGCGGCGCGCTCGTCGCGCTGGGCTACTGGAACGATCCCGAAAAGACCGCCGAGCGCTTCAAGCCGCTGCCCGGACACGCGCCCGGTCGCCATGCCGGAATCGTGCTGCCCGAGATCGCGGTGTTCTCCGGCGACACGGTGCGGCGCGACGAGGATGGCTTCCTGTACTTCATCGGCCGCCGCGACGAAATGATCAAGACGTCGGGCTATCGCGTGAGCCCGACTGAAGTCGAGGAAATCATCTACGCGACCAAACTCGTCGGCGAGTGCGCGGCCTTCGGTACCGCGCACGACACGCTGGGGCAGACGATCACCGTCGTCGCGACGCCGCCCGAAGGCGCTGCGCTGGATGTCGCCGACCTGCTCGCCGAATGCCGCAGTCGAATGCCCGCCTACATGGTGCCCGCGCGCATCGACGTGCGCGAAGGCCCGTTGCCGCGGAATCCGAACGGAAAGATCGACCGCAAAGCGCTCGCCCTCGAAACGCAGGAAAAGGCCCATTCATGAACGCGTCCATAAAACCGGTTCCCGTCCACGCGCCGATGGACCAGTTCCCGGTCGGCAACGGCGAGCTTCTCGTCGGCGGCATTCTGCTGACCCGCCTCGCGGCTCGCGTCGGCCGTACCCCGTTCTATGCCTACGACCGTCAGTTGCTCGCGCGGCGCGTCGGCGAGTTGCGCGCCGCACTGCCCCGTTCGGTGAAGCTGCACTACGCGATGAAGGCGAACCCGATGCCGGCGCTTGTCGCCCACATGGCGGGGCTCGTCGATGGCATCGACGTCGCTTCCGCGGGCGAATTGAAGGTCGCGCTGGACGCCGGTGCGGATCCGCACGAGATCAGCTTTGCCGGCCCCGGCAAGCAGGACGCCGAGCTGACGCAGGCGGTGGCTGCCGGCATCCTCGTCAACGTCGAATCCTTCCGCGAGATCGCCCCGCTCGCCGCCGCGTCGCAGGCGCTGGGCCTGCCCGCACGCGTCGCCGTCCGCGTGAATCCCGACTTCGAACTGAAGAGCTCCGGCATGAAGATGGGCGGCGGCCCGAAGCAGTTCGGCGTCGACGCCGAACAGGTGCCCGAACTGCTCGCACAAATCGGACGCGCGGGCCTCGCGTTCGAAGGCTTCCACCTCTTCGCGGGATCGCAGAACCTCCGCGCCGACGCCATCGTCGAGGCGCAGCGCAAGTGCTTCGACCTCGCGCTGCGCCTGGCCGAATCCGCGCCGGCGCCGGTCCGATTCCTCAACCTCGGCGGCGGCTTCGGCATCCCGTACTTTCCCGGCGAGCAACGTCTCGACCTCGCCCCGATCGGCGACAACCTCGCTTCGCTCGCCGAAGAAGCCGCGCAACAGTTGCCGCAAGCCGGCATCGTCATAGAGTTGGGCCGCTATCTCGTCGGCGAAGCGGGGCTATACGTCTGCCGCATCATCGACAAGAAAATCTCCCGCGGCCACACCTATCTCGTGACGGACGGCGGCCTGCATCACCACCTGTCGGCGAGCGGAAACTTCGGGCAGGTGATCCGCAAGAACTACCCGGCAGCGATAGGCAATCGCATGAACGGCACGCCTTCAGGCGTCTGCTCCGTCGTAGGTCCGCTGTGCACTCCGCTCGACCTCCTCGCCGACCGGATGCCGTTGGCCGATGCCGAACCGGGCGATCTCGTCGTGATCTTCCAGTCGGGCGCGTACGGCGCTACCGCGAGCCCGCAAGCCTTCCTGGGTCACGGCGCCGCGACGGAAGTCCTCGTTTGAGTGCGGAAATGCGGCGCAGAGAGAACCTGACCGCAGCAGTCATCACGCCACCTCCAGCGGCGGGTTGGGCGGGGAGCGTGCTGGAGCATAGGCAGGGCGAGGTGATGCTCGTCTCGCCGAGCTATGCTCAGGGCATCTTCGCGCCGTCCGCCCCGTACCCGCTGCTGCAAGTAACGAAGCCGCTTCCCCTGCTATCCCGGGAAGCGGCCCTAGAACTCCCACACCCGGCAATCCGGCGAAACGGCCCATGATGATCAGCGGACACATCGATTTCTCGCTCCTGCAGCGCGGTACCGTTCCCTCCGTCGGCCGCGACGAGGCTTCCGTAGTCCTGCCCGGCGTCCACATCGAGTACGGCAAGGAGTCCCGGCTACATGCGAGCGACTCGCGGCTACTGCTCGTGACGGGTACCCCGCGCGTACGCGACCGGTCAGTGTTGCCGGGGGAAGGCAGCGATGGATGGAACGCGCTTGCCGAATTGCTGTGCAGCGATCCGGACCGTGCCTTGAACGCGCTCGGCGGGCGCTTCGCGCTCCTGTGGATCGACTTCGCCGCCCAGCGCGTCGGCATGGCGGCCGACCGGTTCAACACGCACGGCTTCTGCCATGCCCTGGAGGGCACCCGGCTGAACTTTTCCGATCGGGCCGACGCCGTGCCGGTGCGCACGCACGAAACCGATCCCCAGGCCATTTTCGACTACCTGTATTTCCACATGATCCCCGCGCCGCGCACGATATTCCGTGGCGTGCGGCGACTGGAACCGGGTACTCGCCTGAGTGCGGACGTGCAGGGCGTGAGTTCGACGCCGTGGTGGCAGCCGCGCTTCGATGAAGCGGCGGACGGCGATTTCCCCGCCCTCGCGGACACTTTTCGCCGGCTGGTGCTAGGCGCGGTGGAGCGTGAACTCGACGGTGCCCCCGTCGCCGCATTCCTCTCGGGGGGCACGGACAGCTCGACCGTGGTCGGCATGCTCGCCCGTTCGGGCGCGCGGACGACGGCCTACTCGATCGGCTTCGAGGCCGAGGGCTACGACGAGATGGCTTATGCGAAGATCGCAGCCCGGCATTTCGGCGTGCAACACAAGCCTTACTACATAACACCGGAAGACCTCGTCGCGCATATTCCGGCCGTCGCCGCCGCGTACGACCAGCCCTTCGGCAACTCCTCGGTCCTGCCTGCCTACCTCTGTGCGCGACTCGCTCGCGAGGACGGCCACACGAAAATGTTCGCCGGTGACGGCGGTGACGAATTCTTCGGCGGGAACAGCCGCTATGCGAAACAGCGCATCTTCGACCGTTACGCGTACGTGCCGAGTCTACTCAAACACGGCGTCCTCGAACCGCTCCTGATGCATACGCCCGTGCGCCACCTTCCGCTCGCGCGCAAGGCTGCGAGCTACGTGGAGCAGGCCCGCACGCCGCTTCCCGACCGCACTGCACGTTACAACCTGCTCGATCGCCTCGGCGTCGAGAGCATCTTCCAAGCTGAATACCTCCTCGCCATCGATCAGGACGCGCCGCTGCGCCTGCAACGCGAAGTCTGGGCCGACGTGCGCGCCGACGCCCTGATCAACAGGATGCTCGGCTTCGACTGGCGCTTCACGCTGGCCGACAATGATCTGCCCAAGGTGCTCGGCAGCACGAAGCTGGCGGGCGTAAAGGCCCTGTTTCCGCTGCTCGACGACGAATTGGTCGACTTTTCGCTCGCGCTGCCTCCCGAATACAAGCTCAGGGGATTGCAACTGCGGTGGTTTTTCAAGAAGGCACTCGCCGATTTTCTGCCACCCGAAATTCTCGCCAAAAAGAAGCAGGGTTTCGGCCTGCCTTTCGGCCACTGGGCGCTGCAGCACCGCCCGCTGTACACGCTGGCCCGCGAATCGGCCGACGTCTTGGTCGAGCACGGCATCGTGCGCGAAGAATTCGTCGATGAACTGTTCTCGCGCCACCTTCCATCCTTCCCCGGGTACTACGGAGAGATGGTGTGGATCATGATGATGCTGGGGCTCTGGATCGCAAGGCCGGCAGCGGCAGGGAATGGGCGAAGGCGAAACGAGGAGTATGTCCACGCGACTCCGTAAAGGGAACACGGAATTAAGCAGCAGGCGCGATGAGGCGCAAGGCGCGGCGACATATCGGATAGATAGGCGACGAAGCGGGCGCCGCCTGTGCCCCCGCACCATTCATTGAGCGTTTTCCGTGAGAGAAGTCGATGCTCCTTTACTATCACAAAGACCCCCTCGGCAACTTCGGCGACGATCTCAATCCTTGGCTGTGGCGAAGGATTTTTCCAAGTATTTTTACGGGGGAAGTCTTTCACGACCCGGCCCTGCGGCAGACGATGCCCCACGGGAAGACGCTTTTCGTGGGAATCGGCACGCTGCTCAATTCCAACGTACCCACATCCGCAAAAAAAATCGTTTTCGGATCGGGGACGGGATACGGCTCTGCACCGCAGCTCGACCGCAGTTGGGAGATCGCGTTCGTCCGGGGCCCGTTGACTGCGAAAAAACTCGGCCTCGATGCCTCGAAGGCGATCATCGACCCGGCAATCCTCGCGATTGACCATTTTCCCCGCGCGGATCACAAAGATAAACGTGCCGCCTACATGCCGCATTGCTCCTCGGCGCGCCAGGCCGACTGGAAGGCTATTTGCGACGCGGCCGACCTGCGCTATATCGATCCGCACTGGCCCGTCGAAAAAGTCCTCGCCGCGCTGCAGGAAGCGCCGATGCTGTTCACCGAAGCCCTGCACGGCGCGATCCTCGCCGAAGCGTTCCGCACCCCTTGGACGCCGATCCGGGCGACGCCCGCGCTGCTCGACCTGAAATGGCTGGACTGGTGCGCATCGATCCGCCGCGCGTACGCGCCGCACACGCTTCCCATGATCTGGACGGGCGGGGGAAGCGTCTTTTCATCGCTGAAGCGGCACATCAAGCAAAAACAGGCGATTCGCGAACTCGCGCGCCTACGGAAACACAACGACGCGCGACTCTCTCCGGAAAACGTCCTCAACGAAGCCCGCGAAAGGCTGGAGGAACAAATCGAGCGCTTGCGAAAACGAACCGCGAACGTCGAGATGTGCGCTGTGGTGGAGCGATGATCGCCGACAACAAACGCTTGCCCGCGGCAGCGGAAGTCAGCGTCGTCATACCGACTGCGGCGTCGCGAACGCGGTCGGAGGCCATTCGGCGCTGCATCACATCGATCCGGTCGTCATCGGCACGCCCGATCGCAATCATCGCCGTCGCGAATGGGACCGGCATGGACGCCGAGGTACTGGAATGGCTGCGCAGCCAGCCCGACGTCACCGTCCTGACCGACACGATGCCGTCGGCCCCCAATGCCGCGCGCCGCGGCAGGGAAATCGTGCGCACCCCCTTCTTCTCGTTTATCGACGACGACGACGAGTATCTGCCCGGCTCCACGGACCTGAAACTCGATGCGCTCGTCCGCTCGCCGACGGCGGATTTCGTCATAGCCAACGGCTACCGCAACGCCTCGCAGGGAGAAGAGCTCCTGTACGACGAACTCGAGTCCCTGGCCGAAAATCCGCTACACGCATTGTTCCGGAAAAACTGGCTCGCGAGCTGCAATGCGCTTTTTCGCAGCAGCTCCATCGGTCCGGAATTTTTTCGCGATTTCCACCCCTATGCGGAGTGGACCTGGCTCGCCTATCGCTTGGCCGTCGCGCGCAAGAATGCGGCCGTAGTCGACGAACCCTGCTGCCGCGTCAACGAAACACAGAATTCGCTGTCGCAGTCCGCCGTATATCACGACGCCTATCTGTCCCTTTTTGGGCGGATGCTCGAACTGGCGCCCGACCGTTCCACGCGCAATCTGATCCGCGAAAAGATGTCCGGCGCGTGGCACGAGGCCTCCACCCGCGCGCTCTCCAACCACCGATACGTGCGCGCGATCGCAGCACACATCCAGAGCCTTTTCCTGCCCGGCGGCTGGCGCTACTTCACCTATACCCGCCGCCTCGTCCCCCTGTGGCCGAACAATGACATCCGCCCCTGAGCGCAACAGCATCGTGAAGAACGCATCGCTTTCCCTCGCGATGCGGTGGCTGGACAGGCTGATCGGCCTGGTCAGCGTTCTCGTTCTGGCGCGCATACTGTCGCCGGACGATTTCGGCGTCATTGCGATCGCCTCCCTCGTCATCGGCTTTGTCGACATCATTCTCGATCTCGGCGTCAACGTCGCACTGATCCAGAACGACAAAGCCACGCGCGAGCACTACGACACCGCGTGGACGCTGCGCCTGATCCAATCCGTATTGGCTTGCGCCATCCTCGTCGCGGGCGCGCCTTTGGCCGGCGACTACTTCAACAATCCGGGCGCGGTGCCCGTCCTGCAGTGGATGTCGCTCGGATTGCCGCTCAGCAGTCTGGAGAACATCGGCGTCGTCGACTTTCAAAAGAAGATGCGCTTCGGGCTCGATCTCCGTTTCGTGCTGACCAAACGACTCGTCGGTTTTTTGGTCACGCTTGCCGCGGCGTGGATGCTGCGGAGTTACTGGGCGCTGGTAATCGGCGCCCTCTCCGGGCGCGCGTTCGGAGTGCTCCTGAGCTACGCGATGCATTCCATGCGCCCGCGCCTGGGCCTGCAGAAATTCCAGGAGGTGTTTTCGGTATCGCAGTGGATGCTGGTACGCAATATCGGCACCTACCTGGATAATAATCTCCACAAAATGCTGGTCGGGCGGTGGTTCCCGTCGGCGACATTGGGCACTTACAGTCTCGCCGATGAAATATCGGCAATGCCCTCGACCGAAATTCTCGCCCCACTCAATCGCGTTCTTTTTCCTGCATTCGTCCAGGTCAAGGAGAACCTGGTCGAACTTAAACGCGTCTTCCTCCTCGCCCAGGCCATGCAGACACTCATCGGCATTCCCGCGGGCGTCGGACTTGCGGTCGTGGCACACGACGCGGTGCTCCTGCTGCTCGGGGAGAAATGGCTTGCCGCCGTCCCGTTCGTACAACTGCTGGGGCTCGCGAACGTTGCCAGTGCGATTGGGACGAGCGGCGGCTACCTGATGGTGACGCTTGGCCGGACCAAAGCCTTCGCGCTCCTGTCATGGGCGAAGACCTGCGCTTTCGTGCTCATGGTTCTGGTCACCGGTGTTGCGGCAAACGCGGCAGACATCGCGGTTATGCGCCTTTGCGCCGGCCTGTTCGGGCTCGTCGTGACGCTATGGATGGTCATGCGCGCCCTCGAGAATCTCCGACTCGCCGAGATCGCGGGACTGGTCGCGCGTCCTTTGCTGGGATCGGTGGCAATGGCATACGTCGTTGACCTGCTGTTCGGCGCCGCGGGCGACTTGCCGGTTCTCGCGGCGCTCACGCTCGAAATCGGCACTGGAGTCCTTGTCTACTCCGGCACTGTCATCGCACTGTGGATCGTGTCGGGGAGACCGGAAGGTGCGGAAAGCTGGCTGGTCCGGAAAGCCGGATTGCGGCGCCCCGGTCTGGAAGCCAATTAACTGCCAGACACTTTTCCTTACCATTTTTTATCGCTCGGAGATGCGCTATTCGTCCTCGCGAAGGAGCTTCTCGTCCTATCTTTAAGTGTGGGAAAAATGACCACGGATTAATAAGAATAGCTAAGAGAAACCGGGGCGCCTGCTCCCTCCTTCGAGGACTCACGACGATGAGTAAGGTATTCGCTGCTACCGCTTTTCCTGTAGCCCTGTTTCTCGCGTCTCCCGTAATTGCAGCGCAGCCCTACGCGGACGGCGCTCTTCTGACCATCGTCGCAGGAATGCCGGAAGGCACTTGGGCAAAGGTCAATTCCAATCGTTTCTCCGACGTCTGGACACCCGCTGACCTTCGTCCACTCTACGGAAGCGGAAATCCGCCACCTTCGAAGATCATCGAAGCCTGGAGTGGGTATGCCTGGGACAGCAACCGGGGGGATCTTCTCATTTACGGTGGCGGCCACGCGAACTACTCGGGCAATGACGTGTATCGGTGGCGAGCCCGAGATCTGAAATGGGAACGGGCGGCCCTTCCCAGCGAAATCCACCGCTGGGGATCGACCGCTTACTTCTGGGCGATCGACGGCGCCGATGCCGCGCCCGCCGCCGCGCATACCTACGACAACGCCGTGTTCCTGCCGCAGATCGACCGCTATCTGAACTTCGGCGGAGCGAGCTACAACTCCGGCACCTCCTACGTTCGGCCCGACGAAAGCGATCCGCTGAAGATACGCATTACCGGCCCCTATTTCTTCGATCCTGCGAAGGCAAACCTCAACCAGGTGGGGGGCACCACGGGCTCACACGTGCAGAGGGTCGCCCCCTACGCCCAGGTGACCGGCGGCCGGATGTGGCAAAACCGGGATTTTCCGAAGAACCAGCAAGGCAAGACGATGCCGGTTCGCCATGTAAATGGCTGCACGGCCTATGTCGAAGAAAATGGGCGGGACGTCGTCTATGTGGGTGCCGGCGCATCGGGCAACGCCACCAGTCCCAGCCTCTACCGCTACCTGCCGGGAGACGTCGCCAATCCGACGAGCGACGACATTAGCCGGGTCGGTATTTACTGGACAGGCACTGCCGGTGCGACGACCTGTGCGGTGGACCCATCGCGCGGCGTCCTCGTGCGCACGGGCAACAGCACCAATAAACCGTTCGTATTCTGGAATCTGAACACTCTCGGGCCGACCAACAAGGACCAGGTGGTCAGCGTGACGGGCACGGTCGCCGAATTCACCAACTGGCTCGCCACGACCGGAAAGAACCAAGCGGCGTGCGCGCTCGACCACGACCCGGCCCGCCAGCATTTCGTCCTGTGGTGTGGCGACAGCGCCTTGTGGTCACTCGTGCCACCCTCCCCCCTCGCGACCACGGGATGGACGATGAGCAGGATCCAATCCGGCGGTACGGCCGTTCCTCCGGGCCGTGTGGGCACCGGCGTGCTCGGAAAGTGGAAGTACATCCCGGGTTTCGACGTCTTCCTCGGGCTCCAGCACGAGACCGAAGGCCAGGTCTGGATCTACAAGCCGGTCGGCTGGCAGGCGCCGAGCGGGCACAATGCGGCACCAACGGTCGCGATCGGGGCGCCTGCCGCCGGTAGTTCGGTGATCAGGGGCGAGCCCGTTTCCATCGTTGCGGATGCCTCCGACAGCGACGGCGTCGTGAGCCGCGTCGAGTTCAAGGTCGACGGCAATTTCATCGGGTCCGCGACGACCCCTCCGTACGCGACGACTTGGACGCCCGCAACGCTGGGAGCAGCGACATTGACGGCCGTCGCGACCGATGACAAGGGCGCGGAAACCGTGTCGGCTGCCGTCGAAGTCTTCGTCAATTCGGAATTCGGCGGATCCGATCCAATCACGAAGGTGCTGCAGCGGGGTTTCGGGGGTTACACGGGCTCATCGGACGTGTATCTCAGCAAGTACAACCCGAGCACAAATACCGGCACCTCCACCACTTTGCTCGAATATGCCGGCAATTACACGTCGCTCGTCAGGTTCAAGGTCTTCGCGCGCGAAGGCGGCCCGATACCGGACAACGCCATCATCGCGAGCGCGCGGCTTTCGATCTACAAGACCTACTACGACTATATCTATCGCCTCCATCCGATGTTGCGCAACTGGAGCGAGATGGAGGCGAACTGGAACGGCCCGAACCGGGCGGGCAACTGGACGCTGTCGGGTGCGGGCGGTGTGAATTCGGACTACGCCGCGACGCACGATGCAGAAGTCTCTGCGCCCTACGCGCCGGGCTGGATGGACTTTGACGTTACCGAGCGGCTCGCGGCGTGGCAAAGAGGCGCCGAGAATTTCGGCTGGCGCATCGTCGGCGTTTCGGGCAATGCGAGCCTGAAGAGGCTCTATTCGAGCGAATACTCGACCGATGTCTCGTTGCGCCCGAAGCTGGAGGTGCGCTACACGACCCAGTGATGCTGGCCGACGGGCCGGCTCGGGTCGGTTCACCATACCGATCAATCCGGGCGGGATGCCCTCCGCCGGGATGGCCTCAGGAGTCCTCGAATGAGCGTCTTACGCAAACACGTGGGTTCGATACTCACAACAGGTGTACTCGTAATGTCCGGTGTCGCGCCGGTCATCGCAGCCGAAACGGTCCGCTTCGCCTTCGGAGCCCCTTCGGCCGTCACCCTCGGCGAGAGCTTTCCCCTGGAGTTGAGCGTCGATCCGGCCGGACAGGGCATTTCGGAACTTCCCTTCATCATCGGCTACGACCCGGCGGTGCTCGAAGTGCTTTCCGTCGAGCCGGGCCCCTTCCTCGGAAGGGGTGGCGACTTCCGGCCCGAGGTCGATCGTGAGGAGGGCCGCATTCGCGTGGACGCCGCCCGCAGCGACGGCGCGACCAGCCCTGCCCCTGGCGTCCTCGCGAAAGTGACCTTCAAGGTCGCGCAGCGATTTACCTCGACGTCCATCGACGGCATGACGATGGCTCCCGTCAGCCTCTACGGCGAGGGTTTGCCGCCGGAGTATCCGCCGACGCTGCACCTGCGTTACCGCGCCGCGGGAGGCAAGCGATAGACCGGGGGGACTCGATGGCACAAGGACCGGAAGGCGGTTACGGCCGCCCCCTGGGAAGACATTTGCCGGAAACGCTCCGACCGTTTTCGTCCCCCGCGTTTCGAATCGCGCGAAGCTGGCTGCTCGCCGGCGCGGCGATCCTGACAGCGACGGCTTGCGCCGGCGAGCCGACCGCACTCGAACGCCAACTTATCGAGATGCCCGCCGACCGCTGGCTGGAGGTGCCCGACACCAAGCTCGCCGACGTGTGTGCTCCCAAGTCCTTCGGCGTCGACGGGGACTTGGGCTGCGCCGGGATCATCGAAGCTTGGGGCAGCGGCGCGTACGCCGGCGATCAGCGCAAGATGTTCGTCTGGGGCGGCGGTCACAACGATTACTGGGGCAACGAACTGTATGCCTTCGACCTCCGCTCGGGGCGATGGGAGCGGATCACCGACCCATCGCCCGGAGAGCTCGTCAAGGCCGGCACTGATCCGCTGCCCGACGGCAAGCCGAACTCGCGGCACACTTACGACGGCATCCAGTACATCGAACATGGCGGAAAACTGTTCGGCCAGGGCGGCGCGATTTCGCCCGGCGGCGGGGGAACATCGGTTACGTGGCTATTCGATCCGGCCACGCGCAGCTGGCACAACGCCGGGAACAAGGACCGTCCCGGCGGTTATGGCATCGCGAGCGGCTACGATCCGAAGAGCCGCGCGATCTTCGTCCGGGCGACGAAAGCCCTCTGGCGTTACGACACGGACTCCGAAACGTGGACTCGGCTGAAAACCTTTGGGACGCGGCCGCTGTGGCCCCGGTACGAAGTCAGCGGCAACAAGCGCGGCGCGGTCGACACCCGACGGGGTCGATTCTGGGTAGTTGGCAACAACGATTTTCTGGTCTGGGACATTGCCCAAGGGAAAATCGTGACCGACGAATGGGTTACGACAGGCGGCGGGGATTACACGAACGAACCGCGGGTCAAAAAGCACCCGGAGCAGATCTTCCGGTCCGGGGGTGGTGACATCTACAACGCCCCTGCACCCGGGTTCGACTACGATTCGAAGGCGGACCAGTTCGTCGCGTGGAGGGGCGGAGCGCCTTACGTCCTCGACCTCGCAACCAAGACATGGAGCAGACGTTCGGACGTAGGAGCGCCTGCCGCCCAAGCCCGAAATGGCACCTACGGCCGGTGGCGTTATTTGCGCGAATATAACGTCTTCATGCTCGTCAACAGCGCAGCGTCGAATGTGTTTTTCTATAAGAACACCGCCGGCGGACCTCCTGCTGCGCAATGAATTGACGCCGAGGAATCGCGCTTGCCCGAAAGGCTGCGGATCGCGGTTCGTGGTCCCTGCAGGAATCGGTAATCGGCGACAGGCGACCTAGCGCCGAAATACCGCGGGCCCGATATAGCGGCGGGCAACGACGAGATTATCGATGTAAAGCGAGAGGTCGGCGGGCGCAACCACCGTACCACCGTGATAGACGTTCATCCAGACCGACTCGATCTTGAGCTCGGGCACATGGCGAAAGTCGATCCCGCCCCGATCGAAGACGAGTCGTCCGTCGATCCATGCTCGGAGCCGACCGTCGGCTCGCCCCGGCGCATTGAGCTTCACGTGCTGCTCGATGCTGTACCAGCGATTCTTTTCCAACAATCCCGTGGGCCCTAAGCCCCATCCCCATGCCGCCCCCGACTGCTCCTCCATCCCCGCGTAATAGACGTAGGAGCCGACTCCGCGCAGTTGCGAATAGGCGGAAGCCTGATCGGGTTGTACATAAAACGCGCCGCGTGCAGACCAGCCATTCACACCATCGGATTTCCGGGTACCCCAGCCGCCACGCCCGTATGTTCCTGAAAATCCCGGGAGTTTGCCGCCGTCCTTCGCCGGGTTCCAGTTGTCCCCAAATCGCAAGTAGTACCGAAAATAAGCCTCATCCGGCTCCCCTCCAGAGAGTTCGCGAAATTTCACATGGCGATTCAGCCCCTGATGGACGCCCTTTGCGATCGTGACCTTGAGCGCCGACCCTGCGAGCGGCTCGAAACCGTTATCCCTGTCGATCGAGACGATCTCGGCGTGCCCCTCACCGGCGCCCGAGGGAAGCAAGGGACTACTCGACTCGAAGCGGTCGACATAGAGAACGTCCTCCTGCCCCTCCAAACCGGCATCGCCGACATAGTGGGCCGCGATACCTTGTTCCGGAGGCGCCAACTCTGCCCAAGGGAAATACGGCCGGAATACGGCCACCTCCGTCCCCCCGGCGTACTGCTTGTCGCTCGTCAATTCGAGCGACGCACGGGCGATCTCCTTTCCGGCGCGTTGCCTATACGGAAAAGCGAGGAGGGCATTGTTCTGCCCACCCACCTGGAAAATGGGCGCCGTGCCAAGGCTGCGATTGGTGGGGCACGAAAAATACGTATCGGCGGTCGCTTCGACGCGCGTCGTTTGCCCATCTTGCCATTCGATGATCAGACGGGGGCGGGACTCCGCGTCCGGATTCTCGCGACTCGCAAAATTGACCGTGCCGCCCGGCTTTCCTGCTCGCAGGACGACGGCTCCCGGCGGTGAAACGCCCTTCGTCCATTGCTTCGCAAGCGTGGTCACATCCCAGGCAAAACGCTCCTTCCCCTGCGAGACAGGAATACGTTGAACTGCATACTCCGCGGCTCCGTGCATCTCGTTGCGTGCGTCGATCCAGTCCCCCCCCTTGCGTTGCCATGGGACATGCGCCGCCTTCGCATAAAACTGACAGGTCATGCCATCCGGCCCGTCATCGATCGGCAAGGCCGCAGAAACCGACCCCGCCGACGCCATGACGACGCAAACAAGAACGCCCCCGCGCATCTTCACACTGCCTCCAAATTCGAAACGCGCATGTTGTTTACGAGCCGGAGCCCGAATCGCATACGGGTCCTGTCCCACGGCGTGAATCGTGGCAACTGGAACATGTCGCCTCCGGGACGCCCCACGCCCGGCGCGGTCGACACCGCCGCCTTGAATCCCGCCCGACGGACCATCCGCACATGTCTGCCGTCGTAATCCACACCGGGCTTTCCGTTCGGATATGCAAAAAGGTTTACCGACTCCCCCAGGGCGGCCTCGAGGCGTCGCTTACCTTCGGCGATCTCGCTGAAGGCCTCCTCGTCCTCGAGTCGGCCGAGGATCGGGTGTCGGCACGTATGTCCGCCGATCTCCATTCCAGCGGCCCGCAGCGCGCGCATCTGCTCCGTCGTCATCATCAGATCGTCCGGCAGCGACACCGAGCATTTTTCGACGATCTCGGCGATTTTTTCGGCCCGTTCCTCGAGCGGGAGATACTTCAATTTCGGCAACAGTCTTCCGATTGTGGCGCGCTTCTCGGCGCTGGATCGCACGGGGTGACGGTCCAGACCAAGGAAACGGAGATCGAGTTCGCCGAACTCGACAGCCCGAACGGCTTCGATCAGCGTGTCGTTCCACATTCGACCGCCGTCGAGAAATCCGCACGCAACGAAGAAGGTCGCGCACATCCCGTGTTTCTGGAGCAGCGGAAGCGCAGTCGTAAAGTTGTCCGCATAGCCGTCATCGAACGTGATCGACAGCGCCCGGGGAGGAAGCCTTGCCGCTGCAAGATCGGCAATCGCGCGTTCGAGCGGCAGCACCGAGAAGGACGCACCGACCCAATTCAACAAGGTGTCGAAGCGGGCCGCGTCGGGTTCGTCCGGGAAAATCTCGTCGCGCTGCGGAAGAACACGATGAAAAACCAGGATCGATAGCCCGCCGCGCGATCCACCCGGAGAATAAAGACTGCCGAGCAAACGGGTAAGCATCGTCGGAAACCTCCTCGATTACTGGCGGCGGCGTAAGCGTGACAGCCCGCTGACCGCTTTTGCCGCAAGCGCGAACGCCAGCGCGAGCGCGATGAACACAACAAGGGCATGAAGCCTGACCCCCAGCCTCGCCAGGTCCTCGCGGCGCGAAACGTTCTCCTCCGAATCGAGAATCCGGATTCGCGGATGCACACCCGCTGCGATGCCGCCTAATTGCTCGAAGGCTCGATGAGTATTGCCAAGCGCTCGAACGAGCGGCGACTGATCGTATTCGAATACGTTGTTGCCCCACCACATATACCACTCGCTCAGGCCCTGCCGATAATACTCGACGGCCTTGTCCTCGTATTTGAAGCCAGGGCGCGCCTCAGGCGCGACCGGCACCAGGCGGGGTGTCGCCCCCTTCTTCAATAACTCGTGCAATTCGATGGCTGAAAGGGCCTGCCCCTGCTCGTCGGCAAAGTAAAGATTGCTGAAGACGTCGATCATTGCCCAGCGAGCGCGTCCGCTGTCCCAAATTTCATTGAAAATATGGCCGTGCCCGCCGAATCCATCGAATGAAAATGCCCACGGTCGCGAGAAGACACCTGCGGAGTTCGCCAGGCCGGTGAAGACGTCCGCAAAGTCGCCGCAATAGCCCTCGCCTCGCATGACAATGCGTCGATAGGTGTCGTCGAGGTTTGATTGGATTGCACCGCCGCTTCGGGTAGACCCGGCAAGCAGATGGCGCCCGATTTTCAGAGCGGTCGCCCAGTCGTCGCCTTCAACTCGCAGTTCGTTGCTTTGCACGACATCGCGGAAAAGCGCATTGGGGGTACTCTGCTCGACCGCAAATCCCGCTGGCGGAATTGCGGCGGGCCACGCATAAGCGGCCGAATCCTTGTCCAGCAGCAGCGCATTGCGCATCCGGACAAGGTCGGCCGAGTTCGACAGGTACGGAACGAGCGTGATAGCCGTGAGAACGGCCAGCACGGCGAACAGATAAGAAAGCGCGCGGCATCGCCGCACGTTCCGATCTGGTCGGGCGTGCTGCCGGGTCACGCCGTACGTATCCAACGAACCACACGCGCGCCAAACGGCAGCCCAAGGTGGACGGCGCGGGGGTTGCCGATCGGGGCGAGAGACGCATGTTCCCCTATCGTCTTGTGTTCGGCCCGCCAACGCTCGGCCACGACCAGCGCGATGACGACGTTGTACGGCAGATCGAAGTACGCAAGGCTGAGGAATGCTCCCCCGACGGCGTAGCCGACCAGCGACACCTGCGCCATGCTGCCGTAATGGTAGAGCCACGAGGTTTCCGGCCCGTCGCGCGTGCCGCGCCGCAACCTGCCACCCGCACGCCACGCGCAAACCCAGATCATCACGAACAGGAACAATCCGACATAACCGTGTTCGCCGAGCACCTGGAAGTAGATGCTGTGCGCGGCGCGCGCGACGCTGGGGTCAAACCGGCCTGAACTGTTCCGCGGGTAATAGATCACGAACACGTCGGGCGAATACATCGCGTAGCCTGCCCCTACGATGCGGTCGTTCGCGACATTGATTGCGGTCTGCCACGCATAGATCCGACCCATCGCGGACCCGTCTTCCTCGTAAGTCCCGATGGTGTTCATGCGCTCATGCCACGTCTGCGGCATGAACGCGAGAATCGACAGCGCCGCGAGCACGCCGACGACTGCGCCGGGGAGCTTGTTCGGCGCGCGCCACCACATGAACGTCCCCATTGCGGCGATGGCGAGAAAGGCGCCGCGCGACTGCGAGCCCGCCGCGGCGACCGCCGACAGCAGCATCATCGCGAGGAGCCCGCGGCGGACCCATTTGTACGGACTCGTCAGCCGAAGGAAGTTCATCAGCGGAATCGTGACGATCAGCGCGAGAGCGACTTCGTTGTTGCCTTCGATGAAGCCACCGGGAGGTCCCCAGACACGTCCGCCGCCCCCGGTCAGGATCGTGTAAATGCCGCCTTTAAGACCGTAGAAACCGAGCGACAGCACCGTCACCCAGATGAACAGCCGGATGTGCTCGCGTTTGTAAAGGACCGCGGCGCTGATGAGCACCATCAACATGATCTTGAAGAAGCGATTCAGGTCGACGAGCGACTCGGCGGTAAAGAACGCGAAGGCCGTCGTGACGCAGGTCCAGATCAGGAACATCGTCGCGAACAGCAGCGGCGACGGCAACATCGGCTTGACGCGGTCCTTCGTCGTCATCAGCGCGACGATCGTGACCGCAGCCACTACGGCCGCGATCGGCGCGTTCTGTGTGAAACCGTACGCGAGTTTGTGCGGATTCATGATGCTGATCCACGTCCACAGCAGTACGCCGATGAAGACGTGCCGGAAGACGAAGGGCAGCGTCGTGGCGAGGATGCCGGTAATCAGCAGATCGCGCAGCGGCATCGCCTACTCCCCGGCCGCCGCACGGGCGCTCGTCGAACGCGGCCCGCGTTCGGATATCGGCATCGTCTTGCGCATCGAAACTCCGTGTTCGTCGATGACTTCGGCAAACATCGCCAGTTGCGCCGCCGTCGTCGCCGCCCAGCCGAAACGCTCGGCGTAGGCACGCGTCCTGCGCCGGTCGATGCCGGCCGCCAGCAGCCGGCGGACCCCTTCGCGCAGCGCCGACACCTCCCGCTCGTCGATGAGCACGCCCGCTTCGGGCGCCGCGACGATCTCCGGAATGCCCCAGACGCGGGTGGCGACCACCGGCGTGCCGCAGGCCATCGCCTCGAGCAGCACGTTCGGCCAGCCTTCGCGGCTCGACGCGAGGATCAGCAGATCGGCCGCGCTGTAGTAGGAGCGCAGCGCCGCCTGCGGCATCACGCCATGGAAACGAACGCGGTCCGCGATCCCGAGACGCGCCGCCAGTGCACGCAGAGCCTCCTCCTCGGGTCCGGTGCCGATGACGATCAGCGTCATGTCCGGCATGTCCGCGATCGCCTCGATCGCGAGGTGATGCCCCTTGAGCTCGATGAGGTTTCCGACCGAAAGCGCGACCTTGCCGCGCAGGTGCAGCCGCGCCCGTGCGTCGTCCCTGGGCTCCTCGTAAAAGAGGTTCGGGTCGACCCCATTGCGCAGGACGACCGACTTCCCATCGGGGAAGCCGAGCCGCCTCATCTCGTCGGCCAGCGCGCTGCTCACCGCCGCGTTGCGGCTCGCGCGCCCCGCGGCCCATCGCATCATCCGTCGCGGCAAGGGCTGCGAGGGCCAGTACGTGATGTCGCTGCCGCGCGCGGTGATCACCAGCGGCTTGCGAAGCCATTTGCCTAGCAGCGCGGCGGCGACGCCGTCCGGGTAGTAGAAATGCGCGTCGATGAGATCGAAGTCGAAGCCCGCGTCGATCACCCGCCGCACGCCGGGCAACGCACCCAGCGCCATCGACATGGGCGTGAGCCGAGCGAGCGGACCGGGCAGCGCGACGAATCGCGGATGGACCACCCCGACCCCGTCGCGCGACTCCGCGAACGGCACCCTCGCACACGCTCCGAGACGCCCGAAGCGCGACGACTTCGCGGGAAACCACGGAACCGGCGCCACGACGCGCGCCTCGACCTCCCCGGATTCGACGAGCTTGCGCAGCCGCGTCTCGATGAAGATGCCGTGACGCGGCTGCTCGCTGTTCGGGAACAGCGATGTGAAGGTCAGGATGCGACGCATGTACGTCCCCCGCGCGTTCGCAAGCAACGACTACCCCCTCACCAGCACAGTCCTTCCACCCGCGCCGCGAGCATCCCAGCGTTAGGCAGATTCACGAGATCGAGCACGAACTGCTCCGGCCGCGCGTGGGTCGCGAGCGCGTCGAAGATCAGCGGGTTCGACACGCCGATGACGAGCACGTCGGCGCCGGCGATGACGTCGGCGAGTTCCGGCTTCAGCAGTTCGCCGATGTGCGGCAGCTGCGTCTCGATGAAGCGCCGGTTCGCGCCGAGCAGCCGCGACAGTTGCACGTCGGGGTCGTAGATCGACAGCTGCATGCCCTTGCCGATGAGCTGCTCGGCGAGCACGACGAGCGGGCTCTCGCGCAGGTCGTCGGTGCCGGTCTTGAACGACAGCCCGAGCATGCCGACCTTGCGGTGGCCGGCGTCGAGGATCTTCGCAATCGCGCGCTCGATGTGCTGGCGGTTCGAAGCGAGGATCCCGGACAGCATCGGCAGCTCGATGTCATGCGTCTTCGCGAGATAGGCGGTCGCGCGCAGGTCCTTCGGCAGGCACGAGCCGCCGAACGCGAAGCCGGGCTTCAGGTACGCGGGCGAGATGTTGAGCTGCGTGTCCTGGCAGACGAGCTCCATGACTTCGAACGGGTCGACGCCGAGCGCGTCGCACAGGCGGGCGGTCTCGTTCGCGAACGTGATCTTCAGCGCGTGGAAGTTGTTGCAGCAGTACTTCATCATTTCGGCGGCGCGCACCGACGTGCGCAGGAACTTGCATGGCAGGTGGCCGAAGAGCTCGCGCAACCGCTCGACGGGGTAGTCGTGGTTCGCGCCGACGACCGTGAAGGGCGGCTTGTCGTAGTCGCGGATCGACGAGCCCTCGCGCAGGAATTCCGGCTGGAAGCACAGATGGAAATCCTCGCCGTCGCGCTTGCCCGACTCGGCCTCGATGATCGGGCGCAAGGTCTCCTCCACGGTGCCGGGCACGAGCGTCGAGCGGAACACGACGACGTGGGGCGCGGCCTTGTCGCGCAGCGCGCGGCCGATGTCCTGCGCCAGCCGCAGCACCGCGCCCTGGTCCTGGCTGCCGTTCGCCGCCGACGGCGTGCCGACGCAGACGAGCGACAGTTCGCTGCCGAGCAGCGCCTCGCGCACGTCGGTCGTCACCGCCAGACGGCCGCTCGCGGCGACCTTCGCCATCAGCTCGACCATGCCTTCCTCGACGACCGGTGTCGTACCGGCCCGGATCAAGTCGAGCTTCGCGCCGTCGATATCGACGCCGATCACCGAATGCCCGTCGCGCGCGAGGCACGCGAGCGACACCGCGCCGACGTATCCGAGTCCGAAAATGCTGATCTTCATTCGACGAGCTCCCTGTTGGCCTGGTGCTGGTTGTTGTTGTGGTGCCGCGCGACGCAGCGCTCGACGATCGCGTCGAGGCGCTCCATCGACCGCGGCCACGCGTGGTGGGTCAGCATCCGCTGCCGCCCCGCCTGCGCGAGCCGTGCCCGTTCGTCCGGGTCTGCGGCGATACTGAGGATCGCCTCGGCGTATTGCTCGGGTTCGTTCGCGACGAGCAAATGCTCGTCGGCGAGCGCGTCGACGCCACCGGCCGCGACGCCGCTCGAGACGACCGGCACGCCCATCGCCATCGCCTCGAGGATCTTGTTCTGCGTGCCGCGCGCGATGTTGAGCGGTGCGACCATCGCCGCCGAGCGCAGCACGTACGGCCGCACATCCGGCACCGATCCGGTCACCGTGACGCCCGGCAGCTCGCCGAGCTTCTTCACCGCCGGCGACGGATCGGCGCCGACGATCAGCAGCTTCATGCCGGGGCGACGCGCGCGCACGAGCGGCCAGGTCCGTTCGCAGAAGTCGAACATGCACTCCTGGTTGGGGTAGTAATCCATGCGGCCGATGAAGCTGACCGTGTCCGCGTCGTAGCCCTGCCCGTCCGGCGTGAAGAAGTCCGCGTCGACGCCGTTCGGGAACCAGTCCGTCGCGACGCCGGTGCCGTAGCCTTCCAGCGTCTCCCACTCGGCGCGCGTCGTCGCGGTACACAGGTCGAAGAGCTGCGCGAGTCGGCGCTCCTCACGCTCCATCTTGCTGCCTTCGAGCCAGTAGCCGAGCTTCAGCGGGAACGGCTTGTAGCGCACGTACTCGAGCCACTTCTGCGAGTCCATGTCGCCGAAGTCGAGGATCTTCGGGATGTCGCGCACGTGGCTTACGTACTGCGCGACCGACGAGCAATGCACGAAGATCAGGTCGAAGCGCTCGGCGGCGAGCAGCGCGTTGACCTTGTCGGCGAGCTCCGGCGACCAGAAGAAGCCCATCGACGACGGCACGGCGGTCGGCAGCCGCGCGACCATGCGCAGCACTTGCACCGGGTTCGACACCTTGCCGATTTCGAAGCGCTCGCAGTGCGGCGCGATGCCGGCGCCCTCCTCGGCCTCGGCATCCGAGCGCGCGATCGAGCACACCGTCACGCGATGCCGCTGCGACAGGTGGCGGATCATGTTGAACGGCCGAATCTTGCCGCCGCGCTTGGGCGGGAACGGGAAGCGGTGGCACACGTAGAGGATGTTCATCGCAGGAAGCCCTTCAGCTCGGCGGCGACCTCGTCCGGCGAATGACGATCGAGGTACATCCGGCTCCAGATTTCGAGGTTCATCATCGCGAGCAACGCGTCGGTGCCGTCGATGCGGTTCGCGTCGTGATCGGCCATCAACCGGCCGACGACTTTCGGATCGAACAGGCCCCGGTCGCGAACGACGTCGGTCGCGAGCAACCGGCGCAGCACCGGCGCAAGCTCGCGCTTCAGCCACGCGCCCATCGGCGTGCCGAAGCCGCGCTTCTTGCGGTCGAGGATGTCCGCCGGCAGCACGTCGGCGAGCGCTTCCTTCATCAGGTGCTTGAGGCGGCCGCCGCGCAGTTTCTGCGCTTCGGGGATCGACGCCGCGAGCTCGACGAGCGCGCGGTCGAGCAGCGGCACGCGGCATTCGAGCGACACCGCCATGCTCATCTTGTCGGTGAGGAGCAGCAGATCGTCCGGAAGCTGCGTCTCGGCGTCGACCGCGAACATGCGGTTCAACGGGTCGTCGTCGCCGGCTGCGGCGAACGCGGCGGCGAGTGCGTCGCGATCGACTCCGCGCCCGTTCATCAGCTCGGCGACGACGTCGCGATCGAGCACCTGCAGGTAGTGGCGGTAGCGTTCGTCCGCCGACAGCTCGGCCGACGCGAGGAAGCCACGCGCGAGCCGCATCGTGTTCAGCAGCTTCGAATGGCGATCGCTCGGCAGCAGCGACGCGGTGCGCGACATCAGGTCGCGCGACCAGCGCGGCAGGCGCTGCAGCTTCTTCACGTAGTGACCGCCGAGATAGCGCCGATAGCCGCCGAAGAGCTCGTCGCCGCCGACGCCCGACAGGATGACCTTGACGTCGCGGCGCGCGAACTCCGACACGAGGTAGGTCGTGATGAAGGCCGAATCGGCGACCGGCTCGTCCAGGTGCCACAGCAGCTTCGGCAGCAGGCCGACGACGTCGGGCTTGACGACGATTTCGTGGTGCTCGGTGCCGAAGAGCTCGGCGACGCGCCGCGCGTACGGCAGCTCGTTGTAGAGCCGCTCGGCCTCGCCGCCTTCGAAGCCGATCGCGTAGCTGCGGATCGGCTGCGCCGAGTGCTTCGCCATGAAGGCGACGACCGCGCTCGAATCGACGCCGCCCGACAGGAAGGCGCCGATCGGCACGTCGCTGACCATCTGGCGCTCGACCGCGGCATCGAGACCGGCGCGGATGCGCGCGACCCATTCGCTTTCGCCGACGCCGCGCTCGACCCGCGACGGCAGCCGCCAGTAACGCCACTCGCGCACCTCGCCGTTCTCGACCGCGAGCAGCGTCGCGGGCGGCAGCTTGCGGATGCCGGCGAACATCGAATGCGGCGCGGCGACGTAGCCGAGATGCAGGTAGTCCGCGACGGCATCGCGGTCCAGCTCGTGCGGCACGCCGGGCAGCGCGAGCAGCGCCTTCGCCTCGGTCGCGAACGCCAGCATCTTCGCCGAACGATGCACGTACAGCGGCTTGACGCCGAGCGGATCGCGGCCGATCAGCAGCCGGCCGCGACGCGCGTCCCACAGCGCGAAATCGAACATGCCGTCGAGCCGGTGCACGAAGTCGTCGCCGTACGCGTCGTAGAGGTGCAGCAGCACCTCGCTGTCCGAGCCGGTCTTGAAGCGGTAGCCGCGGCCGATGAGCTCGGCGCGCAGCTCGCGGAAGTTGTAGATCTCGCCGTTGCAGACGACCCGCAGGCTGTCGTCGGCGCTCGAGATCGGCTGGTGACCGCCGGCGAGGTCGATGATCGACAGCCGCCGCATCGCGATGCCGCAGCGGCCGGCCGGGTCGACATACGCCCCCTCGTCATCCGGCCCGCGATGGCGGGTCACGTCCCCCATCGCCGACAGCTGCTCGGGCGAAACGGGCTCGCCGTCGAAGCGGTAGATGCCGTGAATGCCGCACATGATCAGCGGACTCCCGCGAGAACCGCTTCGCGACCGTGCGTCGCCAGCGCGCGCCGATAGACGTCGTGGTAGCGGCCGACGCTGTTCGCCCAGGTCCGCTCGCGCTCGACGAAAGCACGCGCCTGTTCGCGCATCGCGGGCCACGCATCGCGCGCTTCGAGCACCGCCGCGATGGACGAGACCAGCGCGTCGACGCTGCCGGCCTTGAACAGGAAACCGGTCTCGCCGTGACGCACCAGCTCGCGATGCCCGCCGACGTCGGACGCGACGAACATCCGCCCCTGTGCCATCGCCTCGAGCGGTTTCAGCGGCGTGACGATCTCGGTGAGCCGGATCGGCAGCCGCGGATACGCGAGCACGTCGATGAGGTCGTAGTACCTCTGCACCTGGTCATGCGGCACGCGTCCGGCGAACACGACGCGTGCAGCGATGCCTTCGGCCTCGGCCTGACGGCGCAGCGCGTCCTCCTGGACGCCGCCGCCGACGAGGAGCAACCGAAGATCCGGGAAGCGCCCGACGAGCCGCGCGATCGCCGACACGAGCAGATTCAAGCCTTCGTAGCCGTAGAACGAACCGGCGAAGCCGACGACGGTCTTGCCGTCGAGTCCGAGTTCCGAGCGCAGCGCGACGTCCGGTTCGGCGCCGAAACCGAACGCATCGGCATCGACCGCGTTCGGGATCACGGTGACCTTGTCCGGGCGGACGCCACGCATCAGGATGTCGCCGCGCAACCCCTCGCAGATCGTCGTGATCTCGTCGGCGCAATGCAGCGCGAAGCTCTCGAGCGCGCGGGAGACGCGGTAGCGGACGCTGCCTTCGCTCGTCGTGCCGTGGTCGACCGCCGCGTCCTCCCACGACGCGCGCATCTCGTAGACGACCGGCAGCTTGCGGCGCCGGCCGACCCACAGACTCGGCAGCGCGTTGAGCACCGGCGAGTGCGCGTGGATCACGTTCGGCTGCAGCTCGCCGACGAGCTCGTCGAGGCGTGCCGCGGTGAGCCGCATCTGGCGGAGCAGCCCTACGCCGTCGTCGGCCGGCGTGCGGTGGAACTGCAGTCCGCCCGCGTCCTCGACGCCGGCCAGCGAGCGCCCCTGCTTCGGCGTCGTCAGGTGGAAGGTCTCCCAGCCGAGCGCCCGCTGCTCGCGCACGATCGCGGCCGTGCGGAAGGTGTAGCCGCTGTGCAGCGGGAGCGAATGGTCGAGGACGTGCAGGATGCGCATGCGTCAAACCGCCTCGGCGAGATCGCGCGCCGGCTGCAACGGCAGCGGCGAATGGCGCAGGAACGCCTCAAACATCAGCAGCGACCAAAGTGGCGCGCTGTAGTCGCGCGCGCCGGACTGGTGCGCCTCGACGAGGTGGCGCAGCGTGTCGGTGTTGAAGATGCCGGTCGCGGCGAGCGTCTCGCCGAGCAACGCGTCGCGCACCCGCTGCCGGAGCGGACCGCGGAACCAGCGCGCGAGCGGCACCGCGAAACCCATCTTCGGCCGGTACAGCACGTCGTCCGGCAGCAGCGGCTCCATCGCCTTCTTGAACAGGTACTTGCCTTCCTGCCCCTTGACCTTCAGATGCGACGGCAGCGTCGCGAGCCATTCGACGAGCGGGTGGTCCATCAGCGGCTCGCGCACTTCGAGCGAGTGCGCCATGCTCGCGCGATCGACCTTGGTGTTGATGTCGCCGACTAGGTAGGTCTTGAGATCGAGGTACTGGATCAGCGCGAGCGGGTCGTCGGTGCCGGCAGTCGCCGCGTGGCGGCGGAACACGTCAAGCGCGCCGTAGCCACCGAGTTCGCGGCGGAAGCTGGGGGAAAACAGTTGCCCGCGCATATCGTCGCGCAGCAGCGACACCGAGTGGAAATACGCCTGCACCGAATCGCGCGCGAGCGCCTCGAAGGTGGTCTTCGCGCGGAACACCCGCGGCGCCCAGTCCGCCTTCGGATAGACGCGCCCGAGCAGGCCGAACATCGGCTGGCGCAGCCCGAGCGGCAGCGCGCCGCGCATCTTCTCTTCCATCAGGTGCAGCCGATAGCGGCGATAGCCGCCGAAGCTCTCGTCGCCGCCGTCGCCGGACAGCGCCACCGTCACGCGTCGGCGCGCGAGCTGGCACACGCGCCAGGTGGGAATCGCCGAGCTGTCCGCGTACGGCTCGTCGTACAGGCGCGCGAGCGAATCGATGAGATCGAAGTCGTCGGACTTCACCGTCTCGACGAGATGGTCCGTGCGATATCGGTCGGCGACCTTCTGCGCGAATTCGGACTCGTTGTAGGCGGGGTCGTCGAACGCGATCGAGCAGGTGTGCACCGGCTCGTCGGACAGGCCGGCCATGGTCGCGACCACGGCGCTCGAATCGACACCGCCCGACAAAAAGGCGCCGAGCGGCACCTCGGCGATCATCCGCAGGCGCACCGATTCGCGCAGCCGCTCGGTCAGCTCGACCGCCGCGTCGGCCGCGGATATCGGATTGTCGAGCGTGAAACGCACGTCCCAGTACGACTTCGGCTGCGGCAACGGCTGCCCGCGGCGCAAGCACAGCGTCTCGGCCGCACCGAGCTTGCGGGCGCCCGAAAAGATCGTGCGCGGCTCGGCGACGTAGCCGAGCGCGAAGTATTCCTCGACCGCGTACGGGTCGATACGACGATCGAGCGCCGGATGCTGCATCAGCACCTTCAGCTCCGAGCCGAATGCGAACGAGCCGTCGGACAGCAACGCATAGAACAGCGGTTTCACCGCCAGCCGGTCGCGCGCGAGGAAGAGCGTGTCGCGGTTGCGATCCCACAGCGCGAACGCGAACATGCCGCGGAAGCGCTTCACGCAGTCCTCGCCCCACGCTTCCCACGCGTGGACGATGACCTCGGTGTCGCTGCGCGTGTGGAAGACGTGGCCGAGCGCTTCGAGCTCCGGCACCAGTTCCTGGAAGTTGTAGATCTCGCCGTTGAACACGACCGCGACCGAGCCGTCCTCGTTGAACAACGGCTGCTGCCCGGTCGACAGGTCGATGATCGACAGCCGCCGGTGCGCGAGCGCAACCCCGGGCTCGAAGTGATAGCCGCCCTCGTCCGGTCCGCGGTGCAGCTGCACGTCGTTCATGCGACGCACGAGTTCCGGCGCGTAGTGCCGCTTGCCGCGAAGGTCGAACAGGCCCGCGATACCGCACATGACGCGACTCCTTTGTCAGGCGAATACGCGCGACGGCATCGCCGCGTCGATCAGGTTCCGGTAAAGCGCGGCGTAGCGGTCGACCATGCCATCGAGGCTGAATTCGCCCTCGACGCGTTGCCGTCCATCCGCGCCATGGCGCCGGCGCAGCGCAATGTCAGCGACGTATGATGCCAGCGCATCCGCGAGCGCAACATAATCCGTCCTGGGTACGAGCCTACCGGTTCGCCCGTGGTCCACGAGCTCGGCGTTGCCGCCGACGTCGGTCGCGACGACCGGCAGACCACAGGCCATCGCTTCGAGGATCGTGTTCGAAATGCCTTCGGCAAGCGACGGCAGCGCGAAGACGTCGAGGCTGCGCATCACGTCCGGCACGTCCGTCCGCTCGCCGGCGAGCCACACGCGGTCGCCGACGCCGCCGGCACGGATCTCCGCTTCGACCGCACCGCGCAGCGGCCCGTCGCCGGCGATCACGAGCCGCGCGTCGGCGGCCCCCGGTGCGCGCTGGCCGACGAGATGCGCGAACGCGCGCACGAGATTCGTCTGGTCCTTGACCGCCTGGAGCCGGCCGACCGTGCCGACCAGCACTTCGCGGGGCGCGCCGAACGGCGAACCCGGCAACGCGGAGCGCCCGTCCGACGCGGGCCGGAAGCGTGCGGTGTCGACGCCGTTGCAGATCCGCTCGACGCGCGCGGGCGGGATGCGGACCGCATCGGTCAGGTAACGCTCGAGGTGGCCGGAAAGCGCGACGTAGCGGCTCACGAACGGCCGGTACAGCCGCCGCATCAGCTGGAACTTGCGCCGCCTGCCCTCCGGGTCGCTCGCATCCCAGCCGTGTTCGCCGTGTACGCGCACCGGCACTCCCGCCGCGCGCGCCGGCACGACCGCTTCCAGCGCCGCGAGATTGCGGGTGTGCACGATCGAGGGACGACGGTCGCGGAACAGCCGATACAGCTGCGGATAGAGCTGGATGCCATGCCCCGGCGGTTTGTCGAGCGAGAGGAACTCGACGTCGGGCTGCACGACCCGCCGGCAGAATGCCGGCGCGCAGCGCGTCAGTGCGACGACCACATGACGGAAGCGGTCGGACGGCATCCAGTTGATGAGATTGACGACGCCGTTTTCGAGCCCGCCGACGTCGAAGCTGTACACGACGTGCATCACGAGGTGCTGCGGCGCGTTCATCGTGCCCGGTCCGCCGACACGGCATCGAGCGCGGCGTCGATCGCCTCGCCGTGCGCCGCGACGAATTCACGCAGGCGCTCGTCGGCGAGCTGCGGTGCGTCGAGCTCCGGGGTGACCAGCACGACGACGCTGGACTCGTCGGCCCGTCCAAGCAAGCGGTCGATCGCGAGACGCAGCTTGACCTCGACGTCGCCGGTCACGAGCCGTCCGTTCACGCGGTACCAGTGCCACACCCGAAGTCGACCGTCCGGCACCATCACGTCGGCGCCCTGGACCGCGCCATTCGGCGCCTCGACCGGGAAACGCGACATCACGCGGTCCCGGCTGCCGATGGCGACGAGGCCGTTGCCCCACGCGATCATTTCGCGGCCGTCCCGCTGGTGCGCGTACCAGGCGGCATACGCGCCGACCGGGTTGCCGTCGGGCGCGCGGTAAACCGCGAACGCATCGCCGCGCGCCTGCGCGTAGCTCGGGCGGTAGTCCAGCCGGTCGGGAGACTCCGCGCGCCAGCCGGCGACCGGTGCGGGAAGTTCGAGACGGACGGCGTAGTCGGCGACCGGCCGGTCGATGACCGACTGCGCCACCGGGAACGCGGCGACCGCGAGCGCGATCGGCAGCGCGCCGCGCCAATCCGTCGCCGACGGCCTCCCGGGCGTCGCTGTCACCTCTGGCTCGGGCGCGCCCGTATCGCGCCAACGCCCGCCGATCCAGAACATCAGCATCATCACGACGCCGAAGAAGATCCAGCCATAGATCAGGTGGTCGACGCCGGCCGCGAGCCGGTTGTCGGTCAGGTAACCGAGCATCACGATCAGGTAGGCGCGCAGCCAGTTCGCGACGATCGGCACGAGCACCGCGACGCCCATGAACAGCGCCCGCTTGCGCAGCGTCGTGTAGTTCAGGTACGCGTAGAGCGCGCCGATCATCGTCGACGCGATCAGGTAACGAATGCCGCTGCACGCTTCGACAACCGACCACCGGCCGTTCGGCACGACGAAATACAGGCCTTCCTGAAACACCGGCACGCCGCTCGCACGCAGCGCGCCGACGGTGAACGCCGCGGTCAATTTCATCAGCGTCGGCAGCAGGAAGTCGCCGACCGGTACCGCGAACGCGAGAAACGCGAGCGGGAACAGCAGCGCGCGAGAGAGCCGCCAGCCGAGCACGCCGACGAGGCCCGCGACGAGGATCGCGACGAGCGCGAAATGCGACGCGCCGGCGACGCCGACAAGCCGGCCGAGCAGCCACAGCACCCCGAGCACGGCGATCGGCGGGGCCATCCACGGTACGGGCTGCGGGCGCAGCAGCGCGACACGGTCCCGCGCGCGCCACACGAGCCACGCAAAGATCGGCAGCACTGTGAGGCCGTGCGCGTAGGTCTCCGACCGCCACCAGATCCGCCCGACCTCGCTCGCGGTCTCCCAATACCACGCAACGAGCCAGACGAAGGACGCCGCGAGCGTGACCGCGACGACGCGAAAGCCGCTCGCGGGCCCGGACTCGCCCCGCTGCGCGAGAGCGCTGTCGAGCGCGAGGTTCTCGTAATCCGCGTCGCGTTTCATCGGCCGCTCATCCGAGGTTGCGCACGATGTGCGGTCCGAGCGCGTTCGCGACGCGCAGCGGCAGCCGGCGCCACACGGCGATGAAGCCGCGGTACTTCGGGTTCATCGGATTGTTCTGCGGAATCGCGTCGCGCTTGTAGAGGCGGTACTCGTACGACAGCGGCTGCGGCTCGAAGCCCCAGTTCTTCTTGAAGCTGTACGGTCCGGTGCCGACCTTGCTGCGGCCGAAGTCGAACAGGCGGCAGCCACGCGCGCATGCGTGCCGCATCAGCTCCCAGTACTTGAAATCGTTCGCTGCAACCTCGCGCGCGGCAACGGCATCGCCGGCGTAGTACGGCAGGACTTCGTCGCGGAAATAGAACGTGAGCACGCTGGAGAGCGGCTGCCGGTCGCTATCGGTCACCGTCAGCACCTCGCAGTCGTGGCCGAAGTCGCGCCGCAGCCGCTCGAAGAATGCCTTCGGCAGCGCCGGCGTGCCGTGTCGCAGCACGTTGTCGGCGTAGAGCGCGAAGAAGCGGTCGACGTTCGCGTCGAGCTCCGCATTCAAGCCGTTGCGGATGCCCTTGCGCACCATCGCGCGCTGCTTGCGCGGAATCGCGTTGAGGTTCGCCTCTTCGTCGGCGAGGATCGGCTTGCGGAAGGTCGCGTACAGGTCCTGCCGCGGCCAGTCGGCATGGCGCGCCGTGAGATTGCGCAGTTCGAGATGCTGAACGCCGAGCCGGCGCGCGAGCGCTTCGGCCGCCTGCTCGAGTTCGGCAACGCCCTCCGGTCCGCCGGCGACGCCGCCGTAGACGCAGAACGGCAGCGACGTCAGCGCGTTGCCGAACAGCCGGCTGCGGACGTGGGCGAGCGGCAGCACCGCAACGATGTCGCCGGCGCGCTCGGCGTAGAGGAAATAAGTCGGATGACGAAAGACGTCGCGGATGATTCCCTGCCACGCCGACAGATGGAAGAAGGTGGCGTCCGGGCATTCCCTGACGAAGGCGTCCCAGCGCGCGCGATCCGCTTCGGTGAAATGCTTGACGACCATTGGCGCACGATCCATCGAATGCTCCGGAAGCGGGGCGCGTCAGGCTGCGCCGTGGAATACGTGGTCCGCGCGTCCCCAGGAAAAATCGCCCAGCAGGCGACGCAAGCGGCCTTCGGTGCGCTCGAGATTGACGTAGTGCCGGAAGCGCGTCTTCGACGATGCCTCGCGCACGCGCGGCTGCTCCGGGTCGATTTCCCACGGGTGGAGGTAGAAGATCGCCGGACGCACGTCATCGCGATTGACCTTCGCGATCTGCCAGCGCGACACCGCGTAAGGCAGCAGCCGGAAATAGCCGCCACCGCCGGCCGGCCAATTGCGCCCGAGCAGCCGGGTCGTCGTCACCGGCACTTCGAGCAAGCCGTTGTCGAGGCGGTACGGAAAGCGCGGCGCGTCGGGAATGCCGTAGTGATCGTGCCGCACCGGATAGACGCTGGAGCTGTATGTGTAGCCCGCTTCGGCGATGCAGTCGTGCGCCCACAGGTTGGTCTTGCCGATCGAAAAGCTCGGCGCGCGATAGCCGCGCACCGTCTGCCCGCCGATGTCTTCGAGCACCGCGCGCGCGAGCACGATGTCCGCGAGGAAGCGTTCGCGCGACTGCGCGCTGGCGCGTTCGTGCGAGTACCCGTGGCTCGCGACCTCGTGCCCGCGATCGGCGATGCGGCGGACGAGCTGCGGATAGCGCTCGGCGACCCACCCCAGGACGAAGAAGGTCGCACGGGCGTCGCGCTCGGCGAGCAGTTCGAGAATGCGATCGACGTTGCGCTCGACGCGGCACGGCGTGCTCTCCCACGCGCTGCGCGGGAAATGCGGCGCGAGCGCGGAAACCTGGAAGTAATCCTCCACGTCGATCGTGAGCGCATTGACGATCGTCGCAGTCATGCGTCCGACCGTGCCTTGTCGTGCGCGTCGAGCCAGCGCGCAAGGTGCGCCGCGATCCGTTCGGCGGCCCGGCCGTCCCACAGCTCCGGGATGCGCCCGCGCTTGCCGCCGCCGGCGAGGACCGCGTCGGCCGCCGCGAGGATCGCCGCCGGATCGACGCCGACGAGCGTGTTCGTGCCCTGGTCGACGGTGATCGGCCGCTCGGTGTTCTCGCGGATCGTCAGGCACGGCACGCCGAGCGCCGTCGTTTCCTCCTGGATGCCGCCGGAGTCGGTCAGCACCATCGTCGCGCCGGCCATCAACCCGAGCATTTCGAGATAACCCTGCGGCGGCAGCACGACGAAACCGGACTCGTCGAGGCGCGCCTTCATGCCGAACCGTTCGAGGTTGTTGCGCGTGCGCGGATGCAGCGCGAAGACCAGCGGCAGCCGGCGGCCGATCTCGGCGAGCGCGTCGATGATCGGGCCGAGGGTTTCAGGGTCGTCGACGTTCGACGGCCGGTGCAGCGTGACGACGCCATAGCCGTCTGCAATGAGCGCCGGCGAAAGTCCCGCGTTGGCGAGAAGTTCGGCCGGCGCGACGGCCTTGCGCCGATTCGCGAGCAGGCTGTCGATCATCACGTTGCCGACGAAGACCGCGCGCTCGTCCGCGACGCCTTCGCGCGCCAGGTTGTCGTGCGCGCTGCGCTCGGTCGTGTAGAGAACGTCGGAAATCTGGTCGGTGAGGACGCGGTTGATCTCTTCGGGCATTCGTCGATCCCCGCTGCGCAGGCCGGACTCGACGTGCACGACCGGGATGTCGCGCTTCGCGGCGACCAGCGCGCACGCGAGCGTCGAATTCACGTCTCCGACGACGAGCACCGCGCGCGCGCCGTGTTCGTCGATCACCGGCTCGAAGCGCTTCATGACCTCGGCCGTCTGCACGGCGTGACTCGCCGAGCCGACTTCGAGGTTGACGTCGGGATGCGGCAGTTCGAGGTCGTCGAACAGCCGGTCGTTCATCGCGCTGTCGTAATGCTGGCCGGTGTGCACGAGCAGGGTGGCGAGCGGCGGCCGGTGCGCGGCGAGCGCGCGGATGATCGGCGCCATCTTCATGTAGTTCGGCCGCGCGCCGACCACGCAGATCACCGGCGCCTGCCGTTCGTCGTCACGCGTCATGGGACCTGTCCCGGGTGTCGTCGCGGCGGACCGCCTGCAACAGCTGATCGAGCATGTGGAGCGTCGCCGACAGCGACTGCTCGAGGCCGGAAATCCTCGCCTCGAGACGCTGAACGTCGAACCCGCCGGCCATGCCCGCGATCTGGTCGACGAGCACCGCGGGGATCTGCAGCCGTTCGGGGACGATCGAGCCGGGCGCGAACATCTCCGCCGCCGATCCGTTGCGCGCCGGGTGCTTGCCGTTGACCGGCTGGCCCGCGGACGGCGAGAACTCCTCGTTCAGCTCGGCGATGAGCGCGCGCACGTCGTCGCCGCCGACCTCGTGACGCGCCGTGAGAAAGGCGCCGAGCAGCGCCCGGTCGCACAGGCTGTTGATCCGCCGCGGCACGCCGCCGCTGTAACCGTAGATCGCGTCGAACGCCTCGTCCGCGAAGGACGGGTCGTCCTGCCAACCGACGTGGCGCAGGCGATGCTCGATGTATGCGCGCGTTTCGTTGGCATCCATCGGCCCGAGGTGGTACGACGCGATCACCCGCTGGCGCAGTTGCAGCATCTGCGGGCCCTGCATGATGTCGCGAAACTCCGGCTGTCCGATGAGGAAGCTCTGCAGCAGCGCGTGGTCCTCGAGCTGGAAGTTCGACAGCATCCGGAGTTCCTCGACCGCGCTTTCGCTGAGGTTCTGCGCTTCGTCGACGATCAGCAGCGCGCGCTTGCCGGCCGCCGCAAGCGAGACGAAGAAGGTCTCGAGCGCGAGCAGCAGCCCGGGCTTGTCGAGCCCGCGGCGCGGCACGCCGAACGCGCCGGCGACCATGCGCAGGATTTCGCTCTCGTCGACCTGGGTGCTGACGAGATTCGCCGCGATGATCCGGCCCGGATCGAGGTGTTCGAGGAGGCTGCGCACCAGCGTCGTCTTGCCGGCACCGACCTCGCCGGTCACGACGATGAAACCTTCGTGCTGATGCAGCCCGTATTCGAGGTAGGCCATCGCCCGCCGATGCCCCTTGCTGGCGAAATAGAACGCGGGGTCGGGGTTGAGCTGAAAGGGCTTGCCGCGGAGCTTGAAAAATGTCTCGTACATTCGGCGTCGCTCAGAATTGCATACCGAGACTGGCTGTCAGCACATTCTCGGTGAAGTCGCTGTTGCCGTCTGCACGCTGATGACGGTAGGTCAGCGCGGCATTCGTGTAGGCGCCGAGCTTGCGGCTGACCCCGAGCGACATGATCGTGCGCCGCGTTTCGGCGTCCTTATCGGTCGCGCGGCCGGTCGAGCGCGAGCGCGTGACATTCGCGTTCAGCGATGCGTTGGACGTCAGCCGGTGGTTCAGCGACAGGATCGCGGAGTCCGTCTTGACCTTCTCGAACCCGGCGAAATCGTCGCGCCGATCGTTGACCAGCGGATTGCCGAGTCGGGAGTTGTCCGAACGCTGCAGCGCGAACGTCAGCACGTTGCGCGCGCCGATCATGGAAAAGCTGCCGCGCAGCGTGCGCGAGATGAAGTAATTGTTCGTGACGAAACCGCGCGCGTTCGCGCCCGACCATTCGGGACGCGAGCCTCTCACCGCATTGAAGCGATCCACCGGGTCGGGAAAGATCAGTTCGAGGAGCGGATTGTCGTAGAGCTGCCTGAAGGTGGGGTCGTTGAAAAAACCGCCCTGGGTATCCAGCGACGACGTTACGTCACGCGTCCAGGAGACATCCCAGGCGGAGCGTGGCCGCCGGTGGTTGAGTTGCAGGCTGTAGCTGCGACCGAAAAAGCGATCTTCGGCGTTGGCTGCGACCAGGGTCCGCTCGGTGGGATGCCATTCGAAGCCCGCCCCGGCAATCCTTCCGCGCTCCTCACGCACCGAATAATCGTTCCGTTCGTAGCCGACGAGGCCGTGCAGCCGCAGCTTGCGCGACACGTTCAGATAGAGCGTCGCGCGGGAGATTTCCTCGGTGACGTCGTTCGTCGGACCGTCGGTGTAACTGGTGTCCGTGCGATTGTAGGACAAGCCCCAGCCGAAGCGGCCGAACGCCGTCGGGTCCGTCAGACCGATCTGCGATTCCCCGACGTTACGCCGCAGCAGCGCGCCGCCGCCGTCGAACCACGTGCGCTGGTGGCTCGCCGCGCCTTCGGCATCGCCGAGGCGGAAGAGCAGCCGGGGACCGATCGAGAACCGCCGCGTCTCGTCGCTGCTGTCGGTCGCGAGAAAGTCCTGCGACGAGCGGCCCGACAGGCCGGTCGTGTTGTTGCGGCTCGTCGCCGCATCCATGTCGATGAAAAGCCGGTCCTTGATCGCTTCGAGCTGTCCATTGCCGTCGAGCTCGACGAAGCTCGTGTCGCGCCTGCTCTCCCGGGCATGGAAGACGTTGCGCAAAGTCGCCTGGAGACGGCCGGTGAACCTTCCCTCTTCCCGCATCATCATGAGCGACGGCGCGATTTCGGCGACCCAGTCGCTCCTCTCATTGACGGATGACGCGTCGATGTTGTCGGAATAGGTGAGCCGCGTGTCGACCGACGGCCGGATCTGGAGGCCCTGCGCGCTCACGTTGCCGATCGCCATCAGCGCCCCGACGAGCGCGATGACTTTCAGTCGACCTTCCGCCTGTGTCGGGCCGAGCGGCTCAACCGACGGCATCGGTTCGTGGCGCAGCATCGTTGCCCTCCGTCGTGGAATTCGCGCCGTGGCCGTGGCCGTAGCCATATCCGTAGCCGTACCCGTAACCGTATCCATAGAGCCCGCCGCGCCCGCCGTCGCCCGCCTTGTTGAGCACCAGCAGCTTCACCGGGCAGGCTTCGATCGTCGACAACGCCTGCCGGATCGCCCCGTGTGTCGTGCGCTCCGACTCGACGACGATCAGCACCTGCCCCATGTGCGACGCGAGCACGCGCGCCTCGGTCGTCGCGAGCAAGGGCGGAGAATCGAACACGATGATCCGGTCGGCATAGCGGGTCGCCATGTCCTCCAGCATCCGGTTCATCGCGTCGGACGCGATGAGTTCGGTCGCGCGCTGGTGCTGCATGCCGGCGGGAAGAATCGACAGCTTGTCGACGTTGGTGCGCAGCATCACCTCGGACAGGTCATCGACCTCGCCGACGAGGGCGTCCATGAACCCCTTCTTCGGTGGCAAGCCGAGCCGCTGCAGCACGGACGGCCGGGAAAAGTCCGCGTCGACGAGCAGCACGGTGTGATCGAGTTCGAGCGCGATGCTCATCGCAAGGTTGATCGCCGTGAACGACTTGCCCTCGCCCGGCAGCGCGCTCGTCACCATGATCAGGTTGCCGTTCTCGACGGCCGCGGCGCCGCGGCCCTGCGCGTTGTGGATCAGCGGCCGCTTGATGACGCGATATTCCTCGGCGATCACCGAGCGCGGCTGACTCGGCGTGACCATCCCCATCTGTGTGAGCCGGTCGATATCGAGTTCGATCGACGGCCCGTTTCCCGTCCCCCACTTCGTGCTCTCCCGCATGTCGCGGAGCGCGTTGGCCGACAACGCCGCCGCCGTCGCGGCGGAATTGGCGCCGGCCCGGCGGGAGGTCGCTGCGGGGGCGTCCACGACCTCGGCGGGGGTGTCACCGTCGGCCTGCCGGAGTTGACCGAGCCGTTCGACAGCCTTCTCAATGAGACTCATCAGTCGATCTCCTAGCCCTGCAGCACTTGGACCAACACGGTCATACCGGCTATGACGACCACGAAGCTCGCGAGTCCGCCGCCGAAGGCGACGAGACCGCGTCTCGCCGCCCGCGCCGCGCCGGGGTCCGGAATCAAGGACACTGCGCCAAGGACCGGCAGTCCGGTGATTTCGCGCAGCGTGCGGACGTCGGCGAACGCCGGGCGCAGCTGGGAAAGCAGGAAGGTCAGCGCGATGCCGACGCCGAGCGCGACCAGACCGGCGAGCGGCATCAGCAGCGCGCGGTTCGGCGCCGCGGGCTTGGTCGGCAGGCTCGGCGGGTCGATCACGCGGAACTCGGTGATGCCGCCCTGCGCACTCATCTCCATCGTCATGCTCGCCGATTCGCGCCGCGCGACCAGGGCCTCGTAGTTGCGCTTGTGGATCTCGTAATCGCGGTTCAGCTGCGCCTGCTCGGCCTCGATCTTCGGCAGCAGTTCGGACGACTCGCGCAACTGGGTCTGGCGTGCCTGAAGCTCCTGCACCCGCGCGGTCAGCGACGCGACTCTCGCTTCCGCATCCGCCATCGAGATCTTCATCTGCTGGATCACAGGGTTCGCGTTCGGCGACCACACCGTCGGGCCTGCCTGCTGCATCGCCTCGACTTCCTTCTGCTTCTGCGCCTCGAGCTGGGCGATCACGCTGCGCGTGCCGGTCACATCCGGATGGTTCTCGGTGTAACGCTGCAGCAGCCCGTCGAGATTTTTCTTCAACACGTCGATGCGCCCGTCGAGCTCGGGAATCGACACCGCCGCCGGGTTCGAAGGCTGCGCGAGCAGCACCGGTTCCTCTCCGACGAGCTGGCGTCGCAGCGAGTCGCGCGAGTTCTCGACTTCCTTCAGCTCGAGCTGCGCCTGACTCAGGCGTCCCGCGAGGTCCGCCAACTGCGACACGTAGTCGCGCCCGCCGTCGCCGAGCAGCGACATATTGCGCAGACGGAAATCCTTGAGCCTGTTTTCCGCTTCGTCGAGTTTCTGCTCGTAGCTCGCGATCTGCTCGTCGATGAAGCGCCGCGCGGTCGTCGAATCCTGCTGCTTGCCGACCAGGCCGGACTCGACGAACAGCGCCACCAGCGCCTGCACGATCTGCCGCGCGCGCTCGGGATGGCGATCCTGATACGAGAGATTGAAAAGATTGTCCCGACCGGTGCTGCTGATCCGCAGCCCTTTCGTCAGTTCGGCGATCAAGGCCTCACGCGCGGCGCCATCGCCGGTCGTCAGATCGAGATCGGCCATCGTGATGAGCTTCTCGACGTTCGGTCGCGTGATCAGCGTCCGGCTGAGGATTGCGACCTGCTGGTCGATGTTCGGCTGCACCGCGAGGCCCGACATCAGCGGGCGCAGCACCGACTGCGTGTCGACGAAAATCCGCGCCGACGACTCGTAACGGTCGGGCATCAGATAGATCGCGACCCCGCCGGCGACGCCCGCGATCCACGTCAGCGCGAGCCCCCACCAGCGGAACCGCCACATGCCGCGCAGGTAGCCGAATATCTGGGCAAGAAGTTCTTCCATGAGCGTCCTCGGAGCACCCGACCTCACCCCCGCGATCGCACTCGATTGCGGGAGTCCGGACGATGCGAAGAATCGAATTCAGGGGATCAGAACCAGCTCTGCGGAATGATCAAGACGTCGCCGGGCTTCATTTCCACGTTGGCGGAAACGTCGCCGCCCTTGATCAAATCCTCGATCCGGACGCTGTACTGCTTGTTGCCCTCTCCGGTACGCAGGATCGAGGCGCCGTTGCCGTTGGCGAACTCGGTGACGCCACCAACCGCGATCATGACGTCGAGCAGGGTCATCTTCTGGACGTAGGGCAGAACCTGCGGCGTCGCGGCCTCGCCGACGACTCGGATCTGCTCGCTATAGGGGCCGACAAAACTCGTAACAACCACGGTGACGACGGGCTCCCGAATGAACTTCGAAAGCGCCTGCTCGATATCCCGCGCCAGCGTAGAAGCGTCCTTGCCGATTGCCGGCAAATCCTCGACGAGCGGCGTGGTGATCTTGCCGTCGGGCCTTACCGGCACCGACATCGACAATTCGGGATTACGCCAGACGACGATATTCACCGCATCGCCCGGTCCGATCATGTAATTGTAGTCGGCGTTTGCTGCCGTGGCCGGTGCGGGCGGATATGACGACGTCGCACAACCGGCGAGCAATACCGCTGCAATCGTTAGACCGGACACCCTGAGACCATTGCTCCCTGCCATTTCATGTCCCCTCGTCAGGATGAATACCGAGATTACCCCATCCAACTATTTTTCTTCTGTTACAAGACCTTGCGAAAATTTCCCACAAGCAACTACACACATACGCTTACAGCGCGTGAAAGTAGCGTTCCGGTAAAGTTCGCTCCGCGGTCGAGGACAGATCGCTCTCCACTGTCCTATTCGATATGCCGCCGTTCTTGTTAAACGACTGCGAGGCGCGAAGACAAATGACTGAAGCAGCTTACCATGTGGAACGCGCCCCGGAGTTCAAGGGATCATCGCTGAAACCGACGTTTTCAATTAAGGATCGGGGTTCGCAATTAATGCCCTCCGAATTCGCGATCACACGCGACGGCTACCATGTTCGGCTTGCCGACCACCGGGTGGAATCGCTGAAAACCCGCATCAGCACCCTGGTCCAGCGGATGTATTCGTGGCGCGGATTGGAAACCGAGCATCCGGTCATGCACACGCAACGCCCCGGTCAAACCACGCTCGTCGCCTGCAAGGGAGACCTGCTGTTCGGCACGCTGACCGTCGGCGTCGATTCCGGCCACGGACTTCTCGCCGACACGCTGTACCGTCCCGAAATCGATCAGGCCCGACGCAAGGGAGCACGGGTCTGCGAAGTCACCCGGCTTGCGATGGACCCGTCGCACAGCTCGCCCGAAGTGATGGCGACGGTGTTCCACCTCGCGTTCATCATCACGCGGCTGATCAACAACATGACCGACCTCTTTGTCGAGGTACATCCGCGTCACACGGGTTTCTACCGCAGGATGATGGGTTATCGCGTCGCGGGACCGGAACGGACGTGCCCGCGCGTCGGTGCTCCCGCCGTATTGATGCGGCTGTCGCTCGAACACGCCGAAGAGCAGATTCGGCGCCTCGGGGGCAACCAGCCCAGCCCCGAACGCAGCCTCTACCGCCTGTTCTTTTCGCCGAGCGAACAGGACCAGCTGCTGCTGAAACTGCGCGGCACGCAGTTCGGCGCTTGAAGCGAAAGTCGTCCGCAGCATCCCCCTCCCCGCTCCGGCATCGGAATCCGGCACGACCGGCTCTTGCCGACTCGAATCGCCGAATCCTCTGAAAACACTATAGGTGCAGCGGAGCGAATTTGCGCGCTCGATGATGCGGAGAGGTCGATTGCGGTCGCGCTAGAACCAGCGCCGCAATTCCATGTACACCCGGTCGCGGTTCGCGAAGCGCCCGAACAGCCCGTTCTGCCCGCCGCCGAACAGGTCGACGCCGACCTGCGCACGCCAGTCGGGCGTCACCCGCCACGCGACTTTCGGGCGCACCATATAGTCCTTGTGCTCGATGCTCGACGCGAGCAGCACCTCGGCCTCGACGTCGTCGCCGAACTTGCGATTGACGAGCAGCGTGAGCCCCCGCTCGTGGCGCTCGACGCCCATCGCCGCCTCGTGCGAACTGATCACGTGCCCGTAATGCTGGATGTTGAAGCGCCAGCGGTCCGCGATCGGAATATCGACGCCGACGATGTAGTCGAAGGTGTTCGATGCTTTCAGCCCGAACGGCGCCGTCGGGTCCGTCGTATTCATGCTGCGCCCGTGCGTATGGACCGCTTCGCCCTTCAGCACGAACGTGCCGAGATCCTTCGACACCGTCCCGCCGATCTGGCGGATCCGGTCATGGCGCAATTCGAAGGTCGGAGCGGGCGAGATCCGGTAGAGCGTCGGCGACACGTCGAGGCTGCGATAGTAGAACGCGGACAGATCCCAGCCGTTGATCAGGTGCGTGGCGCGGACACCCCAGTTCGTGTTCTCGATGCTGTTCGCAGGCTTGCGCTCATGGACGCGCGCATCCGACGGCAGCGGAAACGGGAAAAAGTCCGCACCCGGCTTGCCGACCTCGTCGTAGCTCGGCACCGGAATCCACAGCAACTCGAGGTAGGAGTTCTCGCCGAAATATTCGGCCCGTGCGGCCCACTGCGGAATCCTCAGCGCTTCGAACTCGGGCAGGAAGAACTCGCGCATGTCGCGCGCGGAAACGACGTCGGCGAGAAAGATCCCGACCACTTCGCCCCAGACGACGTGCTGACGGCCGAAGCGGAACTCCCAATCGCCGGCAGACGTGTCGATATAGGCTTCGCGCAGCGACAAATCGCGCCGCTGGTCGCGGCGCACCGGCCCCGGATAGTGGCCGTCTTCGAGCTCGTACGCGCCATCGGCGTCGATCCGCCCCGACAGCTTGAATTTCGCCCGCTCGCCCAGCTTGCCGTTCGCGGCGAGTTCGAAACGGGCGCGGAGTTTCGACCAGTGCGCCGGCTCCTCGTAGGTATACGCCGCGGCCGCTTCCGCGTAGCCGCTCCAGCGCAACCCGCTTCCGGACGGCTCGGCCGGAGCGAGCGGTTTGTCGAGATCGAACAGCGAGTCGAGGTCGTCTGCGGCTGTCGCGGCGGCCGGCCAGAGGCTGCAGGCGACCAGCGCCGCGACCCCGCGCCGGATCGCGGTCACCGCAGATCTCCGGAACCCGCCGCGAAGGTCGACGCGTCGCCACCGGAAGCCGCGGGCGGTGCGTCGCGTTCCGCCTTCCGCTCTTCCCCGACGATCGCCCCGTCCTCGAAATGCACGAGCTGATCGGCGAGGTTCATCACGTGGCGGTCGTGCGTCGAAAACACGAAGGTCGTTCCCGAGCGCCGGTTGATCTCCTTCATCAGCTCGAGGATGCTCTCCCCGGTGTGGCGGTCGAGGTTCGCGGTCGGCTCGTCGGCGAGCACGATCTTCGAGTGGGTCGCGAGCGCGCGTGCGATCGCCACCCGCTGCCGCTGGCCGCCCGAAAGCTGATTCGGCCGGTGCCGCGCGAACTTCGCCAGTCCGACCATTTCGAGGTAATGTGCAACGCGTTCGCGGCGCTCGTGCTTCGACAGCTCCGGGAATTGCAGCAGCGGGTACTCGACGTTCTCTTCGGCGGACAGCACCGGCAGCAGGTTGAAGGTCTGGAAGATGAAGCCGATCGTGCGCGCGCGCAGGTCGGCAAGCTGGTCCGGCGTCTGCCCGGACACATCGCGCCCGTCGATCAGAACGCGGCCCGCGGTCGGCGTGTCTATACAGCCGATGATGTGCAGCAGCGTCGACTTGCCGCTGCCGGACGGCCCGGCAATCGCGAGAAAGACGCCCGGCTCGATCGTCAGCGAGACGTCGCGCAGCGCCTGCACCTCCTGCTCGCCGAGCCGGTATCGCTTGCTGACGTTCTCGACCTGCACGATCGCCATATTGCCCGGGCCCGCAGTGATGAAATCGAAATAAGGATAGCACTCATGGACGATAACGTACGCCCCCGCCGGCGTTTCATGTCGGCGCTCGCCGCCGGGTTTCTCGCCCCCTCCATCGCCCGCGCCGCCGAGCCACAGCAGTCGGCGCAAGGCGACGAAACTGCGCGCAAACTCGTCGCGCAGGCCGACGCGATCCGCTTCCCGCGCGAAAGCTTCCAGACCGACATCACGATCACGAACTTCACCGACGGACAGGCCGGCGACGTGCGCAAGTACCGCATCCTCTCGCGCGGCAACGAGGACACGATCGTGCTGACCCTCGAGCCCGCATCCGAGCGCGGCCAGGCGCTGCTGATGCGCGGCCGCGGCCTGTGGGTGTTCATGCCGTCCGTGTCGCAACCGGTGCGTCTTTCGCTCGCGCAGCGCCTCACCGGCCAGGTTGCGAACGGCGACCTCGCGCGGGCCAACTTTTCGGGCGACTACCAGCCGGTGATCGTGGGTTCGGACACCGTCGAGGGCACCGCGGCGCAGATCCTCGACCTCACCGCCGTCGATCGCAGCGTGACCTACGCGAAGGTCAAGTACTGGGTCGCACAGAAGGATTCGCGGCCAATCCAGGCGGAGTTTTACGCGCTGTCGGGACGCCTGTTGAAGACGTGCCGCTACGAGGATTTCCGCCCCCTCGCCGGCCAGACGCGCCCGACCCGCCTCGTGATGGAAGACGCGCTGAAGAAGGGGGACAAATCGGTGCTCGTGTACGAGTCGATGCAACTGCGCGAACTGCCCGAACGGATGTTCACACGAGAGTACCTGCGCCGCCTGGACTGACGGTTTCAAACTCGGCTCGCATAGCTTCCACGCCGCACTTGTCGAAGCTCCGCGACCGGGCTTCGACAAGCTCAGGGCGGGCAGATGTTCTGATTGCCGACTTGGCAAACCATCGAAGTGCCACGGGCCGCCCCGAGCGCGACCACCTTCGGGCCCTGCGCTTGCTCGCTCCCGGCCATGAAGCCGGCGTGACCGTTCACTCGGGTTTGTCGAAGGGCGCTCGCGCCAGCTTCGAAAAACCCCGCCCGTATCCGATCGCCGGGCCGATCGCCAGAATCCCGCTCCCGAGCCGCCCCATCGATCAGACGACATCCATGCGAAGCGACCCCAAAGATGCCGTAAGCATTTCCGGCAGCACCTCCGGCGAATACAATTCGCCGATGACGACGACAATCCTCCATCACGGTGGCCGCCACGGCGTGACCGGCTCCTGCCACGAACTCGTGCTCGATTCCGCGCACAGCCTTCTGATCGACTGCGGCCTGTTCCAGGGCGCGGACACCATCGCTAGCGGCGGCGCGGAAGCGAAGACCTTCGACATCGATTTCGATGTCCACAACATCGGCGCACTGATCGTCACGCACGTCCATATCGACCACGTCGGACGGATTCCCTGGCTGCTCGCGGCCGGCTTCCAGGGACCGATCCTGTGCAGCGAACCGTCCGCGCGCCTGCTCCCGATCGTCCTCGCCGACGCGTTCGCGCTCGGCATCAGCCGCGACCAGAAGCTCGTCGAGCGCTACCTGAAGCTCGTCGAATCCCGCATCGTCGCGCTGCCCTACCGTCAGTGGCGCCATGTCGTCGACACGCCGGAATTGAAATGCCGCATCCGGCTCCAGCGCGCCGGCCACATCCTCGGCTCGGCCTACGTCGAATGCGAGGTCACGAAACCTCACGCCGGTACGCGCGAGCGGGTGCTTTTCTCGGGCGACCTCGGCGCGCCGTACGCACCTATCCTGAGTCCGCCGTCACCCCCCTGGACCGCGGACCTCGTGATCATCGAGACGACCTACGGCGACCGGGTGCACGAAAACCGCAAGACCCGACGGGACCGGCTGCAGCAGGTGATCGAGCGTGCGCTCAACGACGGCGGCACGGTGATCATGCCGGCCTTCAGCATCGGCCGCACGCAGGAACTCCTGTATGAGCTCGAGGACATCATCCACCGCCAGCACAAGCGCCCGGGCAAGCACGCTGCGCGCTGGGCGAATCTGCGCGTCTATCTCGATTCGCCGCTCGCGACCCGATTCACCAGGGAATACCGCCAGCTCGAAGCGTTCTGGGACGCCGAAGCCCTTGCGCGCGTGCGCGCCGGTCGCGAACCGCTCGCGTTCGACCAGCTCGTCGCGATCGACGACCATGAGGCTCATCTCGCGAACGTGCGGCGACTCGCGCGCAGCGGCGAGCCCGCAATCGTGATCGCCGCCAGCGGCATGTGCACCGGCGGGCGCGTCGTCGATTACCTGAAGGCGATGCTCGGCGACGAGCGCCACGACGTCGTCTTCGTCGGCTACCAGGCGCGCGGCACGCCCGGCCACAGCATCCAGGAATTCGGCCCCCGCGGCGGCTACGTCGACCTCGACGGCGAACGCATCGACATCCGCGCACGCGTCCACTCGATCTCGGGTTATTCCGCGCACGCAGACCGGAACGACCTGACGCGCTTCATCACCGGCATGCGCCACCTGCCGAAGGAAGTACGCCTGATCCACGGCGAACCCGATACCCGCGAAGCCTTCGCCCGCCACCTGATCGAAAAGACCGGCGGGCGAGTGAAGGTGATTCCTTAGCCGGAGAACCGTCTGTTGCCGCTCCATTCCGCCGAGCTCCGGAAGCCGTTGCCGATCGGACCGGGAGTCGGGAGGGGTGCGCGGAATACATGAATGCGCCCGCTATCGATGATTCGCCATGTCGACACTTGCGTTCTTCTACCGCAGATCTTCTGCGATTTCGGCGAGGAGCTGGCTCTGGAAATAAAAACGGGCGCCGAAGCGCCCGTTCGATGTGATGACCGTCCGCGGGCTCAGAACGTGTGGCGCACGCCGACGACGAAGTTGTCGCTGTCTTCGCCGCGCACGGTGACACCGTCGATTCTGTTGCTGGCGAGGTTGGTCTGACGGGTCTCGCTTTCGTTGTCGTTATGCAGGTAGCCGGTGTAAAGCGTGGTGCGCTTGGACAGCGAGTACGTATAGGCCAGCACCCAGGACTTCACGTCGTGGTCGCTGCCCGCGTCGGCGTCGAGCTTGCCCCAGGCCACATGGACATTCCCCGCGCCGACCGGGACGGCCGCACCGATCTGGTAGATCTTGTCGGTGTTGCCCTCGTTGCCGAGCGCATCCTTGACTTGCTGGTACGAACCGAGGACCTTCGCCACGCCGAAATCGTACGCGGCGCCGAGCATCCATTCCTTCTGGTCGTCCGGGCGCGTCGCGTCGCCGCCTTCGATTTGCTGGTAGGTCAGGCCGACGGCAAGCGGGCCGCCCGCATAGTCGAGCCCGATCCCGAGCCGGTCGTTGCTGCGGCGGTCCTCGTCCTGATTCGTTTCGTTGAATCCGTAGATCGCGTTGACGCTCAGGCCCCCGAAGCTCGGCGACTTGTAGTTGATCGAATTGTTGAAGCGCGAACCGCTCCCCGCGTCGATCGTCGCGCCGGCAGCCTTCGCAAGCTGGATCTGCGGGCTGAGCGCGTTCGATCCGCCGGTGGTGTCGTACTTGTTGACGAAGTAGCCCGGCGCATACTGACGACCGAGCCCGATGAAGCCGAAGCCGCCCTGCAGACCGACGAACTGCTGACGCGCGCTGCCGGAGGTGCCGGAGGTGCCGACGCCGTCGTTCTGGTCGAGGTTCAGCGCATATTCGAGGGTGAACAGCGCCTTGAGCCCGTTGCCGAGATCCTCGCTGCCCTTGAAGCCGAGCCGCGAACCCGACAGGCCGCCGCTATTGACGCCGGTGAATTTGTTGTCGTCATACTTGCCATAGCCGAAGTACGCATCCGCGACACCATAGATCGTCACGTTCGACTGCGCCAGCAGCGGAGTCGAGACGGCGCCTGCAAGCGCCAGTGCGATCAGTTTTGCCTTCATGATTTCTCCCTGGTAATTAAGCGAAACAAAATCAGGAAAGCGATTCTCGCAACGTTTGATTACACCTGTGCTACGGGACGGTCGAAATCCGGGACGCGAGGTGCATACGACGCAAAGATTCGCGCAGTGGGGCAAAGCCGATATGGACGAGTCGCGGTCGAAGCGCGAAACAGCGCACGCTGCTCCGGTTCCAGGTCCGCTTCGTCGAGCAACAGATCGAGACGCAGCGAAGACCGTGGCCCCTTGTCGTGCGGACTCATTCCGCTTCAGGACCGACCGATCGATCAGCACGGAATCGGGCGTCGTCGCGCCGTCTTGCGCTCAGGTGGATCCCGTGCATCGCCTGCGGGATACACGTTTCCGCCCCGGTCCGCTTTGATGGTTGGCAGCACCGTCCCGAGCAATCGGTGAACTCGGACACCCGCCGGTCATCGACACCGGACCATCTTGCCGCAACTGTCCGATGCCCCCACGCCTCGGGGCGACGTGTTCGCCTCCCTTTCGGATATGCGTCAGAGGGTTTGCTGAAAGCGTCGGACTTCGACGATGCGGGCCGCCCCTGCCCACCATGTCGCGTCGCATCGGCGTCGTATTCGTCGGGCCAGCGGTTTGCCTTCGGCTTCCGCCGGATTCGCGATTACCCGCAATGCGCTTGCCGTTCGGCGAACCTTTCCCTTCCCGGCAGCAGGTGACCGGCACCTCCAGGCAGGAGGGCCCCGCAGGGCCCTCAAAAAAAACGGGTGCCGAAGCACCCGTTGGAGTTCAAACCGTCAGGAGACGATTAGAACGTGTGGTTCAGGCCGACGAAGAAGTTCTTATCCTTCTCGCCGAGGCTCTGACCAGTGGTCTTCGCTTGCGACGTGATAGCGGCGGCGTCGTCGTTGTCGATCATGCTAAGGCCCGTGTAGACGGTCGTGCGCTTCGACAGGCCATGCGAGTAGAGCAACGTCGCGGCGGAGCTATCGAGGTTGTTGGCGTCGGCACTGATGCGGCCATAGGATGCGTGCAGCTTGCCGGCAGCGCTGACCGGGACGACGGCGCCGACCTGCCAGACCTTGTCCTTGTCTTCCGCTACGGTTGCGTCCTTGATCTGCTGATAGGAAGCGACCAGCTTGACCATGCCGAGATCGTAACCGGCGCCCAGGTACCATTCCTTCTTGGTCTTGTCGGCCGTCGTCAACCCAACCGGAGTTCCAGTGACAAACCCGTTAACGGGATCGACGCCGGTGACGGTGACGCCGCTTCCAATGTTAGCCGGCTGGAACTTCTCGGTACCGATCGTACCCGCATCCTGCTTCACTTGGCTGTAGACGAGGCCGATGCCGAGGGGGCCGTTCGAATAATCGGCGCCGATCGCCGCGAGGTCACCCGAGCGGCGGTTATTGTCCTGGTTCTCTTCGTTGAAGCCATAGATCGCGTTCAGGGTCAGGCCACCCCAGTTCGGCGACTTGTAGTTGACCGAGTTGCTGACGCGAGCGGCGCTGCCGGCAACAATATTCGAGCCAAGGGTGTTCGCCAGGAGGAACTGCGGGCTGAACGGAACGGTCGGGATGGCGTCGTACTTTGCCGAGGTCCAGTAGCCCGGCGAGTACTGGCGGCCGAGACCGACGAAACCGAAGTCGCCCTGCAGACCGACGAACTGCTGGCGGGCGCGCGTCGCGCTGTTCTTCGCGGTGCCGCGGCTGCCGATGCCTTCGTTCTGGTCGATGTCGATACCGTACTCGAGCGTAAACACGCCCTTCAGGCCGTTGCCGAGGTCTTCGGTGCCACGGAAGCCGATGCGGGAACCAGCCAAGCCGCCGCTGCTCACACCGGTAAACTTGTTGTCGTCATACTTGCCATAGCCGAAATAGGCATCGACAACGCCATAGACGGTCACGTTCGACTGCGCGAAAACCGGAGCAGAGACCAGGCCGGCGATGGCCAGGGCGATCAGTTTCTTCTGCATTTGTTTCTCCTCTAATTTGAAGCTGAGACCGTGGCACTGACCCCGGCCAGACTTACCTCTCAAGCGAGAAGTTGCGGTGATTGTGCAAAGCCGGCCGCGGGCAACGCAAGTTCGACACGGCCTGAAGGGGCGGTTTGAGCAAAAGGTGTTGTGCAGGCGCAACAGGGGGCCTGTTTGGCATGGCGAGGCGACGTCGACGTCATCGAAGCCCTTGCGTACGAACCTGTTTCGATGCATTACAAACGAATGAATTTTCAGGCGATTCGGTTGACCTGCGGTTTCCGGAATGCGCAGCCGGCTTGCACCGAACCGCGCCCGGCGAAAGCCGGGAATCGTTGCGAGAAAGCTCGCGACCGACGGGAAATGCGGAGCCGGAGCGCTCTCGCGGACGGAACTCGCGTCCCCTTTAGCACTCTCACTTCGTGAGTGCTAAGATCACGAATAAAGGAGGACCTGAATCCATGAGTCAAGCCCTGTCATTCCCGCTTCCTTCAGCCGTTGGCAGCATCGACCAGTACATCCAGGCGGTGAACCGCATCCCGTTGCTCACGGAGCACGAGGAAGTGGATCTGGCGACGCGTCTGCGCGACGAGGGCGACGTGGAAGCAGCGCGCAAGCTCGTCATGTCGCACCTGCGGCTGGTCGTCGCGATCGCGCGCGGCTACCTCGGCTACGGGCTGCCCCATGCCGACCTCATCCAGGAAGGCAACATCGGCCTGATGAAGGCCGTCAAGCGCTTCGACCCGACGCGCGGCGTGCGGCTGGTGTCGTTCGCGATGCACTGGATCAAGGCCGAGATCCACGAATACATCCTGAAGAACTGGCGTCTGGTGAAGATCGCGACGACCAAGGCGCAGCGCAAGCTATTCTTCAACCTGCGCGGGCTCAAGCAGGACACCGGCGCGCTCAACCGCGACGAAGTCCAGGCGATCGCGTTGCAGCTCGGCGTCAAGCCCGAGGAAGTCGTCGAGATGGAAACGCGTCTTTCGGGCCGCGACATCCAGCTCGAGGGCGGCAGCGACGACGATGACGAGCGCTTCGCGCCGATCGCCTATCTGCCCGACCCGCACGCCGAGCCGTCCGAAGTCCTCGAACAGGCGCAGCTCGCGCGGCTGCAGGACGAGGGGCTCAACGACGCGCTCGCGAGCCTCGACGATCGCGCGCGCAACATCGTCAAGCGGCGCTGGCTGACCGAAGGCGACAGCGCGACGCTGCACGAGCTCGCCGCCGAATACGGCGTCTCGGCCGAGCGCATCCGCCAGATCGAGGCGAAGGCGATGCAGAAGATGCGGGGACTGCTGGTCGCGGCTTGATCCGGCGTGACGGCGGCGTTCGCGCCGATCCGTCACGTCTCAGGCCGGCTCCCCCGCGCTTCGGCGCTGCCCGAGCGGCCGATTCGACGCAAGTCGGCGTGAGCCGCAGGCGACGCCCGACGCGGGAGCCTCCGAAAGCCGCGAATTTCGGACGTCGCTTTGCTCGGTCCAACCAGGGTTCGTGCTTGCCTGATCGAGTCGGTCGGCGCAGCGCGACGTGCGAAGCAGGCTCGCGCCGGCGCGCTTTCGGGCGTCGTCGCGCGATTCCTAACTCCCGGCGAGCAACGCGCGAATGTCGGCGGTGATGTTTTCCGCCGTTTCGCCGTGTTTCACATACAGCCGCACGCGGCCTTGCGGGTCGAAGATGTAGGTACCCGCGGCGTGGTCGACGGTGTAGTTCGGGCCGCTCGTGTCGCCGCTCTTCTGGTAGAAGGTACGAAAGTCCTTCGCGACCGCGGCGGTTTCGTCGACGCTGCCGCGCAGGCCGAGGAAGCGCGCATCGAAGGCCGGGACGTAGTTCGCGAGCAGCGCCTGAGTGTCGCGCTCGGGATCGACCGTGACGAACAGGACCTGAACGCGATCGGCATCGGGGCCGAGGCGGCGCATCACTTCGCTCATCGTCGTCAAGGTCGTCGGGCAGACGTCCGGGCATTGCGTGTAGCCGAAGAAAACCGTGACGACCTTGCCGCGGAAGTCGTCGAGCGTGCGCGGCTTTCCGTTATGGTCGGTCAGCGCGAGCGTGCGACCGTATTCGGCGCCGGTGATGTCGGTGGCGTGGAAGGTCGGCGCGGGCGGGCCGGAACAGGCAGCGAGCGCGAGCGCTGCCGCAACGACAAGGGTACGGAACATCGGGCATCCGGGGCGTAATCAGAACCGGAGGTAATGATCCGCCAGCAGCGCCGCGAAGAGCAAGAACAGATACAGGATCGAGAAGCGGAACGTGCGGCGCGCGAGCGCGTCGCTGTAGTCGACGTAGAGCCGCCATGCGTAGCGCAGGAACGCACCGCCGAGCGCGACCGCCGCGGCGAGATACACGCCGCCACTCATCCGCGTCGCGTACGGCAGCAGCGTCACGCCGAACAGGATACAGGTGTAGAGCAGCACCGAGAGGCGGGTGAATTCGGGTCCGTGCGTGAGCGGCAGCATCGGCAGGCCGGTGCGGGCGTAGTCGGCGCTGCGGTACAGCGCGAGCGACCAGAAATGCGGCGGCGTCCACGCGAAGATGATCAGGAACAGCAGCAGCGCGTCGGCGCTGACGTCGCCGGTGACCGCCGCCCAGCCGAGCACCGGCGGCATTGCGCCGGAAGCGCCCCCGATCACGATGTTCTGCGGCGTGCGCGGCTTCAGCAGCACCGTATAGACGATCGCGTAGCCGACGAAGGTCGCGAGCGTGAGCCACATCGTCAGCGGGTTCACCCAGGTGTAGAGCACACTCAGGCCGACGCCGCCGAGCATCCCGGCGAACAGCAGCGTCTCCCGCGCGGTCAGCTCGCCGGTCGGCAGCGGACGCCAACGCGTTCGGGTCATGCGCGCATCGAGGCCGGCCTCGATCAGGCAATTCATCGCGGCGGCCGCGCCGGCGACGCAGGCGATGCCGATCGTCGCCGCGAGCACGATCGCGGGCGATGGCAGTCCGCTGCCCTCGGCGAGGAACATGCCGATCACCGCGCAGAACACGATCAGCGTATTCACGCGCGGCTTCGTCAGCACGTAGAACGCGTGCAGCCGCCGGGCGGCGGCGTGCCGGTCAAGCGTAAGAGTTCTCGTGTTCATGCTTTCCCCTCCCGGCGACTTTCCGCCGTCCGACGGCAGCTTCGGCCCGCAGCGGACCGACGCGGTAGTTGATCGACACGAGCAGCGCGACGAGCAGCACCGCGCCCGCGTTGTGCGCCACCGCGAGCGCGAGCGGCAGGCCGAAGACGACGTTCGCGATGCCGAGCGCAACCTGGAGCGTGATCGCGGCAAGCAGCGCGAGGCCGAGCGGCTGCGTCGATTGCCGGCGCGCGAGCAGCCACGCGAGGAGGCACAGCGCCGCAGCGGCGACGACCGCGCCGAGCCGGTGCGACCAGTGGATCGCGGTCAGCGCCGGGAGCGGCAGAAAATCGCCATCGGCCGTCATGCCGAGCTCGCGGACGATGTGAAACGCGTTTCCGTAATCGGTCTCGGGCGAGAAACTGCCGTGACAGGTCGGGAAATCGGTGCAGGCGAGCGCCGCATAGTTCGTGCTCGTCCAGCCGCCGAGCACGATCTGGGCGACGAGCAGCACCAGGCCGACCCGGGCGACCGCCCGCACGCCCGGCGGCATGGGCAGTCTCGCGACGCGGTGCGCGCGCAGCCCCAGCCAAGCGAGCAGCGCCAGTGTCGTCAGTCCGCCGAGCAGATGCGCGGTGACGATCGCCGGTTTCAGCAGCAGCGTGACCGTCCATTTGCCGAGCAGCCCCTGGAAGATCACGACGCCGACGAGCAGCGCCGCGACGCCGGGCGCGACGCCCTGCCGGTCTCGCCGCCGCCAGGAGAGCGCGGCGATCATGAGGATCAGCAGCCCGAGACTCGCGGCGAGGTAGCGGTGGATCATCTCCTTCCACGCTTTCGGCAGGCTCACCGGGCCCTGCGGGTCGACCGCGTGCGTCTGCAGAATGTCGGCCTGCGCGTGGTGCGGGCTCACTTGCCCGTAGCACCCGGGCCAGTCGGGGCAGCCGAGACCGGCGTCGGCGAGGCGGACGTAGGCGCCGAAGACGATCACGACCGCGGTGAGCACGAACGCGACGAGGATCAGCCGTCGATAGAGGCTCATGACTCGCTCCGGCCGAGCGGCGAGTATTTCAGCAGACGCTTCAGGTCCTTGATCACGAGCTTGATGTCGGCCAGCGGCGGAAATCGCATCATCGCGTTGCCGAACGGATCGACGAGGATCAGCCGGCCGCCCTCCTTCGCCGCGGGCAGCGCCGCGATCCACGAAGGGTCGGCCCGTGCGACACGCAGCTCCTCCTGATCGGCAAGAACGCGAGGCGACGGAACTGCGTCGTCGGTGACGACCCACAGCCGCCCGACCCGCGTCATGTCTTCGCCCTGCGCCAGACGCGATTGCCGCGACGCGTACAGCGCGTGCTCGCAAGTCGCGTCGCAATTGCCGGGACCGACGTAGACCAGCGTCCAGCGCCCGTTCAGCTCGGCGCGCTCGACCGCGGCTTGCCCTCCGACGCCGGCGAGCCGCGCGTCGGGCAGCGGCGCCGGGCCGATGAGCTCGCCGTAATTCACCTTGCCGGTCGGCTGCCACACGTAGTACGCGAGATACGACGCCGCGACGGGCAGCGTGCACACGAGGGCGAGCGCAGCGAGGGTGAGCTTCGCTTTGCGTTGTGTCACGTTGCCAGCCTCCTTATCACATACGCTGCGGTCATTACGAACGACAGGCCGGCGAGCGAATACCACTGGAACGCGTAGCCCCGGTGGCGGTCGATGCCGGCGTCGGGGCGCGGCCAGTCGCGCACGAGCCCGTCACCGGCGTCGGACGTCTGCTGCACGATCCAGTCGCGTACCGGCAGCCCGCTCGATTCGCGATAGCGCGCGAGGTCGAGGTATTGCCAGACCTGCCCGCGCCCGGCCTCGGCCGCGAGGGTGAAGGGATGCGCTTCGGGCACCCGCACGGTCCCGGCGAGCTCGACCGGGCCGGTGGGCGATACGACCGGCGGCAACTCGCGGCGGTCGAGGGTGCCGGCGATCCAGCCGCGATTCACGAGCACGAGGTCGCCGCCATCGGCGAGCCGCAGCGGGGTCAGCACGTGGTAACCGACGCGACCGCGCAGGACACGGTTGTCGAGGTAGATCGTCTGCGCCGCCTGCCATTCGCCGCGCAACGCAACCGTCCGCCACTCGGCAACGTCGCGCGCGCGGGAGGCGGGAACGGTGTCGGCTGCGACGCCGGCTTCGATGCGCGCCTGCAGATCGGCTTTTTCCGCCGCGCGACGGACTTGCCAGTTGCCGAGCAGCAAGGTCACGACCAGGACCGCGAGGCCGGCAACGAGCGGCACCGGATGGAGCCGCGTGAAACTCATCGCTTCACCTCCCCCGCAGTTGAAGAAACCGCGCGAAAATGAGCGCCAATACCCGCCCGCCGGAGCCCCGTCATGCGCATCGTCGTGATCGTCTTCCTCGTGCTCATCGTCGGCAGCCTCGCGTCGGCGCTGCTGTTCCTGCTGCGCGACCACGGCAGAGGACGGCGCACGGCGCGCGCGCTGGCGATCCGCGTCGGATTGTCGATCGCGCTGTTCGTGCTGCTGATGGCGGGATTCGCGACGGGGCTGATCACGCAGCGCCTCTGACTACAGCCAATACACGACGACGAAGAGCATCAGCCAGACGACGTCGACGAAGTGCCAGTACCACGCGGTCGCCTCGAACGCGAAGTGGTGGTCGGGGCGGAAATGGCCGGCGAGGACGCGCCCTAGCGTCACCGTCAGCATGATCGCGCCGATCGTCACGTGCAGTCCGTGAAAGCCGGTCAGCAGGAAGAAAGTCGAGCCGTAGATGCCGGTATCGAGCCGCAGGTTGAGCTCCCGGTAGGCGTGGACGTATTCGTAGATCTGGAAGCCGAGGAAGGTCGCGCCGAGCAGGACCGTCAGCAGCAGGCCGAGCTTCAACTGCGTGCGGTTGCCCTTCAGCAGGCCGTAGTGCGCCCAGGTCAGCGTGCCGCCGGAGGTCAGCAGGATCAGCGTGTTCAGCGCCGGAATGCCCCACGCGCCCATCGGCGTGAAAGGATCGGCGATGTACGGGCCGTCGGTGGGCCACGCGGACGTGAAGCCGGGCCAGATCAGCGCCTCGTTGGCCCCGCTCGCGAGGGACGGGACCGTCAGCACGCGCGAGTAGAACAGCGCGCCGAAGAACGCGGCGAAGAACATCACTTCCGAGAAGATGAACCAGCCCATCGACCAGCGGAACGAGCGGTCGACTTTCACGCCGTACTTGCCGCTCTCGGATTCGCGGATGACCTGCCCGAACCAGCCGAACAGCATGTAGACCAGCACCGCGATGCCGAGGAAGAACACCCATTGCCCCGGCTCGATGCGGTTGAGCCACATCACGGCGCCCGACGCGAACAGCAACAGCGCGATCGAGCCGAAGATCGGATACTTCGACGGCTCGGGGACGAAATATCTTTCCATCGCGTGCGTCATGACTGTCTCCCTGTTTGGCCGTCGTTTCGCAGTCCCGCGCCTGACGCGCATTTCCATTTCGGCCCGACCGAAAACACCTTGCGGCGAACCTGCCTTCGCTGCCCTCACGAACGGACGAGCTTCTCGTCGCGTCCGCGCTTCGCGCCCCCTACGCCTCGCCCCGCTACGCGCCGACGACGAACTTCACCACCGCCACCAGCGTCAGCACGAACACCAGGCCGGCGAGCAGGCCGGCGAAGATCACCGCCTTCGGGTCGAGCGAGCTCGCATCGAGGTGGTAGTCGTCCCGGCGCCGAATGCCGGCGAACGCCCACAGCACCGCCTTCAGCGTCGCCCAGAATCCCGCCCGCTGCGGCGGCGTGTTGCCGCCGCGATCCGCGTCGCTCAAGACGGCGTCCCCTTGCCTCCGTCGCTGACCATCCGCCGCCCCGCGATCTCGAAGAAGGTGTAGGAAAGCGTGATCGTGCCGACATCCGCGGGCAGACCCGGATCGACGACGAAGGCGACCGGCATCAGCCGCTTCTCCCCCGGCGCGAGCGTCTGCTGCGAGAAGCAGAAGCACTCCATCTTGCGGAAGAATTTCCCGGCGACCTGCGGCCCATAGCTCGGTACCGCCTGACCGGTGACCGGCTCGCTGCGACCGTTCGACACCTCGTAGGCGACCGTCACGAGTTCGCCCGGATGCACCTGCACCGACGTCTGCAGCGGACGGAACTGCCACGGCAGATCGTGGACGTTGGCGTCGAACTGCACGGTGATGGTGCGCGTCGCGTCGACCTGCGTGTTCGTGACGCTGTCGGCACGGAGCAGGTTGTTGAGGCCGGTCACTTCACAGATCTTTTCGTAGAACGGCACGAGCAGGAAACCGAAGCCGAACATCACGACCGCCGCGACCGCGAGTCGCACGAGCATTCGACGGTTTTCGGACGCGGCGCCGTTCATTACGCGAACACCTTGTATTTGAGGATGACGCCGACGAAGAACGCGAGCGCGACGGCCGCGAGCAGCAAGCCGGTGCGAAGGTTCCTCGAGCGCCTGGAGTCCATCTCGACCGGCCTCAACGCAGGACCGGCGCCTCTTCGAACGTGTGGTGCGGCGCCGGCGACGGCACCGTCCACTCGAGCCCGTCGGCGCCCTCCCACGCTCGCGCCGACGCGCGCACGCCGCCGCGCACGCATTTGACCGCGACGACGATGAAGATCAGCTGCGACAGCCCGAAGCCGAACGCGCCGATTGTCGCCATCATGTTGAAGTCCGCGAACTGCAGCGAGTAGTCGGGAATGCGGCGCGGCATTCCGGCGAGCCCGAGGAAGTGCATCGGGAAGAACGCGATGTTGAAGAAGATCATCGAGCACCAGAAATGGATCTTGCCGAGCCGCTCGTCGGGCATGTAACCGGTCCATTTCGGCAGCCAGTAGTACGCGCCGCCGAACAGCGCGAAGAGGCTGCCGGCGACGAGCACGTAATGGAAGTGCGCGACGACGTAGTAGGTGTCCTGCACCTGGATGTCGATCGGCGCGACCGCGAGGATCAGGCCGGTGAAGCCGCCAATCGTGAACACGAGGATGAAGCCGACCGCCCACAGCATCGGCGGCTCGAAGGACATCGAGCCGCGCCACATCGTCGCGGTCCAGTTGAAGACCTTCACGCCGGTCGGCACCGCGATCAGCATCGTCGCGTACATGAAGAAGAGCTGACCCGCTGCCGGCATCCCGGTCGTGAACATGTGGTGCGCCCATACCGAGAAGGACAGGATCGCGATCGCCGCGATCGCATAGACCATCGACGCGTAGCCGAACAGCGGCTTGCGCGCGAAGGTCGGGATGATCTGGCTGACGATGCCGAAGGCCGGGAGGATCATGATGTAGACCTCCGGATGGCCGAAGAACCAGAAGATGTGCTGGTACATCACCGGGTCGCCGCCGCCGGCCGCGTTGAAGAAGCTCGTGCCGAAGTGGCGATCGGCCAGGACCATCGTCACCGCGCCCGCGAGCACCGGCATCACCGCGATCAGCAGGTAGGCGGTAATCAGCCACGACCAGCAGAAGAGCGGCATGCGCATCAGCGTCATGCCCGGCGCGCGCATGTTCAGCACCGTGACGATGATGTTGATCGCGCCCATGATCGAGCTGATCCCCATGATGTGCACCGCGAAGATCGCCATGTCCTGGCCGATGCCCATCTGCACCGACAGCGGCGCGTACATCGTCCAGCCAGCGGCCGTCGCGCCGCCGGGCACGAAGAACGAGCCGATCAGCAGGATCGCCGCCGGCGGCAGCAGCCAGAAGCTCCAGTTGTTCATGCGCGCGAACGCCATGTCGGAGGCGCCGATCATCAGCGGGATCTGCCAGTTCGCGAAGCCGACGAAGGCCGGCATGATCGCGCCGAAGATCATCACCAGCCCGTGCATCGTCGTGAGCTGATTGAAGAACTCCGGCTGCACGATCTGCAGCCCCGGCTGGAACAGCTCCGCGCGGATCGTCAGCGCGAGCACGCCACCGGACAGGAACATCACGAACGAGAAGATCAGGTACATCGTGCCGATGTCCTTGTGGTTCGTCGTCGTGATCCAGCGCATCAGGCCGGTCGGCCCGTGGTGGTGGTCGTGCAACTGATCGGGGGTTACCGCGGCCATGCTGCCTCCTTGACGTTCCCTTGCCGGTGCGACACCCGGCCCGCCTGCTGTCGGCCGCCCGCGGCGTCGGTCGTGCCGCCGTTCACCTGCGGGCGCGATGCATTCACTCGGTCGCCTTGCTGCCGCCCGCCGCCGCCGGTTGCGGTGCGCCCTCTCGGGCGGCGCTCGCGCGAGTCGTCGGCGTGACGATCGGCGGGTTGGGATGGTTCTCGCCGGACGCGGCAAGCTGATTCGCGACCCATTCGGTGTAGGCTTGCTGCGACACGACGTGCACCTCGATCGGCATGAAGCCGTGGTCGCGCCCACAGAGCTCCGCGCAGTTGCCGCGATAGATCCCTTCGGTGTCGGCGCGGAACCATGCGTCGCGGATGAAGCCGGGGATCGCGTCCTGCTTGACGCCGAACGCCGGCACCCACCACGAATGAATCACGTCGTTGGCCGTCGTCAGCACCCGGATGCGTTTGCCGACCGGCACGACGAGCGGGTTGTCGACTTCGTGCAGGTAGTTCGGGCCCTTCGCCGCTTTGCCCTCGATCTGCTCGCGCGGCGTCGACAGGTTCGACACGAAGCGGATGCCCTGGCCTTCGCCCTGCAGATAGTCGTAGCCCCACTTCCACTGGTAACCGGTGGCCTTGATCGTGATGTCGGGGTTCGACGTGTCCTTCATCGCCAGCACGGTCTTCGTCGCCGGCCATGCCATGCCGAGGAGGATGAACACCGGGATGATGGTCCAGGCGATCTCGACCGTCGTGTTCTCGTGGAAATTCGCCGCGACCGCGCCACGGGACTTGCGGTGGCTGAAGACCGACCAGAACATCACGCCGAACACACCGACGAAGATCACCAGACAGATGATCAGCATCATCGTGTGCATGTCGTAGATCTGCACGCCGATCTCGGACACCGGAGGCGGGAGGTTGAACTTGCTCTTCGCCATCGAATCGCCCTGCGCGAACGCGGAGCGAGCGGCGACGAGCAGTGTGACTGGAGCTGCGGTGCGACCGGCAAAACTCATGTCCCAACCCCCATCGATTGCGGTGGCGGCATCCGCGAAAATTGCGGCCGTCGCGGCAAGCGCGGCCCCTTTTTCGGAGAGCCCGATGGAAACAGGAGTGGTCCGCGCCGCCCTTTTGCGATCTCCCCGTGCGTCCCCGTGCGACACGACGCGCGGGAGGCTTATCCGGAGCGGGAAATGCGACGGGCAAACCGCCTGTTCGAACCGATCATGCCATAGCGAAATCCGCACCCGCAATAACGGGTTTTTGCGCCGGATCAAGATATTGCGTCGCAATATGTGCTATCGCCGCGAGCGACGCGAAGAGCGTCGCTTTCCGGTTCGGGTTTTCCCGGATAGGCCGTTGGTGCAGCGCACCATGCATACGACAAAGAGATGTCCTCCGGCCCCTGCGGTAGGGTCCGCACGCACAATCCGGTAGGCTCGTTCCTGCGAAACGGCGACGCTGGGTCCCGGCGCTGCACAGGCGCGTCCGCTCGTCACCGCGACGCCAACTTTCCGCAGCCCGCGACCGCCGTCCCCGGGCGAGCTAGAATTGGCGCCCGCTCCGAGATCCCGACGCCATGCGCTATCCCCGCCCCGCTTTCGAATCGAAAATCTGCCCGCCCGACGACTTGCCCGCGCGCGCGGCGACGCTGGCTAGGCCGCTGGTGTTCACGAACGGCTGCTTCGACATCCTGCACCGCGGGCACGTCACCTATCTCGCGCAGGCCCGGGCGCTCGGCGCGGCGATGGTCGTCGCACTGAACACCGACGCGTCGGTGCGGCGGCTCGGCAAAGGGGAGGACCGGCCGGTCAATCCACTTGAAGACCGCCTCGCGGTGATGGCGGCTCTCGAATGCGTGGATCTCGTGACCTGGTTCGACGAGGACACTCCGCTCGCGCGCATCGTCGACGCGCGGCCCGAAGTGTTGGTCAAGGGCGGGGACTGGGCGGTCGACCGGATCGTCGGCGCGGCGGAAGTACGCAGCTGGGGCGGCGCGGTGCACTCGATCCCGTTCGACCACGAACGCTCGACGACCGCGCTGCTGGGTCGCATCCGCGGCGGCTGAGTTTTCGCCGTCAGCCCGGCCGGCGCTGTCGCTCCGGGTCCTGCCAGAGCGGGGCCATCGAATCATCGAACTGCGGGAAGAGCGTGTCGTGCTCGAGCAGCAGCCGCAGGATGGTCACCGCGTGCTCGGCCGGAAAGCCTTTTCGCGTGCCGCCCCGGGTGTCGTTGAACAGCGCGTTGATGAAATCGCGACCGTCCCTGCTGCCCCACAGTTTTTCGAGTTTCTCGAGGTGGGGAAAGGCAGCGTACAGCGCCGAAACGTCGGTTTTCCGCATTCGTCGGTCCTGGAACCTGTTCTGATCGCTGTGCCTGGCGCCCTTGCGTCGGCTGCGATCTCATCCCCGCGACACGGGCGCAAATAATCACCCGGCAGTTTTCGTGTTCGCGCCGCCGCAGCGGGCAGTGCCGCTCGGCGCGTCGCCGCCCTTCCCGCCTCCGCGGCGGACGATCGCCGGTAGAATGGCGCCGATGAGCACCGACCCCCGCCCCCCGTCCGCGCTTCACCTGCTCGAGCACGTTTTCGGCTACACCGCGTTCCGCGGAGAGCAACACGCAATCGTCGAACACGTCGCGGCTGGCGGCGACGCGCTGGTGCTGATGCCCACCGGCGGCGGCAAGTCGCTGTGCTACCAGATCCCCGCGCTGCTGCGCCCGGGCACCGCGGTCGTCGTGTCGCCGCTGATCGCGCTGATGCAGGACCAGGTGAGCGCCCTGCAGGAAGCGGGTGTAGCGGCAGCCTATCTGAACTCGAGCCTGACCAATGACGAATCCATCACGGTCGAGCGCGACCTGGTCGGCGGGCGGCTCGACCTGCTGTACGTCGCGCCGGAACGCCTGCTGACCGGGCGGCTGCTCGCGACGCTCGAACGCCTGCACCGCGACCGCCGCCTCGCGCTGTTCGCCATCGACGAGGCGCATTGCGTGTCGCAATGGGGCCACGACTTCCGGCCCGAGTACCTGCAACTGTCGGTGCTGCCGGAGCGTTTCCCCGGTGTGCCGCGGATCGCACTCACTGCGACCGCGGACCCGGAAACGCGCGAAGAGATCGCCGAACGGCTGGGCCTCGTCGACGCGCGCCGCTTCGTCTCGAGCTTCGATCGCCCGAACATCCGCTACCGGATGGTCGACAAGGACAACCCGCGCAACCAGCTCCTCTCTTTCATCCGCGACGACCACGCCGGCGAGGCCGGCATCGTGTATTGCCTGTCGCGGCGCAAGGTCGAAGAGACCGCTGCGTGGCTCGAGGAACAGGGCATCCGCTCGCTGCCGTATCACGCGGGCATGCCGCAGGAAGTGCGCGCGGCGCACCAGAACCGCTTCCTGCGCGAGGACGGCATCGTGATGTGCGCGACGATTGCGTTCGGCATGGGCATCGACAAGCCGGACGTGCGCTTCGTCGCGCACCTCGACCTGCCGCGCTCGATCGAGGGTTATTACCAGGAGACCGGCCGCGCCGGCCGCGACGGTCTCGCGGCGCAGGCGTGGATGGCGTGGGGCGCACAGGACATCGTGCAGCAGCGGCGGATGATCGACGAGTCCGAAGGGGCCGAGGACTTCAAGCGCCGCGCCCGCGCCCGGCTCGACGCGCTGGTCGGCCTCGTCGAGACGACCGGCTGCCGCCGCCGGCATCTCCTCGCGCATTTCGGCGAGGCGAGCGAAGCCTGCGGCAACTGCGACAACTGCCTCGAGCCGCCGCGCACCTGGGATGCGACCGACGCCGCGCGGCGTGCGCTGTCGGGCGTCTTCCGCACCGGCCAGCGCTTCGGCGCGGGGCACGTGATCGACGTGCTGCGCGGCGAGCTGACCGACAAGGTGCGCGACTGGGAGCACGAAAAGGTCAGCACTTTCGGCATCGGCACCGACCTCGACGAAAAAACCTGGCGCACGCTGTTCCGCCAGCTCGTCGCGCACGGCCTGCTCGCCGTCGATCACGATCGCCACAATGCGCTGACGCTGACCGACCTCGCGCGCCCGCTGCTGCGCGGCGAAGCGGAGTTCGCGCTGCGGATTCCGCCGGAAAAGTCGCGCACCCGGCGCAGCCGCAGCACGCGGCTGGAGATCCCGGATGGTGTGCCGCTGACGCTCTTCGACCGTCTGCGCGCCTGGCGCGCCGCCACTGCGCGTGAGCGTAACGTCCCCGCGTACGTGATCTTCCACGACGCGACGCTGCGCGAGATCGCGATCGCACGCCCCGCGAGCATCGTCGAACTCGCTGGCATTTCGGGCATCGGCGACCGCAAGCTCGACGCCTACGGGACCGCGATCCTCGAAGAGATCGCGCGCGAAGTCTAGCCAGCGGGCTCGCCCCGCAATTCGCGCGAAACCTGCCGCGCGCCAACCTTTCCGCCTCCGCCCGGAGCGCCCGTCTCCGGTCGCGTCTCACCCGTTCCGGGTACGTTCCCGGCACGGCGTTCGCTCGTCCCCGCCCTGCGGATTTCCACAATTCGGATGTCCACAACTCGGAAGTCCACAACAGTCGTCGGGTCTTGTCGGACGCCATACTCGCGTCCCCGCCAGAGTTGTTCGGGTAGATACGTCCGCGGAGTGAGGAGAAGAGTATGGCAAGAAAAGCCGTTTTCAAGAGTTTGTACTTTCAAGTGCTGGTCGCGATCACGATCGGCGTGTTGCTCGGGCACTTCTACCCCGAGACCGGCGCGGCGATGAAGCCGCTCGGTGATGGCTTCATCAAGCTCATCAAGATGATCATCGCGCCGATCATCTTCTGCACGATCGTCGTCGGCGTCGCCGGAATGGAGGACATGAAGAAGGTCGGCAAGACCGGCGGCCTTGCAATCCTCTATTTCGAGGTCGTCAGCACGATCGCGCTGATCATCGGCCTGATCGTCGTCAACGTCTGGCAACCGGGCGCCGGCATGAACGTGGACGTGTCGACGCTCGACACGAACGCCATCGCGCAGTACGCGGCCCCCGGGAAGATGCAGACGACGACCGAGTTCCTGCTGAACATCATCCCGGCGACCGTCGTCGACGCGTTCGCGAAGGGCGACATGCTGCAGGTGCTGTTCTTCTCGCTGCTATTCGGCTACTCGCTGCACGCGTTCGGCGAACGCGGCAAGCCGGTGTTCGACTTCATCGAGCGCCTGTCGCACATCCTGTTCGGCATCGTCGGCGTGATCATGAAAGTCGCCCCGATCGGCGCGTTCGGCGCGATGGCCTTCACGATCGGCAAGCACGGCCTCGGCAGCCTCGCGCAGCTCGCGCAGCTGATGGGCGCGTTCTACCTGACCTGCCTGCTGTTCGTGTTCCTCGTCCTCGGCTCGATCGCGAAGGCGCACGGCTTCAGCGTCGTCAAGCTGATCAAGTACATCAAGGAAGAGCTCTTCCTCGTGCTCGGCACGTCGTCGTCCGAGTCGGCGCTGCCGCGCCTGATGGCGAAGATGGAAAACGCCGGCGCGCAGAAGTCCGTCGTCGGCCTCGTGGTGCCGACCGGCTACTCGTTCAACCTCGACGGCACGTCGATCTACCTGACGATGGCCGCGGTCTTCATCGCGCAGGCCACGAACACGCCGCTCGACATCGGCCACCAGATCACGCTGCTCCTCGTGTTGCTGCTGACATCGAAGGGCGCGGCCGGCGTCACCGGCAGCGGCTTCATCGTGCTCGCCGCGACGCTGTCGGCGGTCGGCAACGTGCCGGTCGCGGGCCTCGCGCTGATCCTCGGCATCGACCGCTTCATGTCGGAAGCACGCGCGCTGACGAACTTCGTCGGCAACAGCGTCGCGACGCTGGTCGTCGCGAAGTGGTGTGACGCCCTCGACGAGAAGCGCCTCAACGCGGTGCTGTCCAACGAGACGGACGACGAAGCGGACGTGCCCGAAGCGGTGCTCGACGACGCCGTCGCGGCGATGGACCTGCACGCGCCGCACGTCGCGACCCAGCATCACTGATCGCAGCTTCAGCCGTCGGCATTCTGCCGATGGCGCTTTCCCGCCTCTGGCGGTTCACGGCCCGGTTTCCCCGGGCCGTTTGCTTTGTGGGCTCATCCGTGCCGCCCGTATCCGATGCTCGTCTGCAGTCGCTTTCGGGCGCATCGTCTCCGGGACGGCCCCGGACCAGGCCGGCCCCTCGCTCCCTCCGAACTCACGCCACCTCCTGTGCGGACCGCCGTTCCGCGCGCAAGCCCCGCGCCGCCGTTCCCCGCCGTCTGTCGCAGCGGCACACGATTTGCTGCGCATCGTCCGGAATTGCCCCCGGAGAAGTGGCATGAGCGCGTCGGCAGGAAAGCTCTGGGTACTCGCGAGGCAGTCGGTCAACGCATGGATCGACGACCGCGCGTCGAGCATGGGTGCGGCCATCGCGTTCTACACGATGTTCTCGCTCGCGCCGCTGCTGCTGATCTCGATCGGGATCGCCGGCCTGGTGTTCGGCGAGGACGCGGCGCGCGACGCGATCGTCGAGCAGGTCGGCGGGCTGGTCGGCGAGACCGGGGCGGAGGGCGTGCGCAGCGTGCTGGACGCGTCGCGCGACCCGGAAGGCGGGGCGATCGCGGCGCTCGTCAGCATGATCACCCTCGTCGTCGGTGCGACGACCGTCTTCGCGGAGCTGCAGTCCGACCTCGACGTCGTCTGGAAAGTGCCGCCGGAGAAGCAGAGCAGCGGGATCTGGGGCCTGGTCCGCGCGCAGCTGCTGTCGTTCGGCATGGTGCTCGGGGTCGGCTTCCTGCTGATCGTGTCGCTGCTCCTCAACGCCGCACTCGCCGCGCTCGGCAAATGGTGGGGAGCGTGGTTCGGCGAATGGGAAGTGACCTTGCAGGCGGTGAACTTTCTCGTGTCCTTCGCCGTCGTGACCGGGCTCTTCGCGATGATCTACAAGATCCTGCCGAGCGCGAAGATCGCCTGGGGCGACGTGTGGATCGGCGCCGCGGTGACGTCGCTGCTGTTCTCGATCGGAAAGTTCCTGATCGGCCTCTACATCGGCAGGAGCGCGCTCGCGTCGGGTTTCGGCGCCGCCGGCACTTTCGTCGTCGTCATCGTGTGGGTGTATTACTCGAGCCTCGTGTTTCTGCTCGGCGCCGAGTTTACGCACGAGTACGCCAAGGGCGCAGGCTCGAAGTCGGCGGGACGTGGGAGCGGGACAAACCCCTCGCGCGCCGCCCGATCAGCCGAATCGTGATCCAAGAGTGGGACCGATGGGGGCGGTGTCAGCGTGAGCGCAGGATGTCGACGTCCGCGCGGTTGCGCTCGTCGGTGTACGGCTGCACTTCGACCGGCGCCGGGCCGGCGAAGCATTGGACCAGCACGTTCGACAGCGGCCGGTCGCGGAACAGGATCTCGACCGCGCACGGGCCATACACCGACTGGATCGTCGCGATGAGGTTGCGCGCATAGGGCGTCGCGAGGCGCGAATCGACGATCAGGTTCGCGAACATCAGGCCGTCGGGCCGCAGCACGCGGCGCGTGCCCTGCCAGAACTCCTGCGTGACGAGGTGCGCCGGGATGCTCGTCAGCGCGCTGTAGGCGTCGACGACCACAGCGTCGAAGCGCTCGTCGGTGTCGGTGACGAAGCGGCGCGCGTCGGCGGCGACGAAGCGGCCGCGCGCCTTCTCGCCGAGGAACTCGCGCTCGGCGAGCTCGCGTATTGCCGGGTCGATATCGACATAGACGTAGTCGTTCTTCGGCTCGAGGTGCGACAGCGTGAAGCCGCCGGCGCCGAGGACGAGGATGTGCTTCTCGCGAAAACCGAGCTCGGCGACGAGCAGTTCGCGCAGCCGCTCGATGTAACGCGTGTAACGCGGCGGCTCGCTGTCGTCAATCATCGACGCGACCTGGTTGTTGATCCAGAACACGCGCGGATCGTCCATGTCGGGCACGGCGACGCGCTCGGTGCGATAGGTCGCGTACGCGGTCTCGATCTGCTGGGGCAGCACGATGTTGCAGCCGACCGCCACGATGGCGACTGCGGCGATGCGCGGGAGCGCACGCCAGCGCGGGGTCTCGGGGGCATCGCCGAGCCACGGAACGAGGCCAAGCAACAGCAGCGTGCACGCGAGCACCGCCGCGTACACGCCGAGCCATTGCATCACGAGCAGCGACAAGGACAGCGAGCCGAGGAACGACCCGAGCGTCGACCAGTACAGCGCGGCGCCGCTGCGCGCGCCGACCCGTTCGTCGCGCAGCAGGTTCGTCAAGAGCGGCACCGTCTGCCCGAGCAGCCATGCGATCGGGCACAGCACCGCGCCGATGAAGATCAGATACGCGAGGGGCGCCGGGCGGACATGCGCGAACAGCGCGTCGACGACCGGGCCGGCAAGCCCGACGGCGATGATCGCCGCCGCGAGCAGGAAGTTGTGCCGCACGCGGACGAGAAAGTCGCGCTCGACGCGCCCGCCCGCCTGGTAACCGAGCGCCAGCGCCAGCAGGAAGAACCCGATCGTCGGCGCCGTGACCGTGATGGAGCTGCCGACGTGCGGCACGAGCCGCCGCAGCGCAATGATCTCCGCGCCGAGCGACGAGAACCCTTCGACGAACACGGTCGCGAAAAGCACGATGACGGGGAGCGCGGACGGCACGGGCTTCGATGAGTGATTCATGGGCAGTTCCACAGCGGCAAGCAGGTGACAGGGCCCGCGGCGCGACTGCCGCGCCGGCCGCCGGATAGACTACGCCTCATGCGCGACCTCCTGCACCCCGTCCTGCTCGGCCTCCTCGTCACCGCCATCGGCGTCATCGCGCATCTGGGCGGCCGCGCGGCGGCGAAACATGCGGGGCAGTTGCACGTGGACGACGAAGACACGGCTGGGAACGGGGCGCCCGATGAAGAGATCGTCGGCAACGACAGCCGCGCGGAAAACGCCGGCGGGAAAGGCGGAGCGAACGAAAGCATGCCGCGGAAATACGGGACCGAGAGACAGGCGACCGTGACGGACGCCGACCACCCTCCGGACGCCTGACGCCCGTGTGGGCAGCGCCGCAGCACGGCCCGAGCCCCCTCCTCCCGCGCGGCAGCAGACGTAACAAACCCTCTCGTTTCCACTTCCGTCCTTGCCCCGCAGCGAGAGCCGGCCAACAATCGGCCCACTTTCGCCAAACACGAGGGGATGGAGATGGGATTGCTGGATGGACTGGCCGGTCAGGTGCTCGGAAGCGTGCTCGGCGGCGGACAGCAGGGGCTCGGCGGGCGCCTGCTGGAATTGGCGGTGAACCTCGTGCGCAACACCCCCGGAGGGCTCGACGGACTGCTGCAGCAATTCCGTGCCGCCGGCCTCGCGGACGCAGTCGCGTCGTGGATCGGCACCGGGCAGAACGTCGCCATCGACGGCGACCAGCTGACTGCGGCGCTCGGTTCGGAAACCATGGACGATGTCGCGAGCCAGGTCGGAGTCCCGCGCCAGGAAGCCGCTAGCGAACTCGCGCTGATCCTGCCGCGGCTGATCGATCAGCTCACGCCCGACGGCCGCGTCCCGCAAGGCGATGCGCTGTCCGGCGGCTTCGCCGAACTCGCGGCGAAGATCCTGCGCGGCTGAGCGCCGGGAGCGACACTCCGCCTGGCGAAGTTCCGCTCCCGGGCAGGCAGGGTCAGCGCTTGAAGCGCTCCTCGGCGATCGCGTCGGCGACCTCGCCGGTCGGGCGCTCCTCCTTGCGGGCGCGCGCGAAGACCTCGAGCAGCGTGTCGTGGATCCCCTCGATGTGGCGCGCGAGCGCCGCGGGGTCGAAGTTGCCGATCCGCTCGTGATACACGTCGATGATGCCGCCGGCGTTGATCACGTAATCGGGCGCGTAAAGAATCCCGCGCTCCATCAGCACGGCGCCGTGGCGCGGCTCCGCTAGCTGGTTGTTCGCCGCGCCGGCGACGATCTTCGCCTTCAGCTGCGGCACGGTCTGGTCGTTGATCACCGCGCCCATCGCGCACGGCGCGAACACGTCGACGTCGAGACCGAAGATGTCGTCGGGCGCAACGACGGTCGCGCCGAGTTCCTTGCCCGCGGCGAGGAGCGGCTCGCGCTGCAGGTCGGTGACCCACAGCTCGGCGCCGGCGCCCTTCAGCCGCCGCGCGAGATCGAGGCCGACGTGCCCGAGCCCCTGCACCGCGACGCGCAGGCCGTCGAGCGAGTCGCGCAGCAGGCGCTCCCTGACCGCCGCCTGGATGCCGACGAAGACGCCGTACGCCGTGGACGGCGACGGGTCGCCGCTGCGCGTGCCGTGCTCGGCCGGCTTGTCGTGGACGCCGGACACGTGCCGCGTGAATTGCGCCATGTACTTCATGTCGTCGACGCCGGTGCCCGAGTCTTCGGCCGCGATGTAGCGACCGTGCAGACGCTCGACCGCCTGCGCGAACGCCTTCAGCAACTCCGGCGTCTTGTCGGTGCGCGGGTTGCCGATGATCACCGACTTGCCGCCGCCGAGCTTCAGGTTCGCGATCGCGGACTTGTAGGTCATGCCGCGCGACAGCCGCAACACGTCGCGAACCGCCTCGTCCTCGCTCGCGTACGGCCACATGCGGCAACCCCCGAGCACCGGCCCGAGATTCGAGTTATGCACGGCGATGATGGCCTTCAGGCCGCTCCGATCGTCGCTGCAGAACACGACCTGCTCGTGATCGGCGAAATCGCGGTTGGAAAATACGCTCACAAGTTTCTCCTTCATCGGTCTCAAGGGGCGCGGCGCCTCCGTCCTTCACCGCTTGTGACAGTGGCGGACCGAGGCGCCGCAGGAAATCGGTCTTGCCCGGTGTCCGCCCGACGGGACCTGCTGCATTCCAGCGTCCTTCATCTGCTTCGACCGGCCGGCATGAGTGAGGTTACATGCCGCGTCGGAAACCCGTCCGACTTCGACCGTCGCTGCGCCAGTTCGGCTACGCGGCCGGCTGGACCGGCCGGCGTCGAGCGATGTTACGCGAGGCGCCAAAGCTGTCGGACGTCGGCCTTCGCTGCCTCTCACCCGACCTACGGGGGGAGCAACCCGTCGTCCGACGTCATTCGCAGCGCTCACGCCGACCACCGACCGCCGGGGGCGAGAGTAGCGCGCCGCGCTGCTCCTGTAGGTCGGACGAAGCGCAGCGAAAGCCGACAACACCGCTACGCGGGGACGACCTGGATCGTCCTGCGTTCGCCCCGCGCGGCCGACGGGGTCGCGCCGCCGCCGTTGCGCAGCGCGTCGAGCAAGGTCGCCTCGCGCTTCTTCGCATTCGCGACGTAACGTTCGCGCACGGGGCCGAAGCCGCGCATCTGCTCGGGGAGCTGCGCGAGCTCGACCGCGGTGTCGTGGTTCGCGGCGTCGAGCTTTGCGAGGACTTCCTCGATGACGCGCTCGTAGTCGGCGATCAGCCGGCGGTCGAGCTTGCGGTCGTGCGTCCGCGCGAACGGGTCGAGCGCGCTGCCGCGCAGCCCCTTCATCTTCGCGAGCATCCGCATCGCCTTCAGCATCCACGGCCCATACGCCCTCTTCTTCGGCTCGCCGGTCTGCGGGTCGCGCTCGGCGAGCGCCGGCGGCGCGAGGTGGAACACGAGCTTGTAGTCGCCTTCGAACTGCTCCTCGATGCGCTTGACGAAGTCGCTTGCGGTGTAGAGCCGCGCGACTTCGTACTCGTCCTTGTAGGCGAGCAGCTTGTGGTAGCCGCGCGCGACCGCCTCGGCGAGCCGCGTCTTGCCCGGCGCGACCTTCTGCTCGGCTGCGCGCACGCGCTCGACCAGTTGCGCGTAGCACTCGGCGTACGCGGCATCCTGATAGTCGACGAGGTAAGCCTTGCGCCGCGCGATCACCTCGTCGAGCGACGCCGACAGCTTGTGGTGCTCGGGCGTGCCGTGCGGCGGCTTCGCGGCGGCCTCGACTGCGCCCGGATCGACCGCCGCCCGGCGGCCCCACTGGAAGGCTGCCTTGTTGGCCTCGACCGCGGTGCCGTTGATCTCGATCGCATGCAGGATTGCGTCGCGCGACAGCGGCACGAGCCCGCGCTGCCACGCGAAGCCGAGCATGAACAGGCTCGTCCCGATCGCGTCGCCGAGGATCGCGGTTGCGAGGCGCGACGCTTCGAGGAACTCGACGTTGCCGCTGCCGACGGCGTCGGCGATCTGCGCTTCCATCGAGCCGGCGGGGAACTGCGGGTCCGGGTGCTTCGCGACGTCGCCGCTGCGCGCCTGGGCCGCGAAGCCGCGCACGAACTCGCTGGTGTTGGTCTGGTCGCGGTTGATGACGACGCGCGTGTGCTCGGTGCGCATCTTCGCCAGCGATTCGTCGCTCGCGGACACCACGAGGTCGCAGCCGATCACGACGTTCGCATCCCCCGCGGCGACGCGCGCGGCAAAGATGTCCTCGGCCCGGTCGGCGATCTTCACGTGCGACCACACCGCGCCGCCTTTCTGCGCGAGGCCCGCCATGTCGAGCACCGACACGCCCTTGCCTTCGAGGTGCGCGGCCATGCCGAGCAGCGCGCCGATCGTCACGACGCCGGTGCCACCGACGCCGGTGATGAGTATCCCCCACGGCGCTGCGGTCACCGGCAGCACCGGCTCGGGCAGCGACGCGAACGCGTCGGCGCTCGCGTCGGCCGCCTTGCCCTTCCTGAGCCGGCCGCCTTCGACGGTGACGAAGCTCGGACAGAAGCCCTTCACGCACGAGTAGTCCTTGTTGCACGACGACTGGTCGATCGTGCGCTTCCTGCCGAACTCGGTCTCGACGGCGGCGACCGACATGCAGTTCGACTTGTCGCCGCAGTCGCCGCAGCCTTCGCAGACGAGGTCGTTGATGACGACGCGGGTCGCCGGGTCGGGAAACTTGCCGCGCTTGCGGCGGCGGCGCTTCTCGGCCGCGCAGGTCTGGTCGTAGATGATCGCGGTGACGCCCGGCGCTTCGCGCAGCTCGCGCTGCACCGCGTCGAGCTCGTCGCGGTGGCGGATCGGAATGGCGTGCGGCAGGTCCGACGGACCGTACGCGCGCGGCGTGCCGTCATTGACGACGATGATGTTGTGCACGCCTTCGGCCACGAGCTGCTGCGCAATGATCGGCACCGACAGCGTGCCGTCGTGCGGCTGGCCGCCGGTCATCGCGACCGCGTCGTTGTAGAGGATCTTGTAGGTGATGCCGGCCCCGGCGCCGGGCCGCCCCAAGGCGGGGCCCACGTCCCGTCGCGAGCGCGGCGAGCAGCTCCTCTCCCCCTTCCCCGGGAAGGGGGCGGGGGGAAGGCCGTGATTGAAGGCGGCGACCGCGGCGCGGATCGCGAGGATCCCCGAGTGCATGTAGGTGCCGTCGCCGAGGTTCGCGAACACGTGCGGCGTGCTGGTGAAGGGCGCCTGCCCGACCCAGGCCACGCCCTCGCCGCCCATCTGGCAGAAGGTCTGCGTCGATTCGGGGGACAGCCAGGTCGCCATGTAGTGGCAGCCGATGCCGGCGAGCGCGCGCGAGCCTTCGGGCACTTTCGTCGAGGTGTTGTGCGGGCAGCCCGAACAGTAGTGCGGCACGCGCGCGATCGACAGCCGCGGCTTCGCGAGCGCGGCCTCCTTGGCGTCGAAGAACGCGAGGCGCGCACGAATCCTGTCCGACGTGTAGAAGCGCCCGATCCGCGCCGCGATCACGCGCGCGATCATCGCCGGAGTGAGGTCGCCGGCCGCGGGCAGCATCCAATCCCCATGGGGGAGCGACCACTCCCCCTTCTCATCGAACTTGCCGATCACGCGCGGGCGCACGTTCTCGTTCCAGTTGTAGAGCTCTTCCTTCAGCTGATATTCGAGGAACTGGCGCTTCTCCTCGATCACCAGGATCTCGTCGAGCCCTTCGGCGAAGTGGCGCACGCCTTCGGCTTCGAGCGGCCACACCATGCCGACCTTGTACAGGCGGATGCCGATCTCGGCGGCGAGCGCGTCGTCGATGCCGAGGTCCTCGAAGGCCTGACGCACGTCGAGGTAGCTCTTGCCGGCCGTGATGATGCCGAGCCGGGCGTTCGGGCTGTCGATGACGGTCTTGTTGAGCTGGTTCGCGCGGCAGTAAGCGAGCGCCGCGTACAGCTTGTGGTGCATCAGCCGCTTTTCCTGCACGAGCGGCGGATCGGGCCAGCGCAGGTTCAGCCCGTCCGCCGGGAGCGGAAAGTCGGTCGGAATGATCGTCTCGACCTTGAACGGATCGATATCGACCGAGCCGGAGGTCTCGACGGTATCGGTCAGCGCCTTGAACGCGACCCAGCAGCCCGAGTAGCGCGACAGCGCGAAGCCGTGCAGGCCATATTCGAGGTAGTCCTGGATGCCGGCCGGCGCGAGCACCGGCATCATCATCGCCTTGAACACGTGCTCGGTCTGGTGCGGCAGCGTCGAGGACTTCGCGCCGTGGTCGTCGCCGGCGATCACGAGCACGCCACCGTGCTTCGACGTGCCGGCCGCGTTCGCGTGGCGGAACACGTCGCCGCTGCGGTCGACGCCCGGGCCTTTGCCGTACCAGATCGAGAACACGCCGTCGTACATCGCGTTCGGGTCGAGATTCACCTGCTGCGTGCCCCACGCCGAGGTCGCCGCAAGGTCCTCGTTGAGGCCGGGCTGGAAGCGGATGTGATGCGGCTCGAGGTATTTCTTCGCCTTCCAGAACTCGTGGTCGACGTTGCCGAGCGGCGAGCCGCGGTAGCCGGTGACGAAACCGGCGGTGTCGAGCCCCGCCGCTTTGTCACGCAGTCGCTGCATGATCGGCAGGCGCACCAGCGCCTGGATGCCGGTCATGTACGCGCGGCCGGAGGTCGCCGTGTATTTGTCGTCGAGCGAGACGGGGCGAAGCGTCGTCGGGAAGGTGGTGTGTGCCATGGCGTTCGAATCGTCGCCGACCGGCGCGCGCGGCGCTCGTGGCGCCGGAGTCCGGCCTGCCGACGTTGTCTCCTCTTTGGTTGGTGTTGTCGCGCGCCCGCGGCATTCGGCACGCATTGCCATCGTAGGGAGAAAACGCGGCAAAAAATTTCCTTCTTCGCGCCCAGTTCGGGAGCTTTCAGGAACAAATTTCCCCGCCTTCGCGCTTTTCAGCCAAAACACGCCGATCCCGGCGGACGCACCGCAACATCCGCCGCGGCGCCTGCCTCCCGGCGCGGCCCGCCGACGATTCGGCGCCCCGCGAAAGGACCGGCGACGGCCGCAATGCGTACATTCCGCGCTTGAAAGCCGCCGCCATCGGACGAGAATGACGCGCGCGCCCGAGACGCCCGCGGCGGACCTTGCGCGGCGCAGCAGAGCCGAGCGCAACAAGTTCGCGACTTGCGGGGTGAGGGCGACAATTTTTTCCGCCAATCGCGAAAACCGCGCGCGAACTCGCACAGATTTTCTGCAATCGGCTGCTTAACATTTCCGCTCCTCATCGGCGGACCACGACGGCGATGAATATAAAAATGCAAGGCGGAGACGATTTTTCGTGGGCTGGCGAACGCCGCGGGCACCCCCGCGTCGAACGCGCTGCGGAGCCTCCTCTTGCCCGCGATGCCTACGAGGCCAATCGGAGGAGACTCATGCAACTCGACGTTCGACATCCCGCCGCGGTGCGCGGCCGGCCCGCTCCCGCGCTTTTCGTTGCCGTGTGCGGGAGGCATTGAGATGGCTGCAATCGAAACGGCAAGCGGGGCGCACGCGATGGGCGCGGTGAAAGTACACGACCACTGGTCGTCGCGGATCGGCTTCATCATTGCGGCCGTCGGCTCGGCCGTCGGCCTCGGCAACATCTGGAAGTTTCCGTACATGGTCGGGCAGAGCGGCGGTGCCGCGTTCGTGCTCGTCTATCTCGGTTGCATCGCGCTGATCGGGCTGCCCATCATCATCGCCGAGTGGCTGATCGGCCGCCGCGGCCAGAAGAACCCGATCAACACGATGGCCGAGGTCGCGCGGGCGAATGGCCGCGGACGCGGCTGGGTGCTGATCGGCGCGGGCGGCACGCTCGCGGCCTTCCTGATCCTGTCCTTCTACAGCGTCATCGGCGGCTGGGCGCTCGCGTATCTCGCCGAGGCCGGCGCCGGCTCCTTCACCGGCATCGACAAGGACTCGGCCGCGACGCTGTTCTCCGGCCTGCTCGCGAACCCCGGCCGCCTCCTCGCGTGGCATTCGGTCTTCATGCTGCTGACGGTCGGCGTTGTCGCGATGGGCGTGTCGACCGGTCTCGAGCGTGCGACGAAGCTGATGATGCCCGCGCTCGGCGTGATCCTGCTCGTGATGGTCGGCTACGGCACGACGACCGGCAGCTTCGGCGCGGCGGTCGATTACCTCTTCACGCCCGACTGGAGCAAGCTCGACAGCGGCGTCGTGCTCGCCGCGCTCGGCCACGCGTTCTTCACGCTGTCGCTCGGGATGGGCGTGATGATCGCGTACGGCTCCTATCTTCGCCAGGACATCGACCTCGTGCGCGCCGCCGCCACGGTCGCAGTCGCCGACACGACGATCGCGCTGACCGCCGGCCTCGCGATCTTCCCGATCGTGTTCGCGAACGGCCTCGACCCGTCGTCGGGCCCGGGCCTCGTGTTCGTCACGCTGCCGCTCACGTTCGGCAAGATCGCCGGCGGCCTCGTCCTCGGCGTGCTGTTCTTCGCGCTGCTGATCTTCGCCGCGCTGACGTCGTCGATCTCGCTGCTCGAACCTGTCGTCGAGTTGCTCGAGGAACGCACGCCGATGGGCCGCATCGCGTCGAGCGTCGTCGCAGGCCTCGCGACCTGGGCGCTCGGCATCGGCGCGCTGCTGTCCTTCAACGCGTGGAGCGACGTCCTGATCTTCGGCCAGAACATCTTCGACCTTCTCGACAAGCTGACGAGCAAGTTCATGCTCCCCGCCTGCGGCCTCGGCGCGATTGTGTTCGTCGCGTGGTTCCTCGACCGCGAGAGCGTGCGCAAGGACCTCGACCTCGGTCCGGTCGGATTCGGGATCTGGAACGTGCTCGCGCGCTACGTCGCGCCCGCGGGCGTGATCGCGGTGTTCTGGGGCAGCCTGTAGGCGGGAAAGCGGGCGCCGCTGCGCGGCGGAACGTGCCGCGAAGCTGCGGCGCCCGGTGCTACAGCGGCAGCGCCGTCTCGTTCTTGATTTCGCGCAGCGCGACGCTCGAATGCGTCACGTCGACTTCGGGGAGCTTCAGCAGGAAGTCGTGCATGAAGGTCGAGAACGCTTCGAGGTTCGGCAGGTAGAGCTTCAGCAGGCAGTCGGTTTCGCCGAGCAGCTCGTAGCACTCGACGACTTCATTGCAGCCCTTGACGACGTTCTCGAAGCGGTCGAGGACGTCGGCGCCGTGCTTCTTCAGCTTGACCCGCACCCACACGCAGGTGCCGAGTCCGAGCTTGTGGCGGTCGAGCAGCGCGACGTAGCCGCGGATCAGCCCCGCCTCCTCCATTTCGCGAACGCGCCGCCAGCACGGCGACGGCGACAGGCCAACCTTCTCGGCGAGGTTCTGCGTGCTGATCGACGAATCCTGCTGCAGCTGCGCGAGGATGCGCCGCTGGGCCTGATCGAGTTTCATATCCGCACCCTGTTGCGTCGGGCCGCGCCGCGTCCGCACCGGCCGGGGCGCACTGGCGCAACCGACGCGTCCGTCGATCAGTAGACTTTCAGCAGCTCGACTTCGAACACCAGCGTCGCGTTCGGCGGAATCACGCCGCCGGCGCCGCGCGCGCCGTAGCCGAGTTCGGGCGGGATCGTCAGCTTGCGCTTGCCGCCTTCCTTCATCCCCTGCACGCCTTCGTCCCAGCCGCGGATCACGTGGCCGGCGCCGAGCGGAAATTCGAACGGGTCGTTGCGATCCTTGCTCGAGTCGAACTTGCGGCCGTCGGTCAGGCAGCCGGTGTAATGCACCGACACGCGCTTGCCCTTCTCGGCGGTCGCGCCGGTGCCGACTTCGATGTCATCGATGATGAGGCCGCTCGAGGTGGTGGTCTGGGTCATGCAATTCTCCTGTCGAGGTAAAGGCGCGGATTTTACCCGCCCTGCTTGCGCCGGTTCGCGAACTTCTCGCGGAACTTCGCGATCTTCGGCGCGACGACATACTGGCAGTACGACTGGTCGGAATTGCGCGCGTAGTAGTCGCGATGGAAGTCCTCGGCCGGCCAGAAGGTCTCGGCCATCTCGATCTTCGTCACGATCGCCGACGGATAGACGCGCATCTCGCCCATCTCCTCGACCAGCGCGAGCGCGTCGTGAAGCTGCGCCTCGCTGGTCGCGAAGATCGCGGAGCGGTACTGCGTGCCGACGTCGTTGCCCTGGCGGTCGACGCTCGTCGGGTCGTGGATGACGAAGAAGATCTCGAGCAGGTCGCGGTAGGAAACCACCTGGGGGTCGAACTCGATGCGTACCGCTTCCGCGTGGCCCGTCCCGCCGTCGCAGACCTGACGATAGGACGGGGATTCGACGCGGCCGCCGATGTAACCCGAGGTCACCGACTTCACTCCTTCCACATCCTTGAACACCGCTTCGAGACACCAGAAACAGCCACCCGCGAGGATGGCGGTTTCAGAAACCACAGGCACTTCCTGTTCCGTCATACGGATCACCTCCTTTGGAACCGCTGCCCTTCTGACTCCGGTCGGGCAGCATGATTCCCGGTTATCTGAACGAGATCGTGTAATAGATATCCGCCGAATTATCGCTGCCGCCACGGGCGACGACGGACACCCGGCGGGTGAGCTGATACGTCAGCTTGACGAGGTTTTCGGCGCCGCCGAGGCTCTGCTCGAAAGACAGGAAGAGGTCGGACGACAGGCGCTTACCCAGCGACAGGACTTGCCCGCTGACAGTTCCCTGGCCGGTGACGACGGTGCCGTCACCGACCACGCGGCTGGTCGGACTGCGCGTGACGCCGGTGAGTTCGCCCTGCCCGATCGAAAACTGGTCGAAACCGAGGCTGCGCGACATCTGGTCGGTCATGCCGCCGCCCGGCCCGCCGAGCAGCGCCTGCGCCGCGGGCAGCAGCAGCCCGAGGTCGGCGCCGCTGCCGGCGGTCGGCGGACGGCCGAGCACGAGCCAGGACAGCTTTTCCGGATCGGGCACGTTCGGCTCCGAGACCAGCCGCACTTGCGGGCGCCGCGCGCTGCCGACGATCGCGAGGCCGGCTTCGACCGCGAGGCCCTTGCGCAGCGCGACGATGTTGAGCCCCGGATTGTTCAGCGGCCCCTGGAAGTTGATCCGCCCCCGCTCGATCGCGAGGTTCTGGCCGTAGCCGCGGAAGGTGCCGCCCACCGTCGAGATCGTGCCGACCGCGCTGAGCGGTTCGCCGTCGCGCGTCCGCAGCCGCAAATCGCCGGTCAGCCGCGTGTCGACGCCGAGCGCCGACAGGTAAAGGTGGTCGCCGAGCGCGACGGCGACATCGGCCGAGAGCTTGAAGCCGCCTTTCTTCTGCGGTTCCTCGGTGCCGAGGACGACGACATCCGACGACAGGCTCGGCGGCGGCGTTTCCGCGAGTTCGACGTAGCCGGCGTTGGCGGCGAATTCGGCATTGAGGTCGAGCGAGGTCCAGGTGCTGCGCGCCGTGCCGCCACCGGTGAGGATCAGCCAGCGGTCGGGGCGCTGGAGGATCGGCAGCCGGTCCGCGACGTAGCGGAACTCGCCCGCCCCGCTGTCGAGCGCGATTTCGCCGGCCGCGGACAAGCGCCCCGGCTCCTGCGTGAAGCGGTCGACCGGCACGCGGTTGTCACGCGGGCGCACCCGGTTCGGCGACACGAATTCGAGCCGCACGAGGCGCAGCGCGTCGCGGTCGAACTCGGCGCGCAACTCGCCCCCCGACAGCTGCAGGCCCTGGTCGACGAGCGCAAGCGACAGCTCGCGGCCGTCGATGCTGCCGCTCGCACGCGGCGCCGCCGCCGTGCCGGCGAGCGCGAAATCCGCCGCCAGGCTGCCGCCGGTGACGATGTTCTCCTGCATCAGACGGCCGAACCACGCGATCGACGGCATCGTCAGCCGCGCCGAACCGAGCAGGTCGGCGTTCGGCGCGAGGCGCCAGCCTTCGGCCGCATCGTGCTCGGCAAGCGCCGTCGCCGAACCGACGAGCTCGCCGAGCTCGACGCCGCGCGCGTCCCACGACAGCGCGAGGCGGTTGTCCTGCACGCTCAAGCGCGCTTCGAGATGCTCCAGGCCGAGCCGCGCGGCGATCTCGCCTTCGACGCGCAGGTCGCCCGCTTCGCGGAACACGCGCGCAGTCCCGTTGGCCGTCTCACCGAGCCTCAGATCCCAGTCGGCGCCGAGCACGAGCGGTCCGGGCCCGCGACGCGCGCTGCCGTCGGCGCGGCGCACGAGTCCGAGCGCGAGGCCCGTCAGCGACCCGCGCGCGACGATGGACTCCGGCGTCCATTCGGTCGCGTGGAGGCGGATGCGTCCGCGCTCGCCCGCTTCGATGGTCGCGGCGCCGAGCGCGACGCGATCCCTGCCCGCGCGCAGCTCGGCGGGAGCGGTCAGGCGCGAAGGAAAGCGGCCGCTCGTTTCGAGCGACAGCAGGCGGCCTTCCCATGCGAGGTTCGCGAGCGCGCCGCCGGAGTCCGAAGTCACGGCGCTCGCCGCTGCAGCCTGCGTCGCCCTGCCGCGGGTCGCGGTGCCCCGCCGGCTTGCGGAAGTTTCGGCGCCTGCCCGCGCACCGCGGTCGGCTCCGCCGCGATCGCCAGCCGTCGCAGTCGGCGAGCGGAAACCGATCAGACCGCCTTCGAGCCGCAGGCGCACCGTGTCCTTCTCCAGCCCGCTCGCGACGAGGTCGATCGTGTGCGCGTTGCCCCGGCCGGTGATAGCGAGCGTCGCCTCATCGACGAGATTCGCTTCCTCGCCGCGTCCCAGCCCGGTGAGGCCGAGCGCCAATCGGACGTCCCCGTCGAAACCGTCGGCGAGGCGGCCTTCGGCATTGAGACCGGCGACGCGCAGGCCGCCGGGCAGGCGCAGCGACTCGGCGAACAGCGTGAGCGTGCCGGCCGGCCGCTCGACACTGCCGGAGATCGTCCCCTCGGCGCGCGCGCTGCCGCCGAACTCGTCGCCGAGCGCCGCGAGCGCCGGCGCGTCGAGGCGAAAATCGAGACTGTCGCCCGCGCGCCCCCATGCCCCGCGCAAATGCCCGGTATTGCCCGCGACGATCAGATCGACGTCACCGTCGACGAGGCGCTGCCCTTCGACCTCGACGCGGCCCCGGCCCGACACCGGTCGGCCGTCGAGGCGGCTCGGCCGCAGGTTCCAGGCGACGTCGTACCGCAGCGGATCGGCGAGATCGGCATGCGCTTCGAAACTCATGTTCAGGCTCGCTCGGGGCGCCGCGGCGACGAGCGCGTGCGGATCGAAACGCTCCAGCTCGCCGCTCGCGACGACCCGGCGAATTCCGTCGCCGTTTCGGGTCGCCGTCATCTCCCCGGTCGCCCGCACCCGCGCGTCGCCGATTCCGATGTCGAGCTTCGCGGTCTGCGCCGACTCGTCTCCGGCTGCCTCGACTGTCCCGGCGAGGACCGCGGTGGGCAGCCGCGCGTCGAGGCGCGCGGGATCGATGCGCGCGAGCTGCAGGTTCGCCACCAGACGGCCGAGTGCGCCGCCGGCGTTCCAGGCCGCGTCGCCGCTGATCGTGCCAGCGCCCGGAAGCTCGATCAGCAGCGCGTCGGCGCGGGTCGCCGCGGGCGTCCAGCGCAGCTGCGCGGCCAGCCGCTCGACCGGGAGCCCGCCGCGGTCGACCGTGTCCGGCTGGCGGTTCTCGATCGTGATCGGACCGACGAGTGCGGCCGCGTCGTCCGCGGCCGGCACAAGATCCGCCTCGACGCGCAGCGCGGCGCGGGGCGCGGCAGGGTTGAACGCCGACGGGTCGATCTCGCCGAGCGCAGCGTGAAGACGGCGCAGCGGCACCGGGTCGAACGGCGCCGCGAGAACATCCGCGCTGCCGGCAAGGCCGGCTCCCTCGGCATCGACGACGACGTGCGGCGCGACGAGATCACCATCGGCGCGGAAATTCAGCGCGTACGCGTGGCCGGTCAATTCGCCGCGCAGACTGCCGACAGCGTTCAGCGGAAAAGGCTGCGCGCCGCCGTCGAGCTCGCCCGCCAGCTCGGCTTGCCCGAACGGCAGCGACACACGCAGCCCGTCGATGCGATGCCGGCTGCCGTCGCTGCGGATCGTCGCCGTCAGCGCCGACAGCTCGAACGTGACGCCGGGGGCGACGGGCGGGACGGGCTCCGGTTCGGGCGCGGGTTCCGCGGTCCATTCGACGACCGCGAGGTGCCCGACCTCGAGCGCCGCGAGCGACAGCGAAACGGGCAGCGTAAGCGTCTGGGGCGGGCCGGAAGGGGGCGCTGCTTCCGTCGGCCGGGTCGCGACTACGACGTCCCCGACCGACAGCCTGGCGATATCGAGATGGCGGTCGAGCAGCGCCGCCGGGTTCCAGTCGAGCGAGAGGTCCTGCAGACGCAGGCGCAGGTCGGCGGTGTCGACACGCAGCATGCCGATCCGCAGCGGTCCGGCGAGACGGCCGGAAGCCGCCTCGAAGACTACCTGTCCGCCAGTCAGGCGCTCGGCCGTCCGGGCCGCGAACCGCAATCCGGATTCGGTCGTCACGACCCAGCCGGCGAACAGCGCCAGCACCGCGACCGCCAGCAGGACGACCAGCAGCACCGCGCCCGCGATCCGCCACGGGCGCCGCTTAGTCAGGGGAATGTCGGCCGGCTCCATCGCGATCTTCGCTCAAGCACCCCGGCCGTCGCTGCGCCGCGCCCCGTTACCCACTCGCCGATTCCTCCGTGTCGCGCCGAACTCCCGGCCTCCAACGACGATGCTGCGAACGACGTACCCGCGTGGGGCGACGAGAAAACGTTCAGCCGAACAGCGCGCGCAGGCCGTCACCCGGGTTCGGCACGCGCATGAACGCTTCGCCGACGAGGAAGGCATGGACCTGGTTCGCGCGCATCAGCGCGACGTCGTCCGGCGTTACGATGCCGGACTCGGTGACGACGAGGCGCTCGGCCGGGACGCGCCCGAGCAGGTCGAGCGTCGTCTGCAGGCTGACGTCGAAGGTGCGCAGGTTGCGGTTGTTGATGCCGACGAGCGGCGTGCGAAGTTGGAGCGCGATGTCGAGCTCGGCCGCGTCATGGACTTCGACGAGCACCGCCATGCCGAGGCTTTCGGCGACGGCTTCCATCTCGCGCATCATGTCGAGATCGAGCGCCGCAACGATCAGCAGGATCGCGTCCGCCCCCATCGCGCGCGCCTCGAACACCTGCCACGGATCGACGAGAAAATCCTTGCGCAGCGCCGGCAGCGCGCACGCGGCGCGCGCCGCCTGCAGATAAATCGGCGCGCCCTGGAAGAACTGCCGGTCGGTCAGCACGGACAGGCAGGCCGCGCCCGCACGCTCGTACTGCACCGCGATCTCGGCCGGGCGGAAGTCCTCGCGCATCACGCCCTTCGACGGGCTCGCCTTCTTGATCTCGGCGATCACCGCAGAGCTGCCGGCGGCGATCTTCGCGCGCAGCGCACCGACGAAATCGCGCGCCGGCGCCTGCGCTTCGGCTTCGGCCCGGACCGTGGCAAGCGGCCGCGCGGCGCTGCCGGCGGCGACTTCATCGCGCTTGACCGCGAGGATCTTGTTCAGGATGTCGCTCATCTCGCGCTCAGCCGAACTTGCGGTTGAAGGTCAGGAACTCGTCGAGCTTCGCGCGCGCGGCGCCGCTCTCGATGAGTTCGCGCGCGCGCGTAATCCCCGCCGGGATCGAGTCGACGACGTTCGCGGTGTAGAGCGCGACGCCGGCATTCAGGATCACGATCTCGCGCGCAGGACCGGGCCGGTTGTCGAGCACGCCGAGCAGCGTCTCCTTCGACTGCTCCGCCGACTCGACCGCGAGGTTGCGCGTGCCCATCATCTGCAGGCCGAAGTCTTCCGGGTGAATCTGATATTCGCGGATCTCGCCGTCCTTCAGTTCGCCGACCATCGTCGCGGCGCCGAGGCTGACTTCATCCATGCCGTCCATGCCGTACACGACGAGCACGTGGTTCGCGCCGAGGCGCTGCATCACGCGCGTCTGGATGCCGACAAGGTCGGGATGGAACACGCCCATCAGCGTGTTCGGCGCGCTGGCCGGGTTCGTCAGCGGGCCGAGGATGTTGAAGATCGTGCGCACGCCCATCTCGCGGCGCACCGCGGCGACGTTCTTCATCGCGCTGTGGTGCGCGGGAGCGTACATGAAGCCGATGCCGGTCGCCTCGATCGACTCGGCGACCTGCTCCGGCGCGAGGCCGAGCTTGACGCCGAGCGCTTCGAGGACGTCGGCCGCGCCGCTCTTCGACGACACGCTGCGCCCGCCGTGCTTCGCGATGCGCGCGCCCGCCGCGGCGGCGACGAAGATCGTCGTCGTCGAGATGTTGAACGTGTTCGCGCCGTCGCCGCCGGTGCCGACGACGTCGAGGAAGTTGTGGTCCGACCCGGGGACGGTCACCTTCGTCGCAAGCTCGCGCATCACGGTCGCCGCGGCGGTGATCTCGCCGATCGTCTCCTTCTTGACGCGCAGGCCGGTGATGATCGCCGCGGTCATCAGCGGCGAGATTTCGCCCGCCATGATCTGGCGCATCAGCGACAGCATCTCGTCGTAGAAGATTTCGCGGTGGTCGATCGTGCGTTGCAGCGCTTCCTGCGCAGTGATGGTCATGACGTCCCTTTTGCAGTGGCCGGACGCCGCGCGGCGCCGGGCCGGGTTTCAGTTCTGTTCGAGGAAATTCCGCAGCAGCTGGTGGCCCTGATCGGAAAGGATCGATTCGGGGTGGAACTGCACCCCCTCGACCGCGAGCGTGCGGTGGCGCACGCCCATGATCTCGCCGTCGTCGGTCCACGCCGTGACTTCGAGGCAGTCGGGCAGACTTTCGCGTTCGATCGCCAGCGAATGATAACGCGTGCAGGTGACCGGATTCGGCAGCCCGCGGAACACGCCCTGGCCTTCGTGGAACACCGGCGAGGTCTTGCCGTGCATCAGCCGCTTCGCGTGGACCACCTTGCCGCCGAACGCCGCGCCGATGCTCTGGTGCCCGAGGCACACGCCGAGGATCGGCAGCTTGCCGGCGAATTCACGGATCGCGGGCACCGAGATCCCGGCTTCGGCCGGCGTGCATGGCCCGGGCGAGATCACGAGTTGCGCGGGCTTCAGCGCCGCGAGCTGTTCGAGCGTCAGCTCGTCGTTGCGATACACCTTCACGTCCGCGCCGAGCTCGCCGAAATACTGCACGAGGTTGTACGTGAAGCTGTCGTAGTTGTCGATCATGAGTAACATATCACATATAACCTATTAATTTATAAGCAGTATGCTTGTTTACACCGCGCGCATTACTCACATCGTTATACACATTGGTACCAGATTCCAGCGGAGCAAGCGCCGAAACACTGCCCCAGCTAGCGGCAGCCCGCACAGGAAGCAACACCGCGTCGCGTTGAAGCAACGCGCGCGCACGGGGTCGCTGACGAGACTGCGGGGAGCCTGGGCGCCGGTTGGAGACGCACGGGGCCAAACGCCACCAAGACGTGGCGCACACGACAATATTTATGTTGAGGAGCTCTAGGGGCATCGGGCAATCTCCTTTGATCTTGGAGCCGCCGTGCCGGAGAGCCATCTGCCTGATCTTGCCCACCGACACGGCGGCAAGGTGCAGCTCAAGGCCGCAACGACGTGCCGCTTCCTACTGGAAACGCCACCACTGAGCAACGTTGATCGAAGCGGTACGGGCCATGGCAGACCTGAGTCAGTTGACCGGAAAGTGCATGCGGAAAAGTGCTTCCCACAGCAGCTTCATGTTCAATTAATTTTACCACGGACGTCCCGCAAGCCGTCTACCGTAGTAGCACGTCCTGCGCTTGCCTCGTTGGCGCCTGGGACCATCACGAAAACAGGTCAATCCTCCGACCGTGCGGTCATGGCCCTCACCCGCCCGATGAACCGCTTCATGGGCTCCGAGGGTTCGCCTTGGCGGCGCAGCAGGTAGGTAGAGAGCATCGGTGGGGTGCCGGCCAAGGGACGAACGGAGATGTCCGGGCGCTGTAGCGTCTGCACCTGCGAGGCGATGGCGAAGCCGATGCCGTAGCCGGCGCCGACCAGGGTCAACATCACGCCCAGGCTGGTCACTTCATCGACCAGCTTGAGCGGCGTGGCTGCGTCCTGCAGCATCGCTTGATTCTGATGGCGGCAGCCCGATCCCGATTCGGGATGGCACAGAACCAGCGGGAATTTCAAGGCTTCGGCCAGCGGCACCTGCACGTGTGCCAGCAAGGGATGGCGTGCGGGCACGATCACCGACAGCGGATCGGTCCACACCGGCTCGGCGACGAGGCCATCATGCACCGCGTTTGACAACGCAAAGCCGATGTCCAGCAGATCGTTGTGCAGCATCTTGAGCTGCTGTGCGAACGGCAGCTCGAAGACGCGAATCTCCAGCTCGGGCTCATCCTCGCGGCTGCGTGCCAGCAAGGTGGCAATGCGGGGCTGCGCCAGTCTGTCGCAGATGGCGATGCGCAGACTGCCTTGGTAGCCCTGTGCCGCCGCCTTGGCGCTCTTGATTGCCTGCTCCACGGTAGCCTGCACGCGCCGGCATTCGCCGAGGAACACTTGGCCGGCCCAGGTCAGCCGCGTCAGACGTGTGCTGCGGTCGAACAACTGTACGCCAAGCTGGTTTTCCAGGTCGCGCATCGCACGCGACACAGGCGATTGCTCGATGCCCAGACGCTCGGCTGCACGGGCCAGATGTAGTTCTTCCGCAACTGCGACGAAGTAACGCAGCAATCTGAAATCCACAGCCACCTCCCGTCTGTCTTGGTCTGGTTCGGCCTCTCCGGCCCCAGCACCTTCATCCGCATCCCGTCAGCACCTCCGCTGTTGTTTTTCAGAAGGCAAATGCAGGGAAGTTGCGGAGTGAACCTCATGGGACCAGTTGGAGCCGGGGGTAAGGGGCGATGTGACGGACGTCGAAGGTTGGAATCAAATTGTCCCGCCCGGATGTTTCCGGACGTGGCGATTCGTATGCCGGGCTCGAGACCCCTCCAGGATGGCAACGATGTCCTGCCGTCCCAAAGTCTGTGCGAGCCAGAGTTCGTCATGTCCCTCCGCATCGAGCTGGTTCCGCCTCGCACCGCCGACGAGGAGATGCCGGACCACCGACGTGTGGCCCTTGTAGACGGCCCAAAACAAGGGCCACTCCCCGTCCGCGTTGCGCGCGTCGGGACTGGCGCCGCGGCCGATCAGGAAGGAGACAATGTCGGCATGACCGTTGAAGGCGGCCCAGAAGAGGGGCGTCCATCCCCGACGATCCGGCAGGTCGACCGATGCACCACGCGCCAGTAGGCTGTCGACGACGGCCCATTGGCGATGATATGCCGCCAGGAAGATCAGGCTGCATCCCTCGGCGTCCTGCCAGTTGGCGGGCAATCCGTCATCCAGCCTCCTCCGCACCTCCGGGACGTTGCCTTGGCGAACGGCGTCGAGCAGTTCCGGGGTCACTCGGTCGCGCCAGGCTTCGTGATGGATGTCGTCATGCATCGTGTTGGTCCTGACGAGACGAACCAAGGATCTCCGGCCGTTGATCCATTGCAACGCCCCCCCTGCGTCCCGCGAGACAAGCGCATCAATTGAATTCCATCCGGTCGAATGTTCATGAGTTGCGTTTCGGGATCGGTGCGTTACAGTCCTTGAAGTTCACGTACACCTTGTCACCGACCTGCAACTGGGCATCGGCCGGCAGCTTGGCGGCGCGCGCATACGGGTGTCCATTGCGCAAGAACGCGACCATCACGTACGGCTCGTTGCCTTCCTTGTCCGATGCCCCGGTCCTGCAGTCATAGAACGACGGCCGCTTCAGGTTTTTCGCCGGCCCGATCTCGACCACAGTTCCCTTTCGCCATCCCTCATCCTGCGCGTACTTCCCTTCATGAACGATATTGCTCGCGCATCCCGTAAGGCCGGCAAGAGCTGCGAAAAAAACGATCTGGGTACGTACTTTCATTTGAACCTCTCTCGATTGGGTACGAACGCGAGCGCATTTCGCTGGCAGGCTGCCCCGCACGGTTCGTACCCGGTTTCAGTTTCAATTAGATGCTTGCAGCGGGCGCGGCCGGCGTGACGACCGCGATTCGCGACAATTGCCTTTGCTCATCGCGGGCGTGCGCGAGCCGGTACAGGGCAGGCAGCACCAGCAGCGTCAAAAGGGTGGAGGACAGGATGCCGCCGATCACGACCGTTGCCAGGGGCCGCTGCACTTCGGCGCCGGTCCCGACAGCGATGGCCATCGGCACGAACCCCAGAGACGCCACCAGCGCGGTCATCAGCACCGGGCGCAGTCGCGTCAGCGCGCCCTCGCGGATGGCGTCGTCAAGCGCTAGGCCATCGTCGCGCAGGCTACGGATGTACGAGATCATCACCAGTCCGTTCAGCACCGCGACGCCGGACAATGCGATGAAACCGACGCCGGCCGAGATGGACAGCGGGATATCGCGCAGCCACAGCGCAAGGATGCCGCCCGTGAGCGCGAACGGCACGCCGGTGAACACAAGCAATCCGTCCTTGATGTTGCCGAACATCCCGAAGAGCAGCGTGAAGACCAGTAGCAGCGCGACCGGCACCACGATCTGCAAGCGTTGGGCGGCGCTCTGCAATTGCTCGAAAGTGCCGCCCCAAGTCGTCCAGTAGCCCGGAGGCACCTCTACGGCTTCGGTGATCCGGGCTTCGGCTTCCGCCACGAAGGAGCCAATGTCGCGACCCCGCACGTTTGCCGTCACGACCACACGGCGCTTGCCGTTCTCGCGGCTGATCTGGTTCGGACCGGGCGCCGATCGAATGCTTGCGACGTCTCCCAGGCGCACGAATCCGCGGGCGGCACCGTTGTCCCCGGCCGGTAGCCGGAGCGGTAGGCGCTGCATCGCGTCGAGGTCGCTGCGCAAGGCTTCGGGCAGCCGAACCAGGATATCCAAGCGCCGGTCGCCCTCGAACACCGCACCGGCCTCCTGGCCGCCCAGTGCGGCGGAGACGCTGTCCTGCACATCAGCGACGTTCAGGCCCAGTCGGGCGGTGCGGTCGCGGTCGATGTGCACCGTCAGCATCGGCAAGCCGGTCGTCTGCTCCACTTTCACATCGGCGGCCCCGGGAATGCCTTCCAGCACCTCGGAGATGCGCTCCGCGGTCTCGGTCATGACGTCCATGTCGTCACCGAACACCTTCACCGCGACGTCACTGCGAACCCCCGAGATGAGCTCGTTGAAGCGCATCTGGATCGGTTGCGTGAACTCATAGTTGTTGCCCGGTACCTGCTGGACAGCGGTCTGCATCGCCTCGACGAGTTCGGCCTTGGGTCGCTTCGGGTCCGGCCATTGGTCGCGCGGCTTGAGGATCACGAAGTTGTCGGCCACGTTCGGCGGCATCGGATCGGTGGCGATCTCGGGGGTGCCGATCTTGGCGAACACGGTATCGACCTCGGGGAAGGCTTTCACCGTCTGCTCGAGCTGCATCTGCATGGCGATAGACTGAGTGAGGCTGGTGCCCGGAATCCGCAGCGCGTGCAAGGCAACGTCGCCTTCGTCGAGGCTCGGGATGAATTCGCTGCCCATGCGCGTCGCGAGCAAGCCCGACAGCACCACGCAAACGCACGCGATCGTGAGCACGAGCGGCTTTCTCGCCATCACCCAGTCGAAGCTCGGGGCATAGCCGCACCTGGCCCAGGTCATGAGGCGGTTTTCCTTCTCGCTGATCTTGCCCGAGAGAAACAGCGCCACGGCAGCCGGCACGAAGGTCACCGACAGGATCATTGCGCCCACGAGCGCCGTCACGACGGTGAACGCCATCGGGTGGAACATCTTGCCCTCGACCCCGGTCAGCGCAAAGATCGGCAGATACACCACCATGATGATGAGCTGACCGAAGAGCAGCGCCCGCCGCGACTCTTTGGAGGCCACGAACACCTCATGGAAGCGTTCGTTGCGCGTCAGTGGGCGCCCGGCCGCGGCCTGCGCGTGCGCAAGGCGCCGCACGCAGTTCTCGACGATCACCACCGCGCCGTCGATGATGATGCCGAAGTCGAGCGCGCCCAGGCTCATCAGGTTGGCGCTGACCTTGTTGCTCACCATGCCGGTAAAGGTGAACAGCATCGCCAGCGGAATCACCAGCGCGGTGATGATCGCCGCACGGATGTTTCCGAGAAACAGGAACAGGATCACGATGACGAACAGTGCACCTTCGGTCAGGTTCTTCTTGACCGTCGCAATGGCCTTGTCGACAAGCAAGGTGCGGTCGTAAACGGTCTTGGCGACGACACCCGCGGGCAGCGTCTTGTTGACCGCCTGCAGGCGCTGATCGACCGCGCGCGACACGTCCCGGCTGTTCTCGCCGATCAGCATGAACACCGTGCCCAGTACCACTTCGCGGCCGTTCTCCGTTGCGGCGCCGGTGCGCAACTCCTTGCCCAGGCCCACCTCGGCCACATCGCGAATGCGAATCGGCACGCCGCGGGCGTGTCCGACGATGACGTTGGCGATGTCGTCGATATTCGACACCTGTCCGGGGGCGCGAATCAGGTACTGCTCGCCGCTGCGTTCGATGTAGCCGGCGCCGACGTTCGCGTTGTTGCGCTCCAGCGCGGTCACGACGTCGCTGATGGCAAGGCCAAACGACACCAGACGGTCGGGCAGCGGTGCGACGTGAAACTCCTTGGCATAGCCGCCGATGGTGTTGATCTCGGTCACGCCCGGCACGGTGCGCAGCTGCGGCTTGATGATCCAGTCCTGGATCTCGCGCAGGTCCATCAGCGTGTAGGCCGTGCCATCCGGTTTCCGGGCGCCGTCCTCGGCTTCCACCGTCCACATGTAGATCTCGCCGAGACCGGTGGCTATCGGTCCGAGTGCCGGCGCGAGTCCGGGGGGCAGTTTGCTGCGTGCCTCCTGGATGCGTTCGTTGACAAGCTGGCGCGCGAAGTAGATGTCGGTGCCGTCCTTGAACACGACGGTAACCTGTGACAGCCCGTAGCGCGACAGCGAGCGCGTCTCTTCGAGCAGTGGCAGCCCCGCCATCGCGGTTTCGATCGGGAAGGTGACGCGCTGCTCGGCCTCCAGCGGCGAGTAGCCGGGGGCCTCGGTGTTGATCTGCACCTGGACGTTGGTGATGTCCGGCACGGCGTCGATGGGCAGGCGCTGGTAATTATAGATGCCCATTCCGACCATGCCGAGCACAGCCAGGAGGACGATCCATCGTTGATCGATGGCGAAACGGATGATGCGTTCGAACATGGGATATCCCTCAGAGTGCCGCAGCGTCGCGTTCGCCGGTGCGGATACGCACCGCCGCAGCAAGCTCCGCGATCCCGACGATGCCGTCGCCCGGATGGCCGGTATGGGCCGCCGCGGTCACGGCTTCGACGATGGCCGACGCATCGTCATCGGCGCACAGGACGAGCAGGACCAGCGCGTCGTGTGCATCCGGATTCCATTCGTCGGCAACGAAATGGTGATCCTGGCCGTGGCCGCGCGCGTGCCCCCTCGCCTTGAAAACCGTGAAACCCGGCAGGTGCGGCAGCGCATGGAGTGCCGTTTCCACGGCTTCGAGCCGCTGCGGGCGAATGATTGCGGTGATCTGTTTCATCGTCGTGCCTCCGGATCAGTGATCGTGGCTTGCGCCGGCTTTGCCCAGCTCTGCCTTGATGACGAAGCTGTTCTTCGCGGCATAGCGTTCGCCCGCCCGGAGCCCGCTCAGGACCTCGACATGGCGGCCGTCGCTGCGGCCCAGTTCGAGCGGTCGGGCTTCGAGCGCATCGCCGTAACGGCCGAACACCACTTTCCAGTCGCGCAGGTCCTGGATCGCGTCGGCGGCTACGGCGACCGGCACCGGCGTTTCGTCCGCAAGCACCTCGACGGTGACCGGCAAACCCGGTCGCCACAGCCCCTTGTCGTTGGCTACGACGATGCGTGCCATCGCGCTGCGGGTCTGTTCGCCCATCAGCGCGCTGACATACGCGATACGGCCTTCGGCTGCGGCTTCAAAGGCATTGGCCCGCACGCTCGCTTTCTGCCCCGTCGCGACCACGGCCAGGTCCTGCACCGACACCGGCGCCTCGATCCACACCGACGACAGGTCGGACACGGTGAACAAGCCGGCATCCTCCTTGACCGATTCGCCCACCGAGACCCGCTTGTCGGTGACGACACCGTCGATCGGCGCGCGCAGCTCGTAGCGCGTCAGGCTCCCGTCGCCCCCCGGCGCACTGCCCAGCGTAGCGAGTTTCTGCCGCGCACTCAGCGCATCGATCTCGGCTTCCTGCATCGCGGCGCGCGCCTGCAACATGTCCTGTTCCGGGGAGATCTTCTCTTCCCACAAGGTCTTCTCACGCTCGTACGTGGTGCGTGCAAGGGCCAGGCGGCGCTGTGCCGCGAGGAACTCCGTGCGCTGATCCGCCAGGGCCTGGCTGCTCAGCACGGCCAGCACCTGACCCTTGCGAACGCGGTCGCCGGCGTTGGCGGCAACGGACTCCACCAGCCCTGCCAGTCGGGGCACAACCTGCACGGTGCGGTCGCTGTTGTAGCGGACCTCCCCGAGCAGGCTCACAGTGGTTCCGATCATGGCCGGCCCCGCAGTGGCGAGTTCCACGCCCGCTCCCTGCAACTGCGCATCGGTCATCGCGACGCGAGCTTCCGCCTGTTCGTAGCCGAACTGGTAGGTCTTGCCCTCATGCACCGCCCGTACCTTCACCGCGAAGGAATGCGGCTCGACTACCACGGCGTCGCCCTTGAGGTAGTCCTTTTCCTTTTCGAACTTGAAGACTTGCGCCGGTTGCCCCAGGCGCTCGAGCGTGAGCTCGACCTGGCTCTGGTCGACAGCGAGCGGCTTGCCGTCGAGATAGGTGTACAGGCGGAACTGCGGCTCGACCCCGGTCTCGAAGATCGTCACTTCGACTGCGTAGCGCCCATCGCGCAACAACTTGCCGCCATGCGGACCTTTCGCCGGTTCGGCACGCGCCTCATCGTGCGCCTCGCCGTCTTCGTCGTCGTGCTCGTCGGCATGCTGGCCGCCCTTCTCGTCGTCATGGGCTGCCTCCTGGTGCTCGCCATGCCCGTCGCCGGCCGGGGCGGTTTTCTCGCTGGTCAGGATCGCGGCGCCAAGTAGGAATCCGGCGGCGAGAACGGCGACAATCGCCAACATCTGCTTCTTGGGTTTCGGTTCGTTCATAGATGTCTCCAATGCTTTCAACGGGTAGCGGGCGCGGATGCGAGGGGTTCCGCATCACCGCTTCCCAGGATGCGATCCAGTTCGGCGCGGGCGCGATGCGCCTCGGCCATCGCGCGCAGCGCCTGCACGCGCGCCTCCAGCAGCGTTCGCTGGGCGTCGAGCGCCTCGAGGAAGCTGAACTTGCCGAGTTCGAATCCCTTGACCGCCGCTTCATAGGCGCTTTGTGCGCCGGGGAGAACCTGCGTGGCGAGCGATCCGGCCTGCGTGCGGGCCGACTCCAGCCGCTCGCGCGCCTGCACGGCGTCGGCGGAAACCTGAAGTTGAGCGAATCTCAGCTCCTCGCGGGCCTTGTCCTCGCGCTTCAGCGCCTCCAACAGGTTGCCCTGGTTGCGGTCGAACAGCGGGAGCGGAATCGACACGCCGACGACCGCTTGGTTGCGGCCGAGCGCTTCCTCGCGCTTCGCCCCCAGGCTGACGGTGAGATCCGGGATACGGCGTGCCTTCTCGAGTTCGGTGAGGGCCATGCGGCGCTCGATCTCCAGTCGCGCCCGCCGCAGCGCTGGCGCGTTCTCCACCTGTCGCTGCAGGTCGTCCAGCGTCGGGGCGGTCGGCAACGCGTCGAGACGGCCATCGAGCACCAAAGCGTGAGGCTGGCCTTGCCCGAGCAGCGCAGCCAGTTGTGCCTGCGCACCCCGCCACTCGCTGCGCGCCTGATTTGCTTCCACTTGCACGCCGGCTTCCGCGACCTGCGCCTTGGTTTCCTCGATCGGCGCCACCTTGCCGGCCTTCACGCGCAAAGCCGCCGCGCGCGTCGCGCGCCCGGCCAATTCAAGGGCTTCGTCTGCCACGCGCACGCGTTCCTGCGCGGCGAGCGCATCGAAATAGCCCGTGGTGACGGCCGCACGTAGCGCCAGTCGCCGTGCCGCCAAGTCCTCGGTTGCGATGGCGTAGCCGCGCTCGGCTGCGACCAGGCGTGCCGTCCGCTTGCCGCCCAGTTCGATCGGCTGGTTCAGTTGCAGCGTGGTGGTGCGTGTTGCGCGCTGCGTGTCTTCCTGCAGGTAGGAAAGTTCGGGATTGGGGTATGCGCCCGCCTGTTGGCGAATGCCTTCGTTGGCGCTCACCTCCAGCGCGGCGGCCGCAAGATCCGGGTTATGGCTGAGCGCAAGGTCGATGGCTTGGCGCAGGGAGAGTCGTTGTGCTCCTGCCGCGGCGATCGCGGTCGGCGCCTGGGCAGGCGTTGGCGCAAGCGCAGCCGGTACCGATTCAACGTTCGGGGAGCGGGTCGTGGGGCGGTCCTGCGCCCATGCGGCTACGGGAAGGCACAACGCCACACACAGCGTCACGCCGCCCCTCGGGGGTATTCTTCTCATGTAATCCTCGTCGGAAAAAGGTCCGATACGCTCGGGCGATGGGCGCAGCGAGACGGATCATGGAAAACCGACGAGGGAGAGTGCGCGATCGAGAATCGATCGGTGCGTGGACTACACTGATTACCTTCGCCGGCTTGTCAGGCGAGGGTGACTTGGGGCGGACGAAGCAGGTTGTCGAACGGAGGGTCGGGGACAAACGTCCCGTAGAGGCTTTCACCTGTCCCGGATGCAAAGATCTCGGGCAGGCGCGAGTCATGAACGATGGCGTGAGTGCAGTGGCTGTGTTCGTGGTCGGCACTGCAACTCGCGTCCCATGCCTTGCCTTTCTGCCCCGCATCGGCTTTCACTGTGCTGCCATGATGCTCGCGGTGATGTGCGTGATGGCCGATATGCTGCACGGCGGCCGGCCCCTCCTCGTGCAGGCAATACGCAGCCAGGACAGCGGTTCCCCACTGCAGCGGCAGAAATAACACGAGCAAGGCGATCACGTAATTGCGCACGAGACCGATTGTAGGTTAACGCGAATCTGCCGTCACTTCGCCAGCGCACCCGCGGCGGGACGGACGCACTTTGACCAATGCATCGGAGGGGCGCCACAGCTTGTACCGGTCATGCAAAGTTGAGCACCGCCCGCAGCCCTCGAAACGGCGCCGCGGGTGTGGGGTCTCACCGCATACCACCTGCATCAGGTGCGGCCCGATGTCGAGGCACGCATGAGCTAGTCCCTGTGACAAGCACACCGGCTCCCGTCCGCCTGGACGGGGGGGCACGGCACGGTGCCGTACGAGCAGAACACACAGCAGTCGCCCGGCCGCGGCCTGAACACCACGTGGCACCGCTCGCACTCGTAGAACCACTGGCACGCGTCGGTCGGCATCGTTTCCGTCTTCGCGTGACCGCAGGCCGGGCAGGACAGCGTCGATTCGAGAACAATCGCGCTCATCGCTTGCCGCCAGCCGCGCTGGAAGGGTAGCCCGCATCGTGCGTCGCCCGGGTCAGCGTCTCGACATTCGTCTTGACGTTGTCGAAGGTCACAGTCGCTTCGCGCTTGTCGAAGTTCACCGTCACCGCCTCCACGCCGGCAACCTTGCTCAGCGCATTTTTGACGGTGATCGGGCAGACCGGGCAATCCATCGTCGGCACCGACAGAGTGATTGTCGTGGAAGCGGCCCAAGTCGGCAGCGAAAGCGCGATCAGCGATGTAAGCACCAGCAGAGGTGTTCTCACGTTCGACTCTCCTTTCAATAAAACCATGGTGCGATCGTAGGGAAGACGAGCGCAATCAGCACCAGCACGGCCACGATCACGAAGAGAAGCTTGTGCGCCCTATTGACCGGCGGGGCCCCGCACACGACGCCAGGCGTACACGTCGCGGCTGACTGCCGCCAGATTCGTCGCCACGCAAGCAGCAGCGAGGCGGCAGCCGTCGCGACGAACAGCGGGCGATAGGGCTCGAGGACGGTCAAGCTGCCGATCCATGCGCCGGAAAAACCGAGCGCCAGCAGCACCAGCGGCCCAAGGCAGCAGGCCGACGCGAGGACGGCTGCGACTCCGCCGGTGATCAGGCTGCCGCGGCCATCACGGCGGCTATCGAGGCGATTGTTGATCGAGGTCTTCCAATCCATGGTGTAAGCTTACTTCCGTACTTAAGTACGGAATCAAGCGCGATGAAGAACCCGTCCGACGGTTTGTCGATCGGCGCGTTGGACGCGGCGGCGGGTGTCCACGTCGAGACGATCCGCTTCTACCAGCGCAAGGGCCTGCTGCCTGAGCCCCAGCGGCCGCGCGGCGGCATTCGCCGTTACGGCGACGGCGTTCTTGCCCAGGTGCGCTTCATCAAGTCAGCGCAACGGCTCGGTTTTTCGCTCGAGGAAGTGGGCGAACTGCTGAAGCTCGAGGACGGCGCCCAGTGCGACGAGGCACGCAGCCTCGCCGAGCGCAAGCTCACTGCCGTGAGGGTAAGGCTCGCCGATCTGCGCAACATCGAGTCGGTGCTGAGTGAGCTCGTCGTCCGGTGTGGGTCGTCGCGAGGTGCTGTGACGTGTCCGCTCATCGCTTCGCTGCAATCGAACGCATGATCGAACCTGAAAGACCGGACGCGACCATCATGGTCGCGACTACGTAAGTTGCTCGTCGCTCATATGCCTACCAGCCGCAGCCTATTGATGGCCACGATCAGACTCGCCCCCATGTCGGCGAACACCGCCATTCACAGCGTTGCTTGTCTCGAAGGTGCAGGCGCAAAAAACAGCGCCTTGATGCCGTGGGCGAGCGTGTTGTTCTGCTTTAGTCTGTATGAGGTTCCTCGCAAAAGCGTGATGAAGCGCGGCAGCTTGCGCCGTTTGTCGTCCATAAACGCGATGTCCGCTGTCTCGATCACCGTGTCCGTGCCCACCGCCCCCTCGCGATTCCAACGTACCTGATTGGCCAATCGCAAGCGCCATGGTTGGATTGAAGGCTCAGGGGTGAGCGTCCGCCGGGTGTATCATGAGCCGTGGCGAGGGGGACGGAGGCTACCCTGAGATGAGCATGGGAATGATGGAGGGCATGGGCGGGATGATGCTCGGCATGGGACTGTTGGGTTTGTTGCTAATTCTGGTTGTGGTCGTTGTTGCCGCCGCGGCGATCAAATATCTCTTTTTCAACCGCCACAGCGACAAGTAACCTGCCGTGAGCCCTCACACGGTCTGAGTCAAACTCGGACAGCGGCGGTGTTGACTACGCCGTTGGTGCAAGTGGCACCATCAGCTGGCTCGGATCTCACGGCGCTTTGCACTTCGCAAGTGACCCTGTCCCTGTTTCAGTGCGGGTCTGAAGTGGAAAAACCGGGCGCAACAGCCTAGCAGGCTCTGTCTGTGTACAAGATGACGCGACGATTACAACTGCAACAGTTGTAAATGCAAGCGGAACAACACCGCTCGCCAAAGGCACGTCGTTTCTTCGGCAGCTCCCCCCATCTACCTTGCCAGCTTCCCCTCCACCTTTGCGACATCAGGAGGTGTTCAACGGCGCGCGAAACAGATTATTGAAACATCTTTCTGAGCGAACTCGACCGAGACCGGGAATATTGGCAGGACCAGATCGTCACTTTCATTGAAGGACGTTGAAAAACACCGAGGCGGTGGCGCGATGGATCCGGAAAGATTGCAGAGAAATAACATGCGAATGACTTCAACGTAAGTGCCACGTCACCGCCCGGTCAGCCCCCTCTTCTTATGATGTTTCCAGGGTATCCAACACGGACCCGTAACAATCTAAGAGAGGATCATCATGAAAAAGACAGCGCTTAGTACCGTGATCGCCGGCGTCGTGCTCGGTCTTGCCTCGTTTGGTGCCGCAGCCCACGAAGATTATTCGGAGGCCGGCGTACTGCACTGGCTCGACCATCTTCAGTCAGGGACGCCGATGAATGACAACGCGCCTGCGCCCGGTTTTTCGACTGTGACGGAATCTGCGGCCACCGGTGTGCGTAGCACGACGCTGCAGGGTGGAAGCACGCTCTACGTCTTCAAGGACGGAAAGATGGCCATGGAAAACCGAGTCGGACGGCCCTTCTCAATGGAGGGCGGCCATCCGATGAAGACCGTGGACGGCGAGACGGTGGTGATGAAGGGCAATGAACTTTGGCGGCTCCAAGAGGTTCATGCCATTCACCGCGGCGGTTAGCGCGCCCACACATGCGAGACAACCCCGAGTGTTGAGGACGACTGGGGGCTCAAGAAATGGGGGGCAGCAATGAAAAAATGCCTTGTGCTTTGGACGCCCTTTGCCGCCCCTCAATCGACGTTCAAGCAGTCTTGGCCCGACGAGGACGCCGATTGGCGGGGCCATGTCAGGAAAGCGCATAGCCGCTTCCCGGCGTGCGCTCTGACTAAGCCCCGCCCAACTACTCTTCACCCTTCGTCTGCACCCCTCCCGCCTGTCGGCGCGAATCGAGATCAGCTCGGCCGTAGGTCAACTAAGGCCGCCACTGACTGACCCTTTCGTCGCTATTACATGGCTCGCCCTCGCCTGCTCCTGGACGGAACGCACATCTTCGTCAGCCTCGTGCTGAGCTTCTTGCTCGCCGCACCTGTCGGGGTGCAGCACGCCCGGTCGTGTCCTCTCCCTGTAGCGTCCTCCCCCGAAGAGAAGACGCTCAGCGTCCACGCGTTTTTCGATTCCCGCGGCGCTAGCGGCCCCTCCTCAATCCCACGTGAGCGGGCCCTCCACGATTGTAATCCGCCCCATGGTTTCGTTTTGCTGCCCCCAGCGGAACAGCGGTTGTCGATGGCTGGAACGGAAAAATGGGCCGTTCTCACAGACGACGACTTCCATTCAGTGACCCTCGCTCCACCCCGACCACGCCCTAAGAGTTGAGCGCCGTCGCCGAACAAAGCGAGCACTGTTCGGTTCCATACAACCGATAGTTGCTACCCAGGCCGTCTAGGGCGGCCAATTAACTTCGGAGGTTACTAATGGCTCATCAACAGTTTCGATCCTGCGTTGACGCCTGCAATGCCTGCGCCGACGCCTGCGACCACTGCTCCACCGCTTGCCTTCAGGAGCCTGACGTGAAGTCAATGGCGCGTTGCATCGCGCTCGACATCGACTGCGCGGCGATTTGCCGCCTCGCGGCTGCCTATATGGCGCGAGGTAGCGAGTTCGCGAAGCAAATTTGCACGTTATGTGCGCAAGTGTGCGACGCGTGCGGCGATGAGTGCGCGAAGCATCAGGCGGCACATTGTCAGGAATGCGCACAGGCGTGCCGCCGGTGCGCAGAGGAGTGCCGGCGTATGAGTGGCGCTGCGTGACAGGTGGCGTCGCGGCGGCCGATAAATCCTCGTCGGCCGGCCGCTTCGACTATCCGGCGCTGTCCCCAGACGCCTGATCGAAACGGGGCGCCGTTGTCCGGGCGCCCCCGCTTTCGCGTCCGACGGCTTGCTGTTGCCTTTTTTCGTGTCCGTCTCGGCCCCTGAACGCACATCCTCACAAGGAAGCTCAAGAAATGACAAATCACTCCATCGCATTATCTCTCGGTGCCCGCGCCCGGTCCTGCCTGGCTGCAATCGCGTGCGTTTTTTCGCTATCAGCGGCGGCGGACGCGCCCGCCCCCGAACATGCCGAGGCGGTGTTTGAAACGCGTTTCATGGAAGGGATGATCGACCACCACGCGATGGCGGTGGAGATGTCTGAGGACTGCGTCGCCAAGGCCGTCCACGAGGAGTTGCGGACGCTCTGCCGACAAATCATCACGGCGCAGCAGGCGGAGAACGTCGATATGCAAACCTGGCTGCAAACTTGGTACGACAGTAGCTACCAGCCCGAGATGACGCCCGGAAGCATGCAACGGATGGAAAAGCTCGCCTCACTTGCCGGCGCGGAGTACGAAATCCGCTTTCTCGAACTGATGATTCGGCATCATCGTATGGCCGTAATCGAAGGCGCGCGATGCATGGAGCGCGCCTACCATCCAGAACTTATCGGCCTATGCGAGAACATCGTTGCCTCGCAGGCTGAGGAAATTCGGCTGATGCGAAGCTGGCTTTGCGAATGGTATGGGGAATGCAAGCCCCGCGAGCGGCGGATGAGGGGCTGAACGATTGGCCGTTGTTGCATCGAGCGGGCGGAAGCCGAACAACGACGCGGGGAAGGTCGAACTCCCCGCGCGGCTTCAGACGACGCTTTTCGCAGCTGCCGCGCACGCCCGACTTCCTGGTCGCACCAATCGGCGCCGCCGAGGCGATCAGGTCGGGCTTTGAGACATTTCGGCGTCAAGCGCCGCAGCGACAGGCGAGCCGGCTGAGAATCCGACGATCTTCTCCGAGCTTGCACATGGACTCAAAGTGAAAGTCGAGATCCTCAAACAGGATGTAACTCAAGGAAAATTCGCCTGGCCTCTGGAACATCGGCCGCTTCAACTGATCAGTGATTTCCTTCTCACGTGATGCGGGAGCGACGAGGTAAAGGTGCTCCTCCCGGCCAGGAAGCGATAGCGCCATGTCGGTAAGGCGGAGGATGCCAGAATAGATGGACGTGCTCTTTTCGACTTCGAAGGCACTGGCGATTCTCGCCTCCCCACTAAAGAGCCACAATACGTCGATGAGTTCGGCCGTTGCATGAACCTCCGAAGACAAGCCCAAGTCCGGCAGACGGTCGAGACAATGATATCCAAGCGGGCTGCCTTGGTAGGCGGCGCTACGATCGTTCCGTGCGACCAAAACGTCATAACCGAGCACGCGACCGAGTTCGCATAACTGATACTGCACTTTGGTATGTAGCCGCTCTTCGGTCAGATCGTGTTGCACCTGTTCGTGACGCTTGCGCCGGATCCGCTCGAGTTTCTCGCGTGCCGAAATTAGGACAGAATCGGCGCCGGTCGCTCCAAGCCTACCGACGCCGATATCAAAAAGCATGCCGCTAAATGCGCCGAGATCCTTCGACAAAATGCCGAGCGCGGCGTTAGCTTCGATGATCGTCTCGCGCATTTCAAGATAGCTCTCCCAGGATCCGAGCTTCTTTTTCGTCTGAAACAATGCGTTAAAGCCGTTCAACATCGCCGTGTTGAACGGCGGAAACAACGTTGGATGAAGGAAATAGAGGATGTTCGCGACCGAGGGGCCGAGCCCCTTGATGCACTTTCCGGAAAGCTTTAGGACCTCCTTTTCAAGGCTCCGCCCATCGGTAGTACGTAGACAAACATGGAGGAATTGTCCGAATGCCTGCTTATTGGATTCGTTCTCGTAAATATCGGGAATACGCAGTTTTGGCTTCCAATAAAATGGATGCGCAGCCCCTTCGAATACCTGCTTTTGCTCTGAAATGCAGGCGAGCACGAATTCCAGCGACGACCCCCTGAAATCATTCGGAAAACGATGCTGCTTTATGTCTTCGATAATCGTGGCCACACCGCGCCGGATGCTGCGGAACGCCTTGATTCGCTCATCGCTGCTGACGAACCAAGTGTTGTACACCGATTCCGGGTCGAGTTTGTATGCTTGTGCCACAGGCAATAGGGTTTGTTGCATATGGGGTATGCGGTCTGCGAAACGTCCCTTCTAACAGTGCGACGTAGGAAGGTCAATGTCCCTACTCGCGTCGACATGCGAAAGACGACGAAGGGCGCGCGGTCGTTACGGCGTGGAGTGATGAATGGCGGCATAACTGGGTGCGCCCAACGCGGAGGAAAAAGCTCAGTGCCTAGCGAAGGTTGTCGTGTTGCCGTGCCCGTCGAAGCTCACAACCTCGTAACGATCGGGTGTAAATGGTCCTTCCATGCCAGGGGAACCCTGCGGCATGCCCGGTGCGGAAATGCCGGCAATCTGGGGCTTTACCGCCAGTAAGCGCTTCACGTCTGTAGCGGGGACGTGGCCTTCTACGACATATCCGCCTACTTTTGCGGTGTGGCACGACGCGAGGGCCGCCGGCACACGGGCCTCCCGTTTGACGCGGTCCATTTGGGCGGTAGGGATCTCCTTCACTTGGAAACCATGAAGGCGCAGATGTTCAGCCCACTTTCCGCAGCACCCGCAATTGGGATCCTTATAGACGGTGACGTCATCGACTCCTGCAAGAGCAGGTTGAAGTCCGGACAAAAGGGTGGTCGCTGCGACGGCGAAGAGCACGCGAGAGTGGCGTAGTAGTGTGGCAGAAAGCATGGATATCTCCTGACAAGAACGGCTTGAGGGTTCAAGCTCGTGCCGACGGGGTCGGTAACCCACGCGGTAAAATGACCTTGAATACTGTCACGCCGCCCGAAGACTCGACATTGACGCACCCCCCATGTGATTCGATGATCGAGCGCGTGATCGATAATCCGAGTCCGGCGCCTTCGCCCCGCCGATGACGATGGGGACTGGCGCGGTGAAAGCGTTCGAAGATGCGCCCGAGTTGCTCCTCCGGGATCGTGTCTCCCTCATTTCGCACTGAGAGTGTTGCGTCGACGCCCTCGTCGGCAACTGAGATATTGATCGTGCTCCCTGAAAAGGAATGCCGGAGCGCGTTCGATAACAGGTTAGAAATGGCGCGCCGCAACATTAGGCGATCTCCGCTAACCCCAACTTCACCCCGCACGACCATTTTCACCCCGCGCTCTTCGGCGAGCGCCTCATAGAACTCGACAAGCGCACAGGCCTCCTCTCCGAGCGCCACCTGTTCATCCGGATGGGGCAGGCGTCCGCGTTCGGCTTTCGCGAGGAAAAGCATGTCGCTTACCATGCGTGCGATCCGCTCATACTCCTCGAGGTTCGAGGCCAGCACTTCTCGGTACTCGTCGGCGTTGCGGCTCCGGGACAGCGCGACGGCCGTCTGGGTCATCAAATTCGATACCGGGGTACGCAATTCATGCGCGATGTCCGCGGAGAAGTCGGACAACCGCTGAAAGGCCGACTCCAGCCGACCGAGCATCTCGTTGAGCGCATCGACGAGGGCGCGCACTTCCAGTGGGGCGTCTGCCTCACTGAGGCGGGCTTCAAGATGGTTTGCACTGAGTCCTCGTGCCGTCTCCGTGATGCGTCGCAATGGGAGAAGGCCGTGATGGGCGGACCACCATCCAAGCGCTGCCGCGATGACGGCAGCAATTGAAATTCCGAGCCAGAGGCGCGTACTGAGGGATTCGAGGAACTCCACGTGATGGGTAGTATCCAGTCCGACGACTGCAGTGACAGTGGATGGCTCTCCTGGCAGTTCCGCGAGTACAAGCTTTTTCGCACGCCCGACGTAATGACGCCCTGCCTTTTCCCAATGGGACAGGCCTGCCGGCAAGGGATCGCCCGCCAAGATCGGTGCCGTGAATTGTTGGGGATGCGCCGCGAAGATCGCCGCTCCCTCGACGTCTCGCACGAGCACCGCCATACCGTCATGACCGACGAAGGAGTCGTCCAGTCGCTGTGGAACGAGACTCCGCTCAGCCGGTGACTGTGCTTTCGTAAACAGGTTCTCGATCAACGTGAGCTTGCCCACCAGCTCATGATCATCGAGTTCCTCGAAATGCCTCTCCATCGCCCGCTCGAGCACAAGACCCACGACAATGAGCAATCCCGCCGCAGTCAGGGCGAAGAGCAGCGCGAGCCGCCCCGTCAGCGAACGCGGTCCGCGAAGTTTCACTGCGCCTCCGGCACCTCAAGCACGTAGCCCATCCCGCGCACGGTGCGAATCAGCTTGGGCTCAAAGGGCTCATCGACCTTCGCACGCAGCCGGCGGACCGCGACCTCGATCACATTCGTGTCGCTGTCGAAGTTCATGTCCCAAACCTGAGATGCAATCAATGAGCGGGGCAGCACCTCACCTTGTCGGCGCAACAGCAGTTCCAGGAGGGCGAATTCCTTTGCCGTCAGGTCTATTTTCGTGCCTGCCCGCGTTACACGGCGCCGCAAGAGGTCGAGCTCAAGGTCCCCGGCGCTGAAGATTTCCGGCTCCTTTGACTTCCCCCGGCGAAGCAAGGTGCGCACGCGCGCCAGCAGTTCCGAGAAAGCGAATGGCTTGACGAGGTAGTCGTCGGCGCCGAGTTCGAGACCCCGAACCTTGTCTTCGACTTGATCGCGGGCGGTCAGGAACAGCACCGGCATTTCCCGGCCGCTGCGGCGCACCGTACGGAGCACGCCCCACCCATCCAGCGAGGGCAGCATCACGTCGAGCACAATAAGGTCATAGTCGCCATTGAGCGCCATGTGCAGACCGTCCAGCCCATCGCGTGCCAGATCGACCACAAAGCCTGCTTCCACCAGCCCCTGTTGCAGATACGCGCCGGTTTTTGGTTCGTCCTCCACGATCAAGATCTTCATGCTTGCCCTCGTTCTCACTGACGCGCCGGCATTGTGCCTCCGCCAGCGGGGCTCGAATTCCAGATTACCGAGATGTAATTCGGGGGACAGGCTCCCGACACCTTGAACGCTGCAGTATTTCACGGTGAGCCTTTATCACACGGCCCTCATCCCATTTGTTCAGGAGGCAAACGATGAAACCGATTGAGGCAGTTCGCTTCATGCTCGCGCTTACGCTGGCAACGGCACTGTCCGCCGCATCTGCTGCGGATCCGTCTCCGGAAGATCACCAGGCCCATCATCCCGACACGGCACAAGCCGCTCCTGCCTCCGCCGCCCCCGCAGCGAGCATCCCCGCGCTACAGCAACGGATGCGCGCGATACGTGAAGCGAAGGATCCCGCGCGGCGTATGGCGCTCATGGACGAGGAGATGCAAGCCATGGAGTCGATGATGCAGGGTATGCCTGCCGACTGTCCGATGATCGGCGGTGCAATGGGGGGACAGGGGCCGGACATGATGCGCGATCACATGCAGAAGATGGAAAAGCATCTGGAAATGATGCGGCAGATGATGGAAATGCACATGAAGACGCCGCCCTCCGGATCTGGCGGGTAATCGACACAAGGGCTTTGTCTTCCTAGGACGACGGCAGCGCCCGCCCCGACGATAACGAAGAACAGAGAGCGTCCCATGATAAGAGATTACATGTCCGGTTCGCGATGGACTGCCGTGGCGCTCGCCTGTATCACCTCATCGGCGATTGCCGCGAATGATCAAACCTCAGACCCTCGATCCTCAGTCGGGGTCGAAATGTTCTCGAATGTCGTGTCGGCGAGAACCTCTTCCTCTGCAACTCCGCCGCCCGCATTCCGCTCTGCACTCGAAGGCTATCGGCCCTATCGGGCGGACGAACCCTTGCGTGACTGGCGCGAAATCAACGACGAAGTCGGTCGGCTCGGCGGCCATCAGGGCAATCTCGAACACAAGACGCTCTCCGGCGGCTCCGGTCACGATCATGCGAAGCGGGGGCACGCGAAATGAAGGCAGCGCCCTTCGCCCTCGCCTCCGCCATCGTTCTGAGCGGCTGCGCGACGACCACGATCGACGATAATTTCGCCGCTGTCGAACGCTTCAGCCGCGACCAGGCGGGGAGCGAGGCCCGCTGGCTGCGCAGCGAAACCGAACGGGCTGAAATGGAGGCCGAGGTCGACCGTCTGCTGGCCGAGCCACTAGGTCGCGACGACGCGGTTCGGATCGGGCTCGGCTACAGTCCCGCCTTCCAGACGATCCTGGCCGAAGCGGCGGCAACCTCGGCCGACGTATCGCGGTCGGCTCGCCTCCCGAACCCGATATTCAGCTTCGAACGTCTCGTGCGGACCGGCGGCGGCGAACGCACCGAACTCGATATCGGACGCGCGCTCAGCTTTTCGCTGCTCGATGTCCTGCTGCTTCCTGTTCGGCTTGAGCGCGCGCAATTGCGGCAGCAACAAACTCGGCTGCAAGCGTCGATGGCTACCCTGAAAGTGATCACCGATGTCCGCACTGCCTGGATCGAAGCCGTGGCGGCCGCGCAAATTGCGAATTACCACGAAGGCGTAGTCCGTGCCACCAGCACAAGCGCAGAGCTCGGGCGACGTATGCAGGCCGCCGGCAATTTCAGCCGGCTGGAGCGCGCCCGCGAGCAGGCCCTTCACGCAGACGCGGTGAGCACTCAGATTCGTGCACGCCAGAGCGCAGTTCGCGCGCGCGAGGCGCTTGTGCAAATGCTGGGGTTGCCGCCTGAAAAGGCGCTTGCGCTGAGACTCCCCGAGCGGCTACCGGACCTACCGTTGCGTCCTCTCGACGAGGAGACCGTCGGTCACGCGGCGCTCGACGAACGCCTCGACGTCCGCCGCGCGCGAGCCGAGCTCGAGGCCACAGCGAAGGATCTCGGCCTCACGCGCGTGACGAGCGTCGTCAATGGCCTCGAGGTTGCAGCGCTGCGAAACAGCGAGACGGGCGAGCGTGCGCAACGCGGCTTTGAGATCGAGCTGCCGCTGCCCTTGTTCGACTTCGGCGACGCCGGCCGCGCGGGCGACAAATCGCGTTACCTCGCCGCTTTCAACCGCACAGCGCAGATTGCCCGCAACGCCACCTCCCAGGTACGCGCGGTCTACGACAGCTATCGCAATTCGCATGATCTCGCCCGGCACTATCGCGACGAAATCGTGCCGCTTCGAAAGAGCATCGCCGAGGAGGCTGTATTGCAATACAACGGCATGTTTATCAGTGTCTTTGAGCTGCTTGCCGAGACACGCAGCCAGGTCGCCAGCGTCATTCAGGCGATCGAGGCCGAGCGCGAATTCTGGATTGCCGAAACAGCCCTCCACGCGACGCTGCTCGGTACTCCGGTCACGCCGAGCACCTCTCAACCGAGCTCCGCGGCGCCTGCGCCGGCAGCCGAGCACTGAGTTCCACGGAGTACTCAATGTCGAACAGGCGTCAATTTCTAGTCGGGAGCAGCCTGCTTGCCGTGGGGGCAATGAGCAAGGTGGGGCTGGCCGCGCTGCCGGATCCGGCAATGCAGAAGAGCCCGGACACCGCGCCTCCCTTGGCCCCGCCCGAGGGTCGGCCCTACAACCCGGTCGTCACGCTTAACGGGTGGACGGCGCCGTGGCGGATGAACGACGGTGTCAAAGAGTTTCACCTCGTCGCCGAGCCGGTCGAGCGCGAGATCGCGCCCGGGATGGTCGCGCGGCTATGGGGCTACAACGGTCAGTCACCGGGGCCGACGATCGAGGTCGTCGAAGGCGACCGCGTGCGCATCTTCGTGACGAACCGACTGCCTGAACACACGACGATCCACTGGCACGGCCAGAGGCTGCCGAACGGGATGGACGGGGTCGGCGGCCTGACACAGCCGCACATCCCTCCGGGAAAGACCTTCGTCTACGAGTTTGTCGCACGTCGCCCGGGCACCTTCATGTACCACCCTCATGCGGATGAGATGGTGCAGATGGCGATGGGAATGATGGGGTTTTGGGTCACACATCCGCGCGCGAGGCATCCGTTGATCGAAACGGTCGACCGCGACTTCTGCTTTCTGCTCGGTTCATTCGATATCGAGCCCGGCAGCTATACACCGACGACGAACACGATGCTCGAGTTCAACCTCTTCACGTTCAACAGCCGCGTGTTTCCCGGAATCGACTCATTGAACGTGCGCCGGGGCGATCGGGTCCGCATCCGCATCGGCAACCTGACGATGACGAACCATCCCATCCACCTTCACGGTCATGAATTCGAAGTGACGGGCACCGATGGCGGACCGACGCAAAAAGGCTCGCGCTGGCCGGAGGTCACCGTCGATGTTGCGGTCGGTCAGATGCGCCAGATCGAATTTATTGCCGACGCGGAAGGCGACTGGGCGCTGCATTGCCATAAGTCGCACCACACGATGAACGCGATGGGGCACAACGTGCCGACCATGATTGGCGTCGACCACCGCGGCATCGTCGAAGACATCCAGAAACTGGTGCCCGACTACATGGTCATGGGCGAGCGGGGTATGGCCGACATGGCAGAGATGGAGATGCCGCTCCCGGACAACACGCTGCCGATGATGAGCGGCCAAGGGCAGTTCGGGTCCGTCGAAATGGGGGGGATGTTTACCGTGCTGAAGGTCCGGCGCGACCAGAAGCCAGGTGATTACTCGAATCCGGGCTGGTTCGCGCATCCCACCGGCCGCGTTGCGTACGATTGGGCGGGAGCGCTGCGGGACCCACCGCGGATGGATGCGGCACACGGTTCGTCGAAGGCTCGCGACGGCGCCACGGCAGAAGCGACGATGGAAGTCCGCAAACCAGGCCCCCATTCCAGCCATCAGTGACCTTTCGCACTGACCGAGCGGAGCTGACAACAAAGTAATCAGCCCGTCACGCTCCCGTCGGTATCGGCTACCGATACTCTCTGCGCCATTCGTGCGGTACGCACGGGCTGTAACGCCAGACGTCAACAGAAAACTTCTATCCATACAGGGTCCGCAAAAGAGCACCTCATGAAGACACGGCGCAAATTTCTCGCAACAAGCCTTCTCGCGGTCGACTCGCTACTCTCGACCCGCATATCTTTTGCACACGGGAATGCGAAGCACGGGGGCGACAAACAGCCGGTCAATCCGGAACAGCAGGACTGGGGCATCGCTGGCGGCGCCCGAGAGGTCAGCCGTACCATTCCCATTACCATGACCGATGAAATGCGCTTCATACCCGACCGCATCGAAGTTCGGCTAGGTGAGACGATTCGTTTCCTCCATCACAACGTGGGGAAGGTCATGCACGAGATGGTGCTCGGCACGAAGCCGACGCTCGACGAACATGCAGAACTGATGGAGAGGTTTCCCGACATGGAGCACGACGCGCCGTGGATGGCGCACGTTGCCCCGGGGGGCAACGGAGAAATTATCTGGACCTTCAATCGTCCCGGCGATTTCGATTTCGCATGCCTGATCCCTGGTCATTACCAAGCGGGGATGGTCGGCCGAGTCGTGGTCTCCGAGAGTTGAAGCTGGGTCGGCGCGAATCTGACGAAAACGTAATTCTTCAGTCACTTTCCAGTCGGAATTGTCTCTTCATACTCTGTTGCAATTCATTGATACGCAGGATAAGCCATGAAACTGCATTCCATTGCTCTGACCACTCTCGTCGCAACGTTTGCCGTCGCGACCCCGTCCTTCGCGGAAGAGATGCATCATTCCGACCATATGTCTGCCACACCGGCCGCGAACGGCGAGGCCGCGATGTCGGACGGTACCGTCAAGAAGGTCGATAAGGCAGCGGGCAAAATCACGATCAGTCACGGTCCGCTCGCGAATCTCGGCATGCCTGCAATGACGATGGTGTTCCGCGCAGGCGATCCGGCGATGCTCGACGAGGTCAAGGCAGGCGACAAGATCCGCTTCATGGCCGAGAAGGTCGAGGGCGCCTTCACCGTTAAGAAGCTCGAAGCGGCGAACTGATCCACCTAGTCGTCGGCAGCCGTGTGCGGGGCGGGGGCACTATTTCCCGACGAACCTCTTCTTTGCCTCGCCCCCAATACCCACATTCCGGACGTCCTCCGATGAAACCGCACATTGCCGGCCTGCGTTCCTTGCGCCGTGCCGCCGGCATCGTCGTGCTCAGCGCAAGTCTTGCCGCGACGAGCCTTAGCCATGCGCAAGACGCGCTCCCGACGCCGATCCCGCCGCTCGGCGCCGATGTCTCGGCGCTGCTCGAACATGCCCGCTCGCACAACCCCGCCTTCGCCGTGGACCGCGCCGAAGCTGCGGCCGCGCATGAGCGGATCGAACCAGCCGGGGCGCTGCCGGACCCGAGCTTCCAACTCGAGCTGATGGACTTCACAAACGCGATGCGCGGCGGCTCGACGACTCTCGTTCCCGGGCAGGTTGGGGAGACGCGCTATCGCATCATCCAACCGATTCCTGGCTGGGGAAAACGCGGATTGTCCGAGCAGGCGGCGGTGGCCCGCGCCGTTGAGGCCGACGCCAACCGTGACGCGGCGTGGGTCACCATGGCTGCAGAAATCAAGGCGGCGTGGCTGCGCTATTACGCTGCGGACCGCGAGGCGGCGCTCAATCGCGACGCCCTGACGTTGCTGCAAAGCCTCGAGGAGATCACGCTGTCGCGCTACCGCCTTGGTCTGCTGCCACAGCAGGCGGTACTGCGGGCGCAGCGGGAGATCACGACGCAGCGGCTCGCCTTGGTCGAAGTCGAGCAGCGCCGGAGTGGCCTCGCCGCAGCGCTGAACGCGCTGCTCGGGCGTGGCCCGCTCGAGCAGCTCGCTGCACCGAACGACCCCGTGCCGCTGCCTCAGGGCCTGGCGATCGCAAGCCTCGTCGAGCGCGCCCGCTCGTTCAGTCCGACGATTGCGTCCGCCGGGCATGGCATCGAAGCGGCAAAGCTCGAACGTGACCGCACCTGGCGCGACCGCTATCCCGATTTCAGTGTCGGGGTGACGAACAACCGGCCGCGCGACGGCGAACCGTCGTCGTGGGACGTGATGTTCGAGGTGATGATTCCGCTGCAGCAAGGTGCCCGCCGGGCGCGCGAGCGCGAGGCGGCATTGATGGTCAGCGCTGCCGACCACCGCCGGGCCTCAGCGGAAAGCACGGTCCTTGGCGAACTTGGCCGAGCATGGTCGGAGTTCGAGAGCGGCCGCCGATCGCTCGAATTGTTGCGCGGCACGCTGATGCCGCAGGCCGAGGCCACGCGGGACGCGACACGCGCAGCGTTTTCCACCGGACGTGTCGACTTCGACACCGTCATCGAGGCCGAGCGCCAGCTCGTCGACACCCGCCTGACGCTGTTGAAGACGGAAGTCGCGGCGCAAACGGCGCTGGCTGAAATCGAAAAACTTGCAGGAGAAGTCCAGTGAAATCGGGCGCACAATTTTCGCTGGCGGCCGTTGCCGTCGCCGCCGCGCTCGCGGGGGGTTACTGGGCCGGCAGTCGCAGCTCAGGCCACGACAGCGCGCCGGTGACGACCGCATCCAGCCCCGCGACAGGCACAACAAGCGGCGGGGACGCCAGCGGCGAACGCAAGGTCCTCTACTACCGCAACCCGATGGGCCTGCCCGACACTTCGCCAGTGCCGAAGAAGGACTCGATGGGCATGGACTACATTCCGGTTTATGCCGACGACAAACCCGACGACAGCGGCGCGGTCGTCGTGAGCCCTGCGCGAGTGCAGACGCTCGGCGTGAAAACGGCCGTCGCCGAGATGCGTGTCGTGGACTCGGCGGTGCGGGCTGCGGGCCGTATCGAGTTGAACGAGCGTGCGGTTGTCGACGTCGCGCCGCGCTTCGAGGGATGGATTGAGCGCCTGCACGTCAATGCGGTCGGCGATCCGGTGCGCCGCGGCCAGCCATTGTTCACGATCTACAGTCCTGAGCTGCAATCCGCCGGCGAGGAGTTGCGCATCGCCGAGCGCTTGCAGCGCGACAGCGCTACCACCGACCCGGTCGCCGCGGAAGCGGCGCGGCGCCTTGCGGACGCAACGCGCGGCCGCCTGCAAAATTGGCAGATTGCCGCGCCCCACAGTGGCGAAGTAGCACAGCGGCAGACCTTCCATTCGCCCACGAACGGCGTCGTGCTCGAGAAGAATGCGGTGCAGGGCACACGCTTCCTGCCGGGCGAGGCCGTCTATCGCATCGCCGACCTGTCGAAGGTCTGGGTCATCGCGGATGTCTTCGAGCGCGACATTGGTCGGGTCCGCGTCGGTCAAGCGGCGACCGTGACGCTCGAAGCCTTTCCCGATCGCCGTTTCGAGGCGAAGGTTGCCTATGTCTATCCCACGTTGAACGTCGAGACACGCAGCACGCAGGTGCGGCTCGAACTCGACAACCGCGAAGGCCTGCTGCGCCCGGGCATGTTCGCGCACGTCGACGTCGCCTCCGGTGCAGCATCTCCACGCGTCACCGTGCCGACGTCAGCCGTCATCGACGACGGTGCGCGCCAGGTCGTTCTGCTCGCGCTCGACGAAGGACGCTTCAAGCCGCAGCCCGTGCGGGTCGGACAACGAGGCGCCGAATACGTGGAGGTCATAGAAGGCGTTTCTGCAGGCGATCGCGTGGTCGTGTCGGCAAACTTCCTGATCGATTCCGAGAGCCAGTTGAAAGCGGCGCTGTCCAACCTTACCGATGCCGGCGCGGCCGGGGATTCGACCGCGCCTGCGGGTTATCAGGGCGAAGGAACGTTCGATGCAGTTGATGAGGCTGCGAAGACCGTGACGTTGACGCACGGTGACATCCCCGCACTGCAATGGCCTTCGATGACGATGGACTTTGGCATCGCGTCACTCGACCTCGTCGCTAACCTCACGCCAGGCACGCCAATTCGATTCGAGTTCGAGCAACGTGAGCCGGGCGAATTCGTCGTCACGCGTATCGAGAAGGCTCCAAAGGGCGCGGCCGTGAAATCGACAGCGGAACCGGCCACTGCGCACGGAGGCCACTGACATGCTCGACCGGCTGATCGACTGGTCCGCGAAGAACGTCTTCATCGTTCTGCTCGCGACGTTGTTCCTCGTCGGCGGCGGGCTCTACGCGGTGAAGAACACCCCGCTCGACGCGCTGCCCGACCTCTCCGACGTGCAGGTGATCGTCTTCACCGACTTCCCGGGCCAGGCACCGCAGGTCGTCGAAGATCAGGTCACCTATCCGCTGACAACTTCGATGCTCGCAGTGCCGCGCGCGAAAGTCGTGCGCGGCTTCTCGATGTTCGGTGCGTCCTACGTCTATGTGATCTTCGAAGACGGCACCGACATCTACTGGGCTCGCTCGCGCGTGCTTGAGTATTTGAGCACCGCTGCGAGCCGGTTGCCAGCCGGCGTCGCCCCGCAGATCGGCCCGGACGCGACCGGCGTCGGGTGGGTCTATCAGTACGCGGTGACCGGCAAGAACCTGTCGCTCGCCGAGACGCGCAGCCTCCAGGACTGGTACATCCGCTACCAGCTGACGAAAGCCGGCGGCGTCTCCGAAGTCGCGAGCGTCGGCGGCTTCGTGCGCGAGTACCAAGTCACCGTCGATCCGCACCGACTCGCGACCTTCGGCCTCGCGCTCGACGACGTCAGCCGCGTGATCCGCGAGTCGAACCGCGACGTCGGCGGCCGCGTCGTCGAGATGGCCGAGAAGGAGTACATGGTGCGCGGCCGCGGATACCTGCGCGGCACCGAAGACATCGCGAACCTCGTGCTGAAGAGCGAGGCCGGGACGCCCGTGCGGGTCGCTGACGTCGGCCGCGTCGAGCTCGTGCCGGCCGAGCGGCGCGGGATCGCCGAGCTCAACGGCGAAGGCGAAGTCGCCTCCGGTATCGTCATGGCGCGCTTCGGTCAGAACGCGCTCGACGTCATCGCAAACGTCAAGGCGAAGATCGCCGAGATCGCGCCGGGGCTCCCCGAAGGCGCCGAAATCGTCCCCGTCTACGACCGCTCGAGCCTGATCGAGCGCGCGATCGCGAACCTCAAATGGACGCTCCTCGAAGAGAGCCTGATCGTCGCCGCGGTGTGCGTGATCTTCCTGCTGCACGTGAGGAGCGCGCTCGTCGCGATCATCACGCTGCCGCTCGGGATCCTGTTCGCGTTCATCGCGATGCGTTTCCTCGATCTCGGCTCGAACATCATGAGCCTTGGCGGCATCGCGATCGCGATCGGCGCGATGGTCGACGCGGCGATCGTGATGATTGAGAACGCGCACAAGCGCATCGAGCATCTCCCCGAAGGTGCGACGCAGGCCGAGCGCTCGGCGGCGATCATCCACGCGTGCAAGGAAGTCGGACCGGCGCTGTTCTTCTCGCTCTTGATCATCACCGTGTCGTTCCTGCCGGTGTTCACGCTCGAAGGCCAGGAAGGCCGGATGTTCTCGCCGCTCGCGTTCACGAAGACTTTCGCGATGGCGGGCGCGGCGCTGCTGTCGGTGACGCTCGTGCCGGTGCTGATGCTGTTTTTCGTGCGCGGGCGCATCCTGCCCGAAGCGAGGAACCCGGTGAACCGCTTCCTGATCTGGGTCTACCGGCCGATCATCCGGGGCGTGATGCGCCACAAGGGGCTGACGCTCGTCGCCGCGGTCGTCGCGATGGCGGTGACGATTTTTCCCGCGCGCCAGCTTGGTTCCGAGTTCATGCCGACGCTCAACGAAGGCACCCTCTTCTACATGCCGGCCACGCTTCCGGGCATTTCGGTGACCGAAACGGGACGGCTGCTCGCGACGACGAACCGGATCATCAAGACCTTCCCTGAAGTCGAATCCGTCTATGGCAAGGCAGGACGCGCCTTGTCGGCGACCGACCCGGCGCCGCTCGAGATGTTCGAAACCGTGATCAACCTGAAGCCGCAGGCCGAATGGCGCCCGGGCATGACGACGGACAAACTGATCGCCGAGATGGACGCGGCGCTGAAATTTCCCGGCGTCGCGAACTCGTGGACGATGCCGATCAAGGCACGGACCGACATGCTGTCGACGGGCATTCGTACACCGATCGGGGTTAAGGTCTTTGGCAAGGATTTGGATGTCATCGAAAAGGTGTCTAAGCAGATCGAAGCTGCGGTTCGCACCGTGCCTGGTACCAGCAGTGCATACGCTGAGCGCGTCAGCGGCGGCTACTACATCGATATCGTGCCCCGCCGCGACCAGCTCGCGCGCTATGGCCTCACCGTCAACGCGCTACAGGAAGTCGTCGCGACCGCGCTCGGCGGCGACACGGTGACGACCGCGGTCGAAGGGCTGGAACGCTACAACGTCACCGTGCGCTACCCGCGCGGCCTGCGCGACGACCCGCAACGCATCGCGGCCGAAGTCTATGTGCCGACCACGAGCGGCCCGATCCCGCTCGGCCAGCTCGCCGACGTGCGGCTCACCCGTGGCTCGCCCGGCATCCGCACCGAGAACGCACTGCTCGCGGCCTATGTGTACGTCGACACACGCGAGGCCGACCTCGGCGCGTTCGTGAAACGTGCGCAGCAGGTGGTCGCCGAGCAGGTCGAGTTTCCGCCGAGCTACTACGCGACGTGGAGCGGCCAGTTCGAGTACATGGAGCGTGCGAAAGAAAAGATGAAGGTCGTGCTGCCGCTGACACTCGGTCTGATCTTCGTGCTGTTGTACCTCAACTTCCGGCGCATCACCGAGACGCTGATCGTAATGCTGTCGGTTCCGTTCGCGCTCGTCGGCGGTGTGTGGCTGATGTGGTGGCTCGGCTACCAGATGAGCGTCGCGGTCGCGGTCGGCTTCATCGCGCTCGCCGGTGTCGCCGCCGAGACCGGCGTCGTGATGCTGATCTACCTCGACCATGCATGGCAAGCGATCCGCGCGAAGCGGTTCGCGGAAGGTCGTGAACCGACGGTCACCGACCTGTACGAGGCGATCATGGAAGGCGCGGTCGAGCGCGTACGGCCGAAGATGATGACCGTCGTCGCGATCATGGCGGGTCTGCTGCCGATCATGTGGAGCACCGGCACCGGTTCCGAAGTCATGAGCCGGATCGCAGCGCCGATGGTCGGCGGCATGATCTCCTCGACCATTCTGACGCTCGGCGTGATCCCGGCGATCTACGCATTGCTGAAGCAGTGGGAGCTACGCCGGACGCAGGCGCACGGCTCCGTCGCGCCTGTCGTCCCGGTGACGGAAATGTAACGACCCGGTCAGCACTGTGTCAGATCGGGCCACGTATGCTGAAGCCATGGCTCGGATGTGAAGGAACAGATCGTGTGGATGCGGCTGAAGCAATTCTGGGAGTCCTTCCGGGAATGGTGCAGGGAAAATGAGAAGGCGCACGCCCAAGCGCATGTTTCCGCGTGCTGCTCGGCCCCGCCGCCGGGCGCGGGGAGTCATCCTGGTTACAGGAGGCACCCGTGAACTCGACACATTCACCCCAGGATCACGCGCCCGATTCGCCTTGGTATCGGTCTAAAGGCACGATCGCTGGCGTGATGCTCGCGATTATTGCGCTGTTTTTTCTGATTCGCGAACACTGGACCCACCTTGCCGGAATGTGGGTCTATCTGCTCCTGCTGCTATGCCCGCTCATGCACCTGTTCGGGCATGGCGGACACGGTGGACATGGCGTGCACCGCGAAGGCAACTCGGCAAACGGAAAGAGAAACTGAACACTTCTCCGCTTCCTTCACCGGGTAGCCACGCCAACTGAATCGTTCCACCATCTCTGAGCACGAAAGCCAGGCGAAAGCTGTCACGAGCATTGCGTACTTGTAATTTCTGAGTCACGGCGGCGACAGCAAAGGGAATGTAAGCTGTTTCTCGTATGCCACTGGACTGAAGCACCCCTTCGTCATACCAAACTTTCTAAGAGGGTTGCGGTGACGGTCAAGATGCTCTTATTCGCTAGCCTCCTCGCTGTAGCCGCGATGGCTACAAGTGCGGCGCAATCGTCAACTGACGTTCCGCCTGACACCACCCTGAACAGGTCGGAGGACGAAACCAAGCCGGAAAACGCGACGAAGCCCGGAGCGCGGCGCGATCACGCCGCAGAGCGTTTGGACGTGCCCCCCACTCCCGCGAAGCCGCCTTCCAGACAAGGTTTCGGGCCGGAAGAGTCCCGTAAGCGTCGGTGACATGAAATAGACGATCCGCTCCCTTTGCCCATTTTCAACGAACGAGCGGGCGTGTAGAGGAACGGGCTGTGTGCCAAGTCTTCCGGATTGAACTCACGCAGGAGCAGTACATGAACGGCAGTGCAGACATTAATTTCACTCAACAACACTTCAAGGCACAAATGGACGTGACGCGCTCTTGCTGCGATCTGGGCTTGAAATGCTGCAAGGGGCTCGCCGACTTTAACGCGGAAGCGACGAGCCGAATGATCGCTACCGCGGAAGCAGGCCGCGAGCTCTTCCTGGATAACGGATTTCCAAAATTCCTAGCCGAAAGCAGCCGCGTCGGGTTATCCCTCTGGACCTCCTTGTGGTCCGGGGGAATCGAATTTCAGAAGAACTTTCTCGCGGCGTTGAACGCGAAGTAGGAGATCGCGGTACTTTCCCCGAGAGAGTCGTGCGTCGACATGCGTAAGCCTCGCGGGCGTCGCGGCGCGGCCACGACGTTTGCGCTGAAGAAGATTCGCGCTATCAAGGAGGTGTTTAACCAGTCACTGAGAGGATTCTCACTAGCCGAGAAATGTCCAGGAGGCACTCCAAGCCATTGAACCCATTGAACCTCCCGGGCTGACAAGTGAATCACAATACAAAGGAGCAAATCATGCTGAAACAACTGATCATCGGCGCTGCTGCTGCCATCATCGCCACGGGAGCTCTCGCCGTCGATAAAGAGAAGGTCGAGAAATCCTACGAATTGAAGGACGGCTCCACGCTCTATATTTTCAAGGACGGCAAGATGGGCATGGAGGACAAGGGAGGGCGCGCCCAGAGCATGAAGGACGGCCAGGTGATGGAAACCAAAGATGGCGAAAAGATCATGATGAAGGGCAATGAGATTTGGCGTGTCGAAAAACGTCACGAAATTCATCGCGGGGGCTAAGTACCCTCACTCGCGCGCTTGCCCTCTTTTTCTTGGCTTCAAGTAGAGAGGCGGCGAGGGCTGCGCGCGTTACCTAACGGCCCACTTCGTTTCGACAATTTGACAATTGCCCTGAAAAGCGATCATCGCGAGACGATCCATGCGTGAACGTGGGGGGGGGAATGTTCGCGAGAGTATACGTTTCATTAGCGCTAGCTGCCGCATACGGAGAACGTGAAATGAAATCCACTCGTACATCGGTGCCTGTTGCAGTTGCTCTTGGACTTAGCCTGATCCTGGCTGCGTGTACCACCGCCGGCCCACAGCCGGCATCCGCCGAGTTGCTCCAGAAGATTGAAAATGCTCGCACCCCTGCGGATCACAAGGAACTTGTGGCTTATTACGAAGCCGCCGCTTCTGAGGCAAAGGCGAACGCCGACAGGCATCGTAAGATGGCCCGCTCCTACTCAGTTTGGGAGCCGAGCGGAAGAGGCGGTGGCGCGAGCATGAACAGACACTGCAATTCGATAGCCGACAAATATGATGCGACTGCGCAGGAGTATTCGACGATGGCTACGCTTCACCGGCAATTAAGTCAGCAGGCAGCCCCCTGAAGGACTGACACATCCGGTATTTGCGCGACGTCGGACGCGATGTTCGATTTCCTGGCAGTGGTCGGGCTTCTCGCACAGAAGGGCCACTGCGGGACCGCTCTACCCTCAATATCGAGCAAGTGCTTCCCGGGCTCGATGATGGGCACGACCGCACGAACTGAATTGGCAGTCGAGGGCCACCAGGCTACGGACAATGCCATTAAGTTAGCAAAAACTTCTTTATAAACCAGCATGTTACTGTAAAATACACAGATCGCAATGTTAGCCTGTAAATGACCATGACGTTGCAAGTCCCGTGCCATATTTTCCGCCCTGAGTGCGCACCTGAACTCCGACGCGTTTGCTGCGCAGGCCCGCACGAAATCCACGGCCTTCATCCGTGAGCGCCAACTTCCGCTGCCGCGCGTCGTCGCCTTCTTGCTCAACGCTCCGCGCGCCGGACTGCAGCCGGAACTGGACGCGTTCTTCGATCACGCGCTGGCGTCTGGCTTGGTGCGCCCGCCCTCCAAAAGCGCGCTGTGTCAGGCACGCAGGCAGATTCGACCGGAGGCGCTGAGGGACTTGATCGGCGTGAGTGCCACGTATTTCGTCGAGCACAGTGAAGTGCCCTTGTGGAACGGCTATCGCGTCCTGGCGCTGGATACGACCGTGCTGCGTACCCCCAAACGTCCCTGAATGCGCCGAGCACTTCGGAGGCATGAACACCTCGTGCGGCAAGTTCCGCCCCCTGGCGCGCGCCTCTGCCCTGCTCGATGTTGCCCGCGATTGTTTCGTGGATGCCTGGCTGGGCGGCTTTGATGAGGATGATCGATCCCTGGCAAGCCATCACTTTCCAGTGCTGGGGGCAAAGGATTTGCTGGTGATGGATCGGGGATATCCCTCCCGCGAACTGCTCGGTACCTTGTGCACGCAGGGCGTGGCTTTTTGCGTGCGCATGGGTAGCAGTTGGAACGAGGCGCGGCGCGTCCTGCGCAGTCATTGCGCCGACCAGGTCTGTGATTTGGGAACCGCCGAAGCCCCCCTCAGACTGCGCTTGTTGCGGCACGTCTTGCCCAATGGCAAGGTGTTGGTGGTTGCCACCAATCTGCACGACGCCACCTTGAATGCGGCGCAGTTCGCGGCCCTGTACCGCAGCCGCTGGCGCATTGAGGAGGTTTTCAAGCTCATCAAGGCGCGCCTGCAGGTCGAGAACTGGAGCGGGGTGCTTCCGCATACGGTCGCTCAGGATTTCTATGCATCGCTGGTGCGCGCCAACTGTGCGGCGGTGCTGGCGCTTGACGCCTACCCGCAGCACGCTGGGCTGGTGCCGCCCGAGCCCAACCAAAAGGGCTGGCGGGTTCAGCTCAACTGCACCCTGGTGCTCAAAAGTTTGCGTCACTTCCTGCCTCGCATCTTGCTCGCCATGGATATCGACACGCACATTTCCCGACTCATCGAACGACTGCGCGCACCCAGTTCTTTCGAGCGAACCCGGCCAGACCGAAATGCCAAGAGAGCCGAGGGGGGGGTGCGCATCGCTGGCTTCCATTTCGCGTACAAGACCGCTTAACTTAATGGCATTGAGGCTACGGAAACACGCGCCTTTCCAACAGCACTCTACGTACCGGCGAGCACGCGACTCATCAGAACACACGACGTGGCTGTGATCTCCCCGCCTAACTTCTCGCGCAGCGTTGGAGGGGTGTGACCAGAACGGGTCGAAAGCGTGAAATAACGCATCGCTATTCGTCGTGGACGAGGATCACCTTGATTCTGGGATCAATCTCGCCGACATCGTGCCATTTGCCTTCAGTGTCATGCCTCGGCGATTCATTGAAAGTCCCGTGATCGCACGCGATAACCCAACGCGCTTTAAGTATTTTCGCGCAGAAGCGATATCCTATAACGCCAGCAGGCAATCCCACTGCTTGTGCAAGTAGGCGACAGGAGCAATGACGTCCGTGATCTGATGCAGACTTCGGTTTCATTAGATCTCCTGACTTGAGAAGTCACAGGTTGACGCGAATGACTGCAGATGAGGATTGCTGTCGCAAACGTTGAGACATTCAAGTTTAGGCGCCAGCGCCTAACAGGAGAGTGATGCAGAGATTAGGTTTGTGTCATCGTTATGCAAGGTAGGACAAACGGTCATTGTGCGTCTAATCGAATAGCTAAGATCCCGTCGAAGCAGAAATTGTCCGGGCAGCAGAGCCGTCAATCGCGATAAACGGGCGAGGTGATCGCCGCGGCACAAGCAATAGGTATCGGAATTCACAAGCGAAAATTTCCAGCAGCCTACGACTACGGACAGCACGGCTCATTACAGAGTTGTAATGCTCTTGCCACCTTCCAGACAGTAGGTTTTTCGTAGAATTTAGCCGATGGGCCGGGGCATTGATGACCGTGAGCGTGGCCGATTGCCTTTTAGGCTCCTTCTGGCTTGGGGGTCTGCCGCTTCTGACGAGGGCCGAGGGTTCCTTCGCTTGGGTAGATCCATCTAGTTTACTGATGGAGAAACGACATGCGACAGGAACATCAACACCGAGAAGCCGAGGTCGCTCATGAACACTCACATACGCACTCGCACGCTCTCGCTGACGCTAGAACGACCAACGCGGGGTTAAGGGACCCGGTATGCGGCATGGCGGTCGAGGTGAACTCGCCGCATACGTCAAGCTACGGGGGACAAATCTACCGGTTCTGCAGTGCGAAATGCCGCGATAAATTCGCCGCTGCCCCTGCCAACTACCTGCAGCGGCCCGCCCAAATCGCTCCCATAAGTTCAGGTGCTGCTTTAGGGACCGAGTACACCTGCCCCATGCACCCCGAGGTCCGTCAAATCGGACCGGGCACGTGCCCGAAGTGCGGAATGGCGCTCGAGCCGGTGCTCCCCGGTGGCGAAGAGGAAGACAACCCGGAACTCCGCGACTTTCGCCGCCGATTCTGGTGGACGCTGCCGCTAACGGTGCTCGTCACCGCGATAGCAATGTCCGGGGATGCATTCGATTCGCTGCTCGGCGCAGCGCGCCCGTGGGTCGAACTCGTGCTCGCAACGCCCGTGGTGCTGTGGGCGGGCTGGCCATTCTTTGTCCGCGGAGTGCAGTCACTAGCAAATCGCAGTCCGAACATGTGGACGCTAATCGCCACCGGCACTGGCGCTGCGTACGTTTATAGCGTCATCGCGACCGTCATGCCGGAGGTTTTTCCGACGTCGTTCCGAATGGGCGAGCACGTGGCGGTCTATTTTGAAGCGGCCGCGGTAATCATTTCGCTGACCCTGCTCGGCCAGGTTCTTGAACTGAAAGCGCGCTCGGAGACGGGCGCGGCGATCCGCGCACTGCTCGGCCTCGCGCCGAAGACCGCGCGCCGCATCCGTGACGACGGAGCCGACGAGGACATTCCGCTAACGCACGTCCACCCGGGTGACCGCCTGCGGGTGCGGCCGGGCGAGAAGGTCCCGGTCGACGGCGCCGTCGTCGAGGGCGCGAGCTCGGTCGACGAGTCAATGCTAACCGGCGAGCCGATGCCGGTTACCAAGCGTCCCGGAGACAAGGTCATCGGCGCGACGCTGAACACCAGCGGCGCACTCGTGATGGTTGCGGAGAAAATCGGCTCACAGACCGTGCTGTCCCAGATTGTGCAGATGGTCGCCCAGGCACAGCGCTCACGTGCCCCCTTGCAGCGGCTCGCCGACCGCGTTGCGGGCTACTTCGTCCTCGGCGTCATCGCGATCGCGCTCGCCACGCTGCTTGCGTGGGGCTTCGTTGGACCGCAGCCGAGTTGGGCCTACGGTCTGATCAACGCTGTAGCGGTGCTGATCATCGCGTGCCCGTGCGCGCTTGGGCTCGCGACGCCGATGACTGTCATGGTCGCTACCGGCAACGCGGCGACGCGGGGCGTCCTGTTTCGCGATGCCGCGGCCATCGAGTCGATGCGCCAAGTCGACACCCTGATCGTCGACAAGACCGGGACACTGACCGAGGGCAAGCCCGCCTTCCACAGCGTTGCAACCACACCCGACTGGACCGAAGCGGAAGTCCTGCGTATCGCTGCAAGCCTCGACCAGGGCAGTGAACATCCGCTTGCCCATGCGATTGTTGCAGAGGCGAGAAAGCAGGGGCTCGTGCTCAGCAATGCCGATACATTCGAGTCCTCGTCCGGTATTGGGGTGCGCGGAAGCGTCGAGGGACGTTCGATTGCGCTCGGGAACACGACGCTGATGGAAGACGAAGGCGTCGACTGGCGGTCGCTCGAAGTGCGAGCGGAAGCCCTGCGCCAGGAAGGCGCGAGCGTGATGTTCCTCGGAGTCGACAAGAAGATCGCCGGGCTACTGGCGGTTGCCGACCCAATCAAGCCGACGACGCTCGACGCCCTCAACGGCCTACGCACAAGTGGTCTCCGGATCATCATGGCAACCGGTGACGGGCATACGACGGCCCGAGCCGTCGGTCGTCAACTCGGCATCGACGAGGTGCACGGTGAAGTCAAACCGAAGGACAAGGACGACCTCGTTGCAAAGCTGCAAGCCGACGGCCGCGTCGTGGCAATGGCGGGAGACGGAATCAATGACGCGCCGGCGCTTGCCCGCGCCAACGTCGGAATCGCGATGGGCACCGGCACCGACGTCGCGATGAGCAGTGCACACCTGACGCTTGTAAAGGGCGATCTACGCGGCATCGCAACCGCCCGCGCGCTGTCGGTCGCCGCGGTGCGTAACATGCACCAGAACCTGACCTTCGCATTTCTGTACAACGCACTCGGCGTGCCAATCGCCGCGGGGGTGCTCTACCCGGCCTTCGGGCTGCTGCTGTCACCGCTGATTGCGGCCCTGGCAATGAGCCTGAGTTCCGTATCAGTCGTGGGCAACGCGCTGCGACTGCGCAACGCGAGGATTTGACGGCGCTCGGCAACGCTGGATTGGGCGAAAATAGTGTCGCGCCAAGCAGGGGGCGCGGCATGATCCGTCGCACTACCCCCGAGCGCACTGCCGTCAGGGGAGATTGAGCCGTGAATAATTCGTACACTTCCACTATCTCTGCTGCACAGTGCAGTTGCTGCGGTGCGATGATGGTGCCTCGGCAGCAACCGGAAACTGACGATCGTCTCTGCGAGCGTTGCTTTCTCGAACCGCTCGCCGCGGAATGCTCTGCTTGTGCGGGCCTGAGCGCCGGTTTCGCCGAGGCGCTGGCCCGCGCGCTCGATCTGCGCGAACACGAGACCGGCCTCCACTCGCGGCGTGTCGCCTGCCACACGGTGGTCCTCGCAAAACGCTTCATTCCGAACGACGAGCGGCGGCTCGCTCAGATCTATTGGGGGGCGCTGCTACACGACGTCGGGAAAATCGGTGTTCCGGACCGAATCTTGCTGAAGAACGGGCCACTCGATGACGACGAATGGGCCATGATGCGGCGCCATCCCGAGGACGGCCACCACCTCGTAAATTGCCTTCCGGGCATGCAGGAAGCGGCGGAAATGGTGCGCTGCCACGAGGAACGCTTCGACGGCAAAGGTTATCCGCGCGGGCTGCGGGGCGACGCCATTCCGTTGGGGGCGAGGATCTTCGCCGTCATCGATACTCTCGACGCGATGACGTCGGACCGCCCTTATCGGAAGGGCCTGTCGTTTGACGCCGCCAAGGCAGAGATACTTCGAATGTCGGGTAAGCAGTTCGATCCGCTTGCGGTCGACGCGTTCGTCGCGGAGGAAGCAGTTCTGCGACGCATGGTGCAAATGAAATGCGAGCGCGATGTCGGGGAATCATGGCATCGGCACGCATAGCGCGCGCCCCGGGGCGCGTCCTCGTACCACAACGCGTACAACGGAAGCTGGGCGATCTCCTAGGCGAGGTGGAGCACGAGCGACGCCAGCAGCCAGACGCCGAACACGCGCAGTGCTGACCCGCTTGCCGGGGCCCTTACACCGATGCAGCTCATCTCGGAAACGCCCGCAAACACACGAGGACGCGGCAGTTTCGCATCACTTCGTCGTATTCGCGCTCGGGATAGTGGCAGCGGTACATAAAGATGACCGACTCGGAGGGGATGACGCCGGGGCGTACGCGCTCGCTGGAAAAGATGAGGAAGGCGTCCTGGAAGTCGGCGTCGACCAGGCCCAGCGTGCAGGTCCTCGGGCGCGTGCGAACTATGTGCTTCTCGCCTTCGAGGGCGATCGTCTGCAAGGCCTGGACAAGCTCCGCGAGCAAAAAAAACAAAAAATTCCCGTTGCTGGCAAGGCGTCGAGCGCCAAGACCATCAACTGGCCAGTGCTGAACGTGACGCGGCTCTCGTCGACCGGGGGGTAGATGGCGTCGACCGTCGACGAGGCTTCGGGATTGCGTCCTTAGAAACACGTCGAACGGTTGTAGCATCGACGGACTCCATTCCCTGAAGGTCGTAGCATCGTCCGCACCCTCCTTTCACGTTGGGAGACTATCTCCGCAACAGCCGTAGCCCGTTCCCCACGACGATCAGACTCGCTCCCATATCAGCGAAGACCGCCATCCACAGCGTTGCTTGTCCCGACAGTGCAAGCGCAAAAAACAGCGCCTTGATGCCGAGCGCGAGCGTAATGTTCTGCTTCAGCACGCGTGAGGTGCCTCGCGAAAGCGTGATGAAGCGCGGCAGTTTGCGCAGGTCGTCGTCCATGAACGCAACGTCGGCTGTCTCGATCGCCGTGTCCGTGCCGGCCGCGCCCATTGCGAAGCCAATAGACGCCTTCGCGAGCGCGGGTGCGTCATTGATGCCGTCGCCCACCATCCCGACCTGCCCATAACTGGCGAGAAGCTCATCGATCGCAGCGAGTTTGTCCTCGGGCAAGAGGCTGCCCCGGGCGTCGTTGATGCCGACCTGATCGGCGATCGCGCGCGCGGTCGTCGGGTTGTCGCCGGTGAGCATGACCGATGTGACGCCGAGCGCATGGAGATCGCGGACCGCGTCGGCGCTGTGACCGCGCACCGTGTCTGCCACGCCGAACACGCACATCGGTTCGCGCTCGGAGGCGAGCACCACCGCAGTCTTGCCCTCCCGTTCCAAACGCTCGAGCACTTCTTCCACGTGCGGTGCGCAGATACCTAATTCCTCTACGAGCCGATGATTGCCAACGTGGTAGAAGCGACCTTCGACTGAGGCCTTCGCGCCACGGCCCGTGAGGGCCTCGAACGAGGTGACGTCGAGCAAAGGGCGCTGCTTAGGGTTGTGCCAAGCGGCGACGATGGCCGCCGCTACCGGGTGCTCGGAATGGGCGTCAACACTGGCGGCCAGTTGCAGCAGTTCTTCGGTGGGGCGGTCCACGAGGGGGATGACATCCGTGACGAGGGGGCGGCCATGAGTGAGGGTCCCGGTCTTGTCGAGAGCGACTGCCCGGAGCAGACGACCGTTCTCCAGATAGACCCCTCCCTTGACCAAAATGCCGTGACGCGCGGCGGCCGCTAGGCCGCTTACGATGGTGACAGGTGTTGAAATGACCAGCGCGCAGGGGCATGCGATCACCAACATGACCAGCGCCTTGTAGAACCAGTCCTGGAAAGGAGCCCCGAACGCGAGCGGTGGCACCGCCGCGATCAATGCGGCGACAACCACGACAGCTGGCGTATAGACGCGCGAGAAACGGTCGATGAAACGCTGTGTGGGGGCACGTTGCCCCTGCGCCTCCTGCACCGCGCGAACGATGTGCGCGAGCGTCGTGTCGCTCTTGATGGCGGTGACTCGGAACTCGAAGGCGCCGCGCTCGTTTACTGTCCCGGCGAATACCGGGTCGGCGGCGGACTTTTCGACCGGGATGCTCTCGCCCGTGATCGGCGCCTGATTCACCGAGCTCGCTCCCGCGGTGAGGACGCCGTCGAGCGGGATCCGCTCGCCGGGTCGCACGCGCGCGATTTGCCCCACCTGAACGTCGGCCGCAGCCAATTCGCGCCACTCGCCACTGTCGAGCCGCACGGTCGCCGTCTCCGGGCTCATCGCCATCAGACTGCGGACCGCGTTTCTGGCCCGTTCCAGCGACATCGTCTCGATCAGCTCCGCCAGCGCGAAGAGAAAAACGACGACCGCAGCTTCGGGCCACTCCCCGATCGCGATCGCCCCGATCACGGCGATGCTCATCAGGAAGTTGATATTGAGGGTTAAGGTCTTGAGCGCGATCCAACCCTTACGCAGCGTCGGAAGTCCTCCGGTGGCAATGGAGAACAAGGCGAGCGCGATGACCGCCGGTGAAGTTTCCGACGCGACCGTCCAGGCAAGGACCTCGGCGCCGATCGCAGTCACGCCCGACGCCGCCATCAGAACCCAGGTTTTGGACGACACCGTGGGCCCCCGGTCGACTTCGCAGCTCGTGCAGCTCTCGGATCGCGTCGGCTGCGAAGGCTCTGCCCGCATGCCGATTTCAAGCAGCGCATCGAAAATCGGTCGCTCGTCGGGCAACGTGTGGCCGACGGTGAGGCGACGCTCCATCAGATTGAACGTGAGTTGATCGATGCCCGATACGGCGCCGAGGCGCTTGCGGATGAGCGCCTCTTCGGTCGGGCAGTCCATGTTGGTGATGACGAAAACGGATTGCTTCATGGCGTTCATGCCGAGAAATTGGGGGGCGCTTGCGCCTCAGGGAGGCGAAGCGGTCGCCCCCTCGTTGCTCACTTCGATCGCGGCTGCTGCCACATCCATTGCTGATGCTGCATCATGTGATCCATCATCATCTGTTGCATCGGCATGTACTGCTCCATCATGTACTGACGCTGCTTGAGCTGCTCGGGCGTCAACTGCCGATAGTCACCCCACATCGGCCCGCCCATCATGCGACCGCCCATCCTTCCTTGACCCATCATGGGCGTGCCCGCGCAACAGCCCATCGTTCCCGCCCCCCACATTCCATGCATCATCTGCATGTTGTTCTGCATCGTGTTCCAGTGGTCCTGCAGCAGCTTCTGCCGTGCTTGGGGATCCTGCGTCTGGCGAATTTGATCCATCTGCTCCTGCATTTTTTTCATGTTCTCCTGCGCCTGAGCCATTTGCTTTTCGAACTCGGCGGTGTCAGGCGTAGTCTGCTCAGCTTGGCTTGCGGCGCTCGCGGGGTTGTCAGCGGCGAATAAGACCGGCGCTGGCAGTACCAAGGCCGCGGCCAGACCCAATGTGATCAGCGGTTTCATCTCGAGCTCCTTTCGGGGGTTCCCTGCGTCCTGCCCGCTTTGGCAGTGAACACATTGAAAACCTTGTAGTCACTACAGGGTCAACCGGCGGCACCATGCCAAGCCGGGTCAGGAGATGCTATGCGAGTAAGCGAGCTCGGTCGCGCGACGGGGGTAGATGTCGAGACCATCCGCTACTACGAGAAGGAGGGGCTGCTTCCGGCGCCTGCGCGGGCGGCGAACGGCTACCGTCACTATGACGAGGCACACCTCGAACGCCTGACTTTCATTCGCCACTGCCGGGCACTCGATATGTCGCTTGCCGAAATCCGGCACCTCCTGGATTTCGTGGCGCATCCGCAGGCTGACTGCGGTGAGATCAACCGGTTGGTCGACGAACATCTTGAGCGAGTGCGGGCGCGGTTGAAGTCCCTGAACGCCCTGGAGAATCAGTTGGTGGCGTTGCGGGCGAGCTGCGGCACGGGGCACGTGGCCGCGGACTGCGGCATCCTGCACGAACTGGAGGCCGCCGCTCATGGCGAGGCGTGCGTATGCCATCCGGCGGGGAAAGGGCACCCAGCGGTGATTACGCGAAAAGCGAAGGAACGGTGAGCGGAGCGGGCAATCCGTGTTGCAGCGGACGGTAAAGTCTTAACGTACGATTTTTTCCGTTTCGTGAGGCGACCCCTCGCGGCTTCGCCTCGCGGGTGGCGCGGCGCTTCTCCCATCGCCACTCGCGCCACAGCGATTACGCCGCGATTTCGTTCCACTATGACGTGTCCAATGAGTTCTACGGACTGTGGCTGGACCCCGAACGCGTCTATTCGTGCGCCTACTTCGAGCACCCCGATGACACGCTGGACACAGCTCAGCGCAATAAGCTCGAGCACACCTGCCGCAAGCTCCGGCTGCAACCCGGCGAGCGCTTGCTCGACATCGGCTGCGGTTAGGGCGCGCTGGTCTGCTGGGCCGCACGGGAGCACGGCGTCCTTGCGCACGGCATTACGTTGAGCCAACGCCAGCTCGACTACGCGCAACGGCGCATCCGCGCTGAGGGGCTCGAGGCCCGGGTGACGGTCGAGTTGTGCGACTACCGCGACTTGGCCGGCAAGGCGGTGTACGACAAGGTGGCCAGCATCGGGATGTTCGAGCATGTGGGGCTGGCGAACCTGCGGCCTACTATGCGACGGTGCGCAGCGTGCTGCGGCCCGGCGGTCTGTTCCTCAACCATGGCATCACTCACGATGAAGAGGGCTGGAAGAAGACCGTAGGGACCGAGTTCATCAACCGATACGTGTTCCCTGACGGCGAACTTGACTGCGTGAGCAACATCCAGTTCGGCATGGAACGGGCGGGCTTTAAGATCCACGATGTGGAAGGCCTGCGCCCCTACTACGCGCTCACGTTGCGGCACCGGGTCGCTCGCCTGGAAGCCGCGCGAGACGCCGCAGTGCGGGAAGTCGGCGAGGCTGTCTGGCGCGTCTGGCACCTGTACATGGCGGCCTGCGCGCTCGAGTTCGAAGCCGGCAGCACCGGCGTTTACCAAATTCTGACGTCCAGCCGTCAGCAGGGCTCATGGCCAGTGCCCCTCACGCGCACCGATCTGTACCACGGCGACCGGGCCAACATCAATGCTCCCCGCTGACGTTGTGCTTCTCCACCGCTGCGAGCTTTACGGCGGTCAGCCCGCCGCTCGGCAGCCGGCAACCGGGCGGGCACCATGACCGCGCGGATCGGTCTGCGTGCCGCCGGAGCATGCGCGCTCGGCGGCTTACGCCGTTGTAATGCCAGCGTCACAGCCCCGTCGGATGCGCAGGCGCAAGATCGTTTCCATACAGTCGAACTGGTTCCTGCTGGGCCGGAGGGTAGTCCAGTGAACTCGTCGGTGAGGGATCCGGTGTGCGGGAGGGAAGTACGCTCGCGCGAGATTTCCGCGGTGTTCCTGGAACCGAATACGGCTTCTGCTCGGTCGAGTGCCGCGACCGGTTTCTGGCCTTCCCCCATCGGTACGCCGGCCTGCGCGGGCAGCGGCCGCCCCGCCAGAGGGGACTGCAAGTCCTGCGGCACCGGCGCCTGTCCTTGGCTGCCTCGTTGTCCCCCGAGCAGGGCGCTCGCGTGACCGAGGCGCTTGAGGCGCTGCCCGGCATCCGGGCGGTGAAGGTCAGCGGCAGCTGGATCGAGTTCGTCTGCGACCTGCTGCAGGTGGAGGCCCGGCAAATCGAGGTCCGCCTGGCGGCGGTCGGCGCACAACTCGGAGAGGGCTGGGAGGAACGGTTGCGGCAGGGCTTGGAGACCTGCGAGGCCCCCAATCGGGATCTCCACCCGTCGATTCAGCATCGCTGTCAGTGAATGCCGCGCGTGGCGGATGAGGAGGCTCAAATGGAATGGCTATCCGAGAACTGGTTTTTCGTGTTGATCCTCGCCGTTTTCGTCGGCATGCACATGTTCGGACATGGCGGCTGCGGCGGCTGGCACGGGGGCATGGCAAGGATGACGACAAGAGCGGGCCGCGGCAGACCGGCGGGCACCGGCACTAGGGGGCAATCATGTTGAACCTGAAGGTAGTGCCATGGGCATTGGGGATCTCAAGCGCGTTTAGCTTCGTGTTTTGCGTCGCCTACGGGCTCGCCACCCCGGAGAGTTTGCACATGCATGCGTTCCTCGAGCAGGTATTGCCCGGTTTCAAGTGGCTGAGCTGGTCCGTGTTCGCGATCGGGCTGGTGGAGAGCTTTCTCTACGGCGTCTACGCGGGCCTCGTCTACGTCCCGGTCTACAACTTCCTCCAGCGGCGCTGGGGTGCGTGAGGCCGGACGCATGGGGACCCGCGACGCCGCAGTTGGTGAGCGCAGGCGCCCGGCGGTGCGCGGGCGCCTGCTGGCGTCCATGCGTGGCGAGATCGTCCGGTTGGACGCGTCGCGCCGCGGCACGGTGCCGACCGGCTTCTACGTGGTACTGCGCCCTCTGGGCGCGGACCGCCGCGGATGCAAGGGGCGGTCCGCGTGGTATGGACCCTTCGCGAGCCGGCGCGTCGCTGAAACGCTGCGTGTCAGCGCTTTCTTCCTGGGAGCACGGCAGGCCGTTCAGGGAGCGCCCGTCACACAAGACGACATGACGACGCCCAACCAAGGGGCACCCCGCGATTGACGCCGGCTCTCGCCCTCGCGCCGGTGCGCATATGCGGGCTGTGGGCGGGATCGCACTAACGGTGACCGCATCCAGGCGCGGGTGAGCGGTGGAACTGCACGAATTCTTCCTCGCGCTTGCCATGGTGTTGCTCGGTGCCCGACTACTGGCAGAAACCGCGAGCCGGCTAGGTATTCCCGCAGTCATCGGCGAATTGACGGCCGGATTGATCCTGGGGCCTTCGCTGCTAGGCTGGGTCTCTCCGAGCACTCCCCTGGAGATCCTGGCTGAAATCGGCATCATCCTGCTGCTGTTCGAGGTGGGCATGAATACCGACGTGTACCGGCTCGCCCGTGCCGGCGCGAAGCCGGTGCTCGTCTCCCTCACGGGATTTGCACTCCCTTTTGCACTCGGAGCGGGCGTCAGCCGGTACGGCTTTGAACTGCCTCTCATGGCTAGTCTGTTCATCGGCGACACCCTCACCGCGACGAGCATCGGCATCACAGTGCGGGTGCTGACGGACCTGCGGCGTGGCTCTTCGGACGAGGCGTAGATCATCATCGGTGCGGCGGTGCTGGACGACATCCTGGGCGTGCTCGCGTTGGCATTCCTGTATCAGTTCGCGGTCATCGGGGAGATTACGCCGACTTCCGTCGGCCAGGTCAGCCCGTACATTTTCCTGTTTGTCGTGCTCGCCCCGTGACAGCCAAGCTGGTCGCCTGCGTAATCGATCGCTACGACCGCAGGAGCGCGTCGCCCAGCTTGCTCGTGACCATGGTGGTAACTGGTGATCGCGATCGCCGGCAAGAGTCTTGCCGGCTACTGCATCCGGGAGAGCCGGCTGCGCCAGGCCGTGATCGGGCTCGCCATGGTGCCACGCGGGGAGGTCGGCCTCATCTTCACGCAAGTGGGCCTGGCCAATGGCCTCCTCAACACCGAAGCGTATGCGGCCCTGCTGATCGTGATCGCACTTACCACGGCGCTCCCGCCCTTCGCGCTGAAGGCGATCTACGCACGTTGGCACCCCGAGGCCGCGCCGGACGATGACGGTAGCGGGCACGTCCTGCGGGAGAGGCCATGATGCGTCCGGTTGCGGCGGATGCCTGACACCTTGAGGAGAGAACTGAAATGAAGGACACACCGACCCCCACGAGCACTGTGAGGAAGGCACACCGGCGAATTGCAACCGTGTCGACGGACCGGCCAGGCGCCGCATTGCCCGTCCTGGCAGAACTCGACGCGGAATCGGCCGCCTCCTGCGACGGGGCGTCTTTCTGGGCGGCGCCATGGCACTGCCAGGCGGACTTCTGGCAACGCAGCGCGCTCTTTCTTGACCTCCTGCGACAGCGCGCCGGCGACAACAATCCCTGGCTTGCGGGCGAGCAGGCGGCGACTCGAATGATTTCCGACGCCTGGACGCGTATCGCCGATGGCGCGATGAGACGCAGGAGGCCATGTTTGCCGCGCTGCTCGCCTGAGGAACGCGCAATGCACGACCGCGGCTCGAGATCACCAGAGGCTATCGTCGGCGGTGCCGACAACCGTGTGTTTGGGAGACTACAGTGAAAGACAAGGAACCGATCAAGGACGTGGTGTGCGGAATGTGGGTGGATCCAAGCAGCCTCGGCACCGAGTATTTGGGTAGGCACTTCGCTTTCTGTACGGCGCAGTGCCGCGAGCGCTTCCTTGCCAACCCGCACCTGTATGTCGGCCTGCCCGGCCGCCCGGCTCCGAAACAGAGCGGACAGACGGTGCTCAAGCGCCGGCGCTTTGCGCTCGACACGGCCCTCGACGCGTACCAGGCCGATTCCGCGCGGGCACGAGTGGGCGCTTTAATGGGGATCGAGGCGGTGGAGGTGCGCGGTGCGGAGATCGTCGTGACGTATGATCTGTTGCAGGCGACCGCGACCCAAATCGAGACCGCCTTCGCGGATACCGGTGCGCGGCTCGGCAGTGGGTGGGCCGAGCGCCTGCGTCGCGGCTTCGTTCACTACACGGAAGAGTGTGAGATTGGCCACCTGCAGGTCGGTCCGCCTTCTGACTGCCATTGACAGCACATCCGGCAGCGTCGCGCGTCGCGGTGATCGTGGCGAAAGACCATATTGGAACGTGGGTGCCCGGGGGGAGCGCAGTGCGTGGGACACACCGTCGTTTCGGTTCGCCCTGCCGACAGGCGCGACACTCTCGCCGGCCTTGACGGTGGTGTGGTCGGGAACGACGTGCATGGAGTTGTCCATGGTCACTTCGATGGTGCGCGTGACCTCAACCCGATCGCCTGCCATGCCGACCACGCCCACCGATGCCGCATCAGGCAGTTTCCAGCATGTCCTGGCCGATCATTTCTGTCCTGAAAATGACAGAAACCTGATGCCGAAGTAATTTCCGGGACATCTTGCAGTCAGTGGCTCCCCTTTAGCATGTGCTCATGGTCGCTCGAAGGCGAGCGCCTGATTCTGATACTGCAAGGGGAAACACCATGAAGAGCACATTGACCCGCACGGTTGTTGCAACAGCGCTGATTACGGCGGCATCCGGCGCATTCGCGCATGAGGACTATTCCGAAAGCGGCGCAACGCACTGGCTCGAGCATGTCCAGGCCTCTTCCAGCCAACCGAGCGAGCGGCAACTCTCGCGTTATGGCTATGCATCGTCAACCACCCCAGTGCGGGGAGTCATCGTCGACAAGGACACCCCTCATATCAATGTCGTACGACTCGAGACCGTTGCGATTCGGGTGGCCGACAAGACCGTTAATTGGACCTTCGACACCTTGGGAACCGCAAGTTTTCCGCTGTCGAAAATCATCCCTGGCGTCGAGGGGGTGACCGTATATGTCACCGAGAGCCCTATGTATCGGGGCGGATGATCTTCGCCGCCCTACGGGCGATTACCGCGGAATAAGTGCGGCATGTCGGGAAAGGATGGCCGCCCGGCGCCGCCAACCGCTCGATTCATGCTGCTGCAACTCAACCACAAGGAGTCAATCATGCTCACGAAAATCGCCGCTGCTGCTGCGTCCGTCTTGATCGCCACCTCGGCCTTAGCCGTGGATCAGGGCAATGTCGACAAGTCGTACGAATTGAAAGACGGTTCGACCGTGTACATTTTCAAGGACGGCAAGATGGCCATGGAAAACAAGCTTGGCCAGGTTGTCTCGATGAAGGATGGCCACGCGATGGAAACGAAGGACGGCAAGAAAATCATGATGAAGGGCAACGAGATCTGGCGCCTCGAACAAGCGCTGCATCGCGACCATCGCGGCAATTGAAGCCGCCGCGCGGTCGCGAAGCGGCCGCAGACGAACGGCCCGCTTGCCGACCGGCATTGCGGGCCGTTATTTCATTTGGGTGCCGCAATGCACCTATTCGTCGACATCCACGCGGCGCGATGGACAAGAATGTCGGGCAATCGACCCGAGCGACCGAACAATGATTGTCGCTTGAGTGCAAACCTGACCTCGGCACTCCCGGCAGAGAGGTTGTTCAACGACGGGAGAAAATTCATGAAAGTATCGACCATGCGGCTGCGGACCATGTATGCAGCGGTTCTTGCGGCCACGCTCCCGCTCTCCGCGGCGGCGGCCGGCCAGGTGGACGCGCTGCAGAGGCCACTGGGGTCGTCTAAGAAAACGGAAAAAAACCGTACGCTAAGCCGGTTGCAACGCATAGGATTCCACACAGCTCATATCGCATGACCAGCCCGCATATGCTCGACGCCCTCGATGAAGCCTCTGACACGCTGGAGACCCCGCCACAGGTCTTCACGCCGGGTTCGCCGTCGCGCTTGCGGCCGAGAAATCCGCCAAGCATGGCGATTTGCTGGATCACCTCGCGGATCGTGGGGGGCAACCGGGATGGGTTTCTTCGCCAGAATGTAGGCGCCTTTCCATTCGTCGGCGGTATGCAGTGCGGTGGCTTCGAGGTCGGGGTGAGCGCGTCCCAGACGAACCAGGTGTGCCAAGCGCCAAGCCACCACCATGTAGACGGCCAAGGCGCGCTCGATCTTGGCAACACTCGCCAGTTGCAGGGCTTCGACCCGGCAGCCGTTCTTGAGCACCTTGACGAAGGTTTCGATCTCCCAGCGGCAGCGATACAAGTCGATGAGTTCGGTGGCTGCCGCCAGGGTGTCGGCCGCGCAATTGGTGAGCAGCTGCCGTTCGATCAGATTGGCGTCGGCGACGACGCGCCGGCGTCAGGGCGCGCATGCCGACGCAGTTTCATGGGAGTGTCTTTCGACTCACCCCGGTCGCCGCCCGGATCGGTCACGAAGCCCAGTTCCAACGCCCCGGACTTCTGCGCAGCCGCCATCGCCTGGGCGACGCGCTGGTGGGCCCACCCGGCGGTCGCCGCGGATGAAGTCCTCGGGCTGGGGCTAGCGCGACGCGGAGGCCTGCAGCCGCTGCGCGATCTGCTCGTCGCTCATGCGTTCGTCGTTCCAGAACACGCTGCCGTGGGGGGGACAGGTTCGCCACCTCGAGCTTGATCGGCTTGACTCCATTTAGACTCAGATGTTAATGAGATTTATTATTGATTGTCGGTGGTTTTGCCTGATAAGGCAACACCGATGGAATAACCCGGCCTTGTTTGGACACTCGGCGCCTTGTGCCGGCGGCAGAAGGCCGGATGGCGGCGACTGGTAAGCCTCTTTGACCGGTATCGTCACCGGGAAGCACTCATGCGGTTCCCTACGGTCAGAGGAATGGACTCCATCTTCTGGGGGAAATACATGAACTTACGCCATCTTCGCTGTTTCATCGCGGTGGCCGAGGAGTTGCACTTTGGCCGGGCGGCGCGGCGGCTGCATGTGGAGCAGTCGCCCCTGTCGCGCACGATTCGCCAACTGGAGGCGGACCTGGGCGTGACGCTGCTGGAGCGCACACCGCGCGGCGTGCGCCTGACCCCGGCCGGGCAGGTGTTCCTGGAGGAGGCCCGGCGCGTGCTGCTGACCCTTGAGCAAGCCCAGACCAAGGCGCGGGCGGTGGCGGCGGGACACCGGGGCACCTTGCGCATCGCCTTGGCCGGCGGCGTCGGGCGGACCCGGCTGTCGGCACTGCTCGCGCTGTGCCGGGAGGAGGCGCCGGAAGTGGGCATCCGGCTGTTCGAGGCGCCGCTGTCGCAAGTGGTGGGCGGGCTGGGCAACGACCTGTACGACGCGGCCTTTGCGATGGCCGGCGAGATGGAGGCCGGGCTGGTCGCCAGGCCGGTGTGGCAAGATCCGCTGCTGGTGGCCGTACCCGCGCGGCACCCCTTGCTGGCGCACAAGCGGGTACCGCTGGAAGAGGTCGTGGGCTACCCGCTGGTGCTGTGTCACCCGCAGGTTGGTCAGGAGTGCAGCCGGCAATGCGAGCGCCTGCTGCGCCTAGTGGAGACACCGCCGGTCGTGGCCGAGTACGTGACGACCCACTCGCTGATGCTGGCCCTGGTAGCGGCCGGCTACGGCGTGGGATTTTCCACCGCGGCGCACGTGGTGGCATGCCGGCAGGCGGACGTGATCGTCCGGCCGCTGGATGAAGACTCGGCGGCGCTGACGACCTACCTGCTACATCCCGAGGGCGCGATGTCGGAGCCACTGCGCCACTTCATTGACCGTGCGGAGCGTGTCGGCCATATGCCATTGGATACGCAATGGCTCGCATAAGGACTGCTTCAGGCGGGTTGGCCGATTCCATTTTGGTCAAAGCGCCAGACCTCTTTTGCTACAGCGGGAATCCATTGCCGCGGTGCCCTGGCGCGCTGCAGTCAGGCCTTGACTGTGCTTGCGATTGGCATTCTTCGATGAAAATCGCATGACCAGCGTGGCGCGTCACAGCGAAGACGCGCGGCGCAACAGTGCTTGCCGTATGCGTATCGGTTTTGGTGTATTGAGTTGATCGCGCTTTACTGGACCCATTTCCTTGCAAAGACTTTGGCCTAGTTCTCCGGGGCAAGCATGGCGCCCGCGAATGACGTTGGTGACGGCATGTTTCGCGACTTACGAATTGTGAGTAATGGGACCATGCCCGACAAGGCGCACATCTCGCAACGGTAAAGGCGGCATCACCGATGCCACGGTCTTCGCCGCCTCGCCACCTGCTCGTTTCGCCCGGAGGCTCCTGGACATCCGCGCACGCCGCCTGTACGACGGGTGCGCGTGTGTGGACTCGGTGCGATGACGAATGGAGGCGCGCGATATGCCGAAGTCGAGCAGTCTGGCCGATGGCGCCAAGACCTACTACCGCCCGCTCGAGGCGGCAATCCGCTGGAGCGGATTGCTGCGCTTCGAGCGGCGCATCCTGGCGACATTGGGACAGCGGCCGCTGCCGGAGCCAACGGAGTTTCCGCGCTGGCCGACGCTGCGGTTGAACGCCGAAAGAATCTTCGATGCGCTGGCTCACGGCGAGATGCCGTATGGCAAGGAGGGCTTGGTGCGGGACACGCAGGGCCTGGCGATGGACGACCCGTCGCTGACGGTGCGGCACGTCGATCTGAAAGCCTGGATGGCGCACTACTACCCCGGCGAGAAACCGGCGTTTCTGTTCGATGAGATCGAGCGTGCGCTTCACCCGGCGATCAGCCTGGACACAGTGGGCGCATTGCTGGTCGAGCGGGAAGCGATCAAGGCGCGGCTGGCGGAACACTTGGGCGTGCACGAGACGCTGCGCGCCGAGCATGAGGCGCTGCTGAAAACGCACACCGCCTGCGCGGCCGACACGGAGCGTGCGAACACGCTGGGGCCGCGCAGCGAATCGACCTACCTGAACATCGTTGGCGGGCTACTGACGCTGCTGCTGGGCAAGTCGCCCAGCGGCATGCCGTATTCCAGCTTCCTGACGCAGGAGGCCATCATCAGCGCGATGGTGGCGCACCACGGCAACATGATGGGCATCACCGAGCGCACCCTGCAGGCCAAGTTCGCACTGGCTCGGCGCAATTTGCAGAGCACGACTCCCTGAGCGAAGCCAGACCGTATCTGCGGTCGCAGAAACCGCATTTGCGGTGTCTTTCTTCAACGCGGCGTTGTTAATTCGAGTCACGCCAATCAGCGCCACTGAGCGTTAAGGAGTGACCCTCATGTCTTCGCAGACCACCGCCACGGCGGCACCGACCGAGCACCGCATCCTGCGCCGCGCCGAGGTCGAAGCCAAGACCGGCTTCAAGCGCGCGCACATCTACAGCCTGATGAAGGAAGGCAAGTTCCCCAAGGCGCTGCGCCTGGGCGTGCGCGCGGTGGGCTGGGACTCGGTGGAGATCGAACAGTGGATTGCCGATCGCCTCAAAGAACGCGCCTGACGCTTCTTCTCGATTCATGCCATTCGACGAGGAGAAGCTCATGCAGGTGGTGTCCATCATTTCGACCAAGGGCGGCGTGGGCAAGACCACGACGGCGGCCAACCTGGGCGGCTTCATCGCCGATGCCGGGCTTCGCGTGCTGCTGCTGGACCTGGACGTGCAGCCCACGCTGTCGAGCTACTTCACGCTGGACGTTCGCGCGCCCGGCGGCATCTACGAGATGCTGGCCTTCAACGAGCGGCGCATCGAGCAACTGGTGTCGCGCACCGCGATCGCGGACCTGGACCTGGTGCTCTCCAACGACGACCGCGGCGAACTGAACACGCTGCTGCTGCACGCACCGGATGGGCGCCTGCGACTGCGCCATTTGCTTCCCGTCTTCCGCACGCACTATGACTTGCTGCTGATCGACACCCAGGGCGCGCGAAGCGTGCTGCTGGAGATGGCGGTGCTGGCGTCCGACCTGGCGCTGTCGCCGGTGACGCCGGAAATCCTCGCGGCGCGCGAGCTGCGGCGCGGCACGCTGCAACTGATCGAGGACATCGCGCCGTATCGGCACCTGGGCATCGAACCGCCGCCGCTGCGCCTGCTCATCAACCGTGTGCATCCGGTGTCGTCGAACGCGCGGCTGGTCCAGCAGGCGCTGCGACAGGTGTTCCAGGAACAGGCCGGCGTGCAGGTGCTGGACACCGACGTCCCGGCCATCGAAGCCTATCCGCGCGCTGCGACACGAGGATTGCCGGTGCATCGGGTGGAGTACCGGCGGCCGGCTGGGCGCGCGGCGCCCGCGGCGCTGGACACCATGCGCACGCTGGCCGGTGAGCTGTTCCCCGCGTGGCGGGAGCGCTTTGCGCTGGTCACCGGCCGGGCCGATGCGGGAGGGGCCGGCCATGGCGAGCGCGCATGAACTGGCGCGCGGCCGTGAACGGCTGCGCGCGCTGATCGAGTTCGCGCTGGGCGAAGGCTGGTGCGTGGTGCGCACGTCCGGTGGGCACCTGAAGTTCATGAAACGAGGCTGCGCGTCGATCTACACCAGCGCGACTGCGAGCGACCACCGTGCCGACCGCAATGCCCGCGCGCAGCTTCGCCGCGCCGACCGGCAGGCGCAGGAGAACGGCCGTGGCTGAGCTGACGCCGCAGGACATGGCTGCCAAGCTGCTGGCCACCGGCTTCGAGCGCAGCGGCCCCTCGGCCGCGACCTTGAGTGACCCCATCGCCGACACGCCGATGGTGGTGACGCTGGACCAGTTGCGGCCCTACGACCACGACCCGCGCGTGACGCGCAACCCGGCCTATGCGGAGATCAAGGCGTCCATCCGCGAACGCGGGCTGGACGCGCCCCCCGCGATCACGCGCAGGCCGGGCGAGGCGCACTACATCATTCGCAACGGCGGTAACACGCGGCTGGCGATCCTACGCGAGTTGTGGAGCGAGACCAAGGAGGAACGCTTCTTCCGCATTGCGTGCCTGTTCCGCCCGTGGCCGGCGCGCGGCGAAATCGTGGCGCTGACCGGGCATCTGGCCGAGAACGAGCTGCGCGGCGGGCTGACATTCATCGAGCGGGCCTTGGGCATCGAGAAGGCGCGCGAGTTCTACGAGCAGGAAAGTGGCCAGGCGCTGTCGCAGAGCGAACTCGCGCGGCGTCTGACGGCCGACGGCTATCCGGTGCCGCAGTCACACATCAGCCGCATGAACGATGCGGTGCGCTATCTGCTGCCGGCGATCCCGACGTTGTTGTACGGCGGATTGGGCCGGCATCAGGTGGACCGGCTCGCAGTGCTGCGCAAGGCGTGCGAGCGCACCTGGGAGCGGCGTGCGCTGGGCCGCACCGTGGCCGTGGACTTCGCCACCTTGTTTCAGGACGTGCTGACGCAGTTCGACACACAGCCGGACGACTTCTCGCCGCAGCGGGTGCAGGACGAGCTGGTGGGCCAGATGGCCGAGCTGCTGGAGGCGGACTACGACACCCTGGCGCTGGAGATCAACGACAGCGAAAGCCGCCAGCGCGCGCTGACCAGCGAACCGGCGGCGCCGACGCCACCGGCAGCGCCTGTCGTGCCTGCTGCTCCTCCCTCGCCGGTCTCCGCGCCTCAGCAGCCACCCGCCTCGTCTGTGCCGCGCGACACCACGCCGGTCGCGCCTCCAGCGCCAGCAGCGACACCGCCTGCATCGCCCGAAGCACCGGAGGAACAGCACGGGCAACGCGACGAGCGCCTGCAAGGGCACATCGTGACGCCGGCGCCGACCACCGAGCGTCTGCAGTCCATCCAGCGGATGGTCGCGGACCAGCTCGGCGACAAGCTGCCCGACTTCGAGGCCGACGCGCTGCGCGCGATCCCCGTGCAGGCTGGCGGGCTCTATCCCATCTCGGACGTCTGGTACATCGAGCCGGGGCTGGACGCGCCGGATCGCCTGCGCGTGCACATCGCGCAGTTCGCTCGCGAGATCGCCGGGGACGCGGCGGTGGCCGACCACATCGAGGCCATCGACGGCGGCATCGGCTTCGTCTGCGTGGCGCCGCCCGTGGGCCAGGCGAAAGCGCTGCCGGCGTTCGCGCGGGCGGTGCTGACCCTGCTGCATGCGCTGAGTGCGGCTCCGCCCTCCGCGAACGGATTGGACCGCGCGCGGCTGGCCGACGAGCTGGCGGCGCTGCTGCATGGCCACGGCGGCTCGGCCACACGCCTGAGCGATGCTGCGCTGGTAAAGCTGTTCCGTCTGCTGCGCCTGGCGCGCCGGCTGCTGGACCTGGAAGCCGGCGTAACGGGCCAGGATTCCTGAGCGCAGGAGGCCCCCGCATGTCGGCACCGCACCCGCTCAACCAAGCCGTGATCGCCCAGGCCCTGCATGACCTGCGCAACGGCCAGTTGCGCCGCTGCAAGGCCATGGGCTTCGGCGAGGAGGAGCTGGATGCGCTGAAGCACCCCGAACTCGTGAGCATGCTGGTGAATGCCACGGTGTCGTGGTGTTCGGTGTCGGTGAACCGGGAGGTGTTGAAGCGGCTGCTGAGCCAGGTGCACGACGTGGAGCGGGAGATCGCCACGGTCGACCGCATGCTGCGCCTGGGGGCGAGCACGGAGATGGTCAGCAAGTTCTACGGCCTCACGCATCAGGAAGTGGCGCTGCGCCGCGACATCCTCGGGCTGCCCAAGCGCAAGGGCCGGCATCCGGTGCTCGACGAGGCGCAGGACGTGGCCTTGTGGGAGCGCTGGAAGGCCGGCGTCGCCGAGCGCCATGTCGCCCTGACCGACGACATGGCGATGCTGGCGCTGACCATGGACCTGGCCGAGGCGCTGAGCCTGCCGATGTCGGTGATCTGGTCGGCGATACGGAACTGGGTCGACCAGGGGCTGGTGTAGGCCATGACCACGGGCGGCGCACCGCGGCGCGAAGGCCCCGTTGCGCTGTCCGCGCTCTTCGACGAGGCACTGCAGCACCTGCAGCCGGCGCAGGGAACGGCGCCGGCCGCCGACGGTTTCCTCTACAGCGGCAACCGCCATGAGAGCGTGCCGCGCAGGCTGTTCCTCGACCGGCGCCTGACGCCGCTGGAGCGCAACGCCTGGCAGGTGTTCCGCCTGCAGCTCAACGACGACGGCGTGACCGCCTTTCCCACCTACGACCAGCTCCGCCCCTATCTGGCGTCCATGCCCTGTGCGGCGCAAGCCTCGCACGAGACCGTGGCGCGCGCCTTGACGCTGCTGCGGCTGACACGCTGGCTCAGCCTGGTGCGGCGGCGGCGCGATCCCAGGACCGGCCGTATCCAAGGCAACCTCTACGTGCTGCACGACGAACCGCTGTCGCCCTTCGAGGCGATGCAGCTCGACCCGGACTACCTGGGCTTGGTGAGTCAGGCGCTCACGCACGCAGCGAAGACGGTGCAGGTCGTGGGCATGAACACGCTGCGGGAGATCGCCGAAGACCCGCTGCTCAGCGGGCGCACGCTGCCGACCCGCCTGCAAGTGCTGGCGCAGCGCATGGCGCGGCATGGCTGGACGACGCCAGGTTATCCACAGGAGGGTGCGGACCACGAATCCGAAGAAGGCCAGGAAGCCCTTCTTCGGAATGCTGCGCCCCCGTCTTCGGAATCCGAAGCAGGGCCGAAACCCGCGCCGGACAGCTCTCTTCGGATTCCGAAGGAGGACCGTACAGTACGTAATGATCGTATAAATGAAGTACGTACAGTACCGCGCGCGAGGGCCTTGCAGAACCTGCGGCTGCCCGAGCGTTTCCTGCGCTTGAAGGACGAGCAGCAGGCCGGCGCACTGGTGGCGCTGCAGCAGGTGGACGAGGCGCAGCGGCAGGCGGTGCTCGACGAGTGGGCGGCACGCTGCCGCAACAGCGCGGTACGCAACCCGGCCGGCTACCTGTTCGGCATCATCCAGAAGGCGATCCGCGGGGAGTTCAAGGCCTGGGCCGGAGAAAGTGCATCGGCGCCACCAGCGTTCCCGCCATCTGCGCCATCGTCACCACCGGCATCCCGTGCGGCTGACCCCGAGGTGGCACGTGCCTACCTGGCACAGCTCCGAGAAGCCTTGCGTGAGCGCTGATGTTGACTATCCCCAGGGGATAGCTGGAACAGACACCTTTCCGCCGCGCTCGATTGTCGCCCGCCGAACGACAGGCGAAACTGTCGCCTGTGAATCAGATGAGGACAGCCACGCACGGGCCCGGCCAACGATGGATATGACGACTTCCCCCGTCGCAAACGCACCGCAACCACTACAGCGAGACGTTCAGCGCTTGCTGGGCCGATGCCTGTTGCGCCTTCAACAATACGAGCGCCTCATGAAAGCCATCGTGGCCCACCACGAGATTTCAGGCCCGGCGCATTCGCTGGAGGCCATTCGCGCAGCGCGGATTGAAGATGCCGCGACCAAGCCCCTGGGCACGTTGGTCGGACAACTGTTTGGTTCGTATGTCGTCACCGATGGAAATGGCGGGGAGGAACGCGACGACGATCTTCCCGGCGACGTGATCTCCTTTCGCACGCGCGTGCAACTGAGCCTGTCTGCGCAGGACTACGCCAAGACCCAGGCCGACCTCAAAGACCTGGTATCGCTGCGCAACACACTGGTGCACCACTTCATCGACCAGCACGATCTATGGAGCGTGGACGGGTGCCGCGCTGCACAGGACGAACTCGGTTCCGCCTACACGCGCATCGATCAACACTTCGAGCAGCTGCGCGGCTGGGCCGAGCACATGGATCAGGCGCGGCGCCTGGCAGCGGAATTCGTCCAGTCGGACGTGTTCCACGACCTGGTGGTCAATGGCATCGCGCCGGACGGCACGGTGGACTGGCCGGCCGCCGGCATCGTTCGTGCGCTACGCGAGGCCGCCACGCAGTTGGCCGTCGAGGGCTGGACACCCATCGCCGCCGCTGGCCGCTGGATCGCGGACCGGCATCCCGAGCAGCTTCCAGCCAAGTACGGCTGCAGCAGTTGGCGGCAGGTGGTGCACGAGTGCCGCCTGTTCGAGCTTCGCTACCGTGAGGTGGAGGGGCAACGGGCCGCCTGGTACAGACCTCGCGAGGCATAGCCCCGCAACGCGGTCTCACCTCCGCGCGTGCCGCAAACAACTCCGCCGAGCTATCCCCAGGGGATAGCCGGCACACACAGCCTTCCGTGCGGAACAAACCGGGCGCGCATGGGCTGCGGTTTGTTGACTGACAGCCTTCCGGCCGATGCCGATGCTGGCGACTCGCCCCTTCACCGCGAGTCGCTCTCATGGCCAACGAACGCACAGAACCTCTGCAACTGAATCTCGGATCGCTGCGCAGCGCGATGTCGCTGATGCTGCACACGCACCACGCTTCGCGCATCTGGCACGGCCGCGCGCCGACGGAAGGACGCGCCGGCATCATCGGACTCAACGGCTTCATCAGTGCGATGAACAAGATGAAGCGCGGCGCCGAGCAGGACGACCCGTACTCGGACTGGTGGATGTTGCGGATCGAGGACAAGCTCGCCGACACCAAGACCCGCCTGCAGACCCTGCGCGAACAGGTGGATCAGGCCCTGGCCGACGTGCCACCGGCGCTGTCGCTGGGCGAGAACATGAATGTGCAACCGGTGAAGCTGCCGCTGTTCGTGAATGCACAGCTCGGCTTCATGGCGGTGTACCTGCTGGCCGACTACGACGACCTGGCGCGCAAACTCATCCTGGCGCACCACACGGCGCTGATCGACCGCAGCACTTTGGAGCGCTGGCTCAATGATGGCGCGCACGCGCTGCGCAGCCTGTTCTCGCTGGCCCAGCAGTACCGCTACTCGGGCACGACGCGCGACGACTTCGCGGCGAAGAACGCCGCGGCGCGAGCGGCGTTGGAGAAGTTCGGCGAGCTGCCGCAGGACGTGCTGGAAGGCATGCGCCGCTCGCGCTTCGCGCCACCGCTCGCGCGGCGGACGACCAAGCCCGGCACGCCGCCTGCTGCGCCCGCCATCGAGCCCGATGCGCCGGCTCACACGGATGGCGCAGCCAACCCAGCGACGGGTAATGAGGGTGCTGACGCATGACGGCATCGCCCTCCATCAGCCACTCCACGCGCTTCGTGGCGCTGGAACAGGCGGACTTCCAGCGGCTGGAACACGCAGGCTACCTAAAAGGCCTTTTACAGCCTTTTAAGGGTAAGGGGAGTCTGGAGACCTGGGCCAGCCAGTGCGCAGCGCTGCG
>NZ_JAVSMM010000006.1:0-219025 GCF_032027225.1 Aromatoleum sp. | reverse complement strand
CCGGCAGCGCGAGCGGCGCAGCCGCCTCGTGGCAGTCCTTCGCCGGCTGCAGCAGCGCCTGGGCTTGGGCAAGGGGTCGGGAGAAGGTCATTGGCGTTCAGGCCTCGCGCGGCAAGCCGAATTCGACTCGGGCGATGTCGAAGCGGTCGCTCTCCAGCAGTTCGGTCTCGCCGGCGGCGTTCGTCGTGCCTTCCCGGAGGCTGCCGTCGGCGAGTGTGATCCGGTAAGGGAGGTTGGCCAGCGGACCTCCGTCGGTCGGGCGGATCAGCCGGAACTTGCGGCCGAGCTCGCCTTCCCCGAAGCGCGACAGGTCGGTGCCGATCGATCCCGCCCCCTCGAAGCTGTGCGTCGCGGCTTTCACGCTGAAACGGCCCGGGCAGATCAATTCGATGTCGGCGCCCTTGAGCCGCAGGCCCGCGCCGCCTTCGACGGCGAGCAGGATTTCGTCGTGCGCGAACGCGAGAGTCTTGCCGCGACTTGCGGTCAGCTTGATGTTGTCGCTCGCGGCGATCTCGGTGTCGCCATGCTGACTCTGCAACTGGAGCTTGTCGTGATGCGCGATCGCCTTGAGACCGTCCGCGTGGGAGAAGAGCGAAATCCCGCGGCCCGCGTTCAGGTTGAAGCGCTGGCCCGCGGTGAGCTGCAGATGCTGCTGCGCGACCTGATCGAGGTTCTTGCCGGCGTAGCTGAGTGACGATTCCGGCGTCGTGAAGGAGAGGCCGGCCGGCGCGCTGACTCCGATCACCGGTGCGCCGCCCGCCTGCGCCGTGCCGGACGCGGTGTTGCTGCCGTGCTCCCAGTTGCGGAAGGCGTCCCGGAGTTCTGCCTGCGGCGCGCTGTCCACCGGCAGCGCCTGGTGCTCGGTGGCGTACCCCCCGAACTGCTTGAACAGATCGAGGCAGGTCTCCATCAGTGACAGCGTTTCGTCGCGCGAAAGCTGCGCGCCGGCGGCGTCGAGGCGGTGCCAGGCGGTCAGCAGCAGCCCCTTGGCCGCGCGCAGCGCGCCCGCTTCGTCGGTGCGCAGCTCGAAGCCTTCGCCGCGTGGCTCCGCGCGCCCGTTGCTGCGCGGGTGCACCAGATATCCCTGGTTGAGCTGGGTCTTGCCGTGTTCGGACGACAGCTTCGCGCGGATCTCGCCGGTCGTGTCGTCGAAGAGCAGTTCGTTGAAGCGCCGGCCCTTGTGTTCCTTCGATTTGTGCCCCGACAGCGTCTTGTTCGCAGGCAGCTCGCCGACCCCCGAAAACGTCGGCGGGCGATGGGTGCCGTTATGGACGATGCCGGTGACGAGCGGCCGGTCGATGTCGCCTTCGAGGAACGTGACCGCGCACTCCTGGCCCACGCGCGGAATGTATTGCGAGCCCCACTCGGCGCCCGCGCTCGGCACCGCGACGCGCACCCACGTCGACGAACGGTCGTCGAAATCCGCGCCGCCGGCCACGTGGTCCTCTTTGCGTTGCCAGTGGAACTGCACCTTGATGCGCCCGTGCTCGTCCGTGAAGATCTCTTCGTCGGCAGGGCCGACGACGATTGCGGTCGTCGCGGCGGGGGCGGTGGGTTTCTGGTGCCGCGTCTTCTCGTATTCCGGCACGACCGGAATGTGGCGACGCACGGCAGTGAGTGTGTTGCGGTACGGGGGGCTGTTTTCGGTAGTAGCACCGTCCGGGTCTGCCGCCGCGCGCAGGCGTTCGCGCTCCTCCGGCAGCAGGTTGTTGTGTGCCTTGAAAGTCAGGCCGGTGACGAGGAATTGCCGGTCCTCGAGATCGTCCTGGTCGTGCTCCGGATGGTCCTGCAGCTCGAACCAGGTGCCGACTTCGAGCGCGCGGGCGCTTCCGGCGCCGCGAAATGTCTTGTTCGCCAGATCGCGCGCCTGCTGCCGCAGGTGGGCGTAGTGCTCGATCTCGTCCCGGTTGCGCCCGTAGTACGGACCCTGCGGATCGTAGCTTTCGAGCGTGGCGGTGAGTTCGGCCCCGCCCTCGCCATGACTGATCCGCTGCTCACGGGAGCCGCGATAGACGTCGACGGTCTTGTAATCGTAGGAAGCGAGGCTCGACCGGCCGGCGGCGAGCTGGCGCATGCCCTCCCAACGGTCGATCGCGTCCTCGCTTTCGGTGCCATCGGTGCGGTGAAAGCGGATTGCGGCAGCGTGACCTTGCGGCGGCGTGTAACCCGCGTCGCACAGCACGAGCGTATGCAGCGGCACCTCGGTCCCGACCCCCGCCTGCACGGAGGTGCTGCTGTCGGGGCCGTGGATGTGGCGGTAGACGATCCCTTCCTCGAAGAGCAGGCGCTCGATGAATGCGAGGTCGCTCTCGCGGTATTGCAGGCAGTACGACCGCTTCGGGTAGCTCCGGTCGAGGCGGAGTTCGTAGTTGAAGCTCGCCGCGAGCACGGCGCTGGCCACGAGATGTTCGTCGAGGATCGACGCGACGATTTCCGGCACGCTCTTGTCGCTGAACGCACGGCTGTTGCTGCGGTGTGCGAGGGCGGCGAGCGCGGGTTCGATTTTGAGCTGATAGTGCCCGAATCCGCCGTCCGCCCCGAGCGCGCGGGCCTCGGTCACGAGGCCGGTCAGAAGCCGTACCCCGCCGTCGGCGAGCCGCAGCGCGACTTCGATCGGCTGACCGAACAGGCATTTCAGTTCGACGAACGCATCGGGACTGAGGCAGTCGAGTTCGTAACGGAAGCACGCCGAGAGCCGCTCTTCGCCGCGAATCGACAAGGGCAGCAGGAGGTCGGGGTCGACGCCGGCGGATTCGGCGAGGCGCAACTCGAGCAGCCGACGATCGTGGCCGAAGACTGCGGCACCCACGGTCCGCAGGTCGGCGAGGATGGAAGATCCCATGAAGAAAGCGCGCGAGGGAAGGAGGCGGCATTTTCAATACGACATAGACATATGTCAAACAGGATGTGCCGGAATGCGGCGCTTGCGCATGTTCATGCTGGTCGAATTGCGAGACCGTTGTGAGCCGGATCGCTGCCGCGCTGCGCGCGTCTTTCGCCTTGGCACGCCGCTACGGATTCCCTAGAATTGCCCTCTTGCCGAGGAGCGCTGCGACCCGATGAATTGCGGGCCAGGCTCGGCAACCGAACAACGGCGCTCGCAAACCACCCCGGGGGTTTGCCGCGCCGTTCGCTTTTGCGCGCTCTTGCGGCCTCCTCCGGTGCCTGAACCGAACGACCGAGGTAGACCATGCAAGCCGACCGCAGCCAAGAAATTCGCGACCTTCTCGCCCGCCGCATCCTGATTCTCGACGGCGCGATGGGGACGATGATCCAGCAGCACCAGCTGACCGAGTCGGACTACCGCGGCGAGCGCTTCAAGGCGCATCCGAAGGACCTCAAGGGCAACAACGACCTGCTGGTGCTGACGCGGCCCGCGATCGTCGCGGGCATTCACCGCGCCTATCTCGAAGCCGGCGCGGACATCATCGAGACCAATACCTTCAACGGCACGCGCGTGTCGCAGGCCGAGTACGGGCTCGCCGAGCTCGCGTACGAAATCAACGTCGAAGGCGCCCGCCTGGTGCGTGCGCTGTGCGACGAATACACCGCGAAGACCCCCGACAAGCCGCGCTTTTGCGCCGGCGTGCTCGGACCGACCTCGCGCACGCTGTCGATCTCGCCGGACGTGAACGACCCCGGCTTCCGCAACATCACGTTCGACGCGCTCGTCGACGACTACCACGATTCGGCGCGCGGGTTGCTCGACGGCGGCGCGGACCTGCTGCTGATCGAGACGATCTTCGACACGCTCAACGCGAAGGCCGCGGTGTTCGCGATCGAGAAGCTCTTCGGCGAGATCGGGCGGCGGGTTCCGGTGATGGTCTCCGGCACGATCACCGACGCGTCGGGCCGCACCTTGTCCGGCCAGACCGCGGAAGCCTTCTGGAACTCGCTCGCGCACGCGCAGCCGATCTCGTTTGGCCTGAACTGCGCGCTCGGCGCGAAGGAATTGCGTCAGTACGTCGAAGACCTGTCGCACGTCTGCGACACGAACGTCTCCGCACACCCGAACGCCGGCCTGCCGAACCCGCTGTCGCCGACCGGCTACGACGAGACCCCGGAAGCGCTCGCCGCCGCGATCCGCGAGTGGGCCCAAGCCGGCCTCGTCAACATCGTCGGCGGCTGCTGCGGCACGACGCCGGCACACATCGGCGCGATTGCGCAGGCGGTTGCCGACGTTGCGCCCCGGGCCGTGCCCGAAGTCGAGAAGAAGCTGCGCCTGTCGGGTCTCGAGCCCTTCAACGTCGGTGCCGACAGCCTGTTCGTAAACGTCGGCGAGCGCACCAACGTGACCGGCTCGAAGGCCTTCGCGCGGATGATCCTCGAGGGCCGCTTCGACGACGCGCTCGCGGTCGCGCGCCAGCAGGTCGATAACGGTGCGCAGGTCATCGACATCAACATGGACGAGGCGATGCTCGACTCGCAGGCCGCGATGGAGCGCTTCTGCAAGCTCATCGCGTCCGAGCCGGACATCTCGCGCGTGCCGATCATGCTCGATTCGTCGAAGTGGAGCGTCATCGAGGCGGGCCTCAAGTGCATCCAGGGCAAGGGCGTCGTCAATTCGATCTCGATGAAGGAAGGCGAAGCCGAGTTCCTGCGCCAGGCGCGGCTGTGCCGGCAGTACGGCGCGGCGGTGATCGTGATGGCGTTCGACGAGCAGGGCCAGGCAGACACCTACGCGCGCAAGACCGAGATCTGCAAGCGCGCCTACGACCTGCTTACCGGCATCGGCTTTCCGCCCGAGGACATCATCTTCGACCCGAACATCTTCGCGATCGCGACCGGCATCGAGGAGCACGACAACTACGCGGTCGATTTCATCAACGCGATTGCGTGGATCCGGCAGAACCTGCCTTTCGCGAAGACCTCCGGCGGCGTGTCGAACGTCAGTTTCAGCTTCCGTGGCAACGATCCGGTGCGCGAAGCGATCCACACCGTGTTCCTGTACCACGCGATCCGTTCCGGGCTGTCGATGGGCATCGTCAACGCCGGCCAGCTCGGCGTCTATGACGAGCTCGATCCGGCGCTGCGCGAAAAGGTCGAGGACGTGGTGCTGAACCGCAGGCCGGGTGCCGGCGAGGTGCTTGTCGAAGCGGCGCAGAGCGTCAAGGAAGGCTCTTCGAAGAGCGCCGGACCGGATCTCGCGTGGCGCGCGCTGCCGGTCGAGGAACGGCTGTCGCATGCGCTCGTGAAAGGCATCACCGACTTCGTCGTCGCCGATACCGAGGAAGTGCGGGCGCGGCTCGAAGCCGAGGGCAGGCCGCCGCTCGCGGTCATCGAAGGACCGCTGATGGCCGGCATGAACGTCGTCGGCGACCTCTTCGGCGCGGGCAAGATGTTCTTGCCGCAGGTCGTCAAATCCGCGCGCGTGATGAAGCAGGCGGTCGCGCACCTGATCCCGTTCATCGAGGCCGAGAAGCTGCGCACCGGCGCGACGTCGAAAGGCCGCATCGTCGTCGCGACGGTGAAGGGCGACGTGCACGACATCGGCAAGAACATCGTCGGCGTCGTGCTCGGCTGCAACGGCTACGAAGTCATCGACCTCGGCGTGATGGTGCCGGCCGAGAAGATCCTCAACGCCGCGCGCGAGCACGGCGCGCAGGCGATCGGTCTGTCCGGCCTGATCACGCCGTCGCTCGAAGAGATGAGCCACGTCGCGGCCGAGATGCAGCGCCAGGGCTTCGCCGGCGAGGCGCCGCTGCCGCTTTTGATCGGCGGCGCGACGACGAGCCGCGCGCACACCGCGATCAAGATCGCGCCGCACTACACCGGCCCGGTCGTCTATGTACCGGACGCGTCGCGTGCGGTCGGCGTCGTCACCGCGCTGCTGTCCGAAGGCGGTGCAGAGGCATTCAAGGCGCAGCTCGCCGCGGATTACGACAAGATCCGCGCGCAGCACGCGAACAAGAAGGGGGTGCAGCTCGTGAGCCTCGAAGTGGCGCGCGCGAATGCGTTCCGCACCGATTGGACCGCCGACCCGGTCGCCGCGTGCAGCAACAGTCACCAGGCCGGGTACCGGCCCTATGTGCCGTCGAAGCCGAACGTCCTCGGTGTGCACGCGCTCGACGTGCGGCTCGCCGATCTCGTCCCGTTCATCGACTGGGGCCCGTTCTTCCAGACCTGGGATCTCGCCGGCAGCTATCCCAAGATCCTCGACGACGAGATCGTCGGCGAAGCCGCGCGCAACGTGTTCGCGGACGGCAAGAGGATGCTCGCGCAGATCGTCGCCGACGGCTGGCTCGAAGCCCGCGCGGTGTTCGGGCTCTTCCCGGCGAACAGCATCGGCGACGACATCGCGTTCTACGGTGACGAGACGCGCTCGGCAGCGCTGATGGTTTGGCACGGCCTGCGCCAGCAGCACGAGCGGCCGAGCGGCAAACCGCACTATTGCCTCGCGGATTTCGTCGCGCCGAAGGATTCTGGCGTCTCCGACTATGCGGGCGCGTTCGCCGTCACGGCCGGCCTGGGCATCGAGAGGAAGCTCGCGCAGTTCCAGGACGCGCACGACGACTATCACGCGATCATGCTGAAGAGCCTCGCCGACCGCCTCGCCGAAGCCTGCGCGGAGTGGTTGCATGCGCGCGTGCGGAAGGAGTTCTGGGGCTACGCCGCCGACGAGGCGCTCGACAACGACGCGCTGATCCGAGAGACCTACCGCGGCATCCGCCCCGCGCCGGGCTACCCCGCGTGCCCGGATCACACCGCGAAAGGCGGGCTCTTCGAACTCCTCGACGCGCCCCGCAACGCCGGCATGACGCTGACCGAGTCGTTCGCGATGGCGCCCGCGGCGGCGGTCAGCGGCTTCTACCTCGCGCATCCCGACGCACGCTATTTCGCGATCCCGAAGATCGGCCGCGACCAGCTCGAGGATTGGGCGGCACGGACCGGCAGGACCGTCGACGAGGCGGCGCGCTGGCTCGCGCCGCTGCAGTGATCGCCGGATGAGGCAGGCGGACCGCTTACGCCTTCTTACCCAACCCGGGGTATCCGCGCGCTACGCTCCGATCGCGAGACTCCGGCGGCGGCAAAGCCTTCGGGGCCGGAACGAACAGGAGTTGCGTGATGAGTCGAAGAAGAACAACTGCGAAACCGTGTAGCCCGGTCGGGCGCTCGCTGCTCGTCGCCGCGGCCGTGTCGGCTGCGGCCGTCTGCGCGCCGGCCGGGGCCGTGGAAATTCGCGGCAACGGGGGCGCGGTCGGGGAATTCGATCACCGCGCCGCGCCGGCAGAGGGATTCGAAAGCCGCTCGGCCGCAACCGACCCGCTCGGCCGCCGCTCGCCCGCGGCGGACGCGGCCCATGAAGCCGGCGCCCGCGCGCGCGACTTCGGCGCCGAAGTCGGCGAGACGGGCAGGGAGATCGGCCACGGCGCGGCACAGGCCGGACGGACGGTCGGGCGATCGGTGCGCGACGCGGCGGTCGTGAGCTGGTACCACGTGCGCGAAGCGGGCGTCACCGTCGGCCGCACGGTCCGCGACGGAAGCAAGGCCTTCGTGCGCGGACTGAAGGGCGAGCCGGAACGCTGAGCCGGCGTTACCGCCGCTGCGCGGAGCCACGATTTTCGCGAGAGAATCGTGGCTCTGCTCATTTGGGGCTCCCGGCGGCGACGTGCGGGGCGGGAAGATGGATCTCAGCCAGATCGCCGAATCGATCCAGCGTGATGCGGTATCGGTCGTGTTCGTCAACGTGCTGTTGCAACAGGTGGGCCTGCCGGTGCCGGCCGTGCCGACGCTGCTCGTCGCCGGCAGCCTCGCGGCGGGTTTCGGCCAGGTGGGCGCGATGCTCGCCGCGGCGGTGCTTGCGTCGGTCGTTGCGGACTGGCTGTGGTACCTCTCCGGACGCCAGTTCGGCTATCGCGTGCTGTCCAGCCTGTGCCGGCTGTCGATCAATCCGGCGTCCTGCGTGACCCAGACCGAGGCGCGCTTCATGCGCTGGGGCCTGTGGTCGCTGGTCGTCGCGAAGTTCGTACCGGGCTTTTCGACCGTAGCGCCGCCGATCGCCGGCTCGCTGCGCATGCCGCTGCCCGGTTTCCTGCTGGCGGCGGGCGCCGGTGCCGCGCTGTGGGCGGGCGGGGCGATCCTCGCGGGCTGGTGGTTGCGCGACGAGTTGCAGGAGGCGCTTGCAGTGATGAGCCGTCAGGGCACGACGGTGATCGTCGTCGTCGCGGGGGCAGTCGCGGGCTGGCTGGCGTGGAAGCTGTGGCAGCGCTACCGCTTCGAGAAGCTCGCCGCCATCCCGCATGTCACGCCGCTGGAGTTGATGGAAGCGCTGGCGTCCGAGACGCCGCCGCTGCTGCTCGACCTGCGCAGTGCGGCGATGGTTGCCGAGACGGGCCCGATCGCCGGGGCGCGCGCGGCGGACGTCGAAAAGCTGTTGGACGCAGTGGGCGACTGGCCGCACGAGCGGCCCGTCGTGACGATGTGCGCATGCCCTGCGGATGCGACTGCGGTGCGTGCCGCGCGCGTGTTGAACGAGCTCGGATTTGTCGCCGTACGCCCGCTCAAGGGCGGCTACGACGCCTGGATCGCCGCGAACCGCCCGATCTGAGCGGGGACCGCTACTCGAACAGCGCGCCGACGCTCTCGCCCGAGTGGATGCGCTCGATCGTGGCGGCGAACAGCGGGGCGACGGTCAGCTGCGTGATCTTCGGCAGGTGCTTGCGCGGCGGCATATGGACGGTGTTCGTGACGACGATCGATTCGATCGGCGCATCGCGCAGCCGGTCGATCGCGGGGCCGCACAGCACCCCGTGCGCGGCGCCGGCGTGGATCGAGCGCACGCCGGCTGCGCGCAGCGTGTCGATCGTCGCGAGCAGCGTGCCGCCGGTCGAGATTTCGTCCTCGAAGATCACCGCGTCGCGCCCGGCGACTTCGCCGACGACGCGGCCCTGCTTGACGTCGGTGTCGCTGACGCGGCGCTTGTCGATGATCGCCATCGGGATGCCGAGGCGCTCGGAGAAGCGCCCGACGCGTTTCGCGCCGCCTGCGTCGGTCGCGACGGCGACCATCCGCGACAGGTCGTGTTTCTGCCGGAAATGCTCGGCGATCGTCGGGACCGCGGTCAGGTGGTCGACCGGGATGCTGAAGAAGCCATGCACCTGGTCGGCGTGCAGGTCCATCGTCAGCACGCGGTTCGCCCCGGCGGTCGCGAGCATGTCGGCGATCAGCCGGCCGGTGATCGAGATCCGCGGCGCGTCCTTCTTGTCCGAGCGCGCGTACGAGTAGTACGGGATCACCGCGGTGACGCGCCGGGCCGAGGCGCTTCTCAAAGCGTCGAGCGTGATCAGCAACTCCATGATGTGTTCGCTGACCGGCTCGGTGAAGGACTGGATCACGAACACGTCGCGCTCGCGCACGTTGTCGAGCACCTGCACGCGCAGGTTGTCGTTGGAGAAGCGCGAGATGTCGAGGGGACTGAGCCGCATGCCGAGCCGCCCGCAGATTTCCTCGGCGAGCGGGCGATTCGAGTTGCAGGCGAAGATACGGAGGGCGTCGTTCATCGCGTTTGCTCCTGTCGCGTCGGTCGAAGGGATCGCCGGTGATAACGCAGGGCCTTCGTCGGGGGAAGTCTGCGTCCATCGCCGACCGGTCCGGGGCCTCGATGACGGTAGTTCGCGTCAGCGCGATCGGTCATGGAGGGAGGGATCCGCTATTCGCGCCGAGGCGCGTCCGGGTAGAGTCCGGCGCCGATTGTAGGCCTTTCCGTTATCGCCGCAACAACCGGTAACGATGCAGCCGGCCGCGGTAGGCGATCGCGCGTCATGCCTGGAGTGCCTGCCGCGCCGCCGCGTCCTCGCCGCCGCGCGAAGTGCTCAGCGGTACAGCAGGAAAGGTTCGCGCTCCTGCAGCCACGCGGTTTCGTCCGGCTGCGTGAGCGCGTCGAGGTCGGCCGGCGTTGCGGCCGGATTGTCGACCCATTCCCGCAGCAGCTCGCTGCCGTTGATCAGGTCGATCGCGAGACGGTCGTGCTCGTACTCGTACGCGAAGTCGCGCCACAGCGGGTAATCGGGCCGCAGCAGGCGCAGCGCCTTGAACGCGAGCGCCTGCAGCCGCCACGGCCGGAACGCGGCGTGCCCGTAATGCGCCGGGTCCTCGACGTGGATCTGCAGGCCGCTGCACAGCTTGCCGGCGTGCTTGTGGAAGGTCGGCTCGAACCAGCATTCGCGCAGCACGCAGCCGCCCAGCCAGTCGGGCGCGAGCGCACGCATCGCGGCAAGCAGCGCGTGTGCGTCGAGATCCGGCGCGCCGAAAAGTTCGAGCGGGCGCGTCGTACCGCGGCCTTCAGACAGCGTCGTGCCCTCGAGCATCACGGTGCCGGCATAGGCGCGCGCCATCGACAGGTTCGGCGCGTTCGGGCTCGGGTTGATCCAGCTGCGCTCGCCGAGCGGCCAGCCGTAGCCCGGCGCGGCCTCCGGTTCCCAGCCTTGCATCGCGATGACTTCGCAATCGACATCGAGCTTCAGGGTCGCGATGAACCAGCGTGCGAGCTCGCCCATCGTCAGGCCATGGCGCATTGGCAACGGGCCGGCGCCGACGAAGCTCTCCCAGCCGGGCCGCAGGCGCAGTCCTTCAATCGGGCGCCCGGCGGGGTTCGGGCGGTCGAGCACCCACACCGCCTTGCCGTGTGCGGCGGCGGCTTCGAGCACGTAGCGCAGCGTCGTGATGAAAGTGTAGATGCGGCAGCCGAGGTCCTGCAGATCGACGAGCAGCACGTCGAAGCTGTCCATCATCGCGTCGGTCGGCCGGCGTACGTCGCCGTACAGGCTGAACACCGGGACGCCGTGGACGGGGTCGTCGAAGTCCGGCGACTCGACCATGTTGTCCTGCTTGTCGCCGCGCAGCCCATGCTGCGGGCCGAAAGCCGCGGTGAGCCGCAGGTCGGGCAGCGCCGCGAGCGCGTCGAGCGAATGCACGAGGCCGCGGGTCACCGAGGCCGGGTGGGCGAGCAGCGCGACGCGGCGTCCGGCGAGCGGGCGGCGCAGCGCGGCATCGTCGAGCAGGCGGTCGAGGCCGAACTGGATAGCGGCGGTCATGATTTCCTCGCGGCCGAAGGGTGGAAGGTTCCGTTGCCGGGCGCCAGCACGAAAGCGTCGCGGTCGTGAAAATCCGGGCGCGCACCGGGGTGGTGCAGCGCCCAGTACGAAAGGCTGCCATCGTTGGTCTCGATGACGGCGGTCAGGCCGATTCGCAGCGCGGGATTCGTCACGGGCGGCAGGCGGCGGGCGGGCACGAAGGCTTCGACTTCGAGCCACGCCGCCCCGGATGTCGTCGCGATGCGCGGCGGTTCGACGTCGGCGGCAAGCTCCTGCGCGGTGTCGCGTTCGCGGTAGCCGCGGAAGTCATAGGCGGCCCATTCGCCCGATGGCGAGAAGTTGAATTCGCGGTAGCGCGCGGTGCCGGCGTCGCCGACGAAGAGTTCGAAGCAGGTGTGCGCCCACAGTCCGTCCCTCGCCGTGCGCGGCTGCCGCGCGGGAATGCGCAGGCGGGCGACTTCGCCTTCGACCCGGTAGCGGAGCGCGAATCCGTCCGCCGCCTCCGTCGCGACCGACGCGAGCACGCGCAAGGCGGGCGCGGGCGCCGACGGGTGCGGGTGCAGGACGTGGGCCATCAGTCGAGCGCGACCGACGCGGTGAAGTAAACCGAGCGCGTCGCCAAGTTCGCCGGATGCTCCCGGTGCGCGGGCAGCGCCTGCTCGGTGCGGTCGGCGATCTCCTGGTGCTCGTCGCCAAGGTTGAGCGCGGTGATGGCGAAGGTCAGCGGAGTGCCGCCGAGGCGGGTTGCGTAGCGGATGCTCACATCGACGGTCGTATACGGCCGCGCGACGTAGCGGAAGCTGGGTACGTAGCCGTCTCCGCCGGCGAGCGGGCCGCTGCGCAGGACGCTCAGCATGCTCGTCCAGCCGCCGCCGTAGTCCTGCAGCCAGCTGACGCTCGCCGTGTAGGGCGCGCTGCGGTCGCCGATGTCCCGCTCGCCGGAGCGACGGTCGATCAGGCTGTGCGCGATGCGCAACTCCGTGCCGGGGCGGGGGCGCGTGATGAGCTGGTACTCGATGCCGCGCAAAGTCAACGGGCGGTCGAGATTTTCGTAGCGGGTCGAGCCGAGGCCCAATTGACCCGGGGGGCAGCGGCTCGGCGAAAGGAGCGGCGCCGGATCCGGGTCCGCTTGCGGCACGCGCACGATGAAGTCGCGGATGTCCTCGTTGAACGCCCGCACGTCGAGCGTGGTGCTCCAGGTTTCGAAGCGTCCGAAGTAGCCGAGCTCGACCGCGTCGATGCGCGTCTGCCGCAGGTCCGGATTCGGCAGGAACGGGCGCACGAGAACCGCGCCGCTCGCGGGGTCCGTGGCGCGGATATCGCCGAAGAGTTCGAACGGAATGCGCTGTCGCCATGCGCGCGAATACCCGAGGCGCAGCGTGTCGTCCGGCGTCGCCTGCCAGTTCGCGAACGCACGCGGGCTGAAACGGCCCGGTTCGCCCGAGTACTTTTCGTGCGCGCCGCCGAGGTTCAGCGTCAGCGGCGCGAGCACGCGCCATTCGACGTTACCGAACAGCCGGTAGAGATATTGCGGATGCGGATTCCCGGAGAAGACCAGGAAGGGCGAGTCGACGCGATCGCGCCGCGCTTCGCCGCCCCATACCAGCTGCAGCGTCGGCGATGGCGTGCTGCGGTGCTGCAGTTCGATGTCGTCGCGCTCGCTTTCGCGGCTGCGGTCGAGCGGCACCACTGGAAAGAGCGGAGGCGCGCTCGAGACCCATTCGTCGGTGATGCGCTCGTGGTTGCGGTAGTAGTTCACCAGCCACTCTTCGCCCGCGCCCGGACTATGCCGCCATTGCAGGTGCAAGGTGTGGGCGTCGGTGTCGGTGTCGCGCGGAGCGTTGTTGCCGAACATCGAGTCCGGATACCCCTCGCCGCGCCGCCCCGTCGTCGCGGCCGCGCGCAGTAGCAGCGAGTCCTGAGGCGAAGGCTGCCAGTCGCTGCGCACGCTCGCCTTCGCGATGCGGCGGCGGTCGTTGAGATCGTCGAAGCCATCGTCCCGCTGGCTTGCCGCGCTGATCCGCAGCGACAGATTTTCACCGCCGCCGCTCCAACTCGCGACCGCGTCGCGCACGCCGGAAGTCCCCGTGCGTACGAGCGCGCTCTCCCGCGCGCCTGCGCTGCTGTGGCGCGTGATGATGTTGATGACGCCGAGGAAGGCGTTCGCGCCGAAGCTGCTCGCGTTGGTGCCGCGGACGATCTCGATGCGGTCGATCTCGTCGAGCGTCAGCGGCAGCGCGCTCCAGTCGACGCCGCCGAACGCGCTCGCGGTGATCACCGAGCGGCCGTCGATCAAGACCTGCATCTCGGTCGGATTGTCGTTCGACAGGCCGTGATAGGTCACCCACTGCGCATGGCCACGCTCCTGCCCGACCTGCATGCCCGGGACGAGCCGGAACACGCGGGCGAGGTCGCGGTAGCCGGTCGCGAGGATCGTTTCGCGGTCGATCACCGTCACCGCGCCAGGCGCTTCGTGCAGCGGCTGCGGCAGGCGCGACGCGGTCAGCACCTGCGGCAGATCCTCGAAATACGGCAGTTCGCCGCCCGCTGCGCCCGCACAGGACACGGCGAGCGCGGCAAAAAGGCCGCCGAGGCTGCGAATCGGGCGAAAGTTCATCGGAATAACCTTCCCGTGAAGGCCGGTACTGGAAAACGCCGCGAAGGATAACCGTTCCCTACATCGAACGGGGTACTTCCGGCGCCCGCGCAATGCCGCCACGGTCCGCGCAGACGCCTTTGAGCGGAAGCGAACATCCGAGCGCCTACCGACGGCCTGCGCGGTCGCCGGGCGGCGCAGTGTAAGCAGGTGTGTAGAGGGCGCGCGGCCGGCTTCGGCACTTCCCCCGCAGGGACGTGGACAAACGCGCTTCCTCCGGCTCGCGATGCGACAAACTTCGTTACCTGTCCGGTGGGTGTCGTGGAACATCCTCCTCCTCGCCGCCGTCGGACTTCTGTGCCCGCGAATGTTCGCGTTCGCACGCGAGCGGTCTCCGGCGGGCGAGGAGGTCGTCATGAACATCAGGACTTGTATTTCGGCTCTCGTGCTGGCCGTCGCGGTCGGCGGTTGCGCGACCTGGGACGGGATGTCGTCGCGCGAAAAAAGTGCCGTGATCGGCGCCGGCGTCGGCGGGGCCGCAGGAGCGGTCGCCACCGATGGCGGCGTGCTCGGCACGGTCGGCGGTGCAGCAGTCGGCGGCGTCATCGGTGACCAGGTCGGCAAACGCCGACGCTGAATCGCGGTCGCGCCCGGTAATGAACCGCGGGCGCCCGGAAGGGGCCCGCGGTTCGGTTTTTTAGGGGCCCATGTTATATAGGCGGACCCTCATTTCTCGCGCACACCATGCTCGAATTCCTGACCGACCCGCAACTGATCGTCGCCTTCCTGACCTTGACCGCACTCGAGCTCGTGCTGGGGATCGACAACATCATCTTCATCTCGATCCTCGTGGACAAGCTGCCGCCCGAGCGGCGCCCGTTCGCCCGCCGGCTCGGCCTGTTTCTCGCGATGTTCATGCGACTTGCGCTGCTGTCGATCCTCGCGTGGCTTGCCGGGCTGAACACGACGCTGTTCGAACTCATGGGCGAGGAGTTTTCGGCGCGCGAGATCATCCTGCTGTTCGGCGGCCTGTTCCTCGTGTGGAAGAGCACCGGCGAAATCCACCAGCTGCTCGAAGGCGAGGAAGGCGAGGCGTCCTCGACCGTCAAGGCGACCTTCACCGCGGTGATCATGCAGATCGTCGTGATCGACCTCGTGTTCTCGCTGGATTCGATCATCACCGCGATCGGCATGGTCAATAACCTTGCGGTGATGGTCGCCGCGGTCGTCGCGTCGGTCGCGCTGATGATGGTCGCGTCGGCCCCGATCGGCGAGTTCGTGTCGCGTCACCCGACGGTCAAGATGCTCGCGCTGTCGTTCCTGATGGTCGTCGGCGTCGTGCTGATCGCCGAAGGCTTCGGCCACCACGTGCCGAAGGGCTACATCTACTTCGCGATGGCGTTCTCGGTCGTCGTCGAGATGCTCAACATCCGAATTCGCAAGCACGCCGCGAAGCCGGTCGGCCTGCACGAGGCCTACGTTCCGGAGAAAGCGTCCGGGCGGGGCTGATCGTGACGGCGCGTCCGGGCCCTCGCCCGGGCGCGCCGAGAGCGGCCCGGTCGGCATGGCAGCTCAACATTCGCCCGCCGTCGACGACCGTCTGACGGTCTATTTGCCGTCGCCGCCCTGTTCGCGTTCCTCGCGCGCGACCGCCGAGAGGTCGCGCAGGTACCACGCGGCGTACCCGAAGCCGGCCGCCGCGACCAGCGCGGTGAACACCAGCGTCCCTTCGAACGGCAAGCCGGCAGCGAGGTTCGCGAGCACGACGTAGCCGAGGTAGCCCGCCGCGACGAGGCCGCCGAGGATGCGGGTGAGGGCGAAGATCTTGCGCTGGCGCAGCGTGGGCGCGGTTTTCGGCATGATGGCGTGGTGTGGTTTCGGACGGCCCGCATCATCGCAGATTTTCCCGCGAGCGCCGCGGCCGCCCCGGATTCTCCCGCGGCCGCCCGGTAGTTAGTTGATAGAATTCGCCTTGCCCCGCCCTGCCGTTCGGCCCGGCGGCTTTGTTTTTTGCGATCCGACGATGTCCGACACTTCCCCCGACACCCCTTTCCCGCCCGAACTGCTGCGCGACGTCGAACGCCGCCGCACCTTCGGCATCATCTCCCACCCCGACGCCGGCAAGACGACGCTGACCGAAAAGCTGCTGCTGTTCGGCGGCGCGATCCAGCTCGCCGGCACGGTGAAGGCGAGGAAGAGCGCGCGGCACGCGACCTCCGACTGGATGGAAGTCGAGAAGCAGCGCGGCATCTCGGTGAGCAGCTCGGTGATGCAGTTCGACTACGCTGGGCACACCATCAACCTGCTCGACACGCCGGGCCACCAGGACTTCTCCGAAGACACTTACCGCGTACTGACCGCGGTCGACGCCGCGGTGATGGTCATCGACGCCGCGAAGGGCGTCGAGACGCAGACGATCAAGCTCCTCGAAGTGTGTCGGCTGCGCAATACGCCGATCATCACCTTCATCAATAAGATGGACCGCGAGGTGCGCGACCCCTTCGATCTGCTGTCCGAGATCGAGGAAGTGCTGAAGATCGACTGCGCGCCGATCACGTGGCCGATCGGCATGGGCAAGACCTTCCGCGGCGTCTATCACCTGCTCGAAGACCGCGTGCTGCGCTTCACGCCCGGCGAGGAGAAGCGCAGCGAGGCCGAAGTCATCTCCGGCGTCGCGAACGCGCAACTCGACGCGCTGTTCCCGCTCGAAGTCGGCAAGCTGCGCGACGACGTCGAACTGATCCAGGGCGCGTCACACCCGTTCTCGATCGGCGACTTCCTCGCCGGCCGCCAGACGCCGGTGTTCTTCGGCTCCGGCATCAACAACTTCGGCGTGCAGGAGATCCTGCAGGCGCTGCTCGACTGGGCGCCGCCGCCGCAGCCGCGAATCGCTGGCGTCAATGCGGCAGGGGTCAATGCGGCGGCGGACGAGCGCCTCGTGATGCCGGCCGAAGCGCCGTTCTCGGGTTTTGTGTTCAAGATCCAGGCCAACATGGATCCCAAGCACCGCGACCGCATCGCCTTCTTCCGCATCTGCTCCGGGCGCTACAGCTCGGGGATGAAGGTGAAGCACGTGCGCATGGGGCGCGAGATGAAGCTCGCGAATGCGCTGACCTTCATGGCGAACGAGCGCGTGCTGAAGGAAGACGGCGTCGCCGGCGACATCATCGGCATACACAACCACGGCCAGCTGCACATCGGCGACACGCTGACCGAAGGCGAGTCGCTCGGCTACAAGGGCATCCCGTATTTCTCGCCCGAACTCTTCAGTGCCGCGCGGCTGCGCGACCCGCTGAAGTCGAAGCAACTGCAGAAAGGCCTGCAGGAACTCGGCGAGGAAGGCGCGATTCAGGTGTTCGAGCAGGAAGGCGGCAACATGCTGCTCGGCGCGGTCGGCCAGCTGCAGTTCGAAGTCGTCGCGCAGCGCCTGAAGGACGAGTACAAGGTCGACGCGATCTTCGAATCCGCCGACATCCACACCGCCCGCTGGCTGACCTTCCCGGACGAGATCACGCGCCGCAACTTCGAGCGCGAGCAGGGGTTCCGCGTCGGCAAGGACGTCGACGGCAACCCGGTCTATCTCGCGACGAGCCGCTACAACCTCGAGGTGACGATGGAGAAGTGGCCGAAAGTCGGCTTCCACGCGACCCGGGAGCACGGGCAGAGACTCGTCTGAGCTTTCGCGGGAAGCACGCTCGGAGGCTCGTCCGTGCTTCCGTTGTTCGTAGGTGCCCCCCCTGGAAACCTTTGGAGCGTCGCAGCCGGAGGTGCGCTCCACGGGGCGCGCGCCGCTGTCCTCGTTGAGCGCGACCGGGCAGGTCCTTCTCGAATCCACGTGCGCGCTTGTCGTCCCCGCGGGTGCGCGGGGCGCTGCGCATCGCTTCAGCGGCCCGCCATCATGCACGCGGCGATGCCGGTCGCGATTTCGCCGGCCATCAGCGACTGCCGCTGCGGGTCGCGCAGTAACAGTTCCTCATCGCGGTGCTTGATCACGCCGGCTTCGAACAGCACCGCGGGCTGCAGCGCGCGGTACAGCACGACCAGATCGTCGTAATAGTGCACCGCGTGCCGGCGGTCGGCGTAGTCGCGGCGGCGGCCGTTCTTGTGCGTCGGCTCGAAGCCGGCGCGCTGCAAACGTGCGCCGATCGCGCTCGCGCACAATGCGCTGCGCTCGGGGTCCGAGTTGCGCCGTGACACGAACAGCGAATGGCCGGCCCAGCGGTCGCTGTAGCTTTCGGTCCGTCCGTCCCACTCCCAGAATTCGAGTTCCGACTCGCTGACCGAGTCGTGATGGATCGACAGGAAGAAATCCGCGTCGGGCACCTGCGCCGGCCGCTCGGCCAGCGACCCGATGCGACCGTCGAGATTGACGACGCGCGTCGTCACGCCGAGGCGCTCGAGCGCCGAAAGAACCCGCAACGCGAGGTCGCGGTTGAACTCGAACTCGGTCCGGCCGCGTGCGCTCCGCGCGCCGGAAGCCGCGAGGGTGTGGCCGACGTCGACGGCGACCGTCGGGGTCACGGTCGGAGGGGCCGCGGGGGCCGGCGCCGCAGCTGCGAACGCGATCGCTGCGGCCAGGCGAAGGGTGGCTCGCCCGAATCCGGTGAGACGAAGGGCCGTGCGCGCGCTACCGGCGGAACGCCGGGCGTCGATCATGTGGTTCGAACTGTCTTGCATCGCTTCGGATCGCCCTCGGGTTTCTTCCCGATCGAGATGTCGAACGTAGGTAAAGTTCGGCCGGCGCACCGAGCTGAGACGGGCGCGCCGGGTCGAACGCCTGGTCCGGCGATCGCCCGTCTCTGCAAACCGCCCGACAAATCGCGCACCCACCCAACCGTGCCCACGAAGCTGTGCCCACCAAACGCTCTCCGAACCCTGTTCACCAAACCTCCGCTCACCCGGTCCGCAAATCTTCCGCGTCCGCGAACGCTCTGCCACGCGCGAATTTGCCGCTAAGCTGAACGGACGGAATACAGGAGACGATCGGGATGGACATTCTCTTCTACATGCACGGCGAAGACCCCGAACCCTGGCGGGCGGAACTCGCTCGCCGGCTGCCGGACGCGCGATGCCGCGTCTGGCAGGCGGGCGACGACGCGCCGGCCGACTACGTGCTGGCATGGCGACCGCCGGCGGAATTGCTGCGCGGGCGGCGCGGGCTGAAAGCGGTCTTCAATCTCGGCGCCGGCGTCGATGCCCTGCTCGCGCTGCTGCGCGACGACCCCGCCATGCTGGCGCCGGACGTGCCGGTGTTCAAGCTCGACGACGCGGGAATGAGCGAGCAGATGGTGCATTACGCCGCCTACGCGGTATTGCGCCACTTCCGCTCCTTCGACGAATACGCGCGCCAGCAGCAGCGGGCGGCATGGACGCAGCTGCCGACGCGGGAAGCCGCGCATTTTCCGGTCGGCGTGATGGGGCTGGGCGCGCTCGGTTCGGACGTTGCGCGGGCGCTCGTCGCGCTCGGTTTTCCGGTGCGCGGCTGGGCGCGCAGCGCGAAACATGTCGAAGGCGTGCGCTGCTTCGCCGGCGAGCGCGAATTCGACGGCTTCCTCGCGGGTCTGGAGGTCGTCGTGAATCTGCTGCCGCTGACCGCGGAAACGGAAGGCATCCTCGACCGCCGCCTGTTTGCCCGGCTCGCCCGCGGAGCGCGGATCGTCAACATCGCGCGCGGCGGCCATCTCGTCGAGGCCGACCTCCTCGCCGCGCTGGATGCCGGGCAGCTTTCCGGGGCGTCGCTGGACGCATTCCGCGACGAGCCGCTGCCGCCGGATCACCCGTTCTGGCACCACCCGCGCATCGACATCACGCCGCACATCGCGGCGCGGACGACGATTGCCGCCAGCATCGGCCAGATCGCCGAGAGGATTCGCAGCCTGGAACATGGAGAAGCAGTAGGCGGCAAGATCGATCTAGGCCGCGGCTACTAGCGAGGGGCCCGCTTCCGCGTCCGTTGAAGGCGGCGACGTGCAGGACAGCTCAGGGATTCGGCGACGCGTGCACCGCGAGCCACACGGTGTTCATCCCGGTCGACTCGACGCGATGCCGGCAGTGCGCGGGAATCGCGACCCAGTCGCCGCTGAGCATCGTGAGATGTCCGCCGTCGGCGAACGCGAGCACGGCTTCGCCCTGCACGACGACGACCCATTCGTCCTGCGGCTGGTCGTACCAGAAGCCTTCGGGGCTCGCGTGGCCGTGCGACACGATGCGCTCGATGCGCAGGCTCGGATTCGCGAACAGCGTGTCGAACGCTTCGGCGTCGCCGGCGGGCGGCAGGTCGTCGGTCAGGTTTCCGTGGTCGGGCATCATCGCGGCGCGGGGCGATTCGGGAGCGGGCCCTTCACGCGCCCCGTTTCAGAGCGACGAGCGGCACGATGCCCGCTGGCAGGTCGAAGCTCGGGCGGTTCGCCTCGATTTCGGTCAGCGGCTCGCAGCGCTTGAGCGTCGCGAGGCTGCGCTCCGTCAGCTCGTGGTAGCAACGTGTGCCGTCGACTTTCCATTCGAGCTCCTGCGCCGTTAGTTCGCGCACGAGTTTCGCGGGCATTCCGGCGACGAGCATCCGCGCCGGGATCTCCATGCCGGCCTTGACGAACGCGCACGCGGCGACGACCGCGGAGTCGCCGACGAGCGCGCTGTCCATCACCACCGCGTTCATGCCGACGAGCGCGTTGCGCCCGATGCGGCAGCCGTGCAGCACCGCGGCGTGGCCGATATGGCCGTCCTCGCCGACGACCGTGTCCATGTTCGGAAAGCCGTGCATCACGCAGTTGTCCTGCAGGTTCGAGCCCGCCTCGAGCACGATGCGGCCGAAGTCGCCGCGCAGGCTCGCGAGCGGCGCGACGTAGCAGCGCGGGCCGACGTGCACGTCGCCGATCAGCACCGCGTCCGGGTGCACGAAGGCGGTCGGATGGACGACGGGTCTCAGCCCGTCGATTTCGTAGCAGGACATGGGCGGGATCTCGTTCGGGGACTCAGGCGCGCACGACGAGGTTGCGGCCGTTCTGTTTCGCGCGGTAGAGCGCATGATCGGCACGGGTGATCAGGTCGTCGGCCTCCGGCGCGCTGCGCTGCAGGGTCGCGAGACCGAAGCTCGCCGTCACCTCGATCCGCTCGTCGCCCGGGCCGACGACCGGTTCGGCTGCGATCATCGCGCGCGTGCGCTCGGCCCAGATCGTCGCATTGTCGAGGGTCGTCTCGGGCAGGACGACGAGGAACTCCTCGCCCCCCCAGCGGCAGAAGACGTCGATCTCGCGCAGTCCCGCCGCGACTTTCTTCGCGACCGCCTGCAGCACCCGGTCGCCGCACGCGTGCCCGAAGCTGTCGTTGATCTGCTTGAAGCGGTCGAGGTCGAACAGCGCGACCGTCATCGCGTGGTTGAAGCGCAGGCTGCGGCTGATTTCGCTTTTCAGCGCCGAATCCGCGAGCCGGCGGTTGAAGATACCCGTCAGCGCGTCGTGCGTCGCGGCGCGCGACAACTCGTCGATCAGCCGCGCGCGCTCCGAGATGTCGCGGATCACTGCCGTCATCTCGATGTGGTTGCCGACACGGATCTTCGCGATCGAGACCTCGATCGGGAATTCGGTCCCGTCGGTCCGCAACCCGCGCACCGCGCTGCGCGACTCCATCGGGCGCGAACTCAGCGGCGAGTCGCGGAACGACGTCATGTATTCGGTGTGCTTGCCGTGGAACCGCGCCGGGATGAAGCGCGACAGCGGCGTACCGATGACGTCCTCGCCGGTGACGCCGAAAAGGTAGCGCGCCGCCTCGTTCATCAGCTTGATCGATTGCTGCTCATCGACGGTGATCACCGCGTCGTAACCGTTCTCGACGACCGCTTCGAAGCGCTGGCGCGCGACCTCGAGCTGCTGCTCGAGCAGCTTGCGTTCGGTGATTTCGATCAGCGTCGCGATGACGCGCTGCCGCTCGGCGGCCGCCGGCTTGAGCGGCGACGCGACGAGGCGCCACCAGCCGCTGGTGCCCGAGCGCTCGACGACGATCTCGATTTCCTGCGGCTCCTGCTGGGCGAGGCAGGCCGTGAGGCATTCCCGCAGCGCCTTCTCGATATAGCGGGGCAGGAACTCCGTCAGCGGGCGTTCGATGCAGACCGCCACCGCGCGGCCGCTGATTTCTTCGAACGCCGAGTTCGCGCTGATCAGGATGGCTTGCGAGGGCGAATCCAGTGGCATTTCGAAGATCGCGAAGGCCGCGCCGATCGTTTCGAGTGAGGTCGAGAGTGTGAGGTGAGTGCCGATATTGAGCATGCGTGTGTTCTGGGTTGCGCCGCGACGCGCGCAAATGAAAAAGGGGCGCGCGCGGCGCCCCGATCTCCCGGCCGAGCGCGAATCAGACGATGTGCTGACGACGCTGGACGACGCGGAAGCGGTTCGCGACGAACGCGCTGTCGCTGTAGCTCGCGTTCGCCGCCGGGTTCATGCCGACCCCATGATAGTCGGAGAAGGCTGCCGACTGGTTGACGAAGACAGCCCCGGTCAGGTTCATCGACAGCGCGACGCCGGCGCGCATCGTCGCTTCGGTCATCGCGTCGAGGACTTCAGGTTTAGTCGAATAGACGCCGACCGTGAGCGCTCCGTGGTCACGCACGATGCGTTCGGACAGCGCGACCGCGGCCTCGCCGTCGGCGACGCGAACGACGAACGAGATCGGTCCGAAGCGCTCGACCATGTACCGCTTCTCGTCGGCCGCGTCGCAGGTCAGTAGCACCGGCGTGTGGACTTCGGCATTCGGGAATTCCGGGTGGTCGAGTTTTTTCGACGCGAGCACGACGTCGCCGTATTCGCCGGCCTCGCGAATCCGCCCGAGCGTGTCCTCGGACTGGATCGCGCCGAGCACCGCGACCGCGACGGCCGGGTCGGCGAGCGTCTTCTCGACCGCGGCGGCGAGGTCGGCCGCGACTTCATCGAAGCTCTTGTGGCCCTGGTCGGTGTCGATGCCGCCCGCCGGCACGAGGATCGCCTGCGTCGTCGTGCACATCTGGCCGGAATACAGGCACAGCGTGAAGGCGAGGTTGCGCAGCATCGCCTTGTACTGGTCGGTCGACTCGACGACGACGTTGTTCACGCCGGCGAGTTCGGCGTACACCTGCGCCTGCCGCGCGTTGTCGATCAGCCACTGTCCGAACACGTTGCCGCCGGTGAAGTCGATCGACTTCACGCGCGGATCGAGCGCGAGCGCCTGCGTGTCCTCGCGCTTGGCGACGACCGCGAGGCTCACGAGGTTCGGGTCGAGGCCCTGTTCGGCGAGCACTTCGCGGATCACGCGCACGGTGATTGCTGCGGGCAGCACCGCGTTGCCGTGCGGCTTGACGATGACCGGGTTGCCGGTCGCGAGCGCGGCGAAGAGGCCCGGATAGGTGTTCCAGGTCGGGAAGGTGCCGCAGCCGATCACGAGCGCGACGCCGCGGCCGACGATCTCGAACTGCTTCTTCATCGCCAACGGGGGGTTCTTGCCTTGCGGCTTCTCCCACACCGCTTCGGCGGGCACGCGGCTCATCTCGTCCCATGCGTACGCCACCGCTTCGAGGCCGCGGTCCTGCGCGTGCGGGCCGCCGGCCTGGAACGCCATCATCCAGCCCTGGCCGGTCGTCAGCATCACGGCGTGCGCAATCTCGAAGCTGCGCCGGTTTAGCCGCTCGAGGATTTCGAGGCACACGCCGACCCGCCCTTGCGGCCCGATGCGTTGCCAGCCCGACTGCGCCGCGGCGGCCGCGGCGATGAGCGACGCCGGATCGCAGACGGGGTAGCGGACGCCGAGTTCGATGCCGTACGGCGATTGTTCGGGCGCGAGCCAGCCGCTCTGACCGGGCTGGTCGAGCGCGAATTCGTTGCCGAAGTACGCTTCAACGGCGCGTTTGCCATCTTCGGCGGCGGTCTCGCCGTAGACCTTCGGGCTCGGCATTTCCGGAAACGGCGTCCAGTAGCCGCGCGTGCGGATGGCGTGGACGGCGGCGTCGAGCGTTGCCTGGTGCTTTTCGAACAGCGGGTGCGTCATCGGGTTGTCTCCTCGCGTCGTGGTCGGGCAAGCCGCCGAGCCTCTGCGGGCGCTGCCGGCGGCGGTGTTCAGCTGAAACAAATCGTCAAGCAGAAATCAGTTGTTTTTTGATCTGGATCAAGATTACTATTGATTGACCGGTCGGTCAAATCAAGCTAAAACGTATAAGCCTTTCGACATCGCCACCGCGGCGGCGATCGGCGTCAGGACCGGCCGACCTGCACGACCAACAAGGAGACCTGAATGAGCAGCGAGCTTGACATGCAGGGCGAAACGGTCCGTCTGGACGTGGCTGACGGCGTCGCGACGCTGACGCTGAACCGGCCGGAGCGGCTCAACAGCTTCACGAAACAGATGCACGAGGAAGTGCGTGCGGCGCTCGCCGTCGTGAGGAAGGGGCGGGGGACAGGCGCGGTGCGCGTGCTGGTCCTCACCGGTGCGGGTCGCGGCTTCTGCGCCGGGCAGGACCTGTCCGACCGGGCCGTCGCTCCGGGCGAGGCGCCGGTCGATCTCGGCGAATCGGTCGAGAAGAACTACAAGCCGCTGGTGCTGGCGATCCGCAGTCTCGAGCTGCCGGTGATCGCGGCGGTCAACGGCGTCGCCGCCGGTGCGGGCGCGAGCCTCGCGCTCGCCTGCGACCTGGTCTTCGCCGCGCGTTCGGCGAGCTTCATCCAGTCCTTCAGCAAGCTCGGCGTCGTGCCCGACACCGGCGGCAGCTGGATCCTGCCGCGGCTCGTCGGTCCGGCGCGCGCGCTCGGCATGGCGCTGCTCGGCGAGAAGCTTCCCGCCGAGCAGGCCGAAGCCTGGGGCCTGATCTGGAAATGCGTCGATGACGAGGCGTTGATGCCGACGGTGCAGGGCGTCGCCGCGGCGCTCGCGGCCGGTCCGACCTTCGGCTACGCGAAGACGAAGCAGGCGATCTGGGCGAGCTCGACGAACGACTTCGAGGCGCAGCTCGACCTCGAGCGCGACCTGATGTCGGTGTGCGGCCGGTCGAACGACTACCGCGAAGGCGTCGCGGCGTTCATCGAGAAGCGCGCGCCGCGCTTCAAGGGGGACTGAGATGCGACCCATCGCAATGGATAGGCGCGCCGGAGGCCGGCGATGACCGAGGCCGCCTACCGAGACATGACGAACGGCCTCGACCCCCAGCGCCTCGCCGAACACGTGCGCGACGGCATGTCCGAGAACGACCGCACGGTGCGTTCGCTCGGCATCCGCTTCGACGCGGTGGCCCCCGGCTACGCGAAGCTGCGCATGACGGTGCGCGACGAAATGCTGAACGGCTTCGGCATCTGCCACGGCGGCTACATCACGGTACTCGCGGATTCGGCGTTCGCGTACGCGTGCAACAGCCACAACGAGCAGACCGTCGCATCGGGCCTCAGCGTCGACTTCATGGCGCCCGGACGTCCCGCCGACGTGCTGACGGCCGAGGCGAAGGAAGTGTTCGTCGCCGGGCGCACCGGCCTTTATGACGTGACCGTCGTCAATCAGCGCGAGGAACTCGTCGCGGTGATGCGCGGCAAGTCGTACCGGCTCAAGGGCCGCGCAGTGGTCGAACTGTGAAGTGAACCGATCCTGACGCGGATCGACGAGAGCGACGCCGCCTCCGGGCGGCAGGACTTCCGCTCCGGGACGAAATCCGCGCAGGGTGAGACAACGAGGTGGAGGAGACACCATGCCCGTCAAGAATCCGTCGCCCGGCGAACTCGAAGCGATCGAGACCGCCGGCCGTGACGAACTGCGCGCGCTGCAGCTCGAGCGGCTCAAATGGAGCCTGCAGCACGCGTACGAGAACGTCCCGCATTACCGCAAGGCCTTCGACGCGAAGGGCGTGCATCCGGAGGACCTGAAAACCCTCGCGGACCTCGCGAAGTTCCCCTTCACCGCCAAATCGGACCTGCGCGACAACTACCCGTTCGGGATGTTCGCGGTGCCGCGCCGGCAACTCGCGCGCGTGCACGCGTCGTCGGGCACGACCGGCAAGCCGACCGTCGTCGGCTACACGCTGAAGGACATCGACACGTGGGCCGGCCTCGTCGCGCGCTCGATCCGCGCCGCCGGCGGGCGGGCCGGCGACATGGTGCATATCGCGTACGGCTACGGTCTCTTCACCGGCGGACTCGGCGCGCATTACGGCGCCGAGCGGCTCGGCTGCACCGTCGTGCCGATGTCCGGCGGACAGACCGAGAAGCAGATCCAGCTGATCCAGGACTTCAAGCCCGACATCATCATGGTGACGCCGTCGTACATGCTGACGATCCTCGACGAGATGGAGCGCATGGGGATCGATCCGAAGGCGACGTCGCTGAAAGTCGGCATCTTCGGTGCCGAGCCCTGGACGCAGGGGATGCGCGAGGCGATGGAGGCGCGCGCCGGGCTCGAAGCGGTCGATATCTACGGCTTGTCCGAAGTGATGGGCCCCGGCGTCGCGAGCGAGTGCGTCGAGTCGAAGGACGGCCCGGTCGTCTGGGAAGACCACTTCTACCCCGAGATCATCGACCCGGTGACCGGCGAAGTGCTGCCCGACGGCGAGGAAGGCGAGCTCGTCTTCACGACGCTGACGAAGGAGGCGATGCCGGTCGTGCGTTACCGCACGCGCGACCTGACGCGGCTGTTGCCGCCGACTTCGCGCAGCATGCGGCGCATGGCGAAGATCACCGGACGCTCGGACGACATGCTGATCATCCGCGGCGTAAACCTCTTCCCGACGCAGATCGAGGAGCTGATCTGCCACATGCCGCAGCTCGCGCCGCAATACGTACTCGAGGTCGACAAGCAGGGCCACATGGACACGCTGACGGTGAAAGTCGAGCTCGACCCCGATGCGGTCGTCGGCCGCCACTCCGAGCAGAAGGAGGCGATCGGCGGCGAGCTCGCGCATCGCATCAAGACTTTCATCGGCGTGTCGGCGAAAGTCGTCGTTGGCGAGCCGTTCACGATCGAGCGCGTGACGGTCGGCAAGGCCCGGCGTGTCATCGACCGCCGGCCGAAAGAGTGAGAGACGAGGAGTCAGCACATGTACACGCAAGCATTGGACATCCCGCAGCAGAACGCCGAGCCGAAAGGGCCGCGCACGCTCGAGAACCCCGCCTACCAGGCCGAGTTCGACGCGAAGATCGACGCGGGCGGCTACATCGAGGCGAAGGACTGGATGCCCGAGTCCTACCGCAAGACGCTGATCCGCCAGATCAGCCAGCACGCGCATTCCGAAATCGTCGGCATGCTGCCCGAGGGCAACTGGATCACGCGCGCGCCGACACTGAAGCGCAAGGCGATCCTGCTCGCGAAGGTGCAGGACGAGGGCGGCCACGGGCTGTACCTGTACGCCGCGGCCGAGACGCTCGGCGTGTCGCGCGACGAGCTGCTCGACGCGTTGCACACCGGCAAGGCCAAGTACAGCTCGATCTTCAACTACCCGACGCTGACCTGGGCGGACATCGGCGTCATCGGCTGGCTCGTCGACGGCGCCGCGATCATGAACCAGATCCCGCTGTGCAAGTGCAGCTACGGGCCGTACGCGCGGGCGATGGTGCGCATCTGCAAGGAAGAGTCCTTCCACCAGCGCCAGGGCTACGACCTGCTGCTGACGATGATGAAGGGCACCGATGAGCAGCGCGAGATGGTGCAGGACGCGGTGAATCGCTGGTGGTGGCCGTCGATCATGATGTTCGGCCCGCACGACAAGGACTCGACGCATTCGGCGCAGAGCGCGCGCTGGGGCATCAAGCGCATCTCGAACGACGACCTGCGGCAGAAATTCGTCGACGCGACCGTCGAACAGGCGAAAGTCCTCGGCGTCACGCTGCCCGACGCGGAGCTGAAATGGAACGAGGAGCGCGGCCACTACGACTTCGGCGCGATCGACTGGGACGAGTTCTGGAACGTCGTCAATGGCTACGGTCAGGGCAACGTCGACCGTCTCGCAGCGCGCGTGAAGGCATGGGACGACGGCGAGTGGGTGCGCGAAGCGGCGCTGGAACACGAACGCAAGCGGGCGGCGCGCGAACGCGACGCGGCGTAAGTGACGGGCCAGCAACGTCGGACGTCGCTTCGGCGCGACGGCCGACCCGGATACAGGTTTGGAGAACGGGGCCGCGCAAGACGGTCCCGCACTGGAGGAGACAAAAATGGAACGCAAGGAATGGCCGCTGTGGGAAGTCTTCGTGCGCAGCCGCAACGGGCTCGATCACAAGCATTGCGGCAGCGTGCACGCGCCCGACGCGAAGCTCGCGCTGCAGGTCGCGCGTGACGTCTACACGCGGCGGCAGGAAGGCGTGAGCATCTGGGTCGTGCAGGCCGACCACATCGTCGCGTCGGACCCCGACGCGAAGCCGGAGCTGTTCGACCCGGCCGAGGACAAGATCTACCGGCATCCGACGTTCTACCAGCTGCCGGACGAAGTGAACCACATGTGAGGCAGGGCCCGCAGCGGCCGCCGGCAGTCAGCGGGCACAGGCAGGCGCAACGCTCACATGAGCTGCGTGCCCGGCCGTAACCGCGACGCCCCGACCCTCGGGTCCCACGGAGACGAAGAATGACCCCGACCCCGGAACATATCGAATACGTGCTGCGCCTCGGCGACAACGCGCTGATCCTCGGCCAGCGCCTGTCGGAGTGGTGCGGCCACGCGCCGGTCCTCGAAGAGGATATGGCGCTCGCGAACATGTCGCTCGACCTCATCGGCCAGGCGCGGATGCTGCTGACGCACGCCGGCCGACTCGAAGGCCGCGGCCGCGACGAGGATGGACTCGCGTTCCTGCGCACCGAGCCGCAGTACCGCAATCTGACGCTGTGCGAGCTGCCGAACGAGGATTTCGGCCGCACGATGCTGCGCAATTTCCTCTTCGCGAGCTTCCAGAAGCTGCTGTGGCAGCGCCTCACCGAATCGACCGACGCGGAACTCGCGGCGATCGCGGCGAAGAGCCTGAAGGAAGCGCGCTACCACGCGCAGCACGCCGGCGACTGGGCCGTGCGCCTCGGCGACGGCACCGACGCATCGCACGCGCGGATGCAGGCGGCGCTCGACTACCTGTGGCCCTACACCACGGAATTCTTCGACGCGACACCCGCGGACGGCGCGGTCGCGGCGGCCGGCGTGGGCCCGGCCTGGAGCGACTTCGAAGACGCGTGGGAGGCCGAGGTCGTGGCGGTGCTCAACACCGCGACGCTGACCGTCCCGGCGCGCACGCCGTTCAAGTCGTACGGCAAATTCGGCCGCCACAGCGAGCACTTCGGGCATCTGCTCACCGAGATGCAGTACCTGCAGCGGACCTATCCGGGCGCGCAGTGGTAGGCGTCACGGCCGTGCTGACCGAAGCGCAGGCGTGGGACGTGCTCGCGGCGGTGCCGGACCCCGAGATCCCGGTGATCTCGGTGACCGAACTCGGCATTGTGCGCGAAGTGCACGCGCGCGAAGGCGGTCTCCACGTCGTCGTCACGCCGACCTATTCCGGCTGCCCGGCGACCGAGGTCATCTCGCAGAGCATCCGCGACGCGCTGGTCGCCGCCGGGGCGGGCGAGGTGGCCGTCGAGACGCGCCTCGCGCCCGCCTGGACGACGGACTGGATCACCGAACCGGCGAAGGAAAAGCTCCGCGCTTACGGCATCGCGCCGCCGCAGGGCGATGCGCCGGCCGGCCCGCAGCCGATCCGTTTCGTGCCGCGGAAGCTCGCGTGCCCGCGCTGCGGCTCGACCGACACGGTGCGCCTGTCGCAGTTCGGCGCCACCGCGTGCAAGGCGCTGTACCGCTGCCAGAGCTGCCTGGAGCCGTTCGAGTATTTCAAACCCATATGAGGATCGAGTCGCTCGAAGAAGCGATCGAGGAGACAACGCGATGACGACGACGCACAGAACACCGAAATTCCATCCGCTGAAAGTCGCCGAAGTGCGGCGCGAGACGCCCGAGGCGATCAGCCTGCGCTTCGACGTGCCGAATGAGCTCGCCGACGATTACCGCTTCGTGCAGGGGCAGCACCTGAACCTGAAAGTGAAGGTCGGCGGCGAGGAACTGCGCCGCTCGTACTCGATCTGCGCCGGCGTCGAGGACGCGGAGCTGCGCGTCGCGATCAAGAAAGTGTCCGGCGGCGCGTTCTCGACCTGGGTCAACGCCGACGGGATCAAGGTCGGCGACGTCGTCGAAGTCATGACGCCCGAAGGCCGCTTCCACACGCCGCTCGATCCGGCGCACGCGAAGCAGTATGTCGCGTTCGCTGCCGGCAGCGGCATCACGCCGATCCTGTCGCTGATCAAGACGACGCTGCGGGCCGAGCCGAAGAGCCGCTTCACGCTCGTGTACGGCAACCGCCGCCAGTCGAGCGTGATGTTCGCCGAGGCGCTCGAAGATCTGAAGAACCGCTACCTGGCGCGCTTCACGCTGTACAACCTTTTCTCGCGCGAGGAACAGGAAGTGCCGCTCTTCAACGGCCGGCTCGACGGCGAGCGCGTCGCCGCCTTCCTCGACACGCTGATCCCGGTCGACTCGATCGACGAAGCCTTCGTCTGCGGACCGGGCGGCATGATCGACGACGTCGAAGCGGCGCTCGCGCAGGCCGGCGTTCCTTCCGAGCATCTTCACGTCGAGCGTTTCGGCGTGCCCGCGAGTGCGCCGGACCACCATGTCGAGCCCGGTGACGCGGTGCAGTCGAGGATCACCGTGATCGCCGACGGCCTCAAGCGCGAGATGGAGTTTCGCGCCGAAGACCCGTCGATCCTCGATGTCGCGCTCGCTGCCGGCATGGATCTGCCATATTCGTGCAAGGGCGGCGTCTGCTGCACCTGCCGCGCGAAGGTCGTCGAAGGCAAGGTGCGCATGGACAAGAACTTCACGCTCGAACAGCCCGACATCGAGGCCGGCTACATCCTGACCTGCCAGGCCCACCCGCTGACCGAGCGCGTCGTGATCTCGTTCGACGAGCGGTGACGCGGCGAGCGGCGGCGAGCCCGGTCTGTTCTGCGACGAATCGTAGATCGCAGGGAAGGCCGATGCGGAGCACCGCGGGGCCGGGATGTGTCGCTCCGTGGACTCCGGCCCGCGCACCGGATGCAGGCGAAGTAGCGGGGTCGGAAAAATCTGGACCCTGATACTTGAAACTGATTTAATTTAAACTTAAAGAAAGGCGCGGGCCGGTTGGCGACGACGCCGAAGCGACGGAACAGGCATGGCCAGAGGCAAGGCAGCGACATTCGAAACGCAGCGTGCGGCGATTCTCGAGGCGGCGGCGGTGCTGTTCGCCCGCAAGGGCTTCCACCATGCGTCGATGGCCGCGCTCGCCGAGGCTTGCGGGATTTCCAAGCCGCTGCTGTATCACTATTACCGCGACAAGGACCGCATCCTGTTCGACGTTGCCGACAGCTACATCGACCGGCTGCTCGTGATCGTCGGCGAAGTCGAGGACCGCAAGCTCGACGACGAGGAGCACTTCTCGGCGCTCGTGACCCGTTTCATGGAAGAGTACGAACATGCGCAGGCACAGCACATCGTGCTGGTGCAGGATGTGAAGTTCCTGCAGCGGGAGTTGGCCGAGCAGGTCGCAGGGAAGCAGCGCGCGGTCGTCGCGGCCTTCGCGCGGGCGATCGCGCGGATCGAACCGGGGCTGACGCGGCGCAAGCTCGAGCGGCCGGTGGCGATGATCCTGTTCGGGATGATCAACTGGACGTTCACATGGATGCGGACCGACGGACGGCTGACGTTCCGCGACATGGCGCCGGTGATCACCGGCATCTTCCTGAACGGCGTCCGCGGCTACGTCGAGCAGGAAAACCGGCTGCCGGCTTGACGCCGGGGCGGGTGGCAAGGGTGGGCGGCCGGGCATGCGTGGGATGGCGTCGGCCGGCGCAACACGGGGCAATCGGCGACGTCGCCGGCCCGCGCGGGGAGGTCGTCCGGCGGGATCGGGGCGACGCTGTCGGGGCGGTAGCGAAGTATTTTCGACCGATAAGTAAATTTTGCTCGCCAGCCACCGATTTGATACACAATAATCCGACACAGCAACAAAAAATGTTGCGCGTGACCGAAGCCCGCCTCGGGGCCGGCCACCGATAATCCAAAGAGGAGGAGACATCATGAAGGCTCGCAGTTCAGTGATCGCAGCGCTCGCGCTGGCCGCGGCGTCGGTTGCGCACGCCGACATCAACGTTGGCGTGACCGTGTCGGCGACCGGCCCCGCCGCCTCGCTCGGCATCCCCGAAAAGAACACGATCGCGCTAATGCCGACGACGATCGGGGGCGAGAAGGTCAACTACATCGTTCTCGACGATGCATCCGACACGACCGCAGCGGTCAAGAACATCCGCAAGCTGATCTCCGAAGACAAGGTAGACATCGTGCTCGGTTCGACGACCTCGCCGAACTCGCTCGCGATGATCGACGTCGCCGCCGAGACCGGAACGCCGATGATCTCGATGGCCGCTTCGGCGAAGATCGTCGATCCGGTCGACGAAAAGCGGCGCTGGGTCTTCAAGACGCCGCAGAACGACGCGCAGATGTCGACGGCGATCGTCGAGCACATGACCAACAACGGCGTGAAGACCGTCGCGTTCATCGGCTTCGCCGATGCCTACGGGGAAGGCTGGTACGAGCAGTTCTCGTCGGTCGCCGACGCGCGCAAGCTGAAGGTCGTCGCGAACGAGCGCTTCAACCGCAACGACACCTCGGTGACCGGCCAGGTGCTGAAGCTCATGTCGGCGCGCCCAGACGCGATCCTGATCGCCGGCTCCGGCACGCCCGCCGCGCTGCCGCAGAAGGCGCTGAAGGAGCGTGGCTACACCGGCAAGATCTACCAGACGCACGGCGTCGCGAACAACGACTTCCTGCGCGTTTGCGGCAAGGACTGTGAGGGTACGCTGCTGCCGGCCGGCCCGGTGCTCGTCGCGAGCCAGCTCGCCGACGGCAACCCGGTGAAGAAGAGCGCGCTGGAATACATCACGAAGTACGAGGCGGCGCATGGCAAGGGCAGCGTCTCGACCTTCGGCGCGCATGGCTGGGATAGCGGCGTGCTGCTCGCCGCGGCTGCGCCCCAGGCGCTGAAGAAGGCGAAGCCGGGGACGAAGGAGTTCCGGGCCGCGCTGCGCGACGCCCTCGAGAACCTCAAGGAAGTGCCGGCCGCGCACGGCATCTTCAGCATGAGCCCGACCGACCACCTGGGGCTCGACCAGCGCTCGCGCGTGATGGTGCAGATCCAGAACGGAACCTGGAAACTGATGCGCTGATTCAAGCTTCGCGTCGTCGACTTCCGCCGGCGCCGCTCGCGCGCCGCGAAAGCCGGGCGTTCCATCCAGACAACCCGAAGCGGCCCGCACAGGGTCGCTCGGGTAACGAGGTTCAACGATGGATTTCCAGATTGCTTTGCTGCTCGGGCAGGACGGGATCACGAACGGGGCGATCTACGCGCTGCTCGCGCTCGCCCTCGTGCTCGTGTTCGCGGTCACCCGCGTGATCTTCATTCCGCAGGGCGAGTTCGTCTCGTACGGGGCGCTGACCCTGGTGATGATCCAGGCCGGGGGTATCCCGGCGACGGTGTGGCTGCTGCTCGGTGCGGGCGTTCTCGCCGCCGTGCTCGACGCGCGGCACGCGTTACATTCGCGTAATCCCCGGCGCTTGGTCCAGGTTTTGGGGTGGAACGTCGGGTATCCGCTCGCGCTGATCGGGCTGCTGTACGCGCTGCCGGTCGCGGAGCTGCCGATGCTTGTCCAGATCCTGTTTGCGCTCGCGGTCGTCGTGCCGATGGGTCCGCTGATGTACCGGCTGATCTTCCAGCCGATCGCTGCGGCGCCGGTGCTGATCCTGCTGATCGTGTCGGTCGCGGTGCACGTCTCGATGGTCGGCCTCGGGCTGCTGTTCTTCGGCGCCGAAGGGTCACGTACGCCGCCGTTCTCCGAGGCTCGCTTCGATGCCGGTCCACTGATGATCTCCGGCCAGACGATCTGGGTCGTCGTGTCGTCGCTCGTGCTGATCATCGCGCTGTACCAGTTCTTCGAGCGCACGCTGTACGGCAAGGCGCTGCGAGCGACCGCGATCAACCGCGTCGGTGCGCGGCTGATGGGCATCTCGCCGGCGCTCGCGGGGCGGCTGACGTTCTTCCTTGCGGCGCTGATCGGCGCGCTGTCGGGCGTGCTGATCGCGCCGATCACGACGATCTACTACGACACCGGCTTCCTGATCGGCTTGAAGGGCTTGGTCGGCGCGATCATCGGCGGGCTCGCGAGCTACCCGGTCGCCGCCGCGGGCGCGGTGCTCGTCGGCATCCTCGAAGCGTTCAGCTCGTTCTGGGCGAGCGCGCACAAGGAAGTCATCGTCTTCACGCTGATCATCCCGGTGCTGTTGTGGCGTTCGCTGAAGGGCCGTCACGTGGAGGAAGAGGAATGAAATCCGTGGGCACGAAAACCCTGGAAATCAAGACTGCGGAGCTCGCGCCCGCGGTAACGAAGGGCGGCATCCCGCCGCGGCTCGTCCTGGGCGTCTTTCTCGCACTGCTCGCGGCCGCGCCGCTGATGTTGTCGCCGTTTTATGTGACGCTGCTCAACTACATTGGCATGTACGCGCTGGTTGCGCTCGGCCTCGTGCTGCTGACCGGCGTCGGCGGCCTGACGAGCTTCGGGCAGGCTGCCTTCGTCGGTCTCGGTGCCTACACGACCGCGGTGCTGACGACCGCGACCGAGCTGCCGTGGTGGCTCGCGTGGGCCGGCGGCTCGCCGTGGCTGGCACTCGTCGTCGGCCTCGTCTTCACGGCGACGGTCGCGATCGTCCTCGGTTCGATGACGCTGCGCCTGTCCGGGCACTACCTGCCGCTCGGCACGATCGCGTGGGGCATCAGCCTGTATTTCCTGTTCGGCACGCTTGAGACGCTAGGCGGCCACACCGGCCTCACCGGCATCCCGGCGATCAGCGTGTTCGGCTTCGAGCTCGACGAGGGCGGCGAGCTCTACTATCTGATCTGGCTGTTCCTGCTCGCGGCGGTGCTGACGACGCAGAACCTGCTCGATTCCCGCGAAGGGCGCGCGATCCGCGCGCTGAAGGGCGGCATGGTGATGGCCGAGGCGATGGGCGTGAACACCGCGCGCTCGCGGATGATCATCTTCGTGATCGCCGCGCTGCACGCCTGTGCCTCGGGCTGGCTGTACGCGCACCTGCAGCGCTTCGTGAACCCGACCCCGTTCGGCTCGCACATCGGTATCGAGTATCTCTTCATGGCGGTCGTCGGCGGGGCCGGCCACGTGTGGGGCGCGCTCGTCGGCGCCGGCGTGATCACCGTCGCGAAGCAGTGGCTGCAGGACATCCTGCCGCAGCTCTTCGGCCAGAGCGGCAACTTCGAGGTGATCTTCTTCGGCCTGATGATGATCGTGATCCTGCAGCGCGCGCGCGACGGCCTGTGGCCGATCCTCGCGCGACTCGTCCCGGTCCGAGAGAAGCGGCGCGAACTCGCGCCCGCCGAGGCGTTGCCGAGGAAGCCGCTGCCGGCGAAGGGCGAAGTGATCCTCGAAGCGAAGGACGTCACGCGCAAGTTCGGCGGGCTCGTTGCGAACAACAACATGAGCCTCGAAGTGCGCGCCGGCGAAATCCTCGCGCTGATCGGCCCGAACGGCGCCGGCAAGAGCACGATGTTCAACCAGATCTCGGGCGTCGACACCCCGACCTCGGGCGAGGTGCTGTTCCTCGGCAAGCCGGTCGCCGGTCGCGACTCGCGCGAGATCGCGCGGATGGGGATGAGCCGCACGTTCCAGCACGTCAAGCTGCTATCGAACATGAGCGTGCTCGAGAACGTCGCCATCGGCGCGCATCTGCGCGGCGACAGGGGCGTGCTCGCGTCGGCCTGGCGCCTCGATCGGCCGGAGGAGGCCCGGCTTCTGCAGGAGGCGGCGCGGCAGATCGAGCGCGTCGGGCTGGCCGAGCACATGTTCGAGCCGGCCGGCAGCCTCGCGCTCGGCCAGCAGCGTATCCTTGAGATCGCGCGAGCGCTCGCCGCCGATCCGTGCCTGCTGCTGCTCGACGAGCCTGCGGCCGGACTGCGCTTCAAGGAAAAACAGGCGCTTGCCGAGCTGCTGAAAAAGCTGCGTGGTGAAGGTCTCGGCATCCTGATCGTCGAGCACGACATGGACTTCGTGATGGGCCTCGTCGACCGCGTCGTCGTGATGGAATTCGGCCAGAAGATCGCCGAAGGTTTGCCGGAGGATGTGCAGAAGGACCCGGCGGTGCTCGAAGCCTACCTCGGAGGCGTCGAATGAATGCGAACACCCATATGAACCAGCTTCTCGTGAAAACCGTTCTCGAGGTCCGTGATCTTTCCGTGTCGTACGGCAAGGTCGAGGCGCTGTCGGGCGCGAACATCCGCGTCGGCGAAGGCCAGATCGTCACCGTGATCGGGCCGAACGGCGCCGGCAAGACGACGATGCTGTCGGCGATCATAGGGCTGCTCGATTCGAAGGGGAAGGTCGATTTCGACGGCACCGTCGAAGGCGTGCCGGCGGTCGAACGCATGGTCGCGCGCGGCATGAACCTCGTGCCGGAAAAGCGCGAGCTTTTCGGCGAGATGAGCGTCGAGGACAACCTGCTGCTCGGCGCCTTCCAGCGCTATCGCTCTGGCCGCCGTGACCACGCGCAGACCATGGAAGAGGTTTATCAGCTCTTCCCGCGGCTGAAGGAGCGGCGCACGCAGCTCGCCGGCACGCTGTCCGGCGGCGAGCGGCAGATGCTCGCGGTCGGGCGGGCGTTGATGGCGAAGCCGAAGCTCCTGATGCTCGACGAACCCAGCCTCGGCCTCGCGCCGCTGATCGTGCGCGAGATCTTCCGCATCATCGCTGAACTGCGCCGCCGCGGCGTGTCGATCCTGCTCGTCGAGCAGAACGCGCGCGCGGCGCTGCAGGTCGCCGACTACGCTTACGTGCTCGAGACCGGCGCGATCGCGATGGAGGGCCCCGCTGCGCAGCTCGCCGACGACCCTCGGGTCATCGAGGCTTATCTCGGCCTCGGCGGCAAGCATCAGGCGATGCTCTCGACCTGACGCGAGGCGGGATAGCCGCTTCCCCTGTCGTGCCGTTGGCGGCCGTTCCCGATGCGGGAACAACTGCGCCGCTCCAGCGCGGGCAGCGACCCCGCGACCGGGAGCACGCCCGATCGCGGCGTGCTCCCCGCCGCGGTTGCGATCGGAGTATCGAGCGGTCGTCGGGCGGAAGATTCTCCGTGAGGTGCCTTCCACGCTGCCTCCGGCGCCCACATGGCGACCGGTGTGACGACGGTGGCGAAATGGTGGCGAAACGGCGCTGCACGGGCGATCTGCGCAGTTTCGCCGCAGCTCCGCAGGATTTCATCAGCTGTCTGGTTGCATCGCGCGATGCGCTTGGCACAATGACGGCTTGCTTGCTCAGGCGGGTATTGCGCCCGTCGTCGTCACGATCCCAGGAGACAGCATGACCTCCAGACTGCTTTCGCCCGTCCGCCTCGGCGCGCTCGAACTGCCGAACCGCGTCGTCATGGCTCCGCTGACGCGTTGCCGCGCGGACAACCCCGACTTCGCCCCGACCGAATCGATGGCGCGCTATTACGCCCAGCGCGCGAGCGCCGGCCTGATCGTGTCCGAAGGAACGATCGTCTCCGCGCAGGCGCGCGGCTACCCCTTTACTCCGGGCATCTGGTCTCCGGCACAGGTGGCCGGCTGGCGCAGGGTCACGGATGCAGTGCATGATGCCGGCGGACGGATCGTCTGCCAGCTGTGGCACTGCGGGCGCTTGTCGCTGCCCGAGTTTCACGGCGGTGAACTGCCGGTAGCGCCGTCCGCGGTTGATCCGGGGTGGAAGATGTTCACCCCGCAAGGCATGAAGGCGACCGTCGCGCCGCACGCGCTCAGCCGCGAGGAGATCGCCGCGATCGTCGCCGATTTCGGCCGCGCGGCGCGGAATGCGGTGCTCGCCGGTTTCGATGGCGTCGAAATCCACTCCTCGAACGGCTATCTCTTCCATCAGTTCTTCTCGCCCGTTGCGAACCGGCGCGACGATGAGTACGGCGGCAGCCACGAGAACCGCGCGCGCTTCTTCTTCGAGGTGCTCGACACGGTCGCCGCGGAATGGTCGCCGTCGCGGATCGGGTTCCGGCTCAATCCGATGTTGAACCGCTTTCACGGCATCACCGTCGATGAAGACACGGTGCCGATGTTCGAGCACCTGGTCCGGCGCGCGAACGACTACGGCCTTGCGTTCCTGCACCTGACCGAGCCGTCTCAGCCGAGCCAGCTCGACGGCGCCGCGGGCGCGATCTCCGATGTCGCGGGCCACTTCCGCAGCATCGCGACGATGCCGATCCTCAGCAACGGCGGCTTCGACCGGGCGAGCGCGGAGGCTGCACTGGCCGCGGGTTCCTGCGACGCGGTCGCGTTCGGCCGGCCCTATATCTCGAATCCGGACCTCGTCGAACGCTTCCGTGTCGACGCGCCACTCAACGAGTGGGATGCCGACACCTTCTACCAGGGCGGCGACAGGGGCTTCATCGACTATCCCACCCTTGCGGAATGACGATCCGATACGACGGAAGTCCGTGCATTTCTTGTTGTATCGGCGCTGAAGCCCAATGCGCCAAAGGCAATGACGGTGCTAGAATCCGCCCGTAAAACCCGTATCCCGTACCACACACACACCAATCGAGGAAAAGCATGAACAAAGGTGAATTCGTCGAAGCCCTGGCCGACCGTCTGGATGTATCGCGTGCTCAGGCCGACCGCGCCCTGTCCACCGTGCTGGATATCATCGCCGAGCGCATGGCTGCCGGCGAGAAGGTTGCCTTCACCGGTTTCGGGTCTTTCGAGATTTCCGAGCGTGCCGAGCGCACCGGCCGCAACCCGCAAACCGGTGCCTCGATCAAGATCGCCGCGTCGCGCGTGCCGAAGTTCACCGCCGGCGCCACGCTGAAGGGCGCCGTCAACACGAAGTAATCACCGCGCTCCGTAGTATCCGAATCGTGCCCGATGCCGCTCGGCATCGGGCTTTTTTGCATCGCCTTACGCCTTTCCCTTCCCCGTGCGCACGATATCGGCTAACATAGCCGCCGTTGTGCAATGCAGCAGCCGGTTTTAACAGGTCGATGCGCGGAATCAGGATTCCGTCGACCGCAGCCGCGGGACTGTATCCACAGCCCCATCGCCCCCGACCGTCCCGTCGAACTCCATTCGTTCTTCTGATCGTATGGCATCGCGAATGCAGGTTGGTGCCGATGCACGGTCCCTTTCCGTCCTTGAGGAGGCGGAATCGACCGGCCCATAGCCCATCGCGCGCTCGCCGCCACCGCGTCCGTCCCGGACGGTGCGATGCCTTTTCATAGGTCCGATTCCCCGGACCGAATCCCTCCCGGCCCGATCACAAGTCTCCGGGCAATAAGGAAGAACTCATGACGTTCAACGAACTCGGCCTCCACGAGGCCCTGCTGCAAGCCATTGCCACGACCGGCTACACCGTCCCGACGCCTGTCCAGCAGCAGGCGATTCCTGCTGCGCTCGCCGGTACCGACCTGATGGTGTCGTCACATACCGGCAGCGGCAAGACCGCAGCCTTCACGCTCCCGAGCCTGCATCGCTTGATCGACCGCAAGCCCGCGCCGGGCGCCGGGCCGCGGGTGCTCGTGCTGACGCCGACGCGCGAACTCGCGCTACAGGTCGAAAAGGCGGTCAAGACCTATGCCCGCAACCTGCGCTACCTCAACACGGCGTGCCTCGTCGGTGGCGCGCCGTTCTTCGCGCAAGTGAAGCAGCTGTCGCGCTCGGTCGATGTGGTCGTCGCGACCCCGGGCCGGCTGATCGACCACCTGACGCGTCGCAAGATCAAGCTGTCCGACATCGAAGTGCTCGTCCTCGACGAAGCCGACCGCATGCTCGACATGGGCTTCGTCGAAGACATCGAAACCATCGTCGCGGCGACCCCCGCGAGCCGGCAGACGCTGCTGTTCTCGGCGACCCTCGACGGCGTCGTCGGCAATCTCGCGCGCAAGCTACAGCGGGAGCCGCAGCGGATCGAGATCGCCGCGACGGTCGAGAACCGCGCGAATATCGAGCAGCGCCTGCTGATGGCCGACAACATGGTGCATAAGAACCGCCTGCTCGAGTCGCTGCTCGGCGGCGACGACATGCAACAGGCCGTCGTCTTCACGGCGACGAAGCGCGGTGCCGAGGAAGTGTCGCTGAACCTGCAGGAGAAGGGTTTTTCCGCTGCGGCGCTGCATGGCGACATGCACCAGACGGCGCGTAACCGCACGCTCGACAAGCTGCGTCAGGGACGCATCGGCGTGCTCGTCGCGACCGACGTTGCCGCGCGCGGCATCGACGTTGCCGGCATTAGCCACGTGATCAACTTCGATCCGCCGCGGCAGGTCGAGGACTACGTGCATCGCATCGGCCGGACGGGCCGCGCGGGACGCGACGGCATCGCAATCACTTTCTCGGGGCCGCGCGAAATGGGGATCATCCGCGCGATCGAGCGCTTCACTGGCAAGCCTCTTGCCGTGCATACCATCGCAGGTCTGGAGCCGACGCTGCGCCCGTCGTCGCCGCGTCGCCCGGGCGGCGGCAAGCCGGGTTACGGCGGCCGCCCTTCGGGCGGCGGATCGTCCTACGGCCGCGACAACCGCGACGGACGTCCGGGTGCGAGCAAGGGTTGGTCTTCGGAAGGGCCGTCGGGGTCGCGCGGCGGTTACGGCCGGGACGCTCGTGACGGGGGTGGCCGCAGCGAAGGCGGCCGGTTCGGCAGCGACCGTCCCGAAGGCGCGCGCCGTCCGCGTCCGTCCGCGCGCGGCTGAGGAGGCGTTTCCGCGCCCCATCGCTTCGAGAATGCGTTCGGTTAGCTGTTCCGACCGCGCTTCCCGATCGATAATCGCCCGCCGAAAAGGAAAAGCCCGAAACGCGTTGTCCGCGGTTCGGGCTTCATTTTTTGTTCCGTATCGTTTGGCAGCCCGCGGGGCGGCAGCGTTCGGGACGGGGCCGATGGCGCGGCATACAGCGCTTGCCTGTGGCGCCACTCCTTCGATTCATCAGCCGAGCGTCGGCCTCGCCTAGTTCTGGGCCATCGCGGGACGCAGCGCGCAGCGCGTACGAGCCTCCGACGGCGTCGAATCGCTCGCGCTTGACTGGGCTCCGACGACCCCCGCGCTTTGTGCGCCGGCGGCCTCAGCTGCTGCGGCCGGCCGCGATCTCCGTGGCGCGCAGCTTCGCCGCGAGCTTGTCGAGCACGCCGTTGACGAAGCGGTGTCCTTCGGTGCCGCCGTAGCCTTTTGCGAGTTCGATCGCTTCGTTGATGATGACGCGGTAGGGCGTGTCGAGACCGTTCTTGAGCTCGTGCGTGCCGAGCAGCAGGATCGCACGCTCGACCGGCGACAGCTCGTGCACCGGTCGATGGATGAAGGGCTCGAACTCCGCCTGCAGGGATTCGACGTTGTTCAGCGTGCCGCGCAGCAGGCTGACGAAAAGCTCGCGGTCGGCGCGCTCGAAGCCGGTGACTTGGGCGACGTGGTCCTCGATGACCGGCAGCGAGTTGCCCGACAGCAGCCACTGGTAGATTCCCTGCAGCGCGAACTCGCGCGCGCGGCGACGGGCCGCCTTGCCGCTCATCGGACTTTCTTCAGCAGGTTGGCCATTTCGACCGCGGTGCGGGCGCAGTCGGCGCCTTTTTCCTGCATCCGTGCGAGGGCCTGGTCGTCGTCCTCGGTCGTCAGCACGCCGTTCGCGATCGGCAGCCCGGCGTCGAGGCCGATCCGGTTGATGCCGCTGCCCATCTCGTTCGAAACCAGCTCGAAATGATAGGTCTCGCCGCGGATCACCGCGCCGAGCGCGATCAACGCGTCGTAGTGGCCGGTGCGTGCCATCGCCTGCAGCGTCAACGGGATCTCGAGTGCGCCGGGTACGGTCGCGATGCGCACAAGCTCGGGCGAGACGTCAAGGCGCAGCAGTTCGGCGGTGCAGGCCGACAGCAGGCCTTCGCAGACGTCCTGGTTGAAGCGGCTCATGACGATGCCGATGCGTAGCCCACGGCCGTCGAGGTCGATGTCGAATTCAGGAATGTTGTCGTAACGGGGCATTTTCGATTCTTGAAAAAAGGGACCGGGAGCGCGGCGCGGCCGCTGCTCCCGGTGCGGATGAATTGCGGCTCAGTCCGACTCGACGAAGCCGGTGATTTCGAGGCCGAAGCCGGCCATGCTCGGAATCTTGCGCGGGCTCGCGAGCAGCCGCATCTTGCCGACCTTCAGGTCGCGCAGGATCTGCGCGCCGACGCCGAACAGGCGGGCGTCCCATTTCGGCGCGTCGCCGCCGTCGCCACGCAGGCCGGCGAGCAGCTCGTTGCCCGACTGCGGTCGGTAAAGCAGCACGATGACGCCCTGTTCGGCCTGTGCGACGCGGGCGAAGGCCTGGTTCACGGGAAAGGTGTGGCGGCTGCGGTCGGGGTCGATGAAGTCCACGACCGAGATCGGTTCGTGCACCCGCACGATCGTTTCGCGGTCGGGGCGGATCTCGCCATGACTCAGCGCGAAATGCACTTCGCCGCTCGTCTTGTCTTCGAACGCCGCCAAACGGAATCGGCCATACGGCGTTTCGACGTCCTTTTCGGCGACGCGCTCGACCAGGTGCTCGTTCGCGGAACGGTATTCGATCAGGTCGCGGATCGCGCCGATCTTCAGGCCGTGTTCCTTCGCGAATTCGACGAGATCCGGCAGCCGCGCCATCGTGCCGTCGTCCTTCAGGATTTCGCAGATCACCGACGCCGGCTCGAGCCCGGCGAGCGCGGCGAGGTCGCAGCCGGCCTCGGTGTGTCCGGCGCGGATCAGGACGCCGCCCTTCTGCGCCATCAGCGGGAAGATGTGGCCGGGCTGGACGATGTCGGATGGTTTCGCGTGACGGGCGACCGCGGCTTCGACGGTGCGCGAGCGGTCGTGCGCCGAGATGCCGGTCGTGACGCCTTCGGCGGCTTCGATCGATGTCGTGAAGGCGGTGCCGTGCGGCGAGCGGTTGTCGCGCACCATCGGCTGCAGGCCGAGCTGGCGGCAGCGCGCTTCGGTCAGCGTCAGGCAGATCAGTCCGCGGCCGTGCTTGGCCATGAAATTGATCGCTTCCGGCGTCACGTGCTCCGCGGCGAGCACGAGGTCGCCCTCGTTCTCGCGGTCCTCCTCGTCGACGAGCACGACCATGCGGCCGGCGCGGATTTCTTCGATGATTTCGGTGATCGGTGCGAGCGTGCTCGCACCGCCGGACGCGCGATTCGCGGTGCTTTCCGCCACAGCCGTTTGCGGGATAAGCGGGGTGTTGGCGTTCATTGCGCGCCCTCCTCGCGCCACGCGAGCATGCGCTCGACGTAGCGTGCGATCAGGTCGATCTCGAGGTTCACCGGGCTGCCGGCGGCGAGACGCTTGAGGTTCGTCACCGCGACCGTGTGCGGGATCAGATTGATCGAGAAGTCGCGTCCTTCGACCTGGTTTACCGTCAGGCTCACGCCGTTGATGGTCGCCGAGCCTTTCTTCGCGATATAGCCGGCGAGCGAGGCCGGGGCGCGGATCACGAGTTCGTGGCTCTCGCCGACCGGCGCGAAGCGCACGACTTCACCGACGCCGTCGACGTGTCCCGTGACGAGGTGACCGCCGAGCCGGTCCGCGAGGCGCAGCGCCTTTTCGAGGTTGACCTCGTTGCCGACCTGGTCGAGCCCGGCGGTGCAGTTGAGCGTCTCGCGCGACACGTCGAAGCGGGCGAGCCGGCCGTCGAGCGCGACGACGGTCAGGCAGACGCCGCTGTTCGCGATGCTGTCGCCGATCTGCACGTCGGAGAGATCGAGATCGCCGGTGTCCACGGTGAGGCGGACGCCGTCCTGAAGGGGTTCGATGCGCTCGATGCGACCGCACGCGGCGATGATTCCGGAGAACATGGGAGGCACGCTGGCGAAAGGGGGAGCGGCAATTGTAGGCGAAAGTTGCCGGAAAACGGTGGATCGCCAGCAACTTTCAGTGTTGCCCGTTCCGCTACAAAATACTGGCGCGCCGGAGCGGAGCCGCCGTGGCGGAGGCAGGGAGGACCGGGCCGGGCGCCCGGGATGCCGAACGCGGGCCTTCAGCGCAGCGCGCGGTCGAGCAGTTCGGCGAACGCGCCGGCTTCCATGAAGCCGACGACGCGCAGGCCGTCGCGTTCCACCCCGCCCCGGTCGAAGAAGATCGTTCCGGGCGGGCCGAACAGGTTGAAGCGCTTCAGCAAGGCCTTGTCGTCGTCGTTGTTCGCCGTCACGTCGGCTTTCAGCAGCAGCATTCGATTCATCCGCGTCTGCACCGCGTCGTCGCTGAAAGTGAAGCGTTCCATCTCCTTGCACGAGACGCACCAGTCGGCATAGAAGTCGAGCATCACCGGCCGGTCGGCGGCGGCGAGGCGGGCGTCGAGTTCAGCGACCGAAGCGACTTTCTCGAAGCGAGGCTGGGTCGTCGCCGCCGCGGCGCCGCCGGTGCGCAGCACCGCCAGCGGCTGCAGCGGATCGCGCGAGCCGGCGAGCGCCCCGACGAGCATTGCGGCGCCGCCGATCAGCATCACGACGCCGACGCCCTTCCAGAAGCGGGACCAGCCTTTCGCATGCGCCGGCAGCGGGTCGAGCGCATGCAGGAAGATGCCGGAAAACACCAGCAGCGTGGCCCACGCGAGCATCGTCGCGACGGCCGGCACGACCGGCGTCAGCAGCCATAACGCGACGGCGAGCAGCATCACGCCGAACGCTTTCTTGACGCCCTCCATCCACGGCCCGACTTTCGGCAGCACCGAGCGCGCGGCGACGCCGACGGCGATCAGCGGCGCGCCCATGCCGAGCGCCATCACGAACAGCGCCACGCCGCCGAGCGTCGCGTTGCCGGTCTGCGCGATATACAGCAGCGCGCCGGCGAGCGGCGCCGCGACGCACGGGCCGACGATCAGCGCCGACAGCACGCCCATCACCGCGACGCCGCCAACATGTCCGCCTTTCTGGTGGTTCGCGGTCGAGCTCAGTCGGCTCTGCAGCGCGGTCGGCAGCTGCAGTTCGTAGAAGCCGAACATCGACAGCGACAGCAGCACGAACACCAGCGCGAATGCGCCGAGCACCCACGCGTTCTGCAGCGCGGCCGACAGCAGCGTGCCCGACAGGCCCGCGGCGACGCCCGCCAGTGCATACGCGATCGCCATGCCGAGCACGTACACGAGCGACAGCGCGAACGCGCGGCCGCGGGAGATGTGGTGACCCTGGCCGACGATGATGCCCGACAGGATCGGGATCATCGGGAAGGTGCAGGGCGTGAAGGCGAGCAGCAGGCCGAAGCCGAAGAAGCTCGCGAGCACCAGCGGCACGCTCGCGTCGCGCAGCAGGCCGGCGATGCGCCCGCTCTCGTCGCCGCTGACCTGCGTGCTGCCCGGAACGCTTTGCCCGGGCGCGGAGTCGCCGCCCGAGATCACGCGATCGAGAAAGCCGAGGCCGGTGCGGGTCGGTTTCGCGGTCAGATCGATGTCGGTGCTCTGCGGGGTCGGCGGGTAGCAGATGCCACCGTCCCAGCATCCCTGGCTCGTCGCCGTGAGCCGGAATTTCGTGACGCCGGGCGGCGCGGTCACCGGCAACAGGATCTTCACTTCGTCGCGGTAAGTCTCGACCTCGCCGAAAAATTCATCGTGCTTGATCTTGCCCGGCGCGCGCTCGGGCGTGCCGAGGACGACGGTCTCGGGATCGGCCGTGAACTTGAACTTGTCGCCGTACAGGTAGTAATCGTCGGCGACGTCGAACGTGACTTCGACGGTCGTCGGGTCGAGCGTGCGGGCGGCGAAACGGAAGGCTTTTTCGGGTTCGATCGGCTTGCCCTGCGCGTAAGCGGACAGGGCAACGGTGCTGACCAGCAGGGTCAGCCAGAGCAGGAGGCGACGCATCGGTTCGGAAGGGCGTGTCGGAATTGAGAGGATTTTAAGGTGTTGCCGGCGGCGAGTACTGGATCCCGATCAAACCGTATGTCCGCAATCGGGGCGCGATTACGGGGCTGCGCTGCTCCCGCTGGATGCCGCAGTCGTCTCGGCGGCGATCCAATCGAGGTATGCAGGCAAGCCCCGTACCTGAGGGACAGCAACGATCTCGGGAAGTTCGTACGGATGCCGGTCGCGGATCTCCGCTTCGAGGGCGGGGTAGCGTTCAGCCGTGGTCTTGATCAGCAGCGGAAACTCCTCCGCATCCTCGATGGCACCCTGCCAGCGATACACCGACCGACACGGCGCGAGGATGTTCACGCACGCGGCGAGGCGCAGTTCGACCAGGCGTGTCGCGAGCGCGTGGGCGGCCGCGGCGTCGGGAAGATTGGTCAGGACGACGAGGGTGTCGGTCATCGACGGTCTCCGTGAGTTATCGGGCGGGCTATACAGCGTGTCGCTGCAGCGGCGATGCGGCGAGGCAGAACGCCCCGCATCGCGCCTTCCGGCCAGGCTTTTGCAGTCTGCACGCGGCCCGCTAAAGCACGCCGCCGCTAGTGCTGCAGGATCTTCGCGAGGAAGTTCTGCGCGCGCTCCGAGCGCGGCTGGCCGAAGAATTCGTCCTTCGGCGCATCCTCGACGATGGCGCCGCGGTCCATGAAGATCACGCGGTGGGCGACCTTGCGCGCGAAGCCCATCTCGTGCGTCACGCACATCATCGTCATGCCCTCCTGCGCGAGTTCGACCATCACGTCGAGCACTTCGTTGATCATCTCGGGATCGAGCGCCGAAGTCGGTTCGTCGAACAGCATGCAGATCGGGTCCATCGCGAGCGCGCGCGCGATCGCGACCCGCTGCTGCTGGCCACCCGACAGTTGCCCCGGATATTTCGCCGCCTGGCTCTTCAGGCCGACCCGGTCGAGCAGCTTCAGGCCCTTGTCGACCGCTTCGTCGCGGCGGCGCCCGAGCACCTTGATCTGCGCGATCGTCAGGTTTTCGGTGATCGTCATGTGCGGGAACAGCTCGAAGTTCTGGAACACCATGCCGACTTTCGCGCGCAGCTTCGGCAGGTTCGTCTTCGGGTTCTCGACCGCGATGCCATCGACGACGATGCTGCCCTTCTGGAAGGGTTCGAGCGCGTTCACGCACTTGATCAGCGTCGACTTCCCCGAGCCGGAAGGGCCGCAGACGACGACCACTTCGCTCTTCTTCACCTGCGTCGTGCAATCGGTCAGCACCTGGAAGCTGCCGTACCACTTGGAAATGTTCTTGATCTCGATCACGTCGAAAGGCTCCCGGGTGTCAGCGGATGATCGCGATGCGGCTCTGCAGCCGCTTCACGAGCCGCGACAGGGTGAAGCAGATGATGAAATAGACCACCGCGACCGTCGTGTACATCTCGACCGGGCGCAGGTCGCGCTGCGTGATCTTGTCGGCGGCGCCGAAGAAGTCGGTCGCGCCGATCGCATACACGAGCGAGATGTCCTGGAACAGGATGATCGTCTGCGTCAGTAGCACCGGCAGCATGTTGCGGAAGGCCTGCGGCAGCACGACGAGGCGCATCGTCTGGCCGTACGTGAAGCCCATCGCGTAGCCGGCGGCGATCTGCCCACGCGGCACCGACTGGATGCCCGAGCGCATGATCTCCGAGTAATACGCGGCTTCGAACACGGTGAAGGTGAAGTACGCCGAGTTCGCCGCGCCGATCGGCATCGGCTTGCCGGTGATCGCCTGTAGCGCGAGCGGCAGGATCAGGTAGAACGCGAGAATCACCTGCACCAGCGGCACGCTGCGGAACACGTTGACGTAGCCGGCTGCGAACCATTGCAGCGGCGCGATCGACGACAGCCGCATCAGCGCCAGCAGCGTGCCGATGAGGATGCCGCCGAGCATCGCGACGATCGTGACCTGGATCGTGTAGCGCAGTCCTTCGAGGAGGAAGCCCCAGTTTTCGACGATGACCGAGAAGTCGAAGTCCGTCATCTCAGTTGCTCCCCTTGCCGCCGACGATCAGCCCCGGCACGCGGGTGCGGCGCTCGATGGAGGCGAGGAGCCGGTTCATCACGAACGCGAGCGCGAAGTACGCGAGGGTCACGACGATCGTGATCTCGAGCACCTGCGAAGTCTTTTCGATGATCTGCTTGTACTGGAAGTACAGCTCGAGGATGCCTACCGCGTAGGTCACGGCCGAGTTCTTGAAGATGTTCATCGCTTCCGACGTCAGCGCCGGAAGCACGATGCGGTACGCCATCGGCAGGCGCACGTGGCGGTACGTCTGCCATTCGGTGAAGCCGAGCGCGAGGCCGGCGGCGCGCTGGCCGCGCGAGAGCGAATTGATGCCTGCCTTCACCTGTTCGGCGATCCGCGCAGCCGTGTAGAGGCCGAGTCCGACGACGGCGATGACGACGTAGGGCAGGTCCTGCTTCATCCACAGGCCGAGCTTCTCCGGGACGAGCTCGGGCACGACGAAGAACCACATGAAAAGCTGGACGATCAGCGGCACGTTGCGGAACAGATCGACGTAGGCGTCGCCGATCCCGACGAGCCACCGGTTCGGCGTCGTGCGCATCACGCCGAGCGCCGAGCCGAGCAGCAGCGCGACCGCGAGCGACGCGAGTGACACGACCGTCGTCCAGCCCAGGCCCGAAAGGATCCAGTCGTAATACTTGAGACCGTCGTCGGTTTCCTGGAAGAAGAACATCCAGTTCCAGTGATAGTCCATTCGCGCCTCTTTGCTCCGCGGCGGCGCCGCGAAGCGTCGGATGAAAGGGAATGCGGCCGCGCGCGTCGCGCCGCGGCCACCGTTTCTGTTACTCGACGCCCTTGTCGGTGGGGTTCTCGAACGCCGCCTTCAGCGCGGGACTCATCGGGAAGTTCAGGTTCACGTTGCGCGGCGGAATCGGCTGCGTGAACCACTTGTTGTACAGCTTCTCGGCCTCGCCGGACTTCATCAGGCCGACCAGCGTCTTGTCCACGATCGCCTTGAACGGCGCGTCGTCCTTGCGCACCATCACGGCGTACGGTTCGTCGCGCAGTGACGGACCGACGATCGCGAACGCACTCGGGTTCTTCGAGCTGGCGATCAGGCCGGCGAGCAGGATGTCGTCCATCACGAACGCGGCGGCGCGCCCGCTCTCGACCATCAGGAACGAGTCGGCGTGGTCCTTGCCGTAAATGTTCTTGACGTCGATCGTCTTGCCCTTCTCGTTCTGCTTGATCAGCTGATCCGACGTCGTCCCCGTCGTCGTCACGACCGGCCTGCCGTCGAGGTCGCCGATGTCCTTGATGCCCGAATCCTTGCGCACGCCCATGCGCACGCTGGTGATGAAGTACGCGACCGAGAACCCGACCTGCTGCTGGCGCGCGACGCTGTTCGTCGTCGAGCCGCATTCGAGGTCGATCGTCCCGTTCTGCATCAGCGGGATGCGGTTCTGCGACGTGACGGCCTGGTAATTGACCTTCAGGTTCGGCATCTTCAACTCGGATTTCACCGCGTCGACGACTTTTGCGCAAAGATCCATCGCGTACCCGATCGGCTTTTGCTGCGCGTCGAGGTAGGAGAACGGCACCGAGGATTCCCGGTGACCGACGGTGATGGCGCCGCTGTCCTTGATCTTCTGCAGCGTTCCCGTGAGCTGGGCGTGGGCGGGGGCAGCGAGACCGGCTGCCGAGAGACTCAGGGCGATCATCGTGAGGGTCTTGCGCATGAACGATCTCCAGTCAGTTTGTTGTATGACGCGAGCGACACTTTAGCCCGCCGAAGTGCAGAAAGGCGTGATGCATGCTCGTCTTTCGCCATCCTAGGCCAAAGGGGCGCGGTGCGCAGCGCTTGCGGGAGCCGAAAACCGCCCGAAGTGAGGGCGCGGCCGCGGACACGGCAGGAAATCGCGTCGGCGACGACGATTTTCCGCTGCTCGGACGTGAGGTGCGACGCGGACGTGAAAAAAGGGGCCGCAGCCCCTTCGCGCCACTGAGACGCCCGCCGCCTCACTTCTCGACGAACGCGTGCTCGATGACGTAGTCGCCCGGGTCGCCGATGCGCTTCGACATCCGGAATCCACGCCGGTCGAGCAGCTCGCGTGAGTCCTTCAGCATCGCCGCGCTGCCGCAGATCATCACGCGGTCGACGGCGGGGTCGAGCGGCGGCAGACCGATGTCGGCGAAGAGCTTGCCGCTCTCGATGAGCTCGGTCAGCCGCCCCTGGTTGCGGAACGGCTCGCGCGTGACGGTGGGGTAGTAGATCAGCTTCTCGCGCACGAGATCGCCGAGAAACTCGTGCTGCGGCAGCTCGTGCGTGATGTAGTGCTCGTAGGCGACTTCGCTGACGTAGCGCACGCCGTGAATCAGGATGACCTTCTCGAAGCGATCGTAGACGTCGAGGTCGCGGATCACGCTCATGAACGGCGCGAGACCGGTGCCGGTCGAGAACAGGTACAGGTGCTTGCCGGGCAGCAGGTCGTGCAGCACCAGCGTGCCGGTCGGCTTGCGCGACACGAGCAGTTCGTCGCCGGGCTGGATCTTCTGCAGTCGCGAGGTCAGCGGGCCGTCGGGCACCTTGATGCTGAAGAACTCGAGATTTTCCTCGTAGTTCGGGCTCGCGATCGAATACGCACGCATCAGCGGGCGGCCGTCGACTTCGAGGCCGATCATCACGAACTGGCCGTTCTCGTAGCGCAGCGCCCGATCGCGCGTCGTCGTGAAGGAGAACAGCGTGTCGTTCCAGTGATGAACGCTGACGATCTTTTCAGTGATGAAGGCGGCCATGATGCGTGCGGATGTTCCTGGGTTCGAGGCGGCGGATTGTACTGCCGCACCGCACCGCAGCAAACCATATCGGCTAGCCAAAAAGTTATAAGTGCGCGGCGGCCGCGCTCAGCTCTCGAACGCTAGCGGGGCGGGCGAAACGAGCACGCGGAACTGGTTGGCACCGGCTGACGACGCCGGCGGGGCCGCGAGGCCGCCGGTGACGAAGGCGAGGAAGCTTCGCCGCACCGCGGCGCCGCGCACTCAGGCGAGCGGTGGCGCCGAGGATGCAGGGGGCGGTGTCGGCGACGAGGCGAACGCGGCGACGTCGCCGGGCTTGCGCAGCATCTTGTCGACTTCCGCCTGATGCAGCTCCTCGACTTCGATCATCCGGCGCGCGAACTCTTCGAGTGCGACGGAGCGGTCGGCGACGCGCGAGAGAAGGTCGCGGTAGAGCTGTAGCGCGGCGCGTTCCGCTTCGAGCGATTCGCGCAGGATCGCGCCGATGTCGTGCTTGTGGGCGTCGAGCAGCGGCCCGATCGTCAGCGAGGGGTAGGCGCCGAGCGTCGTGATCCATTCTCCGACGGCGCGCGCGTGCATCAGCGATTCGTCGGCCTGCTCGCGCAGCCACGACACGATCGGGATGCGCCCGAAACCGAACACGAGAAACGAGTAATGCGTGTAGCGCACGACTCCGGCAAGTTCGGACTCGAGAATGCGGTTCAGAGCTGCGACGACGGCTTCCTTGTCGAGTTCGTCCATGCGGTCCTCCTTGCGAGCATCGGTACGGCACCAGGCCGCGCCTCGCTACACTCTAGACCACCGCCGGCGAGGCTGCCGGCGACCCCGTTCAGGGCGCGATGGCAGGCTTCACGAGCGTCACCGGCACGTCGGAGCGCTTGAGCACTTCCTGTGCGACCGAACCGAGCAGCACCTGCATCAGCCCGGTACGGCCGTGCGAGCCGAGCACGATCTTGTCGATGCCGCGCTCCTTGGCGTAGCGGATGATCGTGTCGGCGACACGGCCGACGGCGATGTGGTGGGTGTAGGGAACGCCGGCCTCGTCGAGCATGCGACGGGCACCCGCAAGCTCGGCGATGCCTTCCTCGCGGCGGTAGTTCTCGAGTTCGTCGGCGCTGACGAAGAGGCGCGCGTGGCCCGAGTCGATCGGGAGCTGCACGTTGAACAGGTGAATGTCGACCTGCGCGTTGTTGCGGTACAGGTTGATCACGTGCGCGACTGCGCGGTTCGCGTTTTCCGAACCGTCGACCGGCACCAGTATCTTCAGCATCGGTTTCTCCGTTACGCCTTGTGCGAGGGATTCTTCGTCGGAGCGACGGCAAGCTCGACGATCGGGGCCGGCGCTTCGCCGCGCAGCCGCCGCGCGAGCACGCTGCCGAGCGCGACGACGAAGATCGCGCCGGCGACCGACGTCGCGTAATGCAGCCAAGACGGCGTGCCTTCGAGGTAAGGCTGCAGCACGACATCGCCGACCAACATGCCGCCGCCGATCCAGCCGAGCAGCGCCGCGCCGAGCGTGATGACCACGGGGAAGCGGTCCATCAGCTTCAGTACGAACTTGCTGCCCCAGACGATGACCGGGATGCTGACGATGATCCCGAATATGACGAGGCTGAGGTCGCCCTTCGCCGCGCCGGCGACCGCGATGACGTTGTCGATGCTCATCACCGCGTCGGCCACCACGATCGTCTTGATCGCGCCGAACAGATGCGCGCTGCCCTCGATATTGCCGTGCGCGCCCTCGTCCTCCGGCTGCATCAGCTTGACACCGATCCACAGCAGCAGCAGTCCGCCGACGATCTTGAGGAACGGCAGTTCGAGGAGCTGAAGCGCGAAGAAGATCAGCACGACGCGCAGCACGATCGCGCCCACTACCCCCCACGCGATGCCCTTGTTGCGCTGATGCTCGGGCAGCTTGCGGCAGGCGAGCGCGATCACGACCGCGTTGTCGCCGCCGAGCAGGATGTCGATCGCGATGATCTGCAGCACGGACACCCAGAACGCGGCGCCCATCATGGACTCGAACACGTAGAAACTCCTTCGTTGACGCGCCGTCGGGCGCTTGCGGGAGCGCGCGGCGATGGAACTTGGATGACGGACGCGCTATGTTCCGCACCGTCGCGGTGCTTGGCAAGCGGGATTGTGCCCGGCGGCGATTGCATGCCCCCCGGGTCACGTGCGCGCGAACCTTGCGTAGCAAGAAGGAGTCCCGAGCTGGTGCCGGCGACGCGGGCGCTGTCCGCAACCCCTTCTCGCGCAGCAAACGTCATGCCGTTATCGATCTTCGACCTCCTTGCCGAGCAGCGCATTGCCGACGCGATCAAGCGCGGCGAACTCGACAATCTGCCCGGCGCGGGCCGCCCGCTCGACCTCGACGACGATCCGCTGCTGTCACCGGAGCAGCGGATGGCGAATCGCATCCTGAAGAATGCCGGGGTCGTGCCGGCCGAAATCGGGCTGCGGCGCGAGATCGCCGCGCTGCGCGCGCGGCTCGCCAACGCCGACAACGTCGGTCATGACGCGCTGCGCCGGCGCCTCGGTTTCCTGATTGCTCAGCTCGGTGCGTTGCAGCGCAAGTGACCCTGGCTCAGCGGAGCAGGCGGCGTCGCGTCAGCGCGAGCGCGAGCCAGAACGCCACCGCCCCGTAGCCGAGCACGACCGCGAGGTGCAGCGCGATGTCCTCGGGCGCGCGGCCGAGCAGCAGCGGGCGGGCGAGTTCGATCGCGTGGGTCAAGGGCAGCAGCTTCGTCGCGGTTTGCAATAGCGCGGGAAGCTGCTCGATCGGGAAGAACACGCCTGACAGCAGCGTCATCGGCGTGACGAACAGCGTGAAGTAGTACATGAAGAAATCGAAGCTCGGCGCCAGTGCCGTCATCACGAGGCCCAGCGCGGCGAACGTGAGCCCGACGACGAAGATCAGCGGGGGCAGCCACAGCACGTAGCGCGTGTCGACGATGCCGGCGAGCGAGACGACGAGCAGGATCGCGAGGCCCGACAGCAAGGCCTTCGACGCCGCCCAGACCAGCTCGGCGAAGACAACGTCGTCGAGGTCGACCGGGGTGTTCATGATCGCCTCCCACGTCTTCTGCACGTGCATCCGCGAGAAGCCCGAATAGAGCACTTCGAAGGACGCCGCGTTCATCGTCGAATAGCAGACCATGCCGGCGGCGAGGAAACTGATGTAACGCACGCCGGCGACTTCGGGCACCAGCATGCCGATGCCGAAGCCGAGGCCGAACAGGTAGATCACCGGGTCGGCGAGATTGCCGAGCACCGACGGCAGCGCGAGCTTGCGCCAGACGAGGAAGTTGCGCCGCCACACCGGCACGAAGCGTCGCGACAGCTGTGGCGGGCGCCACGCGGAGCGCCCGCGCGGGCGGAGATCGGGAGCCGCGGTCGCGTCAAGGTCGTGGTCGTGCAGCTGCGAGGGTTGGCGGTCCATGCGATCAGTCCCGCAGCTCGCGGCCGGTGAGTTTCAGGAACACGTCCTCGAGGTTCGCCGGGCGGTGCAGGTAGCGCAGGCCGGATTGCGCGGCGAGGTGCGCGAGGAGGGGCGCGGCGTCCTCGACGTAACAGAACGCGGTTTCGCCGCTGACCTCATGGCGCCGGCAGAACTCCGCCGCGTGCCGTGCGGCCCACGCTTCGGCGTCCCCATCGGCGCCGTCGTGCCCGCGGCCGTTCCAGTCGCCGTAGACCTCGACGACCTGGGGCTCGATCTCCTTCGCGATCACGTCGCGTGGGCTGCCTTCGGTCAGGATCCGGCCGGCGTCGAGGATCGCGAGCCGGTCGGCGAGCCGCTCGGCTTCATCCATGAAATGCGTCGTCAGCAGTACCGTCGTGCCGGCGCGGATCAGCTGCTTCAGCCGCTCCCAGATCAGGTGGCGGGCCTGCGGGTCGAGGCCGGTCGTCGGCTCGTCGAGGATGAGCAGTTCGGGCCGGTTGACGAGCGCGCGGGCGAGCGTCAGGCGCCGCTTCATGCCGCCCGACAGCTGCTGGATGCGTGCGTCGCGCTTGCCCTCGAGGCCGGCGAACGCGAGAAGCTCCGGGACGCGGGCGAGGATCGTCGCGTCGTCGAGGCCGAAATAACGGCCATAGACGACCAGGTTCTCGCTGCAGGTGAAGTCCGGGTCGAGGCTGTCCTGCTGCGGCACGATGCCGACCCGCATCCGCGCCTCGCGCGCCCGTTCCGGCACCGGCAGTCCGGCGAGTCGGATCTCGCCCGCCGACGGCGCGGTGAGCCCGAGCGCGCAGCGCAGCGTCGTCGTCTTCCCGGCGCCGTTGGGCCCGAGCAGCGTGAAGCATTCGCCCGGACGCAGTTCGAGGTCGATGCCGGCGACGACATCGGTGTCGCCGTAGCGCTTCCGGAGGCCGCGGATCGACAGCGGCGGGCGCGGCGGCGCGGCGGCGAGCGCCGAGGCGGCCTCGTTGCTCGCTCGCCCGGAGGCACGAAGGGTCGCGCCCGACATGCGTTCAGCTAACCGGAGGCTTCGTGTCGACGAAGCTCTCGCGAGCGCACAGGCGCTCGGCGAGCGTCGCGAGCAGCGGATTTCGGGCGCGCCAGTCGAGCTCCGGTCGCCGCAGGTCGAGGTAGCCGAGCGCGACACCGACCGCGACGTCGCCGAGGCCGATGGCGTCGCCGTGCAGCCACTGGCGGTTGTGCGCGCGCCGTTCGAGCTCGGCGAGACTGCGTTCGATCTTGTCGATCTGGCGCGCGACTTCGCTCTCGCTGCGTTGCGCTTGCGGGCGGCGCCCTTCGAGGACGGTCGCGACCGCCGCGTCGATGATGCCGTCGGCGAGTGCCTCGGTCTGCCGTACGCGTACCGCTTCGAGCCGGTCCTCGGGCAGCATCGCCGGCGATGCGTCGAGCGTCTCGAGGTAGCCGGCGATGACTGGAGAATCGAAGAAAACCTCTCCGTCGTCGGTGACGAGCGCCGGCACCTTGCCGAGCGGGTTGATGTCGGGGACGCGCGTGTTCGCTTCCCACGGCGAATCGACGACCAGTTCGAACGGCAGCCGTTTCTCCGCGAGGAGGATGCGGATCTTGCGGGCGTACGGACTCGTCAGCGAGGCGAAGAGCTTCATGTGCGTCTCCTTGTCCGGCGTCTACAGCGGCGCCCAGTTGCGCGCGATGATGTCGCGGATCAGATGCAGCTTGCCGTGGAAGAAGTGGTCGGCGCCGGGCACGACGATGACCGGGAGATCCTGCGGCTTCGCCCATTCGAGGACGTTCGCGAGCGGGACGTTCTCGTCGTCGGCGCCGTGGATCACGAGCGTGTCTTTCGGCACGGTTTCGGTCGTGTAGCTGCGCGCGCCAGCCACCGCGCCGGTCGCGGTGCCGACGAGGACGATGCGCTTCGCCGGCGTGACGCCGCCGGCAAGCCGTTGCGCGACTCGGGTCTGGACGAATGCGCCGAACGAGAAGCCGCCGAGCGCCAGCGGCAGGCTGCCCCAGCGCGACTGCGCCCAGCTGATCACCGACAACATGTCCTCGGTTTCGGCGTCGCCGTGTTCGTGCCCACCTTCGCTCTTGCCGACGCCGCGGAAGTTCGGGCGCACCGCGACGTAGCCAAGTTCGCGGAAGCTGCGCGCGAGCGTGTGCGTGATCTTGTTCGTGTTCGCGCCGCCGAACAGCGGGTGCGGGTGGCAGACGAGCGCGATGCCGCGGACATCGGCCGGCGTGTCGATCAGCGCTTCGATCGCGCCGTCCGGTCCGCGCAGCAGCACCGATTCGGGAGTGGTCGGACGGTTCATGAGGCGTCGGGCAGGCGCAGGCGGGTCACGACGCGGCCATGCACGAGGTGCTCGTCGATGATCTCGTCGATGTCCTCCTGGTCGATGTAGGTGTACCAGACGTTGTCGGGATAGACGACCAGCACCGGGCCTTCGTCGCAGCGGTCGAGGCAGCCGGCCTTGTTGATGCGGATCTTGCCCCGGCCCTTGAGGCCGAGCGCGCCGATCCGATCCTTCGCGTAGGTCTGCATCGCGGTCGCGTTGTGGTTGTTGCAGCAGGTCTCGCCCGGGGCGCGCTGGTTGCAGCAGAAGAAAACGTGGTGCTTGAAATAGCTCATCGACATCTCCGTGGAGGGCAGCGCCGCGGCGCCCGGCCCGTGGACATGCCGCCGATTATAGCCGGGGCGTCGGGCCGTCCGCCGCGTCGCGCCCGTCGTCCAGATGCTCGCCGCGCCACAATCCGACGGCAGACAGGTAAGCGAGTGCGAGGAAGGGCCAAAGGTTCGCGGTGAGCTGGGTCAGGCCGTGGAAGTTGAGGAAATTGCCGGATTGCTGCAGCGCCCCGTCGAGGACGAAGTACGGGTTCTCGGGCAGCAGGTTCGTCAGCGTCGTTGCGGTGAGCAGCGTCAGTCCGGCGAGCGCGTGCTGCAGCAGACGCGGCAGCACCAGCGCGATCGCGAGCAGCGCGATGCCGTACAGTAGGCCGCGGGACGTCCCGGGCGTCAGCCACAGTAGGGCCGCACCGGATGCGTAGAACGACGACGTCGCGATCGCTTTCGCGCCGATGCCGAGCAGCAGCAGGAGCACGATCGGCCACGGGCTCGCTTTGCGCATCATGCAGCGGGCGAAGAGACCGGCCGCGACCGTGGTCATTGCGACCAGCGTCGATTCGAGCTTGATGTAGCGTTCCGGATTGAAGTGCAGCGGCGTCGGCAGGCCGAGCATCTGGCGCAGGTCACCGCCGCCGAACAGCAGGCTCTCGGGCACGAGCTGCGCGAGCAGCCACAGGCCGAGCAACATCAGCCCGAGATCGCCCGAATGTCCGGCGATGATGCGCTCGCTGCGCCACCGATGCAGCCAGCCGCTGCGGTCGAACAGCGCGTGACCCCACCGCGCGCCGAGCAAGGCGCCGAGGAAGCCGCCGGCGATGTTCATGCCGAGGTCGATGTTCGAGGACACCCGGGTCGGCAGGAAATTCTGCGTGACTTCCATCGTGAAGCTCAGCGTGGTGGCAATCAGCGTTGCGACGATGACGGCTCCCGCAGGGCCGAGGCGGGCCGGCAAGGCGGGTGCGAGCACGAAGCCGAACGGCAGGAAGCCGAGCAGGTTGAGCACGATGTCCGCGGCGCGGTAGTACTTGGGCCACGGCGCGGACAGGAAGTCGAGCAGCGGCAGCCCGGTCGGCCTCCATCCAGTGAGCGGATGCAGGCACGCGTAGACGATCAGTATTCCGTAGGCGACGGCGAGGTGGCGCGGCAGGGCGGAAACGTCGCGCGCGACGGGCATCGGCGGGTCCGGGGGATGGGTTCGGCGACCTGCATTCTAGCCCGGATGGCGCACGGTCCGCCGAGCGGAGCCGATGCGGACAGTCACCGTCCGCGCGGGGCGGGAGCTCGGTGGAGACCAGCGATCGGCGAATGGTCCCGAGCGGCCCGCTCGTTCGGCGAAGGTGGGATTCGAGCCGGCGGCGTCGATCCGGATCGAGGCGCCGGAAAGCGACGCGGCGCGGGCGGACCCCCGAGCGTCAGAACGGCCGGCTGTCGGACGCGGCGCTGCGGCCTGTCGTGCAACGGGCGAGCGGATTCAGGCGGCGCAGCACGCTGGAAGGCGAGTATTCCTTTTGCAGCGCGTCCCAGTCGACGGCGTCGAGCGTGTTCTTCACGAGCAGGCCGAGGTCGGTGTCGCCTTCGGTCAGCAGCCGCCGGCCGAAGAACAGCGTGTCGGCGTCCTCCTCGCGCAGCGCGAGCGCGAGGTAGTCGCGCACGTTCGCGGTCAGCGTCAGATCGGGCGTGCCGCCGGCGTTGAGCGGACGGAAGCCGCGCGGGCCGAAGGTGAAGTCGAGCGTCAGGCCGGCGTCACGGACCTTGATGCGCAAGTGACGCCCGGTGAGCGGTTCGAGGTCGTCACGCGACAGCACGCGGTCGAGGGCAAGATTCAGCGCGGTCGTCAGCGCGAACGTCGGCGGGCGCTGCGGCAGGTGCGCGGCGAGGCGGGCGAGCGATGGCGGCAGTGTGAAGGCGGGGATGCTGAGCGTCGACATGGGGCGGACTCCGGGAATCGGTTCAGGAAGCGACGAACTGCTCGACGCCGGGACGGCCATGCCAGAAGCCGTTGCACGGCGCTTCGACCATCCACTCGGTGCTGCGACGGAACGCCTCCTGCGACGGGAGGTCGCCCGCCGTCGCGTCGCGGAAGAGTTCGAGCACCTTCACCGTGTGCTCGCCTTGCGGGCTCACGCGCACGACCTGCGCGGACTGACGCACCGACTGCAGGTCACCGAGCAGGTTATGCACGCGCGCCGATTGCGTCTGCACGCCGTTCAGCGTCAGGAAGGGTTCGCCCTCGCGCGTGCGCAGCATCAGGCCGTCGTTGATCCCGAGGCAGCGGAACTCGCAGGTGTCCTTCTGCAGGTTGTAGTGGCGCGCCGTGAAGCAGCGCGCCGAATGCGCGAGCGGCAGCCGGCCCCAACCGAGGACTTCGGTTTCGATTGCCGGTGCGCCGCTGCCGAGGAGTTCGGTGAGCACTGCGCCGGACATTTCCGGCGGCGCGACCCAGCGCGTCGCGCCGGCCTCTGCCATCAGGCCGAGCGTCGCGGGGTTGAAGATGTTCAGCGTCGGGCCGGCGATCCAGTCGCGCCGGCCGGCGGCCGTCAGCAGCCGGACGGCGGACATGTCGTTCGCCTCGACGCGGAAGTCCGCCTGCGCGACGATGCGGCGCAGCGCCTTCAGGTCGGATTCGGACTCGATCAGCGACTGCGACGACATCACTGCGTCCTTGCCGGCTGCCTTCAGCATCGCGGCGACGTCGAGCCAGTCGTCGAGGCGCAGCTCGTGCCGGCGCGAGCAGACGGTTTCGCCGAGATAGACGGTGTTTACGGGGCTGTCGGCGATCTGTGCGTAGAAGTCGAGCGTCGCCTGGCGGGGCCAGTAGTAAAGGAGGGGGCCGAGCGCAATTTTCATCGGTTCATTTCCAGACGGATCGCGGTGGCGATCGGACGCGGTTGCGGCGGGAGGCCGGGTGCGGCCTGCCGCGGCGTCATTTCCAGGGGCGGTAGTAGGCGCCGAGCGTGTGGCTGCGCCCTTCGGAGACCTTGTCGAGTTCGGCGATCCACCCGGGCTGCACCGAGTAGCTGTCGATGTCGCGCGTGACGCGGTCGAGCGCATCGCGCCACACGCGGGTGACCTGGCCGGTGTAGGCCGGGCTGCGTTGACGTCCCTCGATCTTGATCGCGCGCACGCCGGCACGGACGAGATCGGGCAGCAGTTCGAGCGTGTTCAGGCTCGTCGGCTCCTCGATCGCGTAGTAGGTCTCGCCGTTGACGTCGAAGCGGCCCTTGCACAGCGTCGGGTAGCCGGCGCGCTCGCCGTCGCCGAAGCGGTCGATCAGGATGCCGTTGAGGCGCGTCTCCATGCCTTGCGGCGTCTGCTCCCAGCGCACGTGCTTGCCCGGCGAGCACGCGCCGTTGCAGTTCGGAGATTCGCCGGTCGCATAGGCGGACAGCGCGCAGCGGCCCTCGACCATCACGCACAGCCCGCCGAAGCCGAACACCTCGATCTCGACGTCGGTGTTCGCGATGACCTGCTCGACCTGCGGTAGTGACAGCACGCGCGGCAGCACCGCGCGCTGGATGCCGAAGCGCTCGGCGTAGAAGTTGATCGCCTCGTAGCTCGTCGCCGAGCCCTGCACCGACAGGTGCAGCCGCAGCTGCGGATGGGTCCTCTGCGCATAGGCCATCAGGCCGGGGTCGGCGACGATGATCGCGTCGATGCCGAGGTCGGCGGCGCGGTCGACGGCGGCGGTCCAGCCGGACCAGTTCGACGCCTGCGGGTAGGTGTTCAGCGCGAGCAGCACCTTGCGCTTGCGGTCGTGCGCGTAACGCACGCCTTCGTTCATCGCCTTCGCGTCGAAGTTGAGGCCGGTGAAGTTCCGTGCGTTGGTCGCGTCCTTGAAGCCGAGATAGACGCAATCGGCGCCGTGGTCGACCGCCGTCTTCAGCGCCGGCAGGCTTCCTGCCGGGCAGACTAGTTCGATTTTGGTATTGGTCATGTCGGGGGCGGGAAAAAAGCTCCGCCACCATAGTTCGCGCGGCCCGCGGGCGCGTTGACGGGCATCAAGGCGCGGCGCCGCGGTGCAGCGAAAAACCTATCGGACGCCCGGCGATTCCGCTTGCGGCTCGAGGTGCGCCGCGACGTGGCCGTGCGTCGGCTTGACGAGCGTCTGCGGCAGCAGCGAACCCGCGATCATCGCGACGATGCCGGCGAGCATGCCGGCGAAATGCGGCGGCACGTCGGCCTCGGGGGCGACGATTTCGAGCAGGACCCAGACGACGAGGCCGGCGAGGATCGACGCGAGTGCGCCCTGGGTGCTCGCGCGCTTCCAGTACAGGCCGAACGCGAGCGGCACGAACGCGGTCGCGAGCGTGACCTTGTACGCGTTCTCGACCATGCCGTGGATGCTCTCGTCGGTATGCGTCGCGTACCAGGTGATCAGCAGCGCGAACGCAACGACGACGATGCGCGTGAGCCACAGGAAGCCGCGGTCGCTGACCCGGCCGAAGGTGCCGCGCAGGATGTTCTCCGAGAAGGTCACCGACGGCGCGAGCAGCGTGCCCGACGCGGTGCTCATGATCGCCGACAGCAGCGCGCCGAAGAACATCACCTGCGCGAAGAGCGGCGTGTGCTGCAGGATCAGCTGCGGCAGGATCCGCTGGCTGTCGGTCTCCTGAAGTCGAGCGACGAGTGCCGGGTCGATCAGCGTCGCCGAATACGCGATGAAGAGCGGCACGAACGCGAACACGAAGTAGCCGGATCCGCCGAGGAGCGTGCCGCGCACTGCGGTCTTCTCGTTGCGCGCCGAATTCAGGCGCTGGAACACGTCCTGCTGCGGAATCGAGCCGAAGCCCATCGTCAGGATGCCGGCGAGGAAGGCGATGATGTCTTTCGCGTCGAACGCGGGGAGGAAGTTCAGCTTGCCCGACTCTGTCGCGTGCATGACGACGGTGTCGACGCCGCCCGCCATGTCGCCGACGAGCCACGCGATGTAGAGCAGTCCGACGACGATGATGATCATCTGCATGAAGTCGGTCAGCGCGACCGACCACATGCCGCCGAACAGCGTGTAGACAAGCACGATGCCGGCCCCGATCAGCATCCCAGTCTCGTTCGCGATCGCGCCGTCCGACAGGATGTTGAAGACGAGGCCGAGCGCGGTGATCTGCGCCGCGACCCAGCCGAGGTACGAAATGACGATCGCGGACGAGCACAGCACCTCGACCGTGCGGCCGTAACGCAGCCGGTAGTAGTCGCCGAGCGTCAGCAGGTTAAGCCGGTACAGCGGGCGGGCGAAGAACAGGCCGACGAGGATCAGACACAGCGACGCGCCGAACGGATCGGACCACAGCCCGCGCAGGCCTTCGTCGATGAAGGTCGCCGAAATCCCGAGCACGGTTTCGGAGCCGAACCACGTCGCGAACACGGTCGCGGTGACGATGTAGAGCGGGAGATGACGGCCGGCGGCGACGTAGTCCGTCGTGCTCTTGACGCGCGTTGCCGCGTAAAGCCCGACCGCGATCGAAAGCAGTAGATAAGCGATGACGAAGCCGATCAGCATGGGCGGACTCTTCAGGGAATGCGGCGCTGGAGAAAATTTGCGGGCCGCAGTTTAGCAACGAATTCCACCGCAGGGGGTGGTGAAACCCCCTGAATTCGTGGAATTTTTGCGATGCCGAAGATCGTCCGCCGAAGCGGTGGGGGATCAGCCGGGCAGCGGCTGCCCGCGCCGTCGCGCGGCCTCCGCGAGGGTGTCGAGAATGACTCCCGCGGCCTCGTCGAGGACCGCCTCTTCGATCACGAGCGGCGGTGCGAAGCGCAGCACGGTGTGGTGCGTGTCCTTCGTCGCGATGCCGCGCGCGAGCAGTACGCGCGCGCCGGTGACCGCGTCGAGCCTGGCGCCGTCGAGCTCGATGCCGACCAGGAGGCCGCGGCCCCGCACGGCGGTGACGCAGTCCGGCGCGTCGTCGGAGAAGCGCTTCATCAGCCGCTGGCCCAGGTGCGCCGCGCGCTCCCACGGCCGTGTCTCTTCGAGCAGGTCGAGCACTTCGAGCGCGACGGCGGCCCCGAGCGGATTGCCGCCAAAGGTCGAGCCGTGGTCGCCCGGGTGGAACACGTCCATCACCGCCGAGTCGGCGAGGAAGGCCGAAACCGGCAGCAGGCCGCCGCCGAGCGCCTTGCCGAGGATGATTCCGTCCGGCCGCACGCCGTCGTGTTCGCACGCGAGCAGGCGGCCGGTGCGGCCGAGCCCGGTCTGGACTTCGTCGGCGATCAGCAGCACGTCGTGACGGCGGCAGATCTCGGCGCAGCGCCGCAGGTAGCCGTCGGGCGGCACGATGATGCCGCCCTCGCCCTGGACCGGTTCGACGAGGAAGGCCGCGGTGTGCTGCGTGATCGCCGCTTCGAGCGCATCGGCATCGCCGAACGGAATGCGGATAAAGCCGGGAGCGAAGGGCCCGAAGCCGTCGCGGTACTGCGGCTCCGAGGACATGCCGACGATCGTGATCGAGCGGCCGTGGAAGTTGTTCTCGCAGACGATGATCTCGGCGCGGTCCGCGGCGACGCCCTTGACCTTGTAGGCCCACTTGCGCGCGGCTTTCAGCGCGGTCTCGACCGCTTCGAGACCGGTGTTGACCGGCAGCGCGCGCTCGTAGCCGAAGAGCGCCGAGAGCCGTTCGAGCAGCAGTGGCAGGCGGTCGTTCGAATAGGCGCGCGACGTCAGCGCGAGGCGTTGCGCCTGGTCGTGCAGCGCGCGCACGAGGCGGGGGTTCGAATGGCCGAAGCTCACCGCGGAGTACGCGCTCATCATGTCGAGATAGCGCCGCCCCTCGACGTCCCACAGCCATACGCCGTCGCCGCGATGGAACACCGCCGGCAGCGGGTCGTAGTTGTGCGCGCCGAACTGCCGCTCCTTCGCGCGCAGCGCGTCGCTGCCCGGCCCGAGCGCGGCGCCCGCGAGCTCGGCGACCCACCCGGCGCCGACTTCGGCGCGGTCGAAATCCGGGACGTACTCGACGATCTCGAGCGCGACGAAATCGCTGCACGCGCGCAGCGACAGCAGCGTGCTCGACAGCTCCTCGGGGAGGATGCCGCCCGGCTCACGGCAGGTGACCGCCGGGAATGCGGCCGGGTCGAGCGCGTCGAGGTCGATCGTGACGCCGAACGCGACGGTGTTGCGTCGGACGGCGTCGAGCGCGTCCGCAAACACCGCGGCGAGCCCGCGCTCGCGGATCGCCTCCATGTCGAAGATGGTCACGCCGAGCCGCTTCAGGCGGTCGAACTCTTCGACTTCCCACGACCGCGCGCCGATGATGCAGATGTTTTCGGGCGACAACCGCGGCCCGCCGATTCCGGTCAGCAGCGGGCTGCCTTCGCCGAGCAGCGCCGCCAGTGGCATGCCGTGGACATTGCCGGAGTGCGTGCTCGCGGTCGTGTGGCTGTCGAGGTGCGCGTCGATCCAGATCAGCCCGAGTTCGCCGCGCCGCCCGACCCGGCCGGCGACCGCCGGCCAGGTGCCCATCGCGACCGAGTGGTCGCCGCCGAGCACGAGCGGGAACGCATCCGCATCGAGCGCTGCGATGCTGTCGGCGAGCCGCCGCGAGATTCCGCCGACGGCCGCGATGCGCGCTTCGAGCGTCGTGCCCGGCGCACGGTCGGCGTCCGGAAGCAGGGTTTCGTGCCAGTCGACGGCGATGCCCATCGCGCGTAGGCGTTGCAGGAGGCCCGACGCTTCGAGCGCCGCGGGCGCGGCATCGGGGCCCGCGCCGGGTGCGCCGAGCGCGGAGGCGACGCCGATGATTTTCACCGGCGCAAGCGCCTCCGTGTGAGTCGAGACATGAAGCGGAGCCGAATGGGTCATGGCCTTCCTCCCTGGTCGCAGTCGCTGCGGACGAACAAGTCAGAACGATCGAAAGTTCGACGGTGCGGTAAGGGAATCGTTCAGCAAAGCGCGCGCCCGGCGCGGGCGTCGCGGATGCGACGCGCGGCCGGGCGGCAAGCGGGCGCGAGCGGCCTGGGCGGGCACTAAGGAAGGTACGAGGGCGTGGGCGGCCGAAGCCGGCGAGAGGATTCAGCCGGATGAAGGCGGGCTTCGACAGGCTCAGCCCGAACGGTATTCGAAGGTACGGCCCGGACGGTATTCGACGAGCGGAAGGAGCGATATTCGACGAGCCGGCTTGAGCGGTATTCGACGGACGCGGCACGAGCGGGATTCGATCGCTGCCGTCCGAGCGAGGTCGGTTTCCGCGCGATCACCCCGCGAGGCGGTAGAGCTCGAGCGCGACGAGGCCGGCGAAGAGCACGCTGACGACCGTCAGGATGCGCCCCTGGCGGCGCTGTGCGGTATCGACGCGCATCAGCACTTCGCGCTGCTCGGAGAGCTGCTGCTCCGGGGCGAGGAGCGCGCGATGCACGAGGCGCGGCAGCTGCGGCAGCGTGCCCGCCCAGGCGGGCGCCTCTTCGCGCACGCCGCGCAAGACTGCGCGCCAGCCCATGCGCTCGTCCATCCAGCGTTCGAGGAAGGGCTTCGCGGTCTTCCACAGGTCCAGTTCCGGGTCGAGCTGGCGGCCGAGGCCTTCGATGTTCAGCAGTGTCTTCTGCAGCAGCACGAGCTGCGGCTGCACTTCCATCTCGAAGCGTCGCGCGGTCTGGAAGAGGCGCAGCAGCGTCTTGCCGAACGAGATGTCCTTCAGCGGCCGGTCGAAGATCGGCTCGCACACCGCACGGATCGCGCTCTCGAACTCGTCGACGCGCGTGTGCGCCGGCACCCAGCCGGCCTCGATGTGCGCGCGCGCGACACGGTTGTAGTCGCGCTTGAAGAACGCGAGGAAATTCTGCGCGAGGTAGTTCTTGTCGACTTCCCTCAGCGTGCCGACGATGCCGAAATCGAGCGCGATGTAGCGGCCGTCCTGATGCACGAAGATGTTTCCGGGGTGCATGTCGGCGTGGAAGAAGCCGTCGCGGAATACCTGCGTGAAGAAGATCTCCACGCCCGCGCGCGACAGCTGCTTGAGGTCGACGCCTTGTTCGCGCAGCGTCGCGAGCTGCGAGATCGGCACGCCGCGCATGCGCTCCATGACCATCACGGTCTTGCCGCACCAGTCCCAATACACTTCCGGCACGACGAGGAGCTTCGAATCGATGAAATTGCGCCGCAGCTGCGAGCAGTTCGCCGCCTCGCGCATCAGGTCGAGCTCGTCGTTGAGGTATTTCGAGAACTCCGCGACGACTTCCCGCGGCTTCAGCCGCCGCGCCTCGGGCCACAGCCGGCCGAGCAGCGCCGCCGCGGAGTCCATCAGCGCGAGGTCGTGCGCGATGACGCGCTGGATCCCCGGGCGCAGGATCTTCACTGCGACGTCGGTGCCGTTCGGCAACTTCGCGAAATGTACCTGCGCGACGGACGCCGACGCGACCGGCGTGCGTTCGAAATCGACGAAGACGTCATCGACCGGGCGGCCGTAGAAGTTCTCGAGCAGCTGCAGCGCTTCCTCGGTCGGGAACGGCGGCACGCGGTCCTGCAGCAGCGCGAGCTCGTCGGCAAGGTCGGGCGGCAGCAGGTCGCGCCGGGTCGACAGCATCTGCCCGAACTTCACGAAGATCGGCCCGAGCGATTCGAGCGCGCGGCGCAGCCGTACGCCGCGCGGTTCCGTCGGATGGCGCCAGAAGAACACCGCGTGCCACAGGCGCATCAACCGGCCACTGGGATCGGCGTCGAGCACCATCTGGTCGAGCCCGAAGCGCAGGGCCACGGTGATGATCTTGGCGAGGCGGAACAGGCGCACGTGGACAGGCACAGAAACGAAAGGCGGGACTTTAGCCGGAAAGGGTCGAGTGCGAAAGCGATGCCCGGCCGGCGCTTTTCGATCGAGACCGGGTGGCCGGTAGGCGATCCGCTATAATTTCGCCCTTTTACGATTTGCCGAGGGCCATGAGCGCCGATCCGAAAGCCCAACTCGCCGACCTGCTGCGTACCGCGCTGAAAAGTGTGGCGCCGGAACTCGCCGACACCGACATCCACCTCGAGCGCCCGAAACAGGCCGGCCACGGGGATTTCGCGACGAACCTCGCGCTGCAGCTCGCGAAGCCGCTGCGTCGCAGCCCGCGCGACCTCGCGGCGAAGCTGCTAGACGAGCTGCCCGCGTCGCCGCTCGTCGCGACGACGGAAATTGCCGGCGCCGGCTTCATCAACTTCACGCTCGCGGCGGGTGCGAAGACCGCCGTGGTCGGCGAGGTCCTCGCGCGCGGCGAGTCGTTCGGCCGCGGCGCACGCCGTGGCGTCAAGGTGCAGCTCGAATTCGTCTCGGCGAACCCGACCGGTCCGCTGCACGTCGGCCACGGCCGCGGCGCCGCGTACGGCGCGTCGCTCGCGTCGGTGCTCGACTTCGCCGGCTGCGACGTCACGCGCGAGTACTACATCAACGACGCCGGCCGGCAGATGGACATCCTCGCGCTGTCGACGTGGCTGCGCTACCTCGCGTCGTTCGGCGTCGAAGTCGCGTTTCCGCCGAACGCGTACCAGGGCGATTACGTCGTCGCGATGGCGCGTGACCTGCGCGACGCGCACAAGGACCGCTTCGCTGGTTTCACCGCGGAGCAGGTCGTCGACGGCGCGCCCGGCCTGCCGGTCGCCGACCGCAAGGACGACGAAGCGAAGAACCAGCGCGAGGACCACCTCGACGTGCTGATCGCGAACGCGAAGCGGCTGCTCGGCGAGGATTACCACTTCGTGCACGGCTTCGCGCTCAACGAGCAGCTCGGCGACGGCCGCGCGGACCTCGAAGAGTTCGGCGTGCATTTCGACAAGTGGTTCTCGGAAAAGAGCCTGTTCGACACCGGGCTCGTCGAGCGCGCGGTCGCCGAGCTCGAACGCCAGGGGCACGTCTATCTGCAGGACGGCGCGAAGTGGTTCCGCTCGACCGCGTTCGGCGACGAGAAGGACCGCGTCGTGCAGCGCGACAACGGCTTGTATACCTATTTCGCGTCGGACATCGCGTACCACCTGAACAAGTACGAGCGCGGTTTCGATCGCATCATCGACATCTGGGGCGCCGACCACCACGGCTACATCCCGCGTGTGAAAGGCGCGATCGCCGCGCTCGGCCTGCCGCCGGAAAAGCTGGAAGTCGCGCTGGTGCAGTTCGCGGTGCTGTACCGCAACGGCCAGAAGGCCGCGATGTCGACGCGCTCGGGCGAGTTCGTCACGCTGCGCGAGCTGCGCCGCGAAGTCGGCAACGACGCCTGCCGCTTCTTCTACGTGCTGAGGAAGAGCGATCAGCACCTCGACTTCGACCTCGACCTCGCGAAGAGCCAGAGCAACGAGAACCCGGTCTATTACGTGCAGTACGCGCACGCGCGCGTCTGCTCGGTGCTGCAGCAGTGGGGCGGCGACGTCGCGGAGCTCGCCGCGGCCGACCTCGGCCGACTCGAGAACGAGCGCGAGCTCGCGCTGTGCGCGCGCCTCGGCAGTTTCCCCGAGCTGATCCAGAACGCCGCGGCCGATTACGCGCCGCACCAGATCGCGTTCTACGTCAAGGACCTCGCGGGCGAATTCCACAGCTGGTACAACGCCGAACGCATGCTAGTCGAGGACGAAGGGCTGCGCGCCGCGCGCCTCGCGCTCGCGGCGGCGGTGCGCCGGGTGCTCGCGACCGGCCTTGCGCTGCTCGGCGTCTCGGCGCCGGAGTCGATGTGAAGCCTCGCGCATCGTCTGCAATGCCGTCGAAACAACGGCGACCCCTCCGGAGAATCTCGTGAGTCGTGACCGCAAGCCCCGATCCAGGACATCCAGCCGCCCCGCGAAGAGCGGCGGCGGCGTGATCGTCGGGATCTTCATCGGCCTCGTGCTCGGGGCGCTCTTCGCCGCCGGCGCCGCGTGGTGGTTCACCCGCTCGTCGCCGTTCCAGCCGGCGTCGCCGTCCTCGCCGACGCTGCCGAACCGCGCCCAGCCGCCCGACGAGCCGCGACCGCCGGTGTCGCTCCCCGGGAAGCCGGGCGACCGGCCGGTGACGAAACCGGACTTCGAGTTCTACAAGATCCTGCCGCAGGGCAACGGCGCGCCGACCGAAGCGCCGCCGCCGCGCGAACCCGCGCCGGCGCAGGCGCCCGAGCGCCTGTACCTGCAGATCGGCGCGTTCGAGAACCCGGCCGAAGCGGACAACCTCAAGGCCAAGCTCGCGCTGAACGGCATCGAGGCGAGCGCGCTGCGTGCGCAGTTGCCAGACGGACGCACGATGCACCGCGTGCGCATCGGCCCGTTCGCGAAGCCCGAAGACATGAACCCGGTCCGCACGCGCCTCGCCGAGGCCGGTTTCACCGCGACGGTCGTCAGGGGCAACCCCTGATCCGGGCGCCGGAGCCTACCCGATCCGTATGGCGGGAACCGCCTGGCATCCGGCGCCGTCAGACACGCTGTCATCAACCCGGGAGTACTGAATGAATCGTCGTCTCGCACTCAAGCAACTTGCCGCGCTCGGCGCGCTGTCCGCGTTCGGCACCGGCGCGTTCGCGCAGCGCCAGGCGTACCAGACGCTCGGCACGAAGGTGCCGACCGAGGTCGCGGGCAAGGTCGAAGTGATCGAGTTCTTTTCCTACGGCTGTCCGCACTGCCACGACTTCGAGCCGCTGCTGAACAACTGGTCGAAAGGTCTGCCGGGCGACGTGAACTTCATCAAGGTGCCGATCACCTTCAATCGCGCCGAATGGACGACGCTGGCGCGCCTCTACTACACGCTCGACGCGATGGGCGAAGCCGCCAAGCGCGGGCCGGCGGTGTTCGCGGCGCTCCACGACGAGAAGCGCCCGCTGTACCGCGAGGACGTGCTGATGGAATGGGTCGCGAGCAGCGGCATGGACGCGAAACGTTTCAGCGACACTTACAAGTCGTTCGGCGTGCAGTCGAAGGTGCAGCGCTCGAACCAGATCGCCGCGGCGTACAAGGTCAGCGGCGTGCCGATGATGGCGGTCGACGGCCGCTACATCATTTCGGCGAGCACCGCCGGCGGCTACGATCAGATGCTGAAGACCGTCGACGAACTCATCGCGCGCTCGCGCAACGAGAAGAAGGGCTGACCGCTCCCGGTTCGACTGCCCCCGTCGCTGCGCCCCTCCCGGGCGCGGCGCCTGCCGCGGCGGCCCGCCGCGTTTCCCGAATTGTCCTCTTTCGCCGCCTGAGCGATCCGAGTATGGTTGCCTGAACATTGTCCGGCGGCCTTGTCGGACCGCGCGGCGTATCGCGGCACGACCTCCGGGGACGGGAGACAAGCATGAAGTCACGCGAGGCAGCAACGGGCACCGCGCAGTTCGACGCGGTTCTGGAACAGATCGCCAAGAAGCTGCCGGCAGACGAGGCGGCGCTGGTCGAGCCGTTCGCGCGGCGCTGGTTCAGTCAGGTCGCGCCGGAAGATCTCGCCGACCGCAGCGTCGACGACCTCTACGGCGCGGTCGTCAGTCACTGGCAGTTCGTGCGACGGCATCGCGGCGGCGCGCGGCTGCGCGTGTACAACCCGAAGCTCGAAGAGCACGGTTGGGAATCGACGCACACGGTGGTCGAGATCGTCAATGACGACATGCCGTTTCTCGTCGATTCCATCACGATGGAAGTCAACCGGCAGGGGCTCACGCTGCACCTGATCATCCACCCGGTGATGCGCGTCGTGCGCGACGGCTCCGGGCGCTACCTGCGCCTCGCCGAAGAAGGGAAGGCGGACCAGGGACGGTTCGAATCCATCATCCACATCGAAGTCGACCGCCGCGCCGAAGCGAACGACCTCGACGCGCTGCGCAACGGGCTCGAGCGCGTGCTCGGCGACGTGCAGGCTGCGGTCGCGGACTGGCCGGCGATGCAGCAGCGCGTCGTCGAGATCGTGAAGGGTATCGAGGACAACCATCCGCCGGTACCGGCCGAAGAGGTCGCCGAAACGCTCGCCTTCCTGAGATGGCTGCTCGACGACAACATCGTGCTGCTCGGCTGCCGCGACTACGAGCTCGTCAACGCGAACGGCGAGAGCGAGCTGCACATCCGCCCCGGCTCCGGTCTCGGCCTGCTGCGGGAACGCGCAGGTGAACGCGTGTCGCGGTCGTTCTCGGCGCTCCCCACCCATCTCAAGGCGACGCTGCCGAACCTGCCCGTGCTCCTGACGGTGACGAAATCGAATACGCGCTCGACCGTCCATCGCACCGGCTACATCGACCGCTTCAGCGTCAAGGTGTTCGACGAGCAGGGCAACGCGCGGGCCGAGCGGCGCATCATCGGCCTGCTCGCGTCGACTGCGTACAATGCGAGCCCGCGAGAGATTCCGTTCCTGCGCGGCAAGATCGCGGCGGTCATCGAGCGCGCCGGGTTGATGCCGAAAAGCCACGCCGCGAAGGCGCTCTTGACGATCCTCGAACGCTACCCGCGCGACGAGCTGTTCCAGATCTCGACCGACGAGCTCTTCCATCAGGCGATGGGCATCCTGCGGCTGGGCGAGCGTCAGCGCACCCGGCTCTTCGTGCGCGCCGACCCGTTCGCGCGCTTCGTCTCGTGCCTGATCTACGTGCCGCGCGAGCACTACACGACCGACCAGCGGCTGCGCATGCAGGCCGTGCTGATGGAAGCGTTCAACGGCACGAGTTCCGATTTCGACGTGCAGTTCTCCGAGTCCGCGCTCGCGCGCGTGCTGATCATCATCCGCACGCGCGATTCGTCGATTCCGCCGTACGACGTCTATGAGCTCGAGCAGCGGCTCGTGCGCGCGACGCGACGCTGGGAGGACGAGTTGCACCGCGCGATGATCGAGCATTTCGGCGAGGAGCGCGGGATGGCGCTGCTGCGCCGCTACGGCGAAGGCTTCCCGGCTGGCTATCGCGAGGAATATTCGCCACGCGTCGCGGTGTTCGACGTCGAGCAGATCGAGTCACTTGTCGACGACGACGACCTCGGCATGAGCCTCTACATCCCGCTAGAGGCGCGGCCCGGGCGGCTCAACTTCAAGATCTATCGCGTCGGCGCGCCGGTGCCGCTGTCGCAGAGCTTGCCGATGCTCGAACGCATGGGTGTCAAGGTCATCGACGAGAACCCGTCGGAGATCGAGCGCCAGGACGGGCGCTGCGTCTGGATCCACGATTTCGGGCTCGCGTACGAGGCCGCCGAGGAGCTTGACATCGAGCGGCTGCGCCCCCTGTTCCACGACGCGTTCCTGCGTGCGTGGCGGGGCGACATCGAGAGCGACGACTTCAACCGCCTGACGCTGCTCGCCGGCCTGACGTCGCGCGAGATCGTCGTGCTGCGCGCGTACGCGAAGCACATGCGCCAGGCCGCCTTCACGTTCAGCCAGGCGTACATGGAGAACACGCTCGCCGCGCATCCGGCGCTCGCGCGCCAGCTCGTCGAACTGTTCGCGCTGCGCTTCGATCCGCAGCAGGACGCCGATCGGGCCGGGCGCGCCGGGGCGCTCGCCGCGCGCATCGAGGAAGCGCTCAACGCAGTCGCGAATCTCGACGAGGACCGCATCCTGCGGCAGTTCCTCGCGATGGTGCAGGCGACGCTGCGCACGAACTACTACCAGCGCGAAGCCGACGGGCAGCCGAAATCCTGGCTTTCGCTGAAGCTCGACCCGCGGCGAATCCCGAACCTGCCGCAGCCGCTGCCGATGTTCGAAATTTCGGTCTACTCGCCGCGCTTCGAAGGCGTGCATCTGCGCGGCGGCCGCGTCGCGCGCGGCGGCGTGCGCTGGTCGGACCGCATGGAGGACTTCCGCACTGAAATCCTCGGTCTCGTGAAGGCGCAGATCGTCAAGAACGTCGTCATCGTGCCCGTCGGCTCGAAGGGCGGCTTCGTCGTCAAGAACCCGCCGGCGGGCGACCGCGAGGCCCTGCTCGCCGAAGGCATCGCGTGCTACCGCCAATATCTGCGCGGGCTGCTCGACCTCACCGACAATCGCGTGCAGGGCAAGGTCGTGCCGCCGCGCGACGTCGTCCGCCACGACGAGGACGATCCTTACCTCGTTGTCGCCGCCGACAAGGGCACCGCGAGCTTTTCGGATCACGCGAACGCGATCGCGCTCGAATACGGCTTCTGGCTCGGCGACGCGTTCGCGTCCGGGGGCTCGGCCGGTTACGACCACAAGAAGATGGGCATCACCGCGCGCGGCGCGTGGGAGTCGGTCAAACGCCACTTCCGCGAGTTCGGGCTCGACACCCAGGAGCAGGCCTTCACCGTCGTCGGCATCGGCGACATGTCCGGCGACGTGTTCGGCAACGGCATGCTGCGCTCGCGGAAAATCCAGCTCGTCGCGGCGTTCGACCACCGGCACATCTTCATAGACCCGACGCCGGACCCGGAAACCTCGTTCGTCGAGCGCGAGCGCCTCTTCGCGCTGCCGCGCTCGTCGTGGGACGACTACGACCGGGCGCTGATCTCCGAAGGCGGCGGGGTGTGGCCGCGCGCCGCGAAGTCGATCCGGCTGTCACCGCAGGCGCGCGAGGCGCTCGGCATCGCCGCCGAAGCCTTGCCGCCGTCGGAACTGGTGCGCGCGATCCTGACCGCGCCGGTCGACCTGCTCTACAACGGCGGCATCGGCACCTACATCAAGGCGACGAGCGAAACCGACGCCGCGGTCGGCGACCGGGCGAACGACGCGCTGCGCGTCAATGGCGCCGACCTGCGCTGCCGCGTCGTCGCCGAAGGCGGCAACCTCGGGGTCACGCAGCTCGGTCGCATCGAATACGCGCTGAAGGGCGGCAAGATCAACACCGACGCAATCGACAACTCGGGTGGCGTCGATTGCTCGGATCACGAGGTCAACATCAAGATCCTGCTCGGCAGCGTCGTCGCCGAAGGCGACCTGACCGGCAAGCAGCGCAACGAATTGCTCGCTGTGATGACCGACGAGGTCGCCGAACTCGTGTTGCGCGACAACTACGCGCAGACGCAAGTGCTGTCGGTGACCCGCTCGCGCGGCGGTGCGCTGCTCGACGAGCAGGCGGAATTCATTCGCCGGCTGAGTCATGCGGGACGGCTGAACCGCAAGATCGAGTACCTGCCGCTCGACGAGGAAATCGCCGACCGCGCGCTTGCGCACATCGGTCTCGTGACGCCGGAACTGGCGGTGCTGCTCGCGTACAGCAAGATCGAGCTCTTCGACGAAGTGCTCGAATCCGACGTGCCCGAGGATCCGTACATCTCGACCGCGCTGACGCGCTACTTTCCGAACCCGCTGCGCGACCGCTTCGCCGCGCAGATCCAGCGCCATCCGCTGCGTCGCGAAATCATCGCGACGCATGTGGTCAACAGCATGATCAATCGCGTTGGTCCGACCTTCGTCAGCCGGCTGCACGGTGAAACCGGCGAGCCGATGGCCGCCATCGTGCGCGCATACATGGCGACCCGCGAAATCTTCGCGCTGGTGCCGACGTGGCGCGAAATCGAGGCGCTCGACAACGTCGTTCCGGACGCCGTGCAGACCGAGATGATCCTCGAGACGGTGCGCCTGGTTCATCGCGGCACGATGTGGTTCCTGCGCCACCGCAGCCGGCTCGCCGATCTGCAGGGGACGCTCGACCATTTTTCGTCCGGCGCCACCGGCCTGTCGGCGGGCCTGCGTGAATTCGTTCGCCCGGCGTACCTCGAAGTCATCGACGGCGTTGCGGCCACGTTCGTCGGAAAGGGCGTGCCCGCGCCGCTCGCGCACCGCATCGCATCGCTCGACGAGCTGTATTCCGCGCTCGATTTCGTCGAGGTCGCCGAGGAAACCGGGCGTCCGGAGGCGACCGTCGCGAAAATCTATTACGCGCTCGGCGACGAGCTCGATCTGTACTGGCTCGGGCTGCAGATCAGCGCGTTGCCGGCCGACAGCCGCTGGCAGGCGCTCGCGCGCGGCGCGCTGCGTCTCGAACTGTCTACCCAGGCGCGGATTCTCGCCGCGGACGCGTTGAAGCACTGCCCCGGCGTGGAGGCGCCGGAGGAGGTCATCGCGGCCTGGCAGGAGCGCAACCGCGTGAACGTCGAGCGCTACCGGCATTTGCTCGCGGACGTGAAGACCGCGGGCGCGATCGACATGGCGATGCTGTCGGTGCTGATGCGCGAGCTGCGCGGCATGGACTGAACGGGGTGGCGGCCGAAGCGGGCGCCGTCCCGCCCGGCCGCATTGCTACAGCTCGATTTGCGTGCCGAGTTCGACGACGCGATTCGGCGGAATGCGGAAGTAGTCCGCCGCGCTGCCGGCGTTGCGGAACATGAGGATGAAGAGCTTCTCGCGCCAGCGCGCCATGCCCCCAGCGACGCGCGACACGAGCGTCTCGCGGCCGAGGAAGAACGAGGTTTCCATCATCTGGAACTTCAGCCCGAATTCGGCGCAGCGTTCCAGCGCGACCGGCAAGTCGGGGTCGTCCATGAAGCCGTAGTTCACGCGCACGCGAAAGAAACCGTAGTCGAGCTCCTCGACCGCGACGCGCTCGCTGTCGGGCACGTGCGGCACGTCGGCGGTTTCGACCGTCAGCAGCACGACGCGGCGGTGCAGCACCTTGTTGTGCACGAGGTTGTGCAGCAAGGCGCGCGGCACGCCTTCGAGCCATGTGGTCAGGAACACCGACGTCCCGTCGACGCGCGGCGGCGGGCTGGCGAACATCGACTGGATGAAGGTGTCGAGCGGCATCGTGTCGCTGCGGATGCGCGCGTTCAGCATGTCCCGGCCGCGTTTCCACGTCGTCAGCAGCGTGAAGATCAGCATGCCGATCAAGAGCGGAAACCAGCCGCCGGCGAGGATCTTCACGGTCGTCGCCGAGAAGAACGCGATGTCGACCGTCAGGAACACGACGAGGAACAGCGCCGCCCGAGCCTTGCCCCAGCCCCACAGCGCGCGCACGACCACGAAGGCGAGCAGCGTGTCGATCATCATCGTCAGCGTGACCGCGATGCCATACGCGGAGGCGAGCGCGCTCGACGAGCGGAAGCCGACGACCAGCGCGACGACCGCGCCGAGCAGCATCCAGTTGATGCTCGGCACGTAGATCTGGCCCATCTCGCGCTCGGACGTGAAGATCGTGCGCATCCGCGGCGCGTAGCCGAGCTGCATCGCCTGGCGGGTCAGCGAATAGGCGCCCGAGATGACGGCCTGGCTCGCGATGATCGTCGCCAGCGTCGCCATCGCGACCATCGGGTAGACGAGTGCGTCGGGCACGAGCAGGTAGAACGGGTTGCGCAGGTTTTCGGGATGGTCGAGGATCAGCGCGCCCTGGCCGAGATAGTTCAGGTACAGCGCGGGAAACACCACCAGGAACCACGCGAACTTGATCGGGCGCCGGCCGAAATGCCCCATGTCGGCGTACAGCGCCTCGCCGCCGGTGATCGCGAGCACCACGGCCCCGAGCGACAGCCAGCCGACGAGCGGCATGTCGGCGAAAAAGCGCAGCGCCCAACGCGGGTCGAGCGCACCGACGATCTCGGGATGCAGCATGATGCCGCGGATGCCGAGCGCCGCGAGGACGATGAACCAGCACAGCATCACCGGGCCGAACACTTTGCCGACGCTGCCGGTGCCGCGGCGCTGGATCAGGAAGAGCGCGAACAGCACGACGAGCGCGATCGGCAGCACGTAGGGGCGGAACGCGGGCGTCGCGACTTCGAGGCCTTCGACTGCGGACAGCACCGAGATCGCCGGAGTGATCATGCCGTCGCCGTAGAACAGCGCGGCGCCGAACACGCCCAGCACCGACAGCAGCCACGCCTTGCGTCCCGGCGGCACCGTGCGCAGCACGAGCGAGGTCAGCGCCATGATGCCGCCTTCGCCGCGGTTGTCGGCACGCGTGATGAAGACCACGTATTTCGCCGAGACGACGAAAACGAGCGCCCAGAACACGAGCGACAGGATCCCGTAGACGTTCTCCGGCGTCACCGGCACCGCGTGCGGACCGTTGAATACTTCCTTCAGCGTGTAGAGCGGGCTGGTGCCGATGTCGCCGTAGACGACGCCGATCGCGGCGACCGCAAGTCCGGTGATCCCTGCGCGGTGGCCGTGTGGGGAAGCGGGAGTGTCGGTGTCGGCATCGACCGCGGGCGGGCGGCCGGGGCCGGATGCCATCGCGGGTGACGGATCTTCCGCAGGATCGACGGTCGACATGGGAACTCCCGGGGAAGGGGCGTTAGCGCGGGCGCAGAGCTTACCGCAGTGCAGCACCCGCAGCCAATCGGGCAGCAGTTGTGTGGCGCGGGCGCTTCACCCCCTTTTCACAACATTTCTCCCGCCGGCCGGAACCCGAGTCCGAGCGCGGCGGCGACACCCTTGTGCGTGAGGTGTCCCGCGCATACGTTCAGCCCCTGCAGCAAGTGGGGATCCTGCGCGAGCGCCGCACGCCATCCCTTGCCGGCGATCGCGAGCACGTGCGGCAAGGTCGCGGCGTTGAGCGCGAACGTGGAAGTGCGCGCGACCGCGCCCGGCATGTTCGCGACGCAGTAATGCACGACGCCGTCGACGACGAAGGTCGGGTCCGCGTGTGTCGTCGGCCGCGAAGTCTCGATGCAGCCGCCCTGGTCGATCGCGACGTCGACGATCACCGCTCCGGGCCGCATGCGGCGCACGAGGTCGCGGCCGACGAGCTTGGGAGAGGTCGTGCCGGCGACGAGAACGGCGCCGATCACGAGGTCGGCATCGACGACCGCGTTCTCGATCGCCTCGGCGCTCGCGTGCAGCGTCGCGAGGCGCGGCCCGAAGCGCTCGTCGAGGCGGCGCAACGCGGGCACGGAGCGGTCGATGACGCGCACTTCCGCGCCCATTCCGAGCGCGACCAGCGCGGCGTTCGCCCCGACCACGCCGCCGCCGAGGATCACGACGCGCGCCGGCTCCACTCCCGGGACGCCGCCGAGCAGCACGCCGCGGCCGCCCGCGGCTTTCTCGAGGCAGTGCGCGCCGGCTTGCACGCTCATCCGGCCGGCGACCTCCGACATCGGCGCGAGCAGCGGCAGCCCGCCGCCGGGGTCGGTGACGGTTTCATAGGCAATCGCGGTGACGCCGGACGCGATGAGATCGCGCGCCTGGTCCGGGTCTGGCGCGAGGTGGAGGTAGGTGAAGAGGACGTGGTCCGGGCGCAGCCACGCACGCTCCTGCGGCTGTGGTTCCTTGACCTTGACGATCAGTTCGGCACTGGCGAACACCTGCTCCGCGGTGTCCGCGATCTGCGCACCCGCCCGCCGGTAATCGTCGTCGCTCGCGCCGATGCCGGCGCCGGCGTCGTGTTCGACGGTCACGCGATGCCCGCCCGCAACGACTTCGCGGACGCTCGCCGGCGTGAGTCCGACCCGGTACTCATGGACCTTGATTTCCTTCGGCACCCCGACGCGCATCCTGACCTCCCGTTGGGCTGAGCCGACGTGCAGCAATGGAACTGCGGTCGCTGCCGTCGCCTACAATCGACTCCCTCTTTCCCTTCGATCGCGATCTGCCATGGAAGTATCCGCCTTCTCCAACGCCTCCGATGTGCTGACCGACGCGGTGGGCACTCGCCACCGCCCGGCGGACGGCCCGGTGCGTATCGTGTCGCTCGTGCCGTCGCTCACCGAGCTCGTCTGCGACCTCGGCCTCGTCGACCGGCTCGTCGGACGCACCGGCTTCTGCATCCATCCGCGCGAAACCTTGAAGCCGATCCCGAAGGTCGGCGGCACCAAGGATGTGAAACTCGACGTCGTGCGCGCGCTCGCCCCGACTCACCTGATCGTGAACATCGACGAGAACCGGCGCGAGACGGTCGACGAGCTCGCCGAGTTCGTCCCGAACGTGATCGTCACGCATCCGTGCCGGCCGGAGGACAACATCGGCTTGTATCGGATGTTCGGCGCGATCTTCCGCAGCGAGGCCCAAGCGGAACGGCTCGTCGCCGATCTCGACGCCGCGTTCGCCGAAGCTCGCGTGGTCGCCGCTGCATTGCCGGTCGAGCGCGTGCTGTACCTGATTTGGCGGGCTCCGTGGATGACCGTCTCGCGGGAAACCTACATTTCGTCGACGCTCGCCGCCGTCGGCTGGCAGACGCTGCCCGAAGCGTCGGCGAACCGCTATCCGGAAGTCGACTGGGCGTCGATCTCGGGTGCGGCGCGCGTGTTCCTGTCGACCGAGCCGTATCGCTTCAGCGAAGCCGACCTCGGCGAAGTCGAGCGCCTCGCGCGCCGGCCGGCCGTGCTGATCGACGGGGAAATGACGTCCTGGTACGGCAGCCGCGCCGCGGCGGGGCTGCGCTATCTCGCGCGCTTGCGCAGCGAGATAGCGGATGGGGGAAGGCTTGCGTCGCTGTGAGGCCGCCGGCGAAGGCCCCGCCCAGCGGGTTACGCGGGGGTGGAGGGCCGACGCGGAGGTTTTCGCGAGCGGTGCACGCGATGTGGGGCGATGCGGATGAAGCTGCGGTCGTCAGCGAGTGCGTTCGGCCCCGGCGCGACATTTGTCGTATCGCTTCGCTCACCCCGACCTGTCGCTCGGGGACGGAGCGAAAAGTCCGGCCGTAGCCGGCGGGTACGCCAGCCGAGAGCTCGGGCGCGCTCGCCCGCCGTCATTCTTCAGTCGCTTTCGAGTGTTGCCGCAAAGCTCTCGGGCGTCACGACGGCGAAAAGCCCGCGCACGAGCCGGTGGCGATGGAGCTTCAGCAGTACCTTGTCGCGGCTGAGCAGATGACTCGCGCGGCCGTCGCGCGCGACTTCGAGAAACTTCTGGTCGTCTCTGTCGCGGCATGTCGGCAGTGCCGGGACGGAGAGCGGGTCGTCCCCGTCCGTGGGGTCCATGGGCTCGGCAAGCGTCACGCGTGCGGTGTAGGCGTCGAGGATGTCCCGCTGACGGTCGGGGCTCGCGCCGAACTGCCGGTAGGCGAGCACGTGGCGCAGTTCCTCGAGTGTGTCGGCGCGCGCGAGCAGCGGCGGCGCGTGGTGCTCGATCGCGTCGCGCAAGCGTGCGAGCCGCGGGTCTTCGAAGAACCACAGGGCCATGACGGTGTTGGTGTCGAGGACCAGGCGGGGCGGCGGGAAGTCCGGCATCGGGAATCGCAATGGAGATTGGCGCCGGTGCGACCCGGCAGAGGGGAAGGAATCGGAACGCCGACGACGCCTGGCAAGCGCCCACGTCCATCGGAGCACACTCCCCGCGCGGACCGGGTTGCGGCACTTGCCGGGGAAGGTCCGCATGCGCCGGACCACAAGCGGTCGGGATCGGCGGCGTAAACGACGGCGAGGGGGCGGCGCCCCCTCGCGTGGATCACGTGCGGCCGAAGATCAGGTGACGCTCGTCGCGTCGAGGCGGATTTTGACGAACGTGCCCGGGGCGTCCTCGAGCACCTTCAGCTTGCCGGTGGACGGATCGCGCGCGTCGGTCTGCTCCGGATCCTGCGGCGTGACCCACGCCTGCCAGTCGGTCCACCACGACCCCTGCTGGTGCTGCGCGCCTTCGAACCACGCGTCGGCGTCCTTCGCGAGCTTCGCCGCCGGGTTCAGCCAGTAGCCGTACTTGTTCGCGACCGGGGGATTGACGATGCCGGCGATGTGGCCGGAGCCGCCCAGGACGAAGCGCACCGGGCCGCCCAGTCTCTGCGCGCCCATGTAGGTGCTCTTCCACGGCGCGATATGGTCTTCGAGCGTCGAGATGAAGTAGCACGGCACCTTGATCTTCGACAGATCGATCGGCACGCCGTCGATGACGATGCCGCCCGGCTCGACCAGTCGGTTCTCCATGTACATCGTGCGCAGGTAGAAGCTGTGCATCTTCGCCGGCATGCGCGTCGAGTCGGAGTTCCAGTACAGCAGGTCGAACGGGAACGGATCCTTGCCCATCAGGTAGTTATTGACGACGAAGGACCAGATCAGGTCGTTCGCGCGCATCATGTTGAAGGTGCCTGCCATCTCCGAGCCTTCGAGGTAGCCGCGCTCGAACATCTTCTTTTCGAGGCTCGACACCTGGCCTTCGTCGATGAAGACGCCGAGCTCGCCCGGTTCGGCGAAATCGGTCATCGTCGTGAAGAAGGTCGCGCTCGCGATGCGCTTCTGCTTCTTGCCGGCGAGGTAGGCGAGTGTCGTCGCGAGCAGCGTGCCGCCGAGGCAGTAACCGCAGGCGTTGATTTCCTTCTCGCCGGTCTGCTTCTCGATCGCGTCGAGCGCGGCGATGATGCCTTCGTGCACGTAGGACTCGAACGTCTTCTCGGCCTGGCGCTCGTCCGGGTTGACCCACGAGATCACGAACACCGTGTGGCCCTGGTCGACGCACCACTTGATGTACGAGTTCTTCTCGCGCAGGTCGAGGATGTAGAACTTGTTGATCCATGGCGGCACGATCAGCAGCGGGCGCTTGAGAACCTTGTCGGTCGTCGGCGTGTACTGGATCAGCTGCATCATGTCGGTCTGGAACACGACCTTGCCAGGCGTCGTCGCGACATTGCGACCGAGCTCGAACGCGGTCGTGTCGGTCATCTTGACCCGGATCTGGCCGCCGCCGTCTTCCATGTCGCGCAGCAGGTTGTTCAGGCCCTTGATCAGGTTCTGCCCGTTGCTCTTGACGGTCTCGCGGAACACTTCCGGATTCGTCAGCGCGAAGTTCGACGGCGACAGCGCGTCGATGTACTGGCGCGTGTAGAAATTGACCTTCTTCTGCGTTTGCTCGTCGAGACCCTCGACGCAGCACACCGTGTCATGCACGTGGCGCGCGGCGATCAGGTAGGACTGCTTGATGAAGTCGAACAGGAAGTGCTCTTCCCACTGCTCGTCCTTGAAGCGCTTGTCGGTTTTCTCCGGTTGGGCGATCGGCGCGCCGTGCATGCCGATCACACGCAGCATCGAGTGCTGCCACAGCGAGAAGTAGTCCCAGACGAGGTTCATCTGCGACTGTGCGAGCCGGTACGGATTCGCGAGCAGCTTGGCCATCATGTCCATGAAGGCCTGGGCGATGCCGAGCTCGTCGCTCGGCGTGGCGACGCCTTTCTTCAACTGGCGTTGAACGTGCTCGCTGATCAGGTGGGAGGCGCGCTGCGCGACCTCGGCGTACGTCTTCGCAACCTCTTTCGGGTCCGGAAGCTCGGCAAATAGGGTCTCGGGGGCGGGTGCTGACATCTAAGTAATGCTCCTGTTTTTCATCTCATGCGTTCGAATCGGACCAGACCGTCCCGTGCGGCTGACCTACGCAACTCATTTTTGCCGACCAGGTAATTCAGGTGAGCAATTGCCTCTCCCATCGCAAACATCACCTGATGCGTATCCAGCGGCCGGGGAAAAAGTGTCGTCAGCAGGTCGCCGGCAGTGCTTGGCGCAGTCATCGCTTGCAACAATTCGTCACAACGTTCGCGGTGATGCGCTTCGAGCTGCGCGACCCTTTCCCGGATGCCGCGGAATGGTCGACCGTGCGATGGTAGCACGAGCGTGTCGTTCGGCAAGTCCTTGATGCGATTAAGCGATTCGAGAAACCAGCGGAGCGGATCGCCCTCCGGAGTGGCCGCGTAGACGCTGATGTTCGTCGAGATGCGCGGCAGCAGCATATCACCCGAAATGAGTATGCCAAGTTGTTCGCAGTAGAGGCTCGCGTGTTCGGGTGCGTGCCCGTAGCCGACGATGACGCGCCAGTCCTTGTCGCCGATCCGGATCTGGTCGCCGTCGAATAGGCGATGGAAGCAACGGGGCAGTTCCGGCACCCCGCGTCGATACGCGTTGCCGCGGGTGGCGAGCGCTTCGAGGCGCGCATCGTCGAGGCCGTGCGCGCGAAACTGCGCCACCATGTCCGGCACGCACATCCCCGGCATCTGGTTCCAGATCGCGTGGCCGGCGAGGAATTCGCCCTGGGTCATGAGTACCGGCGCGCCGTCGCGCGCGGCCAGCCAGCTCGCGAGACCGAGATGGTCCGGATGGTGATGGGTGACGACGACCCGGGACACCGGGCGCGCGTCGCGTTCCAGAACCGTGGTCCAGTGCGCGCGGATCTCGTCGGCGCCGAGGCCGGTATCGACCGCGGTCAAGGCGTCGCCGTCGTCGAGCAGCCACAGGTTGATATGGTCGAGCGCGAAGGGAAGCGGCATCCGCAGCCAGCGCACACCGGGCGCGACCGCGAAGGTTTCCCCGCCCGCCGGGGTGTCGTCGAACGGATACTGCAGTGCGTTGATGCTGTTCATCGTGATCTCTCCGTTGCGAGGGCGGCGCAATCGTCGATTGCCCAAACCCCTGAATTCTGATTAACTTTTTCGTCTTCCCGCAGTGCCGCATCCGGCGGCTCGGGTCGTTTTTACTTCGGGCGTCCGCCAATGGCAAGCGAACAAACCTACACGATCACCGAACTGGCACGCGACTTCGACGTCACGCCGCGCGCAATCCGCTTCTACGAGGACCAGGGCCTTCTGAAGCCCGCCCGCGCGGGACGTTCCCGCATCTACACGAAAGCCGACCGCACGCGCCTGAAGCTCACGCTGCGTGGCAAGCGCCTCGGACTGTCGCTCGCCGAAATCAAGGAGCTGCTCGAGATGCACGGCGGCGTCCGCAATCCGGCCGCGCAACTGCTGCGTTTCCTCGTCGTTCTCGCCGATCGCCGCGAAGCGCTCGAACAGCAGCGCGAGGACATCGAGGCGGTGCTCGGCGAGATCGCGATGCTGGAGAAACAGTGCTCCGAGCTGCTTGGCCACGACCCTGCGAAGGCGACGGAGGAGCGGGCCAAAGTCGTGCGACGGATGCGTAGCGAAGCTTGATTTTTTTGATGATTAGTTTACGTTGACGTAAACGTAACGACAACAAAAAATCCCCCGGAGCGGACGGAATGAATCGCGAGATGCCGATTTTTCAGCCGAAGGATGCGGCGTACGCCGAGCGCGTTCACGCGAGTTTCGTCCTGCAGCAGGCGATGACCTTGATCGGCGCCGAGCTGGCGGTCGTCGAGCCGGGCTACACCGAGATCCATCTGCCGTTCAAGCCGGAAATCACGCAGCAGCACGGGGTAATCCACGGCGGCGTCGTCGGCATGATCGCCGATTCGGCCGCCGGCTACGCGGCGAACACCCTGACGCCGGCCGACACCAGCGTGCTGACCGTCGAATACAAACTGAACCTCGTCGCCCCGGCCGACGGCGATCGTCTCGTCGCGCGCGGCGAAGTCATCAAGCCCGGCCGCACGCTGCTGATCACCCGCGCAGAAGTGTTCGCGGTGAAACAGGAGCAATGGACGCTGTGCGCGGTGATGCAGCAGACGATCATGGCGATGCACGGCAAGAAGGAACGCGTCTAGGCGGTCGCCTGCTGCGCACGGTCGCCCGCGGACGGCGCGGGAGAGGCGAATCGTGCTGTCGAAAGGCGGCGCAAACGGAACGGAATTTCAATGGCAATCGAGCTTCGCCTGGTAGGCAACGAGGACGGCGCGGCGGTCGAGCACGTCCGCCAGTTCTTTCGCAATTACGCCGCATGGCTCGGGGTCGACCTCGGGTTTCAGGGCTTCGGCGAGGAAATGGCATCGCTGCCCGGTGCGTATTCCGCGCCGCAAGGGCGGCTCTTTTTCGCCGAAGTCGACGGCAAGGCTGCCGGCTGCGTCGGCATCCGGCCGTTCTCGGAAGGCGTCTGCGAGATGAAGCGCCTTTACGTCGAGCCGGAGCTGCGCGGGCTCGGCGTGGGCCGCACGCTTGCACTCGCGGCGATCCGCGCGGCGAAGGAGATCGGCTACCGACGTGTCCTGCTCGACACGCTGCCCGCGATGCGCATCGCGGTGAAGCTCTACCGCGAACTCGGCTTCACCGAGGCGCCGGCCTACTATCCGACGCCGATCGAGGGCACGATCTTCCTCGCGCTCGATCTCGAGAACTGGTCCGAGCAGGACGTCGCGAACGAAAACCTGTTCCACCTGTTCGACTACAACCGCGCCTGGGCGCAGCGGATGCAGCAGGCCGATCCGGGTTTCTTCGAGAAGCTGTCGAAGCTGCAGGCGCCCGAGTACCTGTGGATCGGCTGCTCGGACTCGCGCGTGCCCGCGAACCAGATCATCGGTCTGCTGCCCGGCGAAGTGTTCGTGCATCGCAACGTCGCCAACGTCGTCGTGCATACCGATCTCAATTGTCTGTCGGTCGTGCAGTTCGCCGTCGACGTGCTGAAGGTCAAGCACATCATGGTGGTGGGACATTACGGCTGCGGTGGCGTGAAGGCGGCGCTCGGGCGCGAGCGCGTCGGGCTCGTCGATCTGTGGCTGCGCCACGTGCAGGACGTCCACGTCAAGCACCGCGCCGAGGTCGATGCGCTGCCGTCCGAACTCGCGCACGATCGGCTGTGCGAACTGAACGTTCTCGAACAGGCCGTCAATCTATGCCAGACGATCGTCGTCCAGGATGCTTGGAAGCGCGGCCAGCCGCTGACGGTTCATGGCTGGATCTACGGCCTGAAGAACGGTCTCGTGCGCGACCTCGGACTGAACGTGCGCCGCGCCGAAGACCTGATGCCGCGTTACGTCGCGGCGCTCGAGACGCTGGGTTGAGCGCAAGATCGACGGATGCCATATGGGGATGAGCCGAAAGCGCTATCCGTCGATGCATGAAATTAATACCGGACGTTTTTTTGGCGGAAAACCCTTCGTTCCCGGCGGCGCCGGAGCCGCGTTTTCCGCCTTGCGTCCACTCGAAACACCGGCGCGAACGCCGGACTGACAAGCTGTTCTACAGGAGAGAAACATGAAGGATCCCGTCGTTATCGTTTCCGCCGCACGCACGCCGATGGGCGGTTTCCAGGGCGAGCTCGCCGGCCTGACCGGCCCGCAGCTCGGCGCTGTCGCGATCAAGGCCGCCGTCGAACGCGCCGGGATCGCTCCCGAGCAGGTCGAGGAAGTGCTGATGGGCTGCGTGCTGCCCGCGGGCGTCGGCCAGGCGCCGGCCCGCCAGGCGGCGCTTGGCGCCGGCCTGCCGCTGTCCGCCGGCTGCACGACGATCAGCAAGGTGTGCGGCTCGGGCATGAAGGCGACGATGCTCGCGCACGACCTGCTGGTGGCCGGCACCAACGACGTGATGGTCGCGGGCGGCATGGAGTCGATGTCGAACGCGCCCTACATGCTGCCGAAGGCGCGCGGCGGCTATCGCCTCGGCCACGGCCAGATGCTCGACCACATGTTCTACGACGGCCTCGAGGACAGCTACTCGAAGGAGACCAAGGGGCGCCTGATGGGCACCTTCGCTGAGGACTGCGCGGGCCATTTCGACTTCACGCGCAGTGCGCAGGACGAGTTCGCGATCGCCTCGACGACGCGTGCGCAGACCGCCATCAAGGACGGCAGCTTCGCGTGGGAAGTCGCGCCGGTTACGGTGTCGGGCCGCAAGGGCGACGTCGTCATCGACAAGGACGAGCAGCCGCCGAAGGCGCAGATCGACAAGATCGCAGGCCTGAAGCCCGCGTTCGCGAAGGACGGTACCGTCACCGCCGCGAACTCGTCCTCGATCTCCGACGGCGCCGCCGCGCTTGTGATGATGCGCCGCTCGACTGCCGACAAGCTGGGCCTGAAGCCGCTCGCGACGATCGTCGGCCACGCGACGCATGCGCAGGAGCCGAAGTGGTTCACGACCGCCCCGGTCGGCGCGATGCAGAAGGTGCTGGCGAAGGCCGGCTGGACGAAGGACCAGGTCGACCTGTGGGAGATCAACGAAGCCTTCGCGGTCGTCACGATGGCGGCGATGAAGGAACTCGACCTGCCGCACGACAAAGTCAACGTGCATGGCGGCGCCTGCGCGCTGGGCCATCCGATCGGCGCTTCGGGCGCGCGCATCATCGTCACGCTGCTCGGCGCGCTGAAGAAGTACGGCAAGAAGCGCGGTGTCGCAAGCCTGTGCATCGGCGGCGGCGAAGCGACGGCGGTGGCGGTGGAGCTCGCGTAAATGATCCTCGCGCAAGAACAGGAAATGATCCGCGACTCCCTGCGCGCTTTCGCGCAGGAGCGTCTGGCCCCTTTCGCCGCTGAATGGGACCGCAACCACACCTTTCCGCGCGAGGCTTTGCGCGAGCTCGCCGAGCTCGGCGCGCTGGGCATGGTCGTGCCCGAGCAGTGGGGCGGCGCGGGAATGGACTACGTGAGCCTCGTGCTCGCGCTGGAAGAGATTGCAGCCGGCGACGGCGCGACCTCGACCATCGTCAGCGTGCAGAACTCGCTCGCCTGCGGCATCCCGAACCGCTACGGCAACGACGCGCAGAAGGACGAGTGGCTGAAGCCGCTCGCGCGCGGCGAGAAGCTCGGCTGCTTCTGCCTGACCGAGCCTCATGTCGGTTCCGATGCCGCCGCGCTGAAGACGACCGCGGTGCGAGTGAAGGACAATGAGGGTGATTCCTGGGTCATCAACGGCGTGAAGCAGTTCATCACGACCGGCCGTGAAGCCGACGTTGCGATCGTCTTTGCGGTGACCGACAAGGCTGCCGGCAAGAAGGGCATCTCGTGCTTCCTCGTACCGACGAACACGCCGGGATACATCGTCGCGCGCATCGAGGAGAAGATGGGCCAGAAGGCCTCGGACACCGCGCAGATCCTCTTCGAGAACTGCCGCGTGCCGGCAGGTGCGCTGTTGGGTGCCGAAGGCGAGGGCTACAAGATCGCGCTGTCGAACCTCGAGGCGGGCCGCATTGGCATCGCCGCGCAGTGTCTCGGCATGGCGCGAGCAGCGCTGGAAGCTGCCGTGAAGTACGCGCATGAGCGCGAGACCTTCGGCAAGCCGATCTTCGAGCACCAGGCGGTGAACTTCCGCCTCGCCGACATGGCAACGCAGCTCGAAGCCGCGCGCCAGCTCGTCTGGCATGCCGCGAGCCTGAAGGACGCCGGCCGGCCCTGCCTGAAGGAAGCGTCGATGGCGAAGCTCTTCGCTTCCGAGATGGCGGAGAAGGTGTGCTCGGATGCGATCCAGATCCACGGAGGCTACGGCTACGTCAGCGACTTCCCCGTCGAGCGCATCTACCGCGACGTGCGGGTATGCCAGATCTACGAAGGCGCGAGCGACATCCAGCGCCTCGTGATCGGTCGTTCGCTGGCGCAGTAAGCGTAGGCAAAAGAGCCGGGGGCATCCGGCTCGGCGGCGCAGGGCGGGAAACGAAAGTTTTGGCGCAGCCGAAAGCGCAGCGTCTTCCGCCGCATGAAACGATGTTCCCGACGTGATTCATGCGGCGGATAGGCCTTCGGCTCATCCGCCCTAACGTCGGTCGCGAGTTGTTATTTCGTATTCCGGGAACAGGGCCGCGTAGAGCCCTGGCGGTGACGGCGCGTCGTGCGCCGCGCGTCGAACAGAACAACACAGGAGACGAAGAAATGTACGAAACCCTCGAAATCGTCGTCGAGCACGGCGTCGCGACCGTGTGGATGAACCGGCCGGACGTGCATAACGCCTTCAACGCGCAGTTGATCGCCGACATCACCGCCGCGTGCCGCGCGCTCGACGCGGACGACGCAGTGCGTGTGGTCGTGCTCGCCGGACGGGGAAAAAGCTTTTCGGCCGGCGCCGACCTGAACTGGATGAAGGCTGCGGGCGAGGCGAGCGTCGAGGAGAACCTCGCCGACGCACGCAAGCTCGCCGGAATGCTGCGCACGCTCGCCGAGATGCGCAAGCCGACGATCGCGCGCGTGCAGGGTGCGGCGCTTGGCGGCGGCATGGGGCTCGCGAGCGCCTGCGACATCTGCGTGGCGTCCGACAAGGCGGTGTTCGCGACTTCCGAAGTGAAATTCGGCATCATCCCTTCGGCGATCAGTCCCTACGTGATCCGGGCGATCGGCGAACGCCAGTCCTGCCGCTATTTCCAGACGGCCGAGCGGATCGACGCTTCTAGCGCGAAGGAAGTCGGCCTCGCGCACGAAGTCACCGCCGCCGAGCAACTCGACGCGAAGATCGCCGAGGTCGTCGCCGCGCTACTCGCCGGCGGGCCGAAGGCACAGGCGGCGGCGAAGGACCTGATCCGGGCCGTCGCGAACCGTCCGGTCGACGACGCAGTCGTCGAGGACACCTCGCGCCGCATCGCCGACCTGCGGGTTACGCCGGAAGCGAAGGAGGGCCTCGACGCCTTCCTCGCGAAGCGTCCGGCAGCGTGGGTGCCGCAGCGCTGAGTCGCCTCCCGCGCGCAGCGCGCGTGCCTCCGGGCGGAACCCGCTGCAACGACAACGGCCCAACAACGACAACCACAACACGATTCCCCCCGACGAGAAATGAGCGTTCCTTCCCCTTGCATCAATGTCTGCCGGATGACGGCCGACACCGGCCTCTGTGAAGGCTGTTTCCGGACCCTCGATGAAATCGCTGGATGGAGCCGGCAGGACGACCACGGCAAGCGCCGCATCCTGTCGGTGATCGCGACACGGCGCGAAGCTGCACGCCGAGTCGGCACGACGGATCGAACATCGCCGGAGGTTTTCCGATGAACGATGCGTTGTGCGTCGGCGTCTGCATGATCGATTGGGATTCGGGCGTGTGTCTCGGCTGCGGCCGCACTGCGGAGGAGATCGAAGGCGTGCCCGCCGCACCGCCGCTGCCAGCGGCGCCGCAACCCGCGCTGCTGCCGCCGAATGTCGTCGCGCTGGTCGGGGAGGGCACGGAATGAGCAAGGTCTCGTTGCCGCCGGGCGTGCAGGTGCTCGAACGCGGCTGGCTGTCCGCGAACAACGTCGTGCTGTTCGACGGCGAGCGCGACGCGACGCTGATCGACAGCGGCTACGTCAGTCACGCGCCGCAGACGGTCGCGCTGGTGCGCGAGGCGCTCGACGGCCGACAACTGCGGCGGCTGATCAACACCCACTCGCACTCGGACCACATCGGCGGCAACGCCGCACTGCAGCGCGAGTTCGACTGCACGATCTCGGTGCCGGCCGGTATCGCCGAGGCGGTCGCGACGTGGGACGAGGCGGCGCTGCTGCTCAGTACCGCCGAGCAACTCGGCGAGCGCTTTCGCGCGGACGACGTCGTGTGCGCCGGCGACACGCTGGAGATGGCGAATCTGGAATGGCAGGCGCTGCCGGCGCCGGGGCACGACATGGACGCGCTGGTGTTCTACAGCGCCGACCGGCGGACGCTGATTTCGGGCGATGCGTTGTGGCGCGACGGCTTCGGAATCCTGTTCGCCGACGTGCTCGGCAGCGGCGACGGCATAGGCGCGGCGCGTCGCACGCTCGAAGCGATCGCACGCCTGCCGATCGACGTCGTGATTCCGGGCCACGGTGCGCCCTTCGTCGAAGTCGACGACGCGCTGGCGCGCGCGTTCGCCCGGCTGCGCGCGTTCGAAGAGGACGGCGCCCGCATGGCGCGTAACGCGATCCGCGCGTGCATGACGTTTTCGCTGCTCGACACCCGCAGCATCGCGCTCGATGCGGTCGCGGAGCAGCTCGCGCGCGTGCCGCTGTATCGCGAGGCGAACGAACGCTTCCTCGGCATGACGTTCGACGCGCTCGCCGACTGGCTCGTCGCGGAACTCCTCCGTGCCGGCGTCGTGCGGCGCGACGGCGACCGGCTCGTCGCGGCCTGAGCGCCGCCGCGGACCTTCGGCCGCCCGTCCGGCGCTGGCGATCGCCTACGACTTTCGCCATAATCGTCGCGAAATGCGGAGTGATTCGTCATGCAGATCGTGCTGATCAGTGGGGTTTCCGGGTCCGGCAAGAGCATCGGGCTGAAGGTGCTGGAGGACGCTGATTATTTTGCGGTCGACAATCTGCCGGCGACGCTGCTGCCGGAACTGATCATCGATCTCCAGGCGGCCGGCTACCGCCGGGTAGCCGTCGCCGTGGACGTCCGCTCCGGAACCAGCATCGCGGCACTGCCGCAGCAGGTCGAGCGGCTGCGCGGGATCACGTCGGACCTGCGCGTGATCTTTCTGGACGCCCGCGACGACACGCTGATCGCACGCTTTTCGGAGACGCGGCGTACCCATCCGCTCGCGGACGAGGAGGTCACGCTCGCCGAGGCGATCCACAAGGAGCGCGATGCGCTCGCCGGCATCGCCGAACTCGGCCATCACATCGACACGAGCGACCTGCAGCCGAACACGCTGCGCACGTGGATCAAGGACTTCCTCGAGATCGAACCGACCGAGGGCCTCACGCTGATGTTCCAGTCGTTCGGGTTCAAGTACGGGATTCCGCTCGATGCCGACCTCGTGTTCGACGTGCGCTGCCTGCCGAACCCGCATTACGACCCGGTCCTGCGCCCCTTCACCGGCCGCGACGCCTGCGTGATCGAGTTTCTCGAAAGCGTTCCCGAGGTGGGCCAGATGTGCGAGGACATCCGGCGCTTCGTCGCGAACTGGCTGCCGGCCTATGCGCGCGACAACCGCAGCTACCTCACCGTTGCGATCGGCTGCACAGGAGGCCAGCACCGCTCCGTATATATCGCCGAATGGCTCGGCGCGCGTTTCCGCGACGAGGTTCGCGTGCTCGTCCGCCACCGCTCGGCCGCGCGCCGTATCCTCGATCAGGGCGCGGCGGCTGCGAGCGGAAAGTGAATCGCGGGCGCGTCGCCGAATGGGCGGCGCTGCTGCGGCCGGGCGATTTCGCGACCCTCGTCGCCGCGGTCGCCGTCTGCGTCCTGGCCGCGCTGCTGCTGTGGCGCGGCGGCGCGCCGGACAAGGCGATCGTCCGCGCCGGCGGCAAGGTGGTGGGCCAGTACGGTCTCGCGCGCGCGCAGGTCGTCGAGGTGCCGGGCCCGCTCGGCGTCACGCGGATCGAGATCGAGCCGGGCCGTGCGCGCGTCGCCGCCGACCCCGGGCCGCGCCAGTATTGCGTCCGACAGGGCTGGCTGACTCGGGCGGGTTCGGTCGCAATCTGCGCGCCGAATGAAGTCAGCCTCAGCTTGAGCGGCGGCACGGCGGACTATGACTCCCTCAACTATTGAGATCCATCCGACCGCCGACGACCGGCGCATCGCTCGCCTCGCGACCGCGGCGATCGTGCTGACGGTCGCCGAGGCCGCGATCCCGCTGCCGCTGCCCGGCGTCAAGCCCGGGCTGGGGAACATCGTGATCCTGATCGTGCTGATGCGCTGGGGCTGGCGCGACGCGGTGTGGGTCGCGCTGTTGCGCGTGTTCGCGAGCAATCTGCTGCTCGGCCAGCTGTTCGCGCCGGGATTCTTCCTCAGCCTCGCCGGCTCGCTGACGAGCCTCGCTGCGCTCGGCGTCTCGATGCACCTGCCGCGGCGTTGGTTCGGCCCGGTCAGTCTGAGCGTGTTCGCGGCGTTCGCGCACATCGGCGGCCAGCTCGTGCTCGCGCGGCTATGGCTCGTGCCGCATGACGGGGTGTTCTACCTCGTCCCGGTCTTCGCCGCGGCGGCGACGCTGTTCGGCCTCGTCAATGGCCTGGTCGCCGCCCGCTTGCTGCGCGACGGCGTTCCACCGAGCGCAGGTACGCCGGAGGCTTCGCGCGCAGCGGGAGCGGCTTCGCCTGCGCGCGACTGAACAGCGCCCGTGACCGCGATCAGGGTCGGTCGGCGACGCACGTGCCGGTCGAGGTTGCGCCCGGAAACGGATCGCTGCAGTGGCAGGAAACGTTCGTGCCCATCGGCCTGCACGGGCGACCTGGTGGGCTCGCTGCTTGCTGGCGTGAGCACCGCAACGGCGGCGAGGCGCCAGCCGATGTGCTGTTCGGGTTGGTGGCGTCGTATTCGGGGCGATCGGCAAAGTCCCGTCCTGTGCGCGGCCCCGCGTGCCCCCGCGCCCGGTCGTGCCGTTCGCCGAAATCATTCCTGCCGACTTGTTGCGCCGGTCGGCGCTTCACCTCAGGAGGCAACATGTTCAAGGCTGTGCTGATCGAAAAGGACGATGCGGGCTACCGGGCGACGCTGACCGACGTCGATGACGCACGCTTGCCCGAGGGCGACGTGACGGTGCGCGTCGCGTACTCGACGCTGAATTACAAGGACGGCCTCGCGATCACCGGCAAGGGCCCGGTCGTGCGCAAGTTCCCGATGGTCCCGGGCATCGACCTCGTCGGCACGGTCGAGGAGACTTCGAACGCCGCGCACAAGGTCGGCGACACCGTCGTGCTCAATGGCTGGGGTGTCGGCGAAGGACATTGGGGCGGCCTCGCGCAGAAGGCGCGCGTGAATGCCGAATGGCTCGTGCCCTTGCCCGCCGCGTTTTCGCCGAAGCAGGCGATGGCGATCGGCACCGCGGGATATACCGCCATGCTGTGCGTGATGCGGCTCGAGCAGCTCGGCGTGACCCCCGCGCACGGCGAGGTCCTCGTCACCGGCGCCAACGGCGGCGTCGGCAGCGTCGCCGTGGCCTTGCTCGCGAGGCTCGGGTATCGCGTCGTTGCGTCGACCGGCCGCCCGAACGAGGTCGAATATCTGAAGGCGCTCGGCGCCGCCGAGATCGTCGATCGCGCGCAGTTCTCGACGTCCGGCAAACCGCTGACGAAGGAGCGCTGGGCGGGCGCGGTCGACACCGTCGGCAGCCACACGCTCGCGAACGTCTGCGCCGGGATGAAATACCGCGGGGTCGTCGCCGCGTGCGGGCTCGCGCAAGGCATGGATTTTCCGGCCACCGTCGCGCCCTTCATCCTGCGCGGCGTCACGCTCGCCGGCATCGACAGCGTCTATTGTCCGCGCGAGGAGCGGATCGAGGCCTGGCAGCGCCTTGCGCGCGACCTCGATCCTCAGCACCTCGATCTGATCTCGCACGAAGTCGGCCTCTCCGACGTGATCCGGCTCGCCGGCGAACTGCTTGCAGGACAGGTCCGGGGGCGCTTGATCGTGAACGTCGATCACTGACCGATAATCGAAGTCTCGTTGAACGAAAAGGGAGAAAAAACATGAGCGAACGCCCGATCAGCCGCTTCCCGGTGCCGGAGTTGAAGGACCTGCCCGAAGACGTCCGCGCGAAGATCCTCGCGGTTCAGGAGAAGGCCGGCTTCGTGCCGAACGTGTTCCTCACGCTCGCGCACCGGCCGGCGGAGTTCCGCGCGTTCTTCGCCTACCACGATGCGCTGATGGAAAAGGACGAAGGGCTGACGAAGGCGGAGCGCGAGATGATCGTCGTCGCGACCTCGGGCGCGAACGGTTGCCTCTACTGCGTCGTCGCGCACGGCGCGATCCTGCGCATCCGTGCGAAGAGCCCGCGCGTGGCCGACCAGGTCGCGACGAACTACCGCAAGGCCGAGATCACGCCGCGCCAGCGCGCGATGCTCGACTTCGCGATGCAGGTCTCGCTCGACTCGGCGACGGTCGACGACGCCGACTTCGCCGCGCTGCGCGAGCATGGCTTCACCGACGATGCGATCTGGGACATCGGTGCGATCGCGGCGTTCTTCGCGATGAGCAACCGCCTCGCGAACGTCTCGAGCATGCGCCCGAACGACGAGTTCTTCCTGATGGGGCGCGTGCCGAAAGCTTGAGCGAGCAGAGGCCGCGCGTGGCGCTGCCGCGCGCGGGAGCGGGCAGCCGGGACGCCCCTCAGCCGGCGTCGGGCGCGACGAGGATACGACCGGCCCGGCGACGGCTTCCGAGGGCCGCGAGCGTGCCGGACAAGCCCTGTCCGCCGTGCGCGTGGCAGATCGCGCAGGCGAGCGCGTCGGCCGCGTCGGCGCTCGGGCTGCCGTCCAGTTCGAGCAGGCGCTGCACCATGTGTTGCACCTGCTCCTTCGCCGCCTTGCCGTAGCCGACGACTGCCTGCTTGACCTGCAGTGCGGTGTATTCATGCACCGGCAGGTCCAGCGACACCGCGCCGCAGATCACCGCGCCGCGCGCCTGGCCGAGCAGCAGCGTCGATTGCGGGTTGACGTTGACGAACACTTTCTCGATCGCGACCTGGTCGGGCGTGTAGGCGGCCGCCACCTCGCGCACACCGTCGAGCAGCGTCTTCAAGCGGCCGGGCAATTCGCCGTCGCGCGTGCGGATGCAGCCGCTCGCGACGTAGCGTAGTTGGGTGCCGAGCTTGTCGACGACGCCGAAGCCGGTGATGCGCAGCCCCGGATCGAGTCCGAGAATGCGGGTGGCGACGACGGTCGAGGCGGCTTTCATGTCCCGCATTCTAATCGGCCGTCGCATGCTTCGCCGCGTTTCGCTCGCAGCGGCGCGGCTCGGTCGGTCGCAACGAACACGATCGGTCGCATCGCGGCCGTCGAACGAGGAGAAGGGCAAATGGAAGCGCGGGAGGGATGCGTCTACGTCATTGAACTGTGCAGCGGCGAGCACCGCCGCTGGCGTTTTCTCGGAGTCGATCCCCGCGGGGTGGTGTCCTGGCGCGACGAGGAGACCGGCCGTGTGTTTTCGGAAGCGAGTGTGATGTATGCGTGGAGGATCGTCGCGGAAGAATGATTCGCTCAGCGTGAACTCCGACCATTATCCAAGTATGGGTATTGAGATAAACTTGTGACATATCAGGACGGATGCTGGGGGTGCGATCGGCACTCCGGCCGTACCCGCCCGGGCGACCTGACGGGTGCCGTCGCCGCCACCGGATTCCTGTTGTCACGAGAAGGGGAGTCATCATGTCGAAGAAATCGAAACGCGCGATTTACGCGCTCCTGCTCGCCGGGGCGGGAATCCTCCCTTGCTGGGAGGCGCTTGCAGACGTCTCCTCCAGCCGGGTCGCCGCGGTGAGCGCGGCGCGCCAGCGCGATGACTTCGCACGCCTGTTCGACAGCGCGAAGGGCCTCAATGAGGCGCTCAAGCGGGTCAGCAAGCAGAACAAGGTCGACAACGACGCGGTGATCCGCGCCGGCGAATTGAAGATGGACGCTGCGAAAGCGGCGCTCGCGGAAGGCCGGCTCGCCGACGCGAGGGTGCTGCTCGATGACGCCTATCTCGGCAGCAAGCTCGCGATCATCGAACTGATGCAGCAGCACCTTGGAACTTCTGCGCTCGCGCCGCGCGGGGAGCCGGCCGGACCGGACGAGCGCAACGGCTACGTGGCGCGAATGGAGTCGACGAAGACGCTGCGCGACGCGCTGGTGCGGGTGGCCGGCGAAAAGAGCGACGAAACCGCCCGCGCGGAGGTCGGCGTGATCGACCGGCTGCTGCGGCAGGCCGACGGTCTGGTCGCCGAACAGCAGGTGAGGCGCGGGCGCGCGGTCCTCGACCATGCGTACCTGCGCGCGAAGGTCCAACTCGAACGGCTGCGGGGCGGTGAGACGCTCGTCCGCGCGCTGCAGTTCGACACTCCGCAGGACGAGTACCGTTACGAGCTGGATCGCAACGAAAGCTACAGGATGCTCGTGCCCTTGCTCGTGCCTCCGGGCGGACCGAACGAGTCCGGGATGAAAGCGCACCTGCTGCGCGCCGGCAAGTTGCGTGAGGATGCGGACTCGATGGCGGGCCACGGCAACGTCGAAGCCGCGATCCGGATCATCGAGGAGTCTTCAGGCGAGTACCAGGAGGCGATCCGCACGGCCGGCGTGCTGCTACCTGGCTGAGGCCGCCGCCGCGCAGATTCCCGTATCAGGTCTTCCGTGCGAGCCAGACGCCGGCGACGGCGACGATCATGCCGACGAGCGCGAGCCCGGTCAGCGTTTCTCCGAACAGGAGCCACGCCATCAGCGCGGTCGTCGGCGGCGTGAGATAGAACAGGCTCGCGACATTCACCGCGCTGCCGCTGCGGATCAGCAGGTTCAGCAGGCTGATCGCGCCGAGCGAGAGCACCAGCACGAGCCACAGCAGTGCGAATACGAAATCCTCGGTCCAGTCGATCTGCATCGTCTCGCTGCGGCTCGCGACGAACGCGGTCAGCAGCAGGCTGGGCACGAACTGTACGACCGACCCGGTGCGCAGGTCGAAGCTCGGGCAGAAGCGCTTCTGATACAGGGTTCCGACGGTGATGCCGGCAAGTGCTGCGAGCGCGGGCGCGAGCATCCAGCCGAGTTCGCCGGCAGAGCCCGAGCCGACTGTTAGCTTGTTGCTGACGACCAGCGTGACGCCGGCGAAGCCGAGCGCGAGGCCGGCCCACTGGCGCGCCGCGACGCGTTCGCCGAGCAGCCAGCCGGCACCGAGCGCGGTCAGCAGCGGCTGCATGCCGACGACGAGCGCGGTGACGCCGGCCGGCAGGCCGCGGTGGATCGCGACGAAAACGCCGCCGAGATATGTCGCATGCACGAGCAGTCCGGTGACGCCGATATGCATGAATTGCCGCCAGTCCGTCGGCCAGCGTGCCCGGGTTGCGAGCGCGAGCAGACTCATCAGCGTGATCACGAGCACGTAGCGGGTCGACAGAAAGGTCAGTGGCTCGGCATACGGCAGGCCGAATTTCGCACCGATGAAACCGGTGCTCCACAGGAGCACGAACAGCAACGGGGCGGCGGCAGTGAGGCGTGAGGGCAGGGGCGGCATCGGCGTGTCGTCGCGTGGGAGGCTCGGGCGGATAGAGAGTGTGCCCCCGATCTTACGACGCCTGATTAGTTCGAGGTCAAACTGTTTCGCACAAAAAAGCCGCCTCGCGGGCGGCTTTTCGTGCGGTGGACCAACGCTCTCAGTCGCCCATAACCGCCGACGTGTAAACCTCCTGCACGTCGTCGAGCGACTCGAGCGCGTCGAGCAGCTTCTGCATGCGCTCGGCGTCGTCGCCGGACAGCTCGGTCTCGTTCTGCGGCTTCATCGTCACTTCGCCGAATTCCGCCTTGTGTCCGGCTTTCTCCAGCGCGTCCTTGACGTTCGAGTACTCGTAGGGCGCGGTCAGGATTTCGATCGAGCCGTCGTCGTTCGTGACGACGTCCTCGGCGCCGGCTTCGAGCGCCGCTTCCATCAGCACATCCTCGTCCGTGCCCGGCGCAAACAGCAGCACGCCGCAGTGCTTGAACTGGAACGCGACGCAGCCGTCGGTACCCATGTTGCCGCCGTACTTCGAGAACGCATGCCGCACGTCGGCGACGGTGCGCGTCTTGTTGTCGGTGAGGCAGTCGACCATCACCGCGGCCCCGGCGATGCCGTAGCCCTCGTACCGGATTTCCTCGTAGCTCACGCCGTCGAGTTCGCCCGTGCCGCGCTTGATCGCCCGGTCGATGTTCTCGCCCGGCATGTTCTGCGCCTTGGCGTTGTCGACGGCGAGGCGCAGTCGCGGGTTGAAGTTCGGGTCGCCGCCACCCATCCGCGCGGCGACCGTGATCTCCTTGATCAGCTTGGTGAAGACCTTGCCCCGCTTAGCGTCCTGACGACCCTTGCGGTGCTGGATGTTGGCCCATTTCGAATGACCCGCCATAGAATCCCCGATGCTTCCGATGAACGATTGGAAATGCGCGGAATTATACAGGCGCGTCGGGCGGCGCCTCCTATAGGAGTGCATCCGTTCGCGTCCGGCGTCTGGTACATTGGCGGCCTTTTTGTCGATGTCATTGTTCGCGTTGCTCTGCGGCGCGGTCGCTCCGGCGGGGCGTACATCGCCGATTCGTAATGACGAGCACGTTGCCCCTGTCCCTGTTGTCGGCGTTTTGCGCTTTTCGCGGCCCACGCGTCCACGCGAGTGCGGCCCACTTGCGAGTGCGGCGACACGGACCTCCACGGCTGCCAGGTCGGCGGGCCGCTGATGGACGGACCTTCGTGGTAATCCGGGACGGAGCCGCGCAGCCTTCGCCCCGTTTTCGCACCGGGCGAAGGCTGAGAACGACGAGCGAGTCGGCGCGATTTCCTTTGATCGCATGATGCCGCACGCGCCGCGTCTCGCGTTTACCGTCTCCGCACGTTCCAGACTTCGCGCAAGTCCCACGGCCGCGGACGCGCATCGTTGTGCGGTCGATCGGATCCTGAATCCGGTCCAGGAGGAAATTCGACTTGTATTCTGACGCCGACCCATTGGGATCTTTCGTGCCGGAGCGGGTATTTCTATTCAGCGGGCACCGGATCGACGCGCGCGATCGACGCACACCGCGCTTTCCGCCGCAGAGCGAAGCGATCGCTGCCGTCGGCATCGGTGCGGCGCTCGACGCGTGGGGCGCGAGGCCGGGCGACCTTGCGTTGGCCCAAGGCGCCAGCGGCGGAGACCTGCTGTTTCTCGAAGCGTGTCTCGCGCGCGGGTTGCGGCTGCTCATGCTGCTGCCGTTCGGCGAATCGGAGTTCATCGAAACGTCGATCCTGCCGTCGGCCGACGGCAGGCACTGGCGCGAGCGCTATTACGCGCTGAAGTCGCGGCTCGCCGTCCCGCCGCGGGTCATGCCCGCCGACCTCGAACTGCCCGCGTGCCTCGGCGTTCCCGAAGACGCGGGCCCTTATGAACGTTGCAACCTGTGGCTGCTGCACACCGCATTGACGTGGGGCGCCGACAAGCTGCACTTCTTGTGTGTGTGGAATGGCGGCGGCGCCGACGGCGCGGGCGGTACTGCGCACTTGTACGGCGAGGCGCGGCGGCGACACGCGCGGGTGACCTGGCTCGACACGCGCTCGCTGTGGTGAACCGTGGCGCGTGCTGGCGACGTCTACTTCCCCAATCGCTAGCAACCGTTTGCACTGATCGCGTCGATCACCGCAAGGCATCGACCAGCGCCCCCGAACCGGACCGGTGGCGACGTCCTCTCTCGCTGACGGAACGGAGCCGCACGTGGCACTAGCGCACGAAACGGAACAGTGCGAGCCGTGCCTTACGCTCGTCGTCCTGCACGACAAGCGGAAATCTCCGCGGATGGCGGGGCCCCTGCGCGGCCCCGCCCGAGTCCCCTCCCTTACTTCGCCTTCGCTTTCGCTACGGGCTTCTTCGCTGCGCTGACGGTGACCTGATCGCGCAGCTGATTCACCGATTTGTCGCCGATGCCCGAGACTTTCGTCAGATCGTCGACGCTCGCGAAGGGCCCGTTCGCCGTCCGGTATTCCACGATCGCCTTGGCTCGTGCGGGGCCGATTCCCTTTACTTCTTCAAGTGCTGTGGCATCGGCGGTGTTGATATCGACCGGAGCGGCGAGTGCCGCCAGCGGCGAAAGGGCAACGGCGAAAACCAGCGAACGAAGCAGTTTGATCACGTTGATGTCTCCGAAGATGGATGCCATATGGCGACAGCATTTTCACGAAGGTCGTCCGGAAATGTCAATAGCATTTGTTTGCAACCGCCTCGCTCGAGATCACGGGCCGCGATGCGAAAGCACGGCTGTCCATCGCCGACGCAAAGCCGGACGGAATGGCGCCTCAGCGGGAAGTATTTACGTACCGCCGATCCGGTAGCTGCGCTATGCTCGCCGGCATGGAACCGATGCCCCGTGACCCTGCGCTCCGCGCCGCACCGCAGCCGATGTCCGACGACGTCGGAATCCCGAAATACCTCAGCAGGACTTACACCTGGGCCTATCTGGACCCCCGGACCTTGCGCTTCCTGGACCGGCCGGTGGTGGTCTCCGCGATCCTGTGGGGAAACGCGAATCGCCTGATGCGCAGTGCGGTCGCGGAATTTTCCGGCGGGCAGCGCGTGCTGCAGGCGGCGTGTGTTTACGGCGCGTTTTCGCGGATGCTTGCGGAGCGGATCGGCGCCTCCGGCACGCTTGAAATCGTCGATGTCGCGGCATTGCAGATCGCCAACGCGCGGCGAAAGCTCGCCGGGCTGGCCCACGTGGCGCTGCGCCAGGCGGACCTGTCGTTGCCGGGCTGTCTCCGCGCGGAAACTCATGACGCTGTTTGCTGCTTCTTCCTGCTGCACGAGATCCCGGAGGAGGAACGCCGAAGGGCCGTGGACCATCTGCTCGCTGCGGTCCGGCCGGGCGGAAAAATCGTGTTCGTCGACTACCATCGCCCGCGGCGCTGGCATCCGCTGCGACCGGTGATGGCGGCGGTATTCCGGTGGCTCGAGCCCTACGCGCCGTCGCTGTTCGAGCGCAGCATCGAGTCGCGTTCTCCGCGCGCAGCGGACTTCGAATGGAAAAAGACCACCTGTTTCGGTGGTCTATATCAGAAACTCGTCGGCGTGCGCCGCGCCTGAAGCGCGGGCGCATGCGTCCGACCGGCAAGGCCGGTTCGCCCGGCCGGTCGTGTGATCACTCCCGAATCACTCGTCGCGATCGTCGCGCTTCGCACTGAAGAGCGCGGCGCGCTGCGGCTGCCTTCCGGCGTTGGGGCGCTGTCCGGCGTGTGCCGTGTCCGCCTGACGCCCGGCGGGGCGACGGTTCGTGTCGCGATTGCGCGTCGGCGCACGGTTGCCGTCCACGTCGGCTCTCGGCGATGTCGCGCGGTTGCCGTCGCGCGGAGCGCCCTTGCCGTTCGTGTCACTGCGGCGCGGTCCGCGATTGCCGTCAATGTCGGCGCGCGCGCCGCGGTCAGTGCCGGACGGCATGCCGTTTCGCGTCCGTGCGTTCGTCCGCTCCGGCGAGCCGTGAGTGACTTGGCGCGGCCCCGGGCGCTCGGTGCGGGGCTGGCGCGCCGCGCTGCCGTCGTTGCGTCGCGGCTGCGCGCGAGGCGGGCGCGCATCGGTGTCGGCCTCGGTCGCGAGGGTCGCGAATGCGGGCACCGGCTCGCGCTCGATCGTCCGCTTGATCAGCCGCTCGATCGACGCGAGGTGCTGACGCTCCTCCGAATCGACAAACGAGATTGCCGCGCCGCTCGACCCTGCGCGACCGGTGCGGCCGATGCGGTGCACATAGTCTTCCGGCACGTGCGGCAATTCGAAGTTCACGACATGCGGCAACTGGTCGATGTCGAGCCCGCGCGCCGCGATGTCGGTCGCGACGAGCACCGGCAGCGAGCCGTCCTTGAACTGCGCCAGCGCACGGGTGCGCGCCGACTGACTCTTGTTGCCGTGGATCGCGGCCGCGGGGATGCCGTGCTTCGCGAGATATTCGGCGAGCTTGTTCGCGCCGTGCTTCGTGCGGGTGAAGACGAGCACCTGATGCCAGTCGTTCTGCTTGACCAGGTGCACCAGGAGGTCGCGCTTCTGCTTCTGCGCGATCGAATAGACCGACTGCTGCACGAGTTCGGACGCGGTATTGCGCCGGGCGACCTCGACGCAGCCCGGGTTGTACAGCAGCCCGTTCGCGAGCGCGCGGATCTCGTCGGAGAAGGTCGCCGAGAACAGCAGGTTCTGCCGGGTCTTCGGCAACAGTGCGAGCACCTTGCGGATGTCCCGGATGAAGCCCATGTCGAGCATGCGGTCGGCTTCGTCGAGGACGAGGATCTCGATGCCCGACAGGTCGAGCGTCTTCTGGCCGACGTGATCGAGCAGTCGCCCTGGCGTCGCGACGAGGATGTCGACGCGCTTCTTCAGTGCCTGGATCTGCGGGTTGATACCGACGCCGCCGAACATCACCATCGAGGTCAGCGGCAGGTGCTTGCCGTAGGTCTGCACGGATTCCTCGACCTGCGCCGCGAGTTCGCGGGTCGGCGTGAGGATCAGGCAGCGCGGGCGGCCTGCTTTCGGGTTCGCCGCGGGGGCGGCGGAGAGGCGGTGCAGGACCGGCAGCGTGAAGCCGGCGGTCTTGCCGGTGCCGGTCTGCGCGGCCGCGAGCAGGTCGCCGCCGGCAAGCACCAGCGGGATCGCCTGGGCCTGGATCGGCGTCGGCGTCGTGTAACCGGAGTCGGAAATGGCGCGCAGCAGGGGTTCGGCCAGTCCGAGACCGGCGAAAGTGACGTCTGATGTCATCGAGAAAATTGCTCCAGCGACGGCCTGTCGCTCAAGCTGAGTGACACCAATCGAGGCGGGCGGGAAAAGTGGACCGGAACGGTCGTTGGGATGGGACCGCGGCCGATTGGCTGGGCTCGCGGAAGGAAGCATTGTACGGGCTATCGTACGTGGGGAGCGAAATTCTTTCGCGGCGATGAAGAGGCGCCTTCTTTATCACCAAGGTGCAATGTTTCGGAAACGGTGGGGCAGGTATAGTCCTCGTTCGCTCGATGGTTTCACGGACGCTGCTGATGCCTCCACTCAGTTCCCGCGTTGCGCGGGTTCGCGGCCGCCTGGCCTTCGTTCTCGGTTTGCGCGCAGTGACCGGACTGTCGGTCTTCGCGTTGCTCGCGCTCGTCCTCGCGGGCTGCGCTGTCTGGTTCGCCGCCAGCGCATGGGGCGCGCTCACGCGCGGAGCGGTGGGCATCGCGGTGATTTCGGCGGTCGGCTTCTTGCTGTCGATCGCCTCGACGGTGCGCTGCCTGCTGTGGCTGTCGGCGCCCGCGCCCTGTCCGGGCGGCGTGTGCGTGCCCTACGAAGCCGCGAGACCTCTGCATCGCATGGTCCGGCGCATCGGCAGCCGCCTCGGCGGTGCCGCCGTAGACGCGATCTGGATCGGCGGCGACATGAACGCGGCGATCCTGCAGCGCCCGCGCTGGGGTTGTTTCGGTCGGATGGAAAGTCATCTGATCATCGGCCTGCCGCTCGTGCACAGCGTCTCGCGGCGTCAGTTCAGCGCGATTCTCGCGCACGAATTCGCTCATCTCGCGTATCAGCGCCAAGGCGCTGCCGCGTGGTGGGGTCACTTTCGCGCGTGGTGGTTCCGCGTGCTCGATCGCTGCATCGAGGACACGCGGTGGTTCGGCCGCTTGCTCGAGCGCTGGTCGGAGGTCGACCTCCGCGGCGCGCTGCGGCTCGCGCGCCTCGACGAGTTCGAGGCGGACGCGGGCGCGGCCCGCGCAGTCGGCGCCGGACTGGTCGGCGAAGCGCTGGTCGAAGTGGCGCTGAAGGAACGATTTCTCAGCGAGGATTACTGGCGCAAGGTCATGGCGCAGAGCCGCCTTCAGCCACAGCCGTCGATCCGTCCGTACCGCGAGATGGGGCTCGGCGTGATGGCCGGCTTCCGCCGCCCGCTGCCGGGGGCGGTCGACATCCGCGAACTGTTCGACGACGCGGGTTTCACGCCCGATTTCCATCCGTCCCTCGTCGAGCGGCTGGCCGCGCTCCGGGTCGGCCCGTCGGTTTCGCACGGCGAGCGGATCACGGCCGCGGACGCCTATCTCGCGCCGTTGCTGCCGGCGCTGTCGCTGGTCTTCGACCGCGCGTGGTGGCAGGGATCCCGCACCGCGTGGCGCCGCGCTTACCAGTTGTCGCGGCTCGTCTGATTCTGCGCCTCCAACTGCGCAGACGTTCGCGGTTTGTCGCCTCGCTGTCGGCGCGGCGCTTCTCCGGCGCGAGGAGGGGCGGCGTCAGCGCGCGTCGAGCCGCGTGAGCCAGTCGCGGAGAAGTTCGGTGACGCGCTCGGGCTGTTCGAGCGGCGACAGATGCCCGCATTCCTCGACGATCTCGAGCCGCGCGCCGTCGATTCCGGCCGCAATTTCCTCGTGCAGCGCGAGCGGGGTGACTTCGTCCTGGCGGCCGCACAGCACGAGCGTCGGACAGCGGATCGCCGCCAGTGTCGGGCGGCTGTCCGCCCGTCCCATGATCGCGTGCTGCTGGCGGACGAACACCTCGTAGCCGAGCCCGGTCGCCATCGACTGGAAGACGCCGCCGATTTCGGGCGTGTCGGCGTGATCCGGATGCGCGAGGCGCGTGATGAGCTTTTCGACGACGGCAGGGAAGTCGGTGCGGCCCTGCTCGATCTGTTCGCGCCGCGCGGCTGTGGCTTCCGCCGTGTCGGCTCGGGCGCTGGTGTCGAGCAGCGCCAGCCCTCGCACGCGCTCAGGCGCGCGGCGCATGATTTCGAACGCGACGTAGCCGCCCATCGACTTCCCGCACAGCACGAACGGACCGTCGGGCGCCTCGGCGAGCACGTCGGCGGCGAGTTGGGCGATCGAGTCCGAGCGGGTGAGGTCGCCGATAGAGATCGCTGCGCAGTCGGCCAGCGCCTCCGCCTGATGTTCGTAAAGGCTCGCGTCGTTCAGCAATCCGGGTAGCAGAAGCAGGGTGGGCTGGTCCATCGTGGGCATCCTCCTCGGTTTGTCCGCGACGCCGTCCATGCAGGCGACGTTCTCGTCCCAGTCTGGTCGACGAGGGAACGTGCGGCAAGGGGGCCCGGAACGGACGGGCGAATCTCACACGCGGTGTGCGCCCGCTTGCTTCCTGCTCGCCCGGCATCGGGTGCCGATCGCGACGCTGCGGCTCATTCCGTCATCGCGGTCTTGAAGCGACGCAGCAGCGGTCGCGCGAGATAGGCTGCGAGCGAGCGCTCGCCTACGCGCAGCATCACCGTCGCGAGCATGCCGGGTGCGAGGCGGAGGTCGCCGAGCTTGCCGAGCTCGGACCGCGGCACCGACACCCGAACCGCGTAGTAAGGCTGCCCGGCGTGCGGATCGACGAGCGCGTCGGCCGACACGACCGCGACTTCGCCCCTCACGAGCGGTTGTTGCGCTCGGTCGGCGTAGGCATCGAGATGCACGTCGGCCGGCAGCCCCACGCGCAGGCGGTCGGCATACTGTGGCGCGACCTTCGCCTCGACGATCAGCTCGTCGCTGTCGGGGACGATGTCGAGGAGGCGGTCGCCGGGCTTCACGACGCCCCCGACGGTGTGGATCGCGAGGTCGACGACCGTGCCCGACACGGGCGCGCGGATCGCGAGCCGGTCGAACGTGTCGCGCTGCGCGGTGAGCCGCTCGCCGAGTGTGGCGACGTCGCGCTGCGTCTCGGCCAACTGCGTTTCGACTTCGCGGCGGTACTCGACTTCGCGCTGCGCGCCGCGCATGCGGAACTCGGCGAGGCGCGCGTTGATGCTCGAAATGTTCGCCAGGTCCTCGCTCTGCTTGCTTTGCACCTCGGCGAGCTGACGTTCGACTTCGAGCACGTGGTTGCGTGACAGGAAGCCGCGCTCTTTCAGCGTTTCGTACGAGTCGAGCTGCTCGCGAAACAACGCGATCTGCTTCTCGCGACCCGCCCTGAGCTGCGACAGGCTCGCGAGCTGCGTTTCGAGCCCGAGCGCCGACTCGCGGAGGATCCGCAGCTCGCCATCGAGCGCGCGACGGCGCGAGCCGAACAGGTCCTGCTGCGCACGCATTACGGCGGCGACCGCCGGTTCGCGTTCGGCGGCGACGAGTTCCGGCGCGAACGCGATCGTGGGCGCGCCGGTGCGCTCGGCGTGCAGGCGCGCGAGTGTCGAGAGCGACGTGTGGTACTGGCTCAGTGTCGCGTCGAGCGCTGACTTCGACTGTGTTTCGTTCAGAACGACGAGCACGTCGCCGGCGTTCACCGGCTGGCCGTCGCGCACGAGGATCTCTTCGACGACGCCACCGTTCGGGTGGTCGATGCGCTTGCGGCTCGATTCGACCGAGAGGATCCCCGCGGCCGGGACACCCTCGTCGAGCGGTGCGAGAAACGCCCAGACCAGAAAGCCGCCGAAGCCCACTGCGAGCAGCCACAGCCCGAGCCGGACGACGCGGCCAAAGTCGGTTTCCGGTAGCGCGACAACCTCGGTCGGCAACTCGATGGCGGTGGCGAGAGGGTTCGCGGCGCGCGTCACGGGCGCGTTCTCTGTCGGCAGAAAATCGGCGCTCACGCGGCTTCCTCCTTCGCAAGCTGCCTGTCGCGTCCGTCGGTCGCCCGCGGGAGCCCGGGCATGGACTTCAATACCGCGTCGCGCGGACCGTACGCCTTGATCGCACCGCCCGCGAGGATCATCACCGCGTCGGCGACGTTGAGAATGTTCAGGCGATGCGTCATCACGAACGCGGTGCGCCCCTCGCGTTTCATCTCCTGCAGCGCTTCGAGCAGGGCGGCGTCGCCGGCCTCGTCCAGATTCGCGTTCGGCTCGTCGAGCACGATGAGCGCGGGCTCGCCGTACAGCGCTCGCGCGAGCGCGACGCGCTGGCGCTGGCCGCCCGACAGCGCGACGCCGGCGTCTCCGATCGGCGTCTCGTAGCCTTCCGGCAGGCGCAGGATCATGTCGTGAACGCCCGCGCGCCGAGCCGCCTGCACCACCTTCTCGGAATCGCGTTCGCCAAAGCGTGCGATGTTCTCGGCGACCGTGCCTTCGAACAGCTCGACGTCCTGCGGCAGATAGCCGACCCACGGCCCGAGCTCGTCCTTGTCCCACTTCGCCACGTCTGCGCCGTCGAGCCGGACCGTGCCCGCCAGCGGCGGCCACACACCGACGAGACCGCGCGCGAGGCTCGACTTGCCCGACGCGCTCGGGCCGATCACCGCGACGAGCATGCCGGGCGATGCGCCGAAGGTGACGCCCTTGAGGATCGGGGCGCGGCTGCCGGGCGAGGCGAGCACGAGGTTCTCGGCCTGCACGAAACCCTTCGGCCGCGGCAGCGCGGTGCGTTCGAGCGGTGAGGGATTCGCGTCGAGCAGCTCGCTCACGCGTGCATACGCGCCGCGCGCCGAGACGGTGCCGCGCCATGTTCCGATCGCGAGGTCGACCGGCGCGAGCGCGCGGCCGAGCAGGATCGAGCCTGCGATCATGCCGCCGGCGCTCAACTGGTTCTCGATCACCAGCAGCGCGCCGACACCGAGGATGCCCGACTGCGTCGTCAGGCGGATGAACTTGCTCGCGGCGGCGACGAGCGCGGCGCGTTCGCTCGCGTCGGCCTGAAGGTTCAGCACGCCCGCCTGACGGGCGAACCAGCGCTGGCGCAGATTCCGCAGCATCCCCATCGCCTCGATTGCTTCGGCGTTGCGCAGGCTGTTGCTCGCATAGTTGCCCGCTGCGTGCGCGAGCTTGCCGGCTTCGCTCAGCCGGTCAGCGGTCACGCGCTCGTTGAGGTACGCGAGCGCGACGAGCAGCAGCATCGACACCGCCGCGAACATGCCGAGCCACGGGCTGAGCAGGAAGATCACGAGAAGGTAGATCGGCGCCCACGGCGCATCGAAGAACGCGAACAGGCCTTTGCCGGTAAGGAACTGGCGGATGTTCGTCAGGTCGCCGAGGGCCTGCGACGGGTTGCCGTTGCGGGACGCGAGGTGGCGGCGGAACGACGCGTCGAATATCCGGCTGCCGAGCCGCAGGTCGAGCGCGGAGCTCACGCGGATCAGGATCCGCGCCCGCACGAGCTCGAGCCCGGCTTCGAGCGCGTAGAGGCCGAGCATGATCAGCGTCAGCATCAGCAGCGTGGCTTCATTGCGGCTCGCGAGCACGCGGTCGTAGATTTGCAGCATGTAGATCGTCGGCATCAGCATCAGCAGGTTCGTGACGAAGCTGAAGCTGCTGACGGCGAGGAAGGCGCTTCGGAAGGCGCGGATCGTCCCGCTCAATTCCCCGCTAGCCGTGCCTGAAGTTGCGCTCATTATGCCGCCCGGGTCGCGTCTGTAAGTGTATGAGAGTACGCGAAAAAAGAGCCCGGGCGGATCGCTCTGCCCGGGCTCGCGGCCCGAAAATCGATCGGGCCGTGAATAGGTTCGCAGCTGATCAGCCGAACTGGACGTAGCCGCCGGCGACGAGGTCGGCAATCGACGCGTCGGTGCCGACCAGCGTGATCGAGCCGCCGTCGAAGCTGATCACCGTCTTGCCGTCGGCGGCGGTGTCCGAGGTCAGGAAGTTGCCCCAGTAGTTCTCGGCCGTCGTACTGTTGCTAAGACCTGTCAGCACCACCTTGTCGGCGCCCTTGCCCCAGTCGAGCACGACGTCGGTGCCTTCGCCTGTGATCGTGGCCTTCGTCGTCGTGTCGTAGTACGCGTAGCTGTTGTCGCCGGTGAAGTTCACGGTCGAGTAGATCGGCTTCTTAACGGTGCCGCCATTGACCGTGATATCCACGTCGTAGGTCTCGCCTGCGGCGAGGTCGCCGCCATACAGTTTGTCGAGCTCGGCGCGCCACGCATCGAGCTGCGTGTCGTAGTTGTACCAGGCCTTGTAATCCGCATTCAGGCTCGGCGAGTCGCCGTCGCGGAAGTAGACGGTCTTCAGTTCTGCGGCGCTGGTGACTTTGAAGTTGAAGATGAACTTGTCGTCGCCCGAGCCGCCCGTCAAGGTGTCGTCGCCGGGGCCGCCGTCGAGCGTGTCATTGCCGTTGCCGCCGTTGAGCGTATCGTTGCCGGCTTCGCCATAGAGCTTGTCGTCGCCGTTCTCTTCGACCGTCACGACGATGGGTTCGCCCTTCCTGTTGACGCTGTCGTAGCTGTACTTGCCGAGCACGTCATCGCCCGCGCCGCCGTATAGGACGTCACTGTCATTGCCGCCGTTGATCAGGTCGTTGCCGTCGCTGCCGGTCAAGGTTTGCGTGCCGTTGCCGCCGAGATATTCAGCCATTTCCATTTCCCCCCAAGGTCGTTTCCGGTGGACGAACCTTGCCTTCGATCGGGCGCCGTCCAGCCGCTCGTTTCATGAAGCCGCGTCATCGGCGGTTTCGCCTTTCGCGCAGGCGTGCTGCCCGATCGCGTTGGAATAATGCTAAGCGGCAACCGGTTTCGCCGGCAGTTAGCGCCGTCACTCCGGTTACGTGACTTTTGTAATGTCTCGTGCGTCCGGCGTGAAAAAGCTCACGGGGAGCTCAGGGCTTCGGCGGATGGCGCAGCGCCAGGGCGAAGAGCTGCAGCCGGTTCGCGGCTCCGGTCTTCGAGTAGATCGTCGAGAGTGCGTTGCGCAGCGTGTTTTCGCCGATGCCGAGGACGTCGGCGATCTTCTTGTTCGGGACGCCGTTGTACTCGAGGACGACGGCGACGATCTGGCGCTCGCGCGTGGTCAAGGACGCGAACGGGTCGGGGGTTGGCTGGGCCTGGCGGCGCAGCACGTCGACGAGATTGCCGGTACTCGTGCGATCGAGCCACAGTTCGCCGGCGTGGACGCGGCCGATCGCTCGTACGATCGTCTCGGGCCGCTCGTGCTTGCCGAGCACGCCGCGCGCGCCCGCGCGCATCGCCTGCCGGTGCATCTCTTCGTCGCGCAGCCCGGTCAGCACGAGAAATCGGATCGGCGTGTCGGCGAATTCCGCGATGAGCTCCGCGCCGTGCTCGCCGTCGAGGTCGAGGTCGAGGAGCGCGACGTCGGGAAGCGTCCGCCGCAGCAGCTCGCGTCCGGCAGCGAGGTCGTGCGCGCTGCCGACCGGTCGCATCCGCGGCGTTTCGGTTTCGATCAGGCGTTCGAACCCCCATGTGATGCTCGGATGATCGTCGATGATCGCGACGGCGATGGTCATGGCGTTCATAGCGGTATGCGTACGTGGACGATGGTGTCGCCGGTGACGGCGTGCTCGACCCGCGCGTCGCCGCCGAGGCCCTGCGCGCGGTCGCGGATCGATTTCGGAATGAAGGTGGTCGTATCGCCCGCGGAGCGTTCGTTCTCGAGCGTGAGCCGGATGTCCTCGCCGTCGCGAAAGATGCACAGCTTCGCCCAGCGTGACGTGGTGTGCCGACGGATATTGCTGAGCCCCTCGCCGATCATCGCGAGCAGATCGGCGGCGAGCCGATCGCTTACCCGAACTCCGGGCTCGGCGTCGAAGCGGAACTCGATGTCGAAATGCTCGCGATACTGTTGCGCGAGACGGCCGAGCGATTCGGGGATGAGCTCCCCGTCGGCTGCGGTCGCGCGCTGCCCCGCGAGCATCCGGCGCAGCTCGTCGGCGCCCTGGTGGGCGAGTTGCAGCAGGCCGCGCAGATCGTCGGTCGTCTGTGCGGAATTGTCCGGCCGGCGCAGCGCGGCTTCGAGCCCGAGCTGGAGGCCGAGGTAGGGCTGGATCGCGAGATCGTGCAGGTCGTGCGCGATCCGCCGTCGTTCGCGTTCGGCGGCGAGCGATGCCAGGCGGTCGAGCAGATCGACCTTGTCGACGATGTGCAGCAGGTGCAGTGCGGCGTCCGAAAGGAAGGTCAGTTCGGCTTCGTCGAATTGCGGCAGTTGCGCGTCGAGAACGTAGATGCGACCGCGCGTCGCCGTGTCCCGACCGACCGGAACGCTTGCAAACGCAGCGGCGCCGAGCGTGTCGCCGAGTCCGCGACACCGTTCGCCGAGGGCGTCGGGCGTGTTGCCGATGCAGACGAAGGCGGTTGGTGAATGCAGAAGGAGCACATCGGGAGGCAGCGCGAGCAGCGGGGCTGCGGCCACGGCGGGCAGCGCTTCGATCGTCGATCGTTCCGCGTCGCTGCGCGCGACGACGCACTCACCGTCGGGGTCGCGCGCGAGAATGATTAGGCATTCGGCGCTGCCGTAGCTGTCGCGAATGCTTTCGGCCGCGTTCAGCAGCGTGCGGTCGACGCCGAAGCGCGGGTTCGCGATCGTGTTGAGCTGCGCGAGCAACGCTAGCTTCCGTTGCCCACGTTTTTGCGCGCCACCCTCTCGCGCGAGGATGTAGCCGAGGATCAGCAGCGTGATCGGCCGGATCATCGCGCGATTGAACTCGAAGAGAATGCCCCCGGGCGATGTCGGCAGACCGACGATCAGAAAGCCTGCGGTCGTCACCCAGGTCATCGTCCAGCCGGCGTCGAACCCGTCGCGGAACGATCGGGACACGATCGGCAGCAGCAGGAAGAAGAACAGCACGCTGCTCGTCCCGCCGGTGACCGCGGTCAGCGCGAGGCACCAGCCGAGGTCGAACCACGCGATGTGCGGATGGCGGGGCGCGCCGCGGCGTTCGCGTACGAGCGTCGCGATTGCGAACGCCAGGTACGCGAGCAGCATCGGCAGCGTCGCCTGCGGCGCGATCGTGAAATCCGGTGGATCGAGCTGCAGGACGACGACGCCGGTCAGCGCCATCAGCACGCGGCAGGCCGCTTCGGGCGGCACGTTCGCGCCGCCCGCACGTCGCCCTGCGTGCCAGGAATTTCTGCTCAACTGTTCCCCCCGAAATGCCGCGGACCGGCGCGTGACGGCGATACGATCCGTCGAGGCAACGGCGATCGCGTTCGGCGACCGCCGGCAGCGCTCGCATCATCGGCATTCGCCCCGCGACCACAGCGGATCGCGTGCGAGTGCTCGAAAATCGGAGAATAGGAGAGGGCGTGCGAATCGCCTGCGTGCTACGTCACGCCGGCGCGCAATGCACGTCGCAAGCGGCGGCGTGCGTGAGGACTTCCGATGCCGGCGGCGTTGCCGTCCGGCATCGGGGAAGGGTTTCAGAGACCGGCGTCGGCCTTCAGCGCGGCCGCCTTGGCGGTCGACTCCCACGTGAATTCCGGCTCGTCGCGGCCGAAGTGGCCGTAGGCGGCGGTCTTGCTGTAGATCGGCCGCAGCAGGTTCAACTCCTGGATGATCGCCTTCGGCCGCAGGTCGAAATGCGCCTGCACGAGCTCGACGATGCGCTGGTCGCTGATGCGGCCGGTGCCGAAGGTATCGATCATCATCGACACCGGACGCGCGACGCCGATCGCGTACGCGACCTGCACTTCGCAGCGCTCGGCGAGGCCGGCCGCGACGATGTTCTTCGCGACCCAGCGCCCGGCATACGCGGCCGAGCGGTCGACCTTCGACGGATCCTTGCCCGAGAATGCGCCGCCGCCGTGGTGCGCCGCACCGCCGTAAGTGTCGACGATGATCTTGCGCCCGGTGAGGCCGCAGTCGCCGTGGGGGCCGCCGATGACGAAGCGGCCGGTCGGGTTGATCAGGTAGCGCACCTCGCCCTGGATCAGCTCTTTCGGCAGCACCGGCTTGATGATCTCCTCGACGACGAGCTCCGTGATCTGAGCGTGCGACACTTCCGGACTGTGCTGCGTCGACACGACGACGGCGTCGATCGCGACCGGCTTGCCGTCGACGTACTTCACCGTGAGCTGGCTCTTCGCGTCCGGGCGCAGCCAGTTGAGGCGACCGTCCTTCCGCAGCTCGGCCTGGCGCTGCATGATGCGGTGCGCGTAGTAGACCGGCAGCGGCATCAGGGCTGGCGTCTCGTTGCACGCGTAGCCGAACATCAGGCCCTGGTCGCCGGCGCCCTGGTCGAGGTCGATGCCTTCGCCTTCATTGACGCCCTGCGCGATGTCGGAGGACTGGCGGTTGATCGCGGTCAGGATCGCGCACGACTTGTAGTCGAAGCCGATCTCCGAGTTGTCGTAGCCGATGCGGCGGATGACGTCCTGCGCGATTTCCTTGTAATTCGGGTGGGCGCTGGTCGTGATCTCGCCGGAGATCACGACGAGGCCGGTCGACACGAGCGTCTCGCACGCGACGCGGGCGTGCGGGTCGTCGGTGAGGATCGCGTCGAGGACGCCGTCGGAGACCTGGTCGGCGACCTTGTCGGGATGGCCTTCGGAGACGGATTCCGAAGTGAAGAGGTACTCCTGGCCCATGCGCTGCTCCTGAAACAAAAAATCCCCAAAGCGTTCCGGCGTGGCCGGCTCCGGGGATTTCGTCGAGCAGGCGACGCTTTAGCAGTACTTGTGTGCCACGACCGGTTAGGTGCGTTCGCGGCGCCGCCCTGCAAGTTGTCGTATTAACTCGGCGGCTGGGCGATAATTATAAGCTTTGTGACCTGACGGTCAATTGCGCGGACCCGTTCCGCCGCCGTCTGCGTGGACCGTGATCGTAAATTTCCTTTTCCGTTCTCTTTCCCGGCTGCCGCTTTCGTGGGCGCATGCGCTGGGTGGCGTCGCGGGGCGGCTCGCGTGGCGGTTCTCGCCGTCGTACGCCCGTCGGCTGCGCGAAAACCTCGCCTTAGCGCTCGGCCGCGACGACCCGGCGCTGCGCGGCGCCGCGATCGTCGAAGCCGGCCGGCAGGCGCTCGAATTGCCGTTCGTCTGGCTGCGGCCGCAACCCGAAGTGCTGTCGCGAATCGTGCGCGTCGAGGGCGCCGAACTGATCACGCGCGCGCGCGCCGAGGGCCGGAGCGTGCTGCTGCTGACGCCGCATCTGGGGTGCTTCGAAATGTGCGCGCAGTACTGCTCGACGCATGGACCGATCACGGTGCTCTATCGTCCTCCGCGCAAGAAGGCGCTGCAGCCGCTGATGGAAGCCGGGCGGGCGCGCGGCGAGATCCGCGTCGCGCCGGCCGACGTGTCCGGCGTGCGGCGGCTCGTGAAGGCGCTGCGCAGCGGCGAGATGGTCGGCATGCTGCCGGACCAGGCGCCGGGGCAGGGCGAAGGCGTGTGGGCGCCGTTTTTCGGCCGTCCCGCGTGGACGATGACGCTGGCGGCGCGGCTCTCCGAAGTGAAAGGGGTGAAGGTGATCATGGTGTGGACGGAGCGGCTGCCGCGCGGCGCGGGCTACGTGCTGCGGCTGTCCGAGCCGGTCGAGCCGATCGAAGGTTCGCTCGACGAGCGCTGCGCCGCGATCAATCGCGAGATCGAGCGGCTGATTCTCGCGTGTCCGTCGCAATACTTGTGGGGGTACAACCGCTACAAGCGGCCAGCCGGGGTTCCGCCTCCGCCCGGAGACGCGACATGCTGAGCCGCCTGTCGAGCCATCTCGCGGTCGCGCTGTTCTGGCTGCTGCACTGGCTGCCGCTGCCGGTGCTCGCCGTTCTCGGGCAGATCGTCGGCGAGTGCTTCTATTGGTTCGCGTCGAACCGCCGTCACATCGTCATGGTGAATCTCGGGCTGTGCTTTCCCGAGCTCGATCTGCCGGCGCGGCGGCGCCTCGCGCGCGCGCACTTTCGCGCCCTCGGCCGCAGCTTGCTGGAACGCGGGCTGCTGTGGTGGGCGAGCGAGGCGCGGCTCAAGCGCCTGATCCGTCTCGAAGGCGCCGAGCGTCTGAGTGCGCTGCTCGACGCCGGCCGGCCGGTGATCATGCTCGCGCCGCATTTCCTCGGCCTCGACATGGGCGGCTCGCGCGTCGCGATGGAGTTCGACAGCGTCAGCATCTACGCGCGGCAGAAGAACGCCGTCTTCGACCGCTGGCTGCTCCACGGGCGCAGCCGTTTCGGCGACCAGCTGCTGCTGTCGCGCCAGGACGGGGTGCGCGGGACGGTCAAGGCGATGAAGGCCGGGCGGCCGTTCTATTACCTGCCCGACATGGACTACGGTCGCAAGGACGCGATCTTCGTGCCGTTCTTCGGCGTGCCGGCGGCGACGATCACCGGGCTGTCGCGGCTCGGCCGGCTTGCAGGCGCCGCGATCGTGCCTTGCGTGACGCGCATGCTGCCGGGCGGCCGCGGCTATGTCGCCGAGTTCGGCGAGCCGTGGCCCGATTTCCCGACCCGCGACGCGGACGCGGACACCGTGCGGATGAACCTGTGGATCGAGTCCGTCGTGCGCACGATGCCGGAGCAGTATTACTGGGTGCACCGCCGCTTCAAGACGCGCCCCGTCGGCGAGCCGCGACCGTATTGACGCATTGCGGCAATCGCTGCTGGACGCGCCGGGGGCGCTGCGCGAGAATCCGCTCACCCGCCTCCGCTCCCGGTCATTTCCCATGCGCCTGCGCTTCACCAAGATGCACGGACTCGGCAACGATTTCGTCGTCATCGACGCGGTCCGTCAGCCGGTCGAACTCACGCCCGAGCAGGTCCGCTTCCTCGCGGACCGCCACTTCGGGGTCGGCTGCGACCAGTTGCTGGTCGTCGAGCGGCCGTCGCGGCCGGACGTCGATTTCCGCTACCGGATCTTCAACGCAGACGGCGGCGAGGTCGAGCAATGCGGCAACGGCGCCCGCTGCTTCGTGCGTTTCGTGCATGAGCAGGGACTGACCGCGAAGCGCGAGATCCACGTCGAGACGCGCTCGGGCATCATTGCGCCGCGCCTCGAAGACAACGGGATGGTCACGGTCGACATGGGGGTGCCGGTGCTCGAACCCGCACGCGTGCCTTTCGTGTCGGACTCGGACGCGGTCGTGCAGCCGCTCGAAGTCGGCGGCGCGGCGCTCGCGATCACCGCCGTGTCGATGGGCAATCCGCACGCGGTGCAGGTCGTCGCCGATGTCGACGCTGCGCCGGTCGACACGCAGGGGCCGCTGATCGAGCGCCACGCGCGCTTTCCGGCCCGCGTCAACGCAGGGTTCATGCAGATCGTCGACGCGCATCGCGTGCGGCTGCGGGTCTTCGAGCGCGGCGCCGGCGAGACGCTCGCGTGCGGGACGGGCGCGTGCGCCGCGGTCGTCGCCGGAATCCTGCGCGGATTGCTAACGTCGCCAGTGCGAGTCGAGACGCGGGGCGGCGAACTCGAAATCGCGTGGGCGGGCCGCGGACAGCCGGTCCTGATGACCGGTCCCGCGGTGACCGTTTTCGACGGCGAGATCGAGCTCTGACCGACTCCGGTCGCGCGCGGGCGCACGCCCCCGTCGCCGGCCGGCAACCGAACACGACGGGCGCTTGCCGTCCGATGGAGCTGTTTGCGATGAATGCGACTGACGTAGCGCGCTACCTGAAGGACCACCCCGATTTTCTGGTCGAACACGGCGAACTGTTCACGCAGCTCACCGTGCCGCACCCCCACGGCGGCCAGGCGATCTCGCTCGCGGAGCGGCAGCTGCACGCGCTGCGGGACAAGATCCGCCTGCTCGAAGGAAAGCTCGCCGAGCTGATCCGGTTCGGCGAGGAAAACGACGAGATCGGCGAGAAGGTCCATCGCCTCACGCTCGGCCTCCTCGAAGCCGAAGACTACGACGGCCTGCGCTTTGCGCTGTTCGAGAACATGCGCGACGACTTCGCGGTGCCGAATGTCGCGCTGCGCGTCTGGAACAGCGTGCTGACGCGCGAAGGCGAGGACTTCGCGCCGGTGAGCGAGGAAGTCCGGTTCTTTGCCGGCGACCTGCGTCATCCGTACTGCGGCGTGCCGGCGAACCTCGAAATCGTCGACTGGTTCGGCGACTTCGCGCCGCATGTGCGCTCGGTGGCGCTCGTGCCGCTGCGCCGCGAGGCCCAGGTGTTCGGCCTGCTCGCGCTCGGCAGCGAGGAGGGCGAGCGTTTCTACTCCGAGATGGGCACGCTTTACCTCTCGCGCATCGGAGACCTCGTCGCATCCGCGCTGCGCCGGCAACTCGGCTGACGATGGCGGCGCCTGGCGCCTCTCACATGATTGCGGACCCGGTACCCGAGTGGCTCGGCGCCTATCTCGGCTACCTTGCAACCCAGCGTCGCGCGGCGCCACTGACGCTCGAACATTACCGGCGCGATCTCGTGCGGCTGAACCGGCTTGCAGATGGGCGCGGGCCGGCCGAACTCGGTGTCCATGACATCCGCCGCTTCGTCGCCCGCCTGCATGCCGAGGGGCTCGAAGGTCGTTCGATCGCGCGCGCCCTGTCGGCGTGGCGCGGTCTCTTCCGCTGGCTGATCCGCCAGCGCGGGCTGCTCCGCGTGAATCCGGCCGAAGGCGTGCGGGCGCCGAAGTCGCCGCAACGCCTGCCCAAGGTGCTGTCGCCGGACCAGGCGAGCGCGCTGCTCGACGCCGAGCCGGATGACCGGCTCGAAGTCCGCGACCGCGCGATGTTCGAACTCTTCTATTCTTCCGGTCTGCGGCTGGCGGAACTCGTCGGGCTCAACGTCGGCGAAGGGCTCGACCTCGTCGAAGGCCTCGTCACGGTGCGGGGCAAGCGCGGCAAGTTGCGCACGGTTCCGGTCGGCTCCCATGCGGTGCAGGCACTGCAGGCGTGGCTTGTACAGCGCGGCGCCCGGGATCCGGGGACTGGTGACGGCCGCGCGCTCTTCATTACGCGTAGCGGCGGGCGGATGAGTCCGAGCGCGATCCGATCGCGGCTTGCGCGCTGGGCCAAAATCCACGGTTTCGGAGTGCACGTCCACCCGCACATGCTGCGGCACAGCTTCGCCAGCCATCTGCTGCAGTCGAGCGGCGACCTGCGTGCGGTGCAGGAGCTCCTCGGCCACGCCAGCATCCGCAGCACGCAGGTCTATACCCATCTCGATTTTCAGCATCTCGCGAAGGTGTACGACGCAGCGCACCCGCGCGCAAAAAAAGGCTGACTCACGGCCGATCACCCCTGCCGCAGACCATCCGAAACGCGTAGCGGGACGAAAACGCGCCTCTCCGTGACGCAATGCCCAGTTCGGGCATCGAAGATCCCGAGCCCGTACGGCGCTTCGGCTATGCTCGACGCAACAAACACTTTAGAGAGTCTGCCTTAGATCTGCCATGACGGATCGTGGGTAAAAGGCAGTTATGCCAACCATTCCTGAACCCAAAGACGCAGGGGCCCCTGCCTTCCCGGCCGACAAGAACGGATCCGCCGTCGCGCGTAATTCGACACTGAGAACCGCGGTCATGTTGCTCGCGCGGTATCAAATCCGGAACTTGCGGCGGGTTTTCGAGGAATTCGAGCGCGACATCCTGCTGCCGATCCTGCTCGGCGAAATCGCGCTGCACAACATCGGTGCGTTCGAGCATCGCCCCCCGGGCTTGCCGAATCACGATCCCGCGGCGGGACCGGAAGCGCACGAAGGACAAGGGCACGTACCGCCGATGCGGCCGTGCAACGCGTATTCGATTTCCGCTGCGACCGGGCTGCCGCGCGAAACGGTGCGGCGCAAGATCGGCCGCCTCGTCGAGCTAGGTTGGATACACAAGCAGGGCAACGGTCACCTCTATCTGACCGAGCGCGCCTTTGCCCACTTCGGCAGCCTGATGAATTCGCGCGATCTGCCGGAATTTCTCGAAACCGCCGATCGCGTCCGTCGCGTTCTCAACGACTGACTGCGTCCGCCGCGCAATCGCGTACGCACCTGGGTCTCGCTCTCCCGAGGGGGTGACGTCGTGCAACTGACGAGCGCGGGCGCCGAGAAATGGCGCGACGCGATCGTCGCCGGCCTCGTTCAGGCGACGGGCTGCCGCGCGGTGTACGAGCGTTTAGATTCGGGCGCCGGCGCGGCGAGCAGCACCGGTATCGACGCGCATCCCGCACCGACTGTCCGCAGCCGCGGATCATCTCGTCGGGCTCGCAGTGCCGGAAAGCGAATACCTGAAGGGCCAGACAGTGCAGATCGGTTATTGAGCCGATTCTGCGGAGCCGACCGGCTTTCAGTCGGACGGCGTGCGTGCGCCGGAAGGAGCGCGCCAGTCCGGATTCGGGCCGCGCTCTCCGAGCGTGAATGCGGCGCTGACGAGGCCGAGCGCGACGAGGATCAGCACGAAATAGCCGAGCTGCCAGCGCCGCGGCGCGATGCGCGTCGGCGAGCGCCCTGCCTGACGTGCCGCGATCAGTCCGCTCGCCCCGATCACGAGCAGGCCTGCGCCGAGCAGTTGCGACGATGCCCCGCCGAGCGCGACCCCTTGCGACGGATCGAAGCGGTCGGGCCAGAAAAACGCCGGCCCCTGCAGCAGGTAGAGGCCGCCGACGACGCACAGCACGATCGTCAGCGCGAGAAAGGTGCGCATCGCGCGGATCAGGACGCCGGGAAGAGATCGCCGTCGTCACCGCGGCGCGCGGGATGTGCGAGGCCGAAATGCTGCCAGATCGACGCGGTGGCGACGCGGCCGCGCGGCGTGCGCTGCAGGTAGCCCTGCTGAATCAGATAGGGTTCCAGCACGTCCTCGATGGTGTCGGAGGATTCGCCGATCGCCGCCGCGAGGTTGTCGAGCCCGACCGGGCCGCCGGCGAACTTCTCCAGCATTGCGCCGAGCAGCTTGCGGTCCATCAGATCGAGCCCCAGGTGATCGACGTCGAGCATCAGGAGCGCCGCGTCGGCGACTTTCGCGGTGATGTCGCCATCGGCCTTTACCTGCGCATAGTCGCGCACGCGGCGCAGCAGCCGGTTCGCAATCCGCGGCGTGCCGCGGGCGCGACGGGCGATTTCGAAGGCGCCGCCGTCGTCGATCGCGACGTCGAGCAGACGCGCCGAGCGGCTGACGATGAAGGCGAGTTCCTCCGGCGTGTAGAACTCGAGGCGTGCGACGATGCCGAAGCGGTCGCGCAGCGGATTCGTCAGCATTCCGGCGCGCGTCGTCGCGCCGACCAGCGTGAAGGGCGGCAGGTCGAGCTTCACCGAGCGCGCCGCCGGGCCTTCGCCGATCATGATGTCGATCTGGAAATCTTCCAGCGCCGGGTAAAGGATCTCCTCGACGACCGGCGACAGGCGGTGGATCTCGTCGATGAACAGCACGTCGTGCGGTTCGAGGTTCGTCAAGAGCGCCGCGAGATCGCCGGCGCGTTCGAGAACGGGGCCGCTCGTCTGGCGCAGGTTCACCCCCATCTCCGCTGCGACGATGTGCGCGAGCGTCGTCTTGCCGAGTCCGGGCGGGCCGAACAGCAGCACGTGGTCGAGCGCCTCGGCGCGATGTCGCGCGGCCTGGATGAAGATTTCGAGCTGCTCGCGGGTTTTCGCCTGGCCGACGTATTCGGCGAGCCGCTTCGGCCGCAGCGCGCGCTCGACCGCGTCCTCCTGCCGGTCGGCGGGCTGCGCGGAGATCAGGCGGGACGCCTGGAGTTTGTCGGTTTCGATCATCGCGGCAGTTTACCGTGTCCCTGCTTCGCAGCGGGTCTCGTCAGGCTTTCGACAGCAGCCGCAGCGCCTGGCGGATGCCGTCGGAGACACTCGCGTCCTCCGGCACCGCCTTCATCGCCGACAGCGCTTCCTTCTCGTTGTAGCCAAGCGCGAGCAGGGCATTGAGGATGTCGCTGCGCGCGTCGGCAGGTCCGGTGACGACCCCGGGTGCGGCAGCGTTCGCGAGGGTCGGCAACGCTTTGCCGAGCTTGTCGCGCAGTTCGAGCAGCAGGCGTTCGGCCGTTTTCTTGCCGATGCCGGGAATCTTGACGAGGCGGCCGGCCTCCTGCAGCGCGACGGCTTGCGCGAGGTCGGTCACCGACAGGCCGGACAGCACCGCGAGCGCAGTGCGCGCGCCGATCCCCGAGACTTTCAACAACTGCCGGAATGCCGCGCGCTCATCGGCCGTTGCGAAGCCGTACAGGAAATGGCCGTCCTCGCGGATCGCGAGATGCGTGAACAACGACACCGTCTGGCCGGTCGCGGGCAGCCCGTAGAAGCTGCTCATCGGGACGTCGACCTCGTAACCGACGCCGTGTGCGTCGACGACGATCTGCGGGGGATTCTTTTCGAGCAGGATGCCGGTGAGTCTTCCGATCATGAGGGTGTCCAGGTTTCGATGGGGCGCAACTCAGCTGCGCGTGCCGAACGCCAGTGCGGCCGCGAGCAGGAGGCCGTGGAGATTCGTCGCGGCGATCGTCATCTTGATCGCCGGCGCGAGCGCGCCGGGCTCCGACGCGTGTTCGCGCAGGATGCGGGCGGCGTGGAACGACAGTACGAGCGTCAGTGCGGCGGCGCCGCAGGCTTGCGGCAGGTTGTAGCGGCCGATCTGCAGCACGAGCCAGCCGTAGGCGACGAGCGCGATCGCGAAGTAGCCCCATTTCGCGGTGTCGGCGCCGAGACGCACGACGAGGGTGGATTTGCCCGCTGCCTCATCCGCCCTGCGGTCCGGGAACTGGTTGATGTACAGCAGGTTCGCGACGAGCAGCGCGAACGAAAGTCCCGCGGCGAATGGCGTCCACGCGAATGCGCCGCGCTGCGCATAGTCCGCGCCGACGACCACGAGCAGCCAGCACGCGGCGACCGCGAACTCGCCGAGGCCGCGGCTGACGAGGTTCAGCGGCGGCGCCGAGTACGCCCAGCCGAGCCCGAGGCCCGCGAGCCCGATACCGATCAGTCCCGGTCCGGACTGGGCCGCGAGCCATAGCCCCGCCGGCACGACGAGCCCGAGCAGCGCGTAGCCGAACGTTGCCGTCGCTCGAACCGTCAGCACGCCGTTCTGGATGAAGCGGCTGCCGCCGGTAAAGGGGAACACGCGCTCGACGTTCGCCGCGTCGGTCCCGTTCAGCGCATCGTGATAGTCGTTGATGACGTTGGCTCCGGCGTGCGCGAGCAGCGCGAAGAGCACGGTCACGATTGCTCGTGCGGGGTCGTGCGCGACGCCATCCGCATATGCCGCGGCGAGCCCGATGAGGCAGCCGGCGAGGGTCACGCTCAGAAAGGCGGGCCGCGTCGCCGCGAGGTAACGCAGCGGGTCGGAGGCGAACCGCTGCGGGCTCGGCTCGCCGCGCCGGGTGCGAACGGATGTCACAGCAGCACGATGTCGAACTGTTCCTGCGAGTAGCTCGCTTCGGCGTGCAGCGAGATCTTCTTGTCGATGAAGTCCGACAGCATCGCGAGCGATTGCGACTCTTCGTCGAGGAAGAGGTCGATGACGTTGGGGGCGGCGAGAACGCGGAATTCGCGCGCGTTGAACTGCCGTGCCTCGCGCAGCAGCTCGCGCAGGATCTCGTAGCAGACGGTGCGTGCGGTCTTCACTTCGCCACGCCCCTCGCAGGTCGGGCAGATTTCACACAGCAGGTGGGCGAGCGATTCGCGCGTGCGCTTCCTCGTCATTTCGACGAGACCGAGCGCGGTGAAGCCGTTTACCGTCATCTTCGTGTGGTCGCGCGCGAGCGCTTTCTTGAATTCGTCGAGCACCATGTCGCGGTGCTCGACGTTCTCCATGTCGATGAAGTCGATGATGATGATGCCGCCGAGGTTACGCAGGCGCAGTTGGCGCGCGATGGCCTGTGCTGCTTCGAGGTTCGTCTTGAAGATCGTGTCGTCGAAGTTGCGCGCGCCGACGAAGCCGCCGGTATTGACGTCGATCGTCGTCATCGCTTCGGTCTGGTCGACGATCAGGTAGCCGCCCGATTTCAGATTCACGCGTCGCGCGAGCGCCTTCTGGATCTCTTCCTCGACGCTGTGGAGGTCGAAGAGCGGACGCTCGCCGCTGTAGTGTTCGAGCAGCGGCAGGACCTTGGGGGTGTATTCGGCGGCGAAGGCGACGAGCTTCTGATGGTTTTCGCGCGAGTCGACGAGAATCCGCGCGGTATCGCCGTCGACGAGGTCGCGGAGCACCCGTTGTCCGAGGCCGAGGTCCTCGTATAACGCGCTCGGGGGCGTCCGTCCCGTCGCGCTGCTGCGGATTTCGCCCCACAGCTTGCGCAGATAGCCGATGTCCGCGGCGAGCTCGTCGTCGGACGCCGACTCGGCCATCGTGCGGACGATGAAGCCGCCCGGCTCGTCCGCGGGCACCAGCCGCGTGAGCCGTTCCCGCAGCGCTTCGCGCTCGGATTCGTCCTCGATGCGCTGCGAGATCCCGATGTGCTTTTCCTGCGGCAGGTAGACCAGCAGCCGCCCGGCGATGCTGACCTGCGTCGACAGCCGTGCGCCTTTCGTGCCGATCGGATCCTTCAGTACCTGGACCGTCAGATTCTGGCCTTCGGCGAGGATGCGCTCGATCGGCCGGCCCGCTTCGCCGTTGTGGCGCTCGGTCCAGATGTCGGCGACGTGCAGGAAGGCGGTCCGTTCGAGGCCGATGTCGATGAACGCCGACTGCATCCCGGGAAGCACGCGGACGACGCGGCCGAGATAGATGTTGCCGACGATGCCGCGGCTCGTCGTCCGTTCGACATGCAGTTCCTGGACGACGCCCTGCTCGACGATTGCGACCCGCGTTTCCTGCGGTGTGAAGTTGATGAGAAATTCGATCATGGGGACACGGGTAATGGGGAATGCGCAATCGCAGACGATGTCGTCTCGCGATTGCGCATTGCCCATCGCGCCTTGCCCGCGGATCGGCGGGCAGCTAGAGAGGATAGCCGAACGCTTCGAGCAGCTGGGCGGTTTCGAACAGCGGCAGCCCCATGATGCCGCTGTAGCTGCCGCGGATTTCCTCGATGTAGATCGCGGCCCGGCCCTGGATGCCGTAAGCCCCCGCTTTGTCCATCGGCTCGCCGGACGCGACGTAATGACGGATTTCGGTGTCGGTCAGCGGGCGGAAGCGGACCTCGCTGATGCAGGTGCGGCTGCGCGTCCGCGCCCCGTCGCTGATCGCGACGGCGGTCAGCACGCGGTGCGAGCGCCCCGACAAGCGTTGCAGAATCGCGGCCGCGTCGGCCTTGTCGATAGGTTTGCCGATGATCGCGCCGTCGAGTTCGAGCGTCGTGTCCGCCGCGAGCACCGGGTGCTGCGGCAAGGTGCGCCACTGCAGCCGCCGACAGCCCGCCTCGGCTTTCGTCAGGGCCAGGCGCTCGACGTAACGCTCGACCGGCTCGTCCGGAAAAGGCGTCTCGTCGACGTCGGCATCTTCTCCGCGCGCACCGCCACGAAACACCAGCGAGTCGAAATTCACGCCGATCTGGCGTAACAGTTCGCGCCGTCGGGGGCTGCGGGACGCGAGGTAGATGCGGGCTGGAATGGTTGACATGGGAATCGGGCCGGAAAAAAGCGGGGAAACGGTGTCGGGCGACCGCAACCTGACGCGACGCGGGCATTTTAGCGCGCGCAGTGTTGATGCCGAGTTCTATCATCGCGGGTGTCATGAAATTAGTTGTTACAATTCGCCGCTCGCAACATGCCCGCGGCGGGGCGCGAGGAGCGCGGCGCGTCTATTCTTTTTGGTTGGGCGGCGAGCAAGGCGCTGCCCTCATCCCACGATTCAGGAGAAATTCCATGCGTAAGTCGCTGTTTCCGGTTGTCCTGTCCGGCGCTCTGCTCGCCGCGCCCGTCGCGGCTTTCGCTGCGGACTACGTCACGAATGCGGGCGACATCGTCAAGGCCGCGGACTGGGAGAAGATGGAGACCGTGACCGTCGAGCTCGACGAGCACAGCTTCGCCCCGCAGGACCTCAAGCTAAAGGCCGGGCAGCCGTACAAGCTGGTGATCAAGAACGTGGGTGAGAAGGACCACTACTACACGGCCGCCGAGTTCTTCAAGGCCGTGGCGTGGCGCAAGGCGCAGACGCCGCGGCCGAGCGGCGGCGAAATCAAGGCGCCGTATTTCACCGCAGTTGAGGCGTACAAGGACGGCGGCGTCGTCGAGCTGTTCTTCGTTCCGGTGAACAAGGGGACGTTCGAAGTCGTCTGCACGATCGAGGACCACAAGGAGCAGGGGATGAAGGGGACGATTACTGTCGACTGAGGATTTTCCGTGGAGCGAGGCCGATCGATGCAAAAGTTTGCCGTCTCCCTGCTGCTTGCCGCGCCAATTCTCGCGTCCGCGCAGCCACCGCTGACCGTGCCGGTTTCAGCGCTGCCGAACGCACCGAAGGTCGACGGCGAGCTCGGCGAGTGGGGTGCGGGCGGGTGGATCAAGGTGCCGGTGAAGCCCGCGCTCGAACGCGACGAGCGAGCGAAGTACGGGCTCGAACCGGCGGGCGACCGCAACGTCACCGGCAGCCTGACGGTCGAGATAAAAGCGGGCGTCGCTGCCGGCCGCCTTTTCGTTGCCGTTCGCTATCCTGATGATGCGGCCGACACCGTGCACAAGGAATGGACGTGGCGCGGAGAGAAATACCAGCGCGAGACGCAGCATGAGGACATGTTCGCGCTGCGTTTCCATCTCGCGGGCGATTTCGATCGTTCGATGCTCGCGACGCGGGATTACAAGGTCGATGTGTGGCTGTGGTCGGCTGCGCGGACAAATCCGGCGGGCGTCGCGGAGGACATGAGCCATCACGTGACGACGCGAGTGCTGGAATCCGCGGCGGAATATCACTTGAAGGACGGGCCGGTCGTCTACATCGCGAAACGCCGTGACGAGGGGTCGGCGCCGTATGAAATGCTGCCACGACCGAAGGAGAACAAGGGCGCGCGAGTGCCGTCGTTCACCGCCGCGACGGCGAGCGGCAGCGCCGCCGACGTCGCCGCGAAGGGCGTCTGGAAGACCGGATACTGGCACCTCGAATTCAGCCGCGCCCTGGCGACGGGCAACGCGGACGACGTCGCGCTGAAGCCCGGCGATCGCGTGACCGGACAGATCGCGGTGTTCAATCGCAGCTCGGGCGAGCACAAGAGCGTGTCGGAACCGCTTGTGTTTGATTTGTCGACCGTGAAGTGAGGGGCCGAAGCGGTTCTTGCGGCCGAGCGATAAAGCCCAGGGCTTTGCGCTGCGGCGTGTTCGGTCCGAACGTTATCCGTCTGCCGATCGATAGCGCGAAAGCCGAACCTGCTACTCGCGGTGGTAGGGGTGGTTCTTCAGCACCGTCCACGCGCGGTACAGCGCCTCGGCGAGCAGCGGCCGGACGAGGGCGTGGGGCAGCGTCAGGCTCGACAGGCGGAGGCGCTCGTCCGCGCTCGCCTTCAGCGCGGGTGCGAGACCATCCGGTCCGCCGACGATCAGCGCGACATCCTCGCCTTCTCCTTGCCATGCTTCGAGCCGCTGTGCGAGGGCTTTCGTCGTGATGTCCGTCCCGCGCTCGTCGAGGATTACGCGCCGGCAGCGCGTCGGCAGCGCTGCTTCGATGCGCGTGGCTTCAGCCGACATCATCGCCTCGACCGTCTTGCCGGTCGTGCGGGGTTCGGCCTTCACTTCCACGAGATGCAGCGGCAGTTCGCGCGGCATGCGCCGGGCGAACTCGTCGAAGCCGGCTTCGACCCACGCCGGCATCCGCGTGCCGACAGCGACGATCAGCAGCTTCATCCCCGCGCCCCGCTGACCGGGCGCGGCCGGCCGCTGCGGCGGGTCATTCAGCCGAATGCGCGGCGTCGGCCGTCAGCCGCACTCGCTTCGGCGTCGTCGTCCAAAGTTCTTCGAGGTTGTAGTAGTCGCGGATCGCCGGCTGCATGATATGGACGACGATGTCGCCGAGATCCACCAGCACCCATTCGCCGGTCTCTTCGCCCTCGACGCTGACGATGTGTCCGCCCGCTTCCTTGACCTTGTCCTGCACGTTGCGCGCGAGCGCGCGCGTCTGACGATTCGAGTCGCCGCTCGCGACGACGATGCGGTCGAACAGCGATGTGAGCTTCGCAGTGTTGATGACCTCGATATTCTTGGCCTTGATGTCCTCGAGCGCGTCGACGACGATTTTCTGTAGTTTGCGTATGTCCATCAGATAGGCTGGTAGAGATGATGTTGCCCGACGTAGTGGAGGACTGCTTCGGGCAGCAGGTAGCGGGCGCTTCGTCCCGCGAGGGTCAGGGCGCGCACCTGCGATGCGGAGATCGCGAGCGGCGTCATGTCGAAGGGCACGATCCGGCCGGCAGGGGATTGGTGCACGGATGTCGGATCGTTGTCCCTGTGATTCTTGCAGAGCGCATCGAGTTCCGCCGATGCCGTTTGCCGCAGTTCGTGTTCGAGCGGGTGCCCCGGCCGGTTGCCGACCGCGATGTGCGCCAGTTGCACGATCTCGCGCCACCGGTGCCAGGTCGGCAAGCCTTGAAAGGCGTCGGCGCCGAGGATCACCACGAGCGGCCGCTTCGGGCCGACTGAGGCGCGCAGCCGTTCGAGCGTCGGCACGGTGTAGCTCATGGCGGCGGCGAACACTTCGCTGTCGTCGACCGAGAACGATGGGTTCGATGCGGTTGCGAGCCGCACCATTGCGAGCCGGTCGGCCGCCGTCGAGCGAGGCGCGTCGCGGTGCGGCGGCTGTCCGGCGGGGATGAAAGCCACGCTTTCGAGACCGAGCCGCTCGCGCGCCTCTTCGGCCAGGCGCAGATGGCCGAGATGGATCGGATCGAAAGTCCCGCCGAAGACGCCCAGCGGGCCGGGTTCACTCCGTGGCACGGACGTTGGAAGCAAGGTCGAACACGTCGCGGGCGTTCGCATAAAAGCTCGCGAACACGATCGGAATCAGCAGCACCGGGAGCGGCACCGAAACCAGCGTCGCGAGCATCGGCGATATCAGGCCGAGCACGCCGATGACGATGCCGGGCAGGATCGCGACGAAGACGGTCAGCGCGATCGCGTACGCGAGAAACGGCCGCCAGTTGCGCAGGCACGCGACGAAGCTGAAGAACATCGCTTTCGGCGCGGGGATCTTCCACCAGCCGGCGAGCAAAGGCGCGAACCAGTACGCCATCATCACCGGCGTCGACAGCGCGACCGCGATCAGCAGCGAGAGCGTGAAGCCGGGCGTGCCGGCCGCGGCTTCAGGGTCGACCTGTTCGGCGCCGGTCATGATCTGCAGCAGCGTGCCCCCGTCCGCGAGTGAGGTCAGGAACAGCACGAGCAGACTCCCGCCGAGATAGAGCGCGCCGATCGTCACGAGCGCGGGCAGGTTCTGCTGGAAGCCCGAGAACAGGATGTCGGGCCCGGCCTTGCGGCCTTCGTCGATCGCGCGGCAGGTGTTGAGCACGCCGAGCGAGAACACCGGCATCAGCAGCGACGCCAGCGGCTGCCCGACCAGCGGCACGATGCTGATCAAGAGCAGCATCAACAGGTAGCCGAGCGACGCGAACGTGAGGAGCGCGGGGTTGCGGCGCCAGATCGCGAGGCCTTCCGTGATCCACGCCCAGCCGCGGGAGAGCGGGAGTTGTCGTACTTGCATGCGGTTCAGGATTCGCGGTCGGATTCGGAAGGCGGCGGCAGCAGCGTCCGCTTGATGAAGGTGTCCTGCCACGCGGCGTACAGCGCGCCGGCGAGTACCGGCACGAGGATCAGCATGCCGAGGCCGGCCGGGAGCATCGCGACCCAGGTCAGGACGTACAGCACGAGGCCGAACACGACGAAGGTCAGCAGGTTCGACAGGCACGCCTGCGCCGAGATCTTCATCGCGTCGAGCGGCGAGACGTCCTGCAGCATCACGAGCGCCGGCGCGAACCACAGTGCCATCAGCAGCAGCACCCACAGCACGGTGAACACGACGACTGCGAGCATCATGCCGCCGGCCGCCATGCCCATCCCGGCGAAGGCGCCGACGAGCATCCCGGTCAGCGCTGCGCTGCCGCCCACGGCGGCGGCAATCAGCGCCGCGAGCAGCGCGCCGAACAGGTGGAATGCGCCGATCATCAGCAGGTTGCCGGCGTGGCGGCGCAGCCCGTCGAAGAGATGGTCGACGCGCAGCCGCTCACCGCGTTCGAGCGCCTGGGCGCCGGCCAGCATCCCTGCGACGAGCACCGGGAATGCGAGCGGCGCGACCGCCCAGCCGAGAAAGGGCACGAAGCCGAGCGCGGTGAGGATCACGATCAGGATCAGCGTCTGGACGATCCAGATGCCGGGTTTCGCGACGAAGGTCCGCCAGCCGGCCGCGAGCCATTGCAGGGTATCGCCGGGGTTGACGCGGCCCGGGTGCGGAAGCGGGTGGCGCCGGCGGCGCTCGGCGGAAGCTTGGGATGGTGGGACGGTCATCGATCAGCGAGGCAGCGCATGTGGCGCAGCGATCCGTTGGCACAGGATGTCGCGGTATTCCGCGGGCGGCTTGACGAGCACCAGCTCGCCCGTTTTCGGCAGGTGGAAATCCTCGGCGCGCGACAGCCAGAAGCGCAGCGCCGCGGCGCGCAGCATCGCCGGCCAGCACTCGCGCTCCATGTCGTCGAACGGCCGCTCGGCATTGTAGGCGTCGAGCAGGGCGATCGTGCGGACCGGATCGAGTTCGCCGGAATCGGTCGCGCACCAGTCATTGATGGTGACCGCGACGTCGAACAGCAGTGCGTCGTGGCCCGCAAAGTAGAAGTCGATGACGCCGCCGATGCCGTCGTCGTCCCACAACACGTTGTCGCGGAAGAGATCGGCATGGATGACGCCCTGCGGCAGACGCGCGTAGTCGATGCCCGCCTGGAACGCGAGCTCGGCGTCGAGCAGCGCCTGTTCGTCGGCTGCCAGGTATGGGCGCACGCGCTGCGCGGCCGCATCGCGCCACGCCGCGCCGCGCGGATTGTCCTGGCGACGGCCGTACGACAGACCCGCGAGATGCAGGCCGGCGAGCATCGCGCCGACCTGCTCGCACTGGCGCGCGTCCGGGTTCATCTCGGAGTGGCCGGAAAGGCGGCGGACCAGCGCCGCGGGGCGCTCGCTCAGCGTGCCGAGATACTCGTTGTCGCGGTCCGCGATCGGCGCGGGCACCGGGAGGCCGTGGCGCGCGAGGTGGGCCATCAGGTGCAGATAGAACGGCAGTTCGGCGCGCGGGATCGCCTCGAACAGCGTCAGCACGTAGCGACCCAGCGTCGTCGTGACGAAGAAGTTGCTGTTCTGGACACCGGCCGAAATGCCTTGCAGCTCGACGAGCCGGCCGACCGCGTAGCGGCCGAGCCAGCCCGACAGGGCCTCGGTGGATACCGGGGTGAAGACGGACATGGGATCGTCGGGAAGTCAGTGAGCGTCGATCACCAGGACTTGATGACCCACATCGGCACAGCCAGCGTGGGCATCACGTCCTGGCGTGCCATCACGCCCGTGCCGTCGCGGTCGACGAGGTAGTAGGGGACGCCGTGCGGCGGCGTCACCTTGACCATGTAGAGGTGGCCGCGAATGCGATATTCCTGCACCGTGTCCTCGCCGCGCTTGAGAATCGTGACGTCGGGTTCGAGCGACTCGTCGGTCGCGCCCGGCGGGATCGGCGGCGGCTCGGGCAGCGGTTCGAGATTCGGGGGTTGCTGCGCCGCGAGCGGGGCGGCAGCGGCCATCAGCAGAACGGTCAGGGCACGGCGCATGTTGCTCTCCTTGGATCCCGGCGATTCTAGCAGAGGCGGGTCGAATCGCCTTGCGCGGAGCGGCACCCGGCGCCGCTCCGAAGCCGACGGCATCGCGGTACGCAGCGGCAAGGGCCGCCCGACCGCCTCCATCGTCCGTGGTTTGGACCGCTGCGCCCGAGAACGGGTCCCGGGCGCCGTCAAAGGTTCAGCATCAGCTCGTGTTCCTCCGGCAGCGGCATGAAGCCGCGCGCTTCGTAATGCTTGAAGATCGCCTCGACGACGTCTTCGGGCTTGTCGATGATCTGGATCAGATCGAGGTCCGCGGGACCGACCATGCGCTCGGCGACGAGACGGTCGCGGAACCAGTCGAACAGACCTTTCCAGAACGGCTCGTGGACGAGAATGATCGGGATATTGCGGCTCTTGCCGGTCTGGATCAGTGTCATCGCCTCCATCAGCTCGTCGAGCGTGCCGAAGCCGCCGGGCAGCACGACGTAGGCCGACGCGAACTTCACGAACATGAACTTGCGCGCGAAGAAGTGCTGGAAGGTCTGCGAGATGTCCTGGTATGGGTTCGCCGCCTGCTCGAGCGGCAACTGGATGTTGAGGCCGATCGACGGGCTCTTGCCGAAGTACGCACCCTTGTTCGCCGCTTCCATGATGCCCGGGCCGCCGCCCGAGATCACCGCGAAACCGGCGTCGGAGAGCAGGCGGCTGATGCGTTCGGCGAGCATGTAGTACATGTGGTCGGGCGGAGTGCGGGCGCTGCCGAAGATCGACACCGCCGGCCGGATCGCGTTGAGCCGTTCGGTCGCCTCGACGAACTCTGCCATAATTCCGAAGATTCGCCACGACTCGCGCGCGTTGAATCGCGGCGCGGTGCTGCTCGGGACACTGCGGGGGATTTTTTCTTTCGCCGTCATATTGTTCTCGATGGAAAACGGGGGCCGACCCCGATTCGTGGATCTTCGCCTCGCCCCGTTCTCCCTAGGATTTCCCTGATGCCCGCCCTGCTGCTCGTCGACGGTTCCAGCTATCTTTATCGCGCGTTCCATGCCCTGCCGGACCTGCGCACGTCGAAGGGCGAGCCGACCGGGGCGATTCGGGGTGTGCTGTCGATGCTACGTCGGCTGGAAAGCGACTACAAGGCGGAATTCCGCGCCTGTGTGTTCGATGCGAAAGGCAAGACGTTCCGCGAAGACTGGTACCCGGACTACAAGGCGAACCGCCCGTCGATGCCCGACGACCTGCGGGCGCAAATCGAGCCGCTGCACGAAGCGGTGAAGGCCGAAGGCTGGCCGCTGCTGTGCGTGGACGGCGTCGAGGCGGACGATGTCATCGGCACGCTGACGCGCCAGGCGCTCGAGCGCGGCTGGGAAGTCGTGATCTCGACGGGGGACAAGGACCTGACGCAGCTCGTCGGCCCGGGCGTGCGCTGGGTCAACACGATGAGCGACGAAGTCCTCGACGAAGCCGGCGTGACGGCGAAGTTCGGCGTGCCGCCCGAGCGCATCGTCGATTACCTGGCGCTCGTCGGCGACACCGTCGATAACGTGCCGGGCGTCGAGAAGTGCGGTCCGAAGACCGCGGTGAAATGGCTCACCGAATACGGCACGCTCGACAACCTCGTCGCCAACGCCGCGAAGGTCGGCGGCAAGGTCGGTGAAAATCTGCGCAAGCACCTCGAATTCCTGCCGCTCGGCCGCCGGCTCGTCACGGTTTCGACCGACGTCGTCTTGCCGGTGGCGCTCGAAGACCTGCCCGCGCGCGACGACGACAGGGTGGCGCTGCGCGCGCTGTACGAGCGCTTCGAGTTCAAGGGCTGGCTGCAGGCGATCGATGCGGCGGGCAGCAACACGACGGCAGCGGCGGGCAATGGCGGCGCGGCGATCGTCGAAGTCCCGGCCGGCGAGCCGGGCGCGCATCGAACCGCGTACGAGAGCATCCTCGATTGGCCGGCGTTCGAGCGCTGGCATGCGAAGCTCGAAGCCGCCGAACTCGTCGCGTTCGACACCGAGACGACGAGTCTCGACCAGATGGCGGCGAAGCTCGTCGGCCTGTCGTTCGCGACCGTCGAGGGCGAAGCCGCCTACCTGCCGCTGACGCATACGTACCCGGACGCTCCGGCACAGTTGCCGATCGACGAGGTGCTCGCGAAGCTGAAACCCTGGCTCGAATCCGACCGCCGTCGCAAGCTCGGCCAGAACCTGAAATACGACGCCCACGTGCTCGCGAACCACGGCGTGACGCTCCGCGGCATCGAGCACGACACGCTGCTCGAATCCTACGTGCTCGAAAGCGACAAGCCGCACGACATGGATTCGCTCGCGAAGCGTCACCTCGGCATCGACACGATTCCGTACGTCGCGGTATGCGGCAAGGGCGTCGGGCAGATCTGCTTCGACCAGGTTGCGGTCGATCGCGCGACCGAATACGCTGCCGAGGACGCCGACATCACGCTGCGCCTGCACCGCAATCTGTGGCCGCAGCTCGACGCCGCGCCCGCGCTCGCGGCGCTGTACCGCGAGATCGAGCTGCCGGCGATGCAGGTGCTGTTCGACATGGAGCGCACGGGCGTCTTGATCGACGCCTTCCTGCTCGCGCAGCAGAGCGAGGAGCTCGCGCGCCGGCTGATGACGCTCGAGCGCGACGCGCACGAGCTCGCCGGCCAGCCGTTCAACCTCGGCTCCCCGAAGCAGCTCGGCGAGATCCTGTTCGGCAAGCTCGGGCTGCCGGTCGTGAAGAAGACCTCGACCGGCCAGCCCTCGACCGACGAGGAGGTGCTGCAGCAGCTCGCCGAGGACTTCCCGCTGCCGAAGCTGCTGCTCGAACACCGCGGCCTTGCGAAGCTGAAGAGCACCTACACCGACAAGCTGCCGCGCATGGTCAATCCCAAGACCGGACGCGTGCATACCTGTTTTTCGCAGGCGGTCGCGGTGACGGGGCGGCTCGCGAGCTCGGAGCCGAATCTGCAGAACATCCCGATCCGCACAGCCGAAGGGCGCCGGATCCGCGCGGCGTTCATTGCGCCGCGCGACCATGTGATCGTGTCGGCCGACTACTCGCAGATCGAGCTGCGCATCATGGCGCACCTGTCGGGCGACGCGCGACTCACCCAGGCGTTCGCCGAAGGCGAGGACGTGCACCGCGCGACCGCGGCCGAGATTTTCGGCCTTGCACCGACGGAGGTCACGAGCGAGCAGCGGCGCTACGCGAAGGTGATCAACTTCGGTCTGATCTATGGCATGAGCGCGCATGGGCTGGCGAAGAACCTCGGCCTCGAGCGCGCCGCGGCCGCCGCCTACATCGACCGCTATTTCGCGCGCTATCCCGGTGTCGCGGCGTACATGGAGCGCACGCGCGCCGACGCGAAGGCGCGCGGCTATGTCGAGACGGTGTTCGGCCGCCGCCTCTATCTGCCCGAAATCCGCGCGAGCCAGGCCGGGCGCCGCCAGGCCGCCGAGCGCGCGGCGATCAACGCGCCGATGCAGGGCACCGCCGCCGACCTGATCAAGAAGGCGATGATCGCGACGCGCAAATGGCTCGCCGATACGAAGCTGCAGTCGCGCCTCGTGCTGCAGGTGCACGACGAACTCGTCCTCGAAGTGCCGCGCGCGGAACTCGACACGGTGAAGGCGACGCTGCCGTCGCTGATGGGCGGAGTCGCCGCGCTGTCGGTCCCGCTGCTCGTCGAAGTCGGCAGCGGCGAGAACTGGGACGAGGCGCACTGAGCGGAAGATCACTGCAGCGCCAAGACCGGAAAACCCACCGCATAAAGCGAGCAAGCCGGTTCGTCAGCGGATTGCACAGCCGCTTCCTCCGCGCGTCGTCGAATATGACGGGGCTTGCTGTTGGCCGAAATCGCAACGGGAAGCACGCGTTCGGCGTTGCGCGCGAGCAAGGTATACTTGCGCGCTTTCTTACGTCTTCACATCGCCCGCTCCCGTTCCGGAGCGGCGGCTGAAATCTCGAGGCCTTCCCCTTGGCTCTGACCATACTCGGACTCTCCGGCGCGCTCACGCATGACCCTTCCGCCGCGCTGTACATCGACGGCGAACTCGTCGCGGCGGCCGAAGAAGAGCGCTTTGTCCGCGACAAGCACGCGAAGAACCGCATGCCGTACGAGGCGGCGAAGTTCTGCCTCGAATTCGCCGGCATCAAGCCGGGCGACGTCACCGCCGTCGCGATCCCGTTCGCACCGATCAGCATCATGGAGCCCGCGCGCTGGCACTACGCGAAGCGCTACTGGTACGCCCCCGACCGCGGCCTCGACGCGATCCTGACCGGCAACCGGCGCTTCCACCGCTACAAGCGCCGCATCGAATGGTGCCTGCAGCAATTGGGCTTCGATCTGAAGAAGACGCAGATCGTGCCGGTCGAGCATCACCTCGCGCACGCCTCGAGCGCGTACCACTGCTCCGGCTTCAAGGAAAAGACCGCGATCCTCGGCATCGACGGCAAGGGCGAGTACGCGACGACCTTCTTCGGCTACGGCGAGAACGGCCGCATCCACAAGATCAAGGAGTTTTACGACCCCGACTCGCTCGGTGGCCTGTACGGCGCGATCACCGAGTACCTCGGGTTCGAGATGCTCGACGGCGAATACAAGGTCATGGGCATGGCGCCGTACGGCGACCCCGGCAAGTACGATTTCTCGCGGCTCGCGAAATTTGAGAACGGGGAACTCGTCGTCGATACCGAGTACGCGAACGTGATCGGCTTCCGCCGCTACAAGGAAGACGGCAAGGGCTACTACTTCTCGCCGAAGTTCGTCGACTGGCTCGGCCCGAAGCGCGCCGGCGACATCGCCGACGAGCCCTACATCCATTACGCCGCGAGCATGCAGAAGCTGTTCGAGGACCTCGCGCTGCAGATGATCGACTACTACCTCGGCGACATCCTGCGCGAGACCGGGCGGCTCGCGTTCGCCGGCGGCGGCGCGCTCAACGTGAAGCTGAACCAGAAGATCATCGCGCGCCCGGACGTGCGCGAACTCTTCGTGCAGCCGGCGTCGGGCGACTCCGGCACCGCGCTCGGTGCGGCGTCCTACGTGTCGAACGCGCGCGGCGTCGCGGTCGAAAAGATGGAGCACGTCTATCTCGGCCCGCGCTACACGAACGAGGACGTCATCGCCGCGTGCGCGAAGCATCCGGCGCAGCCGACGTGGGAGCGCATTGATAACGGCGATACCGAAGTGCCCGCCCGCATCGCGAAGATCCTCGCCGACGGTCACCCCGTCGCCTGGTTCCAGGGGCGCATGGAATTCGGTCCGCGCGCGCTCGGCGGCCGCTCGATCCTCGGCTGCCCGAGCGCCGCGGGCGTCGCTGACCGCATCAACGAGCAGATCAAGTTCCGCGAGCGCTGGCGGCCGTTCTGCCCGAGCATGCTCGACACCGTCGGCCCGCAGATGTTGCAGACCGAACATCCGGCGCCGTTCATGACCTTCACGTTCGAAGTGGCCGACGAATGGAAATCGCGGGTGCCCGAAGTCGTGCACGAGGACGGCACGTCGCGCGCCCAGGTGCTCAAGCGCGACTACAACCCGCGCTACTACGACCTGATGAAGGAACTCGAGAAACTCACCGGCAACGGCGTCGTGCTGAACACCTCGCTGAACCGCCGCGGCGAACCGATGATCTGCTCGCCGACCGACGCGCTGAACATGTTCTACGGCTCGGATCTGCAGTATCTGGTGATGGAGGACGTGCTGGTCGTGAAGGCCGGGGCGGAGGAAGCCGTTGGGTGAGCGTCGCATTCTGCAAATCTGCCACTGTCATTACGGCCCGTTTGCCGACGTCGCACGACAGTACGCGGTGCTGTTTCGGGACACGCCGTACAAGGTCACGACCGTCTTCCTGACGGATCCGCCGAACGACGCGGTCGCCGCACAGGCGGCCTCGGACGAGGTGGTATTCCTCGACTATTCTGGCAAGGACGTGCGCGGACTCAAGCTCGGCGCGATCCGCGCGATCCGCCGGATTACTGCCGGCCGGGATTTCGCGCTCGCGATCGCGCACCGGTTCAAGCCGGTGTACGTCGCGTGCCTCGGGACCGACCTGCCGGTGATCGGCGTCCATCACGCGTTCGGTGATTACGCCCGCCTCTCGCGCCGCCTGTTCGCACGCTTCTTTCGTGAGCGCCTCGCGCTGCTCGGCGTGTCGGACGCGGTGCGCGATGACATCCGGCACGATTTGCCGTCCTGGCCCGCGGACCGAATCGAGACGCTGCACAATCGGCTCGACGTCGAGGCGGTGCGGAACGCCGTGCTGCCGCGCGCGGAGGCGCGCGAGTTGCTAGGCCTGCCGCAGGACGCGTTCGTCGTCGGCAACGTCGGCCGGCTGCACCCCGACAAGGACCAGGCGACGCTGCTGCGCGCGTTCGCCGCGGCGCTCCCGGCGCTGCCCGCCGGGGCGCTGCTCGCGGTCGTCGGCGCCGGACGGCTCGCGCCATCGCTCGCGTCGCTCGCCGCCGAACTGGGCATCGGCGCGCAGGTCCGCTTCCTCGGGCAGGTGCCCGACGCACGCCGTGCATTCCGGGCGTTCGATTTGTTTGCGCTGAGCTCCGACCGCGAGCCGTTCGGCATGGTACTCGTCGAGGCCCTCGCCGCCGGCGTGCCGGTCGTCGCGACCGATTGCGGCGGCGCTCCGGAAGTCGTCGGCGACCGGACCGCACTGTTTCCGTTCGGCGACGTCGACGCGCTCGCGGCATTGCTCGTCGCGGCCGCGCGCGAGGAACCCGTCCAGCGTGCCCTGCGCGTCGAGCACGCCAGCGAGCGTCTGTTCGCGGAGTTTTCCGATGCGGCCGCGCGGCGTCGGTTCTTTTCGCTGCCGATGGCGGGGGCGGTCGGCGCGGGGCCGAGTCCGGCTTCCGAAACGGTCTTGAAACGAGGATGACCTTGCCGTTGAAGAACGAAAAACTGCTGATCCTCGATGGGATCGGCGGCGTGCCGCTCGGTCGGGAGATTCACCGCGCGTGCGAGGCGCTCGGGGTAGCTGCTTCGTACCGCGACGGCGCGGAGTTTCCGAAGATCCCGCTCTACGGGCTGCGCTCGGCGTGGACGAAGGCGGTCAATCGCGGCGCCAGTGACTCGTTCTTCCACCTGCCGCGACTCGCCCGTAAGGCGGTAGAGCGAGCCATCCGCCGCGAGGCCCCGGCGGTCGTGCTGGTCATCGGCTTCGTCTACAAATTCATCGACCCGGCGTTCCTGCTCGCGTTGAAGCGCGAGCTCGGCTTTTCGCTCGTGCTGTTCGACACGGATAGCTGCAACCTGTACAGCAAGCGGCGCGAGTTCGTATTCTTCATCGAGAACGAACTTCCCATCTACGACCGCATTCTCTCGTTCTCGCGGGTGACAACAGGCTTCTTCCGCGACACACGAGGCCTCGATGCGACGTACTTTCCATTCGGCGCGAGTCCGATCGACATGCCGGTACCGAGCGGGCAGGCGCACGACGTGCTGTTCGTCGGCAGTTCCGACCTGCGCCGGATCTTTTTGCTCGAGCACATCCGCGATCACGTCTCGGTGTTCGGTAACCGCTGGCAGCGCAACTATCCGCTGATCTCGCCCGGGCTCAAGCGCCGCATTACCGATCGCGCCGTCTGGGGCGAGCAGCTGCACCAGCACTTCGCTGATGCGAAGATCGTGCTCAACATCACGCGCACCCCGTTCTACGCCGCAGAGACCGGGATCAGCCTGCGCATCTTCGAGGCGCTCGCCGCCGGTGCATTCCTGCTGACCGATTATTGCGACGAGGTCGCCGAGTTGTTCACGCCCGGCGTCGAACTCGAGATGTTCCGGAGTTCGTCCGAGCTCGTCGACAAGATGAGGTTCTATCTCGAGAATCCTGAGGCTCGCGCAGCCGTGGCGCGCCGCGGCCACGAGCGCTTTCTGCGCGAGTTCACCTGGGAGCGGCGCGCCGCCCAGTTGCTGGTGCAGCTCGGCTTGAGGCCCGCGGGCGTCGCAGCGCAGTCCGAGCAGGTCGGCGCAAGCCCGGGAGGGGCCTAAGGTGGCCGAAGATCCGATTGCGCTCGTCTCCTTCGACTCGCTCGGCGATAGCCTCATCTACGTGATGATGGCGGACAACCTGCAGCTCAATGGCTTCGACGTCACACTGTTCGGGCGCGTCGCGCACCAGCTGCGCGAGTGGGTGCCGCACCTGAAGGTGCAACCGTATCCCCCCGAGGCGGATTTCGCCCACGCGTTCGACCACTTCCGTCTGGTGCTGATGAGTCCGCCGCGCTTCCTGCGCGAAACGCTGACCGGCGATGCGCTTGCCGCGGCGCGCGACAAGTGGGTGCTGCTGTGTCAGAAGGTGCCGCCCGATTGGTACGCCGATCATCGTGAGCGGCTTCGGGCCGCGCTTCCCGAGGAGCGTTATGCGGCGTTCGATGCGCTCGCGGCAAGTGGCGGATCGATCCGCTTTCGCAGTTTTTCCACCGAGAGCGTCGTCGATATCACATTGGAATACATGCAGAAAAGGATGGGCTTGCGTGAGGTGCGCCGAAACGTGCCGCTCTCTCCACCGGAGGGCTTGCGGCGCGGCCGTCACGCGCGACGGATCATCGTCAGCCCGGATTCCGCGGGGCCGGAAAAGAAGGAATGGAGCCCGTCGAGGTTCATCCGCCTGTGCCACGCGCTGCGCCGACGCGGCTACGAGCCACAGATCATCGTCGCTCCACCCAATCATGCTCGCTGGCGTGCGATGAAGGGCAACGTGTTCGAAACGCCGCGGTTCGACACGATCGATGCGCTCGCAGCCCACGTCTTCGAATCCGGCGCGCTCATCGCGAACGATTCCGGCAACGGACACCTCGCCTCGTTCCTCGGCGTACCGGTGATCACGATCTACCGCAAGCCGAACGAGAAATTCCACTGGCGCCCGGCGTGGGGCCCCAGCAGGGTCGTGTGTCCGAAGATCTGCCTGCCCGGAATCCGGGACTCGATCTGGCGACCGTTCATCACCTGCGGCCAGATCATCGCAGAGCTCGAAACACTCCTCGAACGAGAAAGGAATATCACGTCCGTATGACTCGCCGCGTCAAGGTCTTGCAACTTCAGCCTGACTACAACGTCAAGCGCTACGGCTTCGCCGACCTCGCCGAGCAGATCGTGCTGAGTCTGCCCGCGGAGCGCTTCGAAGTCGTTTCGGCGTATCTCGCCGGGCGTCCGGAGCCGGGCGGGCCGGTTAGCCGGGCCGAGCGCGCAGTGCATTTCGGCTTCTCGGACGCAGAGCTCAAGGGCGCGCGCGTCGGCGTTGCGCGCGAGCTCTTTCGCTTCTGCCGGACCGAACGCTTCGACGTCGTAATCTGCAATCGCTGGAAGACGATTAGTCTGATGCTGCTGCTCAACAAGCGGCTGCGCATTCCAGCATGCATCGCGATCGTCCACGGTGTCAGCGACTACGACCGTCTTTCGCGACGGTTGCACGTGCGCGCGCTGGTGGACGAGCGCTGGCGCTTCGTCGGCGTCTCGCCGGCGGTCCGGCAGGCGCTGCTCGACGCGCGCTGCGGCCTCGGCCCGCACAACGCGCATGCGATCACGAACGCGATCGACATCGACGAGGCGACCGATCTGCTGCTCGCGCGCGATGACGCGCGGCGCACGCTCGGCATCGCCCCCGACGCCCGTGTCGTCGGCACGATCGGCCGGCAGGTTCCGGTCAAAGGCTACCTTCACCTCGTCCGTGCGTTTGCGCGCGTGGCGGGTCGTTTCCCGGATGTCGTGCTCGTGCTGATCGGCGCTGGGCGCCAGTCCGGCGAGTTACGCGACGAAGTCCGCAGGCTCGGCATCGAGGACCGCGTTGTGCTGCCCGGCACCGTCCCGGACGCGCTGCGCTTCCTGCGCGCGTTCGACCTGTGGGCGATGCCGTCGCTCGAGGAGGGGTTCCCCCTCGCACTGCTCGAGGCGATGGCAGCGGGACTGCCGGTGATCGCGTCCGATATCCCGTCGATGCGTGACCTCGTCGCCGGGGCGGGCGGTGCGCTCGTGCCGCCGGCCGACGACGTCGCGCTCGCCGACGCGCTCGCCGAGCATCTCGTGCTGCCGCGCGAGGGGCTCGTCGACAAAGGCGCGTCCGCACATGCATATCTGCGCGCACATCACGCCATTGGCCGCTACCGGCGCGCATACCGCGACGCCATCGAGGGTGCGCTCGCGCGCGTCGCGGAGGGCACCGAATGAGTGCGGCACCGCTCGTCAGCGTGATCATCTCGTCGTACAACCATGCGCCGTACGTCGAGGATGCGATCCGCAGCGTGCTTGCGCAGACCTACCCGCGCGTCGAACTGCTCGTCGTCGACGACGGCTCGACCGACGACAGCGCAGAGCGCATCGCGCGGCTTCAGGCGGAGTACGGCTTCGATTTTCGCGTGCAGGAGAACAAGGGGCTCACGCGGACGCTGAACGACGCGGTCGCGCGCGCGCGCGGCGAGCTGATCGCGCCGTTGGGCAGCGACGACATCATGCTCCCCGAGCGTCTCGCGATCCAAACCGCTTACCTCGCGGACAAGCCCGAAGTCGGCATCTGCGCCGGAAACATCGAGCTGATCCACGCCGACGGCACGCCTTTCTGTGACGCGCGCCAGTCGCGCGAGCTTCCGTTCCGCAGGCTCGATTTCGACGACATGTTCAACGAGCGCAAACCGGGCCCCGCCGCGCCGACGCTGTTGATCCGACGCGAGGCGTTCGAGCGGGTTGGCGGCTTCGATCCGGCGATTCGCCTCGAAGACCTCTACATCGAGCTCAAGATTACGCACGCCGGCTATTTCATCGACGTCCTCGGCGACGTGCTCGCGCGCTACCGGAAGCACGACACGAACAGTTACCGCAACCTGCGCTTTATGACGGACGCAATCCTGCGGATCTACCGAGACTACGCTGACGATCCGCGCTACGACGAGGTCCGGCTGCGCTTCCTGAATTCGATGTTCGTGAAATCGGCGAATCGTGACCGCGCACTCGCGCGTGAACTGCTCGCGCAGCTGCCGCTGCGAAGCTGGAACGGCAAGACGGTGCGCGGGATGCTGCGCTACCTGTTCTCGCGCCCGTCGCGCTGAGAGGGCGGCGATTCGCTGCGCACCGTGAACGCGGCGACGAGCGCGAGAGGAATCCAGATCAGGAACCAGTGCTCGTTCGGGCGCGACAAGAAGGAACCGCCTTCGGTCATGCCGGCGACGAGACCATAGACGAGCGGCGCCGAACAGACGAGGACGGCGCGGCTCGCTCGCCCACGCCATGCCGCAACGAACGCGGCGCCATACAGCGCGACCCACAGCACGAGGCCGATGGCGCCGCCCTGATACAGCACCCCGAGCGTCATGTTGTGCGGATCCCACAGCGCGTAGCCGAGGTCCCCGACATGAATTCGTAGCGGGTGCTCGAAGCCGTGGCCGACGACCGGGTGCTCGGAGATCTGGCGCAAGGCGTCGGCCCAGATCTGCGGCCGGTAGGACAGGCCCCGCTGGGCGATAACGTCCGGCCACGCGAGTGCGACCGAGCCGGCGATGGCGACGAGAGCTGCGCAAGCGATGAGCCCGCGCGGGCCACGGACCAGCGCCGCGAGCCACAACACCGTCGCTGCGAGCGCGACGAGTGGCGTTCGGGATCCGGTCGCGACAATCAGCCCGCCGAGGAGCGCGACCGCGAAGAGGTGTAGGGGCGTCCAGCGCAGTGGCGCTGAGATCCAATGGCCGATCCACAGCGCCGCGAAGAAGCCGAACACGTGCGATGTCAGCAGCGGATTGATCAGCGCGCCATGACCGACGAGCCGCGCGCTCGCGAAAGGCTGCATTCGCAAGTGCTCGACCAGCAGTATTGTCGCGCTGGCGGCCGCGCCGCACGCCGCGGCGCGCACGACGAGCGCGAGCCGGTCCGGCAGCAGGCGGCCGAGCTCGATGCAGGCGACGAACAGCATCAGCACGTAGAGGGGGCGCTTCAGAAGCGAGCCGGCGCTGCGTTCGGCGTCGGTCCACGCGACGCTCAGCGCGAAGTAGGACGCGAATGCGACGAACGCAACGAATACCGGCGAGCGTGCGAGCGCCGGCAGCAATTCGCGCCGGGTTGCCGCGAGTACGAGGGCGGGCGCCGCGATCAGGGCGTAGAAGAGCTGGTGGTAGATACTGCGCTCGCCGCTCCAGACCATGCCGGTTAGTAGGACGACGAGCCCGGCCGGCAGCACGTAGCCGGACAGCAGGTCTGCGACGGCGCCAGCGGCGGGCGGGGGGGGAAGAAGGGCGGAGGAGCTTGTTCGCTGCACTCGATGTGGATTCCTGGTGACGCGAGGTTGCGGGGTTTTGTGCTACGGGATCGGGTGGCAAGGCAATGGACGCGGTTCCGGGTGGTGTTCGTGCCGAAACCCGCGTCGGGACGAGGTGCGCGAAGCGAACCTTCATCGGTGACGCGGTGGGCTTCGCCGTCCACGTGCGGACGCGGTTAAGGGCGAGGTTCGGGCCGCATGATAGCATCTCCCGTTTTATCGCCCGGACCGCCCATGCGACCCGACGAAGCAACGGCCGCACATAGCCTCACGATCTACTTCCGCCTGCTGCGCTACGTGCGTTCCTATGTCGGGCTGTTCGCGATCAGCATTCTCGGTTACATCATCTTCGCGTCCTCGCAGCCAATGTTGGCTGCGGTCCTGAAGTACTTCGTCGATGGGCTGATCGATCCGACGGCGACGCCGTTCTCCGGCGTCCCGTTTTTTGCCGAGCTGCCGCTGATGCACGCGGTGCCCGTGCTCATTGTGTTGATCGCCGCATGGCAGGGCGTCGGGTCCTATCTCGGCAACTTCTTCCTTGCGAAAGTATCGCTCGGGCTCGTGCACGACCTGCGTCTCGCGCTGTTCGATAGTTTGCTGCGGCTGCCGAACCGCTACTTCGACGAGCACAACTCCGGGCACCTTATTTCTCGCATCACGTTCAACGTGACGATGGTCACCGGAGCGGCGACTGACGCAATCAAGATCGTAATCCGCGAAGGCCTCACCGCGGTTTTCCTGTTCGGCTACCTGCTGTGGATGAACTGGAAGCTCACGCTGGTGATGATCGCGATTCTTCCTGTGATCGGCGTGCTCGTCGGCAACGCGAGCCGCAAGTTCCGCAAGCAGGCGAAGAAGATCCAGACGGCGATGGGCGACGTCACGCATGTCGCATCCGAGACAATTCACGGCTACCGTGTCGTGCGCAGTTTTGGCGGAGAGCCGTACGAATCCGAGCGCTTCCGGGTCGCGAGCGCCGACAACACGCGCAAGCAACTGCGCATGGTCAAGACGGGTGCCGTGTTCACGCCGTCGCTTCAGCTCGTGACTTACATTGCCATGGCGGTCGTGCTGTTCCTCGTGCTGTTGCTGCGCGGGGATTCAACAGCCGGCGATCTCGTTGCGTACATCACTGCGGCGGGCCTGCTGCCGAAACCGGTGCGCCAGTTGTCCGAGGTCAGCTCGACGATCCAGCGCGGGGTCGCCGGCGCCGAGAGCATCTTCGAGCAGCTCGACGAGGCGCCGGAAGCGGATCGGGGCACGGTCGAGCGCGAGCGGGTGAGCGGGCGCATCGAGGTGCGCGAGCTGAGCTTCCGCTACCCGGGCGCCGAGCGCGACGTGCTCGATCGCGTCGGCTTCATCGTCGAGCCGGGGCAGATGGTCGCGCTCGTCGGGCGGTCGGGCAGCGGCAAGTCGACGCTCGCGAACCTGATTCCGCGCTTCTACCACCACGAGCGCGGGCAGATCCTGATCGACGGCGTCGACGTCGAGGACTACACGCTGCGCAACCTGCGCCGGCACATCGCGCTGGTGACGCAGCAGGTGACACTCTTCAACGACACGGTCGCGAACAACATCGCATATGGCGACCTCGCCGGCGCGCCGCGCGCGGCGATCGAGGCGGCAGCGGAAGCGGCGTACGCGAAGGAATTCATCGATCGGCTGCCGCAGGGTTTCGACACGCCGATCGGCGAGAACGGGGTGATGCTGTCGGGCGGGCAGCGGCAGCGCCTCGCGATCGCACGCGCGCTGCTGAAGGACGCGCCGATCCTGATTCTCGACGAGGCGACGTCCGCGCTCGACACCGAATCCGAACGCCACATCCAGGCGGCTCTCGATCACGCGACGCGCGGGCGCACGACGGTCGTGATTGCGCACCGGCTGTCGACGATCGAGAAGGCCGACGTGATCATGGTGATGGACCAGGGACGGCTCGTCGAACGCGGGTCACATGCCGAACTGCTTGCGGCGGGCGGTCATTACGCGCGGCTGCACTCGAGGCAGTTCCACGATGACGCGGGGGGCGCGGCGGAGCCCGCGCGCGCCTAGGCCGACGACAGATTGTCGTCGAGCCAGCGGTGCAGCCCGCTGTCCGCCGGCCAGTTGCGCAGCAAGCGAGCGCGGTCCCGACGCCATGCGCGGGCGTAGGTCCGGGAGCTGCGATGATGGATGGCCGCGTCGAGGTCGATGACGACGATGGAACCGTCCTGCCACAACAGGTTCGTGGCCTTCATGTCGCCGTGGCTGATGCGCTGACGGTGCAGCGCGCCGAACAGTGCTCGTAGCGCGGCGGCTTCGGCCGGCGGCGGGCCGGAGGCGACATGCGGCGCGAGGTGCTCGAGAAGGTTCGGGCCGGGGCAGTGTTCGGTGATCAGCCAAGCGCGACCGCGCAGCGGCCCGATGCGGGCCTCGACGAGCGCGAGCGGCGCCGGCGTCGGAATGCCGAGAAAGCGCAGCCGATGGCCTTCGAGCCAGGAATGCCATGCGCGGCTCGGGCGCCACGCCCGCGACAGCGCATGGCGTGCGTGCTTCAGGTTGTAGCGCTTGACGACGAGTGTGCGGCCGCCGAGATCGACGCGCGCGACCGTGCAGGTGCCGCCGTCCTTGAGCAAGGTTCCGGCCGCGAGCCAGCGGTCGGGCTCGGCGACGAGCGGCGCGAGCGTGTCGGCTTCCTCGCGGACGACGGCGGCGAAGCGGCGGAAGTCCTGCTCGACGCGGAACAGCGTGCAGTCGCGCAGCGCCTTGCCGAGATAGTCCTTCAGCCGCGCGGCGCGCAGCCGGTCGATCTCTGAAGCGAGATGCGACGGATCGGGATCGAGCGACGGATAGCCGGCGCGGTAGGCGGGGAGGAGGGCGGGCAGTTGATCGTCCCAACCGGTGGGCAATTGCGCGACCAGCAGCGCGAGGTTCGCGGTCGCATCCGCCGCGGAGAGCGGACTTCCGGCGTGAGTCGCATCGACCGCGTCACCGTCGATGACGAAGAGCCGGTTGTCCTGCTGCAGGAAGTTGCCCAGATGGAGGTCGTGTTGGAGCAGGCCGCGGGCGTGCAGGCGGCCGAGCATCGCGAACGCCGGTGCGAGCACCGCGAGCGCATCCGCATCGCCGGGCGGGCGATTCGCGTGCAGTGCCCAGCGCTCGGCAAGGCTCTCGGCGTCCGCGAGGTAATCCGTCAGCAGCGCGTGGCCGTCGCCGGCGAGCGGGCCGGCGTGGATCAGGGCCGGGGTCGGGAGTGCGGCGGCCGCGAGCGCCCCGAGTCCTTCATGCTCGCGCCGCATGTGGCGCGCGCTGCAGCCCGCGATGAAAAGCTTGGCGACCACGCGCCGACCGTCTAACTCCGCGTCGCCGACGATGCGCTTGCCGGGCAGCAGGCGCAGTACGCGGTGCACCGTCAGCAGCCGGCCGTCGTCGAGCGCGACGGTGAAGGGTAGCGCCGGCGTACGGCCCGCCTCGCGCAGCGCCGGGGCGGTCGTCGTCACCGGCGCTCTTCCGCGGGCGCGTATTTGCGCAGGTAGCGCGTCTGCAGCTGGGCCGCGCGGGTTTCGAGTCGTGCGATCAGAGCGGCTTCGTCGCGCAGGATTTCGCGCAGCGGACGCCCGAAATAGCCGCGCAGGAAGCGCAGCTTGTCGCGCTGCGTGAGGCCGATGTCGAGCGCCGAAAAGTACAGCGACGCGAGATCCTTGTCGCGCCAGCGCCGTGGCGTGCGCGCGCGAATCTGCGCGCGATGCAGGTCGATCAGCGACAATCGCAGCGCCGCCGGCGTCGGCGCGGGGTCGAGGTGCAGCAGGAAGTGGCAGATGTAGAAGTCGCGGTGGTTCATGCCGCTCCCGTGCATCTTGCGGGCGACGTCGGCGACGCGTGCGATCAGCGCCCGCTTCAGTGCGAAAGCGGGCGGACGGCGCGGCCAATCGCGGCAGAAATCCTCGAGGCTCACCGTCGGGGCGAGCTCCTCGGTGACGATGAAGGAATGCTGTTTCGCCGGGTTCGTGCCGCGCTCGCCATACGCGACGGCCTTCATCGTCGCGACGCCTAGCCCCGTCAGGTGCGCGATCGCGCGCCATTCGTTGCGCGCGCCGAGCACCGGCAAGCGTGCCGACGCGAGATTCTTCACGATCTCGCCCCAGCCCACGCCCCGGTGGATCTTGACGAAGTAGCCGCGGCCGTCGATCTCGACGCGTAGCGTCCGGCGGCCTTCGAGCTCGCGAAAGACTTCGCCCCGCAACGCTTCGACCGCGTCGAACGGGTCGCGCCCCGCCCACAGCGAGCGGAAGGGTTCGTCGACGACGAGCACTGCGGTCCCGCTCATCCGCGTCCCTGCAGGATGATGTCGGCCGCGCGTTCCGGCAGACCATAGAGATCCGCGCGGTCGGCAAACACAAGGCCGTTCGCGCTCCACTTCGCGCGCGCGGCGTCGTCGGCGAGCATCTGCGAGAGCATCCGGTCGAGCGCGGCCTGTTCGAAGGGCGCGGGCACGACGCGCCCGGCGTCCGCATCCTCGATGTAATGCGCGTAGCCGCAGGCCGCGCTCGCGAGCACCGGCAGCCCGGCGACGAGCGCTTCGAGCAGCACCGTACCGGTGTTCTCGTTGTACGCCGGATGGATCAGCAGGTCGGCGCCGAGCAGGAAGCGCGGGATGTCGTTGCGGCCCTGCAGGATGCTGACGCGGTTGCCCAGCCCGAGCGTGTGCATCTGCACGAGAAAGGGCTTCGGATCGTCCTGGCCGATTGCGATCAGCCGCGTGCGCTGCTTCAGCGGCTCCGGCAGCGACGCGAGCGCCTTCAGGCTGCGGTCCAGCCCTTTCGTCTTGAAGCCGGAGCCGATCTGCACGAGCAGCAGGTCGCGTTCGCCGAGCTTGAAATCGCGCCGGAACTCGGCTCGGATCTCCGCGGCGTTCGCCGGTGCACGACGGTCGGGCGCGATGCCCGGCGGCAGCAGATGGAAGCGGCGCGCCGGCGTGCCGTAGTGCTGCATGAAGAGCGGCTGCTGGGCTGCCGAGATCATCAGGATCTCGGTGTGCACTTCCGGTGCGAACACCGCGCGCTCGTAGGCGGCGAAGTGGCGATAGCGGCGCGACAGGCGGTACAGCGGGTTGCGCAGCGTGCGCGCCTTGTCCTCGAAGCAGGGGTCGGCGGCGTAATAGACGTCGAGGCCGGGCATCTTGTTGAAGCCGACGACGCGGTCCCCCGGCCGGCGCGCCAGGTCCTGCTGCACCCAGGCGGTGAATTTCTCGTTGCGCGTCGGATTCGTGATCGCCCACACCGGCACCCGGATCACCTCGAAGTCGGGCGGAACGTCGCCTTCCCAGTGCAGCGTGTAGACGCGGATCGCGTGGCCGCGCGCCTGGCAGGCGAGCGCGATGCGCAGGAAGTCGCGCTGCAGGCCGCCGAACGGGAAGAACTTGTACAGGCAGAACGCAAGCTGCATCAGCCGCTCGCCTTGCGGTCGAACATCGAGCGGATCAGCGGCGGCTGTGAGCCCCCCGTGTCGGCAAGCGAGCCGTCGGCGCCGCCGGCCGGCACTTCGAGTGCGTCGGGCAGGCTGTTGCACGCGAGGATCGACTGCAGCGAAGTCCAGACTCGCTCCGGATCGAGCCGCGTGAAACACAGCGGGTGTTCGGTGACGAGGTCGAAGCGCGCGCGTTCCTCGCTCGTCGGCACGTGCGTGCATTGCCGCTGCAGGCACGGCGCGCAGGCGAGGTTCGACGCGAGATGGAACTGGTTCGGGCCCCACGCGCCGGTGTAACCGGGGTTCGTCGCGCCGAACAGCGACAGCGTCGGCACACCGAACGCCGCAGCGAGATGGCCGAGGCCGGTGTCGACCGCGACGCAGGCGCGCGCGCCCGCGACCTCGCGCGCGATGCCTTCGAGCCGGAGGCGCGGCAGCACCGTCACGTTCGGCAGGTCGCGCGCGAGCCGGCAGGCGCGCTCGAATTCCACGTCGTTGCCCCACGGCAGGCGCACCGCCCATCCATGGCCCGCCGCGCGCTCGACCAGCCGGCGCCAGTAGATTTCGGGCCAGTGCTTCGTGACCCAGGTGGTGCCGTGCAGGAATAGCAGGTACGGGTCGTGGTCGTCGGCGCCGGCAATGCGGCGGCGATCCAGCCCGTAATCCCCCGGTCCGTCCGGCACGGCGTAGCCGAGCGCTTTCGCGAACAGTTCGCGCACGCGGTCGACGGCGTGGCGTCCGACCGCGACTGTATGAGGATGGGAGTAGAAGCGGCTCGCGAGCGGCTCGCGCGCCGAATTGTGGTCGAGACCGTGCACCGGTTTGCCGCTGTAGCGTGTCAGGACCGCGCTCTTCAGCAATCCCTGCGCATCGATCGTCGCGTCGTAGCGGCCTTTCTCGATCTGCCGCTTGAAGCCGCTCCATTCGCCGCTCATCAGCGCGCGCAGCGGCGCCTTGCGCCAGCGCCGGACCGCGACCGGGATCACGCGGTCGACGGCCGGATGCCACGCGGGAATCTCCGCGAAAGCTTCCTCGACGACCCAGTCGAAACGGATGCCGGGGATCGCCTGCGTCGCGTCGGTGAGCGCCGGCAGCGTATGAATGACGTCGCCGAGCGAGGACGTCTTGACGACGAGCACGCGCATTCAGACGGCTCCGGCGGAGCGGACGCAGCGTAGCGGCGCGGCCAGCCCGAGCGTCTCGAGCGCGCGCAGCACGCTCTGCGGGGTGATCTCCTTCAGGCAGTTGGTGTGGCCGAGCGGGCAGACGCGCTCGAAGCACGGCGAGCATTCGAGGCGCAGGTAACGGACGACGACGCGATCCGCGAGCGGCGGCGTGTGGTCCGGCGTCGACGAACCGTAGATCGCGACGAGCGGCCGGTCGAGCGCGGCGGCGACGTGCATCAGTCCGGAGTCGTTCGTCACCGCGGCCTCGCTCATCGCGAGCAGGTCGACTGCGTCGGCGAGCCGCGTGCGTCCGCACAGATTGATGATGCCGTCGCCGCCGCTGCGCACGATCTCGTCGCCGCCGGGTGCGTCCTTGTCGGAGCCGAGGATCCAGACCTGATGGCCGCGCGCGACGAGCTCGCGCGCGAGCGTCGCGAAATGCGGCAGCGGCCACTGTTTTGCCGGCCCGTACTCGGCGCCCGGCATGAAGCAGATCGCCGGGCGGTCGGAGGCGAGCTGGTGCGTCTCGCGCAGGCGCGCCTGGTTCACCGGGTCGGGCGTCAGGCACGGTCGCGGCAGCGGGTGCGGCAGCAGCGCGCGCGGCGGCAGCCCGAGCGCGATGAAGCGCTGCACGGTCATAGGCAGCGCCTGCTTGTCGAGCGGACGGATGTCGTTGAGCAGGCCGTAGCGCATCTCGCCGCGGAAACCGGTGCGCTGCGGAATGCGGGCGAAGAACGGCACGAGCGCGGATTTCAGCGACCCCGGCAGCACGATCGCCTGGTCGTGGCGCGTCTTTGCCAGCTCGCGCCCGAGCCGCCAGCGCGTGCCGAGGTCAAACTCTCCGTGACCGAGCGGCATCGCGATGCCGCGCCGCACCTGGGGCATGCGCTCGAGGATAGGCAGCGACCAGCCGGGCGCGAGCACGTCGATGTCACAGGGGCCGGCGGCCTTCAGCGTCATGAAGAGGCTCTGCGCCATCACCATGTCGCCGACCCATGACGGGCCGACGACGAGAATCCTGCGGCTGGACGCCATCAGTCGCGCAGCGCCAGCCATTCCATGTACCGCGGCACGCCGACTTCGACCGGCATGAACTCGCGGTCGTATCCCGCTTCCCGCAGCGCCGTCATGTCCGCCTGCGTGAAGCTCTGGTAGCGGCCCTTGAGGTGCTCGGGAAACGCGATGTAGTCGATGCCGCCGCCGCCCGTTTCGCCCTTGTGCCACGCCAGCGCGGCGCGTGCGACCTCGTTGAAGGTCTGCGCGCGGCCGGTGCCGACGTTGAAGATGCCGCGCACCCCCGGGTTGTCGAGCAGCCACAGATTGACCGCGACGACATCGTCGACGTGGATGAAGTCGCGCTGCTGCTCGCCCGGGCCGTAGCCGTCCGCCCCTTCGAACAGACGTAGCCGTCCGCTCTCGTTGAGCTGGTTGTGGAAGTGGTAGGCGACGCTCGCCATGCTGCCCTTGTGCTGCTCGCGCGGCCCGTAGACGTTGAAGTAGCGCAGGCCCGCGACCTGGCTCTCGATTCGCGGCGCGAGCGTGCGCAGGTGGCAGTCGAAGAGGAACTTCGAGTACGCGTACATGTTGAGCGGGCGCTCGAACTCGCGCGACTCGCGGAAGGTCGGGCCCATGCCGTAGACGGACGCCGACGACGCGTACAGGAACGGCACGCGCCGCGCGAGCGCCCACGCGAGCAGCGACTTCGTGTACTCGTAGTTCACCGACATGACGAAGCGGCCGTCCCACTCCGTCGTCGAGGAGCACGCGCCTTCGTGGAAGATCGCTTCGACCGGGCCGAAGTCCTCGTTCGCCTCGATGCGGCGCAGGAAATCGTCCTTGTCCATGTAGTCGCGGATGTCGGCGTCGGCGAGGTTCAGGCACTTGCGGCCGTCGGTCAGGTCGTCGACGACCAGGATGTCGCGCTGGCCGCGGTCGTTCAGGCCCTGCACGATGTTGCTGCCGATGAAGCCGGCGCCGCCGGTGACGATGATCATCTTTTCCCTCCTGAGTGCGCTTGCGTTACGCGCGCGGTCCTGCCGGGCGGACCGCGGTGGTCGCGGCCTGCAATGCGAGATCGAGTTCGGCCATGTTGACGGTCGCGGTCCCGAGCTTGCCGACGACGACGCCGGCCGCAAGATTCGCGAAGGTGGTCGCGTCGGGCAGCGACAGACCGCAGGCGAGGCCCGCGCCGAGCACCGCGACGACCGTGTCGCCCGCGCCGGTGACGTCGAACACGTCGCGCGCCTGAGTCGGCAGGTTCAGCGGTTCGGCGCCCTTTTGCAGCAGCGTCATGCCGCGCTCGCTGCGCGTGATGAGCAGGGCCTCGAGATCGAGCATGTCGCGCAGCGCCTCGCCGCGCGAAACGAGCGTGGCTTCGTCCGCGCAATGACCGACGACCGCCTCGAACTCGCTGAGATTCGGCGTGATCACGGTCGCGCCGGCGTAGCGGCCGAAATCCGTGCCCTTCGGGTCGACCACGACCGCGACGCGATGTTCGCGCGCGACGCGGATCAGCGTCCCGACTTCGGCGAGCGTTCCCTTGCCATAATCGGAAAGCACGATCGCGCCGCTGCCGGTGACGGCGTTGCGGAACGCTTCTTCGATGCCGGCGCTTTCGAGCACCGCGAAGCTGTCTTCGAAATCGAGCCGGATCAATTGCTGGTGCCGACTGATCACGCGCAGTTTCGTGATCGTCGGATGCTGTGGCGCTTCGAGCAGGCGGCAGACGACGCCGCCGCCTTCGAGCCGCTCGCGCAGCAGCCGTGCGGCTTCATCGCGTCCGACGAGCGCGACGAGTTGCGCGTTCGCGCCGAGCGACGCGATGTTGAGCGCGACGTTGCCGGCGCCGCCGGCGCGGAATTCGTCGGCCTCGACCTTGACCACCGGGACCGGCGCTTCGGGCGAGATGCGCGTCGTCGAGCCGTGCCAGTAGCGGTCGAGCATGACGTCGCCGACGACGAGGACGCGGCCGTTCGAGAAGTCGGGCAGGGTGGGCGGCATGAGGCGGCGGGCGTGATCGGCGTGCTGAAAAGTCGGAGATTATCCCACGAACGGCTGTTTTCGACCTGTCGGCGTCGCGGCGCCTGGCCCGCTCGCGCCTGAAGCGCGGGCCGCGTCAGCGTTTCGCGCCGACGCGGCCAGGCAGTCCGGCGCGGGGCGGCCGGGCTTTCACGACCCTGCTCCCGCCCCGGCGGCGGCCCCGTGCTTGCCCTGCCGTACCACCCACGGCAGGCGTCCCGCCGGTGCGCCGAGGATCTGCCCGCGCGACGCCGGCGGACGGCTCAGCGGTTGAACCACTTCAGCGCGACGCCCCAGTCTTCGACGTCGAGCCGCGTGACGTGGCCGCACGCGAAATCGAGCGTCAGCCAGCGCTCGGGCGGCAGGCCGAGCAGCTGACCGGTGATCGCGCGCAGCGGGCCGCCATGCGCGACGACGACGACCGGCTCGGCGGACCCGCCGCCGACGACTTCGCCTAGCCATTCGTGCACGCGCGCCGCCATCTGCCGCGCGGACTCGCCGCCGGGCGCGGAGAAGTCGAGCGGCGCGTTCACCCACGCGTCCATCGCCGCGCCGATCTCGGCGTAGGGCCGCAGTTCCCATTCGCCGAAGTGCATCTCGCGGAGCCGGTCATCGAGGACCGGGGTGCCGAGTTCGGCGGCGAGCAGACGCGCGCGGACGAGTGGGCTCGCGTGCAGCGCATAGGCTGCCGGGAGCAGCGGCCGCAAGCGCGCGGCGACCGTCGCGACACATTCGGCGACGCCGACGTCGGACTGCCCGTAGCAGACACCCGCCGCGACGTCCGGGCGGGGGTGGCGGATCAGGTGAAGTTCCATGCGACGAGGATGCCGACATAACACGCGAGCTCGCTGCCCTGCTGCGCGGCGCCGAGGCAGTCGCCGGTGTAGCCGCCGAGGCGGCGCAGGAAGATGCGCGCGGCCCACGCGGTGGCGGCCAGCGTTGCGAGGAGCGCGGTCGCGGCTTCGAGCGGCGCGAGCAGCGCGAGCGGGACGAGGCCGAAGAGCGCCGCGATTGCGAGTTCCGCGGCCGACAGACGCCGCGCAAGCGGTTTCGACTTCGAACTCTCGTCCTCGCGGACGTACTCCATCGTGTGAATCAGGCTCGTCGATGCGAGCCGCGACAGCGGGTGCGCGACGAGCAGCGCGCCGACGACCGTCATGTCGCCCGCGCCGGCGAGCTCGATGAGCGCCGCAGCCTTCGCGAGCAGCATCAGCACGAGGCCGACCGTCCCGTAGCTGCCGATCCGCGAGTCCTTCATGATCGTCAGCGCCTGGGTCTTGTCCCAGCCGCCGCCGAGCCCGTCGCACGCGTCCGCCCAGCCGTCCTCGTGGAAGGCGCCGGTCGCACGGATCGTCACCGCCATCGAGATCAGCACCGCGAGCGTCGCCGGCAGGCTCTGAGCGAGCGCGAAGTAGCTCGCCGCCCCGATGCCGCCGACCAGCCAGCCGACGAGCGGAAAGTAGCGCGCCGCGTGATTGAGCCGCTCCGGCGACCATGGCACCCACGCCGGGACCGGCAGTCGGGTGAAGAAGCCGAGCGCGGTGAAGAAGAGTTCGAGCTGGTAGCGCAGCGCGTTCATCGGCTTGCGCGAGCGCGGCGCCATTCGTGTCGCGCGTTCATCGGCCCGACTCCAGCTGGTCGTCGATGCCCGCCGAGTCGAAGCTCGCCATCTCGTTGAGGAAATTCACCGCGGCCTGCACGAGCGGGAATGCGAGCGCGACGCCGGTGCCTTCGCCGAGGCGCAGGTCGAGATCCATCAGCGCTTCGACGCCGAGATGCTCGAGCTGGATCGCGTGGCCCAGCTCCTTCGAGCGGTGCGCGAACACGCAGTACGGCAGGATCTGCGGCGCGATCGCGTGCGCGACGATCAGCGCCGACGTGACGATGAAGCCGTCGATCAGCAGGATCATGCGTTTTTCCGCGGCGCCGAGCATCGCGCCGACCATCATCGCGATCTCGAAGCCGCCGTATTCGGCGAGCGCCGCGAGCGGGTCGGCAATGCGACCGCCGCGCGCGAGCGCTTGGCCGAGGAGCTTCTGCTTGCGGATCACGCCGGCGTCGTCGAGCCCGGTGCCGCGGCCCGTCACGGAATGCAGATCGGCGCCGGCGAGGCAGCAGGTCAGCAGCGTCGCCGACGCGGTGTTGCCGATCCCCATCTCGCCGAAGCCGACGAGATTGCAGCCATTGGCCGCGAGCGCATGAGCGAGCTCGCGCCCGCGGGCGATGGCCGTGCGGCACAGGTCGGCGCTCATCGCGGGCGCTTCGAGATAGTTCGCGGTGCCGTTCGCGACTTTTGCGTCGATGAGGCCGGGACGGCGGCCGAAATCATGATTGACGCCCGCGTCGACGATCGTCAGGTCGAGCCCCATCTGCCGGCAGAACACGTTGATCGCCGCGCCGCCCGCGAGAAAGTTCTCGACCATCTGCCACGTCACTTCCTGCGGGAACGCGGAGACCCCTGCGCGGGCCGCGCCGTGGTCGCCGGCGAAGATCGCGAGGTGCGGCTGGCGGATCTGCGGATTGAGCGTCTGCTGCGCGAGGCCGATCTGCAGCGCGAGCGCTTCGAGGCGCCCGAGCGCGCCCTGCGGCTTCGTCTTGCGGTCGATGCGGTGCTGCAGCGCGGCCGCGAGTTCGGTCTCGGGAGGGCGGATGTCGAAGTCCATCGGCGTGTGTGACGTTGTCCTGAAGGGCGGTGATGGTAGCACGGCGTCGCGGCACGCCTTTCCGTGCGTGCCGGTGGCGGGAAGCGCGCGGCTCAGCCCTTCAGCCTCAGCGGAAGCCCCGCCGCGACGAAGGTGACTTTCTCGCAGACCGCCGCGAGGGCCTGATTCATCCGTCCGGCTTCGTCGCGGAACAGCCGGCCGAGCGGCGTCTCCGGGACGAGGCCGAGGCCGACTTCGTTCGCGACCAGCAGGATCGGCCCCGGCAGTTGCGGCACGCAGTCGAGCAGCGCGGTGCGCTCGGCGAGGAAGCGCGGCAAGTGGTCCGCGGCGAGCGGCGCGGGCAGACCCTCGGCGCCCGCCATCAGGTTCATCAGCCACAGCGTCACGCAATCGACGATCACGCAGCGCCCTTCGTGCGCTTCTTCGCGCAGCGTCGGGGCCAGCGCGACGGGCGTCTCGACGACGCGCCACGCCGGCGGCCGGTCCTCGCGGTGGCGGCGAATGCGCTCGGCCATCTCGGCGTCGAGGGCTTCGGCGGTGGCGATGACGGTGACCGGCAGGCCGCTGTCGCGAGCGAGCGTTTCGGCGAGGCGGCTCTTGCCCGAGCGCGCGCCGCCGAGGATCAGGTGGGCGGACATGTCATGGCGATGCGCGCGGATTTCGCGCTGCAGGAAGTCGTGGAAAACGCTATTATCCGCGCCCGCATCCCGATTTCGGATGCGACGTGTTTCAGGTGCCCGAAGGCGAGTCTCGCCGGAAGGTTAAACGGGAAACAGGTGCGCGCGCGCTCGAAGCGCGACGCAATGCCTGTGCTGCCCCCGCAACGGTAAGTGGACGCAAGGCGCATCCAACCGCCACTGGACGACGAGTCCGGGAAGGCGATGCGACCGGTCCGGCGACGACACGCCGGCCAGCCCACGAGCCCGGATACCGGCCCGAACGCGAATTGGCTGAAGTGCCGCGGGGTGGCGGCGAAGCACGCTATTCCCGTGCTCGCATCGCGCTCCCCGATGCGGCGCTGACTCGTGAAACATCGCCACGGTAAGCGGGGACGCTGCCGAGGCACAGGGAGAATCCCGATGAACATCCACCTGTCCGCGACGACCGTCGCGGTCGCTGCTGCGTTTCCGTTTTTTCTGTCCACTCCCGCGTTGGCGGCGACCGAAGGCGAGACCCTCGTGGTGACGGCGACGCGAACGCCGACGCCGGTGAACGAGCTCTTGAGCGATCTGACGGTGCTGGAACGCGACGCCATCGAGCAGGCCGGCCAGTCGACGCTCGCCGAATTCCTCGCAAGCCAGGCCGGCGTCCAGTTTTCGCAGGCGGGAGGGCCCGGAACGCAGACGGGTATCTACCTTCGCGGGGGCGCTGCCGGCCATACGCTGATCCTGATCGACGGCATGCGGACCGGTTCCGCGACGCTCGGTGAGCCGTCGCCGCAGAACATTCCGCTCAGCCAGATCGAACGCATCGAAATTCTTCGCGGGCCGGCGAGCGCGCTGTACGGCAGCGACGCGATCGGCGGCGTCATCCAGATCTTCACGCGGCGCGGTGAAGCCGGTCCGGCCCGTCTGAACGCTTTTGCCGGCGTCGGCAGCTACGGTCTGCGCGAAACCTCGGTCGGCGTTTCGGGAGGCGACAGCCGGTGGATCTACAGCGTCTCGGGCGGATATGCCGAATCCGACGGGTTCAGCGCCAGGCGCAAGGCGGTTGCGGATCCGGATCACGACGGGCATCGCAACAGCAACTTCGCGGGAAGCGTTTCGTTCCGCCCGGCGGCGGGGCACGAGATCGGCGCATCGCTGCTCTATAGCGATACCCGGACGTGGTACGACAACAGTTTTTCCGCGACGCCTGCCGATATCCACAGCAATAGCGAGATCTCGACTCTCAGCGTCCATACCCGGAACCGGCTGACGGACAGCTGGGAGTCGACGCTGCGGCATGGTCGCTCGATCGACAAGGGGACCGACCGCTTCTCGGCCTTCTTGCCGGAGTCGAATTTCGAGACGATCCAGGACCAGACGGTGTGGCAGAACGACATCCGCCTGCCGGTCGGGCGCCTGTTGCTCGGCTACGAACATCTGAAGCAGCAGGTGGATACCGACCAGGAAATCGCAGTGGACGAGCGGACGACCGATTCCGTACTCGTGGGCTGGCAGGGCAGCTTCGGAAAGCACCGCTTGCAGGCAAACGCGAGGCACGACGACAACTCGGGTTTCGACGACAAGGCGACCGGGTCGATCGCATACGGGTATCAGCTCACCGAGCGGCTGCGCATGCATGCCTCCTACGGCACGTCCTTCTCGGCTCCGACCTTCAACGACCTCTATTGGCCGGAGGATGTTTGCCCGGCCGCGATCTGCGGCGAAACGTACATCACGCGCGGAAATCCGAATATCAAGCCGGAGGAAGGCCGTAACCGCGAACTCGCGATGCATTGGGAGGGCGAGTCGACGACCGCGTCGGTGACGTACTTCAACAACAAGGTCCGGAACCTGATCGACTGGCAATCCACGAGGCCCGTGCCGGGCGTCAACCTGCTGATGCCGGCCAATGTCAGCGCCGCGAAGCTGGAGGGCGTCAGCATGAGTGCGTCGTCCGAAGTGGGCGTCTGGCGCGCGTCCGCGACGCTGGATTTCCTCAGGGCCCGGGACGAGGAAACGGGAGACCATCTGCAACGCCGCGCTGATCGCAGCGCGACGTTACGGCTCGCACGTTCCTTCGGGGCTTTGTCGCTCGGCGGCGAAGTGCTCGCCAGCAGCTATCGTTACAGCAAGAACGCGAACATCGAACGGTTGAGCGGCTACGCGATCGCGAACGTGTTCGCGCGCTACGCAGTCGATCGCGACTGGTCGATCGAGGGGCGCGTGAATAACGTCTTCGACAAGGACTATGAGCTGATCAAGGACTACAACACGCCGCGCGCCAACGCCTTCATCGGCGTCCGCTACGCACCGAAGTAAGCCCGTACGGTTCCTATCCGGACACAACCGCCGATGCTCCGCTCGCTCCCGGCACTTCGCACGATAGCGGCCTTGCTGCTCGCGGGCGCGCTCGCGCTCGTCTGGGCGCTGTCGGCCGGCGAGCTGCCGATCGGCTTGTCCGACATCCTCTCGGCGCTCGCCGGCAGCGACGACGGGATGTCGGCGACCGTCGTGCGCGAGCTGCGCCTGCCGCGTGCGGTCGCGGTGTTCGCGTGCGGCGGGCTGCTCGCGATCGCCGGGGCGCTGATGCAGGTGCTGCTGCGCAATCCACTCGCGGACCCGTACGTGCTCGGGATCTCGGGCGGGGCGGCGGTCGGCGCGCTCGCGGCGATGCTGTTCGGGCTTGCGCCGTGGCTGGTCGACCTCGCGGCGTTCGCCGGGGCGCTCGGCGCGATGCTGCTGGTGTTCGGGCTCGCGCATGGCGACGGGTCGTGGACGCAGACGCGGCTGCTGCTGACGGGAGTCATCGTCGCCGCCGGCTGCGGCGCGGCGGTGACGCTGATGCTGTCGCTCGCGACCGACATGCGCCTGCAGTCGATGCTGTTCTGGCTGATGGGGGACGCGTCCGGCGCGTCGCGACCGTGGCCGGCGCTGGTGCTGATGGTCGTCGGGCTCGTCGCGGTGCTGCCGTTCGCGCGCGATCTCAACGTGCTCGCGCGCGGCGAACTCTCCGCTCGCGCGCTCGGCGTGCGCGTCGAGCGGCTGCGTTATCTGCTGTATCTGGTCGCGTCGCTGCTGACTGCGACCGCGGTGACGCTCGTCGGCTCGGTCGGCTTCGTCGGTCTGATCGTGCCGCACCTCGTGCGTTTCGCGATCGGCAACGACCAGCGCGTGCTGCTGCCGGCGTCGATGCTCGCCGGCGGCACGCTGCTGACGGTCGCGGACACCGCGGCGCGCATCGTCATCGCGCCGATGCAGTTGCCGGTCGGCGTGCTGACCGCGCTGATCGGCGTGCCGGTGTTCCTGTTCCTGCTGTCGCGGCATCCGCGCTGACGGGCAGCCATGACTGCGTTTCCGCCTCGCGCTTCCGTCGATGCCGCTCGCGCGGTCGAGTCTCCCGTCCGGGCCGGCGACGAGACCCTGCTCGAAGCCGACCGCCTCGCGCTGAAAGTCGGCGAGCGCTGGCTGTGCTGCGAGTTCAGCCTGCGTCTCGCGGCCGGCGAGTGCCTCGTGCTGCTGGGGCCGAACGGCGCCGGCAAGACGACGCTGCTGCATACGCTCGCCGGTCTGCGCGCGCCCTCGGTCGGGACGGTGCGGCTCGGCGGGCGGCCGTATGCGGACTGGGATCACCTCGCCGCGGCGCGCTTTCGCGGGCTGCTGCCGCAGCAGCAGCCGGACCACTTCTCGGCGACGGTGCTGCAGACGGCGCTCGTCGGCCGCCATCCGCATCTGGGGCGCTGGGGTTGGGAGAGCGACGACGACGTCGCGATCGCGCGCGCGGCGCTCACCGAAGTCGGGCTCGCCGACCTGGCCGAGCGCGACATCCTGAGTCTCTCCGGCGGCGAGCGGCAGCGCGTGTCGATCGCCGGGCTGCTGACGCAGGCGCCGCGGCTTTTCCTGCTCGATGAGCCGACGAATCACCTCGACCTGCATTACCAGGTCGCGACCCTCGAACTTTTCGCCCGGCTCGCGCGCCACGGGCGCGGCGTCGTGATGGTGCTGCACGACATCAACCTCGCGGCGCGCTTTGCCGACCACGTGATCCTGCTCGACGGACGCGGCGGCGTAACCGCCGGTTCGCGCGACGACGTGCTGCGGCCCGAGCGCCTGAGCCACGCTTACGACCACCCGATCCGCGGCGTCGACGTCGACGGGCGTATCGTCTTTCTTCCGGAGTGAGTCATGAACGAACCGATCGAAGACACGGACCGCGACGCGCGCCACGCGGCGCGAATGCAGCGCAAGAAGGCGGTCGTCGATGAAAAAATCGCCGCGGCGCAGATCGAACGCGGCGTGCTGCTGGTCAACACCGGCAACGGCAAGGGGAAATCGAGCGCGGCGTTCGGCGTCGTCGCCCGCGCGCTCGGCCACGGCATGAAAGTCGGCGTCGTGCAGTTCATCAAGGGACGGTCGGACACCGGCGAGGAGGCGTTCTTCCGCCGTCAGCCCGACGTCGCCTGGCACGTATCCGGCGAAGGCTTCACCTGGGACACGCAGGACCGCGCGCGCGACGTGGCGACGGCTGAAGCCGCCTGGGAGCAGGCCCGCGCGCTGCTGCGCGATCCGGCGATCGGCCTCGTCGTGCTCGACGAACTGAACGTCGCGCTGAAATACCGCTACCTCGACGTCGAGCGCGTGATCGCCGACCTCGCCGCGCGGCCCGTCGCGCAGCACGTCGTCGTCACCGGGCGCGCCGCGCCGCCGGAACTGCTCGCGGTTGCCGACACCGTCACCGAGATGGCGCTGGTGAAGCACGCGTTCATCGCCGGCGTGAAGGCGATGCCGGGCGTCGAGTTCTGAACTCGGCGAAACCGGAACGGCTGCGAGCGCACCGGCGGACGGCCGCGGAGCGGATGCCCGCGCGGTTCCGGTTTCTCCCGCGCCGAACGAGCACACCGCTGCGCCGGATCGGACGTTGCCCGCGCTGCGTTTCGCTGTTTGCCCCGGTTCGGGGGGCTTGACTGACACTGCAATGGAACCGAGAGAAAACGATGTCCCTTCCTGATGTTCCCGCGCCGCGCCCAGGGCCGTCCGCGGGCCACGTCTATCTCGTCGGCGCCGGCCCCGGCGACCCGGAACTGCTGACCTTGCGCGGCGCGCGCCTGATCGCGGGCGCCGATGCGGTCGTCTTCGACAACCTCGTCAGCCCGGTGATCGTCGACCTCGCGCCGCCGTCGGCCGAGCGGCATTACGTCGGCAAGAAGGCGTCCGACCACACGCTGCCGCAGGACGAGATCAACCGGCTGCTGGTGCGGCTCGCGGCCGAAGGCAAGCGGGTCGTGCGGCTCAAGGGCGGCGATCCGTTCATCTTCGGCCGCGGCGGCGAGGAGATGGAGGCGCTCGTCGCGGCCGGCGTCACCGTCGAGGTCGTGCCCGGCGTCACCGCCGCGGCGGGCATCGCCGCCTTCGCCGGCATTCCGCTGACGCACCGCGACCACGCGCGCTCGGTGATCTTCACGACCGGCTTCCTGAAGGACGGCGCGCTCGACCTCGACTGGCCGATGCTCGCACGGCCCGGCCAGACGCTAGTCGTCTACATGGGCATTTCGCGGCTCGCCGAGATCTGCCGCCAGCTGATCGAACACGGGCTGCCCGCGACGACGCCGGCGGGAGTCGTAGAGCGCGGCACGACTCAGGCGCAGCGCGTCGCGACCGGCACGCTCGCGACGCTCGCCGACGTGGTGCGTGACGCCGACATCCGGCCGCCGGCGCTGACGATCGTCGGCGACGTCGTCGGCCTGTACCCGCGGCTCGCGTGGTTCTCGCCCGAGACGGTCGAGCAGCCGCAGCACGCGCCGCATGTCGGCTGCACGGCGGTGCATCCGCAGGCGGAGCCGAAGTCATGACGTCCCGACGCTGTGCAACGTCCGGACGTGTGGGCCGGCTGCGAATCGATGCGCGCAGTCCCCTCCGCGGAGGGGCTCGCCGATGACGACCGGGACCGAATCGGGCGCGGCGTCCTGCCCGGCGCTGTTCGTTGCGGCGCCTGCGTCCGGCCAGGGCAAGACGACCGTCACCGCGGCGCTCGCGCGTCTGCACTCGCGGCAGGGAAGGCGGGTACGCGTGTTCAAGTGCGGTCCGGATTTCCTCGACCCGCAGATCCACGCGGTCGCGAGCGGTGCGCCGGTGTACAACGTCGACCTCGGCATGTGCGGCGAAGCGGACGGCGCATCGCGCCTCCATCGCGCGGCCGCGGATGCGGACCTCATCCTCGTCGAGGGCGTCATGGGGCTCTTCGACGGCGCGCCGTCGGGCGCCGACATCGCGCGCCGCTTCGGCTTGCCGGTGCTCGCGGTGATCGACGCGCGCGCGATGGCGCAGACTTTCGGCGCGATCGCGTACGGGCTCGCGCATTACGAGGCCGACCTGCCGTTCTCCGGCGTGCTCGCGAACCACGTCGGCAGCGCGCGTCACGCCGAGATGCTGCGCGCCGCGCTACCCGAAGGCATGCGCTGGTACGGCGCGATCGCGCGCGACCCGCAAGCGGCGCTGCCGGAGCGCCATCTCGGCCTGCTGCAGGCCGCCGAAATCGACGACCTCGTCGCGCGGCTGGACCGCATGGCGGATGCGCTCGCCGCGACCGGCGCGGCCGGCCTGCCGCCGCCGGTCGCGTTTCGCGCGGTGCCCGGGCCCGAAGTCGCACCCGCGCTCGCCGGTCGGACGATCGCGATTGCGCGCGACGCCGCGTACGGCTTCATCTATCCGGCGAATCTCGACACGCTCCGCGCGCTCGGCGCGACGTTCGCGTTCTTCTCGCCGCTCGCCGGCGAGCCGCTGCCCGCGTGCGACGCCGTCTGGCTGCCGGGCGGCTACCCGGAGCTGCATGCTCCCGCGATCGCGGGCAACGCGGCTTTCGTCCGCGACTTGCGCGCGCACGCCGCGGCTGGCAAGCCGGTGCTCGCCGAATGCGGCGGCATGATGAGCCTGTTCGAGGAGGTCGTCGACAAGGCCGGGCAGACGCACGCGTTCGTCGGCCTGCTGCCCGGACGCGCGGTGATGCATCCGCGGCTCGCCGCGCTCGGGATGCAGGTCGCCGAGTTGCCGGAAGGGCGGCTCACCGGCCACACCTTTCACTATTCGAAGTCGGACACCTCGCTGCAGCCGCTGCTGCGGGCGCAGACGCCCGACGGGCGCGAGGGCGAGGCGATCTACCGTCGCGACCGGCTCACCGCGTCGTATGTGCATTTCTATTTCCCGTCGAATCCCGCCGCGGTCGCCCGCTTGTTCGGCGCGTGACCCGGACCCCGCGGCGACGCGGAGTTCCGCAAGCGGAAGGCGATGGCGGGGGACGGTCGACGCGACCCCGGACGAGGAACGCGGACGCGAGGACCCGGAAGAACAAGGAAGAACCAGGAATAGCGGAAACGTCGAACAGCTTTTCAACCGTCTCGAGGTGCCCGCGCCAGCGGGAGAATCGGGAAGGCGGTGCGATTCCGCCACGTGCCCAGCGCCGTGATGAGGATCGTCCGGGCAGGCGTCAGCCACTGGCGAAAGCCGGGAAGGCGCCCGGACGAGTCGAGCCTCAGTCGGAAGACCGGCCTCGAGACTTGTAGGCAGCCGCCTGGACCGCGGCGCCCGACTGCTCCATCAGAAGGGGACTATCCATGAGCAGCTCCATGCAGGAACAGCAGCACCGGCCTTCGTTCAGCGACGACGAGAAAGCGGCCGTCTACCGCGCGATCTACACCCGGCGCGACGTGCGCGGCCAGTTCACGCCGCAGCCGATTCCGGACGACGTGCTCGCACGCGTGCTGAGCGCCGCGCACCATGCGCCGTCGGTCGGCTTCATGCAGCCGTGGGATTTCATCGTCGTGCGCTCGCCCGAGGTCAAGGGGCGGGTGCATGAGGCCTTCCGCAGCGCACACGCGGAAGCCGCGCTCATGTTCGAAGGCGACAAGCGCGATACCTATCGGAGCCTGAAGCTCGAGGGCATCCTCGAAGCGCCGGTGAACCTGTGCATCACCTGCGACCGCGACCGCAACGGGCCGGTCGTCGTCGGGCGCACGCATATCAAGACGATGGACGTCTACAGCAGCGTCTGCGCGGTGCAGAACCTGTGGCTCGCCGCGCGCGCCGAAGGCCTGGGCGTCGGCTGGGTCAGCATCTTCCACCAGGAGGCGTTGCGCGAAGCGCTCGGCATTCCGCGCAACATCGTGCCGATCGCGTACCTATGCATCGGCCACGTGAGCCATTTCTACCGCAAGCCGGAGCTCGAGTCCGCCGGCTGGATCGCACGCCGGCCGCTCGAAGAGCTGCTGCATTTCGACCGCTGGCAGGGGGCGGCGGAGGACTCCGCGTCCGCACTCGTCGAGTCGGTGCGCGAAGCGCAGGCGGCCGCCGGCGACATCCGCTGAGCGGACGGGCGCCGGGAATTGCGGCCGGCGCCTTCTGCATGAGACCCGGCGGCGCGACGATCGCTGTGGCATGACGCCGCTCGATACAACGACCAGCGGCGCAACACCACCCGGCACGACGAGCAGCCGGCGCAACGACCAGCGGGCGCAACGCCGGCCCCTCGCGACGGCCAGCGGCATGACGGCCCGCGGCATGACGACCCGCGGGAGATCCGCAGGGGCGCGCCCTGTTCCCGTTTCACCCGTGATGCTGGCGGGTCACCGCCGCAAAAAAGGGGGAAAGAGAGCGTCAGGCGGAGGTGGGCGTTGCCTCCCGGTCGTTCTCGCCCCGGCCGGGGCCGCGGTGGAAGATCAGGTCCTCGACCGGCTCGCCGCCGACGAGGTGCCGATCGACGATGCGCTGCATGTTCTCCGGCGTGGCGTTGTAGTACCAGACCCCGTCGGGCTGCACGCAGACGAGCGGCCCGCCCTTGCAGGCGGCGAAGCAGGACACGCGGGTGCGCTTGACGCGCAGCTCACCTTTATCGAGGCCGGCCGCCTTGAAGGTGTCGCCGAGGCTGTCGAAGAGCGCCTGCGCGTCGCCGTTCTGCGTGCAGCGCGGCCCGGTGCACACCAGCAGGTGGCGGCGGTAGGTGCCGAGTCTCGGCTTGTCCAGCGGGGCGGCTGGAATGTCCGGCGGGCCCTGCGGCCGATCCGGCTGCGCGCTCACGCCACGGCCTCGTCCGTGTCCGCGGGTTCGTCGTCGCTGCTGTCGGCGAGCGCTGCGGCGATGTAGGCGACGGGCAGGCCGTGGCGGCGCGCGAGTTCCTCGACGCTCTCGCCGCTCTCGCGCAGGCTTTCGAGCCAGCCGAGGAGGCCGGTCGACAGCGAACGGCCGGCCTTTTCACCGTCGCGCGTCGTACCCGATTCGACGTCGTATTTGTTCGCGTAGCCGCGCGGCGTGACCATCAGGCCGTCGCGCACGAAGGTGTTGGAGTTGCCGATCAGCACCGTGCTCAGCATGCCGATGTCGCATTCGGTCATCTTTTCGAGCGTCGTGAATTCGATGCGCTGCTTCGGGCGATAGGCGGACTTGACGATCGCGACCGGCGTGTCGGGGCGGCGGTGCGCGAGGAAGAGGCGCTGCGCTTCGAGGATCTGGCGCGCGCGGCGGCCGCTCTTCGGGTTGTACAGCGCGACGACGAAATCGGCGGCGGCCGCAGCGTGGAGGCGGCGCGCGATCGCGGGCCACGGCGTGAGGAGATCCGAGAGCGAGATCGCGCAGAAGTCATGCGTCAGCGGCGCGCCGACCAGCGCCGCGCAGGTGTTGAGCGCGGAGGCGCCGGGGATGATCTCGACTTCGATGTCGCCCGGTCGGCCGGTGGGGGGCGTCCAGCCCGCCTGGAACAGCACGTCGAAGGTCGGTCCGGCCATGCCATAGACGCCCGCATCGCCCGACGAGATCAGCGCGACCTTCTTCCCCTGCTTCGCGCGATCGAGCGCTTCGATCGCGCGGTCGAGCTCCTCGGTCATCGACTTCTTGACCACTTCCTTGCCTTCGACGAGGTCGGCGACGAGGCGAATGTAGGTGACGTAGCCGATGATGGTGTCGGCCTCGGCGATCGCAGCGCGCGCGCGCCCGCTCATGTGCTCGACGCTGCCCGGGCCGAGCCCGACCAGCATGATTTTTCCGGTGGTCATGTGTTTGTTCTCGTTGGGGTTGGGTCGCCTCAAGGGCGAAAAAGGGAGTTGCGGTGCAGGCCGACGCGAAATGCCTTGCGCCGGGTGTTGCCGGCGGAGGCGGTAGGCGGCGGGTAAGGCCTGCGACCCCGTTCGGCCCAAAAAGGCGGACGGGCACGTGGCGCGTACCCGCGACGTCTTACCGCCCGACCGGACCGCGTCGGTAGGGCGGAAAAGCGCAGCGCCTTCCGCCACCCGACGCCGGTAGACGAGCTCCGCGGCGGATGACGGCCGCCGCTCATCCACCGTACGAATCCCACGCGTACGAACGGGCGAGCGCCGGCCGCACCCAGCGGCCGACCGCCCAGCCCGACAGCGTGCCGAGCGCGAGCCACTGCACGGCGGTGACGATCGTCGTCGCGAGCGCGAAGGGGCCGGTGAGAGCCTGCATCTGCGTGGCGATGTCGGCGTCGTAACCGGCGAACGGTCCGCCCGCAAGATGCGGAGCGCCGACGGCAAACGGCAGCGCGAGCACCGCGAGGCCCGCCCAGCGCAGCGGACCGCGGACGAAGGCGAGGAGCGCGAGGCCCGCCGCGCCGCTGCCCGCGACGAGCAGCCACCACGCCTGCCGGTCCGCGAGCGGCGCCGCGCCGCTGCCCGGCAGCTCCGGTGGAAGGCCCAGCGCCGGCAGCGCGAAGACGCACAGCCATCCCGCCGCGCCCCATGGCAGACCGCTGCGCGCCGACGCCAGCGCGCGGCCGCGCACGTGTTCCCAGCTCGTGATCGCCGCGACCAGCACGAGGCCGAAGCCGGTCGCGGTGAGCACGTTCGCGAGCGCGGTCCACAGATGCCGCCCGGTGTCGGATGCCGGTTCGGTCTGGCCGTGGGCCGGCGCGTCGCCGTCGGCGTGAGCGTGCGAGGCGGCCGCCATTTCTTCGACCGCCGGGCCCGATCCTTCCAATACTTCGGCCGCGGCGATGATCGGGATCACCTGCCAGTGCTGCACGGCGCTCGTCAGCAGGCCGGCGAGCACGCCGACCAGCAGCGCGCACAGGACGATACGGCGGAACAGCATCTGGGGCTCCGCGCTCAGTGGCAGGGGAAGACGTTCGCGTGGCGCGAGTCGTGCGCCGCGTTGTGGGCTGCCGCGATGTGGCTGAAGCCCACGCCATGAATGATCACGGCGCCGAGCAGCGCGGCCGTGACGACCGGCAGCGCGATTGCGAGCAGGACGCTCTTAGGGCGGGCGATGTGCAGGGTGGCTTGCTGTTGCATGGTAGTTCTCCTTTTTCGATGGGTGTGACAGCGTTGAAAATCAGTTCGATGCCGGCATCCGGGCGATGGACACGGTGGCGTTGCGGCCGTCCGGGCCGCGCAGCTTGTGTTTTTCCACGACCAGATGCGTGAGGTCGGCGCCGGCCGCGAGCAGGGCGGCGGCTTCCGACACCGACGGCGTGCCGGTGTAGCGGCGCACCGTCTCGGACGGGTTCGGCACGTCGACGGCGGCGAGCGTCGCAGCGGGGTGGAAGACGATGGTCCAGCCGTGGTGCGCGGCAACTGCGAGCAGCCCGGCTTCGTCCGCCTTGAGGTCGATGCTGGAGACCGCGCCGACATCGGCGAGGCGGGCTCCTGCCTGCGCGAGCGCCTCATCGATCGCCCGCGCGATCGTCTCAGCCGGCGTGCCGCGGTCGCAGCCGAGGCCGAGGGCGACGACGTGGGGTGACGGGCTCACGCGGCCTCCTGCGGCGGACGGTAGATCACGCGGCGGCCTTTGAGGCGCTCGGCCCAGCCGGCGGGAAGCGGGCGATGGCTGATCCACAGCACCGCGCCGAATTGGGTCGGATCGACGTCCTCGAGCCGCTCGAAGCGTTTGAGGTTTGCGGGCAGCGGACCGCTGCGGCCGTTCGCGTGGCGCGCCCACCAGTCGTGGCTGCCGGCTTCCTGCACGAGCGCGACCGGCTCGTCGTTCACGACCGCGGCGCTCGCGCGTACGATCTCGTCGTGGCTCGCGTCGAAGCTCCAGCCGAGTTCGCGGCCGAGGAGGTCGACGGCGAGCGTTTCGCGTGCATCCGATGCGGTCGTCAGGACCGGCTGCGCACCGAGCGCCGCGGCGAGCACACCCGCGAGCGCGTTCGCGCCGCCGAGGTGCCCGGAAAGCACGGGGATCGCGTAACGCCCGCCCTCGTCGAGGACGACGACGCCCGGGTCCTGCGCCTTGTCCTTCAGATGCGGCGCGATCAGGCGTACGACCGCGCCGAGCGAGACGATCGCGACGATGCCGTCGAAGCCTGCGAAGAGCGCCGGGATCTGGTCGCCGGTCTTGCCGCTGTAGCAGCTTGCGGCACCCGGCGCGGCGGCTTCCGCCTCGGTGCGGAATTTCTCGGGCGCGAAGAGTTGCGCGCCGGGAATCGTCGCGACGACGCGGCCGGCGAGCGCGATCCCGTGCTTCGTGATCGACACGACCGCGACGCGGTTGTCGGGGAAGGGCAGCTGGGCGTTCATGCCGCGGTCTCGGTCGTCGACTCGGCGCTGGCCCGCTTGCGGCAGCCGCGACGCAGCTCGCCACGCGCGCGCTTCGGGTTCTGCACCAGCAGCAGCGACAGGTAATTGACCTTCTCGCCGCGCAGGCTCGCGATGTCCATGACGACGCGCTCCTCGGGCGAGCCGACCTTCTCGACGAAGCAGCTCGTCGCGAGCAGGTCGCGCGCTGCGAGCAGATCCAGCACTTCGTCGAGCAGCGGCTTCACCTTCATCAGCACCAGCGTGTCGAACTCGTCGAGCAGGTGGTCGATCACCGACACGCCGTAGGCCGCCGGGATCACCGCGACCGTTTCGTCTTCCTCGGCGAGCGCGATGTCGGCGCACGCGGCGGCGGCGGCGAAGGAGCTGACGCCGGGAATGGTCTCGACGCGGACCTCCGGCGCCAGCTCGCGCACCGCGCGGGCGAGGTGGCGGAAGGTCGAATAGGTCGACGCGTCGCCCTCGACGAGGAAGGCGACGTCGCGCCCTTCGGCGAGGAGCTCCGCGGTTTGGGCGGCGGCGCGCGCCCACGCTTTCGCGAGGGCGGCGGCGTCGCGCGTCATCGGGAATACCAGCTCGACCGCGTCCGCCGGCACATCGAGGTCGGCGCGCACGACGATGTCGAGCGCGTAGGAGCGTTCCTCGGCTTTCTTCACCGGATAGGTCCAGCGCGCACCCGACTGCAGCGCGGTCCAGCCGCGGCGCGTGATCAGGTCGGGATCGCCGGGGCCGAGCGAGACGCCGATCAGGCGGCCGTAGCGGGGCGGGGGGAGTTCATTGTTCATTCTTGTTCTCTGTCGATGATGCGGAATCAATTACCGTTCGGGCCGAGCTTGTCGGAACCCTGCGATTGCCCTTCGACAGGCCTGTCCTGAGCGCAGTCGAAGGGCTCAGGGCGAACGGTGGAGGGGGCGGGCAGGGGCTTGCGTGCACTGACGATCCACACCGGGTTCTGTGCGGCGAGGCGGTGCATGTCGAGGATCGGCTGGCTGCGCGCGGCCGACAGCATCGTCACCTCCCACCCGGCGCCGGCGGCAGCGAGCGCGGCGGTCGCGGTCGCGAGGTTCTCGAGCGTGACGAAGTTCATCACGAGGCGACCGTGTGGGCGCAGCCGGTCGAGGCACAGCCGGATCAGCGACGCAAGCTCGCCGCCCGAGCCGCCGATGAAGACCGCGTCCGGATCCGGCCACTGGTCGAGACCCTCCGGCGCCCTGCCTTCGGTCAGCGTGTAGTTCGTCGCCCGCAGACGGCCGGCGTTTTCGCGTGCATTCGCCGCGTCGCCGGCGTTTTTCTCGATCGCCCAGACGTGGCCGAGCCGCGCGACGCGCGACGCTTCGAGCCCGACCGAGCCGGAACCGGCGCCGATGTCCCACACGACGCTGTCCGCGTGCAGCCCGAGCTTCGCGAGCGACACCGCGCGCGCTTCGAGCTTCGTGATCAGCCCCTTCTCGGGCTGGCGCTGTACGTAGGCCGCGTCTTCCAGGCCGAACAGCGGAAAATCCGGAGGCAGATCGGCGCCTGCGGGAATGACTGCGGCAGTCCCTGGTTTCGCAATCCGGTCGATGACGACGACGTTGGGGTCGGGGAAGCGGCGTGCGGCGGCGTCCGCGAGCGTGAGGTCGGCGAAGATCGCCTCGTCGGACAGGCACAGGCGCGCCGCGACCGAGATGCGCGCGTCGTCGGCGTAACCGGCGGCGAGGAGCGCGCGCGCGATGCGGTCGGGGCTGTTCGCCGGGCCCGTGAAGGCGGCGACGCGCGAGTGTTCGGCGACCGCACGGACGATGCCGTAGAGGCCGTGTCCGGGCGTCGCACCGTCGAACCATTCGCCGGCGTCGGCACCGTGGCAGGAGCGGATTGCCGCGTCCTGCCAGGTCTTATTGAGCCGCGCGCAGGCGAGCGCGACCGTCGAAGGGGCCGGCAGCACTTCGATCACGCCCGCTCCCAGCTTGTCGACGAGGAAGCGCGCAATTCCATGGCACAGCGGATCGCCGGTCGCGAGCACGGTCACCGGCAGGCGGTCGGCGAGCGCGGCGCGCACCCATTCGGGCGTCTTGCCGAGCGCGCCGTCCATGTCGCGCAGCTCGACCTCGCCGCCGAGATGCGGCGCGACGAGATCGAGCGTGCGGCGTGCGCCGATGACGACGCGGCTCGCGGCAAGGCGCGCGCGGCCGGCCGCCGATAGCCCCTCCCAGCCGTCGTCGAGAATGCCCAGGATCAGGCAGCGCAGGTCGGACATTCGGATTCCTCCACGGTGACGATGGGCACGCCTTCGAAGTTGAACGCGAGCACGGTCAGGCGGTGCGGGCCGGGATAGCGTTCGCGCAAGGTACGGATCGCGCGCAACGCGAGCGCGCGGTGGAAGGGCACGGTGAGCCCCAGTTCGGCGAGGCTTTCGGCGGCGAAGCGAGCGGTCTCGGCGGCGCGGATCTGCTCGACGACGTCGGGCGGCGCGCCCGCTTCGATCGCGGCGTCGGCAATCAGCGCGCGGTCGATTTCCGCGCGCCACGCGTGCGTCACCGACAGACCTTGCGCGATCTTGGTCAACTTGCCGACCATCGCGCCGAGCACGATGTGGCGCATGCCGAGCTTGACCGCGGTGGTGAAGGCGGCCTTGACGAAGTCGCCGAACTCGACGAAACAGGCTTCGTCGAGTTCGGGGAACACGCGCATCGCGCCTTTCTCGGTGCGCCCGCCGGTGGTCAGCACCACCGTGGTCTGACCCTGGGCGGCGGCGACTTCGATCGCCTGCACCACGCTCGCCCGCCAGGCGGCCGTGGAGAACGGACGCACGATGCCGGTGGTGCCGAGGATGCTGATGCCGCCGACTATGCCGAGGCGCGCATTGAGCGTCTTCTTCGCCATCTCCTCGCCGCCCGGCACCGAGATCGTCACCTCCAGGTTGTCGCCCGCGGCGAGGATCGCAGCACCGGCACGCGCGACGTTCTCGCAGATGTTCTTGCGCGGCACCGGGTTGATCGCCGGGCCGCCGACTTCGAGCCCGAGCCCCGGCTTGGTGACGACACCGACGCCGGGGCCGCCTTTCAGGATCACTTCGCCGCCGCCGTCGCGGATGCGCGTCACGTCGACGGTCAGGTGCGCCTTGTCGGTCGCGTCCGGGTCGTCGCCCGCGTCCTTGATGCTCACCGCGTGCGCGCAATCGCCTTCGACGCGCCCGTCGGTGATGCGGAAAGTCACGCGCGTCGTGTTCGGCAGCACGCATTCGATCTCGGCCGGCACTTCGCCGCGGACGAGGCCGAGCGTCGCCGCAGCCGCCGCGGCGGCCGAGTTCGCGCCGGTCGTGAAACCCGTGCGGTTGCCGCGCGCGCGCTTCGCGTCGCCCTTGCGTACCTTCTCCGGCAGGGAGTGGCCTGCTGCCATCGCTACGCCTATTGACCCTGCTGCGGCCAAACGCCGTTCTGGCTGAGCCGGTCGGAGCCCGTCCTGTGCCCTGCGACGGCTTCAGGACGAACGGACCTGTGGGATGTCGGCAACACGGACCCCCTTACGCCGTCGGCGCCTGCTGCTCGCGCTGGCGCGCCTCGGCCAGCCCCAGCAGCGCGTGGATCGCCGCGACGACCAGCGTCGAGCCGCCCTTGCGGCCGCGGATCACGATCCACGGCACGTCCGCGACTTCCGCCATCAGGTCTTTCGACTCCGCCGCCGACACGAAGCCGACCGGCATCCCGATCACGAGCGCCGGCCGGGCGCCTTCCTCGCGGATCAGGCGCACGACCTCGATCAGCGCGGTCGGCGCGTTGCCGATGCCGACGATCGCGCCGTCGAGCAGCCCCTGCCGGTGCGCCTTGCGCATCGCCTGCACTGCGCGCGTCGTCTCCTCGGCCTTCGCTTGCGCGATCACGTCCGCGTCGGAGATGAACTGGTGCGTGCGCATGCCAAAGTGTGCGAGCCGCGAGGCCGACAGCCCGACGCAGATCATCTCGACGTCGGCGACGATGCGGGTACCGCCTTCGAGGATCGCGGCCAGCCCCGCGGCGACCGCGTCGGTGTGGAAATCGGTCAGGCCGTTGAATTCGAAGTCCGCGTTCGCGTGGATCATGCGGCGCACGACCGGCCACTGGTCCGGCCGGTAGTCGTGATGGCCGACCTCGGCGTCGATGATCGCGAAGGAATCGTGCTCGATTGCGCGTCCGGCGGCGGTGAGCTGTTCGGTGATGACGTTGTTGTTCATGGTTTCAGGCGTGGGCGTGATGTGCGCAGCCGGTGTGCGGCGCGTGAGGGTGGGCGCAGGCATGGTCGTGACCGTCGGCGTGGTGGACGTGATCGTGGCGGTGATGCCGATCGTCGTCCCCGCCGGACGCCTGGTGACCTGCGGTGTGGCTGTGGTCGTGCAGATGCTCGGCCTCGGCGGCGAGACGGTACTTGCAACCGTCGCATTCGAGGAGGCTGCCTTCCGCGCCCCCGGCATCGGCGACGCGCGCGTCGACCAGCTCGAAAATGCCCTTGTCGAAGCCGAAGTGCGTGCCGAGCGCGAACGCGATCTGCGGATACTGCGCGCGCAGCCGCGCGACTTGTGCGTCGATGCGTTCGATCAGCACGCCGGTGAAGAGATACACCGGCACCACCGCGATCTGCGTCATCCCCAGGTGTACCTGGCGCTGCACCGCGGTCTCGAGCCGAGGCCAGGTCACGCTGGTGAAGGCGAGGTCGACGAGCTCGTGGTCGCCGTCCTCGAACACCCAGCGCGCCATCTTCGCGAGCTCGCCGTTCGCGCCCGCGTCGGACGAACCGCGGCCGAGCAGGATCACGCCGGTCGTGCGCGGATCGGGCATGTGGAGCTCGTCCATCAGACGGTCGAGCCGCGCCATCAGCACCGCGAAGACTTCGCGCCCCATGCCGAGGTGGCGCGTGCAGTGGAAGGCGACGTCGGGGTGACGTGCGCGCGCCGCGTCGATCGCGGCGGGAATTTCCATCTTCACGTGGCCGGCGGCATTCAGGATGAAGGGGATCACGATCACGCGCCCGACGTGCGCCGCGGCGCGGTCGAGGCCGGCGTCGAGCAGCACGTCGGCGTACTCGATGAAGCACACTTCGATGCGCCACCCGGGTCGGCGTGCGCGCCATTCGGCGGCGAAGCGCTCGATCTCGTCGTTGCCCGCGCGTCGGCGCGAGCCGTGGCCGACCAGCAGGACAGTCGTGTCGTGCGCCGTCATGTGCGTTCTCCGCTTGGTGGTACGTGGCGAGCCTTTCGGCCGGGTTTGGGGGCGTCCTGGCGCAGCTCCGGCGAGGGCGTGGCGTTCGACAAGCTCGCCGCGGACGGGGCCGGGTGTTTCGTCGCCTCGCTCGGCGCCGACGAAACGGAACGTGCTTCGCCGCGCGCTACGGGGATCTCCGCGCCTGCGAGCGCGACAGCCGCGGCGCGGCGGAAGCGGTGGCTGAACGCGGGATCGTAGAGTTTCGAGCGGGCGACTTCGGGCCAGTCGCGCGCGCCCAGCGCCGGGCTCGCGATGATCATCGCCTGCGAGGCGATTTTCTCGGCCTGGCACTTCTTCTTGATGTCGGCGAGCGTGCCGCGGACGACCTTCTCCTCTCCCGGCCAGCTCGCCTTCTGCACGACCAGGATCGGCGCATCTTCCGGCCAGCCGGCCCGGCGCAGCGCGTCCTGCACTTCGTGCAGCAGCGTGATCGACAGGAAGATGCACAGCGTCGTGCGATGGGCCGCGAGCGCGTCGAGCTCCTCGCCCGGCGGCATCGGCGTGCGGCCGGCGACGCGCGTCAGGATCACGGTCTGCGTGACTTCGGGCAGCGTCAGCGTCTCGCCGGCGGCAGCGGCCGAGGCCATCGCGGAAGACACGCCCGGCACGACCTTCCACGGCACGCCGGCGGCGTCGAGGAGCCGCGCCATCTCGACCAGCGCCCCATACAGGCCCGGGTCGCCGGTCTGCAGGCGCACGACGGTTTCATTGCGCGCCGCGGCGTCGATCAGCCACGCGCCCATCTCTTCGAGCGTCATGTCCTTCGAGTCGCGGATCGCGCAGTTTTCGGGTGCATACCGCGTCGCCGCCTGGTCGACGAGCGAACCGGCGAACAGGATGCCGCCCGCCTGTTCCAGCAGGCGGCGGCCCTTGACGGTGATGAGGTCCGGATCGCCCGGCCCGGCGCCGACGAACCACACGGTGCCCGTCGCCATCAGCTGCCCCTGGGCGCCCGACGGGCGGTGAAAGCGGCGACCTCGCGCGGCCCGGATTGATCGATCTGCATGCCAGCTCCCGACGAATGCGTGACGAACGCGCACCGGGAGCGGAGACGACAGACCGCAACCGCGAAAACCGCGGACGATCCGGTCGATTCTTGTGGCTGGTCGATGACTGCGGCGGGGCAGGCTGCGATGCCCGCGTCAGACGCGATCGAAATCCAGTCGGCAAGCCCTCACCCCGGGGCACAAACCTAACTATTCGATCGGGCCGGTCTTCTGGCTTGCCTTCTTTCGGATTTCGCCGCCTTCCCGAGCGCAAGGCTCAGTGGCATCTGGCGAATCCGTCAGGCTTACAGCAGCGGGGGCTGCGCCGGACTGGTCGGGGATCTCGTCCCCGGACGTCACCGGACTTCCCGTTTCACCCCGTCACGCGGTCGCATGGCGGGGAACCCGGATCGAAAACAGCGCGAGGATAGGCGATGACCGACGGGTTCCGCAAGCTGCCGTTACGTCAGTCGGGAGGATATCGCCCGCACCGCGGCCGCCGGTCGCGGGTTTCCGGGGGGCGTAAGCGCGGATGAAGTTCGGGCGCTCGGCGCACCGGCGCCCGTCAGCGGGCGCCCGCTCGCGCCGCTTCGACCGGCACGATGACCGGGGAAGGTCGCGCGTCGGCCTCGTCCGACGCCGGCTTTTTCGTCCGCGAACGACCGACGTCGCCATCGCCTTCGAGCTGCAGTCCGCCGTTCAGATGGAGCGTGGGCGTCGGGAGCGCGAACTTGATGTCGCGCTCGGCGAACGCGCGCACGAGCTGCAGGTTGATCGCCTGCTGCACGTCCATGTAGATGTTGAAATCGGCGCTCAGCACGATATAGACCGCCTCGAACTCCAGCGACGACGCGCCGAAGCCCTTGAAATGCGCGCGGTCGAAGCGGAGCTTGCCGTGCTGCGCCTCGATCGCGGCGCGGATCGGCCGCCACGGATGTTGTGCGCCGCGAGCGCGATGCCGCCGATACCGAGGCTCGCGATCAGCGCGGTCACGTCGAGCCGGTCACTCGTCGGCTGGGGAATCGGGAAGATGTTCGTGCCAGTCGGGCGTCTGCGTCTCACCGGGCGGGAAGTCGTCCATCGGTCCGAGCGGCGTGCGATCGCGGTGGAACAGCGGCGGGCTCGTCAGGTACGCGACGAGCAGCCGCGCGAGCGCGTCGAGCGAGTCGAGGTGCACGCGCTCGTGGCCGTGCGACGCGTCGAGGCCGAAGCACACCAGCGCGGTGCGGATGTCGTTGCCCGCTTCGAGCGCCGACGCGGCGTCGCTGCGGTAGTAGCGGAACACGTCCCGCGAATGCTCGATACCCTGCGTCGCGCACAAGTCGAGCAGACGCCGCGTCAGGTGCCAGTCGAACGGCCCGCTCGAATCCTGCATCGCGATCGTGACGCCGAATTCGCAGGTGTACTGGCCCTCCGCGACGGTGCCGTTGTCGATCGAGATCAGCTCCGCGACGTCGCCGTGCATCACGTGCGACGCGCCGACGCCGACCTCCTCGGAGATCGTGAACAGCGGGAAGCAGTCGACCGGCGGCAGCTCGCCGGACTCGCGGATCGCGCGCAGCGCCGCGAGGATCGCCGCGACGCCGGCCTTGTCGTCGAGATGGCGGGCATTGACGAAGCCTTCGGCGCCGAACTCCGGCCGCGAATGCACCGCAATCGTGTCGCCGACATGGATGCCGAGCGCGCGGGTCTCGGCTTCGCTGCGCGTACGCGCGTCGATGCGCAATTCGAGGTTGTCCCAACTGACCGGCTGCGTGTCGATCTCGAGGTTGAAGGTGTGGCCGGAGGCCTTCGCCGGCAGAAGCGTGCCGCAGTGGATCACGCCACCGTCCGAGTAGATCGTCACGCGCGCGCCTTCGGCGAAGCGCGCCGACCAGAAGTCGATCGGTACGACCTGCAGCCGGCCGTTCGGCAGGTAGCCCTTGACCATCGCGCCGAGCGTGTCGAGGTGGGCGACGACGGCGCGGGCGGGAGTGCGCCGCACGCCCTCGAGCCGCGCGCGGATTGCGCCTCGCCGCGTGAGCTCGTAGGGGATGCCGAGCTCGCGCAGCTCGCCGCACGCCAGATGCACGACCGCGTCGGTCATCCCCGACGGGCTCGGCGTGTTCAACAGGCGGTTCAGGACGTCCTTGAGGTAGTCGCGATCAGGCGCCATTCGCGCCTCCGTGGCCGCTGTCGCGGTTCGCCGCGACGGTCTGCGGGAACAGCAGGTCGATGAAGCGCTCGGAGGTCGGCTGCGGCTCGTGGTTCGCGAGTCCGGGCCGCTCGTTCGCCTCGATGATCACGTAGTCGGGCCGGTCGGGCGCGGTGACGATGAAGTCGAAGCCGACGACCGGGATCTCCAGCGCGCGCGACGCGCGCTCGGCGGCATCGCGCAAGCCCGGATGCAGGATCGGCGTGACGTCGTGGATCGTGCCGCCGGTATGCAGGTTCGCGGTCTTGCGCACCGCGACCCGTGTGCCGGCGGCCGGGATGCCGTCGAGCGTGTAGCCCTGTTCGGCGAGGCAACGTCCGGTCTCGTCGTCGATCGGGATGCGGCTCTCGCCGGCGGTCGCGAGCTGGCGCCGCCGGCTCTGGCGTTCGATCAGTGCGCGGACGCTGCTGCGGCCGTCGCCGACGACCTCCGCCGGCCGGCGCGTCGCGGCGGCGACGACGCGGTGGTCGATGACGACGATGCGCAGGTCGTCGCCGGAGACCATCTGCTCGACGATGACGTGGTCGCTGAAGCGGCGTGCGGCGTCGATCGCCGCGCGCATGTCGTCGAGCCACTGCAGGTCGACCCGCACGCCCTGGCCCTGTTCGCCGCGCACCGGCTTGACGACGACGCGGCCGTGGTGCGCGAGGAAGGCTTCGACCGCGGCGTCGTCGTTCGCGTCGATCTGCGCCGGGACCGACAGGCCGGCGGCGGCGAGCACGCGCAGCGTCAGGCTCTTGTCGTCGCAGCGGCTCATTGCGATCGCCGACGTGAGCTCGGACAGCGATTCCCGGCACGTGATCGAACGCCCGCCGAGCGTCAGCCGGAAGTAGCCGTTGTCGGCGTCGAGCACTTCGACCCCGATGCCGCGCCGGCGCGCTTCGCGCACGAGGATCCCGGCGTAGATGTTGAGGTCCGCGGCCCCGTTCGGGCCGAGGAACAGCGGCTCGTTGATCGGGTTCTTCTTCTTCACGCAATACACCGGCACGCGCACGAAGCCGAGCTTCTCGTACAGCGCGATCGCCTGCGCGTTGTCATGCACGACCGACAGGTCGAGGAAGGTGCGCCCGCGCGCGCGGAACAGGTCGGCGAGCGCGCGTGTCAGGCCCGCGCCGACGCCCTGGTGACAGCTCTGCGAGTCGGCGGCGAGCGCCCACAGGCTCGCGCCGCCGTCCGGGTCGTTGAATGCGCGCACGTGATCGATGCCGGTCACGACGCCGATGATGCCGCTGCTGTCCTCCGCGACGAGCACGTCGATCTCGTCCCGATCCTCGACCGTCGCGAAAAAGCTCTTCGGTGGCGGGACCATCTGGCGGGTCTGGTAGATGCGCCGGATCGCCTCCGCGTCCTGCACCCGCGCCCGCCGGATGTTCCAGCCCGCGTCCGCCGGGCCGGGCGCGCGCGACAGCGCGAGTCGATACGTGTACGACGGATCGATGAAGAGATCCTGCGGCGCGAGCGACACGACGACCTGCGGGTCGCGCAGGTACAGCGCGATGTCGCGCTTGCCCGGTTGCTCGTGGCAGATCGCGTCGGCGAGCGTGTGCGGGTCGGCGAAGGTCTGGCCGAAGATCAGTCGGCCCCAGCCGCAATCGACCATCGAGTCGTTGTCGGCGGCTTCGAGATCCGGGTCGCCGGTCGGGTCTTCCCAGTGGCGCAGCGACATCATGTCCTGCGGGTCGAGCGGGTTGCGTTCGTGCGTTGCGTTCATGTCGTCGCCTCCGCTCACAGGCCGTGGGACTGCAGCCACAGTTCGAGCAGCGCGACCTGCCACAGCTTCGAGCCGCGCAGCGGCGTGATGTGGCGCTCGGGTGCCGCGAGCAGCATGTCGAGGTAGTCCTCGCGGAACAGCCCGCGCGCCCGGGCCGACGGGCTGTGCAGCGCGTCGCGGACCCAGTCGAGCGTCGGGCCCGACAGGTATTTCAGCGTCGGCACCGGGAAGTAGCCTTTCGGCCGGTCGATGACTTCGTTCGGCAGCAGCCGGCGCGCGATCGATTTCAGCACCGCCTTGCCGCGGTCGCCGAGCTTGTCCTGCTCGGGCAGGCGCGCGGCGAGCTCGACCAGTTCGTGGTCGAGGAAGGGCACGCGCGCTTCCAGGCCCCAGGCCATCGTCATGTTGTCGACCCGCTTCACCGGGTCGTCGACGAGCATCACGGTCGAGTCGAGCCGCAGCGCGCGATCGAGCGGCGTCGCTGCGCCGGGACGGGCGAAGTGCGCGGCGACGAAGTCGCGGCTCGCGCCCGGCGCGGCGTACGCGTCGGTAACCGTGCGCAGGTACTCCTCGGGGTCGCGGTCGAAGAACACGCGCATGTAGTCAGCGACGGCGTCGCCGCTTGCGGCGAGCGGCGGATACCAGTGGTAGCCGGCGAACACCTCGTCCGCGCCCTGGCCGCTCTGCACGACCTTCACGTGGCGCGAGACTTCCTTCGACAGCAGGTAGAAGCCGATGTTGTCGTAGCTGACCATCGGCTCGGACATCGCGCGGATCGCGTCGGGCAGCGTCGCGAGCAGCGTCGCGTCGTCGATGCGCATCTTGTGATGGCGCGTGCCGAACTCGGCGGCGATCAGGTCGGAGTACTTGAACTCGTCACCGAGCTCGCCGTTCGCGGCCTCGAAGCCGATCGAGAAGGTGTTGAGGTCCTTCTGGCCGGCGCGCGCGAGCAGCGACACGATCAGGCTCGAATCGACCCCGCCCGACAGCAGCACGCCGACCGGCACGTCGGCGACCATGCGCCGTTCCACCGCGATCTCGAGCGCCGTCTGCACGAGGCGCTCGCGCTCTTCGACGGGCGCCGCGGCGAGCGCGAGGTCGGTCGCGAACGGAGGATTCCAGTAGCAGCTGTCCTGCCGCGTGCCGTCGGGCTGGAAGACCGCGACGGTCGCCGGCGGCAGCTTGCGCACGCCGCGCAGAATGGTCAGCGGCGGCGGCACGACCGCGTGCCACATCAGGTAATGCTCGAGCGCGACCGGGTCGATGCGCGTATCGACGTCCCCGCCCGCGAGCAGCGCCGGCAGCGACGACGCGAAGCGCAGCCGGCGTCCGTCGGCCGACTCGGCGAGGTACAGCGGCTTGATGCCGAAGCGGTCGCGCGCGAGCACGACGCGGCCGCTGTCGCGTTCGTGGATCGCGAACGCGAACATCCCGTGCAGCCGCGACACGCAACCGATGCCCCAGTGCCGATACGCGCGCAGCAGGACTTCGGTGTCGCCGTCGGAAAAGAAGCGTTCGCCGAGATTTTCGAGTTCGGCGCGCAGTTCGCGATAGTTGTAGATGCAGCCGTTGAAGACCAGTGTCAGGCCGAGATCCGGGGCGACCATCGGCTGTTGCGCGCGCTCGCTCAGATCGATGATCTTCAGCCGACGGTGCGCGAACGCGACACGTCCCTGCTGGTATGTGCCGCTCGCGTCGGGCCCGCGCGGGCGGAGCGTTTCGGCGATGCGCCCGACCGCGGCGGCGTCGGCCTCAACGGCGTCAAAACGGATCTCTCCGGCGATTCCACACATCGATTCGTCTCCTCATTTGTCCGAGGGACCAGACAGTTTAGTCGGGAACCGTTTTGCACAAATGTATTGATCGGTGACAAACATCCGTCCGGCGTGCTTCCCCGCGGCGTCACGCCGACCGCCGACGGCGGCGGCCGCGCTTCGGCTGCGGACCAAGATGCGACGCGCTTGCGGGTAAACTTCCGCCTGTCCGATCCCGATCGAAACCTGCTCTGCACGAGGCGTCCGCTTGAACTCCGACGATGATTTTCCGCGCCGCTGCGCATGGGCCGGCGCCGACCCGCTCTACCGTGCGTATCACGACACCGAGTGGGGCGTGCCGGTCGATGACGAGCGCCGGCTGTTCGAATATCTGCTGCTCGAAGGCGCGCAGGCGGGGCTGTCGTGGATCACGGTGTTGAAGAAGCGCACGCGCTATCGCGAAGTCTTCGACGGCTTCGATCCGGAACGCATCGCGCGCTACGACGACGCGAAGAAGACCGAGCTTCTCGCGGACGCCGGCATCGTCCGCAACCGGGCGAAGATCGACGCCGCGATCGGCAATGCGCGTGCCTGGCTCGCGCTGCGCGAGGCGGGCATCGACCCGGTCGCGTGGCTGTGGGGCTTCACCGGCGGACGCCAGGTCGACAACGCGTTCGCGTCGCCCGCCGACGTGCCGGCCTCGACGCCGACGTCGGACGCGATGAGCAAGGCGCTGCGCTCGCGCGGTTTCAAGTTCGTCGGCAGCACGATCTGCTACGCGTTCATGCAGGCGGTCGGCATCGTCAATGACCACCCGGTCGGGTGTTTTCGCCACGCCGAAGTCGCGCGGATTGCGCGCGAGCGGGGGCGATGAGGTCGGGACTTCGACCACTTCGCACCGTGCTCTGAACTCCCGACGAGCGGCGCCGTCCCTCCTGTGAGCTCCCTACCCGTCTCCTTCCGATGAACTTCCTCGCACATGCCTTTCTCGCCGGCGATGCGCCCGCAGACCAGCTCGGCGGTCTGATCGGCGATTTCGTCAAGGGGCCGTTGCCCGCCGGGCTGCCCGCGGACGTAGCTGCCGGCGTGAAGCTGCACCGCCTGATCGACGTGTTCGCTGAAACCGAAGCGGCTTTCGGACGCAGCCGCGCGCGCGTTTCTCCGCCGCGCCGTCGTGTCGCGGGAGTGATCGTCGACATGGTCTACGACCACTTCCTCGCGCTGCACTGGAGCCGCTTCCACGCCGAGCCGCTCGATGCCTTCACGGCCCGGATGTATCGCCTGATGGATGCGAATGCGGCGCTGCTGCCGCCGCGGCTGCTGGAGATCCTGCCGCGGATGCGCGAAACCGACTGGCTCGGTTCGTACCGCTCGATCGACAGCACCGCGCTCGCGCTCGACCGCATCGGCGTGCGGCTGAGCCGGGAAAACCTGCTGCGCGGCAGCGGTGCCGACTTGGTCGCCGATTACGCAGGCTTCGAGGCGGACTTCTTCGCCTTCATCGGCGATGCGCAGCGGTTTGCCCAACGCTGGCGACGGGAGCGCTAAGGGTCGTTACGCCCGTTTGCTGGGGCCCCTATCCGGCGTCGACGGGCGCCGTATCGCGAGGTCTGCCACCCATACGACGCCCGCTGCCGTCCGCTAGCAATGGGGCCGGACGCGACTGCTGTTGCCCCGGGGAACGGCGAGCGCCACGGATGGCCGTCGGGCCGAGCCGGAAAGCATTGCTGCGGTATGCCCGGATACTCTGAATGGGTTAGTTTCGCTCGCGAAATTCGCACGGCGTCAAGCCCGAAACCCTGCTTTCGCGTCGAAATCTACATTTCCTCACAAAACGAAAAACCCGCGCGACACAAAGGATTGCCGCCCGAATTCCCCCGCAGCGGGACTCGATCTTGCCCCGCGCGCGTTGACAGGGATGCCTCCGATAAATACATTTCAGCCGTTGCTGCGTCGCAGTAACCAGTAGCAACGTCTTGATTAGATTGAATAGATAAGGTGCGGCGCCGGGTTTTCCCCGAGGGAGGACGGCGCATAACAGCATGGCCGCGCGCACCGCGGGGGCACGTCGTCAAGTTGCGTCGGCTTGCCTCAACGACCACTGAAGACCGAGTACGTCGATATCGGGTGTCGGCAGTTCTGCCGCGCCGGTTCCCAGCCCAAGCAAGACCAAGGGCACCGTCACGCCGTTTTTTGGCGCCGCGGGAGATCGATGTGCCCGATCGCAGCACGGAGGAACCATGGTCAACGCAACTCGTGACGGGCGGAAGCGAACCGCGTCCGACGCCGTCACCCATTTTGCCCAGGCCTCCACGGTGGTGGCGGGCATGCTCGTAGCGGGATGGCTCGGTACCGGCTATCTCAAACATGAACCTGTCGCGTTTGCCGACGTCGGAGTGAGCGGCAGCGGCGCGGCGAGCGAGACCTTTGCCGTCGCGGCGGCGGAGCCCGTGCCAGCGGTGCCCGTTCTTGCGCTGAAGGAGCCGGTCCGGCGCTCCGCGATCGTCGAGGAAGTGCTCTCGTCCGAAATGCGCCGCGTGCGCGACTACGTCGCGGGGCGCTACAAGGTGCCGACGAAGGAGCTCGACCCGGTGCTCGCCGCCGCCGAGCAGCACGGCCGCACTTCCGGCATCGATCCCTTGCTGATCGTCGCGATGATGGCGATCGAATCGAGCTTCAACCCGGTCGCTGTCAGCAGCATGGGCGCGCAGGGCTTGATGCAGGTGATTCCGCGCTACCACATGGACAAGATCGGCGATGCGCGCGGGAAGAATCCGCTGTTCGACCCGCAGACCAATGTGCGCGTCGGCACGCAGGTCCTTGCCGAAGGCCTGCGCCGCTTCGGCAGCCTGCAGGTTGCGCTGCAGTACTACGGTGGCGCGCTCAGCGATCCGCAGGCGCGTTACGCGAACAAGGTGCTGGCGATGAAGCGCCGCTTGCTGACTGCAGCCGGTCGAGACCTGCCGAGCGCTACCGACGCCTGATCGGCGTTCTCGACATCCGGTCGCTGCCAGGCCGCCGGCATTCCCGCACGGAGCGCGTGGCGCCCGGCGCTCAACGCGACAGATGGAGTCGTTCGATCCGTTCGGCGGCTTCGAGCAGCCGCTCGGCTCGGGTCGTATAGGCGATCCGCAGATGACGGCGCGACTCGTGATCGCCGAAGTCCAGACCGGGCGTCGCGGCGACGCCGGCCTCCTCGATGAGGCGATGGGCGAGGGCGGCGCTGTCATCGGCGAGGCGCGACACGTCCGCGTAGATGTAGAACGCGCCCTGCGGCTCGGCCGCGACGACGAAGCCGAGCTCGCGCAGCGCGGGCAATAGCGTGTCGCGGCGCACGGCGAACTCGGCGCGGCGCGCTTCGAGAAGCTCGATCGTCGCCGGCGCGAACGCGGCGAGCGCCGCGTGCTGGGCCGGAGTCGACGCGGAGATGAAGAAGTGCTGCGCGAGCTTCTCGATTTCCCGCTCGTAGCCGGCCGGCACGACGAGCCATCCTAGCCGCCAGCCGGTCATGCCGAAGTACTTCGAGAAGCTGTTCACGACGAAGACATCGTCGACCGACTGCAGCACCGTGCTCGCGTCGACGCCGTACGTGAGGCCCTGATATATCTCGTCGACGATCAGCGTCCCGGCGCGCGCCCGCACCGCGTCACGCAGCGCGACGAGCTCGGAGGCGTCGAGCAGGGTGCCGGTCGGGTTCGACGGGCTCGCGACCACGATGCCACGGGTCCGCGGCGACCAGGCCGCGCCTAGCTGCCCGGGGGTGGGCTGGTAGCGCGTCGCGGCGTCGACCGGCAGCGCACGCGCGACGCCTTCGAAGCTGCGCACGATGTGGCGGTTTGACGGATAGCCGGGGTCGGGCAGCAGCCATTCGTCGCCGGGGTCGGTCGTCGCGGCCAGCGCGAGGATCAGCGCTCCCGACGCGCCGGGGGTGACGACGATGCGCTCCGGTGCCACGTCGGCCTTGAGATGGTCGTGGTAGAAGCGGGCGATCGCATCGCGCAGGCGCGGCAGGCCGAGCGCCGCGGTGTACTGCACGTCGCCGGTCGCGAGAAAGCGGGTCGCGGCCTCGACCATCGGCGGCGGCGTCGAGAAGTCCGGCTCGCCGACCTCCATATGGATGATGTCGCACCCTTGCGCCTCGAGTTCGCGCGCGCGGCGCAGCAGCTCCATCACGTGAAAGGGCTGGATGTCGGCGAGGCGTCGGGCGAAGTGCGAGGTCATCGGGTTTCCTTTCAGCGGCAACGCCGGGATGAAGGGCGGGCAGGGGCGAAAATGAAAAAGCGCCGACGAATCGGCGCTTTCGGCTTTCGGTCGGGCTGTCGGTCGGGCGTCCGGCAGCGGATCGGACTCAGACGGCGAGCGTCAGTTCGAACAGCTCCCGCTTCAGTACGAGTTCGCGCGGCAGGCGATCCTGCAGCTTGTCGAACCATTCCTTGTGCAGCGCGAGTTCCTTCTTCCATGCATCCGCGTCGACGCTCGTCAGCGCGTCGAACTGCTCGCGCGTGACGTCGGCGCCGGTCCAGTCGATGTCCTCGAACTTCGGCATCCAGCCGAGGCTGGTTTCCTTGCCGCCGACGCGGCCGCGCACGCGGTCGACGATCCACTTCAGCACGCGCATGTTCTCGCCGAAGCCCGGCCACATGAATTCGCCGCGCTCGTTCATCCGGAACCAGTTCACGCAGAAGATCCGCGGCGTGTCCTCGACGACGTGGCCCATCTTCAGCCAGTGGTTGAAGTAGTCGCCCATGTGGTAGCCGCAGAACGGCAGCATCGCGAACGGGTCGCGGCGCACGACGCCCTGCGCGCCGAACGCGGCGGCGGTCGTCTCCGAGCCGAGCGTCGCGGCCATATAGACGCCGAAGTTCCAGTTGAACGCTTCATAGACGAGCGGCACGGTCGTCGCGCGCCGGCCGCCGAAGATGAACGCCGAGATCGGCACGCCGGCCGGGTCTTCCCACTGCGGATCCACCGACGGGCACTGCGAAGCCGGCGCGGTGAAGCGCGAGTTCGGGTGCGCCGCCTTGCGGCCGGTTTCCTTCGCGATCTCCGGCGTCCAGTCCTTGCCCTGCCAGTCGATCAGGTGGGCAGGGGCTTCCTTGCTCATGCCTTCCCACCACACGTCGCCGTCGTCGGTCAGCGCGACGTTCGTGAAGATGATGTTTTCCTTCAGCGTCGCCATCGCGTTGTAGTTCGTCTTCTCGGACGTGCCGGGCGCGACGCCGAAGAAGCCGGCTTCGGGGTTGATGGCGTAGAACTTGCCATCCTTGCCCGGCTTGATCCACGCGATGTCGTCGCCGATCGTCGTGATCTTCCAGCCGTTGAAGCTCTTCGGCGGGATCAGCATCGCGAAGTTCGTCTTGCCGCAGGCCGACGGGAAGGCCGCCGCGACGTAGGTCTTCTCGCCTTCGGGCGACTCGACGCCGAGGATCAGCATGTGCTCGGCGAGCCAGCCTTCGTCGCGCGCCATCGTCGAGGCGATGCGCAGCGCGAAGCACTTCTTGCCGAGCAGCGCGTTGCCGCCGTAGCCCGAACCGTACGACCAGATTTCGCGCGTCTCGGGGAAATGCACGATGTACTTCGTGTCGGGATTGCACGGCCAGCGGCTGTCCTTCTCGCCCTCGCCCAGCGGCGCGCCGACCGAATGCACGCACGGCACGAACTCGCCGTCGGCGCCGAGCACGTCGAATACGGCGCGACCCATTCGGGTCATCGTGCGCATGTTGACGACGACATACGGGCTGTCGGAGATCTCGACGCCGATGTGCGCGATCGGCGAGCCGAGCGGACCCATCGAGAACGGGATCACGTACATCGTGCGGCCGCGCATGCTGCCGGCGAAGAGGCCGTTCAGCGTGTCGCGCATCTCGGCCGGGTCTTCCCAGTTGTTCGTCGGACCGGCGTCCGCCTTGTCCTTCGAGCAGATGTAGGTGCGGTCTTCGACGCGCGCGACGTCCGACGGATCGGAACACGCGAGGTAGGAATTCTTGCGCTTTTCCGGATTCAGCTTGACCAGCATGCCGGCCTGGACCATTTCGGCGCACAGGCGGTCGTACTCGTCCTGCGAGCCGTCGCACCACACGACCCGCTCGGGCTGCGTGAGGGCGGCGATGCCGGCGACCCACTTCTTGAGGCCTTCATGACGGACGTAGGTGGGAGCGGCGGCCAGGGCGGCCTCGGCGAAGCGTTGATTCATGGTTGGATATTCTCCAGATTGCACGTGCGAAACCGGTCCCGTCGGTCGTGCCTCTGGCGTGCTGGCCGGCGGGCGCAAGGCGTCCGCCTTGCTGTCGCGGCTGCGGAAAGTACTAGGGTTAACCGCAGTCGGCGAAAGCCTAATATTATGCCACGTCAGCGCATTGGCCCGAAATGGCATTGAAAGCTTTTCTTTCGATACTCGTGCCGGGCCCGCTTTCGCGCTCCGCGCGCCCGAAGTCCCACTCGCCGCGCCCTACAACTCGAACGAAGAGACCGCCATGGATGAACTGATACGCTCCGCCGCCCTTGAGTACCACCGATATCCGCAGCCCGGCAAGATCTCGGTGATGCCGACGAAGGTGCTGTCCAATCAGCGCGATCTGTCGCTCGCCTATTCGCCCGGCGTGGCCGCCGCGTGCGATGCGATCGTCGAGGACCCGGCCGAGGCGGCGACGCTGACCGCGCGCAGCAACCTGATCGGCGTCGTCACGAACGGCACCGCGGTGCTGGGCTTGGGCAACATCGGCCCGCTCGCCGCGAAGCCGGTGATGGAAGGCAAGGGCGTGCTGTTCAAGAAGTTCGCCGGCATCGACGTGTTCGACCTCGAGATCGCCGAGCACGACCCGGACAAGCTGATCGACATGATCGCCGCGCTCGAGCCGACCTTCGGCGGCATCAACCTTGAGGACATCAAGGCGCCGGAGTGCTTCTACATCGAGTCGAAGCTGCGCGAGCGGATGAACATCCCGGTCTTCCACGACGACCAGCACGGCACCGCGATCGTCGTCGGCGCGGCGGTGCTCAACGGCCTGCATCTCCTGGGCAAGGACCTGAAGAAGATCAAGCTCGTGACCTCCGGCGCCGGTGCCGCGGCGCTGGCGTGCCTGCGCCTGCTCGAGAAGCTCGGCATCCCGGTCGAGAACATCTGGGTCACCGACATCGAAGGCGTCGTCTATGAGGGCCGCACTGCGCTGATGGACCCGATCAAGGCGCGCTACGCGAAGCCGACTTCGGCGCGCACGCTCGCCGAAGTCATCGATGGCGCGGACGTGCTGCTCGGCCTGTCGGCCGGTGGTGTCGTCAAGCGCGACATGGTCGCGAAGATGGCGGCGAAGCCGCTGATCCTCGCGCTCGCGAACCCGATCCCCGAGATCCTGCCGGAAGAGGTGCACGCGGTCCGTGACGACGCGATCATCGCGACCGGGCGTTCGGACTATCCGAACCAGGTGAACAACGTGCTGTGCTTCCCGTTCATCTTCCGCGGCGCGCTCGACGTCGGCGCGACGACGATCACCGACGAGATGCAGCTCGCCGCGGTCCACGCGATCGCCGAGCTCGCGCGCGCCGAGCAGAGCGACATCGTCGCCGCGGCCTACGGCGAGAAAGTCTCCGGCTTCGGCCCCGAATACATCATCCCGCGCCCGTTCGACCCGCGCCTGATCGTCAAGATCGCGCCCGCGGTCGCCGTCGCCGGCATGGCCTCGGGCGTCGCGACGCGGCCGATCACCGACTGGGACGCTTACCGCGGTCAGCTGAACAACTTCGTCTGGCACTCGGGCCTGATCATGAAGCCCGTGTTCGCGGCCGCGCGCGGCACCGGTCAGCGCATCATCTTCTCCGAAGGCGAGTCCGAGCGCGTGCTGCGCGCAGTGCAGACCGTCGTCGACGAAGGTCTCGCGAGCCCGATCCTGATCGGCCGTCCCGACGTTGTCGCGACCAACATCGAGCGCTTCGGCCTGCGCATCCGCGCCGAGCGCGACTTCGAGCTCGTCAATCCCGACTCCGATCCGCGCTTCAAGGAGTTGTGGATGGATTACCACCGGCTGATGGAGCGCCACGGCGTCTCGGTCGACTACGCGAAGAAGGAAGTGCGCCGGCGCACGACGCTGATCGGCTCGCTGATGTTGAAGCACGGCTACGGCGACGGCCTGATCTGCGGCACCTACGGGATGCACCGGCTGCACCTCGAGTTCATCGAGAAGGTCATCGGCCGCAAGCCGGGCGTCGAGAACTGCTACGCGATCAACGTCGTGAGCCTGCCCGGGCGCACGCTGTTCCTCGCCGACACCTACGTGAACTACGACCCGACGCCCGAGCAGATCGTCGAGATGACGCTGCTCGCCGCCGAAGAGATGTCGCGCTTCGGTCTGACGCCGAAAGTCGCGCTGCTGTCGCATTCGTCGTTCGGTTCGGCCGACTCGCCGACTTCGGAGAAGATGCGCGCCGCGCTGCAGTTGCTGCACGAGCGTCATCCCGAGATCGAGGTCGAGGGCGAGATGCACGGCGACGCCGCGCTCGACGCCGAGCTGCGCCTGCGCATCTTCCCGAACGCGCGCATGCGCGAACCGGCGAACCTGCTGATCTTCCCGACGCTCGACGCCGCCAACATCGCGTTCAACCTGCTTAAGACCGCGGCCGGCGAAGGCATGACGATCGGGCCGATCCTGCTCGGCGCGGCCAAGCCGGTGCATATCCTCACGCCGTCGGCGACGGTGCGCCGCATCGTCAATATGACCGCGCTGACCGCCGTCGAGGCGTCGCAGACCCCGGCCTGAGGCGCGTCGCCGCAATCCCGGTCGTGCCGGCCTTCCGGGGCCGCGCACGGCCGTGGCATGATCCCGGGCATACCTGCACGCAATCGGGATCTGCATGGCGGATGGCAAGGCGGCACTCGTTCTGACCGGCGGCGGCGCACGCGCCGCGTACCAGGTCGGCGTGCTCGCCGCGATCCGCGAGATCCGCGGGCGACGACGAGGCAACCCCTTCCCGATCCTGTGCGGCACTTCGGCGGGCGGCATCAACGCCGCGGCGCTCGCCGTTTACTCGGCCGACTTCAACGCCGGCGTGCGCAAGCTCGCGTGGATCTGGCGGCATTTTCACGTCGACCAGGTGTATCGGTCCGACGCCCCGACCTTGCTGACGACCGGGCTGCGCTGGAGCGGTGCGTTGTTGCTCGGCTGGGTCGTGCGGCAGACGCCGCGCTCACTGCTCGACAACAGCCCGCTGCGCGACCTCCTCGTCCGTGTGCTCGATTTTTCCCGGATCCGGCAGTCGATCGACGCGGGCCATCTGCATGCGGTCAGCGTGTCCGCGTCGGGCTATTCGTCGGGCGAAAACCTCGCGTTCTACGAAGGCGTGCCGGAGGTGCAGCCGTGGCGCCGCGCGCAGCGCGTCGGGACGCCGACGACGTTGGGCGTCGAGCACCTGATGGCGTCGAGCGCGATACCGTTCCTGTTTCCCGCCGTGATGATCAACCGCGAATATTTCGGCGACGGCTCGATGCGACAGCTCGCGCCGATCAGCCCGGCGATCCACATGGGCGCCACCCGCATCCTCGTGATCGGCTCGGGCAGGCTGGCCGACGAGGGGCGTCAGCACGCCGACGGCTATCCGTCGCTCGCGCAGATTGCCGGTCACGCACTGTCGAGCATTTTCCTCGACGGCCTCACCGTCGACCTCGAGCGGATGCAGCGCATCAACTCGACCTTGAATGCGTTCGATGAGGCGGAGCGGGACGCGGCTGGCATCGTCCTGAGACCGATCGAAACCCTCGTGATCTCGCCGTCGCAGCGCCTCGACGCGATCGCCGGGCGCCACCGCGACGCGCTGCCGCGGCCGCTGAAAACCCTGTTGCGCGGTGTCGGCGCGATGCGCCGCGAGGGCTCGGCGCTGCTGTCCTACCTGCTGTTCGAGCCGGGATACACGCACGCGCTGATGCAGCTCGGTTACGAGGATGCGTTCGCGCGGCGGCGCGAGGTGGAAGCGTTCCTGAGGATCTGAGCAAAAATTTTCCCGCTGCTTGCCTCAGCGCAATCTGCAGCGCTGCGGTTGTGTAACAATGTCTTGGAAGTTTTTTTGAAAACACTTCAGAAAAACTTGATATCCGCCTAATTTGATTAAAAATAGAAGCATCCGCTTCTTGTCGCATTCCGGGCCGCCCCGCCATGAAATTTCATCATCTCGTAATCGCCGTGCTGAGTTGCGCGGCGCTGCAGTTCGGCTTTGCCGAACCCGTGGGCGCCGCCTCCGGGGCGACCTCGACGAAAGTCTCGAAGGCCACGAAGGCCACGAAAACCAAGAAGGCATCGACCCGTCAAACGGTCCGCAAGCGGGCAGCCAAGGCCGCGCCGAGAAAGGTGTCGGCGCAACGTTCGCTGGCAGCGGCGGCTCCGGTCGCGGCGGCGGTCGAGGTGGACCGCCTCGGTCTGCCGCTGCTGCGCTCGTCCGCATTCCTGATCCAGAACCAGAACACCGGCGAAGTCCTGCTCGAAAAGAAAAGCGACGCCGTCCTGCCGATCGCGTCGATCACGAAGCTGATGACCGCGATGGTCGTCCTCGACGGCGGTCAGAGCCTGTCCGAAGAGGTGGTGATCACCGACGAAGACCTCGATACGCTGAAGGGCACCGGCTCGCGGCTTGCACTCGGCACGCGCCTGACGCGCGAGCAATTGCTCCATCTGGCGCTGATGTCGTCGGAAAACCGCGCCGCGTCGGCACTGGGCCGCAGCTATCCGGGCGGAATCGCCGCGTTCGTGAACGCGATGAACATCAAGGCGCGGATGATTGGCCTCGCCGACACCCATTTCAGCGACAGCACCGGGCTGAACCCGATGAACGTATCGAGCCCGCGCGACCTCGCCCGCATGGTGTCGGCCGCGTCGACCTACCCGCTGATCCGGCAGTTCTCGACCTCGTCCGAGGAGCATGTCCAGATCGGCAGCCGCGTGCAGCGCTTCGGCAACACGAATTCGCTGGTGCGCAGTCCCGAGTGGGAAATCGGCTTGTCGAAGACTGGGTATATCCAGGAGGCCGGGCGCTGCCTCGTGATGCAGGCGTGGGTCAACAAGCAGCCGGTGATCATCGTGCTGATGGATTCGGACGGTCGCTACACCCGTACCGCCGATGCGGTCCGCGTGAAGAAATGGATGGAGGCGGCGGCGACCCAGCGCGTCGCGGTCGGACCCGGCGGCAGCAGCTGATCGCCTGCTGGTCCGGCATCTGGCACCGTCCCGGGTAAGTCTTTCGATTGCGCTCGGGGCGGGCCTGTCGCAGCGCTGGCAGCGCCCTTCGACAGGCTCAGGGCGAACAGTTGTAATCAGTCGCCAATTCGATAATCCCCGCGCCGTGCTTCAGCGGGAGCTGCGCCTTCCGACGTAGCCGAGGGCGCGGGAGATCTCGTCGGCTGCTTCGCGCACCAGCGGTGCGCGGCTCGTGTCGAAGCGTTCGGACGGCGTCGACAGCGACAGTCCCGCGATGAGCTCGCCCGAATCGTCGCGCACGCCGGCGGCGACACAGCGCACGCCGGATTCGACTTCGTCGAGGTCGAACGCGACGCCGTGACGGCGAACCTTGTCCAGTTCCTTTTCGAGCGCGCCGAGTTCGTGGATCGAGTTCGACGTCGACGCCGGCAGCCCGGTGCGGCGCGCGTAATCGCGCACGCGCTCGATCCCTTCTTCGACGAGGAACAGTTTCCCTGTCGCGGTCGTGTGCAGCGGTGCGCGCGCGCCGACGATGTGCACGACCCGCACCGCCGAGCGCCCGCTCGACGTGCGGTCGACATAGACGATCTCGTCGCCGTCGCGGATGCCGAGGTTCACGCTTTCGCCGGTTGCCGCATGCAGCTTCAGCATCGCCGGCATCGCGGTCTCGCGCAGTGAAATGCGCGACTTCACGAGGCTGCCGAGTTCGAGCAGACGGATCCCGAGCCGATAGGTGCCGCCTTCCCCGCGCTCGACGAATCCGCTTTGCGCCATCGCGCCGAGGATGCGGTGCGCCGTCGACGGGTGCAGGCCCGTCTCCTGCGCGATCTGTTTCAGCGGTGCGGGATCGGGGTGATGCGCGAGGACATCGAGCAGTTTCATCATTCGCTCGACGACCTGGATCGGATTCTTCGTTTCGGTTGGAGGGGTCACGCGGAGGCTGCAGGGTTTTCCGGAAGATGCGCAGTGTAACCGTGGAGCGGGATTTCGCCCAGTGAAATGGCTGCGCGCCGGGCGGAACGTGGCCCGGGATGCGTGCGCACGGGGCGCCTCCTGTTCTAAGCCCCTATAATCCGCCACTTCCTCTCTTTCCCGGCAAGGATCCTGATGAATCCGAGTTTCATCGAAGTCGTCGGCACCGTTCTGTTCGCCGTTGCCGTCGCGCATACCTTTCTGACCAAATACTTCGAGCACCTCGCGCATCGTCACCCGAACCACGCCGGCATCTGGCACCTGCTCGGGGAGGTCGAGGTCGTGTTCGGGTTCTGGGCCTTCGTGCTGCTGATCTTTCTCGCCCTCACGAGCGGCGTGGATGCGCCGACCGCGTATCTCGAACGCCTGAACTTCACCGAGCCGGCGTTCGTCTTCGTGATCATGGTCGTCGCGGCGAGCCGGCCGATCCTCGATCTCGCGCGGGTCGGCGCGCGCGCGCTGGCGCACTATGTGCCGGTGAACGACAGCGTCGCGTTCTTCTTCATCTGCCTGTCGGTGCTGCCGCTGCTCGGCTCCTTCATCACCGAACCCGCAGCGATGACGCTCGCGGCGCTGATGCTGCGCGACAACTTCTACGCGAAGGGGATCTCGCACAAACTCAAGTACGTCACCCTCGGCGCGCTGTTCGTCAACGTGTCGATCGGCGGCACGCTGACCCATTTCGCCGCGCCGCCGGTGCTGATGGTCGCGGCTAAGTGGAACTGGGACACCTGGTTCATGCTCGGACATTTCGGCTGGAAGGCGGCGATCGCCGTGTTCGTCAATGCGGGCGTCGTGACCTTCCTGTTCGCGAAGGAGCTGAAGGCGCTGCAGGTCGACGCAGCCACGAGCGACCGCACGGTGCCGTGGACGCTGATCGTCGCGCATGTCGCGTTTCTCGCCGGTATCGTCTATTTCGCGCATCACCCGATCGTGTTCGTCGGCCTGTTCCTATTCTTCCTCGGGGTCGCCGAAGCCTACCGCCACTATCACGACCGGCTGATGCTGCGCGAGGGGCTGCTCGTCGGCTTCTTCCTCGCCGGGCTCGTGACGCTCGGCGCGCTCCAGCAGTGGTGGCTGCAGGACGTGCTCGCGGGGATGGATTCGACCGCGCTTTATTTCGGTGCGACCGCGCTGACGGCGATCACCGACAATGCGGCGCTGACCTACCTCGGCTCGCTCGTCGAGGGGACCGACGCGGCGTTCAAGTACTCGCTCGTTGCCGGCGCGGTGACCGGCGGCGGCCTGACCGTGATCGCGAACGCGCCGAATCCGGCCGGCTTCGCGATCCTGCGCGGGCACTTCGACGACGAGGCGATCAACCCGCTGGGGTTGTTCGTGACGGCGCTGCCGGCGACGCTCGTCGCGGTCCTCGCGTTCCAGCTGTTGTAGACGTGACGGGCGCTCCGCCCGCGATGCGTTTCGCCGCCGTCGCTGTTCCGGCGACGCGGGGGCGGCGGAGCAGGGTCGAATCGCCTGATCGCGCCCGTCGCGCGGCGCCCGGGATTTCCACCGTCGGCCGAACGTGGCGCTCGCGCTGATCGTCATCCTGCCGTTCGCCGGGGCGCTCCTGCCGGCGCTGTTCGCGCGCCTCGGCCGCGGGGCGTCGGCACTCGCGGCGTTCGGCGTCAGTGCGCTCGCGCTCGGTTTGCTGCTATCGCTGGCGCCGCAGGTGTTCGGCGGCGAGGTCGTGCACGCCGGCCGGCCGTGGCTGCCGCGTCTCGGTCTCAACGCGCATCTTTTCCTCGACGGGCTCGGCTTCCTCTTCGCACTGCTGATCCTCGTCATCGGCCTGCTGGTGATCGTTTACGCGCGCTTCCATCTGCCGGCACGCGATCCCGGCGGGCGCTTCCATGCGCTGCTGTTGCTGTTCCAGGGCGCGATGCTCGGCATCGTCCTGTCGGACAACGTGCTGCTACTGCTCGTGTTCTGGGAACTGACGAGCCTCGCGTCCTTCCTGCTGATCGGTTATTGGCGGCACCTGCCGGAATCCCGGCAGGGCGCGCGGATGGCGCTGACGGTGACCGCGGGCGGAGGCCTTGCGCTGATCGCCGGAATGCTGATCCTCGGCGATATCGCCGGCTCGTATGACCTCACCGTGATTCTGCAGCGCGGCGACGCGATTCGCGCTTCGCCGCAGTATTTGCCGGCGCTGCTGCTGATCCTCGGCGGTTGCTTCACGAAGTCGGCGCAGTTCCCGTTCCATTTCTGGTTGCCGCACGCGATGGCCGCACCGACGCCGGTTTCGGCCTATCTGCACTCGGCGACGATGGTGAAGGCCGGCGTGTTCCTGCTTGCGCGGCTGTGGCCGGTACTGTCGGGCACCGACGCGTGGTTCTACCTCGTCGCGACGACCGGGCTCGTGACGATGCTGGTCGGCGCGGTCGTCGCACTGTTCCGCGACGAGCTGAAGGCGCTCCTCGCGTATTCGACCGTCAGTCATCTCGGGCTCGTGACGATGCTGTTCGGCTTCGGTACGCCGCTCGCGGCCGTCGCCGGCGTGTTCCACATTCTCAATCACGCGATCTTCAAGGCCGCGCTGTTCATGAACGCCGGCATCGTCGACCACGAGGTCGGCTCGCGCGACCTGCGCCATCTCGGCGGGCTCGCGGCGCTGATGCCGCTGACCGCGACGATCGGCGCCGTGGCTGCCGCGTCGATGGCCGGCGTTCCGCTGCTGAATGGCTTCCTGTCGAAGGAGATGATGCTCGACGCGGCGGCGCAGGCGCAGTGGGCGGGGCAGGGCTGGGTCGTGCCGCTCGTCGCGACGCTCGCCGCGATGTTCTCGGTCGCGTACTCGCTCCGTTACGCGGCGCAGGCGTTCTTCGTCCGCCGGCACGAGGCCTACCGCAAGAAGGTACGGGATCCCGCGCTCGGCCTGTGGCTGCCGCCGATGCTGCTCGTCGCGCTCGTCGTGCTGATCGGCGTGTTCCCGGGCACGTTCGCGGGACCGCTCGTCACGACGGCGGCGAAGGCCGTCGTCGGTGCGCCGGTCCGGAGCTACGACCTTGCGCTGTGGCACGGTGTCACGCCGGCGCTCGCATTGTCGGTCTTCGCGTTCGCCGGCGGCGGCATCCTGCTGTGGCGCTACGCGGACGCTCGGCGGCTGTGGCTGGCCGCGCCGCAGCCGCAGGCGAAGCCGGCGTTCGACGCGGCGGTCGCGGCGGTGACGGAGTTCTGTCGCGCGGTCACCGATGGCCTGCACGACGGTTCGCTCCGACATTACCTCGGCTGGATCATCGCAGGCGCGCTCGTCGTCGGGGTCGGCGGCTTCCTCGGCGGCGGGCACGAGGCCGGGACGCGGGCGACGCTCGCCGCCCCCCCGGTCGCGATCGTCGCGTGGCTGCTGCTCGTCGCCTGCTGCGCCGGCGTGCTCGCGTTCGAGCGCCGGCGCATGCTCGCGCTCGTGATGCTCGGCGTGGTCGGCCTGATCGTCGCGTTCGGCTTTCTTTACCTCTCCGCGCCGGACCTCGCGCTGACGCAGATCGCGGTCGAAGTCGTCACGGTGATCCTGATGCTGCTCGCGCTGACGGTGCTGCCGCATGAGACGCCGCGCGGGACGCGGCGCCTGCGGCGCCTCGGGGATGCGGCCCTCGCCGCAGTCGCCGGCCTCGGTGCCGGTGCGGCGGCGTTTGCGCTGATGACGCGCGATTTCGACAGCCTGTCGAGCTACTACCTCGAGCGCTCGCTGCCGGACGGTGGCGGCGCGAACGTCGTCAATGTGATCCTCGTCGACTTCCGCGGCTTCGATACCTTCGGCGAGATCATCGTCCTCGGCATCGCCGCGCTCGCGGTGTTCGCCCTGGTCGATGGCGCGCGCGGCCTGACGCGGACGGGCGTCGCGCCCGGCATGCTCGCCGCGGACCTCCACCCGCTGCTGCTCGCGGTCGTCGCGCGCGTGATGCTTCCGCTCGCGCTCGTCGTCGCCGCCTACGTGTTCTTCCGCGGACACAACGCGCCCGGCGGCGGCTTCGTCGCCGGCCTGATCGTCGCGATCGCGTTGATCATGCAGCACGTCGCCGGCGGCACCGGGTGGGCCGTGCGGCGGATGCACGTCGATGCCCCCGTGCTAATCGGTGCAGGCGTGCTGCTTGCCGCGACGACCGGTCTCGCAGCATGGGTCTTCGCGCGCCCGTTCCTGACGAGCACGTACGGACATTTCGCGCTGCCGCTCGTCGGTGCGGTCGAAGTCGCGAGCGCGACGGCATTCGACGCTGGCGTCTTCCTCGCCGTGGTCGGCGCGGTGATGTTGATGCTCGCGTCCCTTGCGCGCGTCGGGCGCGGCCGGGCGAAACGCGCCGCGGCGCCCGCGGTTCCGCCCACCGCCGCACGCCGGGCGGAGGACTGAAATGGAGCTGCTCGTCGCGTCCGCGATCGGCGTCCTCACGGCATCGGGCGTGTATCTGGTCCTGCGCGGGCGCAGCTTCCCGGTCGTGCTCGGCCTCGCGCTGTTGTCGTATGCGGTCAACCTGTTCCTGTTCGCGTCCGGCCGGCTCGCGGTCGATCTGCCGCCGGTGATCCGCGCGGCCGGCTCCTACACTGACCCGCTGCCGCAGGCGCTGGTGCTGACCGCGATCGTGATCTCGTTCGGGATGACCGCGGTGACGGTCGCGATGGCCGTCCGCTCCTTCCTCGAATCGGGCGATGACGGCGTGGGTGCGGCGGGCGCGGCCGACGAAGAGGACGCGGGGCGCCGATGACCCACTTGGCCATCCTGCCGATCCTGCTGCCCGCGATCGTCGCGGCGCTGCTCGCGCTCGCCGGGCGGCGCGACCTCGTGCTTGCGCGGACGATCTCGCTCGCGTCGGCCGCGGTGCTGCTGCTCGTCGCGATCGCGCTCGTCGTCGGCGCGAGCGACGGCATGATCCGGACCTACGCGCTCGGTGACTGGCCGGCGCCGTTCGGCATCGTGCTCGTCGTCGACCGACTGGCGGCGCTGATGCTGACGCTGACCGCCGGGCTCGCGCTCGCGGTGCTGCTGCACTGCGCGAATGGCTGGGACGCCCGCGGGCGCCATTTTCACGCGCTGTTCCAGTTCCAGCTGATGGGCCTCAACGGGGCGTTCCTGACCGGGGACTTCTTCAACCTGTTCGTCTTTTTCGAGATCCTGCTGATCGCGTCGTATGGCCTGATGGTTCATGGCGGCGGCGCGGAACGGGTGCGGGCAGGGCTTCAGTACGTCGTCGTGAACCTCGTCGGCTCGACGCTCTTTCTCTTCGCGGTCGGCCTGCTGTACGGGGTCACCGGCACGCTGAACATGGCCGATCTCGCACTGAAGGTGCCCGCCGTCCCGCCTGCCGACCACGGCGTGCTGCGCAGCGGCGCGCTGCTCTTGCTCTTCGTGTTCGCGCTCAAGGCCGCGCTGGTGCCGCTGCACTTGTGGCTGCCGGGCACGTACGCGAACGCGCCGGCGCCGGTCGCCGCGCTGTTCGCCGTGCTGACGAAGGTCGGCGCGTACGCCATCGTCCGCCTCTCGACGCTTGCGTTCGGCGACGCCGCCGGGGAGCTCGCGTGGCTCGTCACGCCGTGGCTGATGCCCGCGGCGATGCTGACGCTGACGCTGGGCATGTTCGGCGTGCTCGCCGCGCGTCGCCTCGCAGGGATGATCAGCTTCGCCGTCGTCGGCTCGGTCGGCACGCTGCTGATCGCGGTCGCGCTGTTCACGCCGCAGGCGATCGCCGCGGCGCTTTACTACCTGGTCCAGTCGACGCTCGCCGCGGGCGCGCTCTTTCTCGTCGTCGATCTCGTCGGCGAACGCCGGCCTGCGCTCGGCGATCTGCTCGCGCCTGGACCGCGAATCGCGCAGGCCGCGCTCCTCGGCTCGCTGTTCCTGGTCGCGGCGATCGCGATGACCGGTCTGCCGCCGCTGGCCGGCTTCGTCGGCAAGCTGCTGATCCTCGACGCGACGCGCGACGCCTTTAACCGCAGCTGGATCTGGAGTCTGCTGCTCACGACCTCGCTGCTCGCGATCGTCGGTTTCGCCCGCGCCGGCAGCGTGCTGTTCTGGAAGGGTGGCGAGAGCGCCCAGAACGCCGCTGTTCAGCCGGCGCGCGCCGCCGTTTTGCCGCTCATCGCGATCGGCCTGCTGCTCGCTGCCAACATCGCGTGGACGCTCGGCGCCGGTCAGGTGCTCGGCTACCTCGATGCCGCCGCGATACAGTTGTTCGCCCCCGCCGGCTATATCGACGCCGTGCTCGGTGCGGAAGGAGGGAACGAGTGATGCGCCGGTCCCCGGGCACGCGGACGCGGATGGGCGGGCTGCCGTATCCCCGACTGACGCTGACGCTCGCCGCGCTGTGGCTGCTGCTGCAGAACCGCTTCACCGTCGGCGCGCTGCTTGTCGGCCTCGTGCTCGGGGTCGTCGTCGCCCGCGTGACCGCCCGTTTCTGGCCGCGCCGACCGCGCATCCGCGCCTGCGGGAAGGGGCTCGCGTACGTGCTGCTGGTGCTCGGCGACATCCTCGCCGCGAACGTGCATGTCGCGCGGCTGATCCTGTTCCGGCCCGCCGCTCGCCTGAACTACTGCTGGCTCGTCGTGCCGCTCGAGCTCGAGTCGCCGGAAGCGATCGCGGTGCTCGCCGGCACGATCACGATGACGCCCGGCAGCGTGAGCTGCGACCTGTCGGCCGACCGGCGCAGCCTGCTCGTCCATTGCCTCGACAATGACGACCCCGAGGGCACGGTGCGCCTGCTGAAGCAGCGCTACGAGGCCCGCTTGAAGGAGATCTTCGAATGATCGACCTCGCGCTCGACTTCGGTTTTTTCGCGATTTCGCTCGCGCTGCTGCTGAACCTGTGGCGGCTCGCGCAGGGGCCGACGCCGGTGGACCGGCTGCTCGCCGCGGACACGATGATCACGAACACGATCGCGTTGATCATCCTGTACGGGATGCGCGAGGCGACCAGCGTGTATTTCGAGGCCGCGCTGCTGTACGCGATGTTCGGCACCGTCTCGACGGTCGCGTACTGCCGCTTTCTGCTGCGCGGCGACGTAATCGAGTAAGGAGGCCGGCATGCACACGCTCGGAGAAGTCCTCGTCGCGCTGCTGATCGTCGCCGGCAGCAGCTTCACGCTGATCGGCTCGATCGGGCTCGTCAAGCTGCCCGATCTGATGATGCGTCTGCACGCGCCGACGAAGGCGACGACTGCCGGCGTCGGCGGCGTGCTGCTCGCGTCGATGTCGTATGCGTTCTTGCGGACCGGCGAGCTGTCCGCGCACGAGCTGCTGATCACGCTGTTCCTGTTCCTGACCGCGCCCGTCACCGCGCATTTCCTCGCGAAAGCCTATCTCCACCGCCATCCGGACCGGGTGCGCCGCCTGCCGCCGGCATGCCGCGAAGCGGGCTGGGCGAGGTTCGAGCCGTCGTCCTCGGAAGAGGTCCGCCCGTCGCGCGAGCAAAGACCGCAGCGCCCGCCGCGCGTATGATTCGCCTCCGGCCGTCCGGCGCCGTTCCTTTCGAATGCAGAGATCCATGAAACGCTCCTCCACCCCCGGCGACGCCGGCAAGACCGATCCCGAAGTCCCCGGCGCGCCATCCGACAGCGTGGCTGCCGGCGGCAAGGACGCAGCTACCGGCACCGGGCGCAAGACGCTCGGCGTCAAGTCGACGGCTGCGAGTGGCGACGCGACGCCAAAGAAGGCGGGCCTGCGTGCGCGCTTCCTCCCGTCGGCGGAGCGGCGCGGGACCGGGAAACCGCCGGAACGGAACGCCGGACCGAAGGTGCGCGAGCGCCAGCCACGGGATGCGGCGAAGGCCGCCGCAGCGGACAAGGCGCGTGGTCCGCGCCGGGAGCGCGAGGGGCGCGGCGAAGCAGCGGGTCGCGACGAAGCGCCGCGCCGCGGAGGGCGGGAGGATCGGCCGCGGCGCGACGAGCGCCCGCGTGAGGACCGCGGCGCAGACCGTCGCGCGGCGTCGAATGAACGCGGCGCGGCGCCGGAGAAACGCGCGCTTCGCGACGAGCGCCCGGCGCGTGACGATCGCGGGCCGCGGGAAAACCGTGCGGAGCGCGAAAACTCAGCCTCCCCCGGTCGTGAGAAACCGCGCGAGGGGCGCCGCGAGCGCGACGATCGGCCAGCACGGGACGACCGGGGCGCGCGCGAGAGGCGTCCGGCGCGCGAAGGTCGGCCGGCGCATGAGGCTCGGGCGTCGCGCGAGGATCGCTCGGTGCGCGACGATCGCCGCGAGCGGGACGATCGGCCCGCGCGGGGCCCGGGGCCGGCGGATGCGCGACGTCCGGGGAGCGAGCCGCGGGGCGAACGGAGCGAGCGCGGCGCAGCTCGCGGTGGCGCGAACCCTCGTTCGTCGGGCCGCGGCGAGCGCGAGGCGAGTTCGGGATACGACGCGAAGCGTCCGCGCGGAGCCGGATCGGAGGCCGGCCGCGGCGGATTCTCGGGGCTGCCCGGACCCGCGCCGTCTGCGGGCGGGCGCATACCGGCGGGAGATTCGGCGAAGCGGAAGACGGTAGCGGACGAACGGCCGCCGCGGACTCGTCGTCCGGAAGGGAGCGCCGGGGCGCCGCACCGGTACGAAGCGCCGCGCGAACCCGCACGTGCCGCTGCCGCGCCGTCCGAGGCGCGCGCGGAAGGCGTGCGCCTGTCGAAGGTGATGGCCGATCGCGGCATCTGCTCGCGCCGCGAGGCCGACGCGATCATCGAGCGCGGCTGGGTGTTCGTCGATGGCCAACGCGTCAGCGAACTCGGCATCCGCATCGACCCGAACGCGGAGATCACGCTCGCGGCGCAGGCGAAACGCCGGCAGGCCGAGCAGGTCACGATCCTGCTGCACAAACCGGTCGGATACGTCTCGGGTCAGCCCGAGCCGGGCTTCGAGCCGGCAGTGGCGCTGATCGGCCCGGACAACCAGTTCGATGTCGCGGACGCGCAGCGCTTTCACGACTCGCACCTGAAAGGCCTCGCGCCGGCCGGCCGGCTCGACATCGACTCCACCGGCCTGCTCGTGCTGACCCAGAACGGCAGGATCGCGCGGCAGCTGATCGGTGAGGATTCGAAAGTCGAAAAGGAATACCTCGTCCGCGTTGAAGGCGAAGTCGATGAAGGCGGGCTTGCGCTGCTCAATCACGGCCTCGAACTCGACGGCCGCAAGCTGCGGCCGGCGAAAGTCGAGTGGCTCAACGAGGATCAGCTGCGCTTTCTGCTGCGTGAAGGCCGCAAGCGCCAGATCCGGCGGATGTGCGAACTGGTCGGGCTGAAGGTCGTCGGCCTGAAGCGCGTGCGCATCGGCGGCGTCAGGCTCGGCGACCTCCCGCTCGGGCAGTGGCGCTTTCTACGAGAAGACGAAAGCTTCTAGGCGCGGCGCCTCGACCCGCGGCGCTTCGACCCGTGTCGAACCGGCCGCCGCGGGACGCAAGCGCGCGCCCCACGGCAGGCTCGCCGCATCGCTGACGCCCGACTGCTCGGTGAACCAGCCTTTCAGCGGGCAGTCGAAACCCGCCGCGCATCCGTGTTCGCACGCGCACTCGTGCTGGGTCTCGTCCAGCAGCACCAATTCCCTTACCGCCTCGCAGCGGCCGATCGGCGAATCGAAGAAGCACATGACGGTCTCCTTGAAGGGTGATGCGAAAGACGTATCCATATTTCACTGTAGTCAGCGCCCGGGCAGCGTGCCGCCGGGAATGACGCCGGCTTGACCTGGCGCAACAAATCGAGCGCCGCGGTTCATTCCGAGCGCAAGGCTTCGACCGGGTCGAGCCCGGCTGCGCGGCGCGCCGGCAGGACGCCGGCAAGCAGTCCGATCACGACCGCGAGCACTTCCGCGACGGCGACGAAATGCCACGGGGTATGCACCGGCAGCGCCGGGACGAGCAGGCCGACGAGTTGCGCGAGCCCCATGCCGACGACGAGGCCGAGTGCGCCGCCGACGGCGGCGAGCGCGACCGCCTCGCCGAGGAAGAGCCCGAGCACCGTCGAGCGTCGCGCGCCGAGGGCGACCAGCAGACCGATCTCGTTCGTGCGCTCGCTGACCGCGATCGTCATGATCGTGACGATGCCGACGCCGCCGACCGCGAGCGAAATGCCGCCGAGCGCGCCGACGGCAGCGGTGAGGATGCCGAGGATGTTAGACAGCCGCGCGAGCATGTCTTCCTGCGTCGTCAGCGTGACGTCGTCCTGGCCGTGGCGCGCCGCGAGCAACGCGCGGATGCTGGCCGCGACGGGCGCAGCCGGCGTCGTCTCCGGATAGGTGACGTTGATCTCCATCAGTCCGTCGCGGTTGTACAGCGCCATCGCACGACTCGTCGGCACGTAGGCGGTGTCGTCGAGATCGACCCCGAGAAACTGGCCTTTCTCCTCCATCACCCCGATCACGCGGAAGCGCTCGTCGCCGATCCGCACGCGCTCGCCGAGCGAGTTGGCGTTGCCGAACAGCTCGCGCTCGAGCTTCGCACCGAGCACGACGAAGGCGCGCGCGCCGACCGGGTCGTCCGGCGGCAGGAAGCGCCCGATCGCCACGCGCATCGAGAAGATCCGCGCCATGTCGGCGCCGACGCCGTAGATGCTCGTGCGGCGCACGCGTCCCGCGGCATGCACCTCCGAGTTGCCGTAGACGATGGGCGTCACGCCGGTCACGTGTGGCAGCCGGGCGAGCGCCGCGGCGTCGTCGAGCGTGAGTTCGCGGGTCGTGCTCGGCAGACCCGGCGGGCCGCCGCGCGCGCCCTGGCGACCGGGCGTGACCTGGATGATGTTCGTGCCGAACTGCGTGAATTCCTTCAGCACGAACTGGTGCAGGCCTTCGCCGATCGACGTCAGCAGGATCACCGCCGCGATGCCGACGCCGATGCCGAGCAGCGTCAGGAAGCTGCGCAGCCGGTGCGCGACGAGCGAGCGCAGCGCGAGCTGGAGGAAGTCCGCGAATTTCATCGTTTCGCGAGCGCCTGGACCGGATCGAGGCGCGCGGCGCGCCGGGCCGGCATCACGCCGAACAGGATGCCGGTCCCGAGCGCGGTGCCGATGCCGGCGTAGACCGCCCAGTCCGGCGGCCACGCCGGCAGCACCGGGAACGCGAGCCGCAGGCCCCATGCGCCGAGATGCCCGAGGGCGAAGCCGACGAGCGCGCCGGCGAGCGACAGCAGCGCCGCCTCCATCAGGAAGGCGAGCCGGATGTTGCGCGCGGTGGCGCCGAGCGCCTTCAGCAGGCCGATTTCGCCGGTGCGCTGCGTGACCGCGACGAGCATCACGTTCATCACGAGGATGCCGGCGACGGCGAGGCTGATCGCGGCGATGCCGGCGACCGCGAACGTCAGTGCGCCGAGGATGCGGTCGAAGGTGCCGAGCACCGCATCCTGCGTGATCACCGTGATGTCGAGCTCGCCGTCGTGGCGCTGGCGCATCAGATCCTCGACCTGCCGTTGGGCCGACGCGATCGCGTCGCGGCCGCGCGCTTCGACGAGCACGCGGAACAGCGTGTTCGTGTTGAACATCGCCTGTGCGGTCGCGACCGGGACGATGACGAGCTCGTCGTTCTTCATGCCCAGGCCCTGACCGGACTTCTGCAGCACGCCGACGACGCGCAGACGGCGGTCGCCGACGCGGATCATGCGGCCGACCGCGGGCTCGGTGCCGAAGAGTTCGTTCTGCAGCGTCGCGCCGAGCACCGCGACCGCCGTTGCCTGCTCGGGGTCTCCGGCCGGCAGGAAGCGTCCGACGCTGGTGCCCATGCGGCGGATGTCGAGGTACGCGGCGGTTGTGCCGACGACGACGACTTCGCGTAGCCGCCCGCCGTATGCGATCTCGGAATTGCCGACCGACATCGGCGCGACCCGTTGCACGGACGGCGCGCGCAGCAGCGCTTGCGCGTCGCGAATCGTCAGGTCGCGCGGCGTGTTCGTAAAGAGGCCACCGAGTCCGAGACCGCCCGTGTCCGAGCGGCCGGGCAGCACGATCACGAGGTTGCTGCCGAGCGACGAGAACTCATTGACGACGTAGCGCCGGGCGCCGTCGCCGAGCGCGGTGAGGATGACGACCGCGGCGACGCCGATCGACATCGCGAGAATCATCAGCGCGGTGCGCAGCGGATAGCCGGCCGCGGCGCGCAGGGCGAAACGCAGCGTGTCCGCGGGCGTCATCTATGGTGACGGCGACGACGGTGGGGAGGTGGCCGTGTGCAGGTCGGCAACCACTGCGCCGTCTTCCATCATCAGCCGTCGCCGCGCGCGGGCGCCCATCACCGGGTCGTGCGTGACGACGATCAACGTGACGCCGGATGCGTTGAGCCCTTCGAGCAGCGCGGTGACGTCCTGCCCGGTTGCGCGGTCGAGGTTGCCGGTCGGTTCGTCGGCGAGGATCAGCGCCGGGCGCATGATCGTCGCGCGCGCAATCGCGACGCGCTGCCGCTGGCCGCCCGAAAGCTCGTCCGGGCGGTGGCCGGCGCGCGACTCGAGGCCGAAGTTGCGCAGCGCCTCGGTGACCCGGTGCTTCCGCTCCGTGGGTGGTACGCCGGCGAGCATCAGCGGCAGCGCGACGTTCTCCGCCGCCGTCAGCCGCGGCACGAGATGGAAGCTCTGGAACACGAAGCCGATCCGGCTGCGGCGTACCTCGGCCTGTTCGTCAGCGCTCAGCGTCGTGACGTCGCGGCCTTCGAGGTGGTAGGTGCCGGCGTTCGGCCGGTCGAGCAAACCGAGGAGGTTCAGCAGCGTCGACTTGCCGGATCCGGACGGGCCCATCACTGCGACATATTCGCCGGCCTCGATCCTCAGCGACACCTCGCGCAGCGCATGGACTTCGCTGTCGCCGAGCTTGAAGACGCGCTCGATGCCGGCCAGTTCGATCTGCGACATCGCGGCGTCACTGCGCGGCCGATGCAGCGTCTTCGGGCGCCACCCGCGCGCCGGGGGCTACGCCCGCGCGTTCGAGCGAGCTGACGATGCGCTCGCCGGCCGCGAGCCCGTCGAGCACTTCGGTGTAGTCCCAGTTCGCGATACCCGGCTTGACTGCGCGTTCGGCGAGCGTGCCGCTTGCCGCGTCGTAGACGAGCACCGTGTTGCCTTCGCGCAGCGTCGCGGTCGGAATCCGCAGCGTGTCCTGTCGCACGTCGAGGATGATTTCGGCGTCCGCGCTGTAGCCGACGAGCAGCCCGTGCGCCTCGTCCGGCTGCACGAAGTCGATCTCGACGTCGACGGTGCGGGCCTGCTTTTCGATCGCGATGATGTAGGGCGCGACGCGCTTGACGCGCCCCTCGAACACCTTGCCCGGCAGCGCGTCGAGCGTCACGTGCGCCGCCTGCCCGGGGCGGATCTTGGGTGCGTCGATCTCGTCCATCGGCGCCTTCACGTACAGGCAGCTGTCGTCGATCAGGTCGATCGCCGGCGGGGTCGGCACCCCCGGCGGCGACGGCGTCGAATACTCGCCGAGTTCGCCAGTGATCTTCGCGACGGTGCCAGCGAACGGCGCGACCAGCACCGTGCGCTGGCGGTCGACCGCGGTCGCGTCGATCTGCGCCTCAGCGGTGCGCACGTCGGCGCGGGCCGTCTCGCAGACCGCGCGCCGCGCGAGCGCCTCGGTCCGCGCCTGCTCCTCGCGCGACGCCGAAATGAATTTCTGCAGGAACAGCTCGGTCTGGCGCGCCGCTTCGCGCTCGGCGTTGTCCGCCTGCGTGCAGGCTTCCCGGACGCGCTTGGTCGCCGTCGCCAGTTGCGCCCGGTTCACCGCGAGCCGCGCATCCTGATCCGCGTTCCACAGGCGCATCAGCACCTGGCCTTTTTCGACGCGGTCGCCTTCCTCGACCCCGAGATAGTCGATGCGCCCGCCGATGATCGGCGACAGCTTCGTGCGCTGGCAGGCCTCGACCTCGCCGGCGCGGGTGTTCGACAGCGTCGCTTCGACCGTGCCGCGGCCGACCTCGACGAGCACAACCGGAATCGGCTTCGGGCGGGTCAGCCACCAGACGGCGGCGGCGAGGAGAGCGACAACGAGGACGGTGACGAGAATTGCGCGGCTGCGCCGCAGGAAGGGCGTCATCGGTTTCCAGTCGGCATTTTCGGGGGATCATCCGCCGACGACATGAAGCTTGCAAGCGCGTGAGGCGCGGCCATCGGGGCCGTCACCTCCATGCGGAGAAGAAGCGCGCCACCGCCGCGCGGGGCGGGACATCGGTCTCGAGTTGCGCCACTTGCTCGTCGAGTGCCTCCGCGGCGCCCGCCGCAGCTTCTGCGTTCGCGACCGCGGGCCGGAGCCGGGCGGGCCGCGCGTCGACACACCCGAGCCGCGCCCCTCGGAACCACAATGCGGGGAACGTGCGCGGCCGCGTCAACGACCGCCATCACCCCTTCGTCTTGCTCCACGAATCCTTCAGCGTGACCGTCCGGTTGAACACCGGCGCCCCGGCTTTCGAGTCGAGGCGGTCGGCGACGAAATAACCGTGGCGTTCGAACTGGAAGCGATCTTCGGCGCGCGCGTCGCGCAGCGCGGGCTCGAGCCGCGCGCGGATCGTGCGCTTCGAGTCGTAGTTGAGGTCGTCGACAAAGCTGCGCTCGAAGTCCTCCGGGTCGTCCTCGCGCCGGTTGCCGGGGTAGGGCTGTGCGAACAGGCGGTCGTACAGCCGCACCTCCGCTTCGTAGCCGTGCGCGACCGACACCCAGTGCAGGTTGCCCTTGACCTTGACGCTGTCGGCGCCCGGCGTGCCGGACTTGGTATCCGGCAGGTACTCGCACAGCACCGCGGTCACGTTGCCGTCGAGATCCTTCTCGCAGCTGGTGCATTTGACGACATAGCCGTAGCGCAGCCGCGCCATGTTGCCGGGATAGAGCCGGTGGAAGCCTTTTACCGGCGTTTCCATGAAATCCTCGCGTTCGATCCACAGTTCGCGCGAGAACGGCATCTCCCGGCGGCCGAGCTCGGGCTTCAGCGGATGGTTCGGCGCCTCGCACTGTTCCGTGTGGCCTTCGGGGTAGTTCGTGATCACGAGCTTCAGCGGGTCGAGCACCGCGACGCGCCGCTCGGCCGCATCGTTGAGGTCTTCGCGCATGCATTCCTCGAGCACGCTGAAGTCGATCCAGCTGTCGGATTTCGTCACGCCGATGCGTTCCGCGAAGAGGCGGAAGCCGCCAGCGGTGAAGCCGCGGCGGCGGGCGCCCATCAGCGTCGGCAGGCGTGGGTCGTCCCAGCCGTCCACGTGACGCTCGTCGACCAGCTGGATCAGTTTGCGCTTCGACAGCACGACGTAGGTCAGGTTGAGCCGCGCGAATTCGATCTGCTGCGGCAGCGGCCGCGGGAAGAAGCCTCCGGTCGCGAGTGCGTCGAGCAGCCAGTCGTAGAACGGCCGCTGGTCCTCGAACTCGAGAGTGCAGACCGAATGCGTGATGTTCTCGATTGCGTCCTCGATCGGGTGCGCGAAGGTGTACATCGGGTAGATGCACCAGGCGTCGCCGGTGCGGTGGTGCGTCGCGCGGCGGATGCGGTAGATCGCCGGGTCGCGCAGGTTCAGGTTGGGCGACGCCATGTCGATCTTCGCGCGCAGGACGTGCTTGCCGTCGGCGAACTCGCCGGCGCGCATGCGGCGGAACAGGTCCAGGTTTTCCTCGACGCTGCGATTGCGGTACGGGCTTTCGCGGCCCGGCTCGGTCAGCGTGCCGCGATAGGCGCGCATCTCGTCGGCCGACAGCGACTCGACGTAGGCGCGCCCCGAGGTGATCAGGTACTCGGCGCACGCGTACATGCGGTCGAAATAGTCCGACGCGAAGTACAGGTGCTCGCCCCAGTCGAAGCCGAGCCAGTGCACCGCCTCGATGATCGAGTCGACGTATTCCTGCTCTTCCTTCTCCGGGTTCGTGTCGTCGAAGCGCAGGTGGCAGACGCCGTTGTAGCGCTCGGCGAGACCGAAGTTCAGGCAGATCGATTTCGCGTGGCCGTAATGGAGGTAGCCGTTCGGCTCCGGCGGGAAGCGCGTCTCGACGCGGCCGCCCCATTTTCCGCTCCGCCCGTCCTCTTCGATGATGTTGCGGATGAAGTTGGACGGGGCGGCGGGAGTGCCTTCTTTCGGCGTGTTCGGATTCATCGGTTCGGGCAATTCCGGGAGTCGGGCGCCGCCAGCAGCGGCGCGGGTTGCGAATGGCGGCGATTGTAGCCGATGACGCGAGCGTGGGCCGGTCCCGGGGGCGGCGGGCGCGCCGGCTATAATCCGCGCCTGGCGCGCGCCGACGGCTTCGCGGGCGCCGCGGCCCCGACCAGAAGGAGAGAGATGCCCGAAGAACTCGTCCGCGCCGACGCCTGGCTGGAACAGTACCCGTTCGCCTACACGGTCGTCGCGATCGTGACGCTCGTCTCGGTCGCGTGGCTCGCGAACTGGCTCACGCGGCACGTCCTGCTGCGCGCGCTGCGGCGCGGGCTCGCGGCGACCTCGCTGCGCGACGACCCGGTCCTGTCCCGCCTCGAAGTCGTCGGGCGCCTCGCCGGCCTGGTGCCGGCGCTGATCCTGTACGGCGGCGTCGGCCTGCTCGACCTGCCCGACGCGTTCGTGACCGTCGTGCGCAACGTCTGCGCCGCATTCATCGTGCTGACGATCGCGCTCGCGGTCGGCGAGGCGCTCGAGCTGCTGAATGCGCTCTACATGCGGCGGCCGAATGCGTACCGGCGGCCGATCAAGGGCTATCTCGAAGTCCTGAAGATTGCGATCTACGTCATCGCGACGATCCTGATGGTGGCCGCGCTCGTCGACCGCTCGCCGCTGATCCTGCTGTCGGGCCTCGGCGCGATGGCCGCGGTGCTGATGCTGATCTTCCAGGACACGCTGCTGTCGCTCGTCGCGAGTGTGCAGATTTCGTCGAACGACATGCTGCGCGTCGGCGACTGGATCGAGATGCCGCAGTTCAACGCCGACGGCGACGTCATCGACATCGCGCTGCACACGGTGAAGGTGCAGAACTGGGACAAGACGATCACGACGATCCCGACGAAGCGCCTCATCAGCGAGTCGTTCAAGAACTGGCGCGGGATGCGTGAGTCCGGCGGACGGCGCATCAAGCGCAGCCTGTTCCTCGATCAGCACAGCGTGCGCTTCCTGACCGACGAGGAACGCCGCCGGCTCGACCGTTTCGCGTTGCTCGACGGCTATCTGCCGGCGAAGGAGGCCGAGCTCGAAGCGTGGAACCAGTCGGTCGTGGGCGCCGGGCGTGACGCCGTCAATCGCCGCCGCGTGACCAACATCGGCACCTTCCGCGCGTACGTCGAGCGCTACCTGCGGCGCCACCCGGGCGTGCACCAGGGGATGATGCTGATGGTGCGCCAGCTCGCGCCGACCTCCGACGGTCTGCCGCTCGAGCTGTACTGCTTCGCGAACACGATCGTGTGGGTCGACTACGAGGCGACGCAGTCGGACATCTTCGACCACTTGCTCGCGATCCTGCCCGAGTTCGGGCTGCGCGTATTCCAGCACCCGAGCGGCGCCGACATGCGGGCGCTCGCCGCGGGCACGTCCTGAGGAGAGACGATGACGTCGGCAATCGGTGTGACGGCGTTCGCGGCGATCGGCGCGGGCGCGGCGGTGGGCGCGTGGCTGCGCTGGGGACTCGGCCTGCTGCTGAACCCACTGTTCCTGATGGTCCCGTTCGGCACGCTCGCGGCAAACCTGCTCGGCGGCCTGCTGATGGGTGGCGCGCTCGCGTGGATCCACGCGGTGCCCGAAATGCCGCCGGCGCTGCGGTTGCTGCTGACGACGGGCTTTCTCGGCGGATTGACGACGTTCTCGACGTTTTCAGCCGAAGGTCTGCATCTCGTGCAGCGCGGGGAGTGGGGCTGGCTCGCGGTCCACACCGTCGTCCATGTCGTCGGCTCGCTGCTGATGGCCTGGGTGGGTTACGCCGCGTTCAACGCCTGGCGCGGCTGACCGGGAAGCTATCGGCCGCCCGCCTCGAGCCAGTCGCTCGCGCCGAGTCCCGCGGCCAGCCCGGTGGCGAAGCAGCCGGTCAGCAGATAGCCGCCCGTCGGCGCCTCCCAGTCGAGCATCTCGCCGCAGCAGAACACCCCCGGCAGCGCGCGCAGCATCAGCCGCTCGTCGAGATCCTCGAAAACGACGCCGCCCGCGGTGCTGATCGCCTCGTCGAGCGGCCGCGGCGCGACGAGCGCGAGCGGCAGCGCCTTGATCGCAGCGGCGAGCCGCGCCGGCGACGCGAACTCGGCCGGGGACAGGCATTCGCGCAGCAGTCCGGCCTTGACGCCTGCGATGCCCGCCTTGCTCTGCAAGTGGCTCGCGACCGAGCGCGTTCCGCGCGGACGTGAGAGTTCGTCGGCGAGCCGTTCGAGGCTGCGTCCCGGCGCGAGGTCGAGCGACAGCGTCACCGCGCCGGCGGTGGCGATCGTGTCGCGCAGCGGCGCCGACAGTGCGTAGATCAGGCTGCCTTCGAGTCCGTGGTCGGAGATCATGCATTCGCCGGCGCGCTGGTGGCGGTCGCCGCGGGCGTCGGTGAAGGACAGCACGACGGATTTCAGCGGGTGGCCGGCGAAACGCGTACGGAAATGCTCGCTCCAGCCGCTCGCACCAGCGCCCGTTTCGCGCGCACCGACGTCGAAGCCGCAGTTGGCCGGCCGCAGCGGCGCGATCGCGACGCCGCGTTCGGCAAGGCGCGGGACCCACGCGCCGTCCGACCCGAGCTTCGCCCAGCTCGCGCCGCCGAGCGCGAGGACCACCGCGTCGGCATCGACACCGATCTCGCCGTCGGGCGTCGCGAAGCGCAGGCCGCGCGTCGCGAGAGCGCTTTCGTCTTGCCATCCGAGCCAGCGGTGGCGCGGGCGAAAGCGCACGCCGGCGCTCCGCAGTCGGTGCAGCCAGGCCCGCAGCAGCGGCGCCGCCTTCATCTCGGTCGGGAAGACGCGCCCCGAGCTGCCGACGAAAGTCTCGACCCCGAGGCCGGTCGCCCAGGCCCGCAGTTCGGTGGCGCCGAAGGCCGCGAGCAGCGGCTCGAGCTCGCGCCGTCGCTCGCCGTAGCGGGTAAGAAAGATTTCGGGCGCTTCCGAGTGCGTCAGGTTCAAACCGCCGATCCCGGCGAGCAGGAACTTGCGCCCCACCGACGGCATCGCGTCGTAGAGATCCACCGCGTGGCCGCGCGCGGCGAGCATGTCGGCCGCGATCAGTCCGGCGGGCCCGCCGCCGATGACGACTACGCGCACCGCGCGATCTCTCGCCAGGCGGCGAGCTTCGCCGGATACGGAATCGATGCGTTCGCGGGGCTCGTCGATGGCAGGCGCCGCAGCGTGAAGTCGAAATGCTCCCCGAGCACCGGCAGCGCGTGGCGGCGGAAGCACTGCTCGGCAGCGGTGCCGTTGCAGAACACGCGGTCGATCGCCGGGTGGTGTACGAAGAACGCCGCGAAGTCGTTGACCTCGATCGAGTCGGTCTGGATGTTCGAATCGAGGCTGCCTTCGCGGCGACATGCGCCGAGCACGTCCCATAGCGCGTAGCCCGCTTCGGCGAGGCGGCGCGTGCGTTCCGCGTACGGCAGCGCCGGGTCGATGCCGAGCACCGCGCCGATGATCGGCCAGAAGTGATTGCGCGGATGCGCGTAATACTCGACCGCCGCGAGCGACGCGGCGCCCGGCATGCTGCCGAGGATCAACGTATGGGCGCCGGCGGCGGCGATCGGCGCAAAGCCTTCGAGTCGGGACATCGGATCGGACAGGCGGGGAAAGCCAGGCAAGGTACCGACGCGACCTGCGCTCGGCAAGCGCGGCGCGTCCGCCAGCCGAAAACTGCCGGCTGCCTACAATGGAACGAGGCGGGATCGTTCGAACTTCCTGTCGGTCGAATGTGAGTCTCGCCACGTCACCAGAGGAGGTCGACGATGAACACGCACAACTTTCCGAAGATGTTTTATTCGTATCGCGAGGGCTGGGACGAGCTGATGCGGATCCACCCGACGGTGAGCAGGCTTTTTCTCACCTTCGTGATGCCGATGTCGCTGATTCCGCCGGCGATGGTGCTGTACGCGATGCTGGTGACCCCGGGCTCGGTGTTCCCGGCGCTGGTGCCGCACATCACGGTTGCCGAGGCGGTCGGCGTCGCGGTCGCGTTCTACGTCGCGGAACTCGCGATGGTTGCGCTGATGGCGTCGATCATTCAGCAGATGGGTGACGTCGTCGAGCGGACACCGACGTACGAAGACGCGTTTGTGCTCGCGGCGGTCGCGCCGACGCCGCTGTGGCTGTCGGCGCTCGCGCTGTTCATACCGGTCTCGTGGGTGGCGGTAGTCGTCGTCGCGCTCGCGTGGGTCGCCTCGGCCGCATTGATCTACCACGGCGTCTATCCGCTGTTCCGGCTCGACCACCCAGGCAAGGCGCGGATCATGGGGTCCTTCGTGCTGATGACCGGGGTCGTCGCGTGGTTCGCGCTGCTGGTCATACTTGCGCTCGCGATGAGCATGATCGTCGGCTTGCGCGGCTGACGGGAACGGGCGGCGGAGCGTGCCCGCTTCGCCGCCGGATGAGGCGGTCGCGCGTCTCGCCGCGAGCGCCTGCCGCGGCTTGCGCCCGGCGAAGTCGGCGGCCCGGCGCCTTCTGGCATAATCCCGCCGCACCTGCGGCGCGCGGCAGCGGCCGCCAACGAACGACTTCTGTCCTCTGCGACGCCGAGCGGACCTTCCATCCGGCCACTTTCCGATATTGACGATCATCGACACGCCCAACGATCGCGCCGGCGAGCGCTCCGCCTTTGCCGACTGCCTGAGCGTCGACCGGCCCAGGCTGCGGCGACTTGCCGGTGAGCTGAAACGGCCGCAAACCGGCCGGCGCGAACGCGCGCAAGCCGACTTCGACGCGCTGCTCGCGCGCTCCCGGGCCGCGTTCGCCGAGCGCCGGGCGCGGCTGCCTCAGCCGGAATTCCCGCCGGAACTACCGGTCACGCAGAAGCGCGACGAGATCGCCGCGGCGATCGCTGCGCACCAGGTCGTGATCGTCTCGGGCGAAACCGGCTCGGGCAAGACGACGCAGCTGCCGAAGATCTGCCTCGCGCTCGGCCGCGGCGTCGCCGGGTTGATCGGCCATACGCAGCCGCGCCGGCTCGCCGCCCGCGCGACGGCGAGCCGCATCGCGCAGGAGTTGAAATCCGAACTCGGCCAGGCGGTCGGCTACAAGATCCGCTTCACCGACCGCATCGGCGCCGCGAGCCACATCAAGCTGATGACCGACGGCATCCTGCTCGCCGAGACGCAGGGCGACCCGCTGCTCGCGGCGTACGACACGCTGATCATCGACGAGGCGCACGAGCGCAGCCTGAACATCGACTTCCTGCTCGGCTACCTGAAGACGCTGCGGCCGCGCCGCCCCGACCTGAAAGTCATCGTGACCTCGGCGACGCTCGACGCCGACCGCTTCGCGCGTCATTTCGGCGCGCCGGGGAGTCCGGTGCCGGTGATCGAGGTGTCCGGCCGGCTGTATCCGATTGAAATGCGTTACCGCCCGGTTGAGGACGACGACACCGCGGTAGACGAGCGCCGTACGCCGCGGCGCGACAAGGGGCGCGACCTGTACGACGCGATCGTCGACGCGGTCGACGAGGCGCACCGCAGCGGCCCCGGCGACACCCTAGTATTCCTGCCCGGCGAGCGCGAGATCCGCGAAGCCGCCGAGGCCTTGCGCAAGGCGCATCACGCCGGCAGCATCGAGATCCTGCCGCTTTATGCGCGCCAGTCCGCGCAGGAGCAGGCGCGTGTATTTTCCCCGGGCCGCGGCCGGCGCGTCGTGCTCGCGACCAACGTCGCGGAGACTTCGCTGACCGTCCCCGGCATCCGCTACGTCGTCGACACCGGCCTCGCGCGAGTCAAGCGTTACTCGCACCGCAACAATGTCGAGCAGCTGCAGGTCGAGAGGATCGCGCAGTCGGCGGCGAAGCAGCGCGCCGGGCGTTGCGGACGGGTGATGGACGGGATCTGTTTCCGCCTCTACGACGAAACCGATTTCGACAAGCGGCCGCCGCACACCGACCCGGAAATCCTGCGCTCGTCACTCGCCGGCGTGATCCTGCGGATGAAGTCGCTGCGGCTCGGTGAAGTCGAGGATTTCCCGTTCCTCGACGCGCCGCTGCCGCGCATGATCGCCGACGGCTACCAGCTGCTCACCGAGCTCGGCGCGCTCGACGAGGACAGCGCGGCGCGCGAGCTGACGCCGACCGGCCGCGAACTCGCGAAGCTGCCGCTCGACCCGAAGATCGGCCGCATGATCCTCGCCGCGCGCGATCGTGCCTGCGTCAAGGAAGTGCTCGTGATCGCCGCCGCGCTGTCAGTGCAGGACCCGCGCGAGCGCAATCCGGAGAGCCCCGGCGCCGCCGACCAGGCGCACGCGAAATTCCGCGGCGGCGAGCAGGACCAGCGCTCCGAGTTCCTGTGGTACTGGAACCTGTGGAAGGCGTGGGACGAGACGGTCCGCCACGAATCCGGCAGCAAGCAGAAGACGTGGGCGAAGCGGAATCACCTGTCGTACCTGCGACTGCGTGAATGGCGCGACGTGCACAGCCAGCTGCTGACGCTGTGCACCGAGCACGGCTGGAAGGAAAACTCCGAGTCCGCGCACTACGACGCGATCCACAAGGCGCTGCTCACCGGGCTGCTCGGTCACGTCGGCAGCAAGATCGAGGACGCGAGCGGTCCGCAGGCGGGCAGCTACCTCGGCGCGCGCGGCATCAAGTTCTGGCCGCATCCGGGCTCGACGCTCGCGAAGAAGGCCGGCAAGTGGATCGTCTGCGCCGAGCTCGTCGAGACCTCGCGGCTCTTCGGCCGCTGCCTCGCGAAGATCGAGCCGGAGTGGCTCGAGGAGGTCGGCGGCCATCTCGTGAAGCGCCAGGTGTTCGAGCCGCACTGGTCGAAGGCGTCGGGCGCGGTGCGCGCGTGGGAGCGCGGCACGCTGCACGGTCTGGTGTTGTACGCCCGACGCGGCGTCGGCTACCGCGACATCGATCCGACGCTGTGCCGCGAACTCTTCGTCCGCGAAGGCCTCGTGCAGGGCGAAATCGCCGAAGGACCCGCGCGCGGCATGGCTTTCCTGCAGCACAACCGCCGGCTCGTCGCCGAAATCGAACGCCTCGAGCACAAGTCGCGCCGCCCCGACGTGCTCGTCGACGAGAGGCTGATCGAGGCGTTCTACGAGTCGAAACTGCCGTCCGATGTGATGGACGTCGCGAGCTTCGAGCGTTGGCGCAAGTCCGCCGAGCAGGCCGAGCCGAAGCTGCTCTATCTGACGCGTGACCAGCTGATGCGTCACGAGGCCGAAGGCATCACGACCGACCGCTTCCCGTCGAGCTTCGACGTGCTCGGCCAGAGGCTGAAGCTGACGTATCTCCACCAGCCGGGCGAGCCCGACGACGGCGTCACGCTGACGGTGCCGCTCGCGATGCTGAACCAGATCCCGGCGAATCGGTGCGAATGGTTAGTGCCGGGGCTCCTCGAGGAGAAGGCCGCCGCGCTGCTGCGTACCGTGCCGCAAAAGCACCGCCACCGCCTGCAGCCGATCGCCGACAGCGCGGCGGCATTCGCCGCGCAATCCGGGGCGGGCGAGTTCGATGTCGACGAGCCGTTGCTGCGCGCGCTGCAGCGCTTCGTCGAGGAGCGCGTGTCGCTGAAGCTGCCGATCGAGTCGTTCCGCCCGGAAAACCTGAATCCGCATTTCTTCATGAATTTCCGCGTGGTCGATGAGCACGGCCGCGTGCTCGGGCAGTCGCGCACTCTCGCGGAGATGCGGACGCGTTTGCGCGACCAGGTCGCCGAACGTTTCCGCGGCGCGCGCATCGCGCTGTCGACAGCCGGGCCGATCGATGCCGGCATTGCTGCCGGTGCGCCGACGGCCTCCAACGGAGCGGGCAAGGGACGGCCGGCGCCGAGCGGCTCCGTGTCCGGCGGCGGCCGTGAGGCGGCGAAGGGTGCCGCAGCGGGGCGGACCAAAGACCCGGCTGCGGCGACCGGTCTCGCAGGGCTGACCGCCTGGACTTTCGGCCCGCTGCCGGAACTCCTCGAAGTGAAGGTCGCCGGCCGCGACGTGATCGGCTACCCGGCGCTGCACGACGACGGGGACAGCGTTTCGCTGCGTCCCTACGACACGCCGGAAGAAGCGGCGAAAGTCCATCGCAAGGGACTCGCGCGTCTCTTCGCGCTCGCGCTGAAAGACCAGGTGCGCGCGATCGAGAAGCTGCCGGGCCTGCGGGAGCTGGCGCTCGCGTTCATCCCGTTCGGCACCGACGCGGAACTGAAGGCGCAGCTCGTCGCCGCGACGCTCGCCCGCACCTGCCTGCTCGATCCGCTGCCGATGGACGCCGCCAGCTTCGAGCGCCGCTGTGCCGAGGCGAAGCCGCGCATCACGCTCGTCGCGCAAGAGTTCATGCGCCTTGCGACGGCGCTGATCGCCGAACACGCGGCGCTGCAGAAGCGTCTCGCCGCGCTCCGTGCCTTTCCCGAAGTCGCCGCCGACATCCAGGCGCAAGTCCGCGAGCTGCTGCCGAAGAATTTCCTCGTCGCGCAGCCATGGGAGCGGCTCGCACAGTGCTCGCGCTATCTGAAGGCGGCCGGTGTGCGGCTCGACAAGCTGCGCAACAACCCGGCTCGCGACGCGCAGCTCCTGGCCGACTGGCGTTCGCTCGCGCAACCGTTCGAGCGGGAACTCCTCGCGAAGCGCAAGGCGAGCGTCATCGACCCGGCTCTCGACGAGTTCCGCTGGCTGCTCGAGGAGCTGCGCGTCGCGTTGTTCGCGCAGGAGCTGAAGACGCCGATGCCGATGTCGGTCAAGCGGCTGCAGAAGATCTGGAACGCGCGGCCGCGTTAAGCCGCACGCCGTCTCGCCCGGCGCGTTTCGGCCGGGCTCGGGCGTTGCTGCCTCGAGCGACCGGAGCGCGGCTGCCGGATCTCATAGTGACCGCCAATGGCATTGATTCGCCACGTCTTTCCTGCTATCGTGCCCGGCTTTCCCTTGCTCCACCGGTCCGCATGCCGGGGAGCTGACATCAAACCGCAAGGAGTCTGCATGCGACATTATGAAGTTGTATTCATCGTCCACCCGGACCAGTCGGAACAGGTCCCGGCGATGATCGAGCGCTATAAGGCGATCGTCACCGCCCGCGACGGCCAGATCCACCGCCTCGAAGACTGGGGTCGTCGTCAGATGGCCTATCCGATCCAGAAGGTGCACAAGGCCCACTATGTGCTCATGAACATCGAGTGCGACGGCGAAGCGCTCGGCGAGCTCGAGCATGCGTTCAAGTTCAACGACGCCGTGTTGCGCCACCTCGTGGTCAAGATGAAGAAGGCCGTGACGGTGCCGTCGCCGATGATGAAGGAAGAAAAGTCGCGCTCGCTGACCGCTGCGCCCGCTGCCGAGTCGAAGCCGGCCGAAGCCGCGTCGGCCTGAGGTGGCTGAGCCCGGGGCGAACGAACTGCGCCTCGATGCACGGATAGCGGAGCTGCTGCCCTTGCGTCGAACCCCGGCAGGAGTGCCGATCGCCGCTTGCGGCCTCGCGCACGAATCGAAGCAGGACGAGGCCGGCATGGCCCGCGATGTTTCGGTGGAACTGCAGGCGGTCGCGGTCGGCGAACTGGCCAGCGTGCTGGCCGGCGCCTCTCCCGGCATGAGGATACGGGCCACCGGATTTCTCGCTGCGAAGAGTCTTCGCAGCAGGGCGCCGGTGTTGCACCTGAGCAAGATCGAATTTCTGGAAGGAAACGAAAATGGCTTTCAAGCCCAAGTCGAAGTTCAAGAAAAAGGATGATCGCGGCAACCGCGGTCTGTTCAAGCGTCGCAAGTTCTGCCGCTTCACGGCCGAGAAGATCGAGGAAGTCGACTACAAGGATGTGGACATCCTGAAGGACTTCATCACCGAGAACAGCAAGATCATGCCGGCCCGCATCACCGGCACGAAGGCGGGCTACCAGCGTCAGCTGTCGACCGCGATCAAGCGTGCGCGCTTCCTCGCGCTGCTGCCGTACACCGATCTGCACAAGTAATAGGAGAGATCGGACATGCAAATCATTCTGCTCGAAAAAGTCGCCAACCTCGGCGTGCTCGGCGATGTCGTCAAGGTCAAGGACGGCTACGCCCGCAATTACCTGATTCCGCAGGGCAAGGCCAAGCGCGCGACCCAGGCCAACATGGCCGAGTTCGAAGCGTTGCGTGCCGAGCTCGAGCGCACGCACGCGGAGAAGCTGGCGGAAGCTCAGGCGCTCGCGTCGAAGTTCGAAGGGCTTATGGTCCAGGTCACCCGCAAGGCCGGCATGGACGGCCGTCTGTTCGGCTCGGTCACGAACATCGACGTCGTTGACGCGCTTGAAGCCCAGGGCTTCAAGGTCGAGCGCAGCGCCGTGCGGATGCCGGAAGGCCCGATCAAGCAGATCGGCGACACGCAGATCGACATCGCGCTGCACTCGGACGTCGTCGTCCCCGTGACGGTCTCGGTGCTCGGCGAGCAAGCGTAAGCAGGTCGGATTTTCCGATCCATGAGGGGCTGCTTCGGCAGCCCCTTTGTTTTTTGTCCCTCATCGGGTTCTTTCCGCGGCAGCCGCCGGGCCGGCTTCGGTAAGATTCCCCTTCCTTCGTGGACTTTCCGTCATGGCCAGCTCGAAGCGACGATTTTCCGACAACCCCGCTGATCCGCAGATTTCCGCGATCAAGCTCCCTCCGCATTCGCTGGAGGCCGAGCAGTCGCTGATTGGCGGCATCCTGCTCGACAACGCCGCATGGGAACGCATTGCCGATCTCGTGAACGACGCCGATTTTTATCGCGACGACCATCGGCGCATCTACCGGCAGATTGCACGCCTGATCGACCTCGGGAAACCGGCGGACGTCGTCACCGTGTTCGAGTCCCTGGAGAAGGTCGGCGAAGCCGAGCAGGCCGGCGGTCTCGCCTATCTCGCCGAAATCGCGAACAACACGCCCTCGGCAGCGAACATTCGCCGTTATGCCGAAATCGTTCGCGAGCGCGCGATCCTGCGCAAACTGGTCGCGGTCGGCGACGACATTGCGGCGAGCGCGCTGAGTGCATCGGGGAAGGACGCGAAGACCTTGCTCGACGAGGCCGAGGCGAAAGTTTTCGAGATCGCCGAGGCCGGCGCGAGGCACGCCAGCGGCTTCGTTTCGATCCAGCCAATCCTGAAACAGGTCGTCGATCGGGTGCAGGAGCTGTACGACCGTGACAATCCTTCGGAAGTCACGGGCGTGCCGACCGGCCTCGTTGACCTCGACGAGAAGACCTCGGGCCTTCAGCCGTCCGACATGATCATCGTTGCGGGCCGTCCGGCGATGGGCAAGACGACTTTCGCGTTGAACGTCGCCGAGCACGTCGCGGTGGATTGTCGTCTGCCGGTCGCGATCTTCTCGATGGAAATGCCCGGGACGCAATTGGCGACGCGATTCATCTCTTCGGTCGGGCGCATCGACCAGGGGAAGATCCGGACGGGGCGACTCGGAGACGAGGATTGGCAGCGTCTGACGATGGCGATGGGCAAGCTCTACGACGCGCCGTTGTTCATCGACGAAACCCCCGGGCTGAACCCGATCGATCTGCGCGCGCGCGCGCGTCGTCTTGCGCGTCAGTGCGGCAAGCTCGGTTTGATCGTCATTGATTACCTGCAGCTGATGAGCGGCACGAAGGAAAGCGACAACCGCGCGTCGGAACTCTCGGAGATCTCGCGCTCGATCAAATCCCTCGCGAAGGAACTGCACGTGCCGATTATCGCGCTGTCGCAGCTGAACCGCAGCCTGGAGCAGCGTCCGAACAAGCGCCCCGTAATGTCCGACCTTCGCGAATCGGGCGCTATCGAGCAGGACGCGGACATCATCATGTTCATCTACCGCGATGAGGTTTATAACCCGGACTCGCCCGACAAGGGATCGGCGGAATTGATTATCGGCAAGCACCGGAACGGCCCGACCGGCACAGTGCGCATGACCTTCATCGGCGAATGCACGCGGTTCGAGAATTACGCGGGGGCACCCGGCGGGTACTGAGCAGGCCGGAAAGCCGGGCGCCGGCGGGGCGAGCCTCTCGCAGAGCGCGGCGGGCGAGCGGCTAACTAAGGAATCGGTCGGCGCGCGCGTTTTCCTTGCCGCCTTTTTTCACCTCCTGTTGACACCTATTTTGAAGTGTCTATAATTCGCCGCTCTTCGCAGCGCCTCGGTGGTTTTGGTTGGGGCGCGACGAGGCGGCGGCAAGAGAAGCTTCCCCGGGTTGAAATAAAAAGCACGGTGGGGGTTGACGGTAGT
>NZ_JAVSMM010000005.1:0-229161 GCF_032027225.1 Aromatoleum sp. | reverse complement strand
GCCCAATTGCCGTTGCACAATCGGCTGAAAAAGCAGCTGGAATCGTCATCAGGGCGGCTCAGGTCGGATCTTTTCAGCATCGATTTTTTTCCAGGCGGCCGGAAACCGAAGGTGAAGGCGGAATTTTCAACACCCTGCTAAGACCCTCATTTCCGTCAAAGGCGAACAGCGTCACATTGCCCGCGGAATTCTTTACGAGCATTCGGCTCACGACTGCTTTGTCCTGATATTGAAGCAGGGTCTTGAGCTTTTGCACTTCGGCCCCAGTTCTTTCGCTGCTCATAATGCTCCCTTGAACACTAAGAATAAGAAGACAGTTATTAATCAATAAGGTTGGGCCGCCCATCCTTAACCGTTATCGCATCTCGAAGACCTCCCGACGGAATCTCAGGCGCCTGCCCCAGATCGAGGCCAGCCCAGCCGCCAGCTGATCACCAAATTGTCTCGGTCCGCAGAACCACACTTCGGTGCGCCCCCCTTTCGGCTGTGACGCGGCCAATTGCTCCGATGTCAGGGTCGCCCCGAGCGATGCATCGTGGATATGAAGCTGGACCATCGGGAGTCTCCCGCACAGTCGCTGCAGCCGTTCGACGAAGGGATCGCGCGAGGCGTTGCGCGTGCTGTAGTGAAGCTCCACTTGCGGTGCCGAGTCGGGGGCGGCGTGCAGCGCATCCAGCCACGACAGGAAAGGCGTGATGCCGATCCCGCCGGCGATCCAGATCTGGCGCGCGTTCCGATTATGGCGCTCGAGGAGGAAACGTCCGTATGGCCCTTCGACGGTGACAGGCTGCCCGACCGCGATACGTGTTGCCAGACGACGCGTGTAGTCGCCCAGCGCCTTGATCTGGAAGGTTACGGTCTGGTCGCCGCGGTCGGCGCTGGCAATGGTGAAGGGATGCGCTCCTTCGAAGCGGTCGAAACCGACGAAGGCGAACTGGCCCGCACGATGACCGTTCCATCCGGCGTCGAGACGACAGGTCACCTCAGTGATGTCGGGAGCCGGAGACGAGACGGACGCAACCACGCCCCTCGCGCGCCGATCACGGCCGATCCGTCCGGTCAGCGCCAGAATCGATGCTGCGGTGCCGGCCGCGAGCAGGGCCGCCATCAACCATCCGACCGCCTTGTTCCAGTATTCCGGCGGCGCGAGCACCGCGGCGTGGAACGCGAGCAGCAGGTACAGCACCGGCATTGCGCGATGGAGATGGCGCCAGAACTTGTACGGGAAGCGCTTCCACAGGCTCAGGATGACCATTCCCAGGACGAAGTAGATCGCGAATTCGCCCAATTCCTCGCCGGCATCACGCAGGTTTTCCAGTAACGCGCCAAAATGCGCCTCGGGGACCTGGCCGGCCTCGCCAAATACGGATTCGAGCAGGTCGTCGGACATCTCGATGAGCCAGTGCAGCGCCGCGAAGACTGCGGCGAGAATGCCGGCCCACTTGTGCAGGTGAAAAATGCGATCCATCCCGCCGAGCGCGCGCTCGAGCGCCGTCGGCCGCGTGGCCAATGCCATGGCCAGCGACATCAGGCCTATGCCCAGCACACCGCTGAGATAGAGCGCCTGTTCGCGGATCAGCCACGGTAGCGACGCGCTGCCGCCGCCGTCGACACTCGCGGCGAGGCCCCAGGCGAAGGTGAGAAGGGCTATGAATGCGGAGAGGAAGAAGACCATCGGAAACCCTCTACAGGCAGGATGACGGCAGGGGCGCCGGCGTGGGCGGCGCCCCTCGGGTAGAAGCTCAGTTGTTGCGCTTGACCTCGGTCTTGATGACCTCGCCGGTGAAGGGGGCGAGATCGAGTTCGACCAATCGTCCGTCCCGATCGGTGGCCGTCACCTCGAACTTGTCACCGTCGCGCTCGATCTCCTTGAGGTCGCGATACCCCATCGCTTCGACCTTGACCTGGGCCTGATGCAGGGTTAATCCCGTGGTCGGACCGGCGGCGGTGTCGTTGTCACGCTTCACGTCGGTCTTGAGGACGGCCCCCGTAACGGGATCGACGTCGATCGCCACCAAGCGACCGTCCGCATTGGTCGCCTTGATCTCGTACTTGTCGTTCTCGCGTTCCAGTTTTGTGAGATCGCGGTAGCCCAGGGCTTCGACCTTCAGTTGGACTTCGTGGGGTGTCAGCCACTGCACGGCGCTATGGCCGGTCGCATTGCCCGCGGCGAACGCCGATGCGATGGCTCCTCCGGCGAGCAAACCGGCGCTTAGGGTGAGGGTGACCATGAATTTATTCGTGCGCATGTTGATTTCTCCAGTTCATTTTGGCTGTGGCCACTTTTCGATGACCGTGGCGCTATCCTGAACGGAGCGAACTGAATGCGGGCTGAACGTTCCTGTCGTGTCAGCAAGGGGAATCGAGGCCCACCGCGCCGATTGCGGGGGGCACCAACACCGCCGATCTCGAACTGCTGAGAAGCACGCGATTCCCACTAGAAAAACGGATAATAGCGGGCAAATCACTTTGAACGTTAGTTTGGAATTCGCACATGGAAATTAAAGTCAACTTTCTCGACAAGCTTCGTCTTGAAGCAAAATTCGATGACTTCACGGTGGTGGCCGATCAGCCTATCCGCTATAAGGGCGATGGTTCGGCGCCGGGCCCGTTCGATTACTTTCTGGCTTCGTCGGCGTTGTGTGCGGCTTATTTCGTGAAGTTGTACTGCGATACTCGCAATATTTCTACCGAAAACATCCGTCTGTCGCAGAACAATATTGTCGATCCGGAGAACCGCTACAAGCAGATCTTCAAGATCCAGGTCGAGTTGCCGGAGGGCATCTCTGCCGCAGACCGTCAGGGCATTCTGCGTTCCGTCGAGCGTTGCACAGTGAAGAGGGTGGTGCAAACCGGGCCTGAATTTGTGATTGAGGAAGTTGAGAATCTGGATTCGGATGCTCAGGCCTTGCTGGCGCTAAATCCGGGTTCTGACGCAAGCACCTATATTGCTGGCAAGGATCTGCCGCTGGAGCAAACCATCGCCAACATGTCGGGGGTGTTGGCGAATCTGGGCATCAAGATTGAAATCGCTTCGTGGCGCAACCTGGTTCCCAATGTGTGGTCACTGCATATCCGCGACGCGCACTCGCCGATGTGCTTTACCAATGGCAAGGGATCTACCAAAGAAAGCGCGTTGGCGTCGGCGTTGGGGGAATTCATCGAACGTTTGAATTGCAATCATTTCTACAACGATCAGTTTTGGGGGGATGACATCGCCAACGCCGCGTTTGTGCATTACCCGAATGAGCGTTGGTTCCAACCCGGCCCTAACGATGCGTTGCCGGTGGAAATACTCGACGAATACTGCCTGCAAATTTACAACCCTAATGGCGAGTTGCGCGGCTCGCATCTGGTCGACACCAATGCCGGCAATGTGGAGCGCGGTATCTGTTCGCTGCCGTATGTGCGGCACTCGGACGGCAAGGTGGTGTATTTCCCGTCCAACCTGATCGATAACCTCTTCCTCAGCAACGGCATGAGCGCCGGTAACACGCTGGTCGAAGCGCAGGTGCAATGCCTGTCGGAAATCCTGGAGCGTGCGGTAAAGCGCGAAATTCTCGAAGGCGAAATCGCCCTGCCCGATGTGCCGCACGAGGTGCTGGCGAAATACCCCGGCATTCTGGCCGGGATCCAGGGCCTGGAAGAACAGGGCTTTCCGGTGCTGGTGAAGGATGCGTCGCTGGGGGGGAATTTTCCAGTGATGTGCGTCACCTTGATGAACCCGCGTACGGGCGGTGTGTTTGCCTCGTTCGGGGCGCACCCGAGCTTCGAGGTGGCGCTCGAACGCAGTCTTACCGAGTTGCTGCAGGGGCGCAGTTTTGAGGGCTTGAACGATTTGCCTCGGCCTACCTTTGAAAGCAACGCCGTAACTGAGCCGAATAACTTTGTTGAGCACTTTATCGATTCGAGCGGCGTGGTGTCCTGGCGTTTTTTCAGCGCAAAAGCCGATTTCGATTTTGTCGAGTGGGATTTTTCGGGTCAGGGGGAGAACTCCAATTCCGAGGAGGCCGCAGTCTTGTTCGGCATTCTCGAGGAGATGGGCAAGGAAGTGTACATGGCGGTGTATGACCAGCTCGGCGCGACGGCCTGCCGCATTCTGGTGCCGGGTTATTCTGAAATTTATCCGGTTGAGGATTTGATCTGGGATAACACCAACAAAGCGCTGCTGTTTCGTACCGACATATTGAATTTGCATCGCCTGGACGATGCCAGCCTGAAAGCTCTGCTTCAACGTTTGGAGGACAGCGAGCTGGATGGCTACACCGACATCATCACGTTGATCGGCATCGAATTCGACGAGAACACGCCCTGGGGTCAGCTGACGATTCTGGAGTTGAAGCTGCTGATACATCTCGCCTTGCAGCAATTTGAAGCGGCGCATGAATTGGTCGGAACCTTCCTGCAGTACAACGAGAACACGGTCGAGCGTGGGTTGTTTTATCAGGCCTTGAATGTGGTGCTGGAGGTACTGCTGGACGACGCTCTGGAGCTGGACGATTACGTGGTTAATTTCCGCAGGATGTTCGGCGACGCGCGGATGGACGCGGTGATGGGGTCAGTGGACGGCAGCGTGCGGTTTTTCGGCTTGACGCCGACGAGCATGAAACTGGAGGGACTCGACAGGCATCAGCGCCTCATCGACAGCTACAGAAAACTGCACGTGGGGCGGGCCAATGCGGCGGCTTCATTCAGTCAGGGTTACGAGTCATAACCGGATCAAGCACAAGAGAGACCGGGTGGCTCCCCGCGCGCTTCGGCAGCTGCTACGTGCGAGGCCGACGTCCGCAGCCGCTTGGAGGAGCCTCCCATAGCGCGAACCACCGCGGTCTCCCTCAAAGGTGAGCGTCTTCCCACGCCATCGGTCCGTTACTTCCCGAACTTTGCGGCATCGTTCGAGCCGGCACCGCAGTGCGCCATAATGCGCGGGTCTTCCTGCTGCATGCCGTCGCGGGAGTAACCGTTGGAGCCTCTCCCGCATGATCACCCTCAAGAACGTCACCTTGCGTCGCAGCGCCAAGGTGCTGCTCGACAACGCTTCGGTCACCCTCAATCCCGGCGAGAAAGTCGGTCTGGTCGGCCGTAACGGCGCCGGCAAATCCACGCTGTTCGCCTTGCTCAACGGCACGCTGGAAGAAGACGCCGGGGATTTCAGCATCCCTTCGCAGTGGCGGATGGCGCAGGTGGCGCAGGACATGCCGGAGACCGACCTGTCGGCGACCGACTTCGTCATCGAGGGCGACACCGCCCTGCTCGACGCGCAGAAGGAGGTGCATGCGGCCGAAGCGAGCGGTGACGGCGAGCGCATGGCGTACGCCTACATGGCGCTGCACGACGCCGGTGCGCATGATGCGCAGGCGCGCGCCCAGGCGCTGATCCTCGGTCTCGGCTTCAGGACGACCGAGCTGTGCAATCCCGTGAACAGCTTCTCGGGCGGCTGGCGCATGCGTCTGCAACTTGCGCGCGCGCTGATGTGCCCGTCGGACCTGCTGCTGCTCGACGAGCCGACCAACCACCTCGATCTGGACGCGCTGGTCTGGCTCGAAGCCTGGCTGCAGCGCTATACCGGGACAATGGTCGTGATCAGCCACGACCGCGAGTTCCTCGATGCGATTACGACCGTGACGCTGCACATCGACAACGCCAAGCTCGTGCGCTACGGCGGCAACTACAGCAAGTTCGAGGACATGCGCGCCGAGCAGATGGAGCTGCAGCAGGCCGCCTTCGCCAAGCAGCAGGACAAGATCGCCCACCTGCAGAAATTCATCGCCCGCTTCAAGGCCAAGGCGAGCAAGGCCAAGCAGGCGCAGAGCCGCGTCAAGGCGCTCGACCGCATGGAGAAGCTCGCGCCGGTGCTGGCGAGTGCCGACTTCACCTTCGAATTCAAGGAGCCGGCGAGCCTGCCCAATCCGATGCTGACCATCGACGGGGCGAGTTTCGGCTACCCGCCGCTCGAAGGGTCGCCACCGGGAACGCCGGCCACCATGATCGTGCGCGACGTCAGCAAGTCGGTGATGGCCGGGCAGCGCATCGGCATCCTCGGGGCAAACGGGCAAGGCAAGTCGACGCTGGTCAAGACGGTCGCGCGCGACCTCGCGCCGCTCGCCGGCACCATGCTCGAAGGCAAGGGGCTCAAAATCGGCTACTTCGCGCAGCAGGAGCTCGACGTGCTGCGCCCGCAGGACAATCCGCTCGAGCACATGGTTCGCCTGGCCCGGGACAATCTGCCGCCGGGGCAGAGCGGGCGCGAGCAGGATCTGCGCACCTTTCTCGGCACCTTCAATTTCAGCGGCGACATGGTCAAGCAGGCGGTCGGCACGATGAGCGGCGGCGAGAAGGCGCGCCTCGTGCTGTGCATGCTCGTCTTCCAGCGGCCGAACCTGTTGCTGCTCGACGAGCCGACCAACCACCTCGACCTCGCGACGCGCGAGGCGCTCGCAGTGGCGCTCAACGAGTTCGAGGGCACGCTGATGCTGGTCAGTCACGATCGTGCGCTGCTGCGTTCGGTCTGCGACGAGTTCTGGCTGGTCTCGCGCGGCGGCGTCGAGCCTTTTGACGGCGATCTCGACGACTACCAGCGCTACCTCCTCGACGAAGCCAAGCGCGCCCGCGAAAGCCTGAAGAAATCGCTGAAAGCACCCGACCCCGAAGTCGCGACGCAGGCCCCGCCACCGCCGGTCGTCGACAAGAAAATCCCGGGCAATCTGAAGGCGCTCAAGCGCGATCTCGGCAGGCTCGAACAGACGATGCTCGACCTGCAGACCCGAAAGCATGGCCTCGAAGCGCGCCTCGCGACGCCCTTGCCGCCGCACGAAATCGGCGAGCTCGGCAAGCAACTGAGCGGCATCGAAGCGGAACTCGCCGCGCACGAGGAAAACTGGCTGGCACTGTCCGAGCAGATCGAAGCGGCCGCTTGACGAGGGCGATGGGCCCTACCGGCAACGAGGTTCGAGGCGCGCGCGATCGTGGTGGAACGCGGGGTCGACCGGCTCACCGATCCGGTCACGAGCTGCAAACGCGTTCGATCTGGCCGCCCGTGTCCCGTGCCCACCGGCCGAGCGCTCGTCCCGTGGTTTCGTCCCCACCGAATGATTCGTGCCTCGTTGGCACACTGAAGAGAAACAGTCCGGAATGGATAGAGAAGTTAACGAAAAGCCCAGGTATGCGGCCGTCGTGGCCGTGCAGCTGCCGAGCGTGAGCGACGTCGAATTCGAGGCATCGCTCACCGAGTTGCGCGAGCTGGCAAAAACCCTCGGCTATCTGGTCGCTCACACCTTTGTCCAGAAGCGCGCGGGCTTCGATACGGCCGCTTATGTGGGGGTCGGCAAGCTCGATGAGATCCGCTGCTTCATCGACAGCGACTCCGCGCCCGCGATGGCGGAAGGCGGGGCGCGCTCCGCCGCCTCCCATCCGCGCGGGATCGATGTCGTCCTGGTCGACCACGAGATCTCACCGTCGCAGGCGCGCAACCTCGAAAAGGCCGTCGGCCGCGAGGTGATGGACCGGACCATGGTCATCCTCGAGATCTTCCATCGCAACGCCCGCTCGCGCGCCGCCCGCGCGCAGGTGGAGATTGCCCGCCTCGGCTACATGGCGCCGCGCCTGCGCGAGGCGGCGAAGCTTGCCGGTCCGCAGGGGCGGCAGCGCAGCGGCGTCGGCGGCCGGGGTGCCGGCGAGTCGCACACCGAGATGGACCGCCGCAAGATCCGCGATCGGATCGCCGAACTGCAGCTGGAAATCATCGCGATGGATGCCGAGCGCAAGACGCAGCGCGCGCGCCGGCAGGGGCGCCAGGGGCTCGCCTGCGTGGCGCTCGTCGGCTACACGAATGCGGGCAAGTCGACGCTGATGCGCGCGCTCACCGGCAGCGAGGTGCTGGTTGCCAACAAGCTCTTCGCCACCCTCGACACGACCGTGCGCACCCTTCATCCGCAAAGCGTGCCGCGGGTGCTGGTGAGCGACACCGTCGGTTTCATCAAGAACCTGCCGCACGGACTCGTCGCCTCGTTCAAATCGACGCTCGACGAGGCGCTCGATGCGTCCCTGCTGCTTCACGTCATCGACGCGAGCGATCCCGGCTTCGAGCGCCAGCTGCAGGTCACCGACCAGGTGCTGGAGGAAATCGGGGCGGATGCGGTGCCGCGGCTGCGCGTCTTCAACAAGATCGACCACGTCGGCGATGCAGCGGCGCAAGCCGAGCGCGCAGCAGCGTTGCGCGCTCAGTACCCCGACTGCATCGTGATGAGCGCCCGCCGTCCGGACGAGGTCGCGCGTCTGCACCGGACGATCGTCAAGTTTTTCCAGAAGGATCTCGTCGAGGCCGAGCTGTTTCTTCCCTGGTCCGCACAGCAGCTGCGCGGCGAAATCTACGTGAGCTGCGAGGTGTTGGAAGAGCGGGCAGACGACGAGGGCGCCTTTTTCCGGGTCCGCGGCGAAGTCGACGCCGTGAATGGGCTGCGCGCACGACTCGGCCTGAAGCCGTGAATTCGATTGCTCGCGTAATGCGCTTTCTTTCGACGCCGCCTCGCATTCGGCGCCTCCGCCGCCGCGAATAAGCAATCCAGTTTTTCTTCGTTCCGGCTCCCGATCCCGGTCGGTAGATTCCTCCCTGTCCGCTGTTCATTTACAGAAATTCAGGGAGATTTTCGATGGAATTCAAGAGCCTTCGCCGCGCGCTTCTCGCCGCGGCGCTTATCGTGGGGGGCGTAGCCGCCGCGCACGCCGAAACGACCTTGCTCAACGTATCGTACGACCCGACGCGCGAGCTATATCAGTCCTTCAACCGTGAGTTCGCGAAACACTGGAAGGCGACGACCGGGGAGGAGGTCACGGTCAAACAGTCGCATGGCGGGGCAGGGAAGCAGGCGCGGGCGGTGATCGACGGGTTGGAGGCCGATGTGGTGACGTTGGCGCTCGCTTACGATATCGATGCGATCGGCGAGAAGACCGGGAAGATTCCGGCCGACTGGCAGAAGCGTCTGCCGCACAACAGCTCGCCGTATACCTCGACGATCGTGTTCCTGGTGCGCAAGGGCAATCCGAAGGGAATCAAGGATTGGGATGACCTCGTCAAGCCTGGCGTCCAGATCATCACGCCGAATCCGAAGACGTCGGGCGGTGCGCGCTGGAATTACCTCGCCGCGTATGGCTACGCGTTGAAGAAGCCGGGCGGCGACGAAGCGAAGGCGCGCGCGTTCATCGCTGAGATCTTCAAGCATGTTCCGGTGCTCGATTCGGGCGCGCGCGGCGCGACGAACACTTTCGTGCAGCGCGGGCTCGGCGACGTGCTGCTGGCGTGGGAGAACGAAGCCCTCCTGTCGGTTAACGAGCTCGGCGCCGACAAGTTCGAAATCGTCGTGCCGTCCGTGTCGATTCTTGCGGAGCCCCCGGTGACGTTGGTCGACGGGGTCGCGAAGAAGCGCGGTACGACCGAGGTCGCGAAGGCCTATCTCGACTATCTGTATTCCCCGGTCGGGCAAAGAATCGCGGCGGCGCATTACTACCGGCCGGTGAAGCCCGAGCTCGCAGATCCGAAGGACGTCGCGCGTTTCCCGAAAGTGAAGACCTTCACGATCGACGACCTGGGCGGCTGGCAAAAGGCGCAGAAGACTCATTTCGCGGATGGCGGGGTGTTCGATCAGATCTTCACGAAGTAGGGCGGCGAGACGCCGGTGAGGTGCGCGATGCGTTACACGACCCTGATCGTTCCCGGTTTTCACGGCAGCGGGCCGGACCACTGGCAGAGCTGGGTCGAGCGCCAGCTGCCGGACGCCCGACGCGTGGCCGGCATCGACTGGGAGGCGCCCGTCCTCGCGCGTTGGGCGGCGGAAGTCAGGCGCGAGATCGATGCGGCGGGCGGTGCGGTCTGGCTCGTCGCGCACAGTTTCGGCTGCCTCGCGAGCGTGGTCGCGGCAGCCGACCGGCCAGAGAAAGTCGCGGGCGCGCTGCTCGTCGCGCCGGCGGATCCGGCGCGGTTCGGGCCGTTCGGACTAGCCGGCGGCGAGGCGCCGGCCGGCAAGGATGTCGCGGGCTGTCTTCCCGAGAGAGCCCTCGGCTTTCCGTGCGCCGTCGTCGCGAGCACCGACGACCCGTGGGCGAAATTTACCGTCGCCGCGTACTGGGCCGACCGATGGGGCAGCCGCCTGATCAACGCGGGGCGCGCGGGTCACATCAACCCCGACTCGGGCTTCGGCCCGTGGCCGGAAGGGCTCGAACTGCTGCTGAGCATGCGCCGGGCGCACGAGGATCTGCCGCTCGGCGTGATCGGCACGGAGCGCGGGCGACACAAGGGCCGCCAAGGCGCTCTCGCCCGGCTCCGGCACCACACGCGGTCCATCCTCGAATACCGGAACCGGGGCGGTGCGTAGCGCGCGCGACCTGCTGCGCTTTCGCGTCATGCTCATCGCACAAAGGCGCTAATCCTGTTCGCCCACGTGACCGCCTTCGGGCGGTTTTTTTACGGACCTTGCGCTGTGATGCGGCCGATGCTCCGCCATTAAGCGTACGCCGGCGGGTGCGCGACATTCGGGGGCCGGTCGCTGCGCTTGCCCCTTTTCGTTTCACGCGGTCGCTGTTCATCCCTGAAGGGATTCATTCGGTACGCATCTCTTCGAGCAAAAAAATCTCCTTTGCGGAATTCCGGCCGGCGCGCCGAGCGGTCAGAGGAATTCGCGTAAACGACGGCAAGGCGCGCCGTCTATGTCGCTCGCGGCCGCCGGGTCAATTCGCCGATAAAACTCAAGCGCATTGAAGTTTCCAGATTTCTTATAAGGAAATCAGGAATACGTGGTTGGGAATTGAAGCCGGCCTCGTTAGCATTTCCTTCGAGATTTGATTATCGAGTATGAATTGACGATCTGCGAATAGACCAGGAGCCCGAGCATGTCCCTCAAAAGTTTTTCCCGATTTATTGCGGCCCTTGCGCTGTTGAGCGCCGGTTCGGTTGTTCATGCCGAAAAAGCCGAATTGCGACTTGCGCAGCAATACGGCATCAGCTATCTGCCTTTGATGGTGGTCGAGCACAAACGCTTGATCGAAAAGCACGCCGCCGCGGAAGGGCTCGGTGATATCAGGGTGTGCTGGAGCAAGTTCGCGGGCGGCAATGTGATGAACGATGCGCTGTTGTCCGGCAGCCTCGATTTCGCTGCGGCCGGGGTTGCGCCGGCGACGACCTTGTGGGCGAAGACGAGGGGCACGCCGTCCGAAGTCCGGCTCGTTTCGGCGACGGGTTCGATGCCGATGTTGCTCAATACGCGCAATCCGGATGTGCATTCGATCAAGGATTTCACGGAGAAGGACAGGATCGCGCTGCCGGCCGTGAAGGTGTCGATTCAGGCGGTGACGCTGCAAATGGCGGCCGAGAAGCTTTATGGCGAAGGCAATCACAACAAGCTCGATGCGAATACGGTCACGCTCGCGCATCCGGATGCGCAGGCCGCGCTGCTTTCGGGCAGGGGCGAGATTTCCGCGCATTTCACGACGCCGCCGTTCCAGTATCAGCAATTGGAAAATCGCGACATCCGCACGGTGCTCAATTCTTACGACGTGCTCGGCGGATCGACGACGTTGAACGTCGTCTACACGACCGCGAAATTCCGCGACGAGAATCCTAAGACGTACAAAGCGTTTCTGGCTGCCCTGGAGGAGGCGATTGCCTTCATTAATAGCGACAAGAAAGCCGCGGCGGAATTCTATCTCCGGTATTCGAAGGACAAGGACACGGTGGAAGACATTCTGGCGATTCTCGATGATCCCCAGGTCGAATTCACGCGAACGCCGAAGAACATCACGCGCTACGCCGATTTCATGTTCCGGATCGGCAGCATCAAGCAAAAGCCCACGAGCTGGAAAGACCTGTTCTTTGCCGACATCCATCACCTTGCGGGAAGCTGATGATGAGCGACCACCTGCTTGAAGTCCGCAATGTGACGCTGCAATACAAGACCGACGAACGCCTCGTCGTCGCGACGCAGCGAGTGAGTTTTCAAGTGCGCGCAGGCGAGCGTTTTGTTCTCCTCGGTCCGTCGGGTTGCGGCAAGTCGACCTTGCTCAAGGCCGTGGCGGGCTACGTCGCGCCGGTCGAGGGCGAGATCCGGCTCAATGGTCGTCGCATAGACGAGCCGGGCTCGGACCGGGTCATGGTGTTCCAGGAGTTCGATCAGCTCCTGCCGTGGAAGACGGTGAAGGAGAACGTGAGCTTCGCGCTGACGACGAGCGGCACGCTCGCGGGCAAGGCTGCCGAGGAGCGGGCGCTGCATTACATCGCGAAAGTGGGGCTCGCCCAGTTCGCCGACAGCTATCCACACACGCTTTCGGGCGGCATGAAGCAGCGCGTCGCGATTGCGCGCGGCATGGCGATGGAGCCGGCGATCCTGCTGATGGACGAGCCCTTCGCCGCGCTCGATGCGCTGACGCGACAGCAGATGCAGGACGAGCTGTTGCGTCTGTGGGACGACGCGCGCTTCACGGTCCTGTTCGTCACGCACTCGATTCCCGAGGCGGTCAAGCTCGGCAACAGGATCCTGCTGCTGTCCGCGCATCCCGGACGGGTACGGGATCTCGTTGCGAGCGATGGCGGCGACCGGATTGACGGCGCGGGCGAGCGGCTGTCCGAGCGCATCCATCGTCAGCTTTTCGAACCTTCCGTCGAGCGCGAGGAGGCCTTGAATGTCGGTTAAGGAAGCCGTAGTCCCGCTGGCTTTGCGCCAGTCCTTGTCTTGCCCCGAACAGGTCGAACGACCGCTCGGTCTCGGCGAAAAGCTCTACAACATTCCGGCGCTGCGAAAGCTGCTGCTGCTCGCGGCGGTCGCGGCGGTGTGGCAGGTGTATGCCGCGAACGTCGGCAACCCGCTGCTGTTTCCGGGTTTTTCGGCGACGCTGCAAGCGTGGTGGGACGGGCTCACCTCCGGCGTGCTCGTAATGCGGGCGGCATTCTCGCTGAAGATCCTGCTCGTCGGCTACGCGGCCGGCATCGTGCTCGCGGCGCTGCTGAGCGGGTTCGCGGCCGGATCGCGCCTCGGCGGCGACCTGCTGGAGACGCTGACGGCGATGTTCAGTCCGCTGCCGGCGATCGCATTGCTGCCGCTCGCGCTGCTGTGGTTCGGGCTCGGCGACGGCAGCCTCGTCTTCGTGCTCGTGCATTCGGTGGTGTGGCCGGTCTCGCTGTCGATGCATTCGGGCTTCAAGGCGGTGTCGCCGACCTTGCGAATGGTCGGGCGTAATTACGGCCTGTCCGGGCCGGGGTACGTAATCCGGATCCTCGTCCCCGCGGCGTTTCCGTCGGTGCTCTCCGGGCTGAAGAACGGCTGGGCTTTCGCGTGGCGCACGCTGATCGCCGCCGAACTCGTCTTCGGCGTCAGCTCGGGGTCCGGCGGTCTCGGCTGGTTCATCTACGAAAAGAAGAATCAGCTGGAGATTCCGTCGGTCTTCGCCGGGTTGCTGACCGTGATCCTGATCGGCCTTGCGGTCGAGAACCTGGTGTTCCGAACCATCGAGTCCCGCACCGTCCGCCGCTGGGGCATGCAGGGCTGAGGCGATTGCAACGCAGTTTGCGAATCCGAAAAGGATCGCGCATTTCACAAGGGGAGAAACCGATGAGCTTTTATCGCGACTACAACGACAAGCTGGCGTTCGAGCGGTGGAATACGCGCGAACGGGCCGCTTACGAAACCATCAAGGTCACGTCGATTTCGCCGGCGCTCGGTGCAGAGGTCGAGGGCGTCGACCTCCGCCACGAATTGACCTCCCGGCAACTCGACGAAATCCGGCGGGCCAGCGCGGAATACCTCGTGCTCGTGTTCCGCGATCAGGCGATCACGACCGCGGATCACAAGCGTTTCGCGCACCATTTCGGTGAGTTGCACCGCCACTTCCGTGCAGTCCGGCAAGCTGCGGAAGCCGACCCGGAAGTGCTGTCGTGGAAAACCACCGCGGGGAGCCGATTCACTGCCGGTGAAGCCTGGCACAACGACGTTTCCTGCGAGGCTGCGCCGATCTCCGGCTCGCTGCTGCACGTGACGCGATTGCCGGAAAACGGGGGCGGCGACACCGCATTCGCCAACATGTATCTCGCTTACGAGTCGCTTTCCGATCCGTTGAAGCAGCTGCTCGACGGGCTGACGGCCGTGCATTCCGGTCAGGAGGGCTGGACCAACGGCTACGGCGATGAACCGGATCCCGGCGGCAAGTTCGCTTCCTCGGAACATCCGGTCGTCGTCCGCCACCCCGTCACGGGGCGCAAGTTCCTCTTCATCAACAGCGCTTTCACGTCGCATATCGTCCAAGTGACGCGGTCCGAAAGCGATGCGCTGCTGCAACTGCTCTACCGCCATATCGAGCGCAATCTGTCTTTCCAGGTGCGCGTCAGATGGACGCCCGATGCGCTCGTCTTCTGGGACAACTGGGCCGTGCAGCATCAGGCCGTCTGGGACTACTACCCCTTCGAGCGGTGGGGCGAACGCGTGTCGGTCGTCGGCGGGCACACGCCGGTGGCCGCCTGATATCGCGTGCAGCTTTTCGTCGGACCTCCGGCGCCTCCGGGCGCCGGGTTTCTTCGTCGGCCGTCGTCGACGCTCATGTCCCTCATTTCACCCCGAGACTTCCCATGATCATTTTCGTCACCGGCGCCTCCGCGGGCTTTGGCGCTGCCATCGCCCGTGCGTTCGCACGTCACGGACATCGCGTCGTCGCCGCGGCGCGGCGAACCGCGCGGCTTCACGCGCTCGCAGATGAGCTCGGCGATCTGCTGTTTCCGCTCGAACTCGACGTGCGCGACCGCGCCCGCGTCGAAGCCCTGCCGGCGTTGCTGCCGGCCGAGTTCAAGGAAGTGGATGTGCTCGTAAACAACGCCGGCCTCGCGCTCGGGATCGACCCCGCGCACCGGGCATCGCTGGATGACTGGGAGACGATGATCGACACGAACTGCCGCGGACTGGTGCAGCTTACCCGCGCGTTTCTGCCGGGGATGGTCGATCGCGGACGTGGCCACATCGTCAATCTCGGCTCGACGGCCGGGCGCTGGCCGTATCCCGGCGCGAACGTGTACGGGGCGACCAAGGCCTTCGTGCGTCAGTTCAGCCTGAACCTGCGCGCCGACCTGGCGGGGACGCCGGTTCGCGTCACCGACGTCGAACCGGGGCTGTGCGGCGGAACGGAGTTCTCCAACGTGCGCTTCCACGGCGACGACGACCGGGCCGCGCAGGTGTATCGGGACGTGCAACCGCTCGCAGCCGAGGATGTCGCTGAGACGGTTCACTGGGTCGCGACCCGCCCGTCCCACGTCAACATCAACACCATCGAACTGATGCCGGTTGCGCAGTCCTTTGCCGGCCTTTCGGTGCACCGCGGCTAGAAGCCGTTTTTCAGCGCCGGCTGCGGGTTCGTTCGGGTGGATCGCGCCGCTTGCGGCCACCCAGCGGGGGCGCGGCTATTCGACGGTGTTCGAGCCCGGCACCCGCCTTGCGCGGCGGGCGGGAATTCCGAAGGCGAATCCCTGGGCGAGCACGCCGTCCGGCAGGCGTTCCGGCGCCGCTTCGACGCGGGTGACGACGACTTGTGCAGCGCCGGTGGTGTCCAGCAAGGGCTCGATCGACGCCATCCCGCCGCTGCCGAGGTCGATGTTTGCCGCGTCGATCTTGATGAAGTGGGCAGGAACGCCTGGCGCCAGGCGCCGCCAGCACCCGGGGGCGGCGACGTTGACTGCGACGCGGAAACCGTTGTGCCGGTAGTTGCGGAGCACGAACGACAGCAGGTCGGGCTGGCTGCCGGCGGCGAGCGGCGTTTCGATGACGACGCGGTCGGGGGGCAAGCCGAGCGCGTCGACCACCCGGCGGAAAGCGGCGCCGTGGTCCTCTGCGATCGCCGCGAGAAGCCGGCCATGCACGTTCAGGAACAGCAGCCCGTCGTCGCCGCCGGCAAGGAAGTTCAGCGCGTGCACGCTGCGCGCGAGCCGGTCGAGCGCCACGAGACGGTCGTCGTCGGCGTTCGCCGAGAACAGTTGCCACGGCGAAAGCTCCAGCCGGCCGCGGCCGGCGATCCGCAGGAAGGCTTCATGGCCGACGGTCTCGCCGCGGGCCGGGTCGACGATCGGCTGGAAGACGCTCGACAGCTCGCAGCCGAACCAGTCGCCGATGACGCCGCCGTCGGGCGACCGGCGCAAGGGTTTGCCCGCCTGCCGCTGCAAGGGCAGGCGATCGAGGAAGTCCCGTGTGCGGACGGGGGCGGAAAGTGTCGGGAGCGTCATCGGCGTGTCCGGCAGTCGAGGGGATGCGACGGCAGTCGCCGCTCATATCGTCGCCTCAGGGTCGAAACACGCTGAAGCGACGGGCCTGGACGCCGACTGTACGGCGGCGACGGTCGCGACCCAACCAGGAAATTCTGCGAACGATATGCCGCGGACGGCGGAACGCCGCGATCGGGTCGCCGGGCGAGAGGTGGCCGGGCGAGAGGTGGCCGGGCGAGAGGTGGCGGGGCGAGAGGCGGCCGGGCGAGAGGTGGCGGGGCGAGAGGCGGCCGGATCTTTCGAACGGCTCGCCGCGCATCCCCGATTCCGAATTCCTTCGTCCCGGGAGGCGGCGTGCGCATGACGGCCCCGTCGTCCCCGGACGTGCAATGCTTGCGGCGCTTGCGCCCGCCGTTAGCAAAAAATCGAATATGGAAGCCGCTTTTTATTATTTATTCGCGTCACGGACGCTCCCTTACACTCCGGTCCATCTTTCGCGAGCGGAGAATTCGATGCCTGTTGCGTACTTCATCGTCCTGACCGGGCCCGGCCCCACGGACTCGGATCGCCCGTCCGTCCCGGGCAGACTCGCGGCCGCAATGGCAGTCGGAGCGCAGTGATGGCGGCGGCGCGGACCTTGCGCGTGCTGCCGGGTTTCCATCTGACGCTCGGCTACACGCTTGCCTACCTGTCGCTGCTGGTGCTGATTCCGCTCGCGGCGGTGTTCATCAAGAGCGCATCGCTGACGTTCGACGAGTTTTGGGAAGTCGTCACCGCGCCGCGCGTCGTCGCGTCGTACCGCTTGTCGTTCGGCCTGTCGCTCGTTGCCGCAGCGATCAACGCGGTGTTCGGGCTGATGCTCGCGTGGGCGCTGGTGCGCTATTCGTTTCCGGCGAGGCGCTTCGTCGACGCGCTCGTCGATCTGCCGTTCGCGCTGCCGACCGCGGTCGCCGGGATCGCGCTGACTGCGCTTTACGCGAAGAACGGCTGGCTCGGACAGTATCTCGCCGCGTTCGGCATCGAGGTCGCGTTCAAGCCGCTCGGCGTGCTCGTCGCGCTGGTGTTCATCGGGTCGCCGTTCGTCGTGCGCACCGTGCAGCCGATCCTCGAGGATCTCGACACGGAGCTGGAGGAAGCCGCGGCCTGCCTCGGCGCCCACCGCTGGCAGACCTTCCGCCATGTGATCCTGCCGATCCTGCTGCCGGCGCTGCTGACGGGCTTCGCGCTCGCGTTCGCCCGCGCGGTCGGCGAGTACGGATCGGTGATCTTCATCGCCGGCAACATCCCGATGGTCTCGGAGATCACGCCGCTGATGATCATCACGAAGCTCGAGCAATACGACTACGCGGGTGCCACCGCGATCGCGGTCGTGATGTTGCTGGTGTCGTTCGCGCTGTTGCTCGTCATCAACGGGCTGCAGGCGTGGACCGCGAAGCGCACGGGGAGGAGCCGGTGATGGCTGCGGCAACCAGGATGAACGCGGCACCCGACCGTGGCGCGCGCTTCGAATCGCGTGCCGCGACGCGCGAGCCGGCGGCGGTCAGAGGGCTGATCCTCGGCGTTGCGCTGACGTTCTTCGGCGTGTTCCTGCTGCTTCCGCTCGCGGCGGTGTTCGTCGAGGCCTTGCGCAAGGGCTGGGACACGTACGTGAACGCCCTGGTCGCGCCGGATGCGCTGTCGGCGCTTGCTTTGACGCTGACGGCCGCGGCGATCGCGGTGCCGCTGAACCTCGTCTTCGGCGTCATCGCGGCGTGGGCGATCGCGAAGTTCGAGTTTCGCGGCAAGCATCTCCTGATCACGCTCATCGACTTGCCATTTTCGGTGTCGCCGGTGGTCGCGGGCCTGATTTACGTGTTGCTGTTCGGCGCGCAGGGCTGGCTCGGGCCGTGGCTCGCGGGGCACGACGTCAAAGTCATCTTCGCCGTGCCGGGCATCGTGCTCGCGACGGTGTTCGTGACCTTCCCGTTCGTCGCGCGCGAGCTGATCCCGCTGATGGAAGCGCAAGGCAAGGACGAGGAGGAGGCGGCGATCGTGCTCGGCGCGAGCGGCTGGCAGACGTTCTGGCACGTGACGCTGCCGAACGTCAAATGGGGACTGCTGTACGGCGTCATCCTGTGCAACGCGCGCGCGATGGGCGAGTTTGGCGCGGTCAGCGTCGTGTCGGGGCATATCCGCGGCGAGACCAACACGATGCCGCTGCATGTCGAGATCCTCTACAACGAATACCAGTTCGCCGCGGCCTTCGCGGTTGCGTCCCTGCTCGCGATGCTCGCGCTCGTGACGCTCGGCATCAAGACATGGGTCGAGCAGCGGGCGGCGGGCGTGGCGGTCCGCATGCCGATGGACGCGGCCGGGCGCCTCGTACAACCTCCAAACTTGCAAGCACAAGGCAGCGCATCATGAGCATCGAGGTCAGGAATATCCGCAGGGCATTCGGCGGCTTCGTCGCGCTCGACGACGTCTCGCTCGACTTTCCCACCGGCAAGCTCGTCGCGCTGCTCGGGCCGTCGGGCTGCGGCAAGACGACGCTGCTGCGCATCATCGCCGGACTCGAGCAAGCCGACGGCGGGCAGGTGCTGCTCGACGGTGAAGACGCGTCAGCGATGCACGTGCGCGAACGACAGGTCGGGTTCGTGTTCCAGCACTACGCGCTGTTCCGCCACATGAGCGTGTTCGACAACGTCGCGTTCGGCATGCGCATGAAGCCACGCGGCAGACGGCCGTCCGAGCGGGCAATCCGCGACAAGGTGCACGAACTGCTGCGCCTCGTGCAGCTCGACTGGCTCGCCGAGCGCTTCCCGTCGCAGCTGTCCGGCGGCCAGCGACAGCGCATCGCGCTCGCACGCGCGCTGGCGGTCGAGCCCCGCGTGCTGCTGCTCGACGAGCCGTTCGGCGCGCTCGACGCGAAGGTCCGCAAGGAGCTGCGCCGGTGGCTGCGCGCGCTGCACGACGAGCTCGACGTGACGTCGATCTTCGTCACCCACGATCAGGAGGAGGCGCTCGAAGTCGCCGACACGGTCGTGCTGATGGATCGCGGGCGGGTCGAGCAGGTCGGCACGCCGGAAGAGGTGTATCGTCATCCGGCGACGCCGTTCGTCTACGGCTTTCTCGGTTCGGTGAATCTGTTCCACGGCCGCGTCGACGGCGAGCGCGGGGACACCGTGCGCGTCGGTGACGACGTGCTGGTGCACGAGCCCGGCGGGCTCGGCCGCGGCGCGGAGGTCGTCGCGTTCGCGCGGCCGCACGAGCTCGACATCCTCCCCGACGCGCAGGCGGAGCGGGGCATCGCCGCGCGCGTCAGCCGCATCCTCGCGTTCGGTGTCAGCGCGCGGATCGAGCTCGAAGGCCGCAACGGCGCGACCGGCCAGCATTTCGAGGTCGAGGCGACGCGCGAGCGCGTGGCGGAGCTCGACCTTGCCGAAGGCCAGCCGGTACGGCTCCTGCCCTCCCGGCTCAAAGTATTCGAGCGCAATCGCGCGACAGGGACGGCGACATGAACTTCCAGCAATTGCGCATCGTGCGCGAAACGGTGCGGCGAAATTTCAACCTGACGGAAGTCGGCAACGCGCTGTTCACGTCGCAGTCGGGCGTGTCGAAGCACATCAAGGATCTCGAGGACGAGCTCGGTGTCGAGCTCTTCGTGCGCAAGGGCAAGCGGCTGCTCGGGCTGACCGAGCCGGGCAAGGAGCTCGTCGTGATGGTCGAGCGGATGCTGCGCGACGCGGGTAACATCAAGCAGCTGGCGCAGCAGTACAGCAACCGCGACGAGGGCAGGCTGACGGTGGCGACGACGCACACGCAGGCGCGCTACGCGCTGCCGCGCGTCGTCGCGGCGTTCAAGCAGGCCTATCCGAAAGTGCATCTGAAGCTGCACCAGGGCAGCCCGAACGAGATCGTGCAGATGCTGCTCGACGGCGAGGCCGACATCGGCGTCGCGACCGAGGCGCTCGCCGACGTCGCGGAGCTGGCGTCGTTTCCGTATTACTCGTGGCACCACGCGGTGCTGGTTCCGGCGGGCCATCTGCTCGAGGACGTGCGGCCGCTGACGCTCGACGCGATCGCCGCGCATCCGGTGATCACCTATCACGAAGGTTTTACCGGCCGCGCGCGCATCGACAAGGCGTTCGCCGACGCCGGGCTCGCGCCCGACATCGTGATGTCCGCCCTCGATGCGGACGTGATCAAGGCCTACGTCGAGCTCGGGCTCGGCGTCGGAATCGTCGCGAGCATCGCTTACCAGCCGGGGCGCGATGCCGGCGTGCGGCAGCTGGAAACCTCGCATCTGTTTCCGGAGAACACGACGCGCATCGCCGTCCGCCGTGGTCATTACCTGCGCGGTTTCGCGTATCGCTTCATCGAGATGTGCGCGCCGGCGCTGAGCGAGGCGCACGTATTGCGGGCGGTCGGCGTCGGTCCCAACGGGGTCGAATCGACCTAGAACGGTCGCCCGACGCGCCGTCGCGGTGAGCGGTCGCCGCTCGCGTCGGCGGGTCGGCGAGAATGCGCGCAAGATCCGGCTCGAACGACAGAAGCCGCCGCCGCCCCTCGGTGCGCCTTACGCCTCGACTCTCGTGCTCCTGTTCCGCGAGGACATGCGGAAGGGATCACGCATCGAACCAGAGTCCAATCACGGGAAGCTCGCGGAAGTATTACTATCGGCCTATCTTTGAACGGATCGCCGGGCGCTCGGGCTCGATGCGTTTCCGTCCAGGCCGAGCCTCGAAGAGAAAGGGATGCCGCCGCGGCGCCCGATCGATCGAGGGCCGCCCGCCGCGCTGCCTGCTTGCGGGAATTTCCACGATGATCATCGATTGAGGCTGGATGCGAGGACAAGAACGTCCCGATGTCGGGCGCGGGCGAGCGCGTGAAATCCGGAGACCGTGCGAATGAGATCCGCATGGCGCTGGATCTGTGCCGTGCTCGTGGTCATCGTGCTGATCGATGTCCAGCTGTATCACCTCGTGGCCGAGGCGAGGCGCGAGGTGATTGCGCAGGCCGAGTCGCTTTTGCAGCGCTCGAGCCGCATCGTGCTCGCGCGTGCCGATCAGCTGGTCGACACCTATGACCGCACGCTCTCGGGCGTAGGCGAGGCGATCGGGTTGCGGCGGGGGTTTCGCGGCGAGGAGCCGGAACTCGAGCGCCTGCTGAAGCGGCGCCATGCGGTCACGCCGGGCCTGCATTGGATACTCGTCGCGCGCGAAAACGGCGACCTCGCTGCGAGTACCGTGGCCCTGCCGGCGTCCCGGCACAACTTCACCGATCGCTGGTATTTCCGCGTGCATCTCGAACAGCGGGAAAACCCGCTGTATCTCGGTCCGCGTCTCGTCGGCGTCGCGACCCGACTGCCGTTCATCCCGATCAGCCGGCGTGTGGAAGACGAGGACAAGCGCTTCCTCGGCGTCGTCGCCGGGGCGATCGACCCGGTCAGCCTCACGCATCTGCTCGTCGACCAGCGTCTGCCCGACGGCTACACGCTGCGGCTTTTCCTGCACACCGGCGACCTGCTCGCCTGCCTGCCGGAGAGCAACGACTGCCACGAGCGCGACTGGCCGAAGACCGAGCTTTTCAAGTCGCTCCTCGCCGCCGCGCCGCGGGGAAACTTCCGCAGCGGCAAATTCTTCGGCGACGAGCCGGGCGCCGGCGCGTACGCGAGTTCCGCCCGCTTTCCGATCGTCGTCGTCGCGACGGTCGATGAGCGCAGCGTCCTTGCCCCGTGGCGGCATAGCGTCGCGGAGTACGTCGCGATCGGGGTCAGCAGCAACCTCGCGCTGGTGCTGGTCGCGGTGTTCGCGTTCGGCCAGACGCGGCGGCGCCGGCAAGCGATGCAGGCGCTCGCGGATGCGAACGCGACCCTCGAGCAACGGGTCGCGACGCGCACCGATGAGTTGCGCGTCAGCGAGGCTCGCGCGCGCCTCTTCATGAACACAGCGACCGATGCGGTGATCGTGTTCGACGACGCCGGCCGCATCGTCGAGTTCAACGAGGCGGCCGAGCGCATGTTCGGTTACCGCGCGGCCGAAGCGCGGACGATGACGCTCGACGCGCTGCTGCCGAATTACAGCACGCTCGCCGCCGAGCGTGGGCCGGCCGACGGCGACGCGGCGGCACCCGAGCTGGTCGGCCGCACGCGGGACGGTCACGAGTTCTTCGTCGAGATCACGGTCGGGCGAACGGCGGACGCGCTGGCAGGGCTGCATGTCGGCATCGTCCGAGACATTTCCGGACGCCGCGCGATCGAGCGCGAACTGCATCGTCTGGCGACGCGCGACGCGCTAACCGGGACGCTGAACCGCGGCGCGTGGACGTCGAAGGCGAAGCAGCTGACCGCGATCGCGCGCCGTTATCGGCGGCCGCTGACGCTGATGGTGCTCGACGCCGATCGCTTCAAGAACATCAACGACACGTACGGGCATCCGGCCGGCGACGCGGTGCTGCGCGCGCTCGCGCAAGTGCTGGAGCGCGGCGTGCGCGCGGCGGACGTGATCGGCCGGCTCGGCGGCGAGGAGTTCGGCATCGTGATGCCGGAAACCGACCTCAAGGCCGCGTGCGAACTCGGCAAGCGGCTGCTCGACAGCATTCGCGAATGCCGCGTGCAGGACGGCCGACACAGCCTGTCCTTCACGGTCAGCATCGGCGTGACGAGCTTCGATCCCGACAGCGACGACGACCTGATGGCGGTCTACCGGCGCGCCGACCGGGCGCTGTACGAGGCCAAGCAGGGCGGCCGCGACCGCATCGTCTGCCAGCAGAAGGCGGACGCCTGACGCGGTCAGGTCAGCGTGCCGACCCGCAGGGTAGCGTGTGCCGCGACGCCGACGGCGCGTCGCGGGCGATGACGGCAAGCCGTCATTCGAGGCAGCACGCCGTCTCCTTCGGTGTTTCGCAGCCGCAGCCGGCGTGCCGCGCGATGTGGCGATGCAGCGACTGGAAGCGCGCCTGGACGCTCTCGCCGAACAGCGGGTCGGGGTTCAGGTGGATCGCGGACGCGACCATGAACCAGTCGGCTTTCGTCAGGAAGATCGCCAGCCGCGGGAAGATCTCGCGCTCCTCCTGATCGAAGTGCCGCCGCAGGAAGCTCACGTAGTCGCGCACGTCGGTCTCGATCGTCGCGCGCGACATCATCGCGCCGACGGCCGCGGCACTGAGGTCCGCGTGGAGCGCGGCGCCGCTGCGTTCGATCGCTTCGTGCTGCGCGGCAAGGTCGTCGACGATCGGCTGCGCCGACGGATCGCGGTCGAGCAGCATCTTGAACGCGACGTCTTCGCGCGGATGGTGATAGCGGTCCGGGAACTGCGTCATGTAGTAGATGACGTCGTCCATCAGCTCGTAATCGGGCTGGTCGCCATTCGCGAACACCTGCGTCTGGGTTTCCAGGAGATCGAGCAGCTTGCGGTAGTTCGCGTGCTCGGCTTGCCATTTGGCGATATGGGCGGACATGACGGTCTCCAGCGTTCATTCTCGACATCCCGCGCCGTGCGTTCGCGGCGGGGCCGTACTGCGTGATTGCATCGTAGGGACGGCGTCACGGCGTCGAAATGATTTTTGTCATTCGGCGCCGTGCCCGCCGGCCCTAATCTTCTGCTGCGCCGGACCGTCGCCCGCGCGGCGGTCGCCTGAAACCGATGGAGAGAAAACGATGACCTACGTAGTGACCGAAGCCTGCATCAAGTGCAAGCACACCGATTGCGTCGATGTCTGCCCGACCGACGCGTTCCGCGAGGGGCCGAACTTCCTCGTCATCGACCCCGAGGAGTGCATCGACTGCACGCTGTGCGTCGCCGAGTGTCCGGTCGATGCGATCTACGCCGACGACGACGTGCCCGACGACCAGCGCCAGTTCATCGCGCTGAACGAGACCCTCGCGAAAGAGTGGAAGCCGATCGTCGAAGTGAAGCCGGCGCCCGAGGACGCGGGTGTCTGGGCGAAGGTGAAGGACAAGCTGAAGTTTCTGGAGCGATAGCGCGCTGCGGCGGTCGCCGTTCGCCCCGAGCTTGTCGAAGGGCGGTCGCAAGCCTTCGACCGGCACGTCGCAAGCGAATGCGGAGGGATCAGCGCGATCGGCGCCGCGCGGCGCTAGTCCGCGTGCCCCGGCGTTTCGAGGATGCGCTGCAGCATGTCGGCGCGCCGGATCTCGAAGCCTTCGTGCCGTGTCGTCAGCCAGCCGGCCTTCTGCCAGCGGCTGAGGATGCGGATCACGGTTTCGGCGCGTGCGCTGACGAGCTCGGCGATTTCCTCGCGGTTCAGGTTCACGCCGACCGCGATCGCGTCGCCGCCGGCCGGATGGCCGAAGCGTTCGATCAGGTAGGAGATCAGCGCGGCGAGGCGACGCGGCACCGTGCCCGCGCTGACGATGTCGATCTTCGCGCGCAGTGCCGCGGTGTGCTGAAGCAGCGCGCGATTGACCGCGAGGCCGATCGCGACCGAGCCGAGCAGCGCCGCGTCGAGCGCGTCGGCGCGCAGCCACAGCACCTCGACCTGCCCGCCGATCGCGAGCGCGTCGGCGGGGAAGATGCCGTGCTCGAGTGCGGCCGACAGGCCGATCGCTTCGCCCGCGCGGAACAGCCCGACGACGATGCCATCGCCGGTCAGCGTCATCTGGCGGATCTGCACGACGCCCGTCGCGATCACCGCGAAATGGGCGGCGCGCTCGCCGGCGAACCACAGCGGCTCGCCCGATGCGAAGCGCCGCAGCCGGGCGCCGCGCGCGACGCGTTCCAGGTCGGCCGCGTCGAGCTCCGCGAATAGCGGCTGCGCGGCGAGGCGCTCGAGCAGCGCGTCCTCTTCCAGTTGACGGGTCGATTCGGTGCGCCGGTTCGCGCCCGGCACGGTGTCGGTGCTTCCTGTCGGCTTTCCCGCCACTTCGGCGCCCTGCCGCCCCGCGCGCTAGGCGGAGTCGCGCACGAGCGCCAGGCGGATCTGCTCGATCGCGTGCGACGGGCTGAGGTGCTTCGGACAGACTTCGGTGCAGTTCATGATCGTGCGGCAGCGGTACAGCCGATAGACGTCGTCGAGGTAGGCGAGCCGGTCGCGCGTCGCTCGGTCGCGGGTGTCGGAGATGAAGCGGTAGGCCTGCAGCAGGCCGGCGGGGCCGATAAACTTGTCGGGGTTCCACCAGTACGACGGGCAGAACGCGCTGCAGCACGCGCACAGGATGCATTCGTACAGGCCGTTCAAGCGCTCGCGCTCTTCGGGCGACTGCAGCCGCTCACGCTCGGGCGGCGTCTCGTCGTTGATCAGGTAGGGGCGGATCGAGTGGTAGTGCGCGAAGAACTGCGTCATGTCGACGACGAGGTCGCGGATCACCGGGAAGCCCGGCAGCGGCCGCAGCACGATCGGCTCCTTGAGTTCGGAGAGCGACTTCAGGCACGCGAGTCCGTTGCGGCCGTTGATGTTCATCGCGTCCGAGCCGCACACGCCCTCGCGGCACGAGCGCCGGAACGACAGCGTGTCGTCGAGATTCTTCAGCCGCATCAGCACGTCGAGCAGCTTCTTGTCGCTGTGCTCGAGCGCGATGTCGTAGTCCTGCATCCTCGGCTGGTCGTCGGTTTCCGGGTTGAAGCGGTAGATCGAGATGCGCATGTCGTCCTCCGCGCCGGTCAGCCGGCGATCGTCATATGGGCCGCGAGCGTCAGCACGACCCGGATCATGATCCCGATCAGCAGCACCGCGACGAGTGACAGCAGCGGCAGGCGCACCCACAGCGGCTTGACGTAATCGAGCACGATGTCGCGCAGGCCGATCCAGCCATGCAGGCACAGCGCGCCGAACAGCACCGCGATCAGCACCGAGCCGTGCGGGCTGGTCACGAGCGCGAACCAGCGGTCGTAAGTCATCGGCGGGCCGACGACGAGCATCGCCGCGCCGGTCGCGACGAACAGCAGCAGCACGACCGCGGTGACCCGCTGCAGCATCCACGCACGCTGGCCGAGGAAGAGTCTCATGACAGCGCTCCGGTGAGCGCCGCGACGAGCGCGATCAGCAGCGCCGCGACGATGACGGACCACGCGCTCGTGCGCGCCAGTTCGAGCCGGCTGCCGATGCCGATGTCCATCAGCAGGTGGCGCACGCCGGCGAGCACGTGGTGCGCCGCCGCCCAGACGACGATCACGAGCAGCAGCGTCGTCAGCGGGCCGGACAGGTTGTCGCGCATCGCGTCGAAGTCCTCCGCGCTGCCGAGCGACTCGTCGAGCCCCATCGCGAGCAGCGGCAGCAGGAGCAGCAGCACGACGCCGGAGACGCGGTGCCCGATCGATGTGATCGCGCCGATCGGAAAACGGATCTGGAAGAGGTTCAGGAACTTCGGTGCGACTTCGGGTTGCGCTCGCATGCGGGCCTCCGTCTGTGAGGGAATCCTCCCGTTGCCGCGGCCATTCCGCGGCGTCCCCGATGAGGCGGGCGACAGAGGCGGGTGCTGCGGCGAAACCGAATGAACGCCGGGTCGATCGATGTCCGCGAGTTCGGCGCGCGGCCGGCAGCCGCGCGGCCGGCTCGTCCGTCGACCCGCAGGAAAGACGCTCACTCATGCGTGATAGTTCCCGTTGCCTTGCATGTCCATGTGGCAGTGGCCGTCCCCGACCCGGCGAGGGGGCGTGAAGGTGCCGCGTCTGCACCGGGCGGACAAGTCGCGAGCGCAGCAACTCGACTTCGACGAGTCGGGCGACTAGGTTTATTGACGCGGCAAGCGGATATGCTTCGCGCCGAGCGTGCCGCTTGCACGCGGGCTTTCGGCTTCGCTCGAGACAGGCCCGTCGAAACCGCGCGTTGCCCTTCGACGGGCGCAGGGCGAGCGTTCGTGTCGGATTGCTGGTGCGGGGGTGTGGGATTTGCTCGTTCGAGGCTCACGGGACTGCCGGTTCAAGGCGGCAGTCGAGCCGTTCGATATACGTTGACCGCAGCGGTCCGCGGCCGCCGTTCATCCAGGAGCCACGCATGCTGTCCCCCGATTCCGCGACGCAAACCGTCGTCGGCATTCGCCCCGAGCGCGAAGTCATGACGCGTCAGCGTCTGCCGTACTTCACCGGCATCTCCGCGCACACCGCCGGAAGCCGCGGACTGTCGATGCACCTGGTTGTGATTCCGCCCGGCGGCAGCGCGGCGCCGCACCGGCATCGCGCGTACGAGACCGGCATCTACGTGCTCGAAGGCCGCGTCGAGACGTGCTACGGCGAAGGGCTTACCGAGACGATCGTCAGCGAGGCCGGCGACTTCCTGTTCATCCCGCCCGACGTGCCGCACCAGGCGCGCAATCTCAGCGATACGCTGCCAGCCCGCGCGATCGTCGCGCGCAACGACCCGCAGGAACAGGAGAACGTTGTCCCGTACGATGCCGGGGGTGGCGACTGAGCGGAGCCGGGGGCGAACCGAACCTGTGCGTCTTCGCCGGGTCGCATGGGAAGCGGATTGCGGCGCCGCGACCCCTTTCAACGCTCCTGCGCCGCATACGCGGGAGCCTCTGGGTGAGAAGATCATGGCGATGAACACGGAGTACGCGGCGGTCGAGCCGTCGCGCGACGAGGTCGACGCGCTCGAAGGGCCGACGGTCGTCGAGTTCGGTACGGGGTGGTGCGGCCACTGCCGGGCGGCGCAGCCGGCGATCGCGGCAGCTTTCGCGGCGCACCCCGACGTGCGTCACCTCAAGATCGAGGATGGCAGCGGGCGCCGGCTCGGACGTTCGTTCGGCGTCAAGCTGTGGCCGACGCTCGTCTTCATGCGCGACGGCAAGGAGGTCTCGCGCCTCGTTCGGCCAACCGAGCGGAACGCGATCGCGCAGGCGATGGCGGGCATCGACGGCGGGCAGTGAATCGGTTCGGGACGCGGGCGCAAAATCGCCCGCGGCCGTCCGAGCGATGTTTCCCCTGGCCGCCGAAGGGTGCGCGGAACGCCTCGCCGCCGCTGTGTTGCAGTGAGATCCTGGCTTCGCGGCGCTTTCCCGGGCGCGAGGCCGATGCTTCGCCGCGCGCGATCCTTCTCCTTTACGCCGCGCGGCAAGCTTTGCGCGATCCTCGCCGGCACGGCCGATCGTCGCTCCATGCGGACTACTCTTCCGCGCGCGGCGGGCGGCGCGCCGACAGCGCGTGATAAACCGCGGCTGCGGTGACGCCGAACACGACGTGGGCCGCGACCGTGATCGCGTCGCGCGCCGCCGCGAACCACGGAAAGGCGGCCGTGAAGCCGTACATGTTGATGACGAAGAGCGCGACCCCGAACGCCGCCCCCGCGACGATCGAGGCGCCTATGCCGAGCGACCCGAGCCCGGCCGTGAGGACCACTGCGTAAGCGATCGACAGCGCGAAATGCACGACGGTCGAGACGAGCATCACGACCATGTCGAAGCTCGCCGGCGGCGGCAGGACGTCGCGGCCGAGCACGATCGCCGCGGCGAGCCGCGCGTCGCGAAACAGGATGTCCGGAAACGCGTCGGTGAACACCAGCCACAGCGCGACCTGCGCGACGGTCGAGACCACGCCGGCGGCGATGCCCGCGAGCACCCCGGACCGCGCGTCGGGAAGGCGAAACACCGTTCTGCGTTCTACGATACACATGTTGTGTGGGTCTCGCGGCAGCGGTCGGACCGCGTTCGGTGGTTCGACTGCACGCCGCGTCGGGAATTCTGAAGGGGATGGAAGCGGCGCCGAAACGGCGTGCCGCCTCCGCGTGAAACTGGCGGGACACGATGGCTCGCGCCGTCGGACTCACCCGCAGGTGCAGCAGCTTCCCGGTATTTGTTCCCAGGTTTTTCGCGAGTATGTTTCACGCGGCTCCGACGGCCGGAAACAAGAGCCGGCGGGCGGCGAAACCCGCGCCCGCGAGGGCATCGCGGCTCGGTCGGGTGGGAAGTGCGGTCAGGCGCGGATCCGTTCCGACGCCTGTCGGGTGGGCGAGCGTCCGGACTCGGCGGCCCGGCCGTGAATGCGCCCGGGTCGCGCGCATTCGGCCGCACGTTCGGCCGCCCAGGTTCGGCACGGGCGCCGCCGGGGCGCGACGTTTTGAGTGGAGGGGCGCGTTGAAGAATCCTCGAACGGGCGATTGCGCCGCTCCCGCGGCCGGGCCGACATGCAGCCGGCGCTTGGCCGAACTCGAGCGTGAGACCGACTGGACGCGGAGCCCGCTCGGGCCGATGTCAGGCTGGCCGGCCAGCCTGAAGACGTCGGCCGGGCTCGTGCTCGGCTCGTGCTTTCCGATGACGCTGCTGTGGGGCCCGGAGCTCGTCCGCGTCTACAACGACGCCTACCGGCCGTTTCTCGGCGCCGAACATCCGGCGGCGCTGGGGCGGCCGGCGCGCAGCGCGTTGCGCGAACGTTGGGAAGCGTCGCAACCCGTGTTCCGGCAGGTCATGGACGACGGCGAGACGGTTTTCCTGTCGGAGAGGATTTCGGGCGGGCAGGCCGCCGACGACGCGGCGGGCGCCTTCGTGACGATCTGCTACAGCCCGGTGTTCGACGAGAGCGGCGCGATCGGCGGCGTGCTCGTGACGATCGTCGACGACACGCCGCAAGTGTCGGCACGGCGAGCGCTCGAAGCGAGCGAGTCGCGCTATCGGATGCTTTTCGAGTCGATGGACGAAGGATTCTGTCTCGTCGAGATGATCTTCGATGGCGCGGATCGCGCGGTCGATTTCCGCTTCCTCGAAGCCAATCCGGCCTTCGAGACTCGCACCGGGCTGTGGGGCGCGCGCGGGTGCCGGATGCGGGAACTGCTGCCGCAATTCGAAGCCGAGTGGTTCGCGATTTTCGGCGACGTCGCGCTCACCGGACGGTCCGCGCGCTTCCGGCTGCCGTCGGAAAAGCTGGGGCGGTGGTTCGACGTTTATGCGTTTCGCTACGCGGCGTCGGAGCTGCGGCAGGTCGCGCTGCTGCTGAGCGACATCACGCTTCAGGTGGAGGCGGAGGAGGCGCTCGCCGCGGGACACCGGCGTCTGCAGCACCTGTCGGCCGGGCTGGAGCGGCTGTCCCAATCGGAGGGCTGCCGCGCGCTGCAGGACGAAGTGCTGCGCGCCGCGCGGCAGCTCGCGCAGGCAGACGGGGTCAGCGTCGTGCTCGATTTCGGCCAGACGTTCTACTGCGACGGCCGCCTCACCGCGGGCGGTGTGATGTGGAGCGACCGGCCGGACCCGCTGATCCTGGACCTTGCGGAGCGCGCGCTGTCGGACGGACGCGCGCTCTTGATCACCGACATCGCCGGCGACCCCAGCCTGCGCGGGCGCGTCGCAGCGGACGAAGCGAGGCGCAGCATCGTGATGATTCCCGTCGGCGGCACGAAGCTCGCCGGCGCGATCGCGACGTACTGGTTCGCACCGCGCGACCCCGGCCGCGAGGAAATCGACGCGCTCGAAGTGTTCGCCCGTGCGGCCGTCACCGCGCTCGACCGCGAGCTTGCCGCCGACCGCTTGCGCGAGAGCGAGGAGCGCTTTCGCGTGCTCGTCGAGGAAACGGCGCAGGCGGTGTGGGAGACGGACCCGGGCGGGCGCATCGTCGCGGACTCGCCGTCCTGGCGCGCCTACACGGGCCAGAGCTTCGAGGAAATGGCCGGTTTCGGCGCGCTCGACGTCGTCCATTCCGACGACCGCGCGTTCGTCGATGAGCAATGGCGGCAGGCGGTCGCGAGCGGCCGGCCGTGGAGCGGCGAACACCGGATCTGGCGCGCGACCGGGGAGTGCCGGTGGACGAACGTGCGCGCGGCACCGATCCGCGACGCCGAAGGGCGGATCCTCAAGTGGGTCGGCATGAACATCGACATCACCGACCACAAGCGCGCCGAGCAGCGCGTGCGCGAGGCGGCACTGCACGACCCGCTGACCGGGCTGCCGAACCGGCGGCTGATGTTCGAGTACGCGAGCCATCTCCTTGCCGCGGCCGGGCGCAAGCACAGCCAGGGTGCGCTGCTGTTCATCGATCTCGACCGCTTCAAGCCCGTCAACGACTTGTACGGCCATGAGGCCGGCGACTTGCTGTTGCAGGAAGTCGGCAAGCGGCTGGTCGGCTGCGTGCGCCGGGAAGACCTCGTCGGGCGGCTAGGCGGGGACGAGTTCGTGATCCTGCTGCCCTACCTCGAACAGATGCACGACGCGATGAGCATCGCCGAGAACGTCGTGCAGAGCGTGTCCGCGCCGTTCCGCATCCGCAGCAACGACGTCAAGATCTCGCCGTCGATCGGCATCAGCTTCTTCCCGCAACACGGCATGGAAGTCGATGCGCTGGTGCGCACCGCGGACCTCGCGATGTACCACGCGAAGGAGCGCGGCCGCGGCACCTACAGCGTCTACGCGCCGGAACTGGAGCGCCGCGACGACCCGATGTGGTCGGTCGAGGAGAAGCTCAAGCGCGCGCTCGTCAGCGACGGTCTCGTGCTGCATTACCAGCCGGTCGTCGACATGCAGAGCGGACGGCTGAAGGGCGCCGAAGCCCTGCTGCGCCTCGCCGCGGAGGAAGACCGGCGCATCGGACCGGACCTCTTCATCCCCGTCGCCGAGGCCGCCGGCCTGATCGGCGCGGTCGGCGAATGGGTTGCGACGGAAGCGTGCCGGCAGCATCGCGCCTGGCTTGCGGAAGGGCTGCCGCCGGTGCCGATCGCGATCAACGTGTCGCCGCAGCAGTTCCGGCTGCGCCGCTTCGCGCAGCGCCTGTCGGAAATCGTCGAAGCGTCCGGCATCGACCCGAGTTGCCTGCAGCTCGAAGTCACCGAGAGCAGCGTCATGGAGAACGTGCCGGAGGCGATCGACATCCTCAACGCGGTGCGCGAGATGGGCATCAAGGTCGCCCTCGACGACTTCGGCACCGGCTATTCGAGTCTCAGCTACCTCGGCGCGCTGCCGCTCGACAAGCTCAAGATCGACCAGTCCTTCGTGCGCCGCCTCGGCGAAGACCAGACGAGCCGCGCGATCATCGAAGCGATCATCGCGCTCGGCCGCACGCTGCGACTCGAGGTCGTCGGCGAAGGCATCGAGACCGACGAAATCCTGTCGTACCTGCAAGCGCACGGTTGCGACCAGGGGCAGGGCTATTTCTTCGCGCGGCCGATGGCGAACCACGAATTCGCCCGCTGGTATGCGCAGCGGCTGCAAGTGCACTGAGACGCTCGATCGTGCGCCGGGGTGACGGCGCGGCGGGAGGCACGCGTCCGCGGCGTGCGAGCGGCCGCGCATCCCACGGGTGAAGGACGAGCCGTCGGCCCTGCCTGTTCCGTTACGTGCGCTGCTTCATCTCGCTCAGCGGCACGATTTCCGGCATCACGATGCGCTGGCGGTCGGCTTCGACCGCGGCGAGCGCGTCGGTTTCGACCATCGTCGCGAGGCAGCGGACGGTGAGGTTCTGGTAGATGCCCGTGCCCTTCACCTTCCAGGCTATCTCCTGCTCCGAGAGCGCGCGCACGAGCTTCGCCGGCGTGCCGGCGACGAGCGAGTTCGGCGGCACTTCCATGCCGGCCTTGACGAAGCTGCACGCGGCGACGAAAGAGTTCTCGCCGATCACCGCGTTGTCCATCACGACCGCGTTCATGCCGACGAGCGCGTTGCGGCGGACCGTGCAGCAGTGCAGCACCGCGCCGTGGCCGATGTGGCCGTTCTCTTCGACGACCGTGTCGTGCTCGGGAAAGCTGTGGATCACGCAGGTGTCCTGGACGTTGACGCCGGCTTCGAGGATCAGGCGGCCGAAGTCGCCGCGCAGGCTCGCGCACGGGCCGACGTAGCAGCCGGGGCCGACGATGACGTCGCCGATCAGCACGGCGCTCGGGTGGACGTAGGCGGTCGGATCGACGACCGGGACGACGCCGTCGATGGCAAAGACGCGGGGCGGTTTCATGTTCTCTCCTCGTGAGCCCGTAGTGCGGGCAGTGGGGCGTTGGAGTTTGTTGTGGGTCAGGCGGTCGGCAGCGCGCGGCCGAGCTCGACTTCGACGCGGCGCACGAGCGCGACGAGCCGCGGGCCGACATCGTCTTCGAGGCGGTCGCGCGGGAGCAGGAAAGCCGGGCCGCCGCAGTTGAAGGCCATCGCGCGCTCGCCTTCGGCGCCGGCGAGCGGAACGCCGATCGCGTTCACGTCCTTCTGCCAGTCGCCGGCCGACACGACGAAGCCGCGGTCCTGGTAGTCGCGCAGCGCCTGCTCGATGCCGGCCTTCACGCGCGGCCAGTTGTCCTCGTCGCGCAGCCGGATGTGGTCCATCAGGTAGTCGCGCTCGCCCTGCGGCAGGCCGCACAGCAGCGCGCGCCCGACCGCGGAGGTTGCGAGCGGGATGCGCGAGCCGACGTCCAGACGCAGCGTGACGTTCGCGCTGCTGCGCACGCTCTCGATGTACACCATGCTGAGCCGGTCGCGCGCGCCGATCGACACCGACACCTGCGAGTGTTCGGACAGCTCCTCCATGTACGGGCGCGCGACGCGGCGCACGTCGAGGTTCGACAGCATCGCGTAGCCGAGCGCGAGCACGCCGGCGGCGAGGCGGTAGGTGCCGCGGCTCTCGGAGAACGCGAGGTAGCCGAGCTTCGTCAGCGTGTAGGTCAGCCGCGACACCGTCGGCTTCGGCATCCCGGTGCGGCGCGCGAGCTCCGCGTTGCCGAGCTCGGTCTCGCCCGGGCGGAAGCAGCGCAGGAGTTCCAGCCCGCGCGCAAGCGCGTTGACGAACTGGCGGTCCTTGCCGTCATCGGCGAATGCCAGGGTTTCGTTGTCCATCCTTACCTCGTCTTTGCCGGTGCGGAGGTTCTCGCGCGGCGGGCGATTATCCGAAATATGGTTTCGCTACTACGCGAATTCGGACAGTTTACGGCTGCCGACAAACGCAGTATCGTCGGAGTTGTTCCAAAAATGCAAACAAAGAGTTCGCACAGCGAAACAGAGAGGAGAGAGGAAGGATGAGCGAAGTCGTCGTCGAGCGCCCCGCGCCCCAGGTTGCGGTTGTCCGTCTGAACCGGCCGGAGGCGCGCAACGCGCTGAATCAGGAAGTCCGCCAGCAGCTCGCGGAACACTTCGTCGCGCTCGGCCGCGACGCGGACGTGCGCGCGATCGTGCTGACCGGGGGCGAAAAGTACTTCGCCGCCGGCGCCGACCTGCGCGCGATGGCGGACGCCGGCGCGATCGAGATGATGCTGCGCAATACGCAGCTTCTCTGGCAGGCGATCGCGGACTGCCCGAAGCCGGTCATCGCGGCGGTCAACGGCTACGCGTGGGGCGGCGGCTGCGAGTTGGCGATGCACGCCGACATCATCGTGGCCGGCGAGAGCGCGTCGTTCTGCCAGCCCGAAGTCAAGGTCGGCATCATGCCGGGCGCCGGCGGCACGCAGCGGCTCACCCGCGCGGTCGGCAAGTTCAAGGCGATGAAGATGGTGCTGACCGGCCAGCCGGTGAGCGGCCGCGACGCGCTCGAGATGGGGCTCGCGAGCGAAGTCGTCGCGGATGCCGACGTGCAGGCGCGCGCGCTCGAACTCGCGACGCAGATCGCCGCGCTGCCGCCGCTCGCGATCATGCAGATCAAGGAAGTGCTGCTCGCCGGCCAGGACGCGTCGCTCGACGCGGCGCTGATGCTCGAGCGCAAGGCGTTCCAGCTGCTGTTCGCGAGCCGCGACCAGAAGGAGGGCATGCAGGCCTTCTTCGACAAGCGCGCGGCCGATTTCCGGGGGGCGTGAGATGTTCGACGCGAATCGGGAAGGCCTGACGCTCGGTGTCGTCGGCACCGGGCTGATGGGCCGCGGCATCGCGCAGATTGCGGTGCAGGGCGGCGTCACGGTGCGTCTTTTTGACAGTCGCGCAGGAGCGGCGGCCGAAGCGCGCGACGCGGTCGCGGACATGCTCGCGAAGCTCGCCGCGAAGGGAAAGATCGACGCCGCGGCCGCGCAGGCGGCGACGGCACGACTTACCGTCGCCGACAGCCTGCCCGATCTCGCCGGCTGCGATGTCGTCGTCGAGGCGATCGTCGAGAACCTCGACGCGAAGCGCGCGCTGTTCCGCGACCTCGAGGACATCGTCGGCGACGACTGCGTGCTCGCGACGAACACCTCGTCGCTGTCGGTGACCGCGATCGCCGCCGCGTGCCGGCGGCCGGAGCGCGTCGGCGGCTTCCATTTCTTCAGCCCGGTGCCGCTGATGAAGGTCGTCGAAATCATCGACGGCGTGCGCGGCGACCGCGCAGCCGGCGACTCGCTCGTCGCGCTCGCGCGCCGCATGGGCCATACGCCGGTGCGCGCCGCGGACACGCCGGGCTTCATCGTCAATCACGCCGGCCGCGCCTATCTCACCGAAGCGCTGCGCGTGCTCGGCGAAGGCGTCACCGATTTCGCGACCCTCGACCGCATCCTGCGCGGCGCGGCGGACTTTCGCATGGGGCCGTGCGAGCTGCTCGATCTCACCGGTCTCGACGTGTCGCATCCGGTGATGGAGTCGATCTACGACCAGTATTACCAGGAGCCGCGCTACCGGCCGTCGCCGATCACGCGCCAGCGTCTCGCCGCCGGCCTGCTCGGCCGCAAGAGCGGGCGCGGCTTCTATACGTATTCCGACGGCCGCGCCGAAGTCATCGCGCCGCCCGAAGTGCCGACTGCACCGACGACGCCGCTGTGGATCAGCCCGCGCAATGCCGAGGCTCACGCGACCGCGGTCGCGCTGCTCGATGCGCACGGCGTGATCGTCGACCGCGGCCGGCGGCCGGCCGACAACTCGGTCTGCATCGTGCTGCCGGTCGGCTCCGACGCGACCGGCGCGGCGCTCGCCGAAGGGCTCGACCCGGCGCGCACGCTCGCGCTCGATCCGCTCTTCCTCGGCGGACATTTGACGCTGATGACCAACCCGCTGACCGCGGCGGCGGCGCGCGACGTGGCGTGGGCGGCGTTTGCCGCCGGCGGGAAGCCGGTGTCGGTGATCCGCGACAGCGCCGGTTTCGTCGCGCAGCGCGTCGTCGCGATGATCGTGAACATCGGCTGCGACATCGCGCAGCAGCGCATCGCGACGCCCGAGGACATTGACGCCGCGGTGAAGCTCGGTCTCGGCTACCCGCGCGGACCGCTTGCGATGGGCGACGCGCTCGGCGCCAAGACCGTGCTCGCGATCCTCGACGGGCTGCACGACTTTTACCGCGACCCGCGCTACCGGCCGAGCCCGTGGCTCGTCCGCCGCGCGCGCCTTGGCGTCTCGCTGCTGACCCCCGAAAACTGACGAACGAAACCAATGACTCCGCAACCTCTCACCGCTCGGATCGAGCCCTTCGATTACGCCCGGGACAGGGCTGCCGAAGTCCTGCCGACGCCGTTCGACAGCCTCGCGGCGAACGCTTGCATTCGATAAAGACACCCACCACACCAAAGGAGAAACGATGCTCGACGCCTACATCTACGCCGGTCTGCGCTCGCCGATCGGCCGCCACGCCGGCCAACTCGCCGCGGTCCGCCCGGACGACCTCGCCGCCACCGTGATTCGCGAACTCGTCGCGCGCTCGCCGTTCGCGGCTGCCGACATCGAGGACGTCGTCCTCGGCTGCTCCGCGCAGGCCGGCGAGGACGCGCGCAACGTCGCGCGCCACGCGGCGCTGGTCGCGGGCCTGCCGCCGACGGTTGGCGGGCAGACGGTCAACCGGCTGTGCGGCAGCGGCCTCGCGGCGGTGCTCGACACCGCGCGCGCGGTGACCTGCGGCGAGGGCGAGCTCTTCGTCGCGGGCGGCGTCGAGAGCATGAGCCGCGCGCCCTTCGTCGTCGCGAAGGCGGAGTCGCCGTACAGCCGCGAGTTCAAGGTGTTCGACTCGACGATCGGCGCCCGCTTCCCGAATCCCCGCCTGATCGAGCAGTACGGCAACGAATCGATGCCCGAGACCGGCGACAACGTCGCCGCCGAGTTCGGCATCACGCGCGAGGCGTCGGACCGCTTCGCCGCCGCGTCGCAGGCGAAGTACGCCGCGGCGAAGGAGGCCGGTTTCTACACCGGCGAAATCCTGCCGATCGAAGTGCCGACCGGGCGCAAGACGCCGCCGCGCGTCGTCGCCGAAGACGAGCATCCGCGCCCGGAGTCGACCTACGAATCCCTCGCGAAGCTCAAGACGCTGTTCGCCGACGGCGTCGTGACCGCGGGCAACGCGTCCGGCATCAACGACGGCGCGGCCGCGCTGCTCGTCGGCAGCCGTGCCGCGGGTGAACGGGCCGGGGCGCGTCCGGCCGCGCGCATCCTCGCCGGTGCGGTCGCCGGCGTCGAGCCGCGGATCATGGGCGTCGGCCCGGCCTATGCGATCCCGAAGGCGCTCGCGCGCGCCGGCATCGCGCTGAAGGACGTCGACGTCATCGAGATCAACGAGGCGTTCGCGCCGCAGGTCCTGGGTTGCCTGAAGCTGCTCGACCTCGCGTTCGACGATCCACGCGTCAATCCGAACGGCGGCGCGATCGCGATCGGCCACCCGCTGGGCGCTTCGGGCGCACGCATCGCGCTGTCGGCGGCGCGCGAACTCGAACGGCGCAACGGGCGCTACGCGGTCGTCAGCCTGTGCATCGGCGTCGGTCAAGGGATCGCACTCGTCATCGAACGCGTCCCGGGCTGACGATCCGCAGCTTCCTTCGACGGCGCCGAGGAGCGCCGTCGAAGGGTGCAGCCCGGCCGCAAGTCGGGCTGCGTGCGGCGCTGCACTCGGGCTGCCAAAAGCTGCTTTCGAGTTGACGCCGGACAAGCCCCGAGCCTCGTCGATATCGGAGAATCCGCGTTCCTGGTACGGTCTTTCCGTGCCGCGATTTTCCTCATCATTTCAAGGACCCACGATGATCGACGACCTCACCCGCTCCCTGCTCGACACGCTCCCCCGCGGCGGCCGCTACGACCTCTCGGTCGTGCATGATGCCGAGACCGCGATGCATGCGCTGACGATCCGCGTCGACGGCGAGGAGCACCGCCCCGGCATCGGCTACGAGACGCCGGAGCAATTTGAATACGACCGCGAGCAGATCGCGAACTACCTCGTCACGCGCAAGCAGCGCGGCGGTTGCGGCGGCTGCGGCAGCTGCAGCTGCGGTTGAGATCCACTGAGGGCCGTGGCGCCGATCCGCATCGCCGTCGCGCGATCGGGCGGCGTCTGATCCTTCCGGCATCCTGCTAAACTCCGGCGCATCCCAACCCCCGGAGGATTTCGCGATGGCCGAGCCGCTGTTGATTGCGCGCACGCACGATAAGGACATCACGCTGCTGCCGCGCCTCGCGAACCGGCACGGCCTGATCACCGGCGCGACCGGCACCGGCAAGACGGTCACGCTGCAGAAGATGGCCGAATCCTTCGCGGCGATCGGCGTGCCGGTGTTCCTCGCCGACGTCAAGGGCGACCTCGCCGGCATCGGCGCCGCCGGCGTCGCGTCGGACAAGCTGATGCAGCGGCTCGCCGCGATCGGCATCACCGAGTTCACGCCGCGCGCGAACACGCCCGTGTTCTGGGACGTGTTCGGCGAGTCCGGCCACCCGGTGCGCGCGACCGTCTCGGACATGGGGCCGCTGCTCCTCGCGCGGCTGATGAACCTCAACGAGACGCAGGCCGGGGTGCTGCAGATTGTGTTCCGCGTCGCCGACGACTCGGGCCTGCTGCTGCTCGATCTCAAGGACCTGCGCGCGATGGTGCAGCACGTCGGCGAGAACGCGAAGTCGTTCACCACGCAGTACGGCAACGTTTCCGCCGCGTCGATCGGCGCGATCCAGCGCGGCCTGCTGGCGCTCGAGGAGCAGGGCGCCGACCAGTTCTTCGGCGAGCCGATGCTCGATCTCGCCGACCTGATGCAGACCGATGCCGAAGGCCGCGGCGTCATCAACGTGCTCGCCGCCGACAAGCTCTATCACTCGCCGAAGCTGTACTCGACGGTGCTGCTGTGGATGCTCGCCGAGCTCTTCGAGCAACTGCCCGAAGTCGGCGACCTCGAAAAACCGAAGCTCGTGTTCTTCTTCGACGAGGCGCACCTCTTGTTCACCGACGCCCCGAAGGCGCTGCTCGAGAAAGTCGAGCAGGTTGTGCGGCTGATCCGCTCGAAGGGCGTTGGCGTCTATTTCGTCACGCAGAACCCGCTCGACGTCCCCGAGACCGTGCTCGGCCAGCTCGGCAACCGCGTGCAGCACGCGCTGCGCGCCTTCACGCCGCGCGACCAGAAGGCGGTCAGGACCGCCGCCGAAACGATGCGGGCGAACCCGGCGTTCGACGCCGCCGCCGCAATCGCCGAGCTCGGCGTCGGCGAGGCGCTCGTGTCCTTCCTCGACGAGAAGGGCCGCCCGACGGTTGTCGAGCGTGCCTTCGTCATCGCGCCGGCCTCGCGGCTCGGGCCGCTGACGCCCGACGAGCGCCGCCAGGCGATCCAGGGGTCGGTGCTGTTCGGCCACTACGAGAAACAGCTCGATCGCGAATCGGCCTACGAGATGCTGCGCGCGAAGGCGGCGGCGTCGACCGATGCGGCACGGGAAGCCGCGGAGAAACCGGGTGCCGGAGCGGGCGAAGCCGGGGGCGCTCTCGGCGGCATGGGAGACATCCTCTTCGGCTCGACCGGACCGCGCGGCGGCAAGCGCGACGGCCTCGTCGACATCGCGGCAAAGACGGTCGCGCGCACGATCGGCAGCTCGGTCGGCCGGCAGATCGTGCGCGGCGTGCTCGGCTCGCTGTTCGGCGGCGCGCGCCGACGTTGAGGTCGCGCGGACCCCGCGTTCCGGTCCTCGGGCGAGGTTCCCCGGTCCGCTCGCTTCGATGATCCACGCGACAAACAGCGTCGGGCTGCTGTTCGCGGTGCTCGGCGCGATCGGCTTCTCGTTCAAGGCGATCCTCGTGAAGCTCGCGTACCGTTACGGCGTCGACGCCGAGACGCTGCTCGCGCTGCGGATGGGCCTGTCGCTGCCGTTCTTCGTCGCGATGGGCGTCGTCGCGGACCGGCGCGCGAAGTCGCGGCTCACCGGCGGCGACTGGCTGTGGATGGCGGCGCTCGGCTTTTCCGGCTACTACCTCGCGAGCTACCTCGACTTTCTCGGCCTGCGCTACATCACCGCCGCGCTCGAACGGCTGATCCTGTTCCTGTACCCGACGGTCGTGATCCTGTTGTCGGCGATCTTCCTCGGCAAGCCGATCGACCGCCGCACCATCACCGCGCTCGCGCTGTGCTACGCGGGCATCGGGCTCGCGCTCGGGCACGATCTGCGCGTCACCGGCGAGGCGGGCCAGGTCATCCTCGGCAGCGCGCTGGTGTTCGCGAGCGCGCTGTCGTACGCGCTGTACCTGATGGGCAATGGCCAGGTCGTCGGGCGGCTCGGCGCGACGCGCGTCACCGCATTCGCGACGATGATCGCGTGCGTGTTGTCGATCGCGCAGTTCCTCGTGCTGCGGCCGCTGTCGGCGCTGGTGCTGCCGTGGCAGGTCTACGCGCTCGGGCTCGCGATGGCGCTGTTCTCGACGGTCGCGCCGGTGTGGCTGGTGTCGGAGGCGATCCGCCGCCTCGGCGCCGGACCGGTGTCGCTGACCGGCACGCTCGGCCCGGTCGTGACGATCTTCCTCGGCTGGCTGCTGCTCGACGAGTCGATCGGCCCGGGGCAGATCGCCGGCGCCGCGCTCGTGATCGGCGGCGTGCTGGTGATGGCGCGGCGACGCTGAACGACCGCTCGGGCACTCGCGGCGGCGACCGCCGGTCCAATCCGACGACGTTGCCCGCGAAGGAGGTGCCCGATGACGCCAGAATCCGTCGTATCGCTGATCGCCGAAATCGAAGCCGAGGACCGGCTCGATTTCGGCGACCTCGCGCTAGGCGAGAACGAAGCGCGCAGCCTGATGGCGAATCACTTCTGCGAACTCGACCGCAAGCTCGCCGAACATGGTCTGACGGCCGAGGCGAGGCTCGAGATCATGGCCGCGATCGCCGCGCACACGATGGTCGAGAACATGGTCCTCCACCTGGGCCATTTGCGCAGCGCAGCCGGCCAGGCGGATTTCCGCGCCTGGATGCGGCGGCACGGGCTCGGGTGAGTCGTGTCCGCCGCGGGTCGAGTCAGCCGAGCTTCAGGCGCTCGCAGATCGACGTCGTCAGGCCGGCCTGGTTCATGCTGTAGAAATGCAGTCCGGGCGCGCCGGCGGCGAGCAGGCGCTCGCACAGGCTGGTGACGACGTCGAGGCCGAACGCGCGGATCGACTCCGCGTCGTCGCCGTAGGCCTCGAATTTCCTGCGCATCCAGCGCGGGATCTCCGCACCGCAGGCGTCGGAGAAGCGCGCGAGTTTCGAGAAGCTCGCGATCGGCATGATGCCGGGGACGATCGGGATGTCGACGCCCAGCGCGCGCACTTCGTCGACGAAATGCAGGTACGCGTCGGGGTTGTAGAAGTACTGCGTGATCGCCGAGTCGGCGCCGGCGTCGGCCTTGCGCTTGAACGCCGCGAGGTCGTCCTTCGGGCTCTTCGCCTGCGGGTGCCATTCGGGGTAGGCGGCGACCTCGATGCGGAAGCGGTCGCCGGTTTCGGCGCGGATGAATTCGACGAGCTCGTTGGCGAAGCGGAATTCTCCCGGGTCGCCGACGCCCGACGGCAGGTCGCCGCGCAAAGCGACGATGCGGCGGATGCCGGCGGCGGCGTAGTCGTCGAGGATTTCGCGGATGCCGGCGCGCGTCGAGCCGATGCACGACAGGTGCGGCGCGGCCTCGAAGCCGTCGGCGGCGATCTCCTTGACCGTCGCGAACGTGCGCTCGCGCGTCGAGCCGCCGGCGCCGTAAGTCACCGAGAAGAACGACGGTTTGAGCCGCGCGAGCTTCGCGCGCGTCGCCGCGAGCTTGTCGACGCCTTCGGGCGTCTGCGGCGGGAAGAACTCGATGGAAAGTTCGGGTTTCTGCATCGCGCCCTCGCTCAGTAGCGGTAGTGCGCCGACTTGTACGGCCCTTCGACCGGCACGCCGATGTACGCGGCCTGGTCCGGGCGCAGCTCGGTCAGTTGCGCGTTGAGCTTCTTCAGTTGCAGCCGCGCGACCTTCTCGTCGAGATGCTTCGGCAGCGTATACACGCCGACCGGGTAGTCCGCGGTGCGCGTGTAGAGCTCGATCTGCGCGATTGTCTGGTTCGCGAACGACGAGCTCATCACGTAGCTCGGGTGGCCGGTCGCGCAGCCGAGGTTCACGAGGCGACCCTTCGCGAGCAGGATGATGCGTTTGCCGTTCGGGAAGATCACGTGATCGACCTGCGGCTTGATCTCTTCCCACTCATACTTCTCGATCGACGCGACGTCGATCTCGTTGTCGAAGTGGCCGATGTTGCAGACGATCGCCTGGTCCTTCATCGCCGCCATGTGATCGTGCGTGATCACGTGGTAATTGCCGGTGCAGGTGACGAAGATGTCGGCCTTGTCGGCGGCGTAGTCCATCGTCACGACGCGGTAGCCTTCCATCGCCGCCTGCAGCGCGCAGATCGGGTCGATCTCGGTGACCCACACCTGCGCCGACAGCGCGCGCAGCGCCTGCGCCGAGCCCTTGCCGACGTCTCCGTAGCCGCAGACGAGCGCAACCTTGCCCGCGACCATCACGTCGGTCGCACGCTTGATGCCGTCGACGAGCGACTCGCGGCAGCCGTACAGGTTGTCGAACTTCGACTTCGTGACCGAATCGTTGACGTTGATCGCCGGGAACTTCAGCTCGCCACGCTCGTGCATCTGGTACAGGCGATGCACGCCGGTCGTCGTCTCCTCGGTGACGCCCTTGATCGCGGCGAGCCGCACCGAGTACCACGCCGGGTCCGTCGCGAGCTTCGCCTTGATCGCGGCGAAGAGGATGCGCTCCTCCTCCGAGCCGGGGTTCGCCAGCACGCCGAGGTCCTTCTCGGCGCGGGCGCCGAGGTGCAGCAGCAGCGTCGCGTCGCCGCCGTCGTCGAGGATCATGTTGCTGTAGACGGCCGCGCCGTTCGACGCCGGCCATTCGAAGATCCGGTGCGTGTAGTCCCAGTAGTCGGCGAGCGACTCGCCCTTGACCGCGAACACCGGCACGCCCGACGCCGCGATCGCCGCCGCGGCGTGGTCCTGCGTCGAGAAGATATTGCACGACGCCCAGCGCACTTCGGCGCCGAGCGCGGTCAACGTCTCGATCAGCACCGCGGTCTGGATCGTCATGTGCAGCGAGCCCGTGATGCGCGCGCCGCGCAACGGCTGCGCCGCCGCGAATTCCTCGCGGATCGCCATCAGGCCGGGCATCTCGGTTTCGGCGATGCGGATTTCCTTGCGGCCCCAGTCGGCGAGTGCGAGGTCGGCGATGACGTAGTCGGTGAATTTGTCAGCCACAGAGTTCATGAGCGTTCCTTGAACGTGTGGCCGGGAAGGGGTGCTGCGGTGGGCTCACCTTGTCACCCCGTGCCCGGCACGGGTTAAGGTGAGCGCGGTTTTGTAGGGCCGAGCCTGGGACGGAAGTCTCGCAGCGCTCCTCGGCAGGCGGCGATTATAACCTCGGCAGCTACCGCGGCAAGCGATTCGTTGCGCGATGTGACATAAAACGAGACGAATTGAATTTAAAAACGAGACAAGCGCGTGGATCCTGAAGATCCCCAACCGCGATAACGGCCCGCGGTCCGCGACGCCGGCCACGCAAACTCTGCGACAAGGAGTTCCGATGCTCAGATATGTCCTGACCCTCGCCGGCGCGCTCGCCGCTTCCGCAAACTCGCTCGCCGCCGAGCCGGCGCCGAACGGCATCACGATGCCCGAAGGCTACCGTGACTGGCCGGTGCTCGCGGTGCATTACCGATCGGACAACGATACCTTGCGCGCGGTGCTCGGCAACGATGTCGCGCAGAAGGCGGCGCGCGAAGGCAAGACGAATCCGTGGCCCGACGGCACGACTTTCGCGAAGCTCGTCTGGAAGGCGGTCAAGCACGATCGCTGGGAAACGGCCGCGATACCGGGCGACCTGGTGCATGTGGAGTTCATGACGAAGGGCGCCGAGAAATACGCCTCGACCGGTGGCTGGGGTTACGCGCGCTGGGTCGGGATGGAGCTGAAGCCTTACGGCAAGGACGCGAATTTCGTGCAGGAATGCCTCGGCTGCCATACGCCGGTGAAGGACCGCGATTACGTTTTCACGCATCCGGTGAAAGTGCCGGAGTGACCCGCGCCGGACCGCACGCGAGCGGAGCGTTTCACCTCGTTCGGTAGTCCGGCCGCTCGCGCGAGCAGCTTGGCGCGCGAGCGCTCCGTCTTCCGCGCCGCTTATCCGGATTTCGCGTCGCGCGACCCGGGGCGCCGCTTCGCGCGCGCTTCGTCGAGGAAGCCACACAGTTGCGCGGTGCCGTCGAGAAGCCGGGGTGTGTGGCGCTGGATGAGTTCGGGCGGGATGAAGTAGAGATTGTCGCTGGCCACCGCGGCGAGCTTCGGCCAGCGTTTCCACTGGTCGAGCCAGTCGGGGCGGGCTTCGCCCATGCCGCTGGCGACGATCACTTCGGGGTCGGCCGCGAGCACGCCCTCGACGCCGATCGTCGGCGCGAGCTGCGGCAACGCACCGAACACGTTCTCGCCGCCGCACAGCCGGATCGCGTCCGAAATCAGGTGTTCGTCGTTGATGGTCATCAGCGGCTTGTCCCAGATCTGGTAGAACATCCGTACACGCGGGCGAGCGCCGTAACGCCGCGCGAGCTCGTCGCGCCGCGCGCGGAAAGCGTCGGCGGCGCTGCGGGCGGCGCGCTCGGTGCCGGCGAGCACCCCCAGGCTTTCCAGGCTGCGCGCGACGTCGTCGAAGCTGCGCGGCTCGTTCACATAGACCGGAATACCGAGCGCGGCGAGCTTGTCGAGGTGCGCGTCGCGATTGCCGGTTTTCCACGCGATCACGAGGTCGGGTTTCAGCGCGGCGACGGCCTCCATGTCGATGTTGCCGTAGCCGCCGACGCGCGGCAGCTTGCGGGCTACTTCCGGGTAGTCGCTGTAGGCGACCGCGCCGACGACCTGCGCGCCGGCGCCGGCCGCGAACAATAGCTCGGTGACGTGTGGCGCGAGGCTGACGATGCGCTGCGCGGGACGCGCGAGGCGGACTTTCCGGCCGGCGTCGTCCACGACGGCGAGTTCGGCATGCAGCGGCGTCGCGACGACGGCCGTGGCGAGCACGGCGGCAAAGGGAAAGAGCTTCGGCAAGGGCATCGGGGAGGACCTTCGGTCGGGTGGTCAGGCGGAATCGGCGCTGCGGGCGGACATCCCGCCGGGCTCGAAGCGCGCCAGCGGGATGCGGGCGGGCAACGCGTCCGGGCCTGGCGTCGCGGTGGTGGGCAGCGGGACGTCGGCAGTCGTGGGTGCGGCGGGTGGGAGGTAAGGCTCGGCGGTCTCGCAGCCCTGTCCGCCGCCCGTCGCGAGTCTTCGCGCGATCGCGTGGATTGCGTCGAATCGTCCCGCGCACCACGCCGGCGCGAGCAGCGTCGGAGCGTTCGCGGTCGCGGAGACGCGGTGATAGACGACCGAGGCCGGCGTGCGGCGAATCATCGCGGCCGCGAGCTCGGCATACGTTTCGAGGTCCGGTGGGCTCACGTCCCCGCGTCGCCACGCGCTCGCGAGCCGGCTGCCGCGGACGATCATCAGCGGGTGCAGCTTCAGTCCGGCGACGCCGAGGTCGAGCACGCGCCCGAGCGTGACGAGGCTCGCCGCCGGCGCTTCGCCGGGGAGGCCGACGATCAGGTGCGTGCATACCGGGATGTTTCGGGCATGGGCGCGCTGCACGGCGTCCGCGTACGCGGCAAAGCCATGTCCGCGATTGATGCGGTCGAGCGTGTCGTCGAACGCGCTCTGCAGCCCGAGTTCGAGCCACACTTCGAAGCCGCGCTCGCGGTAGCCGGCGAGGAGGTCGAGCACCGCGTCGGGCACGCAGTCCGGCCGCGTGCCGACGCACAGCCCGACGACGTCGGCACCGGCGAGTGCCTGCTCATACAGCCGTTGCAGCGTCTCGACCTCGGCGTAGGTGCTCGTGTAAGCCTGGAAGTACGCGAGATAGCGCCGCGCGCGGTCCATCTTCGCGCGGCCCGCGGCGAGTTGGAGCGCGATCGGTTCGGGCGACGTGCGGTTGAACGAGCGCACGTTGCAAAAGCTGCAGCCGCCACGGCCGAGCGTGCCGTCGCGGTTCGGGCAGGTGAAGTCGCCGTGCAGCGGGAGCTTATGCACCCGCTCGCCGAAGCGATGCTTCAGATGTTGGCCGATCGTATTGACGTGAAGATCGAGTTGCATCGGTGGTGAAGCTGTTCCGTTTCCGGCTTTCGGCCGGTTCGTGGCGGTTTCCGTTTGCCGCGGTTCGTGATGCGAGGTTCCGGGTGACGCGCCCGACGTGGCGTTCAAACCCCGACGTCGGCGCTGATCCGGGTCGGGTCGCGAGCGATTTCGTCGAGTGCCTGCGCGAGTCGAGTCCATCCCGCCTCGTTCCCCGGCAGGCCGAAACGCAGGCTCGCCGGCTGGTCGAAGCCGCGGACGAGGATGCCCCTGCGCGCGAAGCGGTGCTGCAGCGCGGCCGCGTGGGGATGGCGCAACCACTGGAACAGCGCCGGGCCCGACGGCTCGCCGAGTCCCGATTCGCGCAGCAATCCGGCGAGCCGGGCGGCGTCGCGAGCGAGTTGTGCGCGCGTCTCGTGTTGCCATTCCTGGTCCGCGAGCGCGGCGGTCGCGACATGGCGAGCGGGCCCGCAAATCGGCCAGGGTCCGAGACGGTCGCCGAGTTCGCGGCGAAGCTCGGCCGGAGCGAACACGAAGCCGACCCGCGCGCCGGCGAGGCCGAAGAACTTGCCGAGCGAACGCAGCACGACGAGGTTCGCGCGGCCGGCGTCGGCGGCGAGGCTTTCGTCGGGGGCGGCGTCGATGAAGGCTTCGTCGACGACCAGCCAGCCGCCGCGTGCCGCGAGCCGCGCGTGCCAGTCGAGCAGGAGTTTCCGCCCGAACAGCGCGCCCGATGGGTTGTTCGGGTTCACGAGCACGAGGACGTCGGTATCGGCGAGCGCGCGGTCGATGTCGTCCTCCGCGCACGCGCGCACCGGGCGGCCGCGCCACGCGTGCGGGTGTTCGGCGTAGGTCGGCGCGAGCACGGTGACGCGATCGCCCGCAATCAGCGCCGGCAGGGCCTGGATCGCGGCCTGCGAACCGGCGACCGCGAGCAGCTCGTCGCTGCCGTAATAGCGCGCGGCGGCGACCTCGAGCCCGTCGTCGTCTTCGGGCAGACGCTGCCAGGCTTCGGACGGAATTGCCGGGATCGGGTAGCCGCGCGGATTGATGCCGGTCGACAGGTCCAGCCAGTCCGCGAGCGGAATGCGGTAGCGCTCGGCGGCGCGGCGCAGGCGTCCGCCGTGTTCAAGCATCGTGGTCCTCCGGGAAGGCAATGCCGCGCGCGGGCCGCGCGGCCGAAGCGGGATTTTGGCGGCCCGTGTCGTCGGGACAAGGCATCAGCCCAGCTCCGCGAGCGAAGCGGCGAGCGCCGCGGCCGCGACGACGCCGAGCCACAGCAGCATCCCGTGGCGCACGAGCGTCACTGCGCGGCGCACGCTTTGCGCGTCGGCCGGCGCGCCGCAGCCGAGCGGCGGACGCTGCTCTTCCCGGCCGTGGTAGATCGCCGCGCCGCCGAGCTGCACGGCGAGCGCGCCGGCGCCCGCCGCCATCACCGGGCCGGCGTTCGGGCTGTCCCAGGTCGGCGCCTGCTCGCGCCAGCACGCGAGCGCCGAGCGGGTGCGGCCGAGGACGGCATAGGTCAGCGCCGTCAGCCGCGCCGGCACCCAGTTCAACGCGTCGTCGAGGCGCGCCGCGGCCCAGCCGAAGCGGATGAAGCGCTCGTTGCGGTAGCCCCACATCGCGTCGAGCGTGTTCGCGAGCCGGAACAGCAGCGCTCCGGACCCGCCGGCGACGCAGAACCAGAACAGCGCGCCGAACACGGCGTCGTTGCCGTTCTCGAGCACCGACTCGGTGCCGGCCTTCGCGACGCCGGTGGCGTCGAGCGCGCGGGTGTCGCGGCTGACGATGCGGCCGACATGCTCGCGCGCGGCGGCGAGGTCGCCCGCGGCGAGCGGTGCCGCGATCGCTTCGGCATGGTCCGCGAGGCTGCGCGCGCCGAGCGCGAAATACAGCAGGCCGATGTCGACCGCCCATTGCGCGGCCGGATGCAGCCCGCGTGCGACGAGCGCGAGCGCGACCCAGGGCGCGACCGCGACCAGCCACGCGAGCAAGCCCGCCGCACGCGCCGGCAGCAGGCGTCGCGCCGGCGCTTCGAGCCGGGCCGCCCAACGGCCGAAACCGACGAGCGGGTGGAAGCGCCGCGGCTCGCCGAGGAGGCGATCGGCGAGAATGCCGGCGGCAAGTTTGATCAGCAGCGAAATCATCGGCGAGGCTTATCGGCGATAATCCGCCGCTTTGAAAGAGCCGGGATTTTACGTCATGCCAAACGCTGCCGCCCTGATGGTTCAGGGGACGACCTCGGATGCCGGGAAAAGCACGCTCGTCGCGGGGCTCGCGCGGCTGCTCGCGCGGCGCGGCGTGCGCGTCGCGCCGTTCAAGCCGCAGAACATGGCGCTGAACTCCGCGGTGACCGTCGACGGCGGCGAGATCGGCCGCGCGCAGGCGCTGCAGGCGCTCGCGGCCGGCCTCGAGCCGCACACCGACTTCAACCCGGTGCTGCTGAAGCCGGCGACCGACATCGGCGCGCAAGTCGTCATCCACGGCAAGGTCGCCGCGAACCTGTCGGCGCGCGACTACCACGCCTACAAGCCGACCGCGATGGCCGCGGTGATGGCCTCGTGGAACCGGCTGCTCGCCGCGTACGAATGCGTGCTCGTCGAAGGCGCCGGCAGCCCGGCCGAGATCAACCTGCGCGATCGCGACATCGCGAACATGGGCTTCGCGGAAGCCGCGGACGTGCCCGTGATCCTCGTCGCCGACATCGACCGCGGCGGCGTCTTCGCGCACCTCGTCGGCACGCTCGAGCTGCTGTCGCCATCCGAGCGCGCGCGCGTGAAAGGCTTCGTCATCAATCGCTTCCGCGGCGATCTCGGCCTGCTGCAGCCGGGCCTCGACTGGCTCGAGGAGCGCACCGGCCGACCGGTGTTCGGCGTGCTGCCCTACCTGCACGGACTTTTCCTCGATGCCGAGGACGGACTTGCCGACGCGCGCGCGGACAAGGGCGATGCGCGGCTCGTCGTCGTTGCACCGGTCTATCCGCGCATCTCGAACCACACCGACCTCGACGCGCTGCGGCTGCATCCGCAGGTCGATTTCCGCTGGGTCGGCCCCGGCCAGGCGCTGCCGCCGGCCGACCTGATCGTGCTGCCCGGCTCGAAGAGCGTGCAGGCCGACCTCGCGTGGCTGCGCGCGCAAGGCTGGGATGCGGCGATCCGGCGACACCTGCGCTACGGCGGCAAGCTCGTCGGCATCTGCGGCGGCTTCCAGATGCTCGGCACGCGGCTGCACGACCCGCTCGGGCTCGAAGGCGGCGACGGCAGCACGTCGGGGCTCGGCCTGCTGGAAATGGAAACGACGCTCGAAGCGGAAAAGTGCCTCGAAAACACGCGCGGCACGCTGGCTTTGCCTGGCGCCCCGGCTGCGGCAGGTTACGAGATCCACATGGGCGTGAGCCGCGGCGCGGCGCTCGACCGGCCCGCGCTGCGGTTCGCCGATGGGCGCGGCGACGGCGCGCTGTCCGACGACGGCCAGATCCTCGGCACTTATCTGCACGGCCTCTTCGACACGCCCGCCGCGCTGTCCGCGCTGCTCGCATGGGCCGGCGCCGGCGACGTCGAGACCGTCGACCTCGCCGCCCGCCGCGAAGCCGACCTCGACCGGCTCGCCGACGCGATCGAACGGCATCTCGACCTCGCTCGACTGTTTCCCGCGGAGTGGGGCGGCGGCAGCGCGCAGCCGTAGCAACCGTAGGGCCGAAAAGCGCAAGTCTTCCGCCGCATGGCCGACCTCTCGCGCACGTCCTGACGTACCGACCGGCGGATAACGCCTTCGGCTAATCCGCCTCGCGGGAACCGGTAGGTCAGGATTCATAGGGCGGAAAAAGCGCGGCGCCTTCGGCCGCATGGCCGGCGCCCGCGCACGGCGCGCTCATCGCCGGACAACGCCTACGGCGCATCCGTCCCATTTGACTCCGCCGGCACCGCTCAGCGGCCGGTGAACTGCGGCTTGCGTTTGGCGAAGAACGCGTCGAGTCCTTCGCGGTAATCCGCGGTGTCGAGGAAGGCGAACGCATCGCGCTTTTCCGCGACCGTCAGCGGTTCGCCCTGCATCAGCCGGCGCACCCACTGCTTGTGCCAGCGCGCGACGAGCGGCGCGCCCGCGGCGATGCGCTCGGCGCTGGCGAGGGCCTCGTCGATGACCTTTTCGTCGTCGACGATCCGGGTCAGCAAGCCCTTCTGCAAGGCCTCCTGTGCAGTCAGGATGCGGCCTTCGAGCAGGATCTCGAGCAGCGTCGCGGGGCCGACGAGCGCGAGCAAACCCGCCATCTCCCCCGGGTACATCGAAAAACCGAGCCGGTTGATTGGCGCGCCGAAGCGCGAGGACGCGCCGGCGATGCGCAGGTCGCAGCAGCCGGCGATCTCGAGTCCGCCGCCGACGCATGCGCCGTGGATCGCGGCAACGGTCGGTATCGGACACGCCCGGATCGCGTCGAGCGCGGTGGCGACGAGCTCGTCGTGATAGTGCAGCGCGTCGTCGACGGTTGCGCGCACGGTGAGGAATTCCTCGATGTCGCCGCCGGCGGCGAACGCCTTGTCGCCGGCGCCGCGCAGGATCAGGCAGCGCAGCGACGCGTCGGCCGCGACGCGGTCGAGCGCTTCGCGCAGCGCCGTCCACATCGCCGAATCGATGGCATTGAGCTTGTCCGGATTGGATAGCTGCAGGGTCGCGATCGCGCCCTCGCGGGAGAAGAGGATTTCGCCGTTCATACCGGGATTTCTCAAAAAGACGTTCCGTAGATACCTGTTTTTTCGTAAAAAACTTTGGCGAATCAAATTATTCTATTCGCCCGGGAAAAGCCTCCATACCGTATGGTATGGAGTCCGCTAGATGATATATCATCCGCCGCGCCGCAATGGCCGCGTCAGACGGCTGGGCGGAGATTCAGGAGGAAGGTGGAGCGACGCTCGAGTGTTGCTTTTCTAGGAGGGGTGAGAGTGTCAAGTTCAATGTATGCGCATATCAGGCGCAATCCGCGTTTTGCGGAGTTGGTGGAAAAGCGGACGAAGTTCGCAACGATCCTGTCGATCGTCGTGCTCGTCCTTTTCTACGGCTTCGTGTTGCTGGTGGCGTTCGCGCCGGGCCTGATCGGGATGCGTCTTTCCGAAGGCAGCAACATGACCTTCGGCATCGCCGCCGGTCTGTTCCAGTTCGTGTTCTTCTGGGTGCTGACGCTCGTCTATGTCCGCCGCGCCAACGGCGAGTTCGACGACATCAACAACGAAATCGTGCGTGCCGCGTGGAAGGACGAAAAATAATGAAAGCCAACGTCCTTCCCCGCCTGGCCATGGGCCTCCTCGCGTTGTCGGTCGCCGCCACCGCGGTCGCCGGCGATGCGATTGCGCAGACTGAGAAGCAATCGCTCAATCTGCACGCGATCGGCATGTTCTTCGTGTTCGTGCTGATGACGCTCGGCATCACCTACTGGGCCGCGAGCCGCACCAAGTCGACCGCGGATTTCTACACCGCTGGCGGAGGCATCACCGGCTGGCAGAACGGCCTCGCGATCGCCGGTGACTACATGTCGGCTGCGACGCTGCTCGGCCTCACCGCGATGATGTACACGCAGGGCGTCGACGCGTACATCTACATGATCGCGTTCTTCGTCGGCTGGCCGATCATCCTGTTCCTGATGGCCGAACGCCTGCGCAACCTCGGCAAGTTCACGTTCGCCGACATCACCGCATACCGCCTCGACCAGGGCAAGGTGCGCACGATGGCCGCGGTGAGCTCGCTGACCGTCGTCTGCTTCTACCTCGTCGCGCAAATGGTCGGCGCCGGCCAGCTGATCAAGCTGCTGTTCGGCCTCGACTACGTCGTGGCGCTGTTCGTCGTCGGCGCGCTGATGATGGTCTACGTGACGTTCGGCGGCATGGTCGCGACGACCTGGGTGCAGATCATCAAGGCGTGCATGCTGCTGATTGGCGGCACCGCCGTGATGCTGCTCGCGTTCAGCCAGTTCGGCTTCAGCTTCGACGAGCTGACGACGCGCGCGATGGAAGTGCACAAGCTCGGCGACAAGCTGCTCGCGCCGGGCAGCCTGCTCGCCGACCCGGTCACCGCGATCTCGCTCGGCCTCGGCCTGATGTTCGGTACCGCCGGCCTGCCGCACATCCTGATGCGCTTCTTCACCGTCACCGACGCCAAGGAAGCGCGCAAGTCGGTGCTCTACGCATCGGGCATCGTCGCGTACTTCTTCAACGTCATTGCGCTGATGGGCCTGTGCGCGATCCTGATCGTCGGCACCAACCCGCAGTTCTTCGAAGGCGGCGAGATCGGCGGCAAGGTCATCGGCGGCGGCAACATGATCGCGATGCACCTCGCCAACGCGGTCGGCGGCAACCTGCTGCTCGGCTTCCTGTCGGCGGTCGCGTTCGCGACGATCCTCGCGGTCGTGGCCGGCCTCGCGCTGGCCGGCGCGTCCGCGATCTCGCACGACATCTACTCGCGCGTGATCATGAAGGGCAAGGCGTCGGAGACGACCGAGCTGAAGGTGTCGAAGTTCGCCACCATCGGCCTCGGCATCGTCGCGGTCCTGCTCGGCATCGCGTTCGAGAAGATGAACATCGCGTTCATGGTCGCGCTCGCCTTCGGCGTCGCCGCCTCGGCCAATTTCCCGGTGCTGATTTTGTCGATGTACTGGAAAGGTCTGACGACCCGCGGCGCACTGTGGGGCGGCTACTCCGGTCTCGTCAGCGCGGTGATGTTCGTCGTCCTGTCGAAGTCGGTGTGGGTCGACGTGCTGCACAACGCGGAGGCGATCTTCCCCTACACGCAGCCGGCGCTGTTCTCGATGCCGATCGCGTTCCTGCTGGCGATCATCGTGTCGAAGCTCGACACGAGCGCTGCCGCGAAAAAGGAAATCGAGGCATTCGAGGACCAGTACGTGCGTGCGCAGACCGGCGTCGGCGCCGCCACCGCCGCGGCGCACTGAGTCGGCAGCAGCTGAAACTCGCCGCGCCTTCGGGCGCGGCAATCGCAACCCCCGCTCCGGGATCCCGGGCGGGGGTTGTTTTTTTGCAAGGACGCGAGCGCGCCGCGCGGTTCGGTCTGCCTCACAGGCGGATCCCGCGGCGTAGCGAGGCGTGCGCGCAGACGGAGGCCGATGCGGAGCTTCGGGCCCGTACGCGTTTGGTTTCTGCTTGATCGTCCGACATTGCTGCGCTCGGACCGACCTACTTTTAACTACACGGCGTCGACCCGGATGAATCGTGGAGCGGACGGTTTCGTTGCGACTGCTGGACATAGCGCGAGGACTGCGCACGCCGAGCTCGTGGTCAGGTCGCGGCCGAGCAGCAGCCGGACGTCGACTGCGAGTCCTTTCGACGGGCTCGGAAGCACTTGCGGGCGGAACGGGAGGCGCGCGGCGAAGGCTTCGGCTTCGTCGCGGTAGCCGTCGCGATAGGCGACGTACGACGCGGGCTGGTTGTAGGGCACGTGGTTCGTCAGGCGCGGGCGGGCGAAGCCTTCCGCGGCAAGGAGGCCGGCGAGTCGGCGGGCGAGTCCTTCGCCGCCGTGGCCGTTCGCGATTTCATAGCGTGCGGGGCGGGACGACCGGGCGGTGGGCGACGAGGCTGCGGCGGAGGCAGGTGCGGCCGAGGAAGCGGGTGCGCCCGACGAAGCGGGTGCGGCTGACGAAGCGGGTGCGACCGAGGAGGCACGCACGGCCGAGGAAGGGGGCACGGCCGACGAAGCAGGTGCGTTCCACGAAGCACGCGCGGCGGACGAAGCCGGCTCGGCGTCCCCCGAAGTAGGCGTGGTGCGGGCCGCAACCGGCGCGGGCGCCGCAGCGATGGTTTCCGGCCTCGACGAACGGATCGGTGTCACCGTCGCGGCGGTCGAGGTCGAGGTCGAGGTCGAGGTCGGACGTGTCGTCGAAGTGACGATCGCGGCTGCGGCGGCGGCGGTGTCAGCGCGTGTGGCGGGTCCGTTGCGCAGCTCGAACACGTTCTCCGCAATCTTCACGATCTCGACGCGCGACGTCTCGCCCGACGCGGGCGCCGAAGCAGCGAACAGCCGTGGGGTTTTCGTTCCCTGCCGACTGTCGGAGGTCGGTGACATAGCGGCTTCCTGCACAACAGGGGCAGAAGGTGACATGACGGCTTCCGGCCGCACGGAGGCGGCAGACGTCACGGACTGCCCGGGCCGGGCGGCGGAGACTGCTGGCGCGGAAGCGGCTTGGGCGCCGGCAAGCGCGTCGCGTCGTTCGCCGCCGAACGGCCGGCCCGCGTCGTACCCGGCTGTCGTCGCCCGCCCTTCCGCCCGCGCGTCCGCGAATGCGGCCTCTTCGACTGCGCCGGTCTGCCGGCTCGCCTCCGCGAGATTGCGCCACGCGCGTTGATTGCCCGCGTCGAGTTCGACCGCCCGCCGTAACGACCCGACCGCGGGTTCCGCGCGTCCCGCCAGCAGCAACGCATAGCCGAGGTTGTTGTGCAGGTGGCTCGCGGACGGTTGAAGCTGCACCGCGCGTTCGAGTGCGGCGAGGCCGTCGTCGAATCGGCCAAGCTGCGCCTGCAGCGTGCCGACCGCGTTCCACGCCGGCGCATATTTCGGATCCGCGTCGAGCGCTTTCCGGTACGCGGTGATCGCCTGTTCGTATGCGCCCTGGCCTTCGCGGTAGCGACCGAGCGCGAAGTGGCCGGCGGCGTTCGATCCGCCGTGGCGCACTTTCTGCACCGGCGCGATCTTCCACGCGTTCTCGGGCAGCACCGGATTCGTGCTGCAGGCGCCGAGCATGAGCGCGGCGAGCACGGGTTTGAGCGCGAGTACGGTTGTTCTCATTGTCTTCTCCTCGCTCAACCGCCGCTCGTTCCAGCCATTGTCGGCAGCAGGATGCGGTAGATCTGGATCATCGCCGGCCCGAGCAGCACCAGCATCAGCGACGGGAAGATGAAGAAGATCAGCGGGAACAGCAGTTTCAGCGCGATCTTCGCCGCGGCTTCCTCCGCGCGCTGGCGGCGGCGCGTGCGCAGCATGTCCGAATGCACGCGCAGCGATTGGGCGATGCTGGTGCCGAAGCGCTCGGCCTGGATGATCATCGCGACGAAGCCTTCGACTTCCTCGACGCCGGTGCGAGCGGCGAGGTTGCGCAGCGCGCGCGCACGTTCGAGGCCGGCGCGCAGTTCGAGCGTGACCAGATGCAGTTCCTCCGCGAGCGCCTCGCTCTTGTGCTGCATCTCGTCGGCGACGCGCACGAGCGCCGCTTCGACGCCGAGACCGGCTTCGACGCACACCGTCATCAGGTCGAGCGCGTCCGGGAAGGTCTCGAAGATCTCGCGCTGGCGCACGAAGATCAGCCGGTTCAGCACGATGTTCGGCGCGTAGTAGCCGAGCGTCGCCGCGAGAAGCACGACGAAGAGCGTCCCCTGGAACTGCAGCCCTGGCGACGACACCAGCACGCCGAAATACGTGGCCAGCGGCAGGCCGAGCGCGAGCGCGGTCTTGACGCCGAAGAACGCGAGCGGCGCCGACGCGTGGCGGATGCCCGCGTGCATGAAGCGCGCGCGCAGCGCCGACGTGTCCTCGCTGTCCTCGGGCGTCGAGAGTTTTGCGAACGGCTTCGTCAGCTTCACGGTGCGCTCGATCCACGCGTCGGCGCCCGCGCCGGCCGACGCCTTGCCATCGCCCGCGATCGCGCTCAACCGCTCGGCCGTCGGCGAGCGCGAGAAGAGGCTCATGACGTAGAACGCGCCCGCCGTCACCGCGACGAACAGCAGCCCGAGAAAGGCGATCTGCGTGAGGTCCATGCTTGCTTCCCTTTCCTGCCGCTACACGCGGATGCGGATGATCTTGCGCATCCACAGCACGCCCATGACCATCATGCCGAGCGCGCCGTAAATGAAGTTGATCCCGGCCGGGTCTTCCCACAGCACCTTCATGAAGCCCGGATTGACGATGTTGATCAGCGCCGCGGTCGCGAACGGCAGGCAGCCGAGGATCCACGCCGACAGCCGGCCTTCGGCCGACAACGTGCGGATCTCGCCATATAGCTTCAGGCGCGAGCGCACGATCTTGCTGATGTTGTCGAGGAGCTCGGCGAGGTTGCCGCCGGAGTCGCGCTGGATCAGCACCGCGATGACGAAGTACGACAGGTCGGTGCTGTCGGTGCGCGATGCGAGATTCAGCAGCGCGGTCTGCTGCGGCACGCCATAGTTCATCTCGTCGAACAGGATGCGGAACTCGCCGCCGATCGGGTCCTTCATCTCCTCGGCGACCATCTTGATCGCGGTCGGAAACGCGTGCCCCGCGCGCAGCGCGCGGCCCATGAGGTCGAGCGCCTCGGGCAGCTGCCGCTCGAAGTCCTGCATGTGGCGGTTTCTCGCGCGTGCGACGTACAGCAGCGGCAGCGCGCCGAGCATCGCGGCGAACGCGACGCCGAGAAACAGCGGCCGGTTCAGCAGCACCGGCAGCGCGAAGCCGAGGGCCGCGAGCGCGAGCGTCCAGCCGGCGAACTGCGCGAGCGTCAGCTGCAGCCGCGACTGCACGATCATCCGGTTCAGCCCGGAGAGCTGCGGCACCGCCGCGAGCAGCCGGTCGCCGGCCGCCGATCCGGCCTCGTTCTGCTCCTTGTACAGCGTTGCCGGCTTCGCGCTGCGGATGCCGCTCGCGACTTCGTCGAGGCGCCGGTTCAACCGCTTGACCTCGGCGCTGTGCGTCGACTTCCACCACAGGTAGCCGCCTTCGAGGAACAGCACCACCGCGACGAATGTCGCGAGCGCGAAGAGGAGCGTCAGGATGTCCATCGCCACCTCACTCGAAACGCCGGCCCGGGTCGAACATCTCTTCCGGCAGCCGGATGCCGTACGAGCGCAGTCGGTCGGCGAAGTGCGGCCGCACGCCGGTCGCGCTGAAATAGCCCTGCACCGCGCCGCCCTCGGCGATCCCGGTCTGCCGGAACGCGAAGATCTCCTGCATCGTGATCATCTCGCCTTCCATCCCGGTGATCTCCTGGATGCTGACGATCTTGCGCTTGCCGTCGGTCAGTCGGCTCGCCTGCACGATTACGCCGATCGCGCTCGCGATCTGTGCGCGCGCGACCTTCGGCGGCAGGTTCGCGTCCGACATGCCGATCATGTTCTCCATGCGGCCGATCGCGTCGCGCGGCGTGTTCGCGTGCACCGTCGTCATCGAGCCCTCGTGGCCGGTGTTCATCGCCTGCAACACGTCGAACGCTTCGGCGCCGCGCGTCTCGCCGAGGATGATGCGGTCCGGCCGCATCCGCAGCGCGTTGCGCACCAGCGCCCGCTGGCTGACTTCACCCTTGCCCTCGATGTTCGGCGGTCGCGTCTCGAGTCGCACGACGTGCGGCTGCTGCAGCTGCAGCTCGGCCGCGTCCTCGATCGTGACGATGCGCTCGTCGTGCGGGATGTTGCTCGACAGGATGTTCAGCAGCGTCGTCTTGCCGCTGCCGGTGCCGCCCGAGATCAGGATGTTGACCTCCGCGCGCACGAGTCCGGCGAGGAGCTCTCCCATCGGCGGCGTCAAGGCCTTGAAGCCGATCAGCTTCTCCATCGTCAGCGGCACCGCGGCGAAGCGGCGGATCGACACGACCGGCCCGTCGAGCGCGAGCGGCGGGATGATCGCGTTCACGCGCGAGCCGTCCGGCAGCCGCGCGTCGACCATCGGGCTCGACTCGTCGACGCGCCGGCCGACGCGCGACACGATCTTGTCGATGATCTTCATCAGGTGCGCGTCGTCGCTGAACGTCACGTCGGTCAGCTCGATCTTGCCGTGGCGCTCGACGTAGATCTGGTGTGCGCCGTTGATCAGGATGTCAGAGACCGACGGATCGGCAAGCAGCGGTTCGATCGGCCCGAGCCCGAGCATCTCGTACTGGATGTCGCGCACGAGGTCGCGCCGCTCGCTCGTGTTGACGACGACGTTCTCCTCGGCGAGCAGGCGCTCGACCATCAGCCGCAGCTCGTCGCGCAACTGGTCGGGCGACAGGCTCTCCATCGCTTCGAGGTCGATGCGCGACAGCAGCAGCTGATGGATGCGCATCTTCAGCGCCTGGTACGCCTTGTTCACGACGGGCTCGGCGCCGCCCACGGGCGGCCGCGGCGCGATGTCGGCGGACACCGAAACCGCTTCGAGGCGCTGGCGAAGACTCATTTCAGATTCCTTTCGAAGAGGGGGCGGCTCAGTGCGCGAACAGCCGCGACAGCCAGCCGCGGCTCGCCTTCTCGGGCTCGGCCGCGAGCGAGTCCGCGATCTCGCGCAGCGCCTTCGTCACCGGACTGTTCTTCGCCAGCCGCGCGATCGGCTCGCCCTGGTTCACCGACGCCGCGACCGTGTCGTAGCTGTTCGGCACCGTTTTGAAGAGCTTCGCCTGCACCGTGCGCTCGAGGTCGGCGACGCTGATCTCGCTGTTCTTGAGGTGGCGATTGACGATCAGCCCGACCTTCGACATTGGGTAGCCGAGCGACACGAACACCTCGACGAGCCGCTTCGCCTCGCGGATGAACGGCAGCGTCAGCTGCACGACCGGAAAGATCATGTCCGCCATGTCGAACGGCTGCAGGCTCACCGCGTCGAGCGAGCGGCCGACGTCGACGACGACGAAATCGAAGTTCGCCCGCGCGACCTTCAGGATCGCCTCGACATGCTCCGCCTTCACGTCGATCGAATGCGCCGGGTCGTCCGGCGCCGCGAGCAGGTGGAAGCCGGGCGCGACCTCGATCATCGCCGACGTCAGGAAGGCCGCGTCCAGCCGATGGATCTGCTGACACACCAGCGCGAGGTTGCTCGCCGGCTTCTGGTCCGTCACGTACATCGCCGCGTCGCCGAACTGCAGGTTCAGGTCGATCAGCGCAACGCGCTTGCCATGCGTCGCCGCGAGCACCCACGCGAGGTTCGTCGCGAGGAAAGTTGCGCCGCTGCCGCCTTTGCAGGAGGTGAGGGCGAGGATTTTGCCGTCGGTGGGCGCGCCGCCGCGCTTCACGCGAATTCGTGCGACCGCGCCGAGCAGCGCTTCGGGCGTCGGTGTGCCGGGCAGCACTTCGCGCACGCCGGCGCGCAGCGCGCGGAGCAGAAAGTCCGACGACGTATCACCGGTGATCACGATCGGGTCGATCTGCGGGAAACGCAGTGTCAGCGTCTCGAGCGCCGCGATGTCGGCCGGGTCGAACGCGTCGAGGACGACGATGTCCGGGACGGTCCCGTTGACCGCGCCGAGCGGCTCGCTCGACGTCGCGTGTCCGACCGCGATATCCATCGAACTTCCCGTCCCGGCGAGCGAGGCCCGCAAGCGCTCCGCATTCTCGTGGCTGTCGGAGAGGATTCTGATTTTCATGGCGTGTTCCTTGATTGCATCTGGCCGATGGGCCTCAAGGGTTGCAAACGGGATTGCCGGCGCTCTCCATGCTCTCGCGCGGAAGCGTCGTCTGGAAGGCGGGAATGGTTAGCGACATGGGCAAGAAAGGGATGATGGGTACGTGGGTGTAGCCGGACAGGCGCACGCGGACCGATTTGCAGTTGGCGCTCGTACAGCTGTTGGCTGCGTCGGGAGGGTTCAGGTAGTCGATCTGGATGTGGCCGGGTTGAAGTGCAGGAAGCATCGTCCGCATGCGTGCGACGATGTCGACGTCATCCTTGCTGCATACCACTGCCAATCGCGCGCCAAGTCGCGTGGCTTCGACTGCAGCGTTCCAGGTCCACAGGAGCCGCCCCATTTCCATCACGCCCAGGAGCAGCGTGAAGAACAGCACCGACACGATCGCGAACTCCACCGCGGTAGTGCCTCGCTGGCGCTCGTGTGATGCGAGGCGCGTCCTCATAAATGCGACCTCATCGTGATGCTGATGTTGTTGAAATTCATGTCGGACACCACGAATTCCACCAGCGAGTTGTAGGGATAGCCGACGATGCGCACCGTTACCGTCTTGATGATTCCCGAGCCGGTGGGCAGGGTGTTGGTCACGCCCTCGCAGGGCAGGGCCGAGTCGCATGTCTGGATCATGCCGGTCGTCAGGCCGGATGCCAGGGGCGCGCAGCCGGTGCAGTTGGGTGCGCCGTATACAGCCATGGACTTGGCCATTGCATGTTTCGTGGGATCGCCCGGAGCCTGCGATGTGAGAAAACGCGCCGCGTCGCGCACCGACTTGACCAGCGTGTTGTATGAATAGATCGCGCGGCCGATCTCGGTAATGCCGAAGGCCAAGGTCACGAGCGGAATTGCCAAAATCGCGAACTCGACCGCGGCCACTCCGCGCATATACCGGCGCATGACGGACATCCTCACTGCACGAGCGCGGGGACCAGCGGCCCCGCGGACGTCGAGTTTCCGACCGCCCCCGAGGTGGCGCAGGGGCTGCCAGGCTCGTTGGAGCGGCCGAGATATTCGGCGCTGACAATCACATTGCTCCCGACCTTCTTGTACGGCTCGAGCAAAAGAACGCATGCGTAGCCGCGGATCGGGGCCTGCTGACCTTTGTCAAAATCGGGTAAACACTCGACCAGCGGAACGGTTACCAAGCGGCGGTCGGCGCCGAACTGTTTCATCTGATCGAAGCTCGCACGCTTCGCACCGCTGGGCACCTCAGCCTCCTGCACTTGCCGGTACGAGGCTTGGTCCGACGTGCGGGCGGAAGAGAAATTGAGCGTGCCTGCGTATGTTCCCGCGTACGCATTCTGGGGCGGCGGGTTCTGCCAGGTGCTTGCGTTATATGCAAAGCCAGTGAAATCAGGCGGAGACATCCGCAACTCATCATTGGTGCAGTTTCCGCCTTGGCAAATCCCGAAACGAGCGTTGAACGCCTTTTGCAGCGAATTCGCCGAGCCCGTTTGCCCGATACATCCGGAGATGGGGTTGCCTGGCGAGGCTCCCGAGCAGGTGAGTGGGCCTTGCGGGGGGAGCGAACACTCTCCCCCTTTCTCGAACAAGCATGCGAGTTCCTGGGCTCCCCCGCCGGGACAGCCCGTTGTCTCCGAACTCGGATCGAAATCGACCCATCGGAAATTACCGGTGACGCTGGAGCCGGATTCGTCGAAGTTCATTGAATACCACTGTCCCTTCACGTAACCGTAGTCGGGGGGTGTCCCACCGTTGGTGCAAAGACCCATCGGAATCGCGCAATTGCTCTGGGAGGGAGCCAGCGTGGCGGTCGCGAAGGCGCGGACCGTCTGGTTGCCGAATCCGAGCACCTGCATGAACCATGGCGCGATCTCGTCCTGCACGATCGTGCAGCGCACGTATTTCGAACTGCCCGAGCCGGATGATGACCATGGCCCGCTGAGCGACGAGGCGAACTCCACGTCGATATCGGCTGGAACGATCGAACCTCCCTGGAAATCGACGCGGTTCTGGGTGCCGACCGTCGATCCGGCGTTTATGGCACGCTCGAAGTTTCCTTCCTCGATCGGTGAGCCGGTCAGCTCGTAGGAAGCTGCCAAGGCGCAGGCATCGGCCGCGTTCTGTAGCTCGGTTTTGGTTACATACAAGTGGCCGCCATCCAGCGCCAGACCGGCGAATCCGACAAGGACCACCATGCACAGCGCTACGATGATTGCCACTGCGCCCTGCTGCCTGTGCCGTAGATCGAACCGATTACCCACGTCTACTCTCCGTAACAAGCGTTACTTGCCGCCACCCACGCCGATCGTCATCAGCGACGGCTGCGGCTCGGGTTCGCTGAAGCTCTTTGCGTAGCCGCGCATCGCCTCGCTGGCAGCCTTGCCGTCGACGCCTGCGACCGGGTCACTGTTCTGGGACGCTTCGGGCGAAATGATTTGCTGCGCGGTTGTGACGCGTGCGGCCTCACCGAAGCGCGCTTCCCAGTTGGGCGAAGTTGCGACACAGCCGCCGAGGGCGAGCGCCACGAGCGGAGCGGCGGCGCGGACGAATGCGTTCATGGTCTGTTCCTCACTTCGGTGCAAAGCCGCCGCGGGCGGGAGCTTCCGCACCGGGCAGGAGGTCGGGCTGGTCGGCGGGGGTCGGGCCGTCACCTTCGAGCTTGCCGCGCCAGATCACGTCGCTGCGGCTCGGCTCGACGTAGTTGTCGGTCGGCAGCGCGTAGTTCTCCGGCAGCGGCTTGACGAGGCGCGGGGTGATGACGAACACGAGTTCCGAACGGTCCGTCTGGAACTCGGTGCTGCGGAACAGCGCACCGAGGATCGGCAATTCGCCGAGGATCGGGAACGCCTTGATGTTCGTCGTCGTGTTGTTCTTGATCAGGCCGCCGATCGCGAAGCTCTGGCCGTCGCGGAGCTGAACCGTCGTGAACGCGCGGCGGGTCGTGAAGGACGGCAGGATCGCGAGGCCATTCACGCCGGGCGCGCTCAGGCCGACGCCTTCGCGGTTCAGCTCGGAGACCTCCGGCCGCACCGCGAGATTGATGCGGCCGCCGTCGAGCACCGTCGGCGTGAATTTCACCGAGACGCCGAACTCCTTTTCCTCCAACGTGACGGTTCTCGTCCCGCCGTCGTTCTGGGAGACGGGGATGAAGATCTTGCCGCCGGCGAGGAAGCTCCCTTCCTGGCCGCTGATCGCCATGACGGTAGGCTCGGCGAGGATCTTCACGAGGCCGTCGCTCTTTTGCGCATCGACGCCGATCAGCGTGCTGTTCTTGCCGGAAATCAGCGGGACCGTCGTTGCGTCGCCGCCGATCGTCGCGTTTCCGATCGGCGCGGTGATCGCGCTGGTGCCGCTGCTGTTGCTGATGGAATCGACGATACCGCCGCCCACGCGCGCGCCCACGGTGCCCGACACCTGTCCGCCGACCGAGCCCTTGCCGCCGAACACGCCGGACAGGAAGCGAATCATCGTCCCGTCGCCGGCCGCGTAGGCGCGGGAGAAATCGATGCCGAAGCGGTCCATCACCGCTTTCGAAACCTCGGCGACCTTCACTTCGAGCATCACCTGCTGCGGGGCGCCGACGCCGAGCATGTTCAGCACGCGCACGTTGCGCCCACTCTCGCCCCCGTCGCCTTCGCGCACGTACGCCGACGCGATTTCGATCGCGCGCTCGACCTTGGTCGCGTCGCTTACCGTGCCGGTCAGCACGAGCGAGTCGTATGCGGACGTCACCTTGATGCCCTTCTCGTCCGGCAGCAGTGCCGCGAGCGCGCTCTGTACCGACGTCACGTCCATCGCGACGGTGACATCGAGCGCCGTACAGCCGCCGGAGCGGTCGACGAGCACGACGTTCGTCGAACCGACGCTCTTGCCGAGCAGATAGATCTCGTTCGGGCTCAGCAGCAGCACGTCGACCTGCGCGACGCCGGGCCGGCCGTCGCTCTGTTTCGTCTGCTTCGCGTTCTTGTCGTCCTTCGCCGGTTCGGCGCTCGGCCGTGCGGCCTGTGCGTTGTCGGGGTTGCCGAGCAGGATGCGCGTGACCGGGACGTCGGGCCGGATCACCGACGACTTGCCGACCGGGATCGTGACCATCGGCGCAATTTCGACGCGCCCGCAGGGCGAACCGCCGGTCGCCGCGACGGCGGCCGTCTTCGGCGCCGCCGGTGAGGTGGCGATGGCTGCATGGGCGGCGACGGGCAGCATCAGCGCCAGTGCGACGGCCGCACCGACCGCCTTGGAGCGTGGACGATTGGATGTGGTGTTCGTGCTCATGATGTTCCCTGCGCTCGGCAATCGATTGGAAGCGGCTAGAAGCATTCGTTGACCTTGGAGACGCCGCGGATCACCTCGACGCAGACCTGTTGCTTCGGGGCCGGCGCGGGTGCAGGGGCAGGAGATTCGGTACGGGGATTGGCCGCGGCGCGGCGCGGCGCGGCGGGCTTCGGTTGCGCGGGCGCAGGGGTTTCAACAGACGTGCGCAGCAACATCGCCTTCGTGATGCCGGCCGTGTCGGTCGGGTTCGAGTCGATCTGGTTGCGCAGCACCAGCGACAGGTTGCCGACGCTGCGCGCGAGGTCGAGCCGCTCGGCCTGCTCGGGCGTGACTTCGAGCGTCACCGCGTTCACGACCTTCGGCTTTGTCTCGTCGCGGTTCGCTTCCTGCGCGACCGCGAGCACGAGGATCCGCTCGAGGACGATCTTCGAGATCATCTGGTCCGCGTTGTTGCGGTTCGCGCCGGTGTTCTCGGTGTTCACCATGATGTCGACGTAGTTGCCCGGCAGGGTGAAGCCGGCGACGCCGATCACGTCGTTGACGCGCACGGTGATCGCGCGCTTGCCTTCCGGCACGACCGCCGACAGCCCACCTTTCGTGCCTTCCGGCGCGAGGCGCGATTCAAGGATCGGCTCCCCCGGCTGGATGCCGGTGATCGCGACGCGGCCGTCGAGCTTCGCGAGGTCGGTGAACGCGCCGTTCGGGATGCTGCCCGACGGCCATTCGACGAGGCGGATCGCCTCGGGTGCGATGCGGCTGCCGAGCTGCAGCTCGACCGCGGCGACCGCGATCCCATTGCCGCCGCTGGCCGATTTCGCCTGCAGCCAGCGCACGCCGAGCACGACCGCGGCGAGGCCGGCGAGCATCGCGACCAGCAGAAATCCCATCCCCTTTGCTTTCATTCGAATCCCCTTGTTTCCGCGGCGGCGCTCGTTATGCCGTCGTCCGCCAAAGCGCCCGCACTGCGCGCAGTGGGTAGGTTCCGGCGACCGCTTGCGCGGTCGCCGGCCTCCCCCTCCCTCCGATTCGCGCCCTATCGGGTCGCGAAGTAGTTATGCCAGGCCCAGTCCAACGCCTCTCGCGTCAGACGTGGCGGCTCGCCCAGGTAGCGGGCGAGGTCCGCGATCTGGTTGACGAGGTCGCGCGGGTAGCACGCGAGCAGCGGCTGGCCATGCGCCTCGTGGTAATCCTTGACCAGTGTCCCGAACGCCGCCTCGTCGAACGGCACACCGCGCGCTTCGCAAACGCCGACGAAGATGCGGCGATAGTCGTTCTCATCCATCGGCCCGATGTGGATCTTGTAGCCGAGCCGGCGCAGGAAGGCCGGGTCGGCGACGTCCTGCGGCATCAGGTTCGTCGAGAACACGAGCACGACGTCGAACGGCAGCGCGAACTTCGTGCCGCTGTGCAGCGCGAGGTAGTCGTGGTGCCGGTCCATCGGCACGATCCAGCGGTTCATCAACTGCTCGGGCGTGACGATCTGGCGGCCGAGGTCGTCGACGACGAAGAGCCCGTTGTTCGCCTTCACGTGCGGCGGCGCCTGGTAGAAGCCGCTGCTCGCGTCGTAGTCGAGGTCGAGCATCCGCAGCGTGAGCTCGCCGCCGGTGATCGCGACCGGCCGCCGGCAGCGCACCCAGCGCTGGTCGGGCCGCATCATCACGTCGAGCGCCGCGGGACGGTGGTCATCGGCGACCGGCGTGTGGATCAGCGGGTCGAACACCTGGATGATCTCGCCGTCGACGAGGATCGCGTGCGGCACCGCGACGTCGCCGTCGAGCAGCAGCGCGAGCCGTTCGGCGAGGTAGGTCTTGCCGGCGCCGGCCGGGCCGTACAGGAACAGCGCGCGCCCCGAGCCCATCGCGGCGCCGAGCTGGTCGCGCACTTCCGGCTTGACGATCAGCCCGCGGAACGCGTCGTTCACGCCTTCGCGCGTGACGTTCATCTTCGTCACCGACTGGCGCTCGACCTGCGCGACGTACGCGGCGAGGCTCACCGGCGCAGCGCCTGCGTACTTGCAGCGGCCGAGATATTCCGACGCGCGCGCACGGCCGGCGTCGGTGAGTTCGTAGAGGATGTCGCCGTCCGTCTCGCCCCGGCGCATGACCTCGCAGATCCGCTCCGCGCGCATGAACGCGAGCAGGCTCTCGAGCACGATCGCCGGCAGCCGCAACTGCTGCGACAGCTCGGTCAGCCGCATCTGGCCGCGGACGAACAGGAGCTTGGTCGCGAGCTCGACGAGGAACAGCAGCGGCAGGCCGGTTTCGTCGAGTGTACGCGGCGCGCGCGGGAAGCCTGCGGGCTCGCCGAGCGGGATCACGTTCGAGGTCGAAGTCGGTGCGTTCACGTGGTTCATTCCATCAGCTCAACGCCCAGCCGCCGGAGCGGACCAGAATCAGTTGCAGCACCGTGCCGGCGGCGATCGCGACCGCGTAGGGCATCCGGCCGGCGGTCTGCGCGAGCGGCTCGAAACGCGGCGCCTGTCCCCCCGCGGCGCGGACCGCGCTCGTCGTCAGCATGAAGCGCAGGTTCGTCGCGAGCTGCCGGAACGAGCGCTGCCACAGCGCCATGACGATCGCGAGCACGCCGCCGGAGACGAACGTCAGCACGACGACGCCGAGGGTTTGCATCGGCCCGAGAAACGCGCCGACCATCATCATCAGCTTGACATCGCCGGCTCCCATCGCACGCAGCGCGTACAGAGGCAGCATTCCGACGAGAGCCACGGTCAGTCCTCCAAAGGCCGAAAGTACGTCGAGATCTATGCCGGAGGTCTTTCCAATTGCAGCATCAAATGTTGGGACCAGACTAATCGTCAGGGCCGATGCCAGCCCCAATAGGACCAGCTCATTGGGAATCCGTCGATTTCTAAGATCAGAAATCAGCGCAGCAAAGAGAAGCGCAAGCAGAAGAAGGGTAGCGATCATGGCGGTAGCTAGATTTCTTCGAGCGGCCCGCCTGAAGTTGAAAGCGGGCAGTCGTCTAGATCATGATGTCTTTAGAATCCCGGCAATGTAGGTAAACGTTGCGTCTAGCTTCCCGCCAAGCAATGTCGCGCCGGTAATGATTGCAAGTGCGATTAAGGAAGCAATCAGACCATATTCAATTGCAGTTACGCCGTCTTCTTCCTGTGCAAAGTTCTTCAGCATTTCAAGCATCGCTATCTCCGTGACAAATAATGAGCGGGCCTCATGGATTGACCTCCATCGAGGCCCTCTGCTGATCACTGTGTCTTGAGCTTCCCAGCGATAAAGGTGAACATGGCGTCAAGTTTCCCCCCGAGGAGAGTGGCCCCGGTAATGATCGCCAGCGCAATCAGCGATGCGAGCAAACCGTATTCGATCGCCGTAACGCCTTCTTCGTCGCGAACAAACTGCTTGACCATTTTCAACATTTTCATCTCCGTTTTTTTGATAAAAAAACGCCGGACCTTCCGGCAATGCTCCGAAACGGAAGGGCCGTTTCGGGAAAACGTCGTAACGCGGTCGAAATGCGAGGCGTCTATGTCACCGCATCCGAAACCTTCTGCGCGACCCCGTCATACATCGCCTCGACCGCTGCTCCCAGCGCGACCACCGAGGCGACGATAACAACGAAGATCAGCGCCGCAAGGAGCGCGTATTCGATCGAGGTGACGCCGTCCTGATCCGCGATGAAGTCCTTCAACATCCCGCTTATTTGCCAATTCTTCATCGCGGTTTTCCCCGTTCTTTCGTTTGATTCCAGATTAGCAGGGTGTTGATTTACGATAAATCCTAGTATTGGCGGGTATTTCAGGGCTGATATAATTCCATTCGAATCAACAAATCAATAATCTCGATGCGTGGCACCGACCACAAACAGAACGCTCTGTTCAGTTACGTCAATATTGAGGACCGCATTCCTGCCGACCACCCGTTGCGTCGAGTCAGAGTGCTGGCCGATTTGGTGCTGCGTGCCATGTCGCCGACTTTCGATTCGCTGTATGCCGAAGGCGGTCGTCCCTCGATTGCCCCGGAGCGATTGCTGCGCGCGTCGTTGCTGCAATGCCTGTTCTCGATTCGCTCGGAACGCGCACTGGTCGAGCATATCGACTTCAACATGATGTTTCGCTGGTTCGTGGGCCTGACGCTGGACGAGGCGGTGTGGGATCACTCGACGTTCTCGGCCAATCGCGAGCGACTGCTCAAGGAATGCGTGATGCGCGAATTCTTCGGTGGCGTGGTGGCGATTGCCGAGTGGGCCGATCTGGTCTCGGACGAGCACTTCAGCGTCGACGGTTCGCTGCTGCGGGCGTGGGCCTCGCACAAGAGCCTGGCCGCACGCGATGGCTCGGACGAGCCCCCGGGACCGGATCAGGGCCGCAACCCCGAGGTCGACTTCCGGGGACAGAAGCGCTCGAACGCGACGCATGTCTCACGCACCGACCCCGACGCCTTGCTCGCCAGCAAAGGCGGCGGTGGCGCCTATCTGAGCTTCACGACCCATGCGCTGGCGGAGAACCGCAACGGGCTGATCGTCGATGTACAGACCACGCAGGCCACGGGCACCGCCGAGCGCGACGCCGCGCTGGTGATGGTCAAGCGCACCGTGAAGCCGGCCGACTCGAGGCGCAAGCCGACGCTGGCGGCCGACCGGGGTTACGACACCGCCGAATTCATCGCTGCGCTCAAGCCGCTGGGCGTGCTGCCGCACGTTGCCGCCAAGACCAAGGGCAGCGCCGTGCCCGTGGCGGTCAAGGCCACGAAAGGCTACGCGGTCAGCCTGCGTCGTCGAAAGATGATCGAAGAGGCGTTTGGCTGGGCGAAGGACATCGGCACGCTGCGCCGTCTGATGGCACGCGGCCTGGAAACGATTCGCGCTCATGCGCTGCTCAATTTCGCCGCATACAACCTGACGCGGCTGGGTAACTTGCTGGCGCCGTAATCCGATGGCGCCATCGCGCCATTTGCGTTGAGGCATTTGATTGTTGAATACGTTGTCTTTGTAGGGACGGGGAGCGCTGCCCAATTGCCGTTGCACAATCGGCTGAAAAAGCAGCTGGAATCGTCATCAGGGCGGCTCAGGTCGGATCTTTTCAGCATCGATTTTTTTCCAGGCGGCCGGAAACCGAAGGTGAAGGCGGAATTTTCAACACCCTGCTAACCCCCGAAGAGTTGCGCGAGCTGACTGACGCACGCGTCAAGCACCTGCAGTGCCGATGGCTCGACCAGAACGGGTGGGTCTATACCGTATCGAGGATGGGCAACCCGAAAGTGCTTCGCGCCTTCGCGGAAAAGAAGCTCGGCCTGGACTCGGCTCGCCTGGGCGCTGACGAACCCGACTTCTCGGCATGGACGGCAGCATGATCGGACGACGGAAAACCGGGCTGGATCTCGGCATGACCCGCCTGTACGTCTACCGCGGAAAGCGCGCGACGACGTACTACACGATTACGCCGGACAACAAACGGGTCAACCTCGGGCACGATCTCAAAGAAGCGAAGCGCAAGCTCCTCGAACTCGACGGCGAGAGCTCACCCGTTGGCACGATTGCCGACCACCTGGACGAGCTCATGAAAGAGCGGCGCCGCCTCGTCGAGCGCGGGAAACTCTCGACTGAAACTCTCGACAGCAACGCGCTCGAGCTCGTCTCGCTGAAGAAGGCCTTCGGCAAGATGTCGCCTGAGGCCGTGCGCCCGAAACACGTCTGGGACTACCTGCATCTCTACCGGGGCGCAGAAGCGCCGGTCCGGGCCAACCGTGAGATTGCGTTGCTCTCGCGCATGTTCTCGCGCCTGGTGAATGCCGGCGCACTCGACGCCAACCCGTGCACCGGCGTCGAGCGCAACGAAGAGAACGAGCGGGACCGCCTGGTCACCGACGTCGAGTTCGATGCGTTCCTCGCGTTCTGCCGTGGCAACGGCCACCTCGGCACGGACAGCCCGGTCAAGCAGACGAGCGACGCCGGCCTTCGGCTCGCGCTCGCCGCCCAGATCGCCTACCTCACCGGGAAAGCGCTCGGGCAAGTCCTGAAAATCAGCCGCACGCAAATCAAGGAGGACGGCATCGAGTTCGCGAAGCGAAAGCGCGGCGCGCGGACGCTCGTCCAATGGACGCAAGCTCTGCGTACCGCGGTCGACGAGTGCCTTGCTCTCCCCGCGAAGATCACCAGCACCTATCTGATCTACAACGGCGACGGCCAGCCCTACACGGCGAGCGGCTTCAAGTCGATGTGGCAACGCATGATGAACGCGTGGGAAGAAGCAGAAAACGAGCGCTTCACCTTCCACGATCTGCGCGCGAAAGCGGTCACGGACACCACCGAAGCCGGCCGCAAGGCAAGCGACCTGACAGGCCACCGGACGGAAGCTGTCGTGAGCAAGGTCTATGACAGAAGGCGTATAAGAAAAGCGCCGGCGGCCCGCTGATCTTACAAAGTTTGTAAGAAGCGACACCACCGGCGCCGGGCAATAGCTCGTAAGCTATTGAAATACTTGGGGCGACATACCGGGATCGAACCGGTGACACCTGGAGCCACAATCCAGTGCTCTACCGACTGAGCTAATGCCGCCACTTTCACGAGTGCAGAAATTCTGCACTCAGAAACCTTTACTTCTGGCCTGCCCGACAGGGATCGAACCTGTAACCCCCGGCTTAGAAGGCCGGTGCTCTATCCAATTGAGCTACGGGCAGAAATCCCGCGGGCATCGGGGTGAGCTGGTCGGGGTGGAGGGATTCGAACCCCCGACATCTTGCTCCCAAAGCAAGCGCGCTACCGGACTGCGCTACACCCCGAGAGCCGCGAATAATACACATCGAATCGAACTGCGTCAAACGCTGATTGCACGATGTCAGCGGCAGACGGCGTGCCGATAGTTTCGCCGCACCCGCTAAACAGTGAAGATCGGTGAAAATCTACAGGACCTCGAGCACATCATGCCCTTGCTGACCTAGGACCGCCGCCGTTCCGGCGGGCTTCTAAACTCAGTTGGCGACGAGCTTACGGCGAACCAGATCGCCCCTTCGATAGCGGCGTCAGCAGCAGTTGCGCAGCAGTCCGCGGCCTAGAACCGGAAAACCATGCTTCCTTGAGCGAACGTCGAGCCCTTCAAGCCAGGTTTCACCCAAAGCGCAATTCATACTTCGACGCCCGCGGGGACTGGCCTCCCGATTGCTTGCCCGGGGATGCGGATTCTGATATTAGTTCGCTTCCTTCAACAATCAACCGGAAGTCGAAGTCATGACGGACGATACACTGCAGAAGCAATTCCCGCCTTACGTCCCCGCCGAAGGCGAGGACTACATGAGCGAGAAGCAGTTGGCGCACTTCCGCGACATGCTCGAATCGGTCAAGCGGGAACTGATGGGCGATATCGAGCGCACGGTGCACACGATGCAGGACGAGGCGACGGTGTTCGCCGATCCGAACGACCGAGCGAGCCAGGAATCCGATATTGCACTCGAACTGCGCAACCGCGACCGTGAACGCAAGCTGATCAAGAAGATCGACGAAGCGCTCGGGCGCATCGCCGCCGGCGAATACGGATACTGCGACAGCTGCGGCGTCGAGATCGGGTTGAAGCGCCTCGAAGCCCGTCCGACCGCAACGATGTGCATCGATTGCAAGACGCTCGAGGAAATGCGCGAGCGGCAGGTTGCGAAGTAACGAGGGCCGAAGTTGCCGTCGCGGCATCCGCCGCGCCGGCTTGAAAAAAAGGGACGCCGCGGCGTCCCTTTTTCACGATCTAAATCGCCACCACTTACTCGGCAGCTTGGTCGAGCAGCGCCTTCATGCTCAGACGGATCTTGCCGCGCTCATCCGTCTCCAGCACCTTGACGCGCACCGCCTGACCTTCCTTGACATAGTCGGCGACGTTATTGACCCGCTCGTTTGCGATCTGGGACACGTGCAGCAGTCCGTCGCGGCCCGGCATGATATTCACGATTGCGCCGAAATCGAGCAGGCGAACCACGGTCCCGTTATAGACCTTGCCGACTTCGACTTCGGCAGTGATCGCCTCGATCTTTTCCTTCGCAAGTTGCGCACCGTCGGCGCTCACCGACGAGATCGTGACGCTGCCATCGTCCTGCAGCTCGATGACCGTGCCCGTCTCTTCCTGCAGCCCGCGGATCACCGCACCGCCCTTGCCGATGACGTCGCGGATCTTCTCCGGGTTGATCTTCATCGTGATCATGCGCGGAGCGAACTCAGACACCTCGCCGCGATGAGATGCGAGTGCCTGTTTCATCAGGGCGAGAATATGGATCCGCCCTTCGCCCGCCTGCGCGAGTGCGACCTGCATGATCTCCTTCGTAATGCCCTGGATCTTGATGTCCATCTGAAGTGCGGTGACGCCATTCTCGGTACCGGCGACCTTGAAGTCCATGTCGCCGAGGTGATCCTCATCGCCGAGGATGTCGGTCAGCACGGCGAAGCGATTGCCTTCCTTGATCAGGCCCATCGCGATGCCGGCGACGTGCGCCTTCATCGGCACACCCGCGTCCATCATCGCGAGCGAGCCGCCGCACACGGAGGCCATCGAGCTCGAACCATTGGACTCGGTGATCTCCGACACCACCCGAACGGTGTAGCTGAAGTCCTCGGACGGCGGCAAGGCCGCCACAAGGGCGCGCTTCGCGAGGCGGCCATGCCCGACTTCACGGCGCTTGGTCACGCCCATACGCCCGGTTTCGCCGGTGGAGAACGGCGGGAAGTTGTAGTGGAGCAGGAAGCTCTCGCGGTACTCGCCCGCGATCGCGTCGATGATCTGCTCATCACGGCCGGTTCCCAGCGTCGCGATCACCAGAGCCTGCGTCTCGCCGCGCGTGAACAACGCGGACCCGTGAGTGCGCGGCAGCACGCCGACGCGGATTTCGATCGGGCGCACGGTGCGGGTGTCGCGACCGTCGATCCGCGGCTCCCCGGCGAGGATGCGGCTCCGCACGACGCCGGCTTCGAGTTCGTGGAAGATGTCCTTCAATTCGTTCGAGGACGGCGGCACCTCGACGTTTTCGGTCACGGCAGCAATCGTTTTCTTGCGGATCTCGGCAATGCGCTGCGTCCGGGCCTGCTTGCTCGTGATGCGGAAAGCCTCTTCGAGCTCGGCGCCCGCGAGTTCCTTGATGCGGGCGATCAGCGGCTCGTTCTTCGCGGGCGGCTGCCAATCCCATTCGGGCTTGCCTGCGACTTCGACGAGCTCGTTGATCGCGCGGATCGCGGCCTGCATTTGCTGGTGGCCGAACACGACCGCGCCCAGCATCACCTCTTCGGACAACTCCTTGGCTTCCGACTCGACCATCAGCACAGCGGCTTCGGTGCCGGCGACAACGAGGTTCAATTCGCTCGCCTTGAGTTGCTCGACGGTCGGATTCAACTGGTACTGGCCATCTGTGTAGCCGACGCGGCAGGCACCGATCGGGCCATCGAACGGCACGCCGGAGATCGCGAGCGCAGCCGACGCGCCGATCATCGCCGGGATGTCGGGGTCGACTTCGGGGTTCAGCGACAAGACCGTAACAATGACCTGCACTTCGTTATAAAAGCCTTCCGGAAACAGTGGACGGATCGGGCGGTCGATCAGGCGGCTGGTGAGCGTTTCCTTCTCGGTCGGGCGGCCTTCGCGCTTGAAGAAGCCTCCGGGAATGCGACCGGCGGCATAGAACTTCTCGACGTAATCGACCGTCAGCGGGAAGAAGTCCTGTCCGGCCTTGGCTTCCTTCGCGGCGACGACCGTCGCGAGAACGATCGTGTCGTCCATATTGACGATAACGGCGCCACCGGCTTGGCGCGCGATTTCACCCGTCTCCAGGGTGACGGTGTGAGCGCCGTAAGCAAACGTCTTTTTGATAGCGGTAGGCAAGGTGAATATCCTTTAGAAATTGGAAGCAGCGGACTACAACTGCGATGACGGCGAGCGAGACAGACTAAAAACAAAGCCGGTGCGGGTCCCTCGGGACCCGCACCGGCTTGCTGGCTTAAAGTGCCCTGTTCGGCGCTGTCGGCTTCGACACAGCCAGGAAAATTACTTGCGCAGGCCCAGACGCTCGATCAGGTTGCGATAGCTATCGGCGTTCTTGCCCTTCAGGTAATCGAGCAGCTTGCGGCGCTGGCTAACCATCTTGAGCAGGCCACGGCGCGAGTGGTGATCCTTGGCGTTGGCCTTGAAATGGCCGGTGAGCCCGTTGATACGGGCCGTGAGAAGCGCGACCTGGACTTCGGGCGAGCCGGTGTCACCTTGGGCGCGCTGGAAGTCGTTGACGATCTGCGACTTGGATGCGGTATCGAGAGCCATGTGGGTGTTTACTCTTTTCGTTCTGCCAATCAGAAGCGGCGGATTATACCGAACGCCGGGCTTAAAACTCAATCGTTATCGACTTTTACACGAGGCGCATTCGTCGAAACGAGCCGTTTCGCGCACAATTTGCCGTCTGCCGTGCGTTCGCCGAGACCGAGAAAGCGTTCCTCCGCATAAATGCGCGCGAGTCCCCCGTTTCCCGCAGGAACGGCGAGCACGCGCCCTTGCAGCAGCAAGGCAGCCTGCGCGCCATCGAGCTCCACCCGCGGAAGATGCACGACGAGTGCGTCGGCCGGCGCGAGCAAGCGGTCCCGCTGCTCCGGCGCGGCCGCCTCGAGGGCATCCAGCGTCGTCGCGAGACCGATCGAGAACGGTCCGATACGGGTACGCCGCAGCGCGCTGAGATGACCACCGCAACCGAGGATTCGGCCGAGATCGATCGCCAGCGTGCGCACGTAGGTTCCCTTGCTGCAGGCTACGCGAAACCGGAACGAGTCCGGACCGACAGCAAGAAGTTCGAGCGCGTGGATCGTCACCTTCCGCGCCGCCCGCTCCACCTCGATCCCGGCGCGCGCGTATTCGTAAAGCGGTCTACCGTCGCGCTTCAGTGCGGAGTACATCGGCGGGACCTGCTCGATCTCGCCGGTCAGACGGCCGAGCGCGGAGCGGATCGCATCCTCGGTCACGTCCACCGGCGCGGTCACGGTCTGCGTCCCCTCGGCGTCGCCCGTATCGGTTTCGATCCCGAGCCGGACCGTCGCCTCATACTCCTTGTCGGCGTCGAGGAGCATCTGCGAAAACTTCGTCGCCTCCCCAAACGTCAACGGCAGGAGCCCGGTTGCCATCGGGTCGAGCGTGCCGGTGTGACCCGCCTTCGCCGCGTTCAGCAGGCGTCGCGCGGTCTGCAGCGCGGCATTCGAGGTCATTCCCTGCGGCTTGTCGAGCAGCAGAACGCCGTCGACGATCCGGCGCTGATGCCGGAATTGCTTCGATGCTTTCAAAACGACTCAGCTTTCCGGATCGTCCTTGTGGCGCGCGTCATCCTCGCGAACCACCTCGTCGATCAGTTGCGACATGCGGCTGCCGCGCTCCACCGAGCTGTCGTACTGGAAATGCAGCTCCGGCAGCGTATGGATGCGGACCCGCTTGCCGAGCTCCCGGCGCAGGAAACCGCTCGCCCGACGCAGGCCGATCAGGATTTCGTCGAGCCCCTCCTCGCCCCGCATCGACGTGAAGAACACCTTCGCGTGCGCGTAGTCCGGTGTGATTTCGACGTCGGTCAGCGTAATGAATCCCACGCGGGGATCCTTCACCTCCAACCGGATCAGCTCCGCCAGCTCGCGGCGGATTTGCTCCGCCACGCGCTGGCTTCGGGAAAACTCCTTGGCCATGGCTTAAAGGGTCCGCGCGATTTCCTGGATTTCGTACACTTCCAGTTGATCGCCTTCCTGGACATCGTTGAAGTTGCGGATCGACAGGCCGCATTCGAAGCCCGACCGAACCTCCTTGACGTCGTCCTTGAAGCGCTTCAGCGATTCCAGCTCGCCGGAGTGGATCACGACGTGATCGCGCAGCACGCGGACCTGCGAACCGCGCTTGACGAGACCCTCGAGGACGTAGCAGCCCGCCACGGCGCCGACCTTCGGTACCTTGAACACCTGCCGCACCTCGACGAGACCGATGACGTTCTCGCGCCGCTCCGGAGCCAGCATCCCCGACAGTGCCGATTTCACTTCGTCGACCGCGTCGTAAATGATGTTGTAGTAGCGAATGTCGACACCGAAGGTTTCGGCGAGCTTCCGGGCACCCGCGTCGGCACGCGTGTTGAAGCCGATGATGACGGCGCCGGAAGCCTGCGCGAGGTTGACGTCGGACTCGCTGATCGCACCTACCGCGGAGTGGATCGTATTGACGCGCACCTCCTCCGTAGACAGCTTGTTCAGCGCCTGGACAAGCGCTTCCTGCGAGCCCTGGACGTCCGCCTTGATGATCAGCGGCAGCGTCTTGACTTCGCCCTCGCCCATCTGCTCGAACATGCTTTCGAGCTTCGCGGCCTGCTGCTTCGCGAGTTTCACCTCGCGGAACTTGCCCTGACGGAACAGCGCGATCTCGCGCGCCTTCTTCTCGTCAGCAAGCGCGATCGCCTCGTCGCCCGCTGCCGGCACGTCCGACAGACCGAGAATCTCGACCGGGATCGACGGCCCGGCTTCGTCGACCGGCTTGCCGTTCTCGTCCAGCATCGCGCGGATGCGACCGAAGGTCGCGCCGACCAGCATGACGTCACCCTTGCGCAACGTTCCCGACTGCACGAGCAGGGACGCGACCGGGCCGCGTCCCTTGTCGAGACGCGCCTCGATGATCAGGCCCTTCGCCGGCGTCTCCACCGGCGCGGTCAGCTCCAGCACCTCGGCCTGCAGCAACACGGCTTCGAGCAGTTCGTCGATGCCGGCGCCCGTCTTGGCCGAAACGTTGATGAACATCACATCGCCGCCGTATTCCTCGGGCAGCACGCCCTCGGCAACCAGCTCCTGCTTCACGCGTTCCGGATTCGCCTCGTGCTTGTCGATCTTGTTGACGGCGACGACCAGCGGCACGTTCGCCGCCTTCGCATGGTGAATCGCTTCACGCGTCTGCGGCATCACGCCGTCGTCGGCCGCGACGACCAGGATCACGAGGTCGGTCGCTTTCGCGCCGCGCGCCCGCATCGCGGTGAACGCTTCGTGGCCCGGCGTGTCGAGGAAGGTCAGCATCCCGCGCGCCGTTTCGACGTGGTAGGCGCCGATATGCTGGGTAATGCCCCCGGCTTCGCCCGACGCGACCTTCGCACGCCGGATGTAATCGAGCAGCGAGGTCTTGCCGTGGTCGACGTGGCCCATGACGGTGACGACCGGCGCGCGAGGTTCGACGTGCGCGTCGTGCGTCTCCGCACTTTCGAGGAAGGCATCCGGCTCGTCGAGTTTCGCGGCGAAGGCCTTGTGCCCCATTTCCTCGACGAGAATCATCGCGGTTTCCTGATCGAGGACCTGGTTGATCGTCACCATCGAACCCATCTTCATCAGGTTCTTGATGACTTCGGCGGCCTTGACCGACATCTTGTGCGCGAGATCGGCAACGGAAATCGTCTCAGGGACGTGGACTTCACGGACGACCGGCTCGGTCGGAGCCTGGAACGCCCGATGCTCGTCCTGCTGGCCCCGGCCCTGTCGCCCGCCCGCGCCGCGTGCGCCGCGCCACGAACCGGTCGCGCCGACTTCTCCGCGGGTCTTCAGGCCACGCCGCTTCGCGCTGTCGCCGGCAGCATCGCCGCGCACCCCGCGCTTCGCGTCCTTGCCGGCCTTCTCGTCGGTCTTCGCAGGCCGATGCAGGGTTCCGGTCGGCGCCTTCGGCGCTTCCTTCGGCTGCGGCTTCGCGGCTTCGGCACGTTTTTCGGCTTCGGCCCGCTGACGCGCTTCCTCTTCGTTCTTGCGCGCCTCGGCGGCAGCGCGGGCGGCAGCCTCGCGTTCCTGCTTCGCCTTCAGGTCCGCCATCTGCCTCGCGCGCAGCTCTTCATGCCGGCGCGCTTCACGTTCGCGGGCCGCACGCTCCTCGTCGCTCAGAATGGAAACGCGAAGCGGCTTTCTCGGCGCGGCCGTACCGCCAACCGGTTCTTGCGCCTTCGCCTCGACTTCGGCGGGCTCTCGCTCCGGTTCCGGCTGGGATTCGGGCTCAGGTTCGGGTTCGGGAGCGGGCTCCGGCTCGGGAATGGGCTCCGGTTCCGGTTCCGGCTCGATCACCGGCTCCGGCTCGCTCGGGAGTTCGGCGATCGTTTCAGGCTCAGGCACCGATTCCGCGACAACTTCGCTTTCGACAACCTGAGCTTCCTCGGCCGGGCCCTGGGAGATCGCGAGCGACTCGTCCTCTTCGACCGGCGGCTGCTCGACGACGGCCGTTTCGAGCTCGTCACGCTTCACGAAGACACGCTTCTTGCGGACTTCCACCTGGACGGTGCGGGCGCGACCGGACGAATCCGTCGAGCGGATTTCAGACGTCTGCTTGCGGGTGAGGGTGATCTTGCCCTTGGGCTGATTCTCGCCATGCGAGCGGCGCAGATATTCGAGCAGCCGCGCCTTGTCCTGTTCGGACAGCAATTGGTCGGCGCCGGTCTTCTGGACGCCGGCCTTCTGCAACTGCTCGAGCAGTACCGCGGCCGGCATCTTAAGTTCGCCGGCAAACTGGGTTACGCTCATCTGTTCCATCAATGCCCTCCCATCATTCTTCGAACCAGTGCGCCCGCGCGACCGAAATCAGCGCACTCGCCCGTTCTTGCTCGATCCCCGCGATCTCGACCAGCTCATCCACAGCCAGGTCCGCAAGATCATCCCGAGTACGGACGCCATGCTCGGCCAGCTTCGCGGCGAGCGGCTTGTCCATGCCGTCCAGGTTGATCAGATCGTCGGAAACACTTTCGAGATGCTCCTCCGTGACGATGGCTTCGGTTAGCAGAACGTTGCGCGCGCGATTGCGCAGCTCGTTCACCGTTTCCTCGTCGAACGCCTCGATCTCGAGCATCTCTGCAAGCGGAACGTAGGCGATTTCCTCGAGCGACGAGAACCCCTCGTCGATCAGGATGTCGGCCAGCTCGTCGTCGACGTCGAGCCTCTCCATGAACAGGCTGCGCAACCCCTCGCGCTCCTGCCCCGTCTTCTGTGCCGACTCTTCCTCGCTCATCAGATTGATCGTCCAGCCCGTCAGTTCGGACGCGAGCTTGACGTTCTGGCCATTGCGACCGATCGCGATGGCGAGGTTGTTCTCGTCGACGACCACATCCATGCCGTGGCTTTCCTCGTCGACGACGATCGAGACCACTTCGGCAGGCTGCAGCGCGGCGATGACAAACTGCGCGGGGTCGCCCGACCACACGATGATGTCGATCTGCTCGCCGGCGATCTCGTTCCGGACCGCGGTCACGCGCGAGCCACGAAGACCGACGCAGGTCCCGATCGGATCGATGCGAGGGTCGTTCGACTGCACCGCGATCTTCGCCCGCAGCCCGGGGTCGCGGGCGCAGGCCTTGATTTCGAGCAGCCCGTCTTCGATCTCGGGCACTTCGAGTTCGAACAGCTTGCCGAGGAATTCGGGCGTGGTACGCGACAGGATCAGCTGAGGCCCGCGGGCGCCGCGGTCGATGCGCAGCAGGAACGCCTTGACGCGATCGCCGACACGCAGGTTTTCACGCGGAATCATCTGGTCGCGCGGAATCACGGCTTCGAGCCGGCCCACTTCGATGATCGCGTTGCCGCGCTCCATGCGCTTGATCGAGCCGGACACGAGGTGCTCTTTGCGCTCGAGAAAGTCGTTCAGGACCTGCTCGCGCTCCGCGTCGCGAATCCGCTGCAGGATGACCTGCTTGGCTGCCTGCGCGCCGATGCGGCCGAAATCGATCGGCTCGAGCGGCTCCTCGATGTAGTCGCCGAGCTGAATTCCCGCATCCACGTCCCGCGCGTCGATGATGCCCATCTCCGCTTCGTCGTTGACGACTTCCTCGTCGGGCATCACGAGCCAGCGGCGGAACGATTCGTAGTCGCCGGTCTCGCGATCGATCGTCACGCGCACGTCGGCTTCATCATTGATGCGCTTCTTCGTCGCAGAGGCGAGAGCCGTCTCCAGGGCACCGAAAACGATGTCCTTGGCCACATTCTTTTCGCGCGCCAGCGCATCTACAAGCAGCAATATTTCGCGGCTCATTAATCAAAACCTCCACATCCGAAAGCTCAAAACTTGGGTACCAGGCGTGCTTTCTCGATCTCGTCGAAGGGAAAGGCGACCTCGCCTTTCTCGGCGCGCAACCGCACCTGACCGTCGACCACTCCCTCGAGCACGCCGGCAAAATTCCGTTGATTGCCGATCGGCATGCGCAACCGCACCTGCACGTCGCTTCCGGTGAAACGTTCGAAGTCCGACAGCTTCTTCAGCGGCCGATCCAGGCCGGGAGACGAAACTTCGAGGCGGTCGTAATCGACGTTTTCGACCTCGAACACACGGGTCAGCTGGTTGCTGACGGTCGCGCAGTCATCAACCGTGACGCCCCGCTCGATGTCGATGAAAACGCGCATCAGCCTCCCCTTCGGGGATGTCTCGAAATCGACCAACTCGAAGCCGAGTCCGCTGACGACCTGCTCGACCAGACCTTCGACGTTCATTTTCACGTCCACAAATAAAAAATGGGCATAACGCCCATCCCTGTTGATTCCAACCGAAACTGGAGGACGCGGAATCTGTCCTACCAAAGCCTTGAAATTATAACTGGTCGCCGGATAACAGGCAATTCACGATCGAGAGCTGCGGGGCGAAGCGGGTTGCATCGCATCCCCGCGAGAACGATAAGCGCTGCGCGAGAGTCGGGCCGGACGTTCGGACCACACCGTCCGGCAACCTATTGCCGCCAGGCGTTCACTTCCCCGGCTCGCGCCCGCGCGGCGTGGTGCGATGGACGCGCACTTTCCGCTCCCGCTCGCCCGGGCGCGAGGCCTGCCCCTGCGGTTTCGGCAAACCGGCCAGTTCGCACACTTCGGATTCCGCCATCTCCATCCACATCCCGCGCTTGAGGCGCGATGGCAAGGACACCGGTCCGTAGCGCACCCTCATCAAGCGGCTGACGGTGAGACCGACCGCCTCGAACATCCGCCGCACCTCGCGGTTCCGGCCCTCCGACAGCGTCACCTTGTACCAGTGATTGACCCCCTCGCCGCCCTGGTCGGACAGCGTCGTGAAGCGCGCGAGACCGTCTTCGAGCTGGACGCCCGCCTTGAGCGACTCGACCTGCTCGTCCGTGAGTTGTCCGAGCAGGCGCACCGCATATTCACGCTCGAGTTCGTAGCGCGGGTGCATCAGCCGGTTCGCCACCGTGCCGTCGTTGGTAAAGAGCAGCAGGCCCGAGGTGTTGAAATCGAGGCGACCGACAGCAATCCACCGGCCTTTGCGCAGGATGGGCAGCCGCTCGAACACGGTCGGCCGGCCTTCGGGATCTTCGCGCGAGACGATTTCGCCTTCGGGCTTGTGATACATCAGCACGCGCGGCGTCCGCGTCGCGAATCGCAGCTGAACGAGCTTATCGTTGCACTTGACCCGGTCGCCCGGGCCGACCTTCTGGCCGAGGACAGCGGGCTCGCCATTGACCGAGATCCGCCCCGCGACGATCCATTCCTCGATCTCGCGGCGCGAGCCGATCCCCGCCTGCGCGAGCACTTTCTGCAGGCGCTCGGGCTCGGCTTGCTCCGTTCCCTGCGAGACTGCGCGGCGGCCTCTCGACGGCGCGGCCGGTGCCCGTGCGGGACGAGCGAGACCGCCGCGTCCGTCGGCTTCGCCGAACGCCGCATCTGCGCGCAGCGGCGGACGCTCGGGCCGGTGCCCAGCCGGTTCAGTTTTCTTCTTCGTTGGCGGCCGCAGCGGGCGCTTCGATTTCTTTGGTGTCGACAAGATCCATGATCCTTTCTATTTCGGTTAGCGCCGGCAATTCGGTCAGCGTGCGCAGGCCCAGGTCGTCGAGGAAGCGCCGCGTCGTTGCGAAGAGTGCGGGCCGGCCCGGCGTGTCGCGATGGCCAACGATGTCGACCCAGCCCCGCGATTCGAGCGTTTTCAGCACGTTCGGCGACACCGCGACGCCGCGGATATCCTCGATATCGCCGCGCGTGACGGGTTGGCGATAGGCGATGATCGCGAGCGTTTCGAGGACTGCGCGCGAGTACTTCGGCGGCCTCTCCTGCTTCAGGCGATCGAGGAAGACCTGATATTCCGGTCGCGTCTGGAAGCGCCAGCCCGACGCGAGTTGCACCAATTCGACGCCCCGCCCGGCCCAGTCGCCGCGCAACTCGTCGAGCACGCGGCGGATGAACTCGCCGCCCGGGTCATTCTCGAAGAGCTGCCGCAAGTCGGCGACGGCGAGCGGCGCGGACGCCGCCAACAACGCGGCTTCGACGACGCGTTTGAAGTCTTCAGGCGTCGTCGGTTGCATCGGTCAGTTTCACGTAGATCGGTGCGAAGGGTTCATTCTGCGCGACCTGCACGAGCTTTTCCTTCACGAGTTCGAGTACCGCGAGAAAACCGACTACGAGCGACGCCGGCCCGGCCGACGGCTCGAACAGCGTCTCGAACGCGACAAACGTGCCGTCCGCGAGCTTTCTCAGGATCGCGGTCATGTGTTCGCGCACCGAAAGCTCTTCGCGCTTCACATGATGATGCTGGGTGAGACGCGCCTTCTTCATCATCTTCAGCCACGCGAACTGGAGGTCGTGCAGCGTGACGTCGGGTTGCCGCTCGACGACCTTCTCGGCGACGAAGACGCTCACCCATTCGTAATCGCGTTCGGCTCGCGGCAGCACGTCCATCCGTGCCGCGGCCATCTTCATCTGTTCGTACTCGAGCAGCCGGCGCACGAGTTCCGCGCGCGGGTCGGCGTTCTCGTCGTCGCCTTCGCGGGGCGGGCGCGGCAGCAGCATCCGAGACTTGATCTCCAGCAGCGTCGCGGCCATCAGCAGATAGTCCGCGGCAAGCTCGAGATTGTGCCGGCGCATCGCCTCGACATAGACGAGATATTGCGCGGTGAGCGGCGCCATCGCGATGTCGAGGACGTTGAGGTTCGACTTGCGGATCAGGTACAGCAGCAGGTCGAGCGGCCCCTCGAACGCTTCGAGAAAAACCTCCAGCGCGTCGGGCGGGATGTAGAGGTCCTTCGGCAGCTCGAGCAGCGGCTCGCCGTACAGGCGTGCGACAGCCTCGCTCTGGGCGAGCGTCTCCTCGGGGGCGAGTGCGAGCGGCAGATTCATTGCAAGGACAGCGAGAACCCGGCAGAGCGCCGTTGCGCCGAAGCGACCGTGACCGGCTCGCGCCGCTCCGTCGCGACGGGTCGGGACGGCTCAGGAATACGAAAGGCCCATCGCCTCGCGCACATCGCGCATCGTCTCCTCCGCCAGCACGCTCGCGCGCTCGCAGCCCTCGGCCATGATCCGACGCAGCAGCGACGGATCTTCCACGTAGGGCTGCGCGCGCTCGCGCATCTCGGCCTGCTCCTTCAGCACCGCATCGATCACCGGCTGCTTGCATTCGAGACAGCCGATGCTGGCGCTGCGGCAGCCTTCCTGCACCCACGCACGCACGCCGTCATCGGAGTAGATCAGGTGGAATTGCCACACCGGGCACTTGTCCGGGTCGCCCGGATCAGTGCGCCGCACCCGGGCCGGATCGGTCTGCATCGTGCGGATCTTCTTCGTGATCGAGTCGGCGTCCTCGCGCAGGTAAATCGTGTTGCCGTAGCTCTTCGACATCTTCTGACCGTCGAGGCCGGGCATGCGCGCCGCCTCCGTCAGCAGCGCGCCAGGCTCGACGAGGATCATCTTGCCGGTGCCTTCGAGATAGCCGTGCAGCCGCTCGCGGTCGACGTGGCCGAGGCTCTTCGCGTCGTCGATCAGCAGCTTCCCCTGATCGCGCGCTTCGTCGTCGCCGTCCTGCTGGAAGCGGGTGCGCAGTTCGTCGAACAGCCGCGCGCCCTTGCTGCCAAGCTTCTTCATCGCCTCCTTCGCCTTGTCCTCGAAGCCGGGTTCACGGCCATAGAGGTGATTGAAGCGGCGCGCGGCCTCGCGGGTGAACTCGACGTGCGGAAGCTGGTCCTCGCCGACCGGCACCTTGTCCGCGCGGTACAGAAGAATGTCGGCCGACATCAGCAGCGGATAGCCGAGGAAGCCGTACGTCGACAGATCCTTATGCGCGAGCTTTTCCTGCTGGTCCTTGTACGTCGGTACGCGTTCGAGCCAGCTGAGCGGGCAGAACATCGACATCAGCAGGTGCAGTTCGGCGTGCGCCGGCACCCGCGACTGGATGAAAAACGTCGCCTTCTGCGGGTCGACACCGGCGGCCAGCCAGTCGACGAGCATGTCCCAGACGCTCTCGGCGATCACCTGGGGGCTGTCGTACGCGGTGGTCAGCGCATGCCAATCGGCGACGAAGAACAGGCAGGGATACTCTTCCTGCAGCTTCACCCAGTTCTTGAGGACGCCGTGATAGTGGCCGAGGTGGAGGCGCCCGGTGGGGCGCATGCCGGAAAGAACACGTTCTGCGTACATGGTCGCTGGTCAGAATCCAAGAAGGGTCGCGAGAAGAACACGGAAAACAGCCATCATCGGCCACAGGACTTCCCCGAGAATGCCGGTGAAGAGCAGCACGAGAAGAATCGGGAAACCATACGGTTCGAGCCGCGCGAACTTCCACGCCAGCCGGTGCGGCAGCAGGCTGACCGCGATCCGGCCCCCGTCGAGCGGCGGAATCGGCAGCAGGTTCAGCAGCATGAGCACGGCATTGATCTGCATGCCGGCGTCGGCCATTTTCATCATCGGGATCGTGTAAATGCCGCCCGGGTTGCTCGCCGCGATCTTGAACAGCACGCCCCACGCGAGCGCCATGAGGAAGTTCATGAACGGCCCTGCGGCGGCGACCCACAGCATGTCGGCCTTCGGGTTGCGCAGACGACCGAAATCCACCGGCACCGGCTTCGCCCAGCCGAACAGCACCCCTGCCCCGCCGAACAGTGTGCTCAGCGTAAGGATCGCCCCGGGCACGAGGATCGTGCCGACCAGGTCGATGTGCTTGAACGGGTTGAGCGTGATTCTCCCGGCCTGATGCGCGGTCGGATCGCCGAAGTGGCGCGCGACATAGCCATGCGCAGCTTCGTGCAGCGTGATGGCAAGCAGCACCGGCAGCGCCCAGATGGCGATTGTCGAGATCAGCGATTCCATGAGGTCACGGCGTAAAACGGCGCATTCTAGCAGAGCGGCGCGCGCACCCCGTCACGGCCGGCTGCGGCGCACGCGGGCCCGCACCGCGACCGCCGCCCACGTGGCAGGAAGATCGCCCGAAATCCTCTGATACGGCGGCAATCGCCGGCATCTACGGCCGCCGTGAAACGCCCGCATTTCGCGAAGGCAGGCCGCCGAGACCCCGATACACCCAGCCCTATTCCTCGAGTCCGAACGGCGCGAGGTCGCCGCGCCCGGCGCGCACGAGCGTAGGGGTCCCCGACGTCAGGTCGATGACCGTGGTCGCTTCGGGTCCGCAGAAGCCGGCCTCGATCACGAGATCGACCTGCTTGCCGATCCGCTCGCGGATGTTCTCCGCGTCGGTCAGCGGGTGGTCCTCGCCGGGCAACAACAAGGTCGAAGTCAGGATCGGCTCGTCGAGCTCCGCGAGCAGCGCGGCGACGACCGGATGGTCGGGCACGCGCAGCCCGATGGTTTTCCGTTTCGGGTGCAGCACCCGTCGCGGCAGCTCCCGCGTGCCTTCGAGGATGAAGGTGTACGGACCGGGCGTGGTCGCCTTGAGCAGGCGGTACTGGGTGTTGTCGACTCGCGCGAAGGTCGCGATCTCGGACAGGTCGCGACACATCAGCGTGAAATGGTGGCGCTCGTCGACGGCGCGAAGCCGGCGGATCCGCTGCAGCAGATCGGCGTCGCCGGTCAGTCCGCCGAGCGCATACGCCGAGTCGGTGGGAAACACGACCAGACCGCCGCCGCGCATGATCTCCGCGGCTTGTCGAATCAGCCGCGGCTGGGGATGCTCGGGATGGAGCGAAAAGAACTGGGCCATTTTTTCTTGCCTGCTTTTTCAAGGCTGAACTGCATAAAATCAAACGAACCGCGACCACACGGGCAACAGATCGGGCGGCAGGGGTTCGCAACAACCGAGATCCACGGGGCTTTCGCCCTCGCCGTGGAAGTCCGACGCTCGCGACGCGAGCAGCCCGCGTCGCCGCGCGAGGCTCGCGAACTTCTGGGCCTCGGCTTGCGAGTGCGCCCCCGAGACGACCTCGACCGCTTCGCCCCCGCACGCGGCAAACGCATCGAAGAGCGCACCGAGGTCGGCATCGGAGAAGCGGTAGCGCCCGGGATGGGCGATCACTGCGACGCCGCCCGCGGCGTGGATCCAGCCCACCGCGTCCTCGAGCCGCGCCCATTCGTGCGCAACGTAGCCGGGCTTGCCGTGCGCAAGGTAGTGACGGAAAACCGTATTCACGTCCGGCATCACCCCGCTCGCGACGAGATGGCGCGCGAAATGCGCGCGACTGACGAGTTCGGGATTGCGTGCGAAACGTCGCGCACCGGCGAGGGCGTCGCGAATGCCGGCCGCTTCGAGCGCTTCGCCGATGCGTGTGGCGCGTTTGTCGCGCCCCCGACGCACCTGCGCGAGCCCGGCGAGCAGCTCCGGGTTGCGGTGATCGATACCCAGTCCGACCACATGCACCGTCTCGCCGCGGAACGACACCGAGATCTCGACGCCCGGCACGAGCGTGATGCCAACCTCGCGCGCGACCGCGAGCGCCTCGTCCAGGCCGGCGACTTCGTCGTGGTCGGTCAGCGCGAGGTGCGTCACCCCATTCGCGGCGGCCCGCCTGACGACGTCGGCGGGCGCGAGCCAGCCGTCGGAAACGGTGGAATGGCAATGAAGGTCAGCGTTCATGGCATCGATACGGCGGGATGGGTTCGCATTCTAGGACAGTAGGAAGACCGGGAGGATCCGCGATGGTAACAAACCGGGCGCTCCCGCCGTTGCCACGGGAGGGCAGGCGGTGCTATCGTCCGCCCGTCGCGCGGGAGAGCACTCTCCCAGAGAGTCGCCGAAGGCGTAATCCCCCGGAATCGCTCAGGCAAAAGGACCGCCGACGGAATGAAAATCTGGAGAGCGATGCGGCGCGCGGTGAAATCTTCCGCGGGCTTCGGCATCCACCGAAGGGGCACCCGGCGCATGTCGGAATCTCTCAGGTACAAGGGACAGATGGGGCGACGCTCGCTTGGACGGGCCTCGCCCCGTCCTGTTTTACAACCCTTCGCAGCCTGAAAATCCGTCCCGAGGTACATCCCGTGTCCAGACAAACCCCTCTCCACGCCATCCACGTCGCCGCCGGCGCCCGCATGGTGGACTTCGCCGGCTGGGACATGCCGGTCAACTACGGTTCGCAGATCGAGGAACATCACGCCGTTCGCCGGGACGCGGGCATGTTCGACGTCTCCCACATGCTGGCGCTCGACCTCGAAGGGCCGGATGCGACGACGTGGCTGCGCGGTCTTCTCGCGAACGACGCCGCGAAGCTGAAGGAACCCGGCAAGGCGCTATACAGCTGCATGTTGAATCCGAACGGCGGCGTCATCGACGACCTGATCGTCTACTACTTTTCCCCGACTTCATTCCGCATCGTCGTCAACGCCGGCACCGCCGAAAAGGACGTCGCGTGGATGCGCCAGCGGATCGCCGCGACAGCGGCGAATGTCACGCTCGAAGCGCGACGCGATCTCGCGATGATTGCCATCCAGGGGCCGAACGCGCGTGAAAAGACGTGGGCGGCGCTCCCGCAGATCCGCGCGGCGAGCGAAAACCTGAAACCCTTCTCGGCCGTCGCCGTCGATGACCTGCTGGTCGCACGCACCGGCTACACCGGCGAGGACGGCTTCGAGATCGCGCTGGCGGCGAACCGTGCCGAAGCGATCTGGAACGCGCTCGTTGCCGCCGGCGTCGTGCCTTGCGGCCTCGGCGCGCGCGACACGCTGCGCCTCGAAGCGGGGATGAATCTCTACGGGCAGGACATGGACGACGATGTCTCGCCGCTCGATGCCGGCCTCGCCTGGACCGTCGATATGAAGGACGAAGCGCGCGACTTCGTCGGCCGCGCCGCCCTCGTCGCAAAGCCTGGCACTCGCACGGTTCTCGGCCTGATCCTCGAGGACAAGGGCGTGCTGCGCGCGCACATGTCGGTCTTCACCGCGCAAGGCGAAGGCGAAACGACGAGCGGCAGCTTCTCACCGTCGCTCGAGAAATCGATCGCGTTCGCGCGACTGCCGCGCGGCGTCGAAGCAGGTGCGACCGTCGAGGTCGACATCCGTGGCCGACGGCTGAAAGCGCGCACGGTGAAGCTGCCGTTCGTGCGCAACGGCAAGGCGCTCGTCTGAGCGTCGGGCGCGCCGGACCGCCTGCGACACCGCGCCTGCGACACCCGACACCCCGCCTGCGACATCCTTTTCGCATCCCCACCGCGCCCCTTCGACACGCACTCACGTTTCTTTTCGAAAGCAGCCTTACCAGCCGCGGGCATGATCGCCAGCGGCTCACCCAACTTCCGGAGTCAACCATGAGCAACGTTCCCTCCCAGCTGAAATACACCAAGTCCCACGAATGGATTCGCGTCGAAGCCGACGGCACGCTCACGATCGGCGTCACCGACCACGCACAGGAAGCGCTCGGCGACGTCGTCTTCCTCGAACTGCCCGAAGCCGGCCGACGCCTCTCCGCGGGCGAAGCGTGCGCGGTGATCGAGTCGGTCAAGGCCGCCTCCGACATCTACGCCCCGGTCGCCGGCGAAGTGGTCGAGTCGAACCAGGCGGCGGCCGACGCGCCGGAAACCGTCAACGCCGACGCATATTCCGCCTGGCTGTTCAAGCTCAAGCCCGACAGCGGGGCCGACCTCTCGGCGCTGCTCGACGCCGACGGTTATCAGGCCGAGATCGCGAACGCCTGACGGCCCGATCTCATTTCTCCCGGGGCCGGTGACACCGGTCCGGAAAATCCCTGACGAGCCACGCCTCATGCCGAACACATCCCTCCCCTCGCACCTCACCGCTCCGCTCGCGCAGCTCGAACAGCGCGACGCCTTCATCGGCCGACACATCGGCCCGAACGCGAACGAGATCGCGACAATGCTCGCCGCGGTCGGAGCGCCCGATCTCGACGCGCTGATCGATCAGACGGTGCCGCCGTCGATCCGTCTCGCAGCACCGCTGCCGCTCGCCGGCCCGAAGCCGGAGCACGAAGCACTGGCCGACCTGCGAGCGATCGCGGCGAAGAACGTCGTGAAGAAGTCGCTGATCGGCATGGGCTATTACGGCACGCTGACGCCGGCGGTGATCCTCCGCAATGTCCTCGAAAATCCCGGCTGGTACACCGCGTACACGCCCTACCAGGCAGAGATCTCGCAAGGCCGGCTCGAAGCCCTGCTGAACTTCCAGCAGACGATCATCGATCTCACCGGGCTCGAGCTCGCGAACGCGTCGCTGCTCGACGAGGCGACCGCGGGAGCCGAGGCGATGACGATGGCGCGGCGCGTCAGCAAGTCGAAGTCGAACGTGTTCTATGTCGACGAAGCGAGCTTTCCGCAGACGGTCGACGTAGTGCGCACGCGCGCCGGTTTCTTCGGCTTCGAGCTGAAGTTCGGGCCCGCGACGGAAGCGGGCGCGCATGACTGTTTCGGCGCACTGCTGCAGTATCCGAACGCGCGCGGCGAAATCGTCGACCTGAGCGACACGGTTGCCGCGCTGAAGGCGAAGGGCGCCGTCGTCGCGGTCGCGTCCGACCTGATGGCGCTGGTGCTGCTGAAGTCGCCCGGCGCAATGGGCGCGGACATCGCGCTCGGCTCCGCGCAGCGTTTCGGAGTGCCGATGGGCTTCGGCGGCCCGCACGCGGCGTTCTTCGCGACGCGCGAAGCGAACGTGCGCTCGATGCCCGGACGCATCATCGGCGTTTCGAAGGACACGCGGGGCAAGACCGCACTGCGCATGACGCTGCAGACGCGCGAGCAGCACATCCGGCGCGAGAAGGCCAATTCCAACATCTGCACCTCGCAGGTGCTGCTCGCGAACATGGCCGGTTTCTACGCCGTGTATCACGGTCCGGGTGGCCTGCGCACGATCGCCGCGCGCATCCACCGCCTGGCGGCGATTCTCGCCGAAGGGCTGCGGAGCGCCGGATTCCGCGTCCTCTCGAACGCGTTCTTCGACACCGTGCAGGTCGAGACCGGCGGGCGGACCGCGGATCTGCTCGCGGCAAGCGAAGCGGCGGGCTACAACCTGCGGCATGCGACCCCGACGGTTCTCGGTCTGTCGGTCGATGAGACGACGACCGCCGACGATGTCGCGCGGCTGCTGTCGCTCTTAGGCGCGAGCACCGATGTCGTCGCGCTCGACGCGCGCGTCACGGACGCCGGCGGCGCGATTCCGTCGGCGCTCCTGCGCGACGACGCGATCCTCGCGCATCCGGTGTTCAACACGCACCACACCGAACACGAGATGCTGCGCTACCTGAAGAAGCTGCAGAATCGCGACCTCGCGCTCGACCATTCGATGATCTCGCTCGGCTCCTGCACGATGAAGCTCAACGCGACGAGCGAGATGATCCCGATCACCTGGCCCGAATTCGCGAACCTTCACCCGTTCGCGCCGCGCGAGCAGGCGCAGGGCTACCTGGAGATGATCGACGGGCTCGCCGGTTACCTGAAGGCGGTGACCGGTTTCCCGGCGATCTCGATGCAGCCGAACTCGGGTGCTCAGGGCGAATACGCGGGTCTGGTCGCCATCCGTCGCTATCACGACAGCCGCGGCGACACGCACCGCAACGTCTGCCTGATCCCGAAATCCGCCCACGGGACGAACCCGGCGACCGCGCAGATGTGCGGCATGGAGGTCGTCGTGGTCGGCTGCGACGACAGCGGCAACGTCGAGCTCGCCGATCTCGAGGCAAAGGCCGCGCAATACGCGGACCGCCTGGCGGCGCTGATGATCACCTATCCCTCGACGCACGGCGTGTTCGAAGAAGCGATCCGCGAAATCTGCGCCGCGGTGCATCGCCACGGCGGTCAGGTCTACATGGACGGCGCGAACCTCAACGCGCAGGTCGGACTGACGTCCCCGGCGACGATCGGCGCCGACGTCAGCCACATGAACCTGCACAAGACCTTCTGCATCCCGCACGGCGGCGGCGGACCGGGCATGGGACCGATCGGCCTCGCCGCGCATCTCGCGCCGTTCATGGCCGACCACGCGGTCGCGCCGACCGGCGGCGACGGGCGACCGAACAAGGGTCAGGGAGCGGTGAGCGCGGCGCCGTTCGGCTCGGCGAGCATCCTGCCGATCTCGTGGATGTATATCGCGATGATGGGCGCCACCGGCCTCAGGCGTGCGACCGAAGTCGCGATCCTCAACGCCAACTACGTCGCCAACCGCCTCGCCCCGCACTACCCGGTGGTCTACACCGGCTCCAAGGGCCGCGTCGCGCACGAGTGCATCCTCGATATCCGCCCGATCAAGGCCGCGACCGGCATCAGCGAGGTCGACATCGCGAAGCGGCTGATGGACTACGGCTTCCACGCGCCGACCATGTCCTTCCCGGTCGCCGGCACGATCATGGTCGAGCCGACCGAGTCCGAGGATCTGGGGGAACTCGACCGCTTCATCGAAGCGATGATCTCGATCCGCAACGAGATCCGCGAAATCGAGACGGGCGCGTGGCCGGCCGACGACAATCCGCTGAAGAACGCGCCGCATACGCAGGCTGATTTCATCGGAGGCGATCAGGAGTGGAACCGGCCCTATTCACGCGAGCAGGCCGCCTTCCCGCTGCCGTGGGTGGCCGAAAACAAGTTCTGGCCGAGCGTCAATCGCATCGACGACGTGTATGGGGACCGCAATCTTTTCTGCGCCTGCGTACCCATGGCCGAATACGCGAGCTAAAATCCCCGCGCTTCGTTCGGAAGCCACGCCCCCGGGCGTGGCTTTTTCATATCCATCGGCAAAAACCCCCCGACTTCTACATGCCCGACTCCCGCCCGTCGCGCGCGGCCGCCGCCCCCTGGCGCGCGCTGCTCTTCGTCCACGTCGTCGTGCTCGCCTGCCTCGGCCTCTTCCTCGCGTGGCAATTGCGGCCCGTCGCAATGCACGACCTGCAGCTCGCCGAAGGCGAACGGCTGAAATGCGTGTCCTACGCGCCGTACCGGAAGCCGGGACAAACACCGTTCGACGAGACCCTGATGATCTCGCGCGAACAGATCGTCGACGACCTCACGGCGCTGGCACGGATGACCGAGTGCGTGCGGCTGTACTCCGTCGATCAAGGGCTCGACCAGGTGCCGGAGGTGGCGCGCGAGGTCGGGTTGAAAGTGCTGCTCGGCGCGTGGATCGGGTTCGACCGCCAGCGGAACGCGCGGGAACTCGACCGCGCGATCGCCATCGCGAACGACAACGCCGACGTCGTGCGGATGCTGATCGTCGGCAACGAAGTGATGCTGCGCCGCGAGCGGAGCGAGGACGAGTTGAGCGAACTTATCGAGTACGCGAAGGCGCGCACGAAGGTTCCCATCACCTACGCCGATGTCTGGGAGTTCTGGCTCAAGCACGAGAGCCTCGCGCGCGCGGTCGATCGGGTCACCGTGCACATCCTGCCCTTCTGGGAAGACAACCCGGTCTCCGTCGACACCGCGCTCTCCCATGTCGCGACGGTCTTCGAGGAGGTGCGCACGCACTTCGACAAACCGGTGATGATCGGTGAGACGGGCTGGCCGAGCGCCGGACGCCAGCGCGAAGCGTCGGCACCGTCACAGGTCAATCAGGCGCGCTACATCCGCGAGTTCGTGCACCGGGCCCATGACGAGGGCTGGGACTACAACCTGATCGAGGCGATCGATCAGCCGTGGAAGCGGCGCCTCGAGGGGACGGTCGGCGGCTACTGGGGCGTGCTCGATGTCGATCTGAAGCCGAAATTCCCGCTCGCCGGGCCCGTCGCCGAACGCAAGGACGCCGGTGTGCCCGCAATGGCTGCCGCGCTCGGCGCCCTGCTTTGCGTCGGTCTGCCACTCGTCGTGCGGCGCGGGGAGCGGTCCCCCGGGCGACTGGCTGCGGCTGCGGTGATCGGCATGGTCGCCGGACTCGTGGCCGTACTGCACTGGGAGCACGCCGCCCTCGCCTACCGCGACGCGGGTGAATGGATGCTGCTCGGCACGGTATTCGTCGTCGGCCTGCTCGCTCCGCTGGTGCTGATCGGAGGGGCGACGGAGTCGGGCATCGGGTCCGGCGCTGCGGCGTGGAGAGCTTTTCGCAAAGGCGGTGCTGCCGGTCTCGGCGCGTCGGGCTACCTCGGATTGTTGCGTGCCGTACTGCTGTTTGCCGCCGCGATCGCGGCGCTGCTGCTGTTCGCAGACCCGCGCTATCGCGACTTTCCGACTTTGCTGTTTCTCATTCCGGCGCTCGTGTTCGGGAGCGTCGGGTGGTTCCGCCCGAGCCGGCACGGAGTCGAGGAGCGGGTTTGCGCGGCGGTCATCGCGATCTGCGTCGTCGGCCGCTGGCTACCCGAGCCCGCCAACCCCGAGGCCATCGCGTGGCTCCTCACCGGGCTGCTCCTCGCCGCGCCGACGCTGAGACGCGGCGCGCGCGAGGACGAGCAGTGACAGCAAGGCCCCGATCGCCGCGGGATCGAAGCTGTACAGGACGAGCCCGGCGATCCCGCTGCCCCAGCCTGCCCATGCGAGCCCCCTCCGCCGGGTCGCGAACGCGGCGAGCCCCAGAACGAAGCTCAGCCAGCCGAGCCGCTGGTGCAGGAACGACTGCACCAGGAGCCATTTCGCCGCGCACAAACCGCCGATTCCATCCGCAGCGGCGCCCGCGCAGTCGAGCGGAAACACCCCTGCTTCGAGGGCGGCGTAGCGCAGCAGGAGCGCCGCCGCGAGCACTGCGACGCCAACCACAGCGATCTCTCCCGGGGTGCAATGTGTGTGCAAATACTTTCGAACCATTGTTCTTTTCCCTTTCAAATCAAGCACCCGACCTACTACCTACGTCCTGTTGCAAATTGCACCTGTGGCCCGTTGCTAAGCAACTGAAAAAACGAATAAACTTCGCGCCGCACGTAACGTGTTCCGGGTAGGCCGAATTGTGTCACAAGGTCGGCTCTGCATGAGCCCCGCGCTGCACCACGCCGCCGCTCGAAGCACCTCCGCCACGCCGTGCAGCTTCTCCTGCCCTGAAGGCACCCGGATCATTGATGAAAACTGCTGCTTCGCTGATTTACCGTCTGTTCGTAGCGCTCATTCTCGCCGGCCTCGTCGCCGCCACCCAGTACTACATCGCCGAACGCTGGAACCGCGGCGCCGAATTCGTCGGCGCCGGCAACAGCATCCACGGCTTCGCGTACAGCCCCTTCCAGCGTGACCAGAGTCCCCTGAAGGGGACGTATCCCACCGAAGCGCAGATCGGGTCCGACCTCGATCTGCTCGCGCAGTCCACCGAGCGCGTGCGGACCTATGGCATCACCGAGAACCCGGCGGTCATCCCGCTCGCGGCCGAGCGCAAACTGCGCGTGACGGCCGGCGCCTGGTTGTCGCCCGACCTCGCCGCGAACGAGCGCGAGATCGAAGCGCTGATCGAAGCGGTGCACAAATACCGGAACATCGACCGCGTCGTGGTCGGCAACGAAGCAGTGTTGCGCGGCGACCTTTCGGTCAAGGAACTGTCCGCGTATCTCGCGAGCGTGCGCAAGGCGCTGAAGCGGCTCAAGGTTCCGGTTTCGACGGCGGAGCCGTGGCACGTCTGGCTCAAGAATCCGGAGCTCGCGAAGAACGCCGACTACATCAACGTGCACCTCCTTCCGTACCACGAAGGGGTTCCGGTCGAGTCCGCGGTCGACTATGCGCTGATGCGCTACGACGAACTCGTGAAGACCTTCCCGAGGAAGAAGATCGTCATCGGCGAAATCGGCTGGCCGAGCCGTGGTCCGACGCTGAACAGCCTCGACGGCGCGGACACGAGTTCGGTCCCGTCCGCGGAGAACCAGGCCCGGTTCATTCGCGAGTTCCTCGCGCACCCGCGCACCGCCGACCTCGATTATTTCCTGATGGAAGCGATCGACCAGCCGTGGAAGATCGAAGTCGAAGGATGGGCCGGCGCGTACTGGGGCATGTACAACGCCGAGCGCGAGGCGAAATACCCGCTCGACGGCCTCGTCGTGAAAGACATCCGCTGGCATGAGAAGGCCGAGATGGCGGCGATGATCGCCTTCCTTCCGATGTTCCTGATCTGCTTCCTGCTGCGCGACTGGAATGTCCTCGGCCGCCTGTGGCTCGCCTCGTTGATCCAAGCCTGTGCCGTGACGCTCGTCATCGGTCTGAACGTGCCGGCGGACTACTACCTCACCCAACGCGACCTGATCGGCCTCGTCATGCTGATCGGCGCGACGATCCTGACGATCGCGGTGCTGCTATCACACGGCTTCGAGTTCGGCGAAGTGCTGTTCAAACGCCGCTGGCAGCGGCGCTTCCTGCCGCTTGCGCCGCACCCGGTCGAACGCGAGCCCTTCGTATCGATCCACCTTGCGTGCTGCAACGAGCCGCCCGACATGGTGATCGCGACGATCGACAGCCTCGCGGCAATGAACTACGGCAACTTCGAAGTTCTCGTTCTCGACAACAACACGAAGGACGAGGCCTTGTGGAAGCCGCTCGAGAAGCGCTGCGCCGAACTCGGGCCACGCTTTCGCTTCTTCCATCTCGACAACTGGCCCGGCTTCAAGGCGGGTGCGCTCAACTTCGGCCTCAAGCAGACCGATCCGCGAGCCGAAGTCGTCGGCGTCGTCGACGCGGATTACGTCGTGTCGCCGGACTGGCTGTCTTGCCTGATCCCGCACTTCGACGCTGCCGACGTCGCCGTCGTGCAGGCACCGCAAGCGCACCGCGACTGGGAGACGCAGCCGTTCCGCCGCATGTGCAACTGGGAGTTCGACGGCTTCTTCCGCATCGGCATGCACCACCGCAACGAGCGCAACGCGCTGATCCAGCATGGAACGATGACGCTCGTGCGTCGGATCGCGCTCGAAGAGGTCGGCGGCTGGTCAGAATGGTGCATCTGCGAGGACACCGAACTCGGCCTGCGCCTGATCGAAAAGGGCTACGACACGCGTTACGTCGACCACATCCTCGGGCGCGGGCTCACGCCGGCCGACTTCCCGGCGATCAAGAGCCAGCGCTTCCGCTGGGCCTTCGGCGCGATGCAGATTCTCAAGCACCACCTACCCGCGATGCTCGGCCCGAGCCGGCTCAACATCGCGCAGCGCTACCACTTCCTCACCGGATGGTTCGCTTGGCTCGGGGACGCGCTGCAGCTCGTGTTCGTGTTCGCGAGCCTCGCATGGACGATCGGCATGCTCTACATGCCCAAGGAGTTCGGGTTGCCGGTGTCGGCGCTCGCGCTGCCGATCCTCGTGTTCATGGCATTCAAGGGCGGTCTCGGGCCGATCCTCTACCGCCGGACGATGGACGCGCCGTGGAAGGACATTCTCGGCGCATCGGTGCTCTCGGTCGGACTGGCGCACGCGATCGCGAGGGGCGTCTTCGCCGGCCTGATCAAGAAACGCGGCGAGTTCGTCCGCACGCCGAAAGGCTGGAAGGACAAGGGGACGCTCGCGTTCTTCTCGCCGATCCGCGAGGAAATCGGGCTGCTCTTCGCACTGATCCTCGCCTCGGTCGTCCTCGTCTGGCTGCGCGGCGCGAACGACCTCGAAGCACAGCTATGGGTGGGCATCCTGGCGCTGCAATGCATTCCCTATGTCGCGGCGATCGCGTGCCAGGTCGCCTCCTACATGCCGGAGCGCCCGCCCGTCGTCGTACCCGCGCCCGCGGCGCCGTCGGTTCCGCTGACACCCGTTCCGGCCGCACCTGCTCCGGTAGCGGCCAAGATGGGCGCTCGGGAATTGCGGGCCGGCCAAGGCTGACTGCCGTTGGGGGCGCCGACGAAGTCGGCGCTCTTCAATCCCCGGCGCCTCGGTTCCGCCTCGGCGGGGCGACGATCGGATGGCGCTGGCGACACCGGCGCCCCGCACTCCCGGTTCTCCCTCGACTGCGGATGATGGCGCGTAGCGCCGGCAGAACCGGCGCCTTTACTTCCCCATCTTCTTCATGTGCTCCTCGAGCCCGGCGCACGGGGATGCCCCTGCCCCGCCCGGTGCGGACGGCGTGAGCCAGATGATTTCGTGTATCGGCCCAAACCGCCGTCCCGCTACCTCGACGGGTGCGAAGAGTTCCGGAACGCTCACCCCGGCCTGCTCGCCGCGGAAGCCGATGTTGAGCTGGCGCAAGTGGGGCGCGCGGTGCGCGACCCGTTCGAAGACTCCCATATCGTGTGCGACGTGCCCGCCGCCGACGATCACGACGACCGGCTCGCCCGGCCGCTCGGCGGCGAGTGTCGTGATGACTGTCATCATCGCGTCGTTGCGCGTAAGCCAGGTTTCGTAAAGGCGATCAAGCAGCGCGGGCGGAGCGAAGCCGCAGTGCGCCTCGTCGAGCCGTCCCTGCATGAATTCGCGATAGGCCGCATCGGTGAACCCGGTGTCGTACAGCTGATCTCGCTCGACCTCAGTCAGCCCCTGCGTGCCGACGCGGCTGATGCGCCGACGCAGGCCGCGCGTCAGATCGATACCGGCGACACGCAGCTTGTTTGCCCGTGCGAACTCTAGCAGCGGCCCGTAGTCGCGCCACTGCTCGCCGTCAGCCGCCCACTCCAGCTCGGTACGCAAGCGGCGCGCAGGCGCTTCGGCGTCGTCGGACGCCGGCGCGAAAACGTAGTTCATCAGGTCGCTCGTCTGCGTCAGGCTCACGACCTCGAAGCCGATCGCGGGTTTGCGCCCGCTCGCGACGAGGTCGGTGACGATGCGAAGCTGGGCGGCGTGATGGTAGCGGTTGCCGTGCTGTTCGCCCAGATAGATCACGTCCGCCGCCGCGAGCCGCATTTGAAAGCTCGTCCGGTCGAGCTCGGCACCGTCGGGGGCGACGTGGAGCGTTCCGGCGACGGGCGTCGCGGTCTCGCCGGAACTCGGCTGGCTGCAGCCAAACAGGAGCGCGGCTGCCGCGAGCACGCATGCTGTCGAGCGGTCGATTGCACGCATTCCCAAGCCTCCTTCGCCCGCTCCCGAATGCTGCTTCCGGGATGTCGAGGCCGCGCGAAAGCGCGCGTCGCCATGCGGACTGAATGTCCGGATGTTAGCACTCAGAGCTGCGGCCGGCGCTTCGTCGGGACGCGGGCGCCCGCGGCGCGTGTTCAGGGAATGAAGCTGAGTTCGATCTCGTCGCTGCGACGGGCGCCCGCCGTCATCTCGCGGCACAGGTCGAGAAAAGCCTTCATACCCGCCGTCTGGAACTTCTGCCGATGCCAGAGAAAATGAAAGCGCCGGCGCAAATCGAGCCACGGCGTTTCGATCGCGACCAGGCTTCCACGACGGAACGCTTCGCGCAGCGCCATGCGCGAAATGCAACCGATCCCCAGTCCCGATTCGACGGCGCGCTTGATCGCCTCGGTGTGTTCGAGTTCGAGCCGCACGTCGAGTCGCCTTTCAAGATGCCGGGTCGCCTGGTCGAAGGTTTCGCGGGTGCCGGAGCCGATTTCGCGCAAGATCCACGGCTGATCGAGCAGCTCGTCCGCTGTGGCCGGGCGGCGCTGCGCCATCGGGTGGGACGGCGCACAGAACACGACGAGCTCATCGTCGAGCCACGGCGCCGTGACGAGATCGGGGTGCTGCGAGCGCCCTTCGATGAGCCCGAGATCGAGTTCGAAGCCCGCGACCTGCTGGACAATGGTCGCCGTGTTGTGCACTTCGAGACGAATGCGCGCGTCGGGATGGCGTTGCAGGAACTCGGCGCCGATGAGCGTCGCGAGGTAGTTGCCGATCGTCAGCGTCGCGCCGATGTCGAGCGTGCCGAAGCCAGCACGGCCGTGGAGCAAGGCCTCAATGTCGTCCGCGCGGTCGAGGAGCTCCATCGCGCGCGGCAGCAGGCGCTCCCCGAGTTCGTTCAGACGCAGCGACCGGCCGACGCGGTCGAAGAGCTGGACGTCGAACTGCCGTTCGAATTCGGCCAGGCTGCTGCTCGCGGCCGATTGCGAGATCGCCGACAGCTCCGCCGCGCGCGAAATGCTGCCGGTTCGCGCGGTGGCGGCGAAGATCGCGAGTTGGCGAAGCGTGAACTTCATATCGCTTTTTCTTCTAAGAAATATCCGAATTATCCAACCAACGGATATTTACGCAATCCTAAAATCAGCACCGACCCGTATTCCCTCCCGGCAAGGTGACAACCATGAGCAATCTCAGCACCGAACGCGTCCTTAGCGTCCATCATTGGAACGACACGCTCTTCAGCTTCCGCACGACCCGCGATCGCGCGCTGCGCTTCACGAACGGTCAGTTCGTGATGATCGGCCTCGACGTCGACGGCCGCCCGCTCACGCGCGCCTACAGCATCGCGAGCCCGAATTACGAAGAGCACCTCGAATTCTTCAGCATCAAGGTCCCCAACGGTCCGCTGACCTCGCGCCTCCAGCACCTGAAGGAAGGCGACCCGATCGTCGTCAGCAAGAAGCCCACCGGCACGCTCGTGCTGCACGACCTGAAGCCCGGCAAGCGCCTGTACATGCTCGCGACCGGCACCGGTCTCGCCCCGTTCCTTAGCCTGATGCAGGACCCCGAGACCTACGAGCGTTTCGAGCATGTGGTGCTGATCCACGGCGTGCGTACCGTATCCGAGCTCGCCTACCGCGATTTCATCACCGAGCAACTGGCCGAGAACGAGTTCTTCGGCGACGACGTGCGCAACAAGCTCATCTACTACCCCACGGTCACGCGCGAACCCTTCGTGAATCGCGGCCGCCTGACCGATCTGATCGAAAGCGGCAAGCTGTTCGAAGATATCGGGCTGCCGCCGCTCGACCCCGAACACGACCGCGCGATGCTGTGCGGAAGCCCGGCGATGCTCAAGGACACCTGCTCGCTACTCGACTCGCGGGGGTTCAAGGTGTCGAGCCATATCGGCGAGCCGGGCGATTACGTCATCGAACGCGCCTTCGTCGAGAAGTAAGCCTGCGAGTCCGGGCAACGTGGGCCCCCGTCGCTCGTGCGAAAGCGTGGGCGCGGGAGTAAACTTCTGCTTCCCCGCCGTTTTCCGGACTACCTTAATGACCACCCCCCGCAGACGGGCGGCGATCGCGCCGCTACCTGCATTGCCCGCGCTGTTGCTCGCCGGGTCGCTCGCGGCCCACGCAGCGCCGCCGCCCGACCATCCTTCCCCCGCCAATGCATATCGGATCATGGCGTCCGGCACGCCCCTGCGCGCCGAAACACCGGCGCACACCGGGGAAGTCGTCAGTACGATCGATGCGAACGAATACACCTACATCGAAGTCAGGGAAGCCGACGGCACGCGCTGGATCGCGGGGCCGCGTACCGTCCTGTCGCGGGGCGACATCGTCCGCTTTGACGACGGCGTGGTCATCAAGGCGTTTCACAGCAAGCTGCTGCACCGCACCTTTCCGGCGGTGATGTTCGTCAGCGGCGTTACCGTCACGCCTGCAGGTCACTGAATATGAGCAGAATCGTCGAGATCCGCATGCCGAGGTTTCCCGAATGCTGGGAGAGCTGCGGTTCCTGTCGCGCGGAGGAGGTCTACGTGCAGAGCGTGCTGATTCGCGCAGGGGAAAACATCGGCTTCGACGAAACCGTGATCGTGCTCGAGACCGGGAAGGTCGCTCTCGACATTCCGTCCCTCTATGCGGGACGCGTTGTCGAGGTCCACATCGACGAAGGCGACCTGATCGACGAAGGGCAACTGATCGCGACGATCGACGCGGGCTGAAGCGTCGAGCTGGATGCACGCCGGGCGCGTCGCCGCTGCGACGGACCGGCGGAACTTCGAACGAGTGCCCAAATTGGGGTATCGCGTCGAAGCCGAGTTTGTGCTTCTCTACACCCTCGCCTCCCTTCTCCGATCGCAATGCCTCCACCATTTTTCCCGGCCGCTGCGCTGGCCGCCCTGCTCAGGCCGTATCGCCAGCGCGTCGTGGTTGCCGGCATCGCGCTGCTCGTCGCCGCGGGAGCGATGCTCGCGGTCGGACAAGGATTGCGGGCGGTCGTCGATCGCGGTTTTTCGGCTGGGAACCCGATCTGGCTCGACGCGACGCTCGCGGCGATGTTCGGCATCATCGCGCTGCTCGCCGGCGCGACCTACGTTCGCTTCTACAACGTCTCGTGGCTGGGCGAGCGCGTCACCGCGGACCTGCGCCAGCGCCTCTTCGATCACCTGCTCACGCTGCCGCCGGCGTGGTTCGAGGCCGGACGCACCGGCGAAGTGATTTCGCGGCTGACGTCGGACACCGCGCAGATCGAAAGCGTCATCGGATCGAGCCTGTCGATCGCGCTGCGCAACATCCTGATGCTGTTCGGCGGGCTCGCGATGCTGTTCACGACGAGCCTCAAGCTTACGCTGCTGACGCTCGCCGGGGTCCCGCTCGTCGTCGTGCCGATCATCATCTACGGTCGGCGCGTCCGCCGGTTCGCGCGCGAAAGTCAGGACCGGCTGGCCGAACTCGGCAGCCGCATCGACGAGACGCTGCACGAGATCCGCGTCGTGCAGGCGTACGGCCACGAAGATGCCGACCGCGCGGACTTCCGGCAGCGGCTCGATCGCGCGTTCGATTCCGCGCACGCGCGCGTCCGCGTCCGCGCGCAGCTCGTCGCAACGGTGCTCGTGCTCGTGTTCGGCGCGATCGCGTTCATCCTGTGGGTCGGCGGACACGACGTCCTCGCGGGGACGCTCAGCGCCGGCCAACTGTCCGCATTCGTGTTCTATTCCGCGCTGGTTGCGGGCAGCGTCGCGGCACTATCCGAAGTCTGGGGCGACTTGCAGCGGGCGGCCGGCGCCACCGAGCGTCTGTTGGAAATTCTCGCCGCGCGCCCGGCGATCCGCGTGCCCGCGGTGCCGGTGCCGCTACCCGAACCACCGCGCGGCGAAATCCGCTGCGAGGGCGTGAGCTTCCACTACCCCTCCCGGCCGAACGCACCCGCGCTGCAGCACTTCGACCTCTCGGTCGCGTCCGGCGAAACCGTCGCACTCGTCGGCCCGTCCGGAGCGGGCAAGTCGACGCTCTTCCAGTTGCTGCTGCGCTTCTACGATCCGGATGCGGGCGTCCTGCGCATCGACGGCGTCCCGCTCACCTCAGCCGATCCGTCCGCGATCCGCAACCGGATCGCGCTCGTTCCGCAGGAGCCCGTGATCTTCGCCGCGAGCGTCGCGGAGAACGTCCGTTACGGCCGACCGGAAGCGAGCCTCGACGAAGTGCGCGCCGCGTGCGAAGCCGCTAGCGCGGACGAGTTCATCTCGCGACTTCCGGCCGGCTACGACAGCGATCTCGGCGAGCGCGGCGTGAAGCTGTCGGGGGGACAGCGGCAGCGAATCGCGATCGCGCGCGCGATCCTCGCCGACCGCCCTATCCTGCTGCTCGACGAGGCGACCTCCGCGCTCGACGCCGAAAGCGAGCGGATGGTGCAGGAGGGGCTCGACGCGCTGATGCGCAATCGGACCACGATCGTCATCGCCCACCGTCTGGCCACCGTGCAGCGCGCCGACCGCATCATCGTGCTCGACGCCGGCCGGATCGTTGAAACCGGCACCCACTCGCGCCTGGTCTTGCTGAACGGCCTGTACGCCCACCTCGCGCGCCTGCAATTCGCCGCCTGAACGTTCGCCTGCGGAAGGACTAGAATCGATCGGTGGCCCCGGCGCGGACGTTCGTGCGCCCTGACAACCGGAGGAAAGCCGTGTCCCGAATTCTCGTTCTCACGCTCCTCGGCGACGACCGTCCCGGACTCGTCGAACAGCTCTCGTCGGTGATCACCGCTCATCGCGGGAACTGGCTCGAATCCTCGATGGCCCAGCTCGCGGGGAAGTTCGCCGGTGTCCTGAAGGTGAGCGTGCCGGCGGAAGAGGCGGAACCGCTCGAACAGGCCCTGGCGCAGCTGTCGGCGCTGCGTGTCGCCGTCGAATGTTCGATGGACTCCGCCGGCGCGGCGCCGCGTCACCGCCGTCTCGCGTTCAGCCTCGTCGGACACGACCGCATCGGCATCGTCCGCGAGGTGTCGCAGGTGTTCACCCGGCACGGCGTCAACGTCGAGAAACTCGTCACGCACGTGTCGAGCGCGCCGATGTCATCCGAGACGCTGTTCCACGCCGAGGCGGTACTCAACGCCGACGCCTCGGTCGACGCCGCGGCGCTGAAGGCGGATCTCGAACGGCTGTCGAACGACCTGATCGCCGACATCAATCTCGACGAGCTGGTGGGCTGAGGCGTCTCGCCGTCGCCGCTCAGTCGGCATACCGGCAGCTGTTCCGCCCTTCGCTCTTCGCGCGATACATCGCTTCATCCGCGCGCCGCAGCAGCCCGTCCTCGTCGTCGGCATGCTCCGGATACAACGCGATGCCGATGCTCGACGAGATCCGCACTTCGTAGCCGTCGAGGAGGAAAGCTCGCTCGATCTCACTGCGGATTTTTTCCGCGACGATCTCGACATCGGCCCGGGAGTCGACTTCGGGCAGCAGGACCACGAATTCGTCGCCGCCGCATCGGCCGAGAGTGTCGGACGAACGGACCGAACCCTGCATCCGCCGACAGGCCTCGACCAGCAGCAGGTCGCCGACGTGGTGCCCGAACTCGTCGTTCGCCTCCTTGAAGCGGTCCAGATCGACGAACAGTAACGCGAGGCGATGCTGGTAGCGGCGCGCCTGATCGACTGCGTGGGTCAGCAATTGTCCGAACAGCAGGCGATTCGGCACCCCGGTGAGCACGTCGTGGGTTGCGAGATGGGAAATGCGACGCTCGACGTCCTTGCGCTCGGTGATATCGGAGATCACGACCGTCGCTCCCTTCAGCCCGCCCCGATCGTCGGTCAGCGGGGCGTCCGACACCAGCGCGGTGATGACGCGCCCGTCGCCGCGGACGATTTCCTTCTCGTAACGCTTCCCGCGCCCCATCCGCAGTCGTTCGAGGAGGTGCTCACGGCTCTCGGGCTCGCCGTCCCGCCACAATTCGTCCAACGCGCGACCGATGAGCACCGATTCGTCGCGCCCGAGCATTTCGATCAGGCTCGGGTTGACGAAAGTCAGCCGGAACTGCGCGTCGGTCGCCGCGATCCCTTCTTGCGCGAGATTCACGAGCGTGCCGTAGCGCGCCTCGCTCCGTCGCAACGACGCCGACGTACGCGCCAGCGTACGGGCGCGTCGGCGAGCCAGTGACATCGAGAACGTGACCACCACAAACAGCACGCCGACGAGCGCGATCGACACCAATTCGGCCTGGCGCGCGTCGAACGGCGCGAGGTAACCCGGCAAGGCTTCGAGCCGCGCGATCCACTCCCGCCCGGCCAGCGACACGTGCTCGACGCTGACCAACTCGGGCTCGTCTTCCGGCTCGCGACCGCCATGACTGTCGTACAACAGGTTGCCGGGCGCCTCGGCTTCATCGTAAATCCGGAGTCGCACGCCGTCCGAATTCCGCCCGAGGATCCCTCGCATCAGATCGGACATCCGGAAAGGCATGTAAACCCAACCGAGCAGCGCTTCCCGGCGCTGCGCGAGCGTGTCCAACGGTTTGCTCCGATCGAACACCGCGCTGTAGATGAGGACACCCGGCTGGACGTCGGATTCCGTCTCCTGCACCAGGATCGTCCGGCCGGACAGCGCCGCTTGGCCGGTTCGCACCGCGCGCTCCATCGCCGTCCGCCGCACGGGCTCGGAATACATGTCGTAGCCGTAGGCACGGCGATTCCGCCAATCGTCTGGCTCGAGCATGATGATGCTGGAGTAGCCGTCGCGTTCGCCCTCCGGCCACACTCGGTAGTTGGCGTTCCCCTCGCGGCGCATGCGCGCGAGATGCGCTGGCAGCGTCTCGGGCTCTATCCACTCGGTGAAGCCGAACCCCTGGATCCCGGGAAAGTCTTCGACCAGGTTCAGCGTCGTTACAAAATCCCGCCATTCCGCACGGTCGATTTCGCCGGCCAGCCCGAAGAGCGCCCGTCCGCTGCGCAACAACGCCTTGTAACTCCTGAAGCGCTCCTCGATGCGAAGCACAACTTCGGCACGCTCGACTTCGAAGTGGGACGCCAGCTCGCGCTCGTGCCGGTCAGTGAGTTCACGCCATACCACCCAGGCCGCGAGCCCTGAACAAACGAACGCGAAAAGCGTCATCGCAACGACGCCCGACAGCCCGCCTCGCCAGCCCCGGACCGCTTCCCCCGATGTCTTGTCGTTGTCGGTCATGCAGCGCGTTTACCTGTTGCGGGAAGCCGATTACGGCACGGTGATCGGATATCCGTGCGCCCCCGGGACACGATACGAGCACTGGACAGCATCATCGGACATCGGTTCGACGGCCCCGCCGCCTGAACAGCATGCTGCAGGCTTGGGGTATCCTTGGCAGTCTTTCTTTCCGAGCGTTTTCCAATCAGAGAGCGATGGCCCAATACGTGATGTCGATGCTCCGCGTGAGCAAGATCGTGCCGCCGAAACGGCAGATCATCAAGGATATTTCCCTCTCGTTTTTTCCCGGCGCCAAGATCGGACTGCTCGGCCTGAACGGCTCGGGCAAATCGACCGTCCTGCGCATCATGGCCGGCGCGGACAAGGAGTATGACGGCGAAGTCCAGCATCTGGCCGGCGTCCGGATCGGCTACCTGCCGCAGGAGCCCGAACTCGACCCCGCGAAGACCGTGCGGGAAGAAGTCGAATCCGGCCTCGGCGAAATCCTCGAGGCGCGCCAGAAACTCGACGAGATCTACGCTGCGTACGCCGAGCCCGACGCCGATTTCGACAAGCTCGCCGAGGAGCAGGCGAAGTACGAGAACATCCTCGCGACGGCCGGCAGCGACATCGAGAACCAGATGGAAATCGCCGCCGACGCATTGCGCCTGCCGCCCTGGGACGCCGTGATCGGCCACCTGTCGGGCGGTGAGAAGCGCCGCGTCGCGCTGTGCAAGTTGCTGCTGTCGAAACCCGACATGCTCCTGCTCGACGAGCCGACGAACCACCTCGACGCCGAATCGGTCGAGTGGCTCGAGCAGTTCCTGACCCGCTTCCCAGGCACCGTCGTCGCCGTCACGCACGACCGCTACTTCCTCGACAACGCCGCCGAGTGGATTCTCGAACTCGACCGCGGCCACGGCATCCCTTGGAAGGGCAACTACTCGTCGTGGCTCGAGCAGAAGGAAGCGCGCCTCGAGCAGGAGCAGAAGCAGGTCGACGCGCACATGAAGTCGATGAAGCAGGAACTCGAGTGGGTGCGCTCGAACCCGAAGGCGCGCCAGGCGAAATCGAAGGCGCGGCTTGCGCGCTACGAGGAGATGGCGACCGTCGAATACCAGCGCCGGAACGAGACACAGGAAATCTTCATCCCGCCCGGCGAGCGCCTCGGCGACAAGGTGATCGAGTTCCACAACGTGTCGAAGGCGTTCGGCGACAAGCTGCTGATGGACAACGTCAGCTTCACGATTCCCGCGGGCGCGATCGTCGGCATCATCGGCCCGAACGGCGCCGGCAAATCGACGCTCTTCAGGATGATCCAGGGCAAGGAGCAGCCGGATTCGGGCGAAGTCGTCGTCGGCCCGACGGTCAAGCTCGCGTCGGTCGACCAGTCGCGCGATGGTCTGGCGAACGACAAGACGGTGTTCGAGGCGATCTCGGACGGCGCGGACGTCCTCACCGTAGGCCGCTTCGAGATGCCGAGCCGCGCGTACATCGGCCGCTTCAACTTCCGCGGCGGCGACCAGCAGAAGATCGTCGGCAACCTTTCCGGCGGCGAGCGCGGCCGGCTGCACATGGCCAAGACGCTGATTTCCGGCGGCAACGTGCTGCTGCTCGACGAACCGTCGAACGACCTCGACGTCGAGACGCTGCGCGCGCTCGAGGACGCGCTGCTCGAGTTCGCCGGCTGCGCGCTGATCATCAGCCACGACCGCTGGTTCCTGGACCGCATCTGCACGCACATCCTCGCGGCGGAAGGCGATTCGCAATGGACCTTCTACGCCGGCAACTATCAGGAATACGAAGAGGACAAGCGGAAACGCCTCGGCGAGGAAGGCGCGAAACCGAAGCGCATCCGCTACAGGCCGATCGCCCGCTGAACCGGCGCTCCGCCTGGCCCCTTTCCGTTCGCCGGCCCGACGTCCTTCGGGGCCGGCGAACCTCACATTCGTCAATTTTCAGGGAGAAGAAGCGATGAAAAAAATCCTCCGTGCCATGCTCGTTGCGGGATCCGCCGTGGCCGCGCTCGCCCCGGTGTCGGCGGCGCACGCCGAGGCGCCGATGGTGAAGACACAGGCACCGGGCTACTACCGGATGATGCTCGGACAGTTCGAGGTCACCGCGCTGCATGACGGCGCACTCGAACTCGACGTCAACCTGCTCAAGAACGCCCGCGGCGATTCGCTGAACCGCATGCTTGCGCGGATGTTCGTCGGCACGCCGAAGATGCAGACCGCGGTCAATGCCTACCTGATCAACACCGGCAGCAACCTCGTGCTCGTCGACGCCGGTGCCGCCAAGCTCTTTGGCCCGGGCCTCGGCCACGTCGTCGATAACATGCGCGCTGCCGGTTACGACCCCGCGCAGGTCGACACCGTGATCGTCACGCATCTGCACGGCGATCACATCGGCGGTCTCAACGATTCGGCGGGCCAGATGGCATTTCCGAACGCCGCGATCCATGTCCCGCAGAGCGACAACGACTTCTGGCTGTCGCAGGAGGCCGCGGCGAAGGTCGCGCCGGCGATGCAGCAGTTCTTCAAGACGGCACGCGACGTTGCCGCGCCCTACCAGGCTCGCGGCCAGTGGAAGACCTTCGCAGACGGAACCGTCATCGTCCCGGGAATCCGGGCGACGAAGGCATACGGTCACACGCCGGGCCATAGCGCCTATTCCGTCGAGTCGGACGGGCAGAAACTTCTGATCTGGGGCGATGTCGTCCATGCGCACGCGGTGCAGTTCGCTCAGCCGGAGGTGTCGATCGAGTTCGACGTCGATCGGGACCAAGCTGTTGCGACACGCAAGAGCCTGATGTATTCGATGGCCGCGACGAAGACCCTGGTCGCGGGCATGCACCTGCCCTTCCCCGGCATCGGCCACGTGCGCGCGGACGGCAAGGGTGTCTACAGTTGGGTGCCGGTCGAGTACAGCCCGTTGCCGGCTTCCGCGCGGTAATTCCCGGAGCACCCAGGGAAGCGAGATGACCTACGAAGAACACCTCGACGAAGTGACGACGCTGATCACCGAAAAATACGACGTCGAGGACGACGTCGCGATCGCGATCGTGATGCGCGCGCAGGCGGACGGGTACTTCAGCGGGCACGACGACGACCCGTCGATCTGCACGCTGGACCGTGCGCATCAGGACGCCCGGACCGTGTTCAAGCAGTACAAGTGAGCGGCACGGGAGAGCGGTGAGCGACAACGGCGGTAGATCCGGCGATGCAGGAAAGACGGGAGCCGACTCGCTCCACCGGCTCGCCGAAACGACGATCGCGCATTACGACCGGAACGCCGATGCATTCTGGTCGGGTACGCGGGATCACGACGTCAGGCAGAATTACGACGCGCTCTTCGGCACGATCCTGACCGCCCCGCCGTGGTCCATTCTCGATTTCGGCTGCGGGCCGGGGCGAGACCTCGCGTATTTCAGGTCGCTCGGGCATGAAGCGGTCGGGCTCGACGGCTCGGAAGCGTTCGTCGAGATGGCGCGCGAGTTCTCCGGCTGCCAAGTGCTGCACCAGGACTTCCTCGCGCTCGACCTTCCCGAAGCCCGATTCGACGGCGTCTTCGCCAATGCATCGCTGTTTCACGTGCCGCGCGAAGTCCTGCCGGACGTACTCGCGAAGCTGCACGCGACCTTGAAGCCGCAGGGCGTGCTGTTTTCGTCGAACCCTCGGGGCAACAATGAGGAAGGGATGGCCGGCGGGCGCTACGGCTGCTACCACGACCTCGACGCGTGGCGGCGCTACGTCGGCGCGGCCCGCTTCGTCGAAATCGACCATTACTACCGACCGCCCGGACTCCCGCGCGAGCAGCAGCCGTGGCTCGCGACGGTATGGCGGAAAGCCTGACTGACGGAACAAGCCGCGAATCGACGCGGCAGATCTGAAGACACTGGACTTCAGGCCGTAGGACGGAAGGCCGGACGGGGCGAGGCCGCATTCTCGCGCCCCTCGCCATCCCGCCGGAGCCGGGAATCACTGCGAAATCGAAGCCGACCACCCGCATTGCGCGCCGGTTTTCGCCGCCCCGTTCAGTGCGTCGCGAGCGGTCGCGCCGGCCAGAACCGCTCCATCAGCGGCTTCACGCTGACACCGTGACAGACAATCGACAGCGTGACGACGATCAGCGTCATGTGGATCAGCTCGAGCGCGATCGGCTGCGGCAGGCCGTGCTGGATCGCGAACATCAGGTAATACAGTGACCCGATCCCGCGCACGCCGAACCAGCCACTGAGGCTGCGGATCGTCCACGGCGCGCGCGTGCCGAGGAGGCCAATCAGCACACTGACCGGCCGGGCGACGGCGAAGAGGAAGAACGCGAGTCCCACCGCGCGCCAGCTCCATGAATCGACGAACAGCGTGCCGCCGATCAGCAGGATCAGCATCAGTTCGGACAACCGCTCAAGATGCTCCTTGAACACGAGCGAGCCTTGGCTGACGGTCGGCGCCGGCGTACGGCGCGCGAGCGCCGGCCGCCCCGCGGACGCCGATTCTGCGGTCTGCAGCCGCTCGGGCGCATCCGGCGCGGCGCCCGACAGCCGCTTCTCGGCTTGCCGCAGGGCGACCGCGGAAAAGAACACCGCGAGGAAGCCCCAGGCGCTGACCAGGACGCTGAGACCGTAGACCACGCCGATCAGGCCGAGGCCGAGGAAATCGTCCATCAGGCCGTGCGTCGCATCCTTTCCGCGCAGGCGCCTGGCGATGTGCGCGAGTGCGACGCCACACCCGACTCCGATCGCGATGCCGGCGGCGGTCGCCCACAGCACGTCCACGAGCGCCCACCGCAGGCCGAACTCGCCCAGCTCATGCAGCCCAAGCAGCCCGAGACCGAGCATCACGAACGGAAAGGCGCTGCCGTCGTTCATCCCCGCTTCGCAGGTCAGCGTGAAACGCAGGCGGTCGCGGTCGCCGGGGTGGCGGATCTGGACGTCGGTCGCGAGCACCGGGTCGGTCGGTGCGACGATCGCCCCGAGCAGCACCGCGGCGCCCAGCGGCAAGCCGAGCACATAGTGGGCGAAGGCCGCGACCAGCCCGACCGTCACGGTCATCGATGCGAAAGCGAGCAGGATCGGCGTCCGCCAGCGCGGGAGGCTCACAGGCACCGGCATCTTCACGCCGGCCGCATACAGCGAGATCAGCACGGCCGCCTCGGTCAGCACCTCGAGCAGCGCCGATTCCTTGAGCGGATTGAAGTGGAACAGATGCAGAACCGTCGGCCCGACGATCATGCCGACGGCGAGGTAGATGATCGCCGAGGTCACCGGCAGGCGCTTCAACGTCGACGACGTAAACCCCATCGCAATCAGCAGCCCCCCGATCAGCAGGAACCACTGCGCATTGGTCAATCCATTTTCCATTTCAGATGTCTTTCCTGTTCCGGCGCCCGCGCCGTCTTCGCCGCCCGGTCGGCATTTTTTTAAAGGCGAAAGTATCTACGAATAAACCGGTATCCGGGGCTGCGTTTCGTGCTGTTACGCTGATTCGTCCGTCGCTCCGAAGGCTGCGGCCGCAACGAAGGTCTCGGCGTGACTGCGATTGAAGAACACGAGACGCACTTCGGTGAACGAATCATCCGTGGCGAGCCACTGCGACAGCGTCCGCGAGACCACGCTCGCGGCTTCGGATGCCGGGTAGCCGTACACCCCGGTCGAGATCGCGGGAAATGCGATCGTCGTCAGCGCATGTTCGCGCGCGACTTCGATCGAGCGGCGGTAACAGTTGGCGAGTAGCCGGGGTTCGTCGCCTCGATGCTGTCCGTAAATCGGGCCGACCGTGTGGATGACATACCGCGCCGGCAGTTCGCCCGCGGTCGTGATGACCGCTTCGCCGGTCGGCAGCCCCTGCGGATAGCGTGTCGCACGAATTGCGCGACAAGTTTCGAGAATCGCGGGCCCGCCCCGGCGGTGGATCGCGCCATCGACGCCGCCGCCTCCGAGCAGCGACGCGTTCGCGGCATTGACGATCGCATCGACCCTCTGGTCGGTGAGATCGCCGATCAGCACCGTGATCCTCCCGTCGAGATAACGATCTACTACCGTTTCGACACTCATCCGGATCTCCCAAAGACTCATTATCCACCCGCGCGGCAGATGCCGCGCGCGTCGAACTCGTCGAAGCCCCGTCGGCACCAGCGCCCTTCGACCGCCGCAGCGCGATCGGCGTCGCCTGTTTCATCGCCGCGTTCCTCACGACATCGCGCTACCGGCCATATGGGGCAGGCAGGCGGATGCCGGCAGCCGCGGCGATGCTGGTCTAGACTGTCAAAACCCCGTCGAACGGGTGCCCTGTGACGTACGAATCATGCCGCAAATCGTGTTCGCCCCGGCCATCCAGCGTCATCAACCCTGTCCGCCGCTGAAGGTTGCGGCGGGCACGGTCAGCGCCGCGCTCGGACAGGCTTTTTCCGCGCAGCCGCAGATGCGCGACTACATCCTCGACGATCAGGGGCGGTTGCGGCGCCATGTCGCGATCTTCATCGACGGCCGGGTCATCGAGGACCGGCTGCACCTGACGGACGCGGCCGGCGAAACCGCGGAAATCTACGTCGTGCAGGCCCTGTCGGGCGGTTGAGCCCCGAGCGTCAAGGAGCGAAGGATGTCCGACCAGCTGTCCGTCGCGACCCGGAAGGGTCTGTTCATCTACGACCGCCATCCGCATGCGAGCCCGCACTGGCTGCCGCGCGCCGAAGTGCAGTTTCTCGGCGACCCGGTGACGATGGTGCTGGCGGATCCCCGCAGCGCCACCCTGCACGCGGCGCTCAACCTCGGGCACTTCGGGGTGAAGATGCGCCGCTCTTCGGACGGCGGGCAAAACTGGACGGAGGTAGCGGTCCCCGCCTATCCGCCCAAGCCGGAATCGGCCGCAGACGAATCCGACGCGGCGTGGACGCTTGCGCAAGTCTGGGCGCTCGAACGCGGCGGCCCCGATCAGCCGGGCCTGCTGTGGGCGGGCACGATCCCGGGAGGACTTTTCCGCTCCCTCGACGGCGGCGATTCCTGGACGCTGGTGCGCTCGCTGTGGGACCGGCCGGAGCGCCGGGAATGGTTTGGCGGCGGTTACGACCACCCCGGCATCCACTCGATCTGCGTCGACCCGCACGATAGCCGACGTGTGACGATCGGAATCTCGTGCGGAGGGATCTGGCAGACGCGCGACGCCGGCGAAACCTGGGACTGCCGCGCGAGCGGGATGAAGGCCGACTACATGCCCGAGGAGCGCATCGGCGATCCAAACATCCAGGATGTCCACCGGCTCGCCCAATGCGCCGCGAACCCCGACGTGTTGTGGGTGCAGCATCATTCCGGCCTCTACCGTTCAACCGACGGGGCCGCGAGCTGGCAACCGCTTGTCGCGCAGCCGTCGTCGTTCGGTTTCACCGTCGCAGTCCATCCGCAGGACCCCGAGACCGCGTGGTTCGTACCGGCCGCGAAGGACGCCTGCCGCGTGCCTTCACACGCCCACCTCGTCGTGACGCGCACGCGTGACGGCGGCGCGACCTTCGAGACGCTCGACCACGGCCTGCCGCGTGCCCCCGCGTACGATCTCGTCTATCGCCACGGGCTCGACGTCGATGCAAGCGGCAAGCGGCTCGCGATGGGATCGACGACAGGCGCACTGTGGATATCGGAGGACGGCGGGAATTCCTGGACCTGCCTGTCTGCGCATTTGCCGCCGATCTACTGCGTCCGCTTTTCTCCCGGCTGAAGAATGGAAGGCGTAGCCGGCCTCAACGCGCGCTGCCGCAACTCGTATTCCTGCCGCAGTTCGCGCCGCATCATCGCGTTACGGTGGCGTCGCTCCTCGTCGGGAGTCCTTGGTTCGAGCGCCGGCACCGGCGTCGCTCGCCCGTGGTCGTCGACGGCAACCATCGTGAAGAAGCAGCTGTTCGCATGGCGGACCACCTGCTTGCGGATGTCCTCGGCCAGCACCTTGATACCGATTTCCATCGAGGTCTTGCCGGTGAAATTCACCGACGCGAGAAAGGTCACGAGTTCGCCGACGTGAATCGGCTGGCGGAACATCACCTGGTCTACCGACAGCGTGACGACATATTGCCCGGCGTAGCGGCTTGCGCACGCGTACGCGACCTGATCGAGCAGCTTCAGGATCGTGCCGCCGTGGACGTTGCCGGAAAAATTGGCCATGTCCGGTGTCATCAGCACCGTCATCGTGAGTTGGTGGTTCGGCAAATGCATGGATTCTCCGCAGGGCTGGGGGGTCGGCATCCGGCGTCCGAGAAAGGACAGACTCGGACCGGACTGACCGAACCACCGAGAGACTAGCGCGCGCAAGCCTGCAGGCGCCAGCGCTTCGCCAGGGCCACTCGCATCGGTCAGCCCCTCGCCGAATCCGTCGCCGGTTCCGCCGCAAAATACTGCCAACTCCCGCGGCGGTCGGCCTTCGCACGGTACATCGCGACGTCGGCATGGCGAAACAGGGTTTCGATGTCCTCGCCATCCTGCGGATACAGGCTGATGCCGATGCTCGCCGAAGTGCTGACGTCGCCATCGCCGAAGTCGAGTCCGTTAGCGAACTCGCGCGCGAGGCGGTCGACGAGCGCAGTGACAGTGCGCTCATCGGCATGCTCGACGAGAATCGCGAACTCGTCCCCGGCAATGCGAGCCGCGGTATCGCTTTCACGGATGCTCTTTTGCAGCACGTTCGCCGCCGCCTTGAGGATGCGGTCGCCCGCTTCGTGCCCCCAGGTGTCGTTGATCGTCTTGAAGCGGTCGAGATCGATGAAGAGCAGGCCGAGCCGCGTGTCGTAACGGCGGGCATTGGCGAGCGCATGCTGGAAGCGGTCGAGGAACAGCGTACGGTTCGGGATGCCGGTGAGCGAGTCGTGATGCGCAAGGTGACGGTAGCGGCCGTGGCTCTCGCGCAATTCCTCTTCGATTTCGAGCCGCCGTTCGATTTCCCGGTGCAACTCGCGGCTGTGCCTGCGCTCGTTGCGCAGCGCGTTCGTGTAGGAGCGCACGACGATCACCGCGAAGATCGCAAGCAGGATCGCCAGCAGGCCGCCCAGGTTCACGCTCATCGCGCGCAGGCGCAGGTCGAAGTCCTTGCGCTGCTCCGTGATGTCGTAATAGATCTCGAACGCGCCGTTGAAGCGCCGCTGCTCCATCAGAGGGACGTAGACTTCCACGAGGTCGCGGACGTAAGTGTCGCCGTCGAGGCTGGATCCGTTGCGACGCAGGAGGTTCGTGCGCGTTTCGCCTGCCGCGACGCTGTCGCGGAAATAGCGGTTTTCATTGACGCGGCCCGTCTCCGACGGCTCCGTCGAAAAGGTGATCCGGCCATCCCGGTCGAAGATCCTGAACTTCATCACGCCGAGCGCGCGGCGGACGGATTCGAGTTCGGCCGACACGTGGGCGTCGAGCGTGGCGGTCGCCTCTGCGTTCCCCGGCACGACGACACGCAGAATGGCCGCGGCCCGTACGGCGTCGCGCTCGGATTCTTCGACGAGGCACTGGACGAGCGAGGGATAGGCGTAGAAGTAGAAATGGCCCGCGAGGCTCAGGATGACCACGAGCACGAACAGCGCGATGTTTCGCACTTCGGTCGATGACCGGCCGCGGCCATGCACCCGCAGCTGCATTCGGCGCGTGGTCCGCTTCACTTGCAGTCACCCGCAGGGCCCGCGAGCGCCGATCGACTTCCCCGAAGTCGAAATCCGGATCCACACGCTGCGCGACAGCCGTCCATTTGCCGATCCTTCCCGCGGCGCGAGGCTCTTCACCCCTATTTGCCGGACTATTCCAATTGGGTATCAATTGAATAGCGCGCGAGAATAGCAGCTCACGGCCGAAAAAAGCTTTGCGCTAAGACAAATGCGCTGCATTCGGCGGTGACAACGGCCGGAGATAATCAAGCAGCGCCGGAGTCGCTCCGGCGGGCGCACCCGTATCCCTCGACTATCGGCTCAACTCGCCCAGTCGGCTGGCAGCGTCGTGATCGCCGCCTTCGGCAGTCCTACGAGAGCGGTCCACGCGGGCAGTTCGCCGAGCGCTTCGGTCGCGAGCGCCCGCGATTCATCGGGTGACAGGTCGAGGACCGCGCCCCGAAGGTACACTGCCGCGACGCTGTCAGGATCGGGCTGTGCTGCGAGGCAGGTTTGCGCGAGCCGCGACGCGAATTGCAGGCCACAGGCGAGGCGGTACGCGCGCGAATCCGGAGCGAAGCCCCCGCCCTCGGGGTCGCACTGCCAATAGACGACGTCCGCGAGAGCCGTCGGAATCCCCCAGTCGGCGAGCAGCACCGCAGACAATTCACGGTGGTCGAATCCGAACACCTCCCGCTCCGCGCGATCGAGTTCCGCGTGCGGCGTCGTGTTGCTCGCGAGCACGCGGTCGTAGTCGTCCGGCCGCGCCGTTGCGAATGCGAGCTTTCCGATATTGCTCAGCAGCCCCAGCGTGAACGCCTCCGCCTTCGGGAGATCGCCGCGATGAGCGGCGAGCGCCTCCATCACCGCCGCGTTCAGCAGCGCATCCGTCCAGAAAGCGAAATAGTCGAAACGCCGGCAGCCGGTGTTCGGCCGGTAGCTCGCGAGCGACAACGCAAGCGCGTGCGCACGCACGATGTTCATTCCCAGCCGTATCACGGCGCGCTGCAGATCGAGCGCTCGTTCGGTGCGACCGAAGCGGGCAGCCGACGCGGCACGCATGACGAAGCCCGAGAGCGCCGGATCGGAACGGATGACGCGGACGATCGCGTCGATGCTCGTTTCCGGATCGCGCGACAGTTCCAGGAGCTGAAGCGCGGCGCCGCGCGGGCTCGGCAGCGACTCGGCGGCGAGCAGGAAGTCGCGGATGCTGCCGACGACCTCGTCGCGATCGCGAAGATTCGTGCTTTCGTTCATGACTTTCCCTTCACTAACGCTGGAATTCGTCGAGGACGTCGTCGACGACGCGATCGAGGAGCGCTTCCTCGTAAATGCTCGCGGCCTCGCCGGTGGCGAAGCGCCGGGTCAGCTCGTTGCGCGTCAGCGCGAGCGCGCGCTGGCCCTGTCGGTTGGCGAACAGGTACATCGTGCACGCCGGGCTGATCCAGCTCAGCCGCAACCTGCGAGCGCCGCCCGATTCGTCGCGCAGCTCGATCCAGCTTCCGCGGCTCAGCAGATCGAGCTCGAGCGATTGCGGTGTCGGCTCGTCACCGCCAATGCCCGCCGCCGCGCGATCTGCCTTCGGCGCCGTCTTCGACGAGGCGGCCGGCGGCGTCATTCCCGCCTTGAGTGCCGTCGCGTGCAGGCGGACCAGTTCGGCGAAGAACTCCTTTTGCGCCGCCTCGCCGACCGCGACGCGCGCCATTCCCGCCTTTACCGTGCGCAGCAATGCGGGGAGCCGCTTCACCATGTCCTGACGCGACGCGGCGTCGTACTTCGGCAGCACGCTCCAGACGACACCGTCGAGGGTCGCCAGCGCTTCGCGCCACGCGTCGCCCTCCTCGCCGCCTTCGAGCCGCGCGCGCGTCAGCACGCTCAGCCACGTCGTTTCCGCGAAAGTCCGGACGACCTCGGGAATCCCGTCCTTCGCGAGCGGCGCGACGATCGCCTTGCGTGCCACCTCCCGCGCGAGTTCCTGCTGCTCGCGCTGCTTCAGGCGCTCCGTAAGCGTCGCCGCGCGCTCATCGGCACGCCGGTCCTGCTCCGCCAGAAACGCGTCGAAATCCCGCTGGCACCGCGCGAAGACCTCCGCATCCGCGGCGAACTCGCCCACGATGCGCCGCACCGTCGCGTCACCGGCGCGATAGAACGTCGTATCCGCGCTCATTTCGCCGTCCCACGTGATGCCGGCATGCGCCAGCGCGTTGATCAGGCGCCGGGCGGGATGAGCGCGGTCGGAGAAGAAATCGTGATCGACCATCGCGAGTTGCAGCACCGGAATCTGCAGACGGCCGATGAGCTCCTTAACCGGCACGGGAATCCGGCCGTCGTCGAAGATGTGGTCGAAGAGCGTCGCGACGACTTCGAGGATCAGGGCACCGACCTCACCGAGATGCGGACCGAGCCCCGCGTCGAGCAGCAAGGTGACGAGGTTGGTTGCCTCGGACGCCGGCTGCGGCAGCGAAAAGGTCTGCCCGCCGAGCGACGCGGAGGTTTCACCTTTCTGCAGCCGCGTGAGCAAGCCGGTGACGTCGGCGCGTTCGGCGGCCAATTGCGCCCGTTGCGCAGGATCGCGGGTTTTCGTCGAGAGCAACTCACGGATGATCGCGTTCGTGCGCTTCTCGGCGTCGGTGAGCGGGCCGCCGGCGCGACGAGGGCGATGAAAGCCGTCCGGCCGCCGGCGGGCACTTCCCGGCCGGAATGGATCTTCGATGGTCACGGCATTCTCCGCTTCGATGGCCTCCCGCGCGTTTACGGCAGTATTCGGGCGGAATTGAGGGGAATTACGGTGAAGACAGGCGAATGCGGAAAAAACCGGGCGGTTACACACATCCGCGCGGCGTCGCACCAGTTACTCTCGGCTCGCCTCGACTGCGGAGGCCTGGTCCGCGATGCACCCGAGATGCACGGAGGATTCCATCGCGCCCACGGCCGTCGGACGCGATCCCTTCACCCGCGATTCGACGGCCGTCGCCTCGGCGATCGTGCTGCAATGCAAAAAAATCGAGCCCGCGCCGGTTATCATTCCGGCTCCCCATCTTTCCAGACCCGCGATTTCCCATGCCCCGCCTGAAGATCGACGTTCCCGAGCGGTTCGGTTTTTCGACCGACCTGCAGGTGTATTACGCTTTCATCAACGAGAGCGGCCATCTCGACAATGCGCAACTGCTCGCGCTCGTGTCCGAGGCGCGGCAGCGTTTCTTCAATGCACTCGGCTACCAGCAGACGAACGTCGAAAACGTCGGCGTGATCGTCTCGGACGCTGCGGTGCAATACCTGTCTGAAGCATTTCACGGTGAGACGCTGACATTCGAGATGGCGGCGAACGACTTCAACAAGTACGGCTGCGACCTGGTATGGCGCGCGCGCGAGCGCGCAAGCGGACGAGAAGTGGCACGCGGCAAGACCGGCATCGTGTTTTTCGATTACACGGCGCACAAGGTGGCGCCGGTACCGCCTGCCTTCAGCGAAAAGGTCGCCGCGCTCGACGTCGCTGCCTGAGAGCCGGATCACACCGCCGGCGTCGGCAGCCGGCCATCGACGAGGAACTGTTCCAGCGAGAAAAGCTGGAGCACCCGCTCCTCGGGCCCGTAGAAACGCACGCCGCCCGCGCCCGTTTCCGCGAGCCACGCCTGCGTGAAGGTCGGGCGGCGCGACGCGAGCGACGCGGGCGCGAACAAGGCCACGTTCAAGCCGCGCTCCGGGTCCCGCGCGGACAGGTATTCGAAGGCTTCGATTCCGGCTGCGCGCATCGCGCTGCCGAGTTGCTGCGTCGCGCGATAGTCGGCCGGATCGACGAGCAGCGCGCGCCAGCGATCGAACGGCTCCGCTTGCAGCCGCAGGCCGCGCGAGCACTGCCAACGCGCACCGAACAGCGTGTGCTGCGTCGTCAGCGGCGACGACGGCGCGACCGCCATGCCGTGCCAGAAGACCAGCCGGTAATAAGCGGACTCCGCGAGCACGGTGGGGGTGGTCAGCGCGCCATAGAACAGGCTCGGCTCGAAACGCCCGCCGAAGCGCGAGCCGTGCCGCAGCGGCGGATAGCGGAACGGCGTCGCGAGCAGGTAATGCAGGCCGACCGCGGCTTTGGGCAATGCGGGCTTCGCCGCTTCGAGCAGCGATTCGAGGAACGCCTGCTCTTCGAGCGTATCGACGAGCCGGTTCGTCGCGACCTGCTCCTGGCTCTCGACGAGCCGCAGGAGGTCGCCTTCGAGCGGGACGACCGACGCTCCGTCGCCGGCCTCGGCCCAGATGTCGACCGTCATCCTGCGGGCGGCCGACTCAGACTTTCGCGCGGATCGCGTCGAGATATTCGACGACCCGCAACAAGCCCTGCACGCTGCGGATCTGCTCGGCCGGCACGCCGCCGACATGATGGTTGTCGGTGTGCACCCAGTGCTTCATCTGCGCCGCATCGCCGCCGACCAGCGCGAACAATGCGCGGTAGGCGCGGATCACCAGCAGCGCGAGCTCGCCAGTCTTGCTGTCGGGATCGATGCCGCCGCGGCTGATCGCGGTCCGGTCCTTGCCGACGATGGTGCCGAGTGCGGCTTGGGTGAGGCCGAGTTCCCGCCCCGCATTGAGCAACGCCTTTGCGAGAACGTGTGCGGCATCGGGTTTCGGAAGGACAATCGCGCTCATGTCCGGCGTATCCATCAAGATGTCAGTGCACATTTAAAACTGACATTGATGCAATTGCAACTCTAAAGCCGCGCCGATGATCGGCTCAGGCCGGATCGAGCCTCAGGATGCGTCCGTCGCTTTCGTCGAGCAGATACAACTTGCCGTCGGGCCCCTGCCTCACGTCGCGAATGCGCTTGCCGAGGTCGAGCCGCTCCTCGTGCGTGACGCGGTTGCCATCGAGCGCGAGACGCGCGAGCAGTCTGATCTTCAGCGCTCCAACGAACAGGCTGCCCTTCCACTTCGGCATCGCGTCGCCGGTGTAGAACGCCATGCCGGACGGCGCGATCGACGGCACCCAGTAGTGAATCGAAGGTTCGACGTCCTTGCGTTCGGTGCCCTCGCCGATCTTCAAGCCCGTTCCGTATTCGCGGCCGTGCGTGATGACAGGCCAGCCGTAGTTCCGGCCGGGCTTGACGATATTGACCTCGTCGCCTCCCTGCGGGCCGTGCTCGTGCACCCACAGCACACCGGTTTCCGGGTGCAGCGCCGCGCCCTGGACGTTGCGATGCCCGTACGACCAGATCTCCGGCAGCGCGCCAGCCTTTCCGACATAGGGATTGTCGGGCGGAACGCTGCCGTCGGGACGGATGCGGACGATCTTGCCGAGATGGCTGCCCAGGTCCTGCGCCTTGTCGCGGTAATCGAAGCGGTCTCCGAGCGTGACGTAGAGGTTGCCGTCGCGGTCGAACACCAGTCTCGACCCCCAATGATTGTTGCCCGGCGGATCGTCGTGCTGCGCGAAAATCACCTTCACGTCCCCAAGGCTCAGCCCCTCGAGATCGAGCGTCGCGCGCGCAACCGCGGTATGCGCGCCGCGTTCGGTCGGTTCGGCGTACGAAAAGAAGATCGTCCGGTCGTCCGCGAAGCGCGGGCTCAGCACGACGTCGAGCAGGCCGCCCTGCCCCTTCGCGTGGACCTTCGGCACGTTCTTCAGCGGCGCCGACAGCTCGCCCGACGGCGACACGACCCGCATGCGCCCGGGACGCTCCGTGACCAGCATCCGCCCGTCCGGGAGAAAGGCGAGACTCCACGGGATTTCCAGGCCCTGCGCGATGACGGCGACCTTGACCGGGCCCGCTTCGCTGCGCACGAGCGGCTCGGCGAACCCGGACAGGGAATGCAACGCGAGGCCCAGCGCGGACACCAGGGCCGCGGCGACGAGCGGACGACGGAACGGGAGCATCGGGCTTTCCTCCAGCTGCGGTCAAAACCGGAACGGGCGGGACGCCGCGGGCGTCCCACGTCCGCTTCATGACATTGGCGGGAGGGAGGAGTTCAGGTGCGTGAGGAAGCCGAACAAACGGCTGAAGCGGGTGGCCTGCCCCGCCATCGGCCACTCGATTCGTTCCACACGCCCGCGCACCAACACTTCCCGCGCGGGCGTCGCCGTCGTCAGGTCCCGATCACGCCGCCGTTGTTCTGCGTGATGACGACGACGCCCGAGCGCGGCTTGGACACCCGGCCGTCGGTCGTCGTCGGCCCGTTGACGCCGCTGTCCGGCCAGGTCGAGTTGTCGGTGAAGGTATCGGTCCAGTCCTCGCCGGGATGCTGGATGCCGACGAACATCGTGCGTCCGTCGGGCGTCGTGACGACGCCGGTGACCTCACAGTGCCTCGGTCCGGTGAGGAAGCGCCGCGTCTCCCCGGTCGACGGATCGGCGCACATCATCACGTTGCCACCGATATTCACCCAGTCGCCCTGCGCGTCGCCGGCCTGGTCCGTCTGGATCCACAGCCGCCCGTCGCGATCGAACCACAATCCGTCCGGTGCGCCGTAGTCGTCGCCGACGATGTTGCCGCGATACCCGTCGTGGCCTGCCGGGTTGTAGTTCGCCGGCAGCGTCTTCGCGGTCGCCTTGTCGCCGCACTGCACGAAGACGTCCCATTCGAACGACGTCGCGGCGAGGTCACCGCCGTCCTCGCGCCAGCGCAGGATGTGGCCGAAGTCGTTGTCGGGACGCGGGTTCGCGCCGTCGACGACGGGCCTCGCGCTACCGGCTGCCGTCTTGCCGCCGGCGTCGTTGGCCGAAGTCGGCGTGCTGCCGCGGCGGTTGTTGTTCGTCAGCGTGACGTACACCTCGCGCGTCGACGGGTGGATCGCGACCCATTCGGGGCGGTCCATCATCGTCGCGCCGAGGCGGTCGGCGGCCTGGCGCGCCTTGATCAGCACCTCGCCCTGGTCGGCGAAGCCGTTCTCGGGCGTCAGCCCGTTGCGGTTCCACACCAGCGGCAGCCACGCACCTCGGCCGTCGGCGCCGAAGCGGGCGACGTAGAGCGTGCCGCTGTCGAGCAGATCGCGGTTCGCGGCCGGGTTCTTCGGGTCGAGCTTCTTCGCACAGACGAACTTGTAGACGTATTCATTGCGCTCGTCGTCGCCCATATACACCGCAACGGTGTTGTCCGCGCCGACGACGACGCCGGCGCTTTCATGCTTGAAGCGGCCGAGCGCGGTCCGCTTGACCGGCGTGCTCGTCGGATTCCACGGGTCGATCTCGACGACCCAGCCGAAGCGGTTGGGCTCATTACGGTTCGCGGCGAGGTTGAAACGCTCGTCGGCGACGTGCCAGCGATAACCGAAACCGCCGGCCACGAGCCCGTAGCGCGCTTCGTGCGGCGTCGGAGTCAGCGGCGCGTCGGTCCCGAAATAGCCGTTGAAGTTCTCCTCGCACGCGAGGTAGGTGCCCCACGGTGTGTGGCCGTTGGCGCAGTTGTTCAGGGTGCCGATGACTTGCATGCCGCTCGGGTCGGCCGCAGTCTTCATCAGCGGGTGGCCCGCGGCCGGACCGGCAACGCGGCACGGCGTGTTGCCGGTGATCCGCCGGTTGAAGCCGGACGGGCGCCGCACTTCCCAGTTTCCGTCGCGCCCCATCTGCACGTCGACGACGTTGACGCCATGACCCGCCTGCTGCGCCCGCACCATCTCGAGGGTGATCGCGGCGGCTGCGTAGTCCTTGGCCGGTGCGATGTCGTTGACCAGCGGCGGATCGACGTACTCGCTGTTCGTGACGAGCAAGCCGCGCGAGTTGTTGCGGCCCGGAGCCGGAAAGAAATGCATGCCGTCCGTGTGGGCGCCGTAGCAGTGCAACTGCGTCGCTTCGTCCATCGGCCGGCTCGGATCCCAGTGCGGCGCATGCGTGAGCGAATCGCCCCACGCGACGAGCACGCGCGCGGAGTAACCATCCGGCACCGTCACCGCATCGCTCATCGGGGCGACGTTCGGCGGCACGGAGGTGAAGCCGATTCCGCCGGCGGAAGCCGGGGCGGCGTTAGCGTAGTTCGTCAGGCCGTCCACGACGGCGCAGCCGAAAAGCGCGGAGGCGGTGACGCCGGCGGTCGCACCGAGCGAACCGCGCAGGAAGCCCCGCCGCGTGAGCTGCCGCTGCTCGATGAGGTCGAGGATCGACGTGTTGCCTGAATCGTTGCTGACGCACTGGCTCGGGTTCAGCTTGCCGTCGGGGTGCAGCGTACTGCTCATCGGGGTTCTCCTCTGTCGGAAGATGGATGGGGTAACGCAACGGGGGTTGGGGGCAATGAGGATGTTAGGCACGGGCCGTTTCAGGAACATGACGTCGCGGTTCAGGCCCCATTCCCGTTTTCATCGCGCTCGGGCACTCCGCCACTCCGGCACTCCGCCACTACAACATTCCGCCGCTCCCGCACTCCCGCACTCCCGCACTCCAGCACGTCGCCGGTAGTCGGCACTCCGGCACTCGCGTTCGGCATCCGGCACCCCGCGCCCGACATGCCCCGCTTCGAGGACCGTCCGCTGCGACGGTCCGTCGCAAGCAAATCCCTCTCCGGAACGCGCACTCCGGCGAATTCCTCGCGCCCGGCGCGAACATTCCTTGGGGAACCCGCGGGCCCAAGCGATTGACCGATATCAATGAGCCCACCCACCGCAGCGGGGATCCTTGCCCGGGTCCGCGGCTTGCGACAAATGAGGATGCGAACATGAAAGGACGTCTGGAAGACCGCGTCGCGGTCGTCACGGGTGCAACGAGCGGCATCGGCCGCGCGATCGTCGAGCGCTATCTCGCCGAGGGCGCGAAAGTCGTCGGCTTCGGACGCAATGAGGACGCGCTGGGCGCACTGAAAGCCGAGCACGCGGACCGCTTCGTCGGAGTCGCCGGCGACGTCACGAAGGCAGACGACCTGAACCGGCTGCTCGACGAAACGATGAAAGCCTTCGGCGGCGTCGATATCGTCGTTCCGAACGCCGGCATCGCCCGCGTCGTCTCCTTCGAAGAGAGCACGCGCGAGGCGTTCGAGACGCAGTTTTCCGTGAATCTCTTCGCCGCGGTCGAGACCGTCCGCCTGTTCCTGCCGTACATCCGCAAGGGCGGCTCGGTGCAGTTCATCACGACCTTCCTCACGCAGGTCGGCTTCCCGGGCCTCGGGATCTACAGCGCGAGCAAGGCGGCGCTGAAGTCGTTCGCGCAGACGCTCGCGGCCGAGCTCGCGCCGCGCGGCATCCGCGTGAACTCGATCGCGCCCGGACCGATCGGGACGCCGCTGTGGGGGACCGTCGGACTGCCCGACGACGTGCTCGGCGCGGTGGCCGGACAGATCAATTCGCGCCTGATGACCGGCCAATTCGGCCAGCCGGACGACATCGCCGAGACTTCGGTATTCCTCGCGTCGGACGGCGCGAAGAACATCTTCGGCCAGGACATCGTCGTCGACGGCGGCTACACGATCGGATAGGAGACGACATGGCCGCCCCTCACGCCGCGTCGGGCGAACTGCTCGACATCCGTCCGCTCGGCGAGCGTGTCAAGGACACCGTGTCCACGACGCTCGTCCGGGCCGAACATCTCGAAGTCTTCCGCCTCGTGCTGCCGGCCGGGAAAGCCGCGCACGAACACCGGGCGGCCGGAACGATCACGATCCAGTGCCTCGAAGGGGTAGTCGAGTTCGACGCGTACGGGCGCACGCAGACGATGCGAGCGGGAACCCTCGTCTACCTCGCCGACGCCGAGCCGCACGCGGTTCGGGCGCTGGAAGACGCATCGCTTCTGGTCACGATGCTGCTTCACCGCGCGTGACCGTCCGCAAACGATTAACAGGAGACTCCATGCGGTTCCCCGATTTCTTCCGCGACGTGCCACGGCTGAAGGTCCGCGACCCGCTCGCGCGCTTTCTCGGCGCGGCCGACGACGGCATCCTCGAATACGGCTACGAGGATGCCGTCAAGCTCGCCGGGCACTCCTGCCCCACCGTCGCGTCCGCGTATCGCCTCACGGCGCTCGCGCTCGCTGCGCTCTACCCGGGCGAGCTTCCCGAGCGCGGGGGCGTGCGCGTCGCATTCCGCAACCGCTTCGAGGACGGCGTCACCGGCGTAATCGCGAGCGTCGTGACGCTGCTGACGGGTGCTGCGCAGGAAGGCGGCTTCAAGGGAATCGGTGGACGCCACGTGCGGCGGGGCTTGCAGGAATTCGCAGCGGAGCTGCCGCTTTCGCTGCGCTTCACGCGCGCCGACACGGGCGCCGCGGTGGACGCGGAAGCCGACCTCTCGCGCGTACCGGCCGATCCGGAAATGTCCCCGCTGCTCGCGCGATGCATTGCCGGCGCGGCGGACGCGGACGCGCAGCGGCGCTTCGCGGACCTTTGGCAGGACCGGGTGCGGCGGATCCTGATCGGGCACGGCGACGATCCGGAGGTGTTCCGGATCGTTCCCGCGACGTAATCGGCGCCGGATGCAAAACGGAATCGGGCGCTGGCTCCTCGGCAGTTGCGCCGTCGGCGCCGTAACGTTCGTGCAGGCCGCGGCAGCGCCGCCGCTCGCCGAATTGTCGGCTGCCGAAGTCGCTGCGCGGGTGGCGCGCGACCGACCCGCGATCGTCGTGCTGTGGTCGCCGGACTGCCTCGCGTGTCGCAAGTCGCTGACCGAAATAGAGCGCTTCGCGGCCGGAACCGCGGCAAAAGGCATCCCCGTCAGGACGGTCGTCCCCGCCGCCGCCTATGCCGAGGCGCGCGAGCTCGTCGCCACACGGGGGCTCAAACTCGAAGTCGAGTCTGCCGCCGGCGAGCTGGACACCGTCAGCCGCCGCGTCCTGCTCGACAAACCCGTGGCCTACGCGTTCGGCCGCGGCGGCGAAATCAAGGGCGCTCACTCGGGCCTGCTCGGCGCATGGGTCCTCGAGAATCTCGTCGCGGACGCGATGCGTCCGGTGGAGTGAGCTTCCCCGCCACGTGCGGGAATATTCACGCGACCGCCCGGTCCAACGACGACCCTCCGCGGAATCGGGCGATGATCGACAAGGAAATCACTCTCGTGCCCGGCGCGCTCGCGCAATGAAAGTGTCGCGCCGGTCTCGGCCTGCGTAACCTTTTCCCCGCGCCCCGCATCCAATGGGCAGAAGAACCGTTGGAGCCGATCATGAGCGACGTCGCTGCCCCCCCACTTCCCGCCGTCGGCGACGTCGAGTTCGCCGCAAAAGTGCTTCGCGCCGAACCCGGTGCGCTCGAACGCATGATGCGCGCGAACAACCGCCGCCTTTTCCGCGCCGCGCGGGGGATCCTGCGCAACGACGCGGACGCCGAGGACGTGGTCCAGGAAGGCTACGTCAGCGCGTACCGCGCGCTCGGCGACTTCAAGGGCGAATCGAGCCTCGCGACCTGGCTCACGCGCATCGTCATCAACAAATCGCTCGAACGTCTGCGGCAACGCTCGCGCTCGGGGATGCCCGAAGATCCCGCGATGCACGACGAAAAACCGGTGCCGCCCGCCGAGACGCCCGAAGCGCTGGCGATGCGCCGCGAACTGCGACGCGTCATCGAAGGCTCGATCGACCACCTTCCGGACGGCTGCCGCGCGGTCTTCATGCTGCGCGCAGTCGAGGAAATGAGCGTCGCCGAGACGGCGGCGTGCCTCGACATGACCGAAGCGGCGGTCAAGACGGCGCTGTTCCGCGCGCGTCACCTGCTGCGCGAATCGATCGGCCGCGAAATCGGCCCGACGATCGACGAGTTCTTCTCGTTCGACGGCGCGCGCTGCGACCGACTGGTCGAAGCGGTGCATCGGCGCCTGCAGGTCGCGCTCGAAGAGGCGCCACCACCCGGCTGACGCGCGCGACGAGGGCGGCGCCCGCAAAGTCCGATTGGCCGCCGCAACCTTCCCTACCCTTCGGCTTCCTTCCCGCTGTCGCGCCCCGCGCGCCGGGAGGGCAGCTCGACCTCACGAAATGGAGGACATCATGAAAATTGCCCACCCTTCCCTGCTGATCGTCCCGAGTCGCCGCCGTTTTCTGTATGGCAGCGCGACGCTGTCGGCTGCGGCCGTCGCGATGCTCGCCGGCCGCCCGTCGCTGGCGGCAGCGCCCGACGCCCGCAAAGGCGACCCGGCCGCCGACGCCCGGATCCTGAACACCGCGCTCGCCGCGGAGCACGAAGCGATCGCGGCCTACCAGGTCGGCGCCGACAGCGGCCTGCTGCGTGCGCCCACCCGCGAGCTCGCGTTGCAGTTCCAGGGGCACCACAAGGCCCATGTCGATCTGCTGGCGCAGACGGTCACGAAACTCGGCGGCACGCCCGTCGAGAAAAAGCAGAAATACAGCTTCCCGACCGGCGATCTGAAAGCCGAGGCGGACGTGCTGCGCTTCGCGTCCGGGCTCGAACGCGGCGCGGTTAGCGCCTACCTCGGCGCGGTGCCGCTGTTCGGCAATCCGGATCTCGCGAAAGCCGCGGCCAGCATTCTCGGCGACGAGGCGATGCACTGGGCCGTCCTGCGTCAGGCGCTCGGCGAAAATCCGGTGCCGTCGGCGTTCGTGTCCTGAAGGGCCACCGCGATGTTCCCCACGCGAGGCTGGATCGGGGTCACCGTCGCGTTGGCATGCGTCGCGCCTCACGCCGCTGCGGACGCGGCGCCGCGCGGCGAGGAGATCTACTCGCGCTGCCTCGCGTGTCACGCGCTCGCCTACGACCGGGTCGGTCCGCGCCACTGCGGGCTGTTCGGTCGGCGCGCGGGCAGCGTGCCCGGCTTCGACTACTCGGACGCGATGCGCAAGAGCGGCATCGTGTGGGACGCGGCGACGCTCGACCGCTTTCTCGCCGCACCGACGCAAGTCGTCCCCGGCACGACGATGGGTTACGCCGGCATCCCGGACCCCGCCGAGCGTGCGGCCCTCATCGCATGGCTGCGCGACGCCTCGCGCTCCGCCAAGTCCTGCCCCCAACCTCAATGACCGGAGGGGCGCCACGCGCGCCCCTCCCTGCGCTCGTCGCGCTCACTCCCCGACCATCACGGTCAGCGCGGGGTCGAACCGCCGGTTCTCGTTCACGCCCTCCTTGCCGTAACCGCGCGGGTTGCACAGGACGCGCGTGTTCCCGACGCGGTAGTCGTACGAATCGTGGACATGGCCGTGGATCCACAGCGCGGCACCCGAAGCCTCGACGAGTTCGTCGAGATCCGAGACGAAGGCCGGCGTGATCGGCGAGTCGGCGTATTTCGGATGAATGCTCCCGGTGCTGGGCGCGTGGTGCGTGACGACGATCGTCGGGCCGTCGTACGGAGCCTGCAGCGCCGTCCGCAGCCATGAAACCGCGCGGTCGAACAGGTCCGCGGACAGCGCCGGGGTGAAGAGATCGGGCGCCTCGTCACCGACTCGCACGCGCGAGAAGTCGTACATCAGCCGCGTCGCCTCGTCGCGCGACTGCTGCTGCCGTTCGGGTTCCGCGAACAGGCGAAAATCGCTCCAAAGCGTGCAACCGAGGATGCGTACGCCGCCGAACTCGGCGACACCGCAATCGAGGACATGCACGTTGCTGCCCGCTGCCGCGGTGCGCAGCGCCAGCGGGACGCCAGACAGGCTGCCGCCGTAATACTCGTGATTGCCGGGGACGTAGACGACCGGCTGCGGAAACTGCCGCGCCCACGGGACGGCCCGTTCGGGGCGCGCGATGTCGCCGGCGAGGATCACGACGTCGGCATCCGTGACGGGGTGCTCCATCTCCGCCACGTTGAGGTGGAGATCCGAGAGGATCTGGATTTTCATTGTTTCCTCCATTTGTCCGGGGTTCAGCTTACATGCGGCGGGTGCGGAGCGGGCCGCGGTTCCGCGGAATGTGCTAGCCTCCGGCCGTCCGCCCATCGCGCGATGACCCGCTTTCCGCCTTCCCGATGACCGTTCGACCGCTTCCCGACCTCCTCGTTGTCTGCCTGTGCGCTGACTGGTGCGGCACGTGCCGCGAATACCGTCCCGGCTTCGACGCGCTCGCCCGCGGGTGGCCGCAGGCAGGCTTCCACTGGGTCGACATCGAGGACGACGCCGACTGGATCGGGGACTACGACGTCGAGAACTTTCCGACGCTGCTGATCCAGCGCGGCGACCTCGTGCTGTTCTTCGGCACGATGCTGCCGCAGCATCAGTTCCTGCAGCGCACGCTCGAAACCCTGACGGCGTTGAGCGACGAGGAAGCGCGCGCCTACGCCTTCGCGAACGACGAGCGGCGCGCCTGGCAGCGCGACTGCAACTTCCGCGCGGCGCTCCTGAAGCACGACGCGGCGAACGAAGCCTAACGCCGCCGCCGATGACTAACCAGCCTTACGACCGCAAACGCTGCCTGTCCTGCAAGCGGTGGGGCGGCAAACGCCGCCCCGGCAGCGAGCCGGGTGCCGTCGAATACGACGAGAACGACGACAAGGGACTGTGCAACGAAGGCCCGTGGCACGGCACGCTGCGCGGCCCGCGCAACGCATGCGGGCAGTGGGTGATGTGGGCAGCACTGGAACCGCTGCAAGGCTGATCGCAAACCTGTGGCCGCCGCCGCCCGCCCTCACTCCTCGATCCAGCCCCGCTTGATCGCGTAGTTCGCCAGTCCCGCGGCAGTCTCGATGCCGAGCTTGCGGCGCAGGTTCAGGCGGTGGGTTTCGACGGTGCGCACGCTGACGTCGAGCTTCTGCGCGACGCGCTTGTTGCTCGCGCCCTGGGCGATCAGGATCAGCACCTCCTTCTCGCGCTCGGTCAGCAGCGACGACTCGACCGGCGGGCCGGACAGCGCCGCCGTCAGCGCGCTGCTGAGATAGACGCCGCCGGCCGCGACGGCGCGGATCGCGGCAATGATCTCGGCCGACGGCGCGTCCTTCAGCACGTAGCCGCGCGCGCCCGCCCGCATCGCCGATTGCACGTAGCCGCGGCTGTCGTACATGCTGAGGATCAGCACGCGCAGCGCCGGAAAGCTCGCCGCGAAAGCCGAAGTCAGCTCGATGCCGTTCATGCCCGGCAGCCCGACGTCGACGAGCGCAAGGTCGGGCTGCAGGCGTTCGGCCGCCGCGAGCGCGTCCTCCGCGTTCGCCGCCTCGCCGAGAACGACGATGTCGTCGAGGTCGCCGAGCCGCGCCTTGAGGCCGTCGCGCACGAGTTGGTGATCATCGACGAGCAGCAGCCGGATCGACGCGCCCCCTTCCTTCGCTTGCGTCATGCAGCCGCTCCTTTTGCGGACGCCGCGCAGGGCAGCGTCGCCGAGATTTCCGTACCGCCGGGGGCCGACGCGACTGCGAGCTGACCGCCCAGATGTTCGATGCGCTCGCGCATGTTGCGCAGGCCGATCCCGCCGCTCGCCGGGCGGTCGATGCGCGCCGGGTCGAAGCCGCGTCCGTCGTCGGCGATCGCGAGCCGGATCGTGCGGTCCGCGACTTCGAGGACGACGCGGACCCGGCTCGCGCCGGCGTGCCGTTCGACGTTCGTCAGCGCCTCCTGCGCGATCCGGTACAGCGTCGTCGCGCCGGCGTCGTCGGCCGGGAGATCCACCGCGGCGATGCGCGCGTCGACGGCGATGCCGGTGCGCAGCTGGAATTCGTCGAGCAGCTGCCGCAATGCTGCCGGCAGGCCGAGGTTGTCGAGCAGCGACGAGCGCAGGTTGTGCGAGATGCGGCGCACTTCGGAGATCGCCGTGCCGAGCCCGGCGAGCCCTTTCGCGATCTGCTCGTTCGAATCCGCACGTCCGTCGGCGACGCGCTGCTGCGCGAGTTCGAGGTGGAACTTGATCGAGACCAGCAGCTGACTCAGGCCGTCGTGCAGGTCGCGCGCGACCCGCGTGCGCTCTTCCTCGTGCGAGGTCACGATGCGCTGCGCGAGCGCCTTCAGCTGGCGGTCGGCAAGCTGATGCGCACTGATGTTGAGCGCCATGCCGCCGGCGAACACGATCACCGACGCGACGATCGCGACGATGGTGAAACCGGTGACGGTGGCACTGATCGCCTCCCCCATCCGGCCCCGCAGCATTCCGCGCGTCGCCTCGACGTCGTCGAGATAGATGCCCGTGCCGAGCACCCAGCGCCAGCGCTCGAGCGGCACGACGTAGCCGAGCTTCTGCGTTTCGCGTCCGGTGGACGGCTTGTTCCAGCGGTAGTCGAGAAAGCCGCCGCCGGCCGCGGCGAGTTCGACCAGCCTCTGGATCACCGGCAGGCCCTCGGAATCGCGACGCTCCCACAGATTGCGGCCGACCAGTTCGCTTTGGCGCGGATGGACGACGTTGAGGCCGCTGACGTCGTACGCGAAAAAATAGCCGTCGTCACCGTAGTTCATCTCGCTGAGGATGCGCGCGGCTTCGGCCTTCGTCGCGTCGTCGTCGCGACCGGACGAATAGAGATGGGCAATCGAGGTCTGCGCGAGCTGCACGTAATGCTGCAGTTCCGCCCGCTTCGCGGCGAGCATCGCGTCCTTCAGTACCTGCTCCTGCGCATGGACCAGCCCGCGCGCCTGCATCGCGACGAGGATCGCGATCGCCGACACGGCCGCGATCAGCGGCAGCACCGCCAGGACGATGACCTTGTACTTGAGTCGCAATGCCCGCTCCATGTTTTCAGCTGGCCGACGGGAGTGGCCCGTCCCGGGTCTGCGTAGTACTACGCAGACGGCGAAGGTAGTAGTGCGAATGGTCCGGAAAGCGCTGCCGGGCGACATTCGCGGGTGTTCTCCGGCGCACGGGCGCCGGAGCCCGGACCCTGTCCGGCCAAGACCAGAGCCTGCATCGACGGCCTATCCGGACCAAGGAGGAGTATAGATGGCAACACTCACGAGACATGCGCCCTGGGCGCTCTTCGCGATCCTCGGCGCATTCGCGCTCGGGTTCATCGCGCTGAACCGCGGCGAAACGATCAACGCTTTGTGGATCGTCATCGCCGCGGTTTCCGTTTACCTGATCGCGTACCGCTACTACAGCCGGTTCATCGCGAACCGCGTGATGTCGCTCGACCCGAACCGCGTCACGCCGGCGTACCGGCACAACGACGGTCTCGACTACGTGCCGACCAACAAGTACGTGCTGTTCGGCCACCACTTCGCCGCGATCGCCGGCGCCGGCCCGCTCGTCGGCCCGGTGCTCGCCGCACAGATGGGCTACCTGCCGGGGATGCTGTGGATCCTCGCCGGCGTCGTCCTCGCCGGCGCGGTGCAGGACTTCATGGTGCTGTTCGTGTCGACGCGCCGCGACGGCCGCTCGCTCGGCGACCTCGTGAAGTCCGAGCTCGGCCAGGTGCCGGGCGTCATCGCGCTGTTCGGCACCTTCATGATCATGGTGATCATCCTCGCGGTGCTCGCACTGATCGTCGTGAAGGCGCTCGCCGACAGCCCGTGGGGCACCTTCACCGTCGCGGCGACGATCCCCATCGCGGTCTTCATGGGGCTTTACGCGCGTTACATCCGCCCGGGCCGCATCGGCGAGATCTCGGTAATCGGCTTCGTGCTGCTGATGGCGGCGATCGTCGGCGGCGGCCAGATCGCGGCGAGCCCGACGTGGGCGCCGTTCTTCACGTTCGACGGCAAGCAGCTCACCTGGATGCTGATCGGCTACGGCTTCATCGCGTCGGTGCTGCCGGTGTGGCTGCTGCTCGCGCCGCGCGACTACCTGTCGACCTTCCTGAAGATCGGCGCGATCGCCGCGCTCGCGGTGGGCATCCTGTTCGTCGCGCCCGATCTGCAGATGCCGGCGGTCACGCGCTTCATCGACGGCACCGGCCCGGTGTGGTCGGGTAGCCTGTTCCCGTTCCTCTTCATCACGATCGCCTGCGGCGCGGTGTCGGGCTTCCATGCGCTGATCTCGTCGGGCACGACGCCGAAGATGATCGAGAACGAGTCGCACATGCCGCTGATCGGCTACGGCGGCATGCTGATGGAGTCGTTCGTCGCGATCATGGCGCTCGTCGCCGCGGCGATCATCGACCCGGGTGTCTATTTCGCGATGAACAGCCCGCTCGCGGTGCTCGGGCCCACGGCCGAGAGCGCGGCGCAGGTGATCTCGAACTGGGGTTTCGTCGTCACGCCGGAGATGCTCACGAGCACCGCCGCGGCGGTCGGCGAGAACACGATCATCGCGCGCGCCGGCGGTGCGCCGACGCTCGCGGTCGGCATGGCGCAGATCTTCTCGCAGATGTTCGGCGGCTCCTCGATGATGGGCTTCTGGTACCACTTCGCGATCCTGTTCGAGGCCCTCTTCATCCTCACCGCGGTCGACGCCGGCACGCGCGCCGGACGCTTCATGCTGCAGGATCTCCTCGGCACCTTCGTGCCGTCGATGAAGCGCACCGATTCGTGGGTCGGCAACGCGGTCGCGACCGCGCTGTGCGTCGCCGCGTGGGGCTATTTCCTGTACCAGGGCGTCGTCGATCCGCTGGGCGGCATCAACACGCTGTGGCCGCTGTTCGGCATCGCCAACCAGATGCTCGCCGCCATCGCGCTGGTCCTCTGCACGGTCGTGCTGTTCAAGATGAAGCGCGAGCGCTTCGCGTGGGTCACCGTCCTGCCGATGGTGTGGCTGCTCGCCTGCACGCTGACGGCGGGCTGGCAGAAGGTGTTCGACGCGAACCCGAAGGTCGGCTTCCTCGCGCAGGCGTCGCGCTACCAGGACGCGCTGGCACGCGGCGAACTGCTTGCGCCGGCGAAGAACATCGACCAGATGCAGCAGATCATCCTCAACAACCAGATCGACGCGGGCCTGTCGGCGTTCTTCATGATCGTCGTCGTCAGCATCCTCGCCTACGGCATCAGCTCCTGCTGGCAGGCGTACCGCAGCTCGCGCCCGACGACGCGGGAAGTCGGCGCATCCGGCGTCGAACCGGAAAGCGCCGGGGCCTGAGACGTCGTGTTCAACGACCTGTCGAAGCTCGGCAAGTATCTCGGGCAGGCAGCGCGCCTGATGGTGGGCATGCCCGACTACGACACCTACGTCGCGCACGTGAAGGCCACGCACCCGGACCGCCCGGTGATGAGCTACGAGGAGTTCTTCCGCGAGCGGCAGGAGGCGCGCTACAACGGCGGCACCGGCCGCTGTTGCTGAGCGCCGCGACAACCGGACGGAAACCGGCATGACGACCACTCCCGACTCCAACTCCCCCACCCCCAACGCCCCCGGCCTCGATGTTGCCGGCCGGGGCACGACCGGCGACAGCACCGACAACGAAGCGGGCGTCGCCGGGTTCGCGCCGATCCCGGTGACGGTGCTCACCGGTTTTCTCGGCGCCGGCAAGACGACGCTGCTGAACCGCATCCTCGCGACGCCGCACGGCCAGCGCATCGCGGTCATCGAGAACGAGTTCGGGCCGGTGAACATCGACAGCGAACTCCTCGTGCAGCAGAGCGCGGAGGTCGTCGAGATGACGAACGGCTGCCTGTGCTGCACGGTGCGCGGCGACCTGGCGAAGAACCTCCTCGACCTCGGGTCGCGGCGCGCCGCCGGCGAACTCGCGTTCGACCGCGTCGTCATCGAGACCACCGGCCTCGCCGATCCCGGGCCGGTGATCCAGACCTTCTTCGCCGAGCCCGAGCTCGCCGAAAGCTATCTGCTCGACGCCGTGCTGACCGTCGTCGACGCGATCCATGCGCCGCGCCACCTCGACGAGCACCCGGTGCTGCAGAAGCAGATCGGCTTCGCCGACCGGCTGCTGATCTCGAAGACCGACGACCTCCCGACCGAGGCGGTCGACGCACTCGTCGAGCGCCTCGCGCGCATCAACCCGCGCGCGCCGGTGCGCCAGCTCGTCGCCGGCCCGCTCGACATCGGCTTCCTCCTCGACATCCGCGGCTTCAACCTCAACGAAACCCTGCTCGCCGACGACGCCGCGCCGCGCTTTCGGCCCGCCGCCGGCCCGCGCACCTTTGCGCGCAAGAATCACGGCGACGAGATCGGCTCGCTGCAGCTCGAACACGACGGCGAAGTCGACCTCGACCGCGTCGGCGCGTTCGTGCAGGACATGCTCGACCGCCACGGCGACGACCTGCTGCGCTACAAGGGCGTGCTCGCAGTGCCGGACCAGCCCGCGCGGCTCGTGTTCCAGGGCGTGCAGCGAGTCGCGGGATTCGACTACGGCCGGGACTGGGACGGACGCGAACAACGCCGCTCGCGCATCGTGCTGATCGGCCGTGGGCTGCCGGAAAGCGAGCTGCGCGGTGCGTTCGCGCAGTGCGCAACAATCGGATAACGCCGCGCCCCTAGGTCGGACCGAGCGCAACGATGTCCGGCATCCGGCTTCAGGACGCTTTCGTGTCGGCCTTCGCCTGCGGCTCACGCTGTGAGACCTGCGTCGAGCCCATGCAGCAAAAGCACTCCGACCGGGCGGTAATGACGTACGAGGAATTCTTCAGCGAGCCTCAAGACGTGCACTACCATGATGATGCGGGACGCTGCTGCTGAACTCTCGGACGCACGCTGATCGGCAAGCTTGCGCCGTTCGAAACCTGCGCGCGGAGCAAGGCAGGCTCGGGCACGATACCGGCGCAAGGCAGTCTTCCGCACGCCTTGATGCCGCCGGCGCGTATTGCGCTGACGAATCGGGAACTTTGTCAACCGCACAGGAGGTCATATGTCCGAACTCGTAGCGATCAAATTCGACCGGATCGACGAGGCCGATCGGGTCCTCAACGAACTGAGGAGGCTGCAGAAGGAATACCTCGTCGATCTCGAGGATGCGGTCGTCGTGATCCGCCCGCCCGAAGGCGAAGTGCAGCTCAAGCAGAGCATCCCGCTGGTTCGTGCGGGCGCCTTGTCGGGCGGACTGTCGGGCTCGTTGTGGGGCACCTTGGTCGGATTGCTGTTCCTGAATCCGCTGGCCGGCTTCGTGGTGGGAGGGCTGGCCGGTGCCGGCGCGGGGGCGCTGTCGGGGTCGCTCGCCGATTATGGGATCGATGACGATTTCATCCGCTCGCTGTCCGAAGAAATCAAGCCGGACTCGTCGGCGCTGTTCCTTCTTGTCCGCAAAGTCCAGCCCGAGAAGGTGCTGGCCGAGCTGTCGCAGTTTCGCGGCAAGCTGCTGCGCACCTCGCTGTCGCCCGAGCAGGAAGCGCGGCTGCAGGCGGCGATCTCGCAGGCTTGAGCCGGCGGACGTTACGCGATGTCGTGCATTGCCCACGTCCCTGCCACCCACGGGCGCACGTGCTGATCGCGGGTTCCTGCGGCGCGCGGAGATCCCCGCGTGCCTCGTCCGACGATTGAAGCGGGTGTGAAGTATCGCCGCATCCTGTTGATCACGGATCTCGCCGCCGACTCGCGCGGAGCGCTGGCGGCGATCCGCAGCGTGGCGCCCGGCGCCGAGCGGCTCGTCGTCCTCGCCCGCCTGCCTGAACGCAAGCTGGGCTGGTTTGCCGACGAGGCACCTCCCGACATGGGCGGCGCCGCGAATGCGGCGCTCGATGCGCTGCGCGCCGAGGCAGCGGGCGCGGCTGCGACAGTCGAGGTCCGCCTCGCGCCCGACGCCGACATCGAGGCGCTCGACGAACTGGCGGCCTCGGCGGGCATCGACCTGCTGGTCGCAGGCTCGTTCTCGTTCGCTGCGTCCTCACTGCTGACCGGCATTTCGATCATCGCCGAGCTACGCAAGCGCCGTTCGCGTCCGGTGCTCTGGGTGCCCGACCTCGCAGTTTCCGCACAAAGCGGATCCGGCGCACCACCGCGCGCCGCCAAAGAACTGGTTTGCGTGGCGATCGGGCGGCGAGCCAGCGTGGCGGTGGCCGCCTTCCTGCGCGACCAGGGCGAACCGGCGCAGCACGTCACGGTGCTGCTGTCCGGTGCGGCCCGGCCGCACGATCTGGCCACGACGCTGGATGTTGCCGGAGTCCGGACGTCGGTCGAACTGGTCACCTCGGATGATCTCTCGCCGAGGCAATGGTTGGCCGAACGGATACGGGCACGTCCCTTCGACCTGCTGGTGTTCCCGCGCCTGGGGTCGGCGCTGCTGCTGGGGGCGGCGTCCACGACGCCATGCCTGGTGTTGCCGCCACCGGCGCCGATCGGACGACCGCTGACCGAGCGGGCGCTGGATGCGGCGGATGTCGTCGACCTCGGCGGGCCGCTGCGCGCGCGCTTCGAATATGCAGTCGGGATCGGTCGCCGTACGCCGATTCCCGACCAGGCGCTGGCCTTCGTGTCGCGCGGCAGGGTGGCGGTCGCGGCGGAGTCGCGCGACGGCGAGGTGCAATGGTCCGACGACGGCTGGGTACAAGCCTACGGCGTATTCCGCATCGAGGGCAGCGACGCCTCGCGTCCGCTGGCCGCGGTCGAACTGCACGTGGCGGTCCTGCGCCCTGGATCGGCGCCGCTGGTGCTGTTCGACGCGGAGCTCGTCGACGAGGCGTTGTCGGCGCTGGCCGGCTTCGCGGCCACCAGCGCGCGCACCCGTGTCGAACTGCTGGCCGTTCGTTTGCGGCCGCTGCAAAGCTGTCGGTCGATCCGTGCCCGGCTGCAGGCGGCCGGCCTTCCTCTGCGTGTCGTCGACGCAAGCACGGTGCTCGACGAAGGTGCCGCGCTCGATGTGCCGGAACTGGCTGACGCGGTGCGCTTGGCACGGACGGCTGCGCGCATGCGCGCGGCCGGCTTTCCGGTCTCGGCGATCGTGCACAGCGCGACGCAGACGCCATCGACGATCGGTTTCGCGGCACTGCATGTTGACGAGATCGCCGCGTTGCGCGGAGCATCGCTGCCCGCGGTCGCGCTCCCGGCCAAGCCGGTTTCACTGGCCGAGCGGCTCGACCTCGTGACCGGCGCGCCGGTCATCGCCGGCAACCGCATCGAGATCGAACTCGACAACGTCCAGGCGCGGCGCTGGCTCCTCGCGGCGATCGGGCAGAGTGTCGAGCGAATCCACTTCCAGATCTACATGGCGGCCGACGACGACATCGGGCGACGGGTCGAGGCGGCGCTCGTGCAGGCGGCCGCACGCGGTGTGACGGTCCGTCTGCTGGTCGATTCGCTGCACGGCCTTCATGGCTCGCTCGGCGTGAGCAACCCGCTGCTCGAACGTCTCGGCGCCTGTCCCGGAATCGAACTACGGGTCGCCAAGCCGATCAGCGGCGTGCCGGCCCTGGAAGGCCTGAAGCAGCGCGATCACCGCAAGCTCGTCATCGTCGACAACCGGCTCGCGCTGGTCGGCGGGCGCAATGTTTCGCATGAGTACTACACGGGATTCGACGAAGTCGCGCTCGGCGTGCGATCGATGTGGCGCCAGGTGCCCTGGCTCGATGCCGGGGCGCGGGTCGAGGGGCCGGCGGTCACATCGCTCGAGCACGGGTTTCTCGAAGCGTGGCACGAGGCGGGCGGCAGTGCGTGGCCGGTGGCCGATTGCGGCCCAGCCGGTTCGACCGCGGCTCGCGTCGTCACCCATCGCGGCCTGCGCGATGCGTACACGCTCGATGCTTACCTCGCGATGATCGAAACGGCGCAGTCGCACGTCTACGTGGTGAACGGATTTCCGCTGATCCTGGAGATCCAGCACGCACTGCTGCGTGCGTTGCGGCGAGGTGTCCGGGTCCGCGTGCTGACCGGCAACCTGACGCCGACCCACGGCGAGGGGCCGTTCGAAGGTCCGTGGTCGAGCGCACGGGTCGCCGCCACCGAGTTCGTGCATTCACGCGTCGATGCACTGGTCGCGGCCGGCGCCGAGGGCTACCAGTTCTCCGTCGCGCAACAGCCTGCATGGGAACCGGGGCTCGGGCCTGTCCGTTCGCACGTACATGCGAAGCTCATGAGCGCCGACGGCCGCGTCTGCGCGGTCGGAAGCGCCAACATGGACATCACCGCAGGCTATTGGGAAAGCGAGTTGCTGCTGGTCGCCGAGGACGCGTCGATCGCCGCAGCGGTCGAGTCGCGGCTCGATGCGCTGATCGCCGAATCGAAGCGCATCGATCGCGAAGATCCGCAGTGGCGGCAACAGGCCCGACGCCGCGCGTGGATGCGGCACTGGCCGGGCGTGCTGTCGGTGTAGGCGTGCGCGTTCAGGCTCCCCCGGCCGCGTAGTCGCCGAATTCGGTTACGCGCCCAGCCGGGCGCAGCGTCGCGAGGTAGTGGTGCGGCCCATGCGCCGCGGCCGTATAGCGCAGCGACGCCCGCCGTTGCTCGTTGGCCAGCACCGCAAGCAGCGATTTCGGAATCTCGCCGACGCGGGTCAGCTGCGTGACGGCGCTTTCGGAGCGTTGCCACTGGCCTTCGGTATACCGATATTCGTGCCCGAAATGCGCGAATCGCCCCCAGGCCGCGGGAGGCAAGGTCGGTACCGGGTCATCCGGCATCACGTGGCGATACAGCCTCGCGCCGACCCGCGCCGCGGCCTTGGCCGGAAACGGCTCGCCGATCGCCATCGGGCCGCCAAACGTGTAGACGGCGCGCAGCCACCCGTCGAGCGCCGGATTCGCCCCACGTTCCGACAGGCTCAACGCGAACAGCACGGCCATCGCCGCGCCCAGGCTGTGACCGGTCACGAACAGCGCCTGCATCGGGTGCTCGAGCTTCCGATCCGGTTCGGCCAGCGATCGGCCCTGCAGCGCCGCTGTCAATTCCTGGTCGACGGCCCAGCGAGTCGCGCGGAAGTTCCGGTGAAAGCCGGCATGCACCCGCGGGGTCTCGACCGCGTCGTCGGCGAGCAGGTTCAGCGTTTCCGATCCGCTATCGAGGTCGCCGAGCCAGTTGCCGATCGAGGCCAGTTCGGTGCCGCGATAGCTGAGGATCACGACGCGGCCGCAGCAGCTCTGCACCAGATTGGCGGTCGAATAGATGTACATCGCGTCGACGACCTGCGTAAGCTGGACGCAGGCGTTGGCTTCGAGCCCGAGCCGGGCCATCATCGTCGCCAAGGTCCCGGCATCAGCGTAGGCGTAGCCAGCGCACGTGGCGAGGACGTGGGCGACCGTCGAGTCGCGTCCGGTCGAGGCGCCGGTCGAGGCATCGTGTGCGGCGAGCAAGGTGTCGGCGAGGTTCTCGTAAACCGGGAACGGCGTGCCGGTGCGTTCGGCAGTAACGCGGCTGGTTTGCATCGTTCCGCCCTTGACTCCCCGCTTCCCGCTACCGGCCGAACGCCCGCGCCACCAGCTTGCGCAGTTCGTCGAACCACAGCACCGCACTGGCCATCGCCACGCAGACCAGCCACTGATCGAGCGCCAGCGGCGCCGTGCCGAATGCGAGGCTCAGGAAGCCGACGTGGACGACGGCCACCTGCAGCACGACCGACAGCGCGATCGCGCCCCAAAGCCACGGGTTGACGAACAGGTGCCGAAATGCGCTGACCGAGTCGGAGCGCGCGTTGAAGCAATTGAACAGCTGCGCGAAGACCAGCGTCGTGAACGCGGCGGTGCGCGCATTGGCGAGCTCGTGGGTCCCTTCGATCAGCCCGCCCGGCAGGTACAGGTCGAGGGTCAGCAGCGTGACCGCCGCCATCACCGCGCCCACCCCCAGCACCCCGGCCCACATCCGGCCATCGATGACGCGCTCGTCCACCCGACGGGGCTTGCGCGCCATGACGTCTTCGGTCTCCGGATCGACGCCCATCGCGAGCGCGGGGCCGGAGTCGGTGATCAGGTTGATCCACAGGATTTGCGTGGCCAGCAGCGGCAGCACTACGCCACCGCCGGCATCCGACCCGCTGAGGCCGATCACGCCGGCCAGCACGACGCCGAGGAACACGGTCAGCACCTCGCCCATGTTCGACGACAACAGGTAGCGCAGGAACTTCCGGATGTTGTCGAAAATGGCGCGTCCCTCGCGCACCGCGTGCACGATCGTCGCGAAATTGTCGTCGGCGAGGATCATCCGCGCGGCTTCCTTCGTGACCTCGGTGCCGGCGACGCCCATTGCCACGCCGATATCGGCTGACTTCAACGCCGGCGCGTCGTTGACGCCGTCGCCGGTCATCGCGACGACGTTGCCGTCGGCCTGGAGCGCGTCGACGATCCGCAGCTTGTGGGCCGGCGCCACTCGGGCGAACACCGAGCTGCGGCGCACCGCTTCGGCAAGGGCGGCATCGTCGAGCCTGTCCAGCTCGATCCCGGTCAATGCCGCGGCGCCGGCTTCGACGATGCCGAGGTCGGCGGCGATCCGGGCGGCCGTGCGGGGATGATCGCCGGTGATCATGATCACCCGAATGCCGGCGCGATGCGCTTCGGCGATGGCCTGGGCCGCTTCCTCGCGCGGCGGATCGATGATGCCGACGGTGCCGGCGAAAACGAGGTCTCGTTCGATCTCCGTGGCGTGTCGCGGATCCGTATCCTCGTCAGCGCGTAGCCGGCGGTAAGCCACCGCCAGCGTGCGCAGCGCAGCGTCGGTCAGCGCGTCGACATCGGCCAGGATGCGCCCGCGCAGTGCGTCGTCGAGCGGCACCACGTCGATTCCGACGCGCGCCCGCGTGCACCGCTCGAGCAGCACGTCGGGGGCGCCCTTGGCGACCAGCACCCGTTCGTCGCCGTGCTCGTGGTCCACTTCGATCGTGGACATCATCTTGCGTTCGGACGTGAACGGAATCTCGCCGGCGCGCTCGAAACGCTGTTCGCGCCGCTCGTGCACGCCGAGCTTGCGTTCGGCGACGAGGAAAGCCGCTTCAGTCGGATCGCCCTCGATTGCCCAGTCGCCGTTGGCCGCCTGCCGCAATTGCGCGTTGCCGGCCAGGCTGCCGCCGCTCAGCACGAGAATCGCCTCGGCGCGGTGCGCTTCGTCGCGCAGCGTCGCGCCGTCGACCTCGACGTTGCCCTGCGGGACGTAGCCGATGCCGGTGACGCGGGCAGCGCCCGAAGCGGTCATCAGGCGCTCGATCGTCATCTCCGAGCGCGTCAGCGTGCCGGTCTTGTCCGAACAGATGACCGAGGCCGAGCCCAGCGTTTCGACCGACGAGAGGTTCTTGACGATCGCGTTGCGCTTCGACATCCGCTGCACGCCGAGCGCGAGCACCACCGACAGAATCGCGGGCAGCCCCTCGGGCACGGCGGCCACCGCCAGCGAGACGCCGAGCAGCAGCACGTTGATGACGTCGGCGGCGCTGCGTACCTCGAAGATCAGGAATACCGTCGCGACAACGATCAGGGCAATGACGACAACGCCGATGCCGAGCATGCGTCCGATCCTGGCGATCTCCCTCTGCAGCGGCGTCGACTCTTCCTCGGTGGCGTCGAGCATCTCGGCAATCGCGCCCATCTGGCTCGCCATGGCGGTCGCGGTGACCACCGCACGGCCGGTGCCCTGCACAATGGCCGTGCCCTTGAACACCATATCGCGCCGGTCGCCCAGCGGGGTCGGGCCGGGCAGCTTCGCCGCGTCCTTCAGTACGGCCTCGCTCTCGCCGGTCAGCGAGGACTCCTGCACGCGCAGCGATGCCGCCTGAATCAGCCGCGCATCGGCACCGACGGCATCGCCTTCACCGAGGACGAGCAGGTCGCCGCGCACCAGTTGCGCGCTCGGGATCCGCTGAAGCTGGCCATCGCGGAGCACCGCCGACGTGACCGCGGTCATTCGCGACAGCGCGGCGACGGCGTTGCGCGCCTTGGCTTCCTGCACGTACCCGAGCAGGCCGTTCATCACCACGATGAGCCCGATGACGATCGCGTCAACCGGCCAGCCGATGCGGCCCTCGATCAGCCAGGCGACGAGCGAAATCGCGATCGCCGCCAACAGCAGGTAGATCAACGGGTCCTGGAACTGGGCCAGGATGCGCCGCCAGAACGGTATCGGCGGCGCCGCGCGCAGCTCGTTCGGCCCGTCCCGGGCGAGGCGGCGGGCCGCTTCGCTGGTGCTCAAGCCGTTGTCGAGGTCGGCCCCGCAGATCCGGGCAACTTCGTCGACATCCAGCATCGACGGATCGTCGAGCGCGGACGGAGGATTTGTGCCGCGGGGTGCCGCGCTCGCGCGCGCCGATTGTGGTCTCATGGTGGCCCCATGGCGGAATCGAAACCGGCTCTTGAACACCCGGTGCATCGGGCATCGAGTGGTCGATGGTAACGCGGGGTCGGCACCAGCGGTGTCAGTAATGCGGCGGAATCTCGTCGCGCAGGTTTCGCGGACCTTCGCCGGGCGCGACCGCGGCGAGATGGCGCCGGAGTTCGAGAATCTGCAGCTGCAGCCTGTCGATCTGTTGCTGCTGGCGATAAATTGTCTTGTTCAGCTCGTCCAGCAGATCTTCGGAGAACGCGACCTTTGTCTCGATTCTCGTCAGGCGGTCTTCCATTTGCCTCCCTCCGTAATATCGGCCGGTTCGCCCAGCAGTGCCGTCGCGACCGCTTCGGCGACGCGGATTCCATCGACGCCCGCCGACAGGATGCCGCCCGCGTAGCCGGCGCCTTCGCCGGCCGGATACAAGCCCTTCACGTTCACGCTCTGCAGGTCCTCGCCGCGCGTCATCCGCAGCGGGGACGAGGTGCGCGTCTCGACGCCGGTGAGCACCGCGTCGGCCATCGAGAAGCCTTTGATCTGCCGCTCGAACGCTGGCAGCGCTTCGCGGATCGCGGCGATCGCGTAATCCGGCAGGCTGGTCGACAGGTCGCCGAGCTGCACGCCGGGCTTGTACGACGGCTCGACCGAGCCCAGCACGGTGGACGGCCGGCCGGCGACGAAGTCGCCGACGAGCTGGCCCGGCGCCTCGTAAGTGCCGCCGCCGAGCTCGAACGCGCGCGACTCCCAGCGCCGCTGGAAATCGATGCCGGCGAGCGGTCCGCCCGGATAGTCCTCCGGCGTGACGCCGACGACGATGCCCGCGTTCGCGTTGCGCTCGTTGCGCGAATACTGGCTCATGCCGTTCGTGACGACGCAGTTCGGTTCCGACGTCGCCGCGACCACCGTGCCGCCGGGGCACATGCAGAAGCTATAGACCGAGCGGCCGTTCTTCGCGTGATGCACGATCTTGTAGTCGGCGGCCCCGAGCAGCGGATGCCCGGCGTTCGGTCCGAAGCGGGCGCGGTCGATCAGCGACTGCGGGTGCTCGATGCGGAAGCCGATCGAGAAAGGCTTCGGCTCCATGAACACGCCGCGCGCGTGCAGCATCTCGAAGGTGTCGCGCGCGCTGTGCCCGAGCGCGAGCACGACGTGATCGCAGCGCAGCTCGTCGCCGGACGCGAGCACGAGACCGCGCACGTGGCCGTTCTCGATCAGGACATCGGTCACGCGCTGCTCGAAGCGGATCTCGCCGCCGAGCGCGATGATCTCGGCGCGCATCGTCTCGACCATCGAGACGAGCCGGAACGTGCCGATGTGCGGCTTCGCGACGTACAGGATCTCCTCCGGAGCGCCGGCCTTGACGAACTCGGTCAGCACCTTGCGGCCGTAGTGCTTCGGGTCCTTGATCTGGCTGTACAGCTTGCCGTCGGAGAACGTCCCCGCGCCGCCCTCGCCGAACTGCACGTTCGACTCCGGGTTCAGCTCGTTCTTGCGCCACAGGCCCCAGGTGTCCTTCGTGCGCTCGCGCACCGCCTTGCCGCGCTCGAGCACGATCGGCCGGAAGCCCATCTGCGCGAGCACGAGCGCGGCGAAGATGCCGCACGGACCGAAGCCGACGACGATCGGCCGGTTCGCGAAACCTTCCGGCGCACGGCCGACGAAGCGGTAATTCGTGTCCGGCGTGGGGGCGACGTGGCGATCCCCGGCGAACTTGCGCAGCAACGCGGCTTCGTCACGGACGCTCAGGTCGATCGTGTAGATCAGCGTCATCGCCGCGACTTTGCGGGCGTCGTAGCTCCGCCTGAAAACAGTGAAGTCGACGAGGTCGGCGGCGGAAATGCCGAGGCGCCCGACGATCGCCGCGCGGAGCGCTTCCGGCGGGTGATCGAGCGGCAGCCTGAGCTCGGTGAGTCGCAGCATGGGTGATTCCAGTATCGGGGTCGAAGATCGGGCGGGCGAAGAGCGGTCCGGTCCCGAAAAGCCGCGATTCTAAACGGGATTGGACCCGGACTCCGCTTCCCGGCGACTCGGGGCGACGCCCACGGCATCGTGCCGCCGCTCAGCCTTCGGACGCGCCCAGCACCTCGCGGAGCCAGGTTTCGATGTCACGCACCTCTTCCATCACGAGGCCGTGCTCGGCGAAATACGGATGCCAGGCGACGTCGTACCCCTGCGCGCGCAACAGTTTGCCCGACCGCTCGCCGAAATCGTACGGAATTACGGTGTCGCCATGCCCGTGCGCCATGAAGATCGGGACGTCGCGATTGGCCGCGTGCGCTTCGGACGCCAACGTCTCGGCGAGCGGCAGATACGTCGACAACGCGAGGATGCCGGCGAGCCGACGGGGGTGCCGCAGACCGGCATGCAGCGCGATCGCGCCGCCCTGCGAAAAGCCGGCGAGCACGATGTGTTCGTCCGGAATTCCGCGGGCGTTCTCGCGCGCGATCAGCCTTTCGACCATTCGCGCGGACTCGATCACCCCGCGAGGATCCTCGCGGCGCTGCGAAAAGTCGAGCGAAACGATGTCGTACCAGGCCCGCATCACATAACCGCCGTTGATCGTCACCGGACGCATCGGCGCGTGCGGGAAGACGAACCGTGTCGCAGGCAGGCCATCGGGATCGAACTCGGCGACGACGGGCTCGAAATCATGGCCGTCGGCGCCGAGGCCGTGGAGCCAGATGACGGCACAAACCGGCGCGGCGCCGGTCTCGACTTCTACCGTCGGAAGCGGCGGCTCGGCCGCGGGCGGAATCGGATCGGGCATCGGTTCTCTCCGTCGACAGACCTCCGCATTGTAGTCAGTCACGCTCTGTTTCCGCGATGCAACGCGGGCCCGTCAAGTGATGCACACCGAACTCCCATCACCCTTCGAGGACATCGCGATATCCACTTTTGTTAGCTAGTATGCGTAACCCGCGGCCGATCGACACCGCCATCGCCCTCCGACCGCTCATCGCGCTCATGTCGCCGCATCAAGGAAAGATCATGAAATCCGCGCTATTCGTCCGAGTCGTTCTCGCGCTGCTCCTCGCGGTCCCGGTCGCGCGGGCGGAGGAACCGACGGCGTCGACGAAGGGCTTCGACTGCTGGATTTCGGTGCTGGACTCGTACTATCAGGCGCACTACATCCTCTGCATCGAGAACCGGAGCACGTTGCCGCCGCTCGACGCGTCGACCGCGGCGCCGAACCAGCACGTCCTCGACGAGATCCACCGACTGGTCCATGAGGGCACGCACGAGGAGCTCGACACCTACGTCGCGATCAATATGCCGCTGCTCGAACCCGCCGACCTCTGGCGCATCCCCATCCTCAGCTATCCGACCGAGAGTTCGTGGGAGGAGGAACGCCCGCAGACGCTCGCTCGGATGCTCTGCGCCGCAGACGACTGCCCGATCTTTTTCCGCCGTTGGTAAGAACGCACGCAGGACTGCGACGACCCGCCGAATGACCGGAGTTCACCGCATTGCCGAGCAGATCGTTTAAGCAGTCGTCCGACGAGACATTCGCGCGACCTTCCGTGTCCGTTTTGCGCAGCGTCATCGCATTGCCACGTCCCCTTGTTCGAGCCCCGCGCCCTCTTCCCGCGCGTGGCGTTTGTGTAACAACCTGAATCCAACGGGGGAGCCGGTCCAGCGCCGAGTTCTGGCATACTTTGCCCCAAAGAACAGGAAGGGTTCCAGGCGTTTTTCCCCGAGCGCGCGGCGTCGTTTCGTACAGCGACCGCCAGGACCACCGCTCCTTCCCTATCTACGCCCTGCCCTCAAGCGAAGCCCCGCTTTCAGGTGCGTCGCCGTTTGGAGAAAAGCGAGCTTGCGTCTTCCGATCCTGCGCCGGCGCACGATCCGTTCCACCGTAATGCTGCTCGTCCTCGCCTGCGTCCTGCCGGCGTGGCTGCTCGTCGCCGTGGTCACCTATGCGTCGTACCAGCGCGAGCGGACCGAAGCGCTGCTCGAGGTCGAAGTGGCTTCGCGCAGGCTGCTGCGAACGATCGAACAAAAGGCGGACGCCGATCAGGCGGTGCTGCAGGCGCTGGCCCTGTCGGCGGAAATCGATCGCGGCAACCTTGCCGCCTTTCATCGGCAGGCATCGCAGGTGCTCCGACACACCTCCGGATTTACGATCGTGCTGAGCGACGCGTCGGGGCAGCAACTCGTCAACCTGCTCCGGCCGTCGGGCACGCCGTTGCCGCAGCACGGCGATCGGGAGTTGCTGAAGCGAGTCCTGCAATCGGGCGAGCCCGCCCTTTCGGACCTGTACGTCGGCCCGGTCAAAGGACAGCGCATCGTCTCGATCGAGGTGCCCGTGGTACGTGACGGCGTGCCGCGCTACGCCCTCTCGCTCGGCGTCGATCCGGCGCTCATCAGCAGACACCTAAGTCAACAGGAGCTCCCCCCGGACTGGGTCGTGGGGATCTTCGACCGCAACGCGAAATTCATCGCCCGCAGTCCTCACGGCGAGCGATTCGCCGGGCGCGATGCGGTGCCCGAGTTGAGGGAGGCGATGCAGAGGGCCCCCGAGGGATGGATCGAAGGGACGACGACCGAGGGCATTCCGGTCAGCGGCTTCTATGCGCGCTCGGAGCGCTACGGCTGGACGGTCGCGATCGGCATCCCCCAGACGCGGCTGACCGCCGGCCTGCGGACCTCCGCCGGTTACTACGCCGCGGGCCTCCTTCTGTTGCTGCTCGGCAGCCTCGCGCTCGCGGTCGCGCTCAGCCGTCGGATTGCAGACCCGGTCCAGGCTCTCGTCGCGCCGGCGCTCGCGCTCGGACGAGGTGAGCCGGTCGTCGTCCACGAGTCCTCGATCGAGGAGCCCGATGAAGTCGCGCGCGCGCTCGACAGGGCCCAGCAGCTGCTGTTGCAGCGCGCGGCCGAACGCGACCACGCCGAGGAAAAGCTCGCACTTGCGGCGAAGGCGCTCGAAAGCGCGGCCGAAGGCGTCGTCATCACCCGCAACGGGCGCATCCTCACCGTCAACCGCGCTTTTTCGATGATCACCGGATACAGCGCCGAGGACATGGTCGGCCAACCCCTGTCGATGCTGCTGATCGAGGCCGAGTCGGCCCATCGCGAAGAACGGCGCAAGACCATCATGGACACCGGCGTCTGGCAGGGCGAAGTCTGGGGCCGCCGCAAGAACGGCGAAGTGTATCCGGCGTGGAGCAGCGTCAGTCGGGCACCCTCCGGGAAGGATGAACCGATTTTCGTGTCGGTCTTCTCGGACATCTCGGCCGCGAAGCAGTACGAGTCGAGATTGCAGCATCTCGCGCATTACGACGCGCTCACCGAGTTGCCGAACCGTTTGCTGTTCCGCGAGCGCCTGTCGGACATGCTGACGCGCGCCGAACGGCACGGCAACGTGCTGGCGCTGCTCTTCATCGACCTCGACCGTTTCAAGCCGATCAACGACACGCTCGGCCATCAGGCCGGCGACGAGCTGTTGCAGCGGGTCGCGGAGCGGCTCGCTGGCTGTGTGCGCGCGAGCGATACGATCGCCCGGCTCGGCGGCGACGAATTCACCGTGCTGCTCGACGATCTGCACAGCCCGGACGAAGCCGGGATCATCGCCCGCAACATCCTCGACGCGCTCGAACGACCATACATCCTCCACGGCCAGGCCCAGTTCATCTCCGCGAGCATCGGCATCGCGTGCTACCCGTCCGACAGCGACGACGCCGAAACGCTGTTGCGGCAGGCCGACATGGCGATGTATCGCGCGAAACAGGAGGGGCGCAACGCTTATCGCTTCTTCGCACCCGAGATCAACCTCCAGGCGAGCGAGCGGCTGTTCATGGCGAACAGCCTGCGCGCCGCGCTCGAACGCGATGAACTGAAGCTCGTATTCCAGCCGGCGGTCAGCCTCGCGAGCGGCAAGATCGAGGGGATCGAAGCCTTGATCCGCTGGGAGCACCCCGAACAGGGCACGATCCTGCCGTCGCGGTTCATCTCGCTGGCCGAAGAATCCGGCCTCATCGAGCCGATCGGGGAATGGGTGTTGCGCGAAGCCGCGCAACGCACGAGAGCGTGGAAGGAAGCCGGTCTCTTCTCCGGCCGGATCGCGGTGAACCTGTCGCCGCGCCAGTTCCGCCGCAGCGACCTCGCGGCGCGCCTGCTGGCCGTGCTGTCCGAAACCGGGCTGCCGCCGCAAGCCCTCGAATTCGAGGTCACCGAAGGCATGGTGATGGAGCATCCCGAGCGCGGTGTTCTCGTCCTTACCGAGCTCGTCGCCGCCGGCGTCAATGTCAGCATCGACGACTTCGGCACCGGCTACTCGTCGCTCGCCTACCTCAAGCGCTTCCCGGTGCATCGTCTCAAGATCGACCGCTCCTTCGTCAGCGGCCTTCCCGACGACCGGAATGATCGTTCGCTGACGCGCGCGGTCGTCGCAATCGCGAAGAGTCTGGGTCTTTCGGTCATCGCCGAAGGCGTCGAGACGCAGGCGCAGGCCGACTTCCTGCGGCGCATCGGTTGCGATTTCGCCCAGGGCCACCATTTCAGCAAGCCACTCCGCGCCGACGCACTCGAGGCCTTCCTGCGTACGCGCGCCGGTGCCGCGTCCGAACGCACGGCCACGACGGCGCACGCGAAAAGCGAATCGGAGGCGTAGACGGGCTGCGAGCCGCCCCCTTACGCGCACCACTCGCGAGACCGACGCCCGGGCAAGCCCGAAACGCCCTCCTATACTGGGGAATCCAACCGGCCTAACCCAGAAGGAGAAAACGATGTCGGACCAGAATCACGTCTACAAGCTCGTCGAACTCGTCGGCTCGTCCCCCAACGGCATCGACGACGCCATCCGCAACGCGGTCGAAGACGCAGCCCGGTCGATCCGGCATCTCGACTGGTTCGAAGCGACGGAGATCCGCGGACACCTGCGCGACGGCAAGGTCGCGCACTACCAGGTCAAGGTGAAAGTCGGCTTCCGCGTCGAAGACTGACTCTTCCTTCCGCGTGCGGCCAGCCGGCGGCACGCGGTCGCACGACGCTCCCCGTCTCACGCCGCACTGCAGTTTCAACCACATCTCGGACGTGGTTGTCGCCGTCGCGCGCGTAGTAATCCACCCCGGCACCGCTCCGATCAGCGCCCCGGCGAGACCGCCAGCCGTAGCCTTCACCGGTGATCGCGCGCCTTTGCCAGCAAGTGATCAACAGCAGAAGATTGCGGACGCTCATTTCGGTGCCTCCACGTATCGCTCGGCGCGCTAAATGAATTGATAACGAACTCGCAGCCAAGCCGCCGATTCGGCCGATTCGAGATTTCGGCGAGCTTGACTGCCAGTCCTCGGCCTTCATGGCGGGATCGAGGGCGGTGGTTCGAATCGAACTTCGCCATTGCCTGGACCTGCGATCAGCGTGGCGCCCGGCAGCTGGCAGAACGGACGGCGGACCGCGAAGAGAGCCGGCACCCCGCCGGGTTTGCGCCCGAAACCACCGGTCCGGCACTCGCTCGGGTTCGGTGCAAGGCGGCGTGGAGCAGTGGAAGTGCGCCAACACTGCCAAGAGGAAAAGTCGGCTGCAGGCGAACATCCTCGCTCGGCTATAGCCAGGACCGGAGCGGGAATGCGGCGACACTTTCTGGTGGCGCCGGGGTTCTGCATGTTGACGTGAACGTCAACGTCAACGTCAACGTCAACGTCAACGTCAACGTCAACGTCAACGTCAACGTCAACGTCAACAAGAATCAGCTAAACGACAGGTCGAAGGACTGCAGCGTGACAGCCGGGCCGGCTCCGCACGCGCAGGCTCCCCCATCGACCGGCGAAGAACCCAACACAGGAGACAATCAAAAATGACCGATCTCAATACCCCCACCATCCGCACGCGAGAGTCCTGGGTGGAGCATCCGCAGGGACGCATCCACGCGCGCTCGTGGGCCCCGTCGAACATGCGTTCCGGGGTCGCCCCGATCGTGCTGTTCCACGATTCCCTCGGATGCGTCGAGCTCTGGCGGGATTTTCCGGCCGACCTCAGCGCCGCGACGGGACGTCGAGTCGTTGCGTACGACCGACTCGGTTTCGGGAAGTCGGATCCCCGCAGCGCGCGCCCCCCGCTGGATTTCATCGCGGACGAAGCGGAAACCTATTTTCCGGCGGTGCGCGAGCAGCTGGGCATCGGCCCGTTCATCGCCTTCGGGCACAGCGTCGGCGGCGCGATGGCCATTCATTGCGCGGCCGAATTCGCCGCGGACTGCAAGGCGCCGATTACCGAATCTGCGCAAGTTTTTCCGGAGGAACTGACGCTGCGCAGCATCGCCGAGGCCAGGGAGCAGTTCCGCGACGAGGCTCAGATCGCACGCCTCGCGAAATATCACGGTGGCAAGGCCGCGTGGGTGCTCGACGCCTGGACGGAAAACTGGCTCGACCCGGGGTTCGCGTCGTGGTCGCTGGATACCGTGCTGCCGCGCGTGACCTGCCCCGTACTGGCGATCCACGGCGACGAGGACGAGTACGGGTCGACCTGTCACGCGGAGATCATCGCGACGCTGTCCAAGGGTCGTTCGCAAGTCGAAATCCTGCCCGACACCCGGCACGTGCCGCACCGCGAGCGGCCCGCGGTCGTTCTTGAACTGATGTCACGGTTTGCCGGCTCGCTCGATTGAGCAGACGGTCGGCCGACACGTCGCCGCGTCGGTCGGGCGAGTGCCGCACCGACCCCAACCACCGACACGGGTGACCGGAGAGCGCGAAAACCGGCGTCGGGACGAACGCCATCCCGCGGCGCCGATCGAACGCAAGTGCCGCGGCCCGTTCGTTCGCCGGCATGCGGGCGACGCGCCGGTGCAACCGGGTCGGCTCGCACAGCGCCGGTCGTTGGCGAATCGGGGCACTACCTCGGGTGCATGGACTTACGAAGCGGGAGAACGAACGTGATCAGCAAGAATACGATCTGCCTCTGGTACGACGGAACCGCGCTGGACGCCGCGCAGTTCTATGCGAAGACATTTCCGCATAGCGCCGTGGGCGCGATCTATCGGGCCCCTGGAGACTACCCGTCGGGCAAGCAGGGTGACGTCCTGACGGTGGAGTTCACCGTGATCGGTATCCCTTGTCTCGGCCTGAACGGTGGCCCGACGTTCAAACACAGCGAGGCTTTTTCGTTCCAGGTCGCGACGGACGACCAGGCCGAAACCGATCGTCTGTGGAACGCGATCGTCTCCAACGGGGGGCAGGAAAGCGAATGCGGCTGGTGCAAGGACAAGTGGGGCCTGTCGTGGCAGATCACACCCCGCGCCCTCACCGCCGCGATCGCCGATCGGGACCCCGCGGCGGCGAAACGGGCGTTCGAGGCGATGATGCAGATGAAAAAGATCGACATCGCGGCGATCGAAGGGGCCCGGCGCGGCTGACGCGCGACGCAGGCGCAATATCGAATCGCCGCGTGCCTTCTCGCCGTCGAGCACCCGCGAAGCGCACCAAGCACCAGACGAGACTGCCGCGGGACAAGGCACAAACCATCCGCGATGGCATGTCGGATCGGGCATGCCGCCTCCTCCTCGCGTTGCAGTTGTCGACCGGACGGGCACGCCGGTTCGCCGCCCGCTCCCTGAAAACCGCTTCAGTGGCCGACCGCCGGCGCGCGCAATCGCACCACGTGCCGGCCGTGGAGCAGGTAGAACGCTCCCGCGCACAGGACGGCCAGCGCGGCCATGCCCCAGTACAGATTGCGGTAACCCATCTCCGAGATCATCAGCCCGAGGAGATAAGGCCCGAAGCCCAGGCTGGCATCGAGGAAGATGAAAAACGTCGATGTCGCCATGCCCATGCGTTGGGGAGCGACGACCTTCACGGAAACCGCGTACAGCGCCGACTGCAGGTTGCCGAATCCCAAGCCGATCAATGCCGCGGCCGTCAGCAGCGTTACCGCGGTGTGCGCGTTCGCGAGCAGGATCATTCCGAGCGCGAGGAGCACGCAGCACGGATAGACCACGATGGCCGATCCCTTCCGGTCGATCAGCCGGCCGGTTAGCGGGCGCGTGCACAGCACCAGCGCCGAATACACGATGAAGAAGAAGCTCGCCGCCGTGACGAGGCCGAGCTCCGCGGCATATGCGTTGATGAAGGCCAGCACGCTCGCGTAGCAAAGCCCGGCGAGGAAGGTCACCAAGGCCACCGGAACCGCCCGCGACTCGAGCAGCCGGCCGAAGGAAAATTCGAAGCCGCGGTTTTTCCGGTGCGCGGCGTCGAGCTCGGGAACCTTCAGCCAGGTGGCCGCCACCAGACCGATCACGGCAATCGCGATGCAGGACGCGAAAATCCAGTCGAAGCCCGCATGCTGCAGCAGCCACAGGCCCAGGAAAGGGCCGATCGCTGAGGACACGGTGGTGCTGAGGCTGAAGTGGCCGACGCCTTCCGCCTTGCGGTCGGGCGGAATGATATGTGCGACTGCGGTGCCGGCAGCCGTGCTCCCCACGCCGAGCGCGAGCCCGTGCAGGAAGCGCACGACGATCAACGTCCCGACGGAATCGCTGAGGAAATACAGGCAGGTGGTCAGCGCAAAGGCTGCGGCCCCGAGGATCAGGGTCCGTTTCCGGCCGATGACGTCGACCAGCTGGCCGATGACGAGCCGCCCCAGCAGGGTGCCGACGACGAAGATGCCGGCGACGAGCCCCGCCTCGCTCAACGACGAACCGTAGGCCTCGACGGCATAGGCGCCGACCACCACGATCAGCATGTAGAACACGAGGGCAAGAAGGGAATTCACGCCCGAGACGATCAGGAAGTCGCGGGTCCAGAGAGGTGACGATTGCATGTTGGGGAGAGTGTGTGTTTGTGATTGTTATTTGAGATTGCCGAGCAGTTGCCCGAAGACCGCGACCGTCTGTTTCAGTGCAGTGGCGTCGATGCCGGCCGTCGCCTGTCGTTCGAGCGCGGTGATCTTCCCGCGGCATTCGGAATAGATGCGCAAGCCTTCTTCGGTCAGCGCAACCGACTTCTCGCGCCGGTCGTTTCCCGGAGCGCAGCTCAGGTAACCCAGCTCCTCGAGACGTTGCACGCGCCGCGTGACGCCGGGCTTCTCGATGCCGTAGTGCTGCGAGATTCCGACGAGCGAGACAGGGGCGTGTTCGTGCAGATAGACCATGACTTGCCACAACGAGTAGGACAGCTCGTAGGGTTGGAGCAGCCGGTTCAACGAGTGGATCAGGGGCCGATAGACCGACAGGTAGGATCTGAAGAAGCCTTGCATGGCGCGTTTTTGATTACCTTGATTAACCGTTAACTTACGCAACTCTAGATCCCGATCCAGCGGCCGTCAATCGCCTCGTCCGGTCGCAAGCTTTCCCGGCGCCGTCGACGCCCCGGCGGCGTGGGCTTCCCGACTGCGTCCGCCGTACGGGCTCGCACGGTTAAATGCCGATCTGCAGCGCGGTGCGGAACAAGCGGTGCGACAATCGCAAGCCTCCTCTCCCGTCGCGAGAATCCAGCCATGAATCACTTACGCACCCGCGCAGTCCATGCCGGCCAGACGCCGGACCCGGAAAACGGCGCGATCTCGACGCCGATCAACCAGACCTCCGCCTTTGCCTACGGCACACTCGCCAACGGCGCCGCGATCTTTGCCGGCGAGGTCGAAGGTTTCCGCTACAGCCGTTTTGCCAACCCGACGGTCAAGGCGCTCGAAGACAAGATCGCGGACCTCGAAGGCGCCGAGGCGGCCGTCGCGTTCAGCAGCGGCACCGCGGCGGCGTCCTCGACAGTGCTGTCGCTGCTCTCCCCGGGCGACGAAATCGTGTTCCTCGGCCCGCTCTACGGTGGAACGGAAAGCCTTTTCAACGCTTTCGGCGGGCGCTTCGGCATACGGATCGTCGACGCGGCGGAACGCGGGCTGGAAGCGAGCCTCTCGCCCGCAACGCGCCTGATCTGGATCGAGACGCTGACCAACCCGACGCTGCACCTGTACGACCTCGCGGCCGTCGCCGCCATCGCGCGGGCGCGCGGCATCGTGACGGTTGCCGACAACACCTTCTGCTCGCCGTGCCTGACGCGTCCGCTCGAACACGGCATCGATCTCGTGATGCATTCGATGACGAAATATCTCGGCGGCCACGGCGACAGCACCGGCGGCGTGCTTGCCGGCCCGCAGCGGCTGATCGCGCCGGTACGCGCGACCGGCATGGGTCACGTGGGCGGAAACCTCGCCCCGCAGGAGGCCTTCCTGATCCTGCGCGGCGTGAAGACCTTGCCCTTGCGCATGGCGGCGCATTGCGAAGGAGCCGCCGAAGTCGCGGCCTTTTTGTCGTCGCACTCCGCGGTCGCCGCAACGCACTACCCGGGCCTCCCGAGCCATCCGCAACACGCGCTCGCGCGGCGGCAGATGGAAGGCAGCTACGGAGGCATCGTGTCGTTCGAACTCGCGCGGGGGACCCGCGACGCCGCCGCGGCCGTGCTGGACAAGCTGAAGCTCTTCACGCAGGCCGTGTCGCTGGGCGACGTAGACAGCCTCGCGTGCCACCCGGCCAGCACGACGCACAGCTGCATCGCGCCCGATGCGCGGGTACGGAGCGGAATCGGCGAGGGTCTGATCCGCCTCAGCGTCGGAATCGAACATCCGCAGGACCTGATCGCGGACCTGCGCGACGCCCTCGACGCGAGCGAAGCGGCCAGCTGACGGCGCCGCAACCGATGCGGAAAATGATGGGTGCGGCCCCGCCGTCGCGGCGATGCCGGAAAATCCTCATTGCAGCCGCATTTCTTCCCCGCGCCTGCGCCCGAGCCGACCCGCGCGCAGGCGTCTGATCGACGGGCGAGCGACGGAAAATGGCCGCGGCGCCAGGGGCCGGGACGCCCCCGCTACACCGCCGCCCCGCCGCCCCGCCGCCCCGCCGGTCAAAGGATGATCGTCAGGCGCCCCTGATCGAAGAGCGTGTTCAGGTCGAGGATGCAGCGCTTCGCCCGGACCTTGATCTCCCCTTCCTGCCGGACGAGCGAGTAGCGGTACTCCCCCATGTACGCGGTCGTCTTGTTCTCCTTCGTGCGCCACACGGTGAAGTTCGCGCGCACGTTCGTGCCGCCGTCCTCCGTCGGTTGGACACGAAAATTCGTCACGAGGTGGCGCGTCTTCGAATGCGGATACTCGCAGTGCGTCTTTTCCTTCATCAGACGGTTCGCGCGCGCTTCGATGCGGTCGAAGCGATCGGCGATCAGAAAGTTCAGGCCGTCCTCGGGCCTGGCGTTGACGGGGTCGATCGCGCCCGGCCCCGTCACTTCGTACACCGCGTCTTTCGTGTACAACTTCGGCCAATCATGCAGGCGCCAGTCGTCGAGAATCTCCGCTTCCTGCACGAGAAAACGTTCGGCGTCCTGTTGCGAAATGGTGGATGAATTCATCGTCCCGTCTCCTCAATCCTTGACTTCGAGGGTGTCGAGACCCCTCACCACGCGATCCCACTGGGTCCAGTAAGCCTGGATCTGCACTTCGTCGTCGGGCCCGCCCTCGCCCTTCAGGCTATCGCCGCACTGCGGGCCGAAGCCCTTCGAATATTCCGACCACTGCATCGACGTGCCTTCGATGCCCTGCTGGCACAGTTCGAGCATCTCGATGTCGTCGGGCGAGCCGAAGCCCGCCGGGCCGAGGAAGGAGATGAAGTTGTCGAGCCTAAGCTTGCGCAGCGCCGGGTCTTCGTTCTTCGGCGCGAGCGCCCACGCGATCACCCGCATCGAATCGTGCGCGACGGGCTCGACGACGCGGATCGTGATCGCGTGGATGTCGTTGATGACGAGGTTCGGGAAGACGATCAGGTTCTTCTGGAAGTTCGCGATGTAGTCGGCGCGCTCGGGCCCGTACTGCTTCTGGAGCCAGGCGTACTTCGCATCGATCGACGGCTTCAGCTCGGCGCCGAACGCGGGAGTCCATTGCGCGACGGGTCGCCCGGTCGGCACGTTCGACTCGAGCAGCGCGTGGCCATTGCCGAGCATGCGGGTACGCCCGCTGGTCGAGAACTTGGCCATCGTGTCCTTCACCTGCTGTACCGCGGCCGGGTTGTCGGCGACGCGCTCGAGCAGGTATTCGACGTAGGTCGCGTGCGTCGGACCGACGTGGTAACCGTCGTAGCTGTTCTCCATCAGGTACTTGTAATTGGCCTTGGTCGAATACGCGAGTTCGCCCTGAAGCACTTCGAGCCCGTCTTCGGCCTGTTCGCACAACTGGTCGAAGGCGTCGCGCGCGCCGTCGAGATAGTCGTACAGGCTGATCGCCTTCGGATTGAAATTGACGAAGTAGAAACCGCGGTAATCCTCGAGGCGCTCGACCGGCGTCAGGTTCAGTCGTCCGTCGCAGTTCTGGTTTTCGCGGTAACCGCTGTCGGCCGAAAACGACATCAGCTTGCCGGTGTTGTTGAACACCCAGCCGTGATACTCGCAGGTGAAGCTCTTGCGGTTGCCCCGCGGCTCGCGCACGACAATCGGTCCGCGGTGCGTGCAGCTGTTGTAGTGCGCGCGGATCTTGCCTTCGCGGTCACGCAGAAAGACCAATTCACGGCCGCCGACGCGGCGCGCGACGTAGTCGTTCTTTTTCGCGACCTCGCTTTCATGCCCGACATACAGCCAGCATTTCGAAAAAATCCGCTCCTTCTCCAGCTCGAATACTTCCGGGCTCTTGTACGCGCTGCGGTGTACCCGGAACACGCCCGCTTCCGGCCTGCGGTCGACGAATCGGAAGTCGCTCAACTTCGCGTGATCTGTGCTTTGCATCGGTCTCGTCTCCTTTGGATGTGTGACGTTCTTGTTTTCGCGCCGTCTGTGCGGCGGTGACGACTCCCCTCGCCATCACGCAACTGCGGAAGCCTCGGGGCTGCCGCCAATTCGCTTAGTCGTTATTAGTTCCATACCGTATGTATTCGTACGGTTAATGAATACTCACCCGTGGTGCCCTGCTCCGTGTTGACCTATGTCAACAAATCGGCGAGTTCTCCCACCTCATCGCGGTGCAAGCCCGGTTCTTTCTCATCGGCATCCCGGAACCCACGGGGACGTCGCGGGGACCAGGAGCGGTTCGCGGCGTGTCCGACGCCGCCGACACTCCGGCGTCACAAAAACCATAATTTTTCTACCCTACGTTATGATTGCATACGACTTAGCGGACCGCTGGCCGCAGGTCGAAGGACCGGTCGGGGCCGATCGCTTCGGTACCCGCTTCCCTACCGTTACGACGGCGCAGCCATCGGTCCGCAGTTCATCAACCACCGCGGAGAAACGAGGAGGAACAGGAGCAAATGCGTACGCAAATCTGTGAAATGTTGGGGATTGACTTTCCCCTGTTCGCGTTCAGCCATTGCCGGGACGTGGTCGTCGCGGTCAGCAAGGCGGGCGGCTTCGGCGTGTTCGGAGCGTCGAACGGCAACGTGACCCCGGAGCAGCTCAAGATCGAGCTCGACTGGATCGATGCGCACATCGACGGCAAGCCCTACGGGCTCGACCTCGCGATTCCCGAGAACATGGACAACAAGGGTGACGTGCACCAGACCAGCAACACGCTGGCGGCGCAGATCCCCGAGGAGCACAAGCAGTTCGTCGACAGGCTTCTGACGCAGTACGGCGTCAATACGAAGACCCCGGTGCGGGCGGACGAGGACCGGGAAATAAGCCACTTCCTCGATACCGCGGAGCGGCTCGTGGACGAGGGCTTGCGGCATCCGATCCGCTTGTTCGTCAACGCGCTCGGGCGTCCGCCACAGTTCCTGATCGACAAGTCGCATGCCAAGGGCGTTGCGGTGGGCGCACTCGTGGGCTCGAAGGAGCATGCCTTGCGTCAGCTCGAGGCCGGCGTGGACGTGATCGTTGCCCAAGGCACCGAAGCGGCCGCGCATTGCGGCGAGGTCTCAACGATGGTGCTGCTGCCGGAAGTCGTCAGAGCCGTCCAGGCGGTGCGCCCAGTGCCCGTCCTTGCGGCGGGCGGAATCGTGACCGGTAGCCAGATGCTCGCGGCGATGGCGATGGGGGCAGACGGCGTATGGACTGGGTCGGTATGGCTGCCGACGATCGAATCGGACGTCTCGCCGGCGGTTCAGGAACGACTGGTCGCGGCGCGCTCGCGCGACACGATCCGGTCGCGGGCGATGACCGGAAAGATGGCGCGCCAGTTGCGCTCCGGATGGAATGCGGCGTGGGAGGGGCCGGAAAGCCCGGGCCCGCTCCCGATGCCGTACCAGTTCCTGCTGACCGACCGCGCGTTCCAGCAGATCGAAAAGTCCGTGCAGGGCGGAAACGACAAGGCGCGCGAACTTCTGACCGAAGGCGTCGGCCAGGGTGTCGGTCTCATCGACGGCATCAAGTCGGCGCGCACGGTCGTCCAGGAGTTCATGGAGGATTTCGCACGAGCGCTGGAGCGGACTCACCGCTTCGCGGAGTGAAGACGCCGGCCGCGCCTCCGGAACCTTTCTATCGAGTTGCCGGGGCGCGGACATCCGGCCATTGGACAACGCGACGCCCGTCCCTTCGGGCGCCGTCATCGCCCGATCCGCATCGCCCCGCGGGGAGTCGAAGCAATCCCACCGCGCCGGCGACGCGGCGGACCGCCCCTTGATCATCGAGGAGAAACTCCAGAATGAATGAAGCTCACCGAAAGATCGTCGAAGCCTACTATCCCTCCCTCTACTCGCGCCGCTGCGACGACGCGATCGCGCAATATCTCGCCGACGACTACGTCGAGCACCAGTACACGACGGGCTTCAACAAGGCGGGCTTGGCCGAGTACGTGAAGGGACGGCTGCGTGACTATCCGGAGCATCAGATCGTCATTCACCATGTCCTCGGCGAAGGCGACTTCATTTTCCTGCTCGTGGAGGAAAAGCTGGGGGGCAATCTCGACGTCGCCCGCGCCGAGCTCTTTCGGCTCCAGGACGATCGGATCGTCGAGCATTGGGGCAGCCACGTCGTAGACGAAAAGAACCGCAAGAACACCAACGGCACTTTCGACGGCGCGCAGGTCGATCGCAGTGTCGATTACGCGCAAAAGCATCGCACACGCTTCGAGACGCTGGATCTCGAAGGCTTCAACGAGCAGCAACTCGAAAGCTTTTTCGTGAGCCGCACGCCCGAATACAAGCAGCACAGCCCGAAGGGCGGCGATGGCTTGAGCGGACTGGTCGACCTGTTGGCGAGGATGAAGGGAGACGGCATCAAGATGACGATGCAGCCGCAGCGCACGCTGGCGGACGGAGACTTTCTCGTGTGCCATCGGCTCTACGACACGACGCCCAAGCACCCCCTCGTCAATCGCATCAACACCTTCGACATGTTCCGCCTCAATGCGGACGGCAAAGCGGTCGAGCATTGGGACGTGATGGAGGACATTGGCTCGGATGAACTGCTCGAAAAGGTGCTCTGACGAATGAAAACGGGGCGTGAAGCGGCCCCGTCCGGAACATGTTCGGATTTCGTGCCCGTCGACTTCATCCGAAGGCGACGGGCACGGACCCTGGCGGATCGCTCAGATCGAACGCCCGACGAGCACGCGCATGATCTCAGCGGTGCCCGCGAAGATGCGGTGCAGGCGCGCGGCCGTGTAGAGCCTCGAGACGATGTACTCGTCCATGTAGCCCGAACCGCCGTGCAGTTGCACGCACTGGTCGATGATGCGGCCTTCCATCTCCGTGTACCACATCTTCGCCATCGCGCACTGAAGCACGTCGAGCTCGCCGGTCGCCTTGTAGTCGCGGATCATCTTGTCGAGGAAGGCCTGCGCGATCGTCAGCTCAGTCTTGATTTCGGCGAGCTTGAAGCGCGTGTTCTGGAAATCGATGATCGGCTGGCCAAAGGCCTTACGGTTCTTCACGAATTCGACGGTCTCGTGATAGGCGCGGGTCGCCGCCGCGTGACCGATGATCGGCCACATGATGCGGTCCATGTTCACGCCGCCGAGCATGATCTTCATGCCATCGCCTTCGTTGCCCATCAGGTTCGTAACCGGCACGCGTACGTTGTCGAAGAAGAGCTCGCCCGTGTCCGACGCGTTGCAGCCCATCTTCTTCAGCGCACGGCCGCGACGGAAACCCGGGCGATCCGCTTCGACGATGATCACCGAGACGCCCTTCGCACCGAGTTCCGGGTTCGTCTTGCAGCCGACCATGAAGATCGCGGCGTCCAGGAAGTTCGAGATGAATGTCTTCGAGCCGTTGATCACGTACTCGTCGCCATCGCGCACCGCGGTGGTGCGGGTCGCCGCCACGTCGCTGCCACTATCCGGCTCGGTGATCGCGAGGCCCACGCGGACTTCGCCCTTGACGACTCCCGGCATCCATTTGCGCCTCTGCTCTTCGGTGCCGGCACGGCACAGAATCTCGCCGCAGCCGTCACCGATGAACGCCGGTCCGATCGTCGCGCCGGCGACGCTGTAGCCGATCTCCTGCGCCACCACAAGCCGATACAGGAAGTCGCCGCCCGGGCCGCCGTACGCTTCGGGAATGTCCATGCCGAGGACGCCGGCCTTGGCGGCCCTGATCCAGAACTCCGGCGGAATGTGGTGCGCTTCGGTCCAGCGGTCGACGTTCGGCTCGACCTCCTCTTTCAGAAAGCGCCGGAAGGTGTTGCGAAAGGCTTCGTGCTCCTCGCTGAAGAGCGATGCGTCGTAAGGGTAGCTCACGTTGTCTCCTCTCTGGGTGGTGCGCTTCGTACAAACGAAACGACCATCGCACGATAACATAACGTAGTGTATCGTACGACTATTCCCAGCTAAAAACCATTGCAAAGGAGACGGAAGATGCGGACCGAGGCCGAACACAAGGCACGCGTACTCAACCTCTATCGCAATGTGCTCGCCGTCGGCGATGCGCGCCCGCTCGACGATCTGGTGTCCCCCGATTACATGCCGCACTGCGCGCCACTGGCCGATGTACCGGTCCTGGAGTCGGGGCTCGACGCGCTGCGCTCACGCATTCAAGGGCGCGGACCGACGCCACATCGCTTGTACCGCGTGGTCGCCGATGGCGACCTCGTGTTCGCGCAAGTGCGCTACACGGAAGGGTCGGCGGTCGCGGGAACCGACATCTTCCGTTTCGACGCGTCGGGGCGAATCGTCGAGCATTGGAACTCGCGTCAACACATCCCGCGCGACGACGCGCGCGGCGTGGACCGCTTCGAAGGCGGCGGCGATCCTTCGCTGCCGACGCCCCCCGAACGACGACGCGAGATGAAGCGCATCATGACCGACGTGTTGCTCGAAATGTGGGGCAAGGGCAACGCGGATCTCGTGCCCGTCTTTTACGACGAGTCCTACGTCCAGCACAACCCGGACATGCCCGGCGGATACGCGCGCATTCGCGAGATCGTGGAGACCGAGATCCCCAAATACATCGAGCTCACCGGCGGGCCCTACCCTGTCGACATCCACCGCATGGGCGCCGAAGGCGATCTGATCTGCATCCACTACAGCATCTTCATGGCCGGCATCGACCGCAATGCGGGCGCAAAGGCGACGAATACCGACATCTTCCGCATCGACGAACACAACCGGATGATCGAGCACTGGGACGTGCTGCAGATGAAAGGTGAACCGCTTCCGAACGACCGGACGCTGTTCTGACGACACGTCGGACGTCTTCCGGACGCGGCGACGTCTCTGCAGCACGAGGCTTCCACAGCGCAGAGCCAGCCGGAACCATTGCCGCGCCTCGATACGCGGTTGCGGCCGACCGCGGAGACGCCCACGCGAGAGCGGCAGGCGGTCAGCCCTTTATGCGGTCATTGGATGACGGCAGGGGGTCCCGCGAAAGCCTCAACCCCGGCGACCCTTGAAATCCGCGTGCGCCAAACTGCGCACGGGTGCGTTCCTACGCGGGCACGACGCCGCGACGGTGCGCACCGCCGGAAGAAAGGTTGACAGGCGACGCCTGCCCGGATCGATCCCGCCCGGCGGAAACGATCCGTTGGGAGGTTCGGCGCTCAGTGTCCTGAAGCCGCCGCGAAGACGCGGTGAACCGACACGTCTCCGGCAATGACCAAGCCCTCACAGTGCGCCCCGCCCGCCCGGCATCCCTGCGGGCCCGAGAACGCCGTCGAGGATCTCGTTCCGCCCGCGTCGATAAATTCGAGCAAGCCGAGCCCGGCGCAGACTGCGCCCACGATGAACAACTTGACCATTTGTCTCTCTCCGCTTGGTCTGTGGTCCTACGGACCTTGTATTTGTATGTCGGTCTGCATCCTCACTACCCGGCAGACTCTTGAACGCATTCTAGGTCGGCGCACTCGCGCTTTGAACTACCCGGTTTCATGGATTCTTCAATAATTTTTTCTATCAATACGATATTGAAGCGTACGGCAAGCGGGCGGCGCGAGAAGGCTAGGAGTCTGCGCGGCAGAAGCCAAGCGTCGGTGAGGTAAGCCCTCCCTGGCGTGTCGGGGCCGGTAGACTGTTGAGATGACGAGCTATCTGCCCTATTGCCCTCAGCAGCAGATGCTGCTGCCCCAGGCGCTGCAGGAGTGGCTACCCGAAGGCCACCTGGCGTACTTCATTAGCGACGCGGTCGACGGATTGGACCTGAGCGCGTTCCACGCCCGGTATGCCGGGGGCGGACCGCGCAACCAGCCGTTTCATCCGGCCATGATGGTCAAGGTGCTGCTGTATGCGTACGCCACGGGCGTGTTCAGCTCGCGCAAGATCGCGCGCAAGCTGCACGAGGATGTGGCGTTGCGGGTGCTGGCGGCGGGCAACTTCCCGGCCCACCGCACGCTCAGCGACTTTCGCGCTGTCCACTTGAAGGAGCTGAGCGAGTTGTTCGTGCAGGTGGTGCGACTGGCTCGCGAGATGGGGCTGGTGAAGCTCGGGACGGTAGCCATCGACGGCACCAAGGTCAAGGCGAACGCCAGTCGCCACAAGGCGATGAGTTACGGCCACATGGTGAAGGCGGAGGCCGAATTGAAACGGCAGATCGAGGCGCTGCTCAATCGGGCCAAGGCCGCCGACGACGCCGAGAGGAACGAGCCCGAGCTGGATGTGCCGGCCGAGATTGCGCGGCGCGAGGCGCGGCTGACGGCGATTGCCGAAGCCCGGGCGCGGCTCGAGCAGCGCCAGCGCGAGGCCGATCAGGCGCGCGGGCGCAGCGACGATGACGACCGCCGTCCGCGCGGCGGTGACGGCAAACCGAAGGGTGGGCGCTACAAGCGCGACTTCGGGGTGCCCGAGGACAAGGCACAGGAGAACTTCACGGATCCAGACAGCCGCATCATGAAGCGCGCCGGCGGCGGGTTCGATCCGAGCTACAACGCCCAGACGGCGGTCGACGAGACCGCCCACATCATCGTGGCGGCCGAACTGACCAACAACGCCAGCGACGCCGGGCTACTGCCGGGGATGTTGCAGCTCGTGCGCGACACCCTCGCGCAGCGCCCGCGCCAGGCGCTGGCCGACACCGGCTACCGCTCGGGGCAGACGTTCCGGGAGCTCGACGGCTGCGGGACCGAACTGGTGGTAGCGCTGGGCCGGGAAGGCAAGCGCCGACTCGGTTTCGACCGTGAACGCAATCCGCACACCGCGCAGATGGCCGAAAAGCTCGACAGCGAGGCGGGCAAGACGGCCTACCGAAAACGGAAATGGATCGCCGAACCGCCCAACGGCTGGATCAAGAACGTGTTGGGATTCCGGCAGTTCAGCCTGCGGGGCCTGGAGCGCGTCAGAGCGGAGTGGAAGCTCGTCTGTATGGCGCTGAACCTGCGCAGGATGAGCGCATTGAGGACGGCATGACGGGAAAGGGGCGCAAACCTGTCCCCCTTCCCGTCCGGCACGGGCGCAGCACCGTCGCAAAGCAACTCAACCACGGCCGCAGTCTCTTCCCGCACCTCTCGCTTCGCCGATCCTTCTGCTAAAACCCACTCTCTGGAGTTCTGCCGCGCAGACTCCTAGGCGCCGATGTCCGGTGCTGACGGGAAAAAGGGGCAACAGACGGACGCGCTTTTCCGTCGCGTCCTTTCTCGCCTCGAGGCATGGTGGCCGGTCGTGCGCGAGCCGTCCTGTCGCGAATGCGACCCCGAACGCCCGCCGGCGTGCGAAGTCGCTCGACGTTGGAACGCTCACGAAGTCGTCCGCCGTCGGATCAGGCCGCTTCCGGCTCCAGCCGGAATCCGGCATGCCGACTCACCACGAAGGGGTCGTACTTTGCGACTGCGGCGGCCGCGTCGGCGGGTAGTTCGCCGAGGAACTCGGTGATCATCGACGCGTGCGCGAGCACCTTTTCGTGGGCGTCGTGGGCGTTGCGCATATGCGCGAACATGCCCTGCGTATCGGCATACGTATCCATCACAACGCACTGCAACTGCGCCTCGTCGCAGAACCAGTCGTAGCGCAATGTGCCGGGATCGCTGTCGCGCACGACCGCGAGGAGCTCCGCCCCGCACGCCTTGAACGCCTCCAGCTCGCCGTCGCGGATGTCGAAGCGGGTATAGATCTCGATCCCGTCCGGCTTGCGCGCGCCGACCACCGGCTGCGGCTGACCGTCCTTCAGGCCGCGGACGAACCTGAACATGCGCGGATTCTCGTCCGCGAGCACCGCGCGCGCCCGGCCCGACAATTCGCCGAACACCTCGAACACGCCGGCCGAAGACGTCGACCGCACTCCCCGCCAGGCCTCCTCCGCCCGCTCCCGGTGTGCGAGGAGCGCGTCTTCGTCGCGATACACCGTCATCGCGACTGCCTCGCCGCGCTCCTCGCTGATGAACCAGTCGCACCGCAGCACGTCGCCCGCCTCGCGCGCCGCGTCGACGATTCGACTTGCATGCCGCTTGAACGCTTCGAGCCGGCCTTCCTGAATCCGGCATCTCGCGTGTGTCTCGATCCCTGCCATTCCGCTCCCCCTTTTCTGTCGATGTTTCGCGGTCCGCGCGAAGCGCGCTCAGACCGCGTCGTCCCCGGCGATCCTGATCAAGCGCTTGCCGAGGTTGTCGCCGCGGTACAGGCCGGCGATCGCATCCGGCGCCTGCTCGATGCCGTCGAGAATGTCCTCGCGATAGCGGAGGCGCCCCTGCTTGATCCATTCGGCCAGCGCCGTCCGCGCCTCGTCGTAGCGGTCGGCATGGTCGAAGATCACGAAGCCCTGCATCCGCGCGCGTTTGACGAGCAGCGTGCGCTCGACCCGCGGCCCGAGCGGCACCGGATTCCAGTTCGCGATCGACGCGGTGCCGCAGACGACGACGCGCGCGCCGACCGCGAGGCGCTTCAGCACCGCGTCGCTGATCTCGCCGCCGGTATTGTCGAAATACACGTCGACGCCGTTCGGGCACGTTTCGGCGAGCTTCGCGTCGAGGTCGCCGGCGCGGTAATCGATCGCCACGTCGTAGCCGAATGCGTCGCGGCACAGCCGGACCTTCTCCGCGCCGCCGGCGATGCCGACGGTCCGGCAGCCCTTGATCTTCGCGATCTGCCCGACGCACGAACCGACCGCACCCGCCGCCGTCGAGACGACGACGGTTTCGCCGGCCTTCGGCTGTCCGATGTCGAGCAACGCGAGATAAGCCGTGAGCCCGTTCAGCCCGAGCACGCCGAGCGCGGACGACACCGGGATGGTGGTATCCGCGATGCGACGCTGCACCGCGGCGCCGTCGACGACCGCGTAGTCCTGCCAGCCGAAGAGCCCGATGACCCAGTCACCGGGCGCGAAGTCCGGATGACGCGATTCGACGACACGCCCGACCGCGAAACTGCGCATCACGCCGCCGAGCGGGACGGGCTCCGAGTAGTTCGCCTCGCTACTGACCCAGCCACGCATCGCGGGCTCGACCGACAGAAAGACGTTGCGGATCAGCACCTGGCCCTCGCCCGGTGCGACCACCGGCGTGTCGACGATCTCGAAGTGCTCCGCCTGCGGGATTCCGGCGGGACGCGATTTCAGCCGCACCTGCCGGTTGCACCGGTCGCGCAGCGCGGCGGCCATCACGCGACACCCCGCCCGCTGAGGCCCCCGGCCGGCGCCTGATCCTGGAAGCCGTAGCGCGGATAGCTGCCGTTGAGGAACACCTCGATCTGCGCGCGGCCCTTCAGCACGCGGCCATCGGGGGTCGTGGTCGTGAAGCGGGCGAGGTGCTCGACGCCGAACACCTTCCGCGTCTCTCCCGAGCCCGGGAAGGTGTGGTCGCACGGCTGCACCGAGAAATCGAACTCGTCCCACTCCATCGCCGGGTTCGCCGGGCCATGGTAGGTGTGGATCGTGCCGCCGTCCGTCCACGCGCCGACGTGATAGCCGACCTGCCCGAGCACGTGCGGTGGCAGCGGCACGTCGAAGGTATGCCGCCATTCGCCGCCGTTCTCGTCGGTCAGGACGAGCTCGCCCCCGGTGAGCGAGCGCGTGCCCGGCGCGAACTTCAGTTCGTGGCGATGCGCGACGAGCTTCAGCTGCTCGCCGTCCCAGCCGAAATTGACCCAGCCTTCGAAAGGCGTGCCGAACGCGTCGTTGAGCACGACGTTCTCGCCGTTCGGGCCTTCGTGGAAGTGGAAATACGACGAGCACCCCTCGCTTTCGAGGAAGCACGAAAAGCGCAGCGCGCGCGGGATCTCCGGCGGCGGTGCCGGGGGCAGCCAGTGCGCCGCGCCGGACAACGGCGGGCGGCTCTCGTACAGGCCCCACGAGCGATCCCGCACCGCGCCCCACGGCGACTCGTTCATGTCGTAGCGCTTGCCGTCGATCTCGATCCAGCCGGTCGCGACGCCGACCTGGTTGTAACGGCTCTGGTCGGTCGTGAAGCGGCCGTTCCGGACCGCGCGATGGTGGGCCGAAAGATGCGGCCGCGCGAGGCCGGTCCAGACGATGTCGTAGCTCATGCCCGACTCGTTCGGCTCGAGCACGAGCCGCAGCTTCTTCAAGGGTTCGAGGAACTCGTAGCGCAGCGGCCCGACCGCCGTGCTGAAGTCGTCCCGCCACACGCGGCTCAGGCGCAGCGTGCGCTGGACGCCGCGCACGTTGATCGAGCTGTGCGCCCCGAGCACGTTGCTGTTCGGCGCGATCCGCATGCCGTTGAGCATGAAGATCCCGTGCTCGATGCTGTACACGGCGAAGTAGTAGCCGTCGTCCCACGAGTAGTCGCTCGACGGCACGTAGCTCATCGGGTACGGCGTGGAGTGCACCGGATATTCGTCGTACGGCGTCAGCGGCATTTTTTCGAACTCTTGTTCGGGCATCTCTCGTCTCTCCATGAGGTCCTGCCGTCCGTTCGGCACCGTGGCCGGCGGCGGAAGGTATCGGTTCAAGTCGTCGCGCCGGACGGTGTCGCCCGGTACGCGGAGGTGGTCAGCACGATCCGTCCCGTCGCCCGCCGCTCGGCCATCGAGCGCAGCGCCGCCGGGGCCTGCGCGAGCGGCAGGACTTCGCTGATCGTCGGCCGCAGACAGCCGGCCAGGTACCAGTCGAACAGGCGCTTCATCGCGTCGGGGATGCGCCCGGGCAGCCGCACCTCGTCGCCGGAAAACTGGATGCCGATGATGTCGGCGTTCTTGAACAGCAGCGGACCGAGCGGCAGGTTCGGCACGCCGGCCGCGAAACCGACCGACACGTAGCGCCCTTCCCAGCCAAGCGCGCGCAACGCCGGTTCGGCGTAGCTGCCCCCGACGCCGTCGAAGACGACGTGGTAGCCGGCATCCGGATGCACGCTGCTGACCTCGCCGACGGACATCGGCGTCGCGTCCGCGCGCCTCGCGTTCGCGAGCAGTTCCGCGGCGAAGGCTTTTTGTGCCGGCACGTCGAGCGGCCCGCGCGGGTAGCGCACCAGCGCGTCCGCGCCGTGCTCCTTCGCGAGCGCGAGCTTGTCGTCGGAGGACGCGGCCGCGACGACGCGCGCACCGAGCGCCTTGGCGAGCTGCACCGCCGCGATGCCCGCGCCGCCCCCCGCACCGAGCACCAGCAGGATCTCGCCCGCCGCGAGCCGCGCGCGATCCTGCAGCGAATAGCGCACGGTGTTCGCGGCGACATAGAACGCGCCCGCGTCGAGCATGTCCATCGCATCCGGAATCGGCGCCAGCTCGTCGTCTTCGAACAGCACTTCTTCCGCATAGGTGCCATGCGTCTTCGTGCCGAGCACGCGCTGGCCCGGCCGCAGCCGCGTCACGCCGGCGCCCACCTGCAGCACCACTCCCGCACCCTCGACGCCCGGAATCATCGGGAAATGGCGCTTGAGCTGCGACCGCCCCTCGATCGCCAGCACGTCGGTGAAGTTCACGCCGATCGCGTGCGTCCCGACCAGCACCTGACCGGGTCCCGGCAGCGGTCTCGGCAGATCCTCGACAGTGAGAGTTTCGGGCGGCCCGAATCCGTGGCAAACGACGGCCTTCATTCGTGTCTCCTTCCTCGTTTCGGCGGTTATTGGGTTCGTGCGCGCACGACCTCGAGTTCGACGAGCGCGGCGATGTCCTGCGGGGAACGTCCCAACTCGGCGAGCACTTCGGCGGACGCCTCACCGATCAACGGTGCGTGGCGGCGGTGCCCGGCTTGCGAGCGGGAGAACCGCAGCATCGGGCCGAGCTCGCGCACTTCGCCGAAGGTCGGATGCGTGGAGATCTGCACGACGTTCGCCGCGTGCAGTGCCGGGTCGTGCAGCACCTCGCGCGCCATGTCCTGCCGGCATCGTTCGGCCCATACGCCGGCCGCGTCCAGCCGCGCCAGCGCATCGCCGATCGACAAGCGCGCGACAGCCGCCGCGATTGCATCCACCTCTGCGTCGCGCCAGCGTGCCGGATCCTCGTCGAGCCATCCGGTCAGGCCCAGTGCGCCGGCAAACCCGACTGCCGCCTCCCGTCCGCGCACCGCGATCGCGATCCAGCCGTCGGCGGCGCGGTACAGCGCTTCCGCCGGATGAAATCCGGTCTGCCATCGGTTGAGCGGCGGCGCGCCTTCGAAACGGCCGTCGCCGCGCTGCACCAGCTCCGCCAGCAGCGAGATCCCGGCATTGACGAGCGGCGACACGACGAACGCGCTGTCGCCGGTCCGCGCCCGGTGGTAGAGCGCGGCGAGAATTCCCGCCGCGCCGAGGAAACCGGCCGCGAAGTCGACCATCGACGTGCGGTTCCACATCGGCTCCCGGCCTTCGCCGCCCGCGCGCCACTCGTGGCCGCAGTACGCCTGCATCACCATGTCGAAGCCGGCGCGCTCGGCGAGCGGCCCGTCGGCGCCGTACGCCGGGCTTTCGAGCACGACGATGTGCGGATTGAGCGCGCGCAGGCTGTCGACATCGAGGCCGAGCCGTGCCGTGACGCCGGGGCGGAAGTTGCTCATGACAACATCGGCGCCGGCGCACAGCTCGTGCGCGACCCGCCGGCCTTCGGGCGTCTTGAGGTCGATCGCGATCGAGCGCTTGCCGCGGTTGACCGACGTGTAGAAGCGGAACACCGTCCGGTGCGGATCGCCGGCAAGCGTCTCGACCTTCACGACGTCGGCGCCGAGGTCCGCGAGCACCGCAGATGCGAACGGCCCCGCGACGAAGGCGCCGAAATCGACGACGCGCACGCCTTCGAGCGGGCGGGCGCCGGACTTCGGCGACGCGCGACCGCGGGCCGGGCTCGTTTCGACGCGCAAGGGGTTGCCGACGTGACGCGTGCCGTCCGCGTCGGCGACGATGACGCCGTTGTGCCGCACCTGCGGCTCGTCCCAGCAGCGCCCCGGCGGCCACACGGGTTCGGCCGGCAGCCCGCGCTCCCAGATCCGCGCGAGCAGCTCGGCGCTGGTCTTCTTCGCGACGTGGGCCGCGAGCACGTCGATGTCGCCGTAGAAGTTGCGCACGTCGGCGGTCGGCTTCGGGATGCCGCTGTCGTCGGGTCCGACGCTCGGGTCGTCGATTTCGAGCGCCTGGTACATCCGGTACTTCGAACCATGAGCGCCGATCACGAGGTGGATGAACTTGCCGTCGGCGCAGCGGAAGATCAGCGGGACCGGGCTCTTCGGCACCGCGAACTCGGTGTAGGGCGTCGGTTTTTCGACTTCGCACCAGCCGCCGCACGCCCAGGTCATCGCGCCTTCGAGGAGCGACGTGGCGACGACCTGCCCGCGCCCGCTGGCCTCGCGCTCGTACAGCGCCGCGAGCACGCCCGCGAGGCCGCGCATCGCCGCCCCGTAGTTCGCCGGCGCAAAAGCCATCAGCACCGGGCGGTCGAGGTATTGCTCGTGCACGAGACCGGAGCGTGCCTGTACGAGCACTTCGGCGGCGGGCCGTCCGGCAAACTCGCTCGCCGCGGGCGCCGCCTCGAGATCGAGCACGACGAGACGCGGATACTGCGCGGCGAGGGCCGCTGGGTCGTGTCGCCGCGTGACGCCCGGGTAGTCCTCGCCGCCGATCACGCATAGGTCGGCCTCGGCGAGCAGCATCGCAAGCCGCTCCGGCGAATGCCGCGCTTCGGCATCGCGCGGCGCTCCGCGCAACCAGACGTCGTAGGCGGGGTACACCGCGCCGAAGGGATCGCCTTCGGGCGGCTCGACGCGCGTCGCGGTCGCGCCGAGCTCGACGAGGAACTTGGTCACGAGCGCGGGCGCCATGCCGGTGCCGAGATGGACGACGGCGACGTCCGCGAGCAGGTTCGACTTCGGGTTCATGAGTCAGGCTGTCCAGTCGCAAAGGGTCAGTCGGTGGGCGTTTCCGCCCGCGTCACTGCCGCAGCGCACCATGTCGACCGGAAGGCGGGCCGGACGGGATCGCCAGTGAATCATCCGATGAACCTGCGCCGGATCGCCTCCGCGGTGTCCGCCCCCACGCCGACGAGCGCGAGGTAGCGGTCGAGCGAGCCGCAGCGGCGTTCGATCTCGTCCCACGCGGCGTCGAGATACGCGGGATCGACGCCGATCACGACGTCGATCGCGTCGGGGTCGATCTCCCGGCCCTTGAATTCGGCGAGCTTGCCGATGCGCTCTCTCAGCCGTTCCTTGAGCCGCGGCTCGGCGGCGCTGCGTGCATAGTCGTCGTGTATGTCGTCGCGGTTCGCGCCGAGCAAACCGAGCACGAGCGACGCGAAAATCCCGGTGCGGTCCTTGCCCGCGGCGCAATGCACGAGCACCGCCGCGTCAGCGCGCGCCATCGCCGCGAAGGATTCGTTGAAGTGCGCGCGGTGGGCCGGGTCGAACGGGATGCGCCGGTACAGCGCGGTCATCGCGCCGCGGAGCATCGCCGGGGACAAGGGCCCCGCTTCGAGCACGCCGAGGTGCGGTGCCTGGTGGCCTTCGGTCTCGATCATCTCGATGACCTTGCCGGCGAAACCGGGCGAGCGGCGCGACGGCGACGCGTGCCGTTCGGCGGTGCCGCGGAGGTCGATGACGACCTCGACGCCGTAGCCGTCGAGAATCTCGAGATCCGCACCGCTCGCACGATCGAGCGCCGCCGAGCGCAGCAGCCGCCCGCGCTTGATGCGACCGTGGCGTGACGCGCAACCGCCGAAGTCGCGGAAATTGTCGATGCCTTCGAAAAGCAATGCGTCGCGCTTACTCATGACCTTCCCGTGGAGGCAGTGATTCGGTGATTCGGTGATTCGGTGATTCGGTGATTCGGTGATTCGGTGATTCGGCGGACCGCGGTGGCGGCCGCGGTCCGTCGTGTTTACAGCATGCCCTTCGAAATCGCGACTTTCTGCAGTTCGGACGTCCCCGCATACACGCGCTGGATCCGCGCCGCGGTGTACATGCGCGAAATCGGCGTGTCGTCCATCAGGCCCGCGCCGCCGAAGAGCTGCACGCACTTGTCCATCACCCGGCCTTCCATCTCGGTCGTCCAGAGCTTGAGCATCGCGCCCTCGTCGAAAGTCAGGCTGTTCTCCCGCATCTTCAGCAGGCAGGTATCGAGGAAGGCTTCGCCGACGGCGATGTCGGTCCGGATCTCGGCGAGCGCGAACTGCGAGTTCTGGAAATCGATGACGCGCTTGCCGGAGACGACGCGCTGACGGACGTAGTCGAGCGTCAGTTCGAGCGCGGCCTTCGCGGCGCCGACGCAGCGCGCGGCGATCTGCATGCGGTCGCCGAGGAAGGTGCCCATGAGGATCTCCATCCCCTGCCCTTCCTTGCCGAGCAGGTTCGACACCGGCACGCGCACGTCGTTGAACGACAACGCGCCGGTGTCGCCCGAGCCCCAGCCCATCATCTTGATCTTGTGCCGTTCGACCCCCGGCGTGTTCGGGTCGACGATGATCACGCTCATGCCCCGCGCGCGCTGCGACGGGTCGGTCTTGCAGACGACGTACAGCAGGTCGGCGGTCGCGCCGTTCGAGATGAAATACTTCTCGCCGTTGATGACGTAGGAGTCGCCGTCGCGCTCCGCGCGCGTTGTGATCGCGGTGGCGTCGCTGCCGGCGTTGGGCTCGGTCAGCGGCATCGCCTGCGCTATCTCGCCGCTCAGGATGCCCGGGAAGTAGCGCCGCTTCTGCTCCTCGTTGCCGAACTGCACGAGCAGATGGGTCGCGATATCGACCATCAGCGAACTGCCGGTCGTCGCGGACCCGACCGTGCGGCCGAGCTCCTCGGCGAGGATCGCCTGGAACGTGAAATCGCCGCCGGCGCCGCCGTACTCGGGCGGAATGCACGAGCCGAGCAGCCCGGCACGCCCTGCGCTGCACCAGAACGCCTTGTCGAGCCCGCCCTGCTTTTCGAACCGCTTCAGGTGCGGCTCGTGTTCACGGTCGAAAAACGCCCGCGCGGTGCGACGGAACTGCTCGTGCTCCTCGAGATAGCCGATGCGCATTGCCATGTCTCCTTATCGTCCTTGTAGTGCGTGCGGGCGTGCGGCGGCGGACGCCCGGTCGCAGCGCGATCCGGCCGGAACGCGCTGCAGCGATGGTTCTAAACAGGGGTCGCGAGAAACTCCCGCGCGAGCGCGACGAAGTCCTCGGTGCGGTCGTGATGCACCCAATGGCCGGCGTGGTCGAAACGGTCGATTGTCGCGTTCGGGAAGAAGGACATGCGCCCGTCGAGCGTCGGGTCGCCCGCCCAGCTGTCCTTGCCGTACACCAGCTTGACCGGACACGTGATCCGGCTCCACAGGTGGGTCAGCTCGGCGTACGGGATGTCGTTAGGCTGGAACACGCGCACGTAGTTGTCGAACTTCCAGCTGTACGTGCCGTCCTCGTTGCGATTGAGGCCGTGGATCGTCAGGTGGCGCGCCTGGGCCGGCGCCAGGTGCTTGTTCTCCGCATGCATGCGCTCGAACGCCTCTTCGACCGTCGCGTAGCGCTTCACCACGCGTCCCGCCAGCTCGCGCTGCTGCCCGAGCCACTTTTTCAGGCGGTCGACGACCTTCTCCGGCTTACCCTCGTCCGGGCTGTTCGGCAACTGGCCGAGGCCCTCGATGACCATCAGGCGCTGCACGTTCTCGGGATACAGCCCGGCGTAGCGCGTCGCGACGTGGCCCCCGAGCGAGTGCGCGATGATGTTCGCGGGCGCGAGCTGGAGCTGATGGATCAGCTGCGCGAGGTCGTACACGTAACCGGTGGTCGAATACTGCCCGTCGTTCGCCCACGCGCTGTCGCCATGGCCGCGCAAGTCGGGGGCGATCACGTGCCATTCGTCGCGCAACTGCTCGGCGACCCAGTCCCAGTTGCGGCAGTGGTCGCGCCAGCCGTGGATCAGGATCAGCGGCGGCGCCTCCGGGTTGCCCCAATCGACGTAGTGCAGGCGCAGCCGCTGCGATCCGTACATGTAGGAAGTCGGGCCGGAATATTTCATGGCGGGAACCGGCTCAGCTCGTGAAGGCGGCGAGATCTGCGGCGAGATCCCGCAGCTGCCGCGGGAAGGTCGTATAGCCGATGCCCGCGATGCGCAGGTCCTGGTCGCCGCCGCTTTCGAACAGCGTCCGCGTGCCGCCGGTCAGGATCGACAGGTAGAGCGTGCGCCAGACGGTGAAGAAGCGGATGCGCTCGTCGGAAATCGCCGGGCCGCCGGCCGCGCGATACGCGGCCATGAACTCGTCCCACGGCATCAGGCGCTGCACGAGGTACTTGCAGTAGGCGAGATCCTCCGCCGGGTCGCCCGCGTGCGCGAGCTCCCAGTCGAGCAGCGCCGTCATGCGGTCACCCTCGCCCATCGTGTTGTGGAGGCCGGCGTCGCCGTGGACCAGCGCGCGCTCGTTGCCGATCGCATCGAGCTGCAGGTCGAGCCACGCGAAGGCCGCGTCCATCAGCGGCGTCGGCGGCACGTTCTTGCGGTAGCGCTCGCGGAACTGCTCGATCATCGTCCGCACCGGATGCGCTTCGCGGCCGAGGGAGAGCTGGTCGGCGAGTCCGGTCGCATCGATGTCGAGCGAATGCAGGCGGGCGAGCGCGCCGGCGAACTCGCGCAGGAACGCAGGCGTCGCGTCGCTGGCGAAGAGCGTTCCCATCGCGCGTCCCGGCGCGCGGGAGAACGCGATGAAGCGCCCGCCGATCGCGTCGGGGTCTTTCTCCAGCCACAGCGGCTCCGGCACCGGCAGCCCACACTCCCACGCGGCCTGGATGATCGGGTATTCGTAGGTCACCGACGCGCCGGCGACATTCACGCCGAAGTCCTTGCGCAGCACGACCGAGCGCGGGCCGGCGTCGCCGCTGATCTCGGCGAGGATCGTGCCTTTCGACCGGCCGCCGGGGACGGTCGTGAGCTTTACCGCAGCGATCGACTTGTCGTCGGGAAAACGCTTCTTCAGGTAGCGGGTGAAGGAGTCGAGCGGAACCACCAGCTCGGCATTCGACCGCGACCCGGCCGGCTTCGCGTTCTGCACCGCTACGACCTGTTCCTCGACGGCCGAGCGCCACCTGCGCTCGGAGCCGGCGACCGCGGCGACGAGGTCGGCGATCTCGCGCCGCTTGCCCGCGTCGCGCAGGTCGGCGGCGATGAGTTCGTCCGAGAAGGCGCGCGCGTCGCCCGAGGCCGCCACTTGGGCGAGCAGGCCGCCGAGTGCGCGTTCGTGGGCGTCGCTCTCGGCGTCGAGTTCGATCTCGACCGCGAGGCGCGTCAGCAGCATGTCGATCAGTTCCGCGCGCAGCTTCGCCTGCGCCGAGCCGAGTTCGGGTTTGAGGTCGTCGCGCAGCGCCGAGACGACGCTGCGCAGCTTCGCGGAAAGGAGCTTGTTGTCCATGTGGTGCTCACTCAGATCGACGTTTTGCGGAACGTCGGAACAAGGTTACGGTTCGGGCCGGTGGAGTGCGAGCGCCGGCGGTGCTGAACGTCGCCGCCGAGCAGCCCGCGTTACCGGCCGGACAGCCCCCAGCGGGGATGGTCGCCGATGACGAACATCGGCGAGTAGGCCGAACCCGGGACGCCGTTGATCTCGCAGCGCGACAGCTGCTCGCGATGCTTCGGCCGACCGGTGCTGCCGTCGGGGAACACGACGAGTTCGGGATCGGAGACGTCGTAACTGTCGACTTCGACGAGCAGATCCTGGCTCCGCCAGACCCCCTGCCCCTGTCCGTCGTTGAAGCCGCCTTCGTAACCGGCTCCGCGATAGACCCAGGGCCGCCCGACCGCCTGCGACTTCAGCGACCATTGCTCGCCGCTCTCCAGGCCGATTTCGACCGACAGCCGATCGAAGACGCGCGTGCCGGGGACGAACTGGATTTCGTGATCGACGCGCGCGATCGGGACCGCTTCCTCGCCGACGCGCGCGGCCTCGCCTTCGGTGTAGATCCGCTGTCCGTCGCCGTCCTCGATGACCTGCAGCGAACCGGCTTCGCGCCCGTTCGAAAACCCCTGATGCAGCAGGAACATGCCCTTGCCATTGGTGCGCGACGCCGACGCGACGCCGCCGCCGGTCTTCGTCCCGGTCATCGGCTCGAACCCGCCGACGCCGGGCCGCACGCCCCAGCTATGATCGCGCCAGCCGAACCACTCGGCCGCGTCGAAGCGCTCGCCGTCGATTTCGATCCAGCCGGACATGCGGCCGATCTGGTTGTAGCGCAGATAATCCGTCGTCACGCGGCCGTCGAGCCGGCTGAAATGCGGCTGTTCGAGACGCGGCGGCAGCACGTTGTGAAAGCGGATGTCGAGCGCGACCGGGTGGTCGCCGCGTTCGAGCACAAAGCGCAGCTCGCGGAACGGCTCGACGATCTCGAGCCGCAGCGGGCCGATCGCCGCGTCCTTGCCGACGGGCATCGGTCGCAACTGCTTCGACAGGCGCAGGTTGTACTGGCGGCGCGAATGCGACTGCGCGACGACGAAGCCTTCGACGACGTTCATGTTCTTGAAGAACGTGATCCCGGCGAGAAACGCGGCGCTGCCGTCGGGCCGGAACCCGCCCATCAGTTGCCGGTCGTAGAAGCGGTGATCGGTCGTCAGGACGTGCTCGAAAGTCAGCGGGCCCTGGTGGTGCAGCGTTTCGTCGAGTTCGGTCAGCATCTGGATTCCCCGATTGCAATTCACCGTCGCTCACGACGGATTCGCTGGCAGAGACTGTATGGCGCGGCGCCTTTCCACCGCGGCGGCGGCGTTCCGCATTTCCCAGCCGCTCCCGCAGGCGCTCGAATTAAGTATGCATTCTTACCGTATGCATTGCAACCGTATCGATCTTCGATCTCGCGCGGACTCGCCCGCTCCCAAACGATACTGATCAAACCTCGCAGGAAGGTCGGCCTCGTGCTCCGACTCTCCTGCGCGCGCCGCTTCATGTTCGTTCGCGCCGCCGATGCCGTCTAGCGGATGGTGGCACCGCCGTCGACACTCAGTACTTGGCCATTGATCCACTCGCCGTCGGCGGACATCAGCATCGCAACCATCGCGGCAATATCCTCCGGCATGCCCAGTCGAGGGCTTCGAGTGCCTCGCAGGGCCCGCTCGAAGCGCTCCGCCGGAGCGTTCGAGTTGGCTTCCGTGGGCACCATGCCCGGCGCGACGGTATTGGCGCGGATGTTCTCCTTTCCCCAGCGGGAGGCGACATGTCGCATCAATGCGTGTCCTCCCGCTTTCGACATGGCATACGACACGCGCTTGGGCTCGCCGATGAAAGCCGCCGCGGACGAGGTGTAGACGATCGCGCCGCCACCGCGCGCGAGCAGGCGCGGCAAGGCGTGGCGGGTGCAGAGCAGGTGGCCGCGCAGGTTGACCGCGATGACGCGGTCGAAGATCGCCATGTCCAGGTCCAGCGCGTCGGTATCGTGGCGATGCGCGACGAGATCCGCCGCGTTGATATGGATGCCGTCGAGCCCGCCGAAGCTGTCCACCGCGGACTGGATCAGCGCTGCGATCGTCGGTTCGTCCACCATGTCGAAGGCCCGGCCGATCGCCTCGCCGCCCATCGCACGAATCCGCTCGGCCACTCTTTCCGCGCGCTCCGCGGAGAGGTCGCCGACCACGACCCGCGCGCCTTCGGTGGCGAGCCGTATCGCGGTCGCCGCGCCGATGCCCGTTCCGCCGCCGGCAATCACGATCGTCTTTCCTTCCAGGCGTTTCATCGCAGTCTCCTCGATCTCGATTCGATTCGATTTTCAGGGACGGCCGCCGTCTACCCGGATCAGCGCTCCGGTCGTGAAGCTCGAAGCGGGGCTCGCCAGGTACAGGGCCGTCGTGACGATCTCGTCCGGCTCGCCGAAGCGGCGCAGCACCGCATCGGTCCTCGACTCCTTGTCGGCCGGCCAATGCTTGGCGATATCGGTGCGGAAGCTCCCCGGCAGGATGGCGTTCACGCGCACCTTCGGCGCGTATTCGATCGCGTGCGCGGTGGTCAGCACGTTGAGCGCCGCCTTGGCGCCGGCGTACGGAGCGAACTCGGGCCGCGGCGCGAACGCGCCGTAACTGCTGACATTGATGATGCAGCCCCCCGCGCCCGCCGCCATCCGGCTGCCGACGAGCGCGGACAGGCGGAAAGGGCCCTTGAAGTTAAGCCCGATGACCTTGTCCACCAGCTCTTCGGACGTTTCCACCGACGACGGGGATACCGGCGACATGCCGGCATTGTTGATCAGCACATCGACCTTGCCGAACTCCGCATAGCTGCGGTCGACGAGCGCATCGATGTCGCTCCACTTGCCGGCATGGCACGCGATGGCCAACGCGCGCCGCCCCATCCCGCGCACTTCCCCGGCCAGGGCTTTGCAGGCGTCGAGCCTGCGGCTCGCGATGACGACGTCCGCCCCGCGCTCCGCGAACGCGAGCGTCATCGCGCGCCCGAGCCCGCGGCTGCCGCCGGTGACGAGCACGACCTTGCCGGTGAAATCGAAAAACTTGTCCACTTCGCTGTCTCCGTTGTCGTCTGTGCGACCCCCGCGCGGATCACGCCGCGATCAAAATAGCGAACCCGGTCAACCCGCGGCCGCCGCCCGCTCCGCCTGGTATTTCCGCAACTCCTCGCGCGCGATCGTCCGGTTGTGCACCTCGTCGGGCCCGTCGGCGATGCGGATCATGCGCATGCGGGCGAAGGCGAATCCGAGCCCTTCGTCGTCGCACAGCCCCGCCGCGCCGAACGCCTGGATCGCCATGTCGGCGATCGACTGGCCGACCCGTGTCGCCGCGACCTTTATCTGCGCGATCTCGCTGCGCGCCTGCTTGTTGCCGACGGTGTCCATCAGATGCGCGACGTGGTGAGTCAGCAGACGGACCATGTTGAGCTCGGTGCGGGCCTGGGCGATCCGCTCCTGCCAAAGCGACTGCTCGGCGAGCGCCTTGCCGAAGGCAGTCCGTGATACGAGGCGGCGACACACTTTCTCGAGCAGCCGCTCGCACTGGCCGACGATGCGCATGCAGTGGTGAATGCGGCCCGGCCCGAGCCGCCCCTGCGAGATCTCGAAGCCGCGCCCTTCGCCGAGGATCAGGTTCTCCGCCGGCACGCGGACGTTCTCGAAGACGATCTCGGCATGGCCTTTCGGCTCGTCGTGATAGCCGAACACCGCGAGCGGGCGCACGAGTGTGATTCCCGGCGTATCGGGATCGACGATGATCTGTGATTGCTGCCGGTGAAGCGGCGCGGACGGATCGGTCTTGCCCATCACGATGTACAGGCGGTTGTTGGGGTGGTAGGCGTTGGTGATCCACCATTTGCGGCCGTTGATGACGTAATCGTCGCCGTCGCGCTGGATGCGCGTCTCGATGTTGGTCGCGTCGGACGACGCGACGTCCGGCTCGGTCATGCAGTACGACGAGCGGATGCGGCCTTCGAGCAGCGGAATCAGGTACTTGCGCTTCTGCAGCGGGCTGCCGTAGCGGTCGAGCACTTCGATGTTGCCGCTGTCGGGCGCCGAGCAGTTGAAAACCTCGGACGCCCAGATCACGCGGCCCATGACTTCGGCGATCGGCGCGTACTCCAGATTGGTAAGGCCGGCGCCGTGCTCCGAATCCGGCAGGAAGAGATTCCACAAGCCTTCGGCGCGCGCCTTGGCCTTCAGGGTCTCGAGAATCGGCGGCACGCGGAACGGCTCGTCCGGCAGTTCGTGCAACTGCTGCTCGAAGAGCGCTTCGTTCGGATAAACGTGCTCGCGCATGAAGGCGGCGACGCGCTCGCACAGCGCCTTCGAGCGGGGACTTGCACTCAGGCCCATCGGGGAGTCTCCGGAATTGTCATCGGTGGAGGCGGCTCACGCGGTGCGGCCTTCGAGCGTCGCACGCGCGAGCGCGGCGACTTCGAACACCCGCTCCTGCCGGTGCAACACGGCGCGGTTCGACGTCGTGCCGATCGCCGCACGCTTCAGAATGCCCTGAATCATGGCGGCATAGCGGAACTGGGCGTAGCCCAGATAGAAGCCGCGGTGGGGAAGCTCCGCGATGCCGAGGCGGCGGCAATACTTGGCGATGTAGTCGTCCATCGTCGGGATGCCGAGGGCAGCCAGATCCTTGCCGCGCAGGCTGCTCGCAGCCCCGCCGACCTCGTCCACCGGTTCCCACCAGGCGCGCAGGTGATGCGCCAGATCGACGAAGGGATCGCCCAGCGTGGACATCTCCCAGTCGAGCACCGCATTGACCCGAGGCCGCCGGGGATCGATGACGATGTTGTAAAGACCGTAATCGCCGTGCAGCAGGCTGACGCGCTCCTCGCGCGGCATCAGCGCCGGGAGCCGGCGCATCAGCCAGTCCATATCGGGGATGTCGACGAGCTTCGACTGCTCGTACACCTTCGACCACCGCGCGAAATTGCGCTCGGCATAGTGGCCGGCGCGACCCAGGTCTTCGAAGCCGAGCGCGCGATAGTCGAGGCCGTGCAGCTCCGCCAGGCGGGCGACCATGTCGTCATGGATCGCCGCTCGCTCCGGCGCCGGTGTGCCCGGGATATCCGCCTCCCAGAAGATTCTGCCCGCGCTGTAGCTGACCACGTAGAACGAGGAGCCGATGACGCTCTCGTTGGCACAGTAGTGGTAGGGATGCGGAACGGGAAAGCCTGTTCGCGCAAGTGCGGAGATGACCCGGTACTCCCGCTGGATGTCGTGGGCCGAGGCGAGTAGCTGACCGGGCGGGCGGCGGCGCAGAACCGCGCTGACATCCGCTTGCGGGTTGGTCAGCTTGTAGGTCGGGTTCGACTGCCCGCCCTTGAACTTCTCCACCGTGAAGGCGGCCCCTAATCCGTCGACCTTGTCCGACAGGTAGGCGGCCAGCGCAGGAACATCGAGCGCGAGATGCTTGGGCGGGGACTCCGTCCCCGAAAACAGTCGTTGTCGATCGATCGCCATGACGTGCCCGTCCACGAATGCTTAGATCGCGTACTCGCGACAGTTCATCGTCGCCATCAGGGCGGCATCGGCCAGGATGTCGGCGCCGTTGATCACGCGCGCTTCGTCCGAGCACAGGAACACCGCGATCCGTGCGACGTCCTCGGGGGCGCTGATGCTGTTGTTGGACTTGGCCAGCTGCTTGACCGACTCGTTGGCACTGGCGAACGCACGCTTGAGCATCGGCGTGTCGGTAAACCCCGGGCTCAGCACGTTGAAGCGCGGGCCCGTCCGGACATGGGTCTGCGCCAGCTTCATCGTCCATGCGACGACGGCAGACTTCGCGAGGGCATAGCTCATCTGGTGTTCGAGCTGGTGGGCGGCCCAGAACGGCGCCACATCCTCGAAGCGGCGCATCTCCAGTATCTCGCGTACCAGCTCGATCTTGCTGCGCCAGAAGCGCCCCGCCACCGACGCGGTATTCAGCACGCAGCCGCCCGGAGCGATGCGCTCGATCAGGCGTTCGGTGAACATCCGCGTGCCGATGAAATTGACGCCGATGATGGCCTCGGGCGTGTTGCCGTCCGCGCCCATGCCCGCGATGTTGCAGAGGATGTCGATCTTCCCCGGCATCTGCTCGCAGGCGGAAGCGATGGACTCGGCATTGCCGAGGCTCATCGAGACGCGTCGCGAGGCGTGCGGCGCCGGTGAAACGTTCTGCACCGCGACCACTTCGGCGCCCTCGTCCAGGAACATTCCTGCGGCAGCGGCGCCGATGCCGGTCCCGGCTCCGGTCACGACGACGGTCTTTCCTTCGAAACGCATGTCATCCCCTTCTTTGATCGTTGCTGGCGACGCGAAGCGCCTCAGGCTCGCGCCCGCGGCATCGCGTTCTGGTAGGCCGCCACGCTGGCGGCCTCATTTTCGACAACGTTGCTCGTGGCGCCGGCATCGGCGTCGCTGCCCAACGCGACGTTCAGGGCCTCCCAGCGCGCCTCGAGAACCGGGCGGTATTCCGGGTGGGTGAGAATGAACAGCTGGTTGCGCTCGATTCCACGCACGATTTCCTCGGCAACCTCGGCGGGCATCTTGAAATGACTGAATCCCGTCCGAACCCGCGGCAGATCCGTCTTCACGAGATGCGGAGCGATTCGTGCCGAGTTGGCGAGGATGTTTCCGCGCGTGGGGCCCGGACAGACGACCGAGACGCCGATCCCGTCCGGCTCCAGTTCGATGCGCAGCGTCTCGGACAATCCCATGAGCGCGAACTTGGACGCGTTGTACGCGGCGAACCCCGGCGCGCCGAACAATCCCTGGGTCGAAGACGTGTTGACGATGTGACCGGGCAAGTGCTGCGCCTTGAGGCGTCTCGCAACCGCCATCACGCCGTTGTACGTGCCGTTGAGGTTGGTCTCGATCACCCAGTGCCACGCCTGGGACGGCATGTCGAGCAACGGCCCCGGCGCTGCGGTGACACCGGCGACGTTGCACAGCAACTGGACGGGGCCCAGCTGCTGCTCGGCGCGGTCGAGCAGGGCCTCCCAGGCGGCCGCGTCGCGGATATCCAGGCGCGCCGCAATCGCGGTCGCGCCGGCAGCGTTGAGGCTCGCAACCGTGTCCGCCAGGGACTCTTCGTTGATATCGGCGAGCACCAGTTTCATTCCGCGGCCGGCGAGGACTTCGGCCACACCCCGCCCGATACCACTACCGGCACCCGTGACGAGCGCTGTCTTTCCACCGAGTTCAAAACGCATTCGCAGATCTCCACTGAGCGGCCAGCACGTTGGAGGGACGCACACGCCCGGCAAGACGAGTGTCGTTGCGCCGTCTTACGTCGTCGCATCCAGTGCCCCGCCGATGCCGCAGATTTCGTGAGTCAGCGGAACGGCCCGGGGGCCGCCTTCATTCCCGGGAAGCCGCCTCAGGCAGCGCGATCCTGCGGAAAGTAGTAGAGGCCGAGATAGTCGGCGACGAGCGCAGGCCGCTCCACTCCCTCGATCTCGACCGTGCTGAGAAGATTGACGACATGGCCGCCGTCACCTCTGGACTCCAGGCTCTTCAGCGTCTGCTGCAGTCGCACCCGCTGTCCCGGCTTGACCGTCGCGGTGAAACGGAGCTTGTCGAAGCCGTAGCTGAAGCCTCCGGTGTAGCCCGTCACTTCGACGATTTCGCCCTGCATTTCCGGCATCAGGCTCGCAATCAGCAGCCCGTGAGCGATGGGTCCGCCGATCTCGCGCGTCGCCCGTTCGACGTCGACGTGCATCCACTGATGGTCGCCGGTCACGCGGGCGAATTCGTGGATTTGCTCCTGAGTGATGAGGCGCCAGTTGGAACGGCCCAGGTCACGCCCCAGGTTGCTTTCCAGATCGCCCAGATCCAGTTTCAGCGTCATGGTGTCTCCCCATGGTGAGAATGATCGGCCCTGGGGCCCGGTTCGCGTTCGTCATGTGAGCGCAGCGCGTTTGCGCCGGCGGGGCGTCGCCCTTCGGTATCGCGAATCACATCAAAACGCCGGCTGCGAACGAAAAAATCCCCGGCCGGAGCCGGGGCGCATTGCCGCTGGGGATGGCGGCGCGATCAGATCCTGCGCGCGATGTCGTACGCCTGCGCGACGTTGGCGAAGATCGTCGCCGCGTCCTCCGAGCTCGCGTCGAACGCGTCGCCGACCACGTAGGTCTCCAGGCCCATCGACTTCGCGACCTCGGCGAGTCCGCGGTCGGACCGCCGCTCGCTGGCGAACACGACGGTCTTCACCCCCGGCAGGTGCTCGCGGCCCTGGTCGTTGTGCAGCCAGATCTGGTCTTCGCCGTCGATCTCGATGTTGCTGACGTTCTTGATCCGGCGAACGTTCTTCGCCATCGTCCGGCCGACCAGATACCAGCGGTCGTTCGCGGCGAGCTTCTGCGCGAAGTGCTTGTGCGCTTCGGCGACATACACGGTGCGTCCGCCTTCCGAGATGTAGTCCGCGGCCTGCATGCCGATCTGGTCGCCGCCGACGACGAGGACGGGGTCGTCGAGTTCCAGCTGCTCTTCGAGCAGGTCGTCGATCATCACGAACTCGATGTTCTGCGCGTTCGTGACGTTTTCGAGCATCTGCTGCGGCACCTGCGGGACGCTGCCGGTCGCAACGAACACCACGTCGGGCGCCAGCTCCCTGATCAAATCGGCATCGACCATCGTGCCGAGCCGCACGTCCACGCCGTGCTTCGCAAGCTGGCGCTCGTACCACGGCAGCATGTCGGCGATTTCGTGGCGCCCGGGGATCATCGCCGCATAGCGGATCTGCCCGCCGATCCAGTCGCGGCTCTCGCACAGCGTGACCTTGTGGCCGGAGAACGCGGTGCGCCGGGCAGCTTCGAGGCCGGACAAGCCGGCACCGATGACGAGCACTTTCTTCGGGTTGTCCTTCGCCGAGCCTTCGATGTCGATGCACACCGACTCGCGCTGCATGCGCGGGTTCAGCACACAGCTCACCTGACCGGGCGACCCGCGCCGGATCGACCGCATCTCGTGGTCCGCACAGCCGCGGCAGTCGGCGAGGCACTTGCGGATGTCGTCGATGTCGCCGCGGCGCGCCTTCGACACGACCTCGGAATCCACGATCATCGCGCGGCCCATGCACACGATGTCCGCCCTGCCCTCGGCGACCAGCTCGTCGCCCATCACCGGGTTCTTGATGCGGCCGATCGTCGCGACCGGGATCGACACGACCTTCTTTACCGCGTCGGCGAGATCCGTGAAACAGCCCTGCTTCTCGTACATCGGCGGGATCGTCAGGCGCGTGCCACCCATGACGCCGGCCGTCACCGAGATGTAGTCCGCGCCCTCGCGTTCGAGCAGCGGCGCGAGCTCGACCGCGTCGGCGACCGTCCAGCCGCCCTCGCCGGCGAGGAAATCCTCGCCGTTGATCTTCACGCCGACGCCCATCTCGTCGCCGACCGCCTCGCGCACCGCGCGCAGGATCTGGATAAGGAAGCGCGAGCGGTTCTCGAGGCTGCCGCCGTATTCGTCGGTGCGGCGGTTGAAGTACGGCGTCAGGAACGCGCTGATCAGATAACCGTGGCCGGCGTGGATCTCGACGAAGTCGAAGCCGGCGGCCTTGCAGCGGCGCGCGGCGTCGGCGAAGTTGCGCACCACGCCGGCTATTTCCTCGACCGTCAGCGTCTTGAGCTTCGGCGCGTAGCGGCTGTCCGCGACCGCGGCTGCCATCGCCGGGATGCCCGACGGCGACAGATGCACCGAGCCGCTGCTCTGCGTGCCACCGGTCCACAGCTGGATGCCGAACTTGGTGTCGTACTCATGCACCGCGTCGACCAGCCGCTTCAGCGACGGAATCCATTTGTCGTCGTAGAGCGAAACCGGAAAGCGCGGCTTGTCGGTCGCCGGCGGCGGCACGACTTCGGACGCGCCGACCGCCATCAGGCCGGGCTCGGCCTTCGCCCGTTCGACGAAGTACGCGATCATTTCCGGCGTCACGTTGAGGTCCGCATCCAGCATCTGCCCGGCCGACATGCCGGGCATCATGATGCGGTTCCTGACTTCCATTCGGCCGATCCGGATCGGCGAAAACAGGTGGGAAAGTTGGGTCATTCTCGTCTCGCTTGAGTATCGTTTTTTTATTCGGCGACGGACGCTGCACCGCGCGCGCCGCCGCCCTTCTCGAAATCCGTGAAGTCACGGGGCGGGAGGCGGCGGGGCGCCCGCACCGCCCCAGTGCACGGTCGCGGTCGCTGCCGCGCGGCCGAAACAGTCCGCCCCGCAGGCGCTTACGCCTGCAGCGTGACTCCCCGAGCCATCAAGTCCTCGATGCGGGCATCGTCATAGCCTTGCGCGGCGAGGATTTCGCGCGTCGCGCCGCCGAGCAGCGGCGCAGGCCGCACATTGCCGGTGGCCGAGCGCGACAGCTTGAACATCGCCGCCAGCTCGCGGATGACGCCGAACTTCGGATGCTCGACCGCGCGCACCGTGCCGCGCGCGAGGAGCTTCCGGTCGTTCAGGATCGCCTTCTCGCGGTCCTCGCGGCAGACCTCCACCCAGATGCCTTCCGGTTCGAGGAAGGCGGCGAGTTCGTCGGCGGTGAAGTGCGCCACCGCCGCCGCGATCGCCTTCTCGGCCGCCTCGTCCCAAGTGGAGACGGACGCGCTCAGCACGTCGTCGAGCTTCAGCAAGCTACGCAGGCGCAGCGCAGCCTTTTCGCCACGTGCGACGAGCGCGACCCACCCGTTCTTGGTCCGGTACAGCGCCTCCGCGGGGTGGTAGCCGGCGAGCGTGCTGCTCAGCGTCGGCACGCCGGCGAAGGTGCCGTCGGGGCGCTGGATCAATTCCGACAGCGTGAAGAGGCCGGCATTGACGAGCGGCGATTCGAGGGTCACTGCGTTGCCGGTGCGCGCCCGGTGCACCAGCGCCGAGAGCAGCGCAACCGCGCCGATCATGCCGGCGGCGATGTCGGCGAGGTTGGTGCGGTTCCAGCGCGGCGGGTTGCCGCGGCCGGCCGCCTTTGCCTCGTGGCCGCACCACGCCTGCATGACCATGTCGAAGCCCGATTTCTCGGCGAGCGGGCCCTCCGACCCGTAGGCCGGGCTTTCGAGCACGATCAGTCCCGGATTCTGCGCGCGCAGCCGCTCCGCGCCGATGCCGAGCCGCTCGGCGACGCCGGGCCGGAAGTTGCTCATGACGACGTCGGCGTCCCGGCACAGCGACTGCACGACCGCGTTGCCGTCGGGGTCCTTGAGGTCGGCGGCGAGGCCCTTCTTGCCGCGGTTGGCCATCGTGAACGACTTGAAGATCGCGCGGTTCGGATCGCCCGCCTTCGCCTCGACCTTGACGACCTCGGCGCCGAGGTCGGCGAGGATCACGCTTGCGAGCGGCCCGGCGACGAACGCGCCGCAGTCGACGACCTTGACGCCCTCGAGCGGCCGCTCCTTGCCCGGCGCCTTCCTCGCGACGTCGGCCGGCGTCGTCCGGTATAGGAACGGCAGCCCGACGTGGCGGGTGCCGTCCGCATTTTTGACCAGCACGCCGTTGCGCTCGATCTGCGCTTCGCTCCAGCATTCGCCCGGCGCCAGCACCGGTTCGGCCGGCAGCCCCAGCGCCCAGATCGCTTCGAGCAGTTCCTTGCTGTCCTTCTTCGCGACATGCTCGGCGAGCAGGTCGAAGTCGCCGAAGAAGTTCTTCGCGCCCGCGCCCGGCTGCGGCATGCTGACGTCGGTCGGCTTGACCGTCGGATCGTCGATTTCGAGCGCCTTGTACATGCCGTACTTCGACCCGGGCGCGCCGATGACGAGGTGGATATAGACGCCGTCTTTCGCGCGGAAAACAAGCGGCCAGACGCCGCGCGGAATCACGTAGTCCGCTGCCGGCGTCGGCTTTTCGAGCTGCGCCCAGTAGGTGCCGATCCACGCCAGCGCGCCTTCGAAGAGCGAGGTCGTGACGAGCTGTCCCTTTCCGCTGCCCTCGCGCTCGTAGAGCGCCGCGAGCACGCCGATCAGCCCCTGCAGCGCGGCGCCGTAGTTGCCCGGCTCGAACGCGTTGACGATCGGGCGTTCCGGGTCCTGCTCCCACGACAGGCCGGAGCGCGCCTGCGCCGTCAGCTCGGTCAGCGGGCGGCCGGCGTAGTCGGTGCCCTCCGGCCCGTCGGTGATGTCGAGCACGACGAGCCGCGGATGTCGCGCGGCGATCTCGCCCGCGTCGCGGCGGCGCGCGATTTCCGGGTGGTCCTCGCCACCGATCACGCACACGTCGGCGTCGGCGAGCAACTGCTCGAGCCGCTCCGCCGAGTCCGATGCGGAGGCATCGACGCTCGCGCCGCGCCGCCAGACTTCATACGCCGCGTAATGGCCCGCGAAAGGATCGCCGCCGGCGGGCGGCACGCGCGTGACCTGCGCGCCGGCGTCGGCGAGGAATTTCGCGACCAGCGCGGGCGCCATGCCGACGCCCAGATCGACGACCTTCAGGCCGCCGAGCAACTTCACATCCTGCATTTCCAGTCCCCTCCGATGTCATCACTCGTGCGCGCGGGGCCGAAGCCCCGCCGGCGACGAGCGTTACAGCGCGCCTTCCGCGAGATAGCGGCGGCCGAGCAGCGACTTCATCAGCTCGGTCGCGCCGGCGAAGATGCGCTGCACGCGCGCGGCGGTGAACATCCGCGAGATCGGGTTCTCGTCCATCCAGCCGCTGCCGCCCCACAGTTGCACGCAGGCGTCGAGGGTGCGGAATTCGAGTTCGGTGAGCCAGATCTTGGCCATCGACGAGTCGGCGTCGGTGAACGTCCCGGCCCGCATCTTGCGCACCAGCGAGTCGAGATAGGCCCGCCCGACGTTGACCTCGGTCTCGATCTTCGCGAGTTCGAACTGGGTGTTCTGGAACTCGACCAGGCGCTGGCCGAAGATGCGGCGGTTGCGGCAGTGCTCCAGCGTCAATTCGAATGCGCGCTGCGCGGCGCCGATCGAGCGGGCGACGATCTGCATGCGGTCGAGCGAGATCGTCGGGATGAACATCGACATCGCCCTGTTCTCTTCGCCGACGAGGTTCGTCACCGGCACGCGCACGTTGTCGAAGTAGATTTCGCCGGTATCGCCGCCCTTGTAGCCCTGGGTGATCATGCGGCGCTGCGTCAGACCCGGCGTGCCACCCGGGACGATGATGACGCTCATGCCGCGCCCCTTCGCCGGCGGATCGGTCTTGACGATCGCGTAGATCAGGTTCGCCTTCGCGCCGTTCGAGATGAAATGCTTCATCCCGTTGATGACGTAATGGTCGCCTTCGCGCACCGCGGTCGTACGGATCGACGTCGCGTCGCTGCCGGACTCCGGCTCGGTCAGCGCCATCGCCTGCACCACTTCGCCGCTGAGGATGCAGGGGAACCACTGCTTCTTCTGCTCCTCGGTGCCGTGGTCGACGAGGAAGTTCGTGCAGATGTCGGTGCCGATGAACGAGCCGACCGTGGCGCCCGACGGGGCGTAGCCCAGCTCCTCCGCGGCCACCATGATCGCCATGCGGTCCGCGCCCGCGCCGCCGTACTCCTCGGGAATCGTCGTGCCGAGGATTCCGTACTCGCCGGCCTTGCGCCAGATCGCGTAGTCGGCGCCGTTGGCTTCGAATTCCTTCGCGCGCGGCTCGACCTCGCGTTCGAAGAAGGTCCGCACCGTCCTGCGGAACATCTCCATGTCCTCGCCGTAGGGACTTTCGTATGACTGGACCTTCGCGGCCTTTTCTTTAGTGAGCATGCCTGTCTCCGTCTCTCTCGTCTGCCGGTGTTGAGGTTGAGGGTGCGCCGCGGGAACGTACCCGCGGCGGCGGAATTATTTTTCGATCAATCGGCGACGCGCAGCACGACCTTGCCGCGCACGTGTCCACCCCGACTCAGCTCGTGGGCCGCGGCAATTTCGGAAAGCGGGAGCGTCGTCGCCACCACCGGGCGAACTTTGCCGGCATCGACGAGCGCGGCGATTTGGGCGAGCTGCGCGCCGTCCGGCTTCACGCGGGTCTTGACGATCGTGAGTCCGCCTTCTTCCGCCAGCGCGGCGGCATCGGCGCCACCCGCGATGCGGATCACCACGCCGCCCGGCTTCACCAAGGCCCACAGCTCGATCGCCTTCGGGTCGCCGACGAGGTCCAGCAGCACGTCGATGTCCTGCGCGCAGCGCGAAACCGGCGTGGTGCGGAAGTCGACGACCTCGTCGGCCCCAAGAAAGCGCACGAACTCCGCGTTCTTCGGCGACGCCGTCGCGACCACACGCGCGCCCTTCGCCTTCGCAATCTGCACCGCCGCGCTGCCGACCCCGCCGGCGGCGTTATGCACCAGGACTTTCTTGCCCGAGACATCGCGCCCGTCGGCGAAAAAACCCTGCCACGCCGTCAGCGCAACGAGCGGCAGCGACGCGGCCTCCTCGAAGCTCAGCGACGCGGGCTTGCGCGCGAGCTTCGCGGCGTCGACCGCGACGAACTCGGCGCAGGCGCCGACCATGCCGACCAGCCCGAATACTTCGTCGCCCTTGCCGAACCCGGTCACGCCTTCGCCCACCGCTTCGACGACGCCGGCGATGTCCCCGCCCGGCACGATCGGAAACGGGAACTGGAGGATCGCGCGGGCGGCGCCGCTGCGCACCTTCCAGTCGACCGGATTGACGCTGCTCGCCTCGACGCGGACGAGGACTTCGCCGGCGCCCACCGCCGGCACTGAAACGTCCTCGACGCGCATCACTTCGGGGCCGCCATAATCGTGATACCGCACAGCTTTCATCGTTCTTCCCTTACCGACTGGATTGCCCTGGGACGCCGGCGTCCGCTCAAGCGGTCGCACGTGCCCGCGTGTCCTCGATGCCGAAACCGGCACCGAAGCCCATCTGGCGGCCCGCGAGATCGAGGAGGATTTCCTCCGAACCGCCGCCAATCGCGAGCACGCGCACTTCGCGGTACAGCCGCTCGATCTTCGATCCGGTGATGTACGACGCGCCGCCGAGCACCTGTGCGGATTCGCGCGCGACGAGCTCGAACGTGCGCGTCGCCTGCACCTTCAGCAGCGCGATGTCGGACGCCGACGCGCAGCCGCGGTCGAACTGCCACGCGCACAGGTCGGTCCACGCCTGGGTCGTGTTGATCGCCCGCACCATGTCGGCGAGCTTGCTGCGAATCACCGGATGCTGGCCGAGCTTCTTGCCGAAGGTGTCGCGCTCACCGGCCCAGATGCCCGCTTCCTCGAGGCACACGCGCGAATAGGCGAGCGCCTGCTGCGCGGCACCGAGGCGTTCGCTGTTGAAGTTGTTCAGGACGTGCTTGAAGCCTTCGTTCTCCGGCCCGATCAGGTTTTCGACCGGCACGCGCACGTTGTCGAAGTACAGCGTCGCGGTATCCGAACTGTGCCAGCCCATCTTGTCGAGCTTGGTGCGGTCGAATCCCGGTGTCGGCGCTTCGATCAGAAGTATCGAAATGCCGCCCATGCCCGCGCCGCCGGTGCGCACCGCGACGAGGAACACATCCGCGCGCATGCCGTTCGAGATGAAGGTCTTCGAGCCATTGACGATGTACTCGTCACCGCGGCGCTCGGCGCGGGTCTTGAGCTGCGCGACGTCCGATCCGCCGGAGGGTTCGGTAACCGCGAGCGCGATGATCTTCTCGCCGGACAGGATCGCCGGCACGATGCGCTTGCGCACGTCCTCCGAGCCCAGGGTCATCAGCGGCGGCAGCGCGACGGCGTGCGTCAGCAGTCCCGACATCACGCCGCCCGCCGCGGCACCGGCGAGCTCCTCGATCTTCACCAGCTGGTGAAAACTGTTCACCCCTTCGAGCGTGCCGCCGAACTCCTCCGGAAAGCCGAGGCCGAGGATGCCTGCTGCGGCCGCCTTGCGATGAAACTCGCGCGGCACGATGCACGCCTTTTCCCATTCATCGACATGCGGGACCGCCTCGCGCTCGATGAAGCGGCGCAGGCTCGTCGCGAGCGCTTCGTGCGTCTCGTCGTAGTACGGCGAGTTCCGCCGCCATTCGTCGAACAGTTTCATTGCTGTCTTCTCCTCTCGGTTGTTGTTCACGCGGTCCCGCGCATCGCTTCCCGGGTGCCCGTGCCGCCCGCGTCCGCTGCGTTGGTGGCGGAAGCGGCGGCGGTGGCGGCAGCTGCGGCTGCGGCGGCGGATTTCACTCTGCGCGCGCTCGGCTGGCGCAGAAAGACGTACGACAGCGCCGGAATCATGATCAGCGCGCCGATCATGTTCCACAGGAACATGAAGGTCAGCAGGATGCCCATGTCGGCCTGGAACTTGATCGGCGACCAGATCCAGGTGACGACGCCGGCGGCGAGCGTGATGCCGATCAGCGCGACGACCTTGCCGGTGAAGCCGAGCGCGCGCATGTACGCTTCGGACAGCGGCAGGCCGGCTCGCTGGTTCGCGAGCTGCACCGACAGCAGGTACAGCGCGTAGTCGACGCCGATGCCGACACCGAGCGCGATGACCGGCAGCGTCGCGACCTTGACGCCGATGCCGAGCAGCGCCATCAGGCCTTCGGCCAGGATCGACGTGACCACCAGCGGCACGAGGGCGACCAGCGTTGCGCGCCAGCTGCGGAACGTGACCATGCACAGCACGGCGACGGCGCCATACACCCAGTACAGCATCGTGCGCATCGACTGCGAGACGATGATGTTGGTGACCGCCTCGATCCCCGCCGGCCCCGCCGCGAGGAGGAAGCGCACGTCCTCGCCGTCGTTCTCGGCCGCGAATTCCTCGACCTTGTCGACGACGCGCTGCAGCGTCTCAGCCTTGTGATCGGCGAGGTAGGCGAACACCGGCACCGTCGAGCACGCGGTGTCGACGACGTCCGGGAAGTCGCTGCTGACCCACTGCGCGGCGCTGCCGAGCGCTGCCTGGCTGCGCGACACGGTGTGCCACTTTGGGTTGCCTTCCTGGAAGCCCGCCACGGTCGTCTTGATGTTGTCGGAGAACGCCATCGTGTCGAGCACGCCCGGCACCTGCCGCAGTTCGTACGTCAGATCCTCGATCTTCTTCAGCACGCTGAAGTCTGCGCAGCGCTGCTCGGGCGTCTTGGCGATGACGACGAACTGGTCGTTCGAGACCGTGTAGTGCGCGTTGACGTAGAAGATGTCCTGGTTGTAGCGCGATTCCTGCCGCAGCTCCGGCGCACCCGGGTCGAGGTCGCCGATCTTCAGCTGCAGGCTACCGATGTAACCGACGACCAACAGCACCGCCGACACCGCGATCGCACCCCATGCCCATCTCGCGGTCGTGAACTTGTTGAGGAACGCCCACAGGTAAGCCAGCCCGCCGCGCTTGCCCTCTTCGGACAAACTGCGCTTCGCCGCCTCGTCGCTGACCCCGACGTACGACAGCATCACCGGCAGCAGCAGCAGGTTCGTGAAGATCAGGATGCCGACGCCGATGCTCGCCGTCGTCGCGAGCACCTTGATCGACGGGATGTCGATGACCATCAGCACCGCGAAGCCGACCGCGTCGGCGAGCAGCGCGGTGAGCCCGGCGAGGAACAGGCGGCGGAACGTGAAGCGCGCCGCGACGTACTTGTCGGTGCCCCGCCCCACGTCCTGCATGATGCCGTTCATCTTCTGCGCGCCGTGGCTCACGCCGATCGCGAACACGAGGAAGGGCACGAGGATCGAGTACGGGTCGATCTCGTAGCCGAGCAGCCGGATGCAGCCAAGCAGCCAGACGACCGCGACGATCGAGCAGCCGATCACGAGCAGCGTGCTGCGGATGCAACGCGCGTACAGATAGATCGCGATCGCGGACACGACCGCCGCGACGGCGAAATACATCATCACCTGGATCAGTCCGTCGATCAGGTCGCCGACGAGCTTCGCGAAGCCGATGATCTTGATGTCCACGTTCGCGTCGGTACTCCCGACGTACTTCTGCCGCAGGTCCTCCAGTCCGGACGCGAACTTGCCGTAGTCGAGCCGCTCGTTCGTCTGCGGGTTGAATTCGAGCAAGGGCACGACCAGCATGATCGACTTGTAGTCGGTGCCGACGAGGTTTCCGACGATCCCGGCCGAGCGGATGTTCTGCTTGAGCTGCTCGATCGCCTCCGGCGTGAAGCCGGTGCCGATTTCCGGCATCACGGGTCCGCCGCGGAAGCCTTGCTCGGTGACCTCGGTCCAGCGCACCGATGACATCCAGACCGACTTCATCCACGCGCGATCGACGCCGGGCATCAGGAAGATCTCGTCGTTGATCGCCTTGGTCGCCTGCAGGAACGCGGGGTCAAAGATGTCCCCGTCGCGGTTCTCGACGACGATGCGCACGACGTTGCCGAGCCCGCCGAGCTTGTCGCGGTTCTCGAAGTAGTTCTTGATGTACGGATGGTTCTGCGGAATGACGCTGTCGAAGCTCGCGTTCACCACCACGCGCGCCGCGAAGAGACCGAGCACCGCGGTCAGGATCAGGCAGATCGCGATGAAGATCCCGCGGTGGTTGAAGATCACGCGTTCGACGGTGTTGCCCGAATTGACGTCGAATCTACCGAGCTCGGGCAATGCGTCGCTGGAGGAACCGGTTGGGATGGCCATTTTGGAATACCTTCTCTCGAAATGCTGTCCGGCTGGTTACGGGATCAGGATGTTGTCTTCGCCGTTGCGGCCGACGACCAGAATCTCGTTGCCGTTCGTCGGCGCAACCCCGAAGTACGGCATCGCCCGCGTTCCCGACAGCTGCTTGAACGTCTCGCCGTCGTCCGCGGTCACGAGCACCTTGCCGCCCAGATTCACGAGCGCGACCCGCCCGTCCGGCAGCACCGTGCCGCCGGTAATCGACGCCTTGCCGGTTCCCTGGAGCTGCTTCCAGGTCTGCCCGCGGTCGAGGCTGCGGAACACCGTGCCTTGCAGACCGAACGCGAACAGCGTGTTCGCGCCCTTCCCGAGCACACCGAAGTAGCTGCCTTCGTACGGGGTTTCGACGACCTCGAAGGTCTCCGCCGCCTTGTTCCAGCGGCGCAGCAGACCGCGCTCGCCGGCGAGGTACAGGTCGTCGCCGGCCGTCGTCAGGCTGTAGAGGTGATAGCCCATCGGGTTCGCGGTCTTGTCGACGATCGGCGTCCACGTCTTGCCGCCGTCGATGGTGCGCATCGCGAGGTTGAACGCGCCGACCGCGAAGCCCTCGGTGTCGGAGACGAACAGCACGTCGAGGAAGGGCTTGTCGGCCCCGTCGGCGACCATGCGCTCGAGCTCGGCACGGAGCTCTTCGGAAAGCGCCGCCCCGCCCGCCCCGGCCAGGTCGTAATGCTGCTGGACGCGCTCCGCGGCCTGAAAGCCGTCGAGCTGCTTGGCCCAGGTCTTCCCGCCGTCAGCGGTATGCAGGATCACTCCGTCGTGGCCGACCGCCCAGCCGAGCTTGTCGGAGCGAAAGCGCACCGCGACGAGATCGGACCTGAGCGGAATTTGCGACTGCTGCCAGCGCTTGCCGCCGTCGTCGGACAGCAGCACGAGGCCACGCGGCCCGACGACCACCAGCCGCCCGTCGGCGCGGCTCACCGCGCTCATGCGTACCGGGTTGTCGAGACTGCCCACCGCCGGCGAAGGTCGCTCGAGGGGATCCTTGAACTCTGCGCCATGGCCGGCGAATGTGACGGTCTGGCACGCCAGCGCGAGGACGAAGTGCCGGAGTTTCAGCGGGAACACGAGATCTCCTCCCTAAGCCTGTGGTTCTGATGGCACCCCGATCCGGGCAGACGTGACAAGCGAAAATCCCGTCCCGGTCCGGTCGCGGCGCCGTGTTCGCAACCCTGGCCGTCGTCACCCGAAGCGGGCGGGACGGGCCTGGGGAGCCGACTGCCGGAGCGGCGGGCGACGTTCGCCGCGCTCGCCCGAGCAAGCCGCATCGTTTCCGCGCTGGGGCTCGCACCCCTTGCGCGAGGATCGCCGCGGCGCTCACGGAAAGCCGTGCGGCGCCGCAGCCGTTTCAGTCCTGGTACGCCTTGCGTCGCCGACGCTGGCTTTCCAGCTCGAGCCGCGCGACGACCTCGCGGTGCACTTCGTCGGCGCCTTCGCCGATCCGCACTGCGCGCTGGTGCGCCCACAATTCCGCGAGCGGCGTGCTCCAGCTCAGGCCGGCGCCGCCGTGGAACTGCATCGCGCGGTCGATCACGCGCAGCGCCATGTCGGGGGCGAGCACTTTGGCCTGGGCGACTTCGCTGCGGGCACCGCGGGCGCCCTTTTCCTGGATGAGCCGAGCGGTATGCATGATGAACGCACGCGCCTGGTCGATCTCGATGCGCGAGCGGGCGATCGCGTCGGTGACGACGCCGCGCTCGACCAGCGGTCGGCCGCCGATGACGCGCTTCTCGACCCACGAGCACATTTCCATCATTGCCCGTTCCGCGGCACCCACCGCGCCCATGCCAAGCTGGATGCGGCCGAGGCCGAGCGTCTCCTGGATGATCGCGAAGCCGGCGCCCTCGTCCCCGAGGCGGTTTTCGACCGGCACGCGGACGTCATCGAAAATCAGGTCGCAGTGACCGAACGGCGCGTCGTCGAAACCCATCACCGTCTCGAGGCGCTCGAGCGTCAGACCCGGCGCGCCCTTGGGCACGACGACGAGCGAATGCCGCTGATGGCGCGGGGCATCCGGATCGGTCGCGCCGAGGACGAGGATCGCGGTGCATTTCGCGTGCATCGCGCCGGTCGCCCACGACTTGCGACCGTTCAGCACATAGTGGTCGCCGTCGCGGCGGATGCTGAATTTCAGCTCGGTGGGATCGGACGAGGGCACGTCGCGCTCGGTGATGCTGATCGTCGAGCGCGCCTCGCCGGCGAGAAGCGGTCGCAGGAACTGCTCCTTGACCGCCTCCGACCCGTAGCGCGACAGCGTGTTGATGTTCGAAATGGTGCCCGAGTAGCAGTTGAAGATGTCCGGGCCCATGTTCGACCAGTTGATCCGCTCCGCGATCGGCGCAAATTCGACCAGGTTGAGGCCGAGGCCGCCGAGGCTCGGATCGACCGGAAACAGCCGCAGGCCCTGCTCCTTCGCTTCGCGGCGAAGCTGCGCGACGATGGGGCTGTAATCCCAGCGCTCGCCCTTCGTCAGTTGCTCGTGGTTGAGCTCCTCGGCGGGGAGCACGCGCTCGATCATGAACGTTTCGACGCGATCGACGAGTTGCTGGACTTCTTGTTCCGTCACCGTTCTGTCTCCTGTTGTGGGCTGTCCGGCAGATTTCACCAACGCCGGGCGCGCACTTGCTTGTTCTGCTTATGGACGCATCCGCTCCCCGAGCGGAGCGGATGCGTGGTCCTGCGTGCTTAGCGGACGAGGTGGTTGCGCGTGGACTCGCCCGTCAGCATCGCCGGCGTGAACTTGAACGGCTCGATGCCGGTGTCGGTACGGTTGACCACGTACACCCCCGAGATCAGGTCGATGTTCACGAGCTCGGTGAAGCCCGGGATCTTGACGTCGTACATCGGGATCGCCGCGCCCAGCTGGTAGCGGTACAGCTGATTCGACTGATCGTAGTTCTCGGCCAGACCCGCGGCGAGCGAATCCTCGTCGATGAAGAAGTCGCGCTTCGCGTAGATGTGGCGCGCGCCTTCCTTAAGGGTCGCCTGCACGTGCCAGACGCGATGCGGCTCCCAACGGATACAGTCGGCCTTCGGGTGGCTCGGCGTCAGGTATTCCTTGACGGTGCAGCCCCCGTTGGGGTCGGGGTACGTGAACTTGTAGTTGTTGTATGGGAGATAGACCTCCTTCTTCCCGACCAGCTTCCAGTCGTAGCGGTCGAGCTTGCCGCTGAAGAGCATGTCGTCGTCGTACGTTGCGGCGCCGCCCATCGTGGAGATCGGCGTGTCGGCGGCGAAGTCCGGCGCGAGACGCACGCGACGCGTCGCCGGCACGTAGGAATACGCGGTGCGGCTCATCGAGTGGTCGTCGAAATACAGGGTCGTCTGCCCCACAACCCGCGTCGGCCCCTTGTACTCCGTGCGGTTCAGGTAGCTGATCTCCTTGCCGTCGTAGTCCGGATCACCCAGCGGGCGCATGAACGAGATCGTCGCATCGGCAGTCTGCACGACCTCGCCGGTCGGCTTCACGTATTCGATCTTCGTGCCGCGCTTGATGATGCCCGACGAGATGTAGGACGACAGCTTGTTCCACATCACCTCCTGGCCGGTCTTCGGAATCGGGAAGAGCGCGCCGCCACCACAGCCGTTGCTCGTGTCGACAGACAGGCCGTTCTCGCTGAGCTTGCACAGCGTCGCGTTCTTGATGCTGTTGTCGAGCCATTTCTGCGGATAGGCCGCCGTGCGGTGCGTCTTGTACACGTCGATGAAGAAGGTCGGATATTTCTTCATCAGCGCGATCGTCCCCGGGGTCAGCCGGTCCTTGTACTGCTCGGCGTTCTTCGCATCGATGCGGAACAGCGGCTTCTCCGCCGCGAACGGATCGGGGCGCCAGCCCGGCTTGCTCTTGTCGTAGTTCGGCGGCGGCGTCGTCAGCCCGCCGGTGTAGGCGGGAATCGTGCCGTCCGCGTTGCCGGCCACCACCGCGCCCCACGGCGTGAGCGTCGTGCCCAGCTGCTTCGCCTCGTCCGCCGAAACCGCCGCAAAGGCTCCGTTCATGCCCGCCGCGGCAAGCACGACGGAGAGAAGCGATTTTTTGAGCAGATGCATGTCATGTCTCCTCTGACTGCTGATGCACTCGTCTAGAACGAGCCTTTATACGTGAAGGACAACCAGCCGCGGTCCTGACGCTGGGAGCCGTTGGTCCAGCGGCTAAACGGGTTGGCCGATGTCGGGTCGTCCACGTTGGTCGCCAGATAGTCGATGTACGCGAGCGTGAAGTCATGACGCGCGTTGTAGGTCCAAGTCGTGCCGATCGACCAGCTTCCGGCCTTCTCCTGGCCGTGATCCGGCAAAACGAGCGCACTGTTGCCGTGCAGGCCGTACGTGAGCGCCATGTTGACCGATGCGTCCCAGCCCGGCACCACCGCCGTCCAGGTAGGCGTGAAGCGCAGCGCGATCATCGAGTTGTCGCGCGAGCTGCAGCCCGCCTCCTCGTCGCGAATACCTCTGCACCGATTGAAGTACGCCTCGTTCTTGGTGACCTTCTCGAGGTAGCTGTAACCGAGTTCGGCGACGAACGACGCCGAGCTCCACACCTTGTTCGGTCCGAACAGCACCATGCCGTTCAGCAGCGCCGTCCATGCGTCGCCGCGCGCGGCATTGTGAGTTCCGTCGGTGATCGTCGAGTTGAGGACGGCATCTTCGCGACGGACGACTTCCGCGCCGACACTGACCCCCCCGATCGACTTCGCCAGACTCAAACCGATCAGCTTCTGATTCTCGGGGAAGAAGTACTCGTAGTAACCGCCCGGCCGCACCGCGAGGCTCGCGACCGCCGATTTTTCGGTGAAGTCCCGGTAGTAGAGACCGAGCGTGCCGCCGAGCCAATCGGGCGACCAACGGGCAGCGATACCGAAGTCGCCGCGATCCTCGGGCTTGTCGAAGTCACGACTCGCGAGCGTGAAGGGCCCGATATGCGCGCGGTGCGGTCCGTCGAGCACGAAGTCGGTGGAACCCAGGTAGGTCCCGCCCTGCGGCGCACGCGAATTGCGCCACTCGTAGTAGTACTGCGCGGCGAGCGACAGCGTAGGGGTGACCTGCAGGTTTGCGCTGACCTGGCCGATCGGCAGCATGATCTCTTTCGCGTCGACCCCCGGGGTGTTCAGGGCCTTGATCGCGTCGGTCGGCGCCTGGTTATGCGAGACGCTGAACGGAGAAAGAATCAGGGCCTCGCCCCACAGCACGGTATGACGGCCGACCTTGATGTCGCCGCTCATGTCGCCGAGCGAGAAGTTCTTGTACACGTAGGCATCGAGAAACTCTCCGCCTTCCTTGTGGAAATGCTCCGTCGTGTCGGAAAAATGGTCGCCGCGATAACTGCTTTGCGAAAACAGGCGGCGATTGAAGCGGACCTTCTCGTTGAAAGCGAAATCCTTCCAGGCCGCCGCACTGACGCGAAAGCCCATCTCGCGGCGGAAGTCGACGTCGAGCTCGGTCAGCAGGTCGAAGCGATTGGTGACGTTCGCCCCCTTGTCGTACGAGAACGTGCCTTCGTCGCTGGTGTTGCTGTTCGCAATCCGCCGGCTCCGGTCGTCCATCCGCCAGCCCGCGTTGTAGCGCACCGTGTTGCCCCAGGTCACCGTCAGGTCCGGGTTGCCCGTATCGATCTGGAACGCGAACGCTCCCGTCGAACCGAGCGCAGCGACCGCCAGTGCAAGGATCTTGGCGCTCCGCAGCGGACGGACTTCGTTCAGGGGAATTCCCGTGTTGTTTCGCATTAACTTGTCTCCTGACCTTTGACGCGGTTGATTTTTTTGATCTCGCTTTGTTGATGCCGGCTACACGCACCCCGTCTCCCTGTTTCATCGCACCGGAGATCAGGCCGGGCTCCGATAAGTTCGCGAGACATACCGTATGCTATACAAAGATAATCATCGTGACCATATCAATTTCAAAATTTTTTTGCCCTGTGCCGGCTTCCATGCCACGGTTTGGAAAGCCTGCGGCGACAGGGACTTACGGAGATCACGCGTGCTGCGGTGCAGCGAGACGCCGCCCTTCGCGCGCGACGGATACCGGGGCCGGAATCAGCCCGAATCCGCGATTCGGCTCCGGGTTCGCGCACCCTCCCGGGACGCTTTTCGGCCCTCTCGCACGCCCAACGGTCTTTTCTGTTTCACACCGTCTTGTAGCATACGATCGTATCACCTTTGACCGAACCGGAGTCAAGCGGGGAAAGCGAGCGCGCGGGCGTCATGGGTCGCCGCGTTCCCCGATTCGGGCTGATCGAGGCGGAGCAGAATGCGGGGAGCGGTGACGCCTCCAGGCGCCGACCCGATGAAAGCTCGCAGAGATGCAGTCCGGAGGCCGCGTTCCCGCAACCCGAACTAGCGGCCCCCCGCCCGGCGATCCGGTGCGTGGGCGGGGAGCGGGACGGCGCTGCGCATTGCCGTCGCAGGAGGTGCCCAGGCGGTGAGTGGCTTTGCGCAGCGACTCAGCCGCGCGCTGCCCAGTCGCGCAGGACAGTGGCGGCGTCGGTGCGGTGCTCGTTCGGCCGGCTCGCGATCGCCCCCGGCGTCCGGCTGAACCTCGGCACCGGAGCGGGCTGCAACACATCGCCGTCGCGGAGGAAGTTCGCGCGTGCCGCGTTGTGCGGATGGTGTTCGACTTCGGCCAGGGTCAGCACCGGCGCGACGCAGGCGTCGGGGCTGAACCGTTCCATCCACTCGTCGCGCGTCTTCTCGGCGATCCGGCGCGCGACTTTCTGCTTCAGATCCGGCCAGCGGGATTCGTCGAACTGCGCGTCGAACTCGGAATCGGTCAAACCGGCCCCGTCGCGGAACGCGGCGTAGAACGCCGGCTCGATCGCGCCGACCGAGAGATATTTGCCGTCCGCGGCGCGATACGTCTGGTAGAAATGCGCGCCGCCGTCGCCGAAATGCGTCCCCGGCTCGCCGTCGAACCGCCCCTGCGCGCGCATCGTGAGCATCGCGGCCAGCAGCGACGCGACACCGTCGATCATCGCCGCATCGACGATCTGCCCCTTTCCGGAGCGGGTCGCTTCGAGCAACGCGCTGACCATGCCGAACGCGAGCAGCAATCCGCCGCCGGCCATGTCGCCGATCAGGTTCTGCGGGATCACCGGCGGCTCGCCGGGTCGGCCGCACAGCGCAAGCGCGCCGGCGAGCGCGATGTAGTTGATGTCGTGCCCGACCCGGTCGGCCAGCGGCCCGGTCTGTCCCCAGCCGGTGACGCGCCCATAGACCAGGCGCGGATTGCGTGCGAGACACGCCTCCGGCCCGATCCCGAGCCGCTCGGCGACGCCGGGCCGGTTGGCTTCGATGAAGCCGTCGGCGTGATCGACCAGCGCCAGGAGTTCGTCGCGCGATTCGGGGTTTCGCAGGTCGAGCACGATCGACCGCCGCCCCCGATTGAGAATGTCGCGCGACGGATCGAGGCCGTACGCGGCAGCCGCCCCACCGGGGCGGTCGACCTGCACGACCTCGGCGCCGAGATCGGACAGGAGCATGCCGCAGTACGGCCCCGGCCCGATGCCGGCAAGTTCGACGATCCGCAATCCCTTCAACGGTCCCTGATACGAGTTCATGGTCTGCTCCTGTTCCTTTTGGTTTGCGGTTGCGCGAGTTTCAGCTCGCGTTTGTTATTGCCCGCAGCGTTGGGCCGGGCAAGCCCGCCTCTCGAACGCCGCCCGCCGACACCGCACCCGCGCTGTGTTCCCGCGGGGCGGAGCGGGCAAGGCGAACCGTCATTCGAGCAATAGCCGCGTGGTCGACTCGGGGATCAGGAGTTGCGGCTTGAGCGCCATCGTCTTGATGCCGGTCATGTTGCGCTTGACGACATATACGCCCGAGATCAGGTCGATGTTGATCATCTCGGTGAAGCCCGGGATCAGCGCGTCGTACATCGGAATCGCCGCAGCGACGTTGTAGCGGTACAGGTTGCCGGCGTGGTCGTAGTTCTCGGCGAGCCCCGCCGACCAGGCGTCCTCGTCGAAGAAGAAATCGCGCTTGGCATAGATGTGGCGCTTGCCTTCCTTCAGGGTCGCCTGCACATGCCAGACGCGGTGCAGTTCCCAGCGCAGGCAGTCGGACTTGGGGTGTTTGGGCGTCGTGTATTTCTCCGGCGTGCAGCCGCCGGCCGGATCCGGATACGAGAACTTGTAGTTGTTGTACGGCAGATAGATTTCCTTCTTGCCGATCAGCGTCCACTCGTAGCGGTCGCGCTTGCCCGAGAACAGGCTGTCGTCGTCATAGGTCGAGGCGCCGCCCATGCCGGCGATCGGCGTGTCCGCAGCGGTGTCGGGCGACAGCCGCACGCGGCGGGTCGATGGCAGGTAGGTGTAGGAAGTGCGGTTCGTGGCCTCGACGTCGTCGTAATAGACGACCGTGTTGCCCTTCGTCCGCGTCGGCCCCTTGTATTCGGCGCGCTGCGCGAAGGAGAGATTCTTGACGGTCGAGTTCGGGTCGCCGAGCGGATAGAAGAACGACGACGCCACGTGTGCGGTCGTGACGACCTCGCCGCTGGGTTTGATGTATTCCGCGATGGTGTCCTTGACCAGAATGCCCGTCGATTTGTAGGCGGACAGCTTGTTCCACATCACCTCGAGGCCCGTCTTCGGAATCGGGAACAGCAATCCCCCGCCGCAGCCGGTGCTCGTATCGAGCCCGTCACCGTCATTGGTGAGCGTGCAACGGCCCGCGTTCTTGACGCTGTTTTCCTGCCAGTCCTTCGGGTACGCAGCAGTGCGGTGCGTCTTGAATACGTCGAGGAAGAAGGTTTCCGGGTAGCGCTCGATCAGGGCGATCGTGCCGGGGGTCAGCCGGTCCTTGTGCTGCCGGTAGTTCTTGGCGTCGATCCGGAAGAGCGGCTTCTCGTCCGCGAACGGATCCGGGCGCCAATCGGGCCTGTTCCGGTCATAGCTCGCCGGCGGCTTCGTCAGCCCTCCCGTATAGGCGGGAATCGACCCGTCCCCGTTGCCGGCGATCTCCGCGCCCCACGGGGTCAGCGTCGTGCCGAGCTGCTTCGCCTCTTCGGCGGATGCCGCGGCAAACGCGCTGTTGAGGCCGGCCGCAAACAGCGCCGCCGAGAGACCCGCCTTTCTTGTCATTTTCATACCGCTGTCTCCTGTCGCCACATCGATATCCGGATTGCTCGTTCAAGGCCTGGTGCGTTCCCTCTTCCCCCTACCCGCCGAACACCGGTTTACGGCGCTCCGTGAAGGCCATGATCGCTTCGACGAAATCGGCGCTCGCGGCACACTCGGCGACGCAATCGCGCTCGGCTTCGAACTGCGACGCGATGTCGTTCGAGCGGGACTTGCGCAGCAGCGCTTTCGTGTTGCGCACGGCCAGCGGGGCAAGCGACGCCAGGCGCGTTGCAATCTCATCCGCTTTCACCTCGAGCTCGCCGTCCGGCACGACCCAATTCACGATTCCCCACTTCTCGGCCTCGGCGGCGGCGAGGCGCTCGCCGAGCAGGAGGATCTGCGCGGCGCGGGCTTCGCCCACCTTGCGAGGCAGCAGACAGGATTCGCCGTGGTCGGGCGAGTGGGCGAGGTTGACCATCGGCGCGAAGAAGCGCGCGTTTTCCGACGCGACGACGAGGTCGGCCATGAGCGCGAACTGGAAACCGGCGCCGACCGCGTAACCCCGCACCGCCGCGACGATCGGAATGTCGAGCGTCGCGAGCGACAGAAAAATGCCCTCCGAGTACGTGAGCGCGGACTGCCGGACGAGCCCGGCGCGGTCGGCGGGCGTGCCGCCCGTCATCGTCGCGAGGTCGCCCATGTCGGCGCCGGTGCAGAAGTCCGGGCCCGCGGCCTCGATCAGCAGCGCGCGTACCCGGCGATCGGCGCGCAGTTCGTCGGCGACCTCGACCAGTCGGTCGCACATCGCGAGCGTGAGCGCGTTCTTGGCCTCGGGCCGGTTGAAGCGAAGGCGTGCGATGCCGTCGCGCTTGTCGAACAGGATGCTTTCAGAAGGCATTCGATTCTCCAGTCGTTGTCGTAATGAGTTACGGGCCGTGCGTCGGCGCTGCGGCCGTGCGCCCCGGCCGCTCCGTCGCCGTACCGCTAGTGCGCGGGAGCCCGCCCGCGCGAACTTTCGCCGGACGGCACCTGGTTGAACGGCACCTCCTTGTCCGGCCGCGGATCCTGCGGCAGGCCGAGCAGGCGTTCGGCGATGATGTTCTTCGCGATTTCCTCGGTGCCGCCGCCGATCCTGTAGCCGATGACGAGGAAGTAGGCTTCCTGAATGATTGCGAGGTCGTGCTTGCCTTCGACGTCGATCGCCTGCCCCGACGGTCCTGCGAGGTCCATCGCGTAAGCGGCGATCTCCTGCAGCCAGCGGGCGACCGTCACCTTGCCGATCGTCGGTTCGGGGCCGGGATCGTTGCCCTTGCCGAGCGCCTCCCGCAGGCGGGCGCGGATGCGGCGCATCCCGGCGATGACCACGTAGTAGCCGGCGATCTTCTCGCGGAACGCCGACTCGTCGGCGACGGTGCCCCCGGCGACGCCCTCGATGCGCTTGCCGAGGCGGATCAGCGGTTCGAGAACGTCGCGGCAGGTCGACGGGTCGCTCAACAGCGTCAGGCGCTCGTTCATCATCGTCGTCAGCGCGACCTTCCAGCCGCCATTCACCTCGCCGACGCGGGCGCTGTCGGGAATGCGCACATCGGTAAAGAACACCTCGTTGAAGTCCGCGCGGCCGGAGATCTGCTTCAGCGGACGCACCTCCATACCCGGCGTCTTCATGTCGACGAGAAAGAACGTCAGCCCCTTGTGTTTCGGCAGCGACGGGTCGGTTCGCGCGAGCAGCAGCCCCCAATCGGCATGGCGGGCGCCGGACGTCCAGATCTTCTGGCCATTGACGACCCATGCGTCACCGTCGCGCACGGCCTGCGTGCGAAAGCCCGCCATGTCCGAGCCGGCGCCGGGCTCCGAGAACAGCTGGCACCACAGGTACTCGCCGCTCAGCGTCTTCGGAATGAGCTTTTCGGCCCAGCCGGGCTGGCCGTGCTCGAGGATCGTCGGCACCGCCATGCCGACGAGGTTGCCGCCGAACGACTCGTCGCAACTGCCGTTCATGACCTTCATCTCCTCCTCGCGGAAGATGACGTCCTCAAGCGGCGTGCCGCCGCGCCCGCCGTACTTCTTCGGCAGCGTGATGCCCGCGTAGCCGGCCGCGGCCTTCGCCGCCATCCAGCCGCGGCACAGGCGGAAGCGCTCCTCGTCCGAGGTACCCGGCCCCCAGATGTAGGCAGGCGCGTTCTGCGCCAGCCACTGTTTCACTTCGGCGCGAAAGGCTTCGGCTTCTGGTTGATCGAAGGTATTCACTCGTATCTCCTCTCACGCTGCGGATTGGGTGATGAGCCGTTCGGCCACACGGTTGCGCCACTGGGGCAGCGCTCCGATGCAGGTGTTCAGGTGCCGGGCGCGGCGGTAATGCAGATGGCAGTCGTGGATCCACGTCGCCGAGACGCCGCCGTGGGTCTGCATGTTTTCGCGCGCGGCCCGCTCGTAGGCTTCAGACGCGGCTACGCGCGCGGTGGCGGCGGCGAGCGGAAGATCGGGAGAACCGATCGTCAGCGCCCATGCCGCCTCCTCGGCATTCGCGCGCGCCAGTGAGTTGGCGATGTACACATCGGCGAGCTTGTGCTTGATCGCCTGGAACGAGCCGATCGGCCGACCGAAGGCGTAGCGGCTCAACGCATAATCACGCGCCATCGCGAGCGCGGCGTCGGCGCCGCCGACCTGCTCGAATGCGAAGAGCACCGCGGCGCGGTCGAGCAGCCGTTCGACGAAATCCCAGTCGCAGCCGTCGCCGAGCAGCTCAGCTTCAGCGTCTTCGAAGCGGATCGCCGCCAGGGGCCGCGTCGGATCCATGCTCGTCAGCGCGGTCCGCGTCACACCGGTCTGCGCCAGGTCCACGACGTAGAGCCGAACGCCGGCCTCCGAGCGTGCCGAGACGACTGCAACGTCGGCTTCGCCCCCGTCCACGACCGGCGTCTTGGTGCCCGACAGCTTTCCGTCCCGCACCGTGCATTGCGTTGCCCGCTCGACGATCGGGCCGTCGCGCTCACACAGCGCCAGCGCCCCGCCGAGGGTTCCGGCGCCCAGTCCCGGCAGCAGCCGCTGCTTCTGCGCGTCGCTGCCACCGTGCAGGATCGCCTCGGCGGCGAGGAACACCGTCGAGCCGAACGATGTCGGCGCGAGCGTCCTGCCGAGTTCCTCGGCGATCGTGCACAGCGCGGAATATCCCAAGCCCTGCCCACCATATTCCTCGGGCAGTGCCGCCGCCATCCAGCCACCTTCCGAGAGCGCGGACGTCAGCGCGCGCGCTTCGCCCGCGCTGCCGTCGAGCACCGCATGCACGCGGCTCGTCGGGCACGCCTTGTTGAGAAATCGCCTCAAGACATCCTGCAACGCGCGATCGTCCGCCGAAAATTCCAAGCTCATCGTTTCCTCCTGACTATTTATTGACGCTGGATTTCCGCGCCGCCGGTTCAAACGGGGGGGACGGGAAGGTGCGTTACGACGCTTCGGCCCTCGCCGGCTGGCCGTCGCTGACGACGCCCTCGGCGAGCAACGCGTCGATCGCCGCATCATCGAAACCCAACTCGCGCAGCACTTCGCCCGTGTGCTCGCCAATCTCGTGCAGGGGTCGGGCGTTGCCGACCCGGGAGCGCGACAGCGTGTACAGGCTGCCGAGTTCGCGGATGCGGCCGAACCGCGGATGCGTGCTGACGCGCACGGTGCCGCGTGTCTCGAACGCGGGGTCCGCAATCACGGCGGCCCCGCCGTCCTTTCTGCACGGCTCGGCCCAAACACCGAACGCTTCGAGCGCCGCGGCAAGCTCCGCGACCTTGCGCCCCGACACCACCGCCGCGATCAGCGACGCTTCGGTCTCGCCCCACGCCTGCGCATCCGGCGCCACCCGGCCGGAGATGCCGAGCACTTCGACCAGCGCCCGCCTCTGCGCGTCGTCGCGTGCAACGATCGCGAGCCAGCCGTCGCTCGCCTCGTACATCGCTTCGGTCGGGCGGTAGCCGGTGCGCGTCGCATTGACCGGGTCCGCGCCTTCGAAGCGCCCATCGGGCCGCTGCACCAGTTCGGAAAGCAGGAAGATGCCGGCGTTGAGCAGCGGCACGGTCAGTCCGACGCCGTTGCCGCTGCGCCGGCGGTAGATCAGCGCCGCGAGCAGACCGATCGCGCCGAGGAGTCCGCCGGTCGCGTCCACCATGAAGGTCCGGTTCCAGAACGGGTCGTTCCCCGGCCCGGCTCCCCGCGCCTCGTGGCCGCACAGCGCCTGCATCACGAGGTCGAACGCGCCGCGCTGCGCGAGCGGCCCTTCGGCGCCGTAGCCCGGACTTTCGAGTACCACGAGGTCCGGCCGCAGCGCATGCAGCGACGCCGGATCGACGCCGAGGCGCGTCGAGACCCCGCTGCGGAAGTTGCTTGCTACTACGTCGGCGCCCTTCGCCATCGCCTGCACGATCTCCAGCCCCTTCGGCGACTTCAGGTCGATCGCGACGCCGCGCTTGCCGCGGTTCGGCGCGAGGTAGCCGCGCACCAGCGCACGGCTCGCTTCCCCGCCGATCGGCTCGACCTTGACGACGTCGGCGCCGAGGTCCGACAGCACCAGCGACGCCAGCGGACCGGCCATGAACGCGCCGAGATCGACGATGCGCACCCCTTCAAGCGGACGGCTGCCGGCGCGCGACTCGGACTTTCCGCGCGCCTTGTTCCGGCGCGCGATGATCGGGCTGGCGAGGTGGCGCGTGCCGTCGGCGCCGCGCCCCACGATGCCGTTGTGCTCGACCTGCGGGTGGTCCCAGCATTCGCCGGGCTGCAGCACCGGCTCCGCGGGAATGCCCGCATCCCACAGCGCGGCGAGCAGCGACGCGCTGTCGTGCCGGCCGACGTGCTCGGACAGCAGATCGATGTCGCCGTAGAAATTGCGCGGCTCGGCCGCCGGGTTCGGCAGGCCGTTGTCGCCGGGTTTTACGGACGGATCATCGATCCCGAGGAGCTGATACAGCTTGTATTTCGAGTTTGCGCCGCCCATCACGAGGTGGATGTATTGTCCGTCGGCGCAGCGGAAGATCAGCGGATACGGATCCTTCGGGTTCACTCCGCACCCCGGCGTCGGCCGCTCGAACTCTCCCCAGTACATCGTGAGCCACGACAGAGCGCCCTCGAACAGCGAGGTGCGCGCGATCTGCCCGCGCCCGCTCGACTCGCGCTCGTAAAGCGCTGCGAGCAGCGCACACAGCCCTTGCAGCGCGGCGCCGTAAGTCGCCGGCTCGAAGCTCATCGCCAGCGGCCGGTCGCTGTACTGCTCGTAGCACAGGCCGGTCCTCGCCTGCGCGAGCAGATCGGTCGACGGCCGCTCCGCACCAGCCACGCCATGCGGGTTGCCGCCGAGGTCGAGCAGCACGAGCCGCGGATGCGCGGCAGCGAGCGCGTCGGCGTCGCGGCGGTGTTCGAGCCCCGGAAAGTCCTCGCCGCCGGTAATGCACAGGTCCGCGCCCGCGAGCAGTTGGTCGAGGGCCGCCGGATCGCGCCCCGCCTCGTCGTTGCGTTCGGCGCCGCGGCGCCACACTTCATAGGCGGGGTAATGCGCGTAAAAGGGATCGCCCCCCGCGGGCTCAACGCGAATCACGCGCGCGCCGTTGTCGGCGAGGAACTTCGCGACCAGCGCGGGCGCCATGCCCGCGCCGAGGTCGACCGCGACGATGCCTTCGAGCAACTTCACTGAATCGGTCATGCCACACCCCTAGTGGAATTCGTATCGTTGTGAGGACGGGGAAAAGGCGCGTGTCGGCCCGCAGCGGGACAGCGTTCCATCCACGCGATGCGCTGCGTGCGCTGCTGCAAACGATCGGCGCCGGCAGGAGCGACGCCCGCCGCCGCCGCCCCTGCTCCGTTCCCGGCCGACCGCCCTACTCCGCGCTACCGAGCAGTTCCGCGAGCTTGTTGCCGACACGCAGCTGCGTGACCGGTAGGAAGTGAATGCCGGCTAGGCCGTAGCGGATGTCGTCGAACTGCCCGGCGTTGAAGCCCGTGACGACCTGGAACGACATGATCGTCAGCTTCAACTGGCCCCACAGGATGTAGAAATCGAGCGTCTCGCGCGGAAAGCGCCGGCCGCCCGCGCGTTCGTATGCGGCGAGGAAGCGGTCGAAGCCGGCGACGGCCTCGGCCGCATAGTGGAAGTAGCCGAGGTCGCACGCCGCCGAGCCAACGTGCACGAACTCCCAATCGACGATGGCCTCGACCCGGTCGCCGTCGATCAGCATGTTGTTGAAGTTCATGTCGCTATGCACGTAGCTCGGCGTGGTGATGCCGAGGTGCAGGTTTTCGCGGATCCACTTGAACGCCGCCTCGACGATCGGCGACGCCGCCCCGGTCGCCTTCCAGTCGGCGTAGAACTTGTCGACCAGGCGCGAGAGGTTTGCCGCAACCAGGTGTTCGTCGGCCCCGGGCTTGCCGGCGATCGGCACCGCGTGCAGCGCGGCGAAATGACGGGCGATGTCTTCGATCAGCGCGTCGTTAGGCTTCGGGTAGTCGAAGTTGTTGCCGACGAGCACCCCGCCGACACGCGGGAAGACGATGAACGGCTGGCGTAGGACGTCGCCGCTCGACTCGAGCGCGAGCGGCTGCGGCACCTTGACGCCGTGCTCCCACAGGTGGCACAGCACCGGAAACTCGTCGCGGACCGTCGTGCCGAGATAGTTGAACGGCTGGTCGACGCGCAGCGCGAGCTCGCGCGGCAGGCCGGGCGCGTGGCGCAACGACGCGAAGTAGGTCTTCTTCGAGAAGCCGCGCGACGCGAGCGACGTCGCCTCGATCTCGAGCTCGGGTTCGCCGAACGTCTCCCGCAGGTAGCGCTGCAGCCGCGCGACGTCGAACCCATCGTCCTTCGGCCCCTCGCGCTTCGCCGCCGACTTGCGCACCTGCGCGTGCACGAGATCCGTGTAGTGCCGCCAGTAGTCGGTTTCGATCGCGAGCGCGCGCGACGCCGCCGCGTGGGCCGCAGGCGTCGACAACGCGGGCCCCGACGCGATGCGGTCGTTCACCGCGCGAAGCGCCTGGTCGAACGGCAGCGGCTCGGGCCTCTCCTGCAGACCGTAGTAGCGGTGCGCCGTCTGTTCGCCGAGCGTGCGCAGCTCGCGCTGTTCGGCCGCAAGCAGTGCGAGCACGCTGTCGACGCGATCGAGCGCGATCGCCCGGTCGTCGTCGAGCGTTGCCCGGATTGCGGCGCAGGTCTGGCGGACGAGGTCGATCGGCGTGCGGTTTGCGGTGCTGCTCATTGGAACGCTCCTCCGACACGCGAGCTGCGGCCGAGCTCGATCAGCGCGATGCCTTCCTCGCCGGTCTCCTTGAGGCGGCAGCGGCAGAAGTTCTCGACGACGTGATAGACGTCGCCGTTCGAGGACGGCACTTCGGAATACAGCGGCACGTGCGCGAGCCGCTCGGCGACGTCGCTTTCGATCGTGTAGGCACGGCCGAATACGTCGACGAGCTCATGCACGAGCTTCGCCGGCAGCCCGTCCGGTCCGTCCCCGACGGCGCGTGTCGCGATCGCGCGGAAGGCCCGCGGCCCGTCGGCATCGGCGACGTAGCCTTCGCGCGCGACGAGGCCCGGACGGTGCAGCGTCTGGATCGTCTTCGAGCCGATCGTCAGGCTCGGGAAGTTGAAGCCGCACCAGGTGTGCTCCTTGACGAGGTTGTCGGAGCGCATCGACCAGCTGTGGTCGCGGTAGCCGTAGCCTTCGATCGCGATCGTCTCGCCGCCGTCCTTCAGCCGCAGCCTGCCCTTCACCGACAGGCCCTGCTGATGGTGGTTGTACGGCAGGTTCAGGCCGAGCGTCATGACTTCCTGGAAGGTCGGCATGTCGGGCGCGGCGCTGCGGCAGGCACCGAAATCGAAGGTCGATTGGCGGCGCGTGAACACGACGTCGAGCTCGACGTCGTCGGATTCCAGCCGCATGTCGAAGCGCCCGTGCGGTTCGACGAACGCGACCGACAGCCTTCCGTCGCCGATTTCGCGCGTGAGCGCGAAGTCCTGCGGAAACGGGATCTGGTTCGCGTATTTGATCAGCTTGCCGCGCACCGACAGCGTGCACGAGAAGCGCCCGCGGTCGAATCCCGGCTCGAAGTTCAGATGCGACAGCCCGAACACGCCGGTCGCGGGCGAGAACAGGATGAAGAAATAGTTTTCCTTGTAACGCAGAAAGGCTGCCGGCGGTACGGGATGCGGCAGATCGTCGTGGGTATTCAGCAGCATGGTCTCTCCCGATGGTCGAAGTGATCGCAGCCGCGCGCATGCGAGAAATGCGCGCGGGCGTGTTGGCGTGACGAGGAGTCCGGCCCGGAGTCCCGCGGGCCGGTTCGGGTTGCAGGAGGCGCGTTGCGTATCAGATCGTGCGGGCGATGACCTGCCGCTGGATCTCCGAGGTGCCGAGATAGATCCGGTGGATGCGCGCCGCCGTCCACAACTGCGAGATCGGCATTTCGTGGGCGACGCCCATGCCGCCGTAAAGCTGCAGGCAGCGGTCGAGCGCCCTGAACTCGGTCTCCGACGCGGCGAGCTTCGCCATCGCCGACTCCTCGGCCGTCAACGTGCCTTCGCGCATCTTCAGCAGGCACTGGTCGAGGAAGGCGCGCATCACCGTCAGCTCGGTCTTCACGTCCGCGAGCTGGAACTGGGTGTTCTGAAAGTCGAACACCGTCTGTCCGAACGCGGGCCGGTTCTTCACATACTCGACGGTCAGGTCGAAGCCGGTCTCGGCGGCGGCCTGAAAGCGCAGCGCCTGCGCGGCGCGCATGTTGATCAGCACCGGCACGATGTTCTTCAGCGCGTTGCCGTTCGGGTCTTCGCCGAGCAGGCGATCGGCGGGCACGCGCACGTCCTCGAAGAAGACTTCCGCCTCGACCGCGCAGCCCTGGTGGATGGTGCGGATCGGCTTCGATTTCTGCACGCCCGGCATGTCCGCGTCGACGAGGAAGATGCCGGTCGCGGGCTTGCCGTCGGGGCGGTCGATCTTGGCGAAGACCGGCAGCATCGTGCACAGGGAGCCGTTCGTCACCCACATCTTCGAGCCGTTGATGATGTAGTCACCGCCGGACTGCTTAGCGACGGTGCGTATCGCGCCGAGGTCGCTGCCGCAGTGCGGCTCGGTGAAGCACACTTCCGCGATCAGCTCGCCCGACGCGTAGCGCGGCAGCCAGTCCTTCTTCTGCTGCTCGGTACCGCCGGCGTAAATCAGATAGCTCGAGCCGTCGGTGCCGAAGCCGCCGCCCATGCTCGCGCCGCCGAGCGAGTAGCCGTGCTCCTCATGCAGGATCGCGTGGTGCATGAAGTCGCCGCCCATGCCGCCGTACTCGGTGGGAATGCCGGCCTGCAGCAGCCCGTACTGGCCCGCCTTGCGGAAAATCGCCGGGTCGAATGCTCCGGCCTTCTCCCATTCCTTGATGTGCGGCTCGACTTCGTCGCGGAAGAATCGCTTGACCGTCTTGCGGAACTGCTCGTGCTCGGGGGTGAAAACCTTTCTCGGCTGGGTCGCCAACATCGCTGTCTCCTTGTGTTGTTGTCGAGGCGGTCGGCGCAGGATCGCCGCCCGCCCGCCATGACGTAGCGGGCGCCGATTCGCCCAGTCGGAATGTCCAATCCGACGAGGCGCGCGCCGTGGAGCGTCTTCGCCGCCCGCTCAGCGAAGGATGTGCGACTGAAGGTTTGCGGAGTTGAGCACCGAGCGGTCGAATTCCGGCTCGATGCGCGTCCCCTTCAAGGCCGTGATGTTGAAGTAGATGCCGGTCAGCAGATCCATCGAAAACTGCTCGCCGAGCCCGGGAACCTTCGCCTCATACGCCGGAATCGGGGCGTTCCAGTTGACCCGCCACAGATCGCCGGCCTGGTCGTAGTTGTCGGCAACGCCGTTCGACGGAATGTCCTCATCGAGGAACAGCACCCGCTTGTGATAGACGTGACGCTTGTTGTCCTTCAGCGTCGCCTCGACCACCCACACGCGGTGCAGCTCCCAGCGCACGCACTCGGACTTGGGGTGGTTCGGCGTCAGCAGCGCGTTGTCGCTGCAGCCGCCGTTCGCTTCCGGATACGAGATGCGATAGGTGTTGTAAGGCAGGTAGACCTCCTTCTTGCCGACGAGCTTCCAGTCGTAGCGGTCGCGCTTGCCGGTGAAGAGCACGTCGTCGTCATAGACGATGGCGCCGCCGGCCGAACTGATCGGGGTGTCGGCTGCGTAGTCGGGCGCGAGCCGCACCCGCCGCGTCGAAGGCTGATAGTTCCAGGCGCGGCGTTCGAGATCCGCGGTCTTGTCGATCAGCATCGACGCCGAGCCGTTGAGCCGCGTCGGCGCGCGCCATTCGATGCGGTAGGCGTAGGAAATGTCGCGCGACGTCGCCGCCGGATCGCCGAGCGGGTAAGCAGCGAGCTTGGTCGACGGGCCCGAGGTCAGCACGACCTCGCCGGAGGGCTTCACGTACCGCCCGGTCAGGTCGAGCGTCGAGAAGGCCGGCCCGCGGTACGTCGCCTCCTTGTTCCACAGCATCTCGAGGCCGCTTTTCGGGATCGGGAACACCATGCCGCCGCCGCAGCCGTTGGCGACATCGACGCCCTCGCCGTCGTTGATCAGGTTGCAGCGCGTCGCGTTCTTCACGCTGTTGTCGAGCCATTCCTGCGGGTACGACGCGCTGCGGTGCGTCTTGTAGACGTCGATGAAGAAGGTGTTGGGGTGTTTTTCGAGCAGCGCGATCGTGCCCGGCGTGAGTCGATTCTTGTACTGCTGGAAGTTCTTCGCGTCGATGCGGAACAGCGGTTTCTCGTTGGCGAAGGGATCGGGTCGCCAGGTCGGCTTGCCCTTGTCGAAGTTCGGCGGCGGCGTCGTCAATCCCCCGGTGTAGGCAGGAATCGAGCCGTCGGCATTGCCGGCCGCTTCGGCGCCCCAGGGCGTCAGGGTCTTTCCGAGTTGCGCCGCCTCTTCGGCCGACACCGCGGCGAACGCGCCGTTGGCGCCTGCCGCTGCAATGGCGAGCGGAATAAGGGCTTTGTTGATCGAATGCATGCCGCTGTCTCCTGTCACTGGTGTGTCTCGTTAGGTACGAGTTCTTTTGGTTCCGCCGCTGCGGCAACCTTGCCGGTGGCCGCACAGCGGAAGCCGCCGTCGGTGAGCGCCGGATTTCCGGCGCAGAATGTGCGGCTCGCTGCCGCAAGTGAAACGGCTTAGCGCGTGATCAGTCGCGCTGGATTGTTATTGTATGAGATCGTATGCTAGTGAAACGCATACGAAGCGACGATAACGGATAGTGATTATTTTTGCTAGTCACAAACGGGTAGTTTTCGGACCCGGTACGCGAAAGCGGCGATAACCCCTAGGGAGAGAGAAATGCAGAGAGTGGGATTCATTGGCGTCGGCGCGATGGGGGGACCGATCGCGGCTCGAATGGTCGAACGCGGCATTCCGGTGCTCGCCTACGACCGCAACTCGGAAGCCCTCGCGGAGGCCGGCCGACGCGGCTGCGCGGTCGCCTCGTCGAGCCGGGAGATCGTGGACGAATGCGAAATCGTGATCGCGTGCCTGCCGACCGTGGACATCTGCAGGACGGTCGCGCTCGGTCCGGACGGCGTCGTCGACGGCAGGAAAGTGAAGATCTACGTCGAGACATCGACGATCGGCGGACCTGCCGCCGTCGAGATCGCCGAAGGTCTTGCGGCGCGCGGCATCATGCTGATCGACGCGCCCGTGGTCGGCGCGATCATGGCGCTCGAGGCCGGCACGCTCGGGGTGCTCGCGTCAGGCCCGCGCGACGCGTTCGAGCGGGTCGAACCGATGCTCGCGACCTTCGCCGGCCGGCTGTTCCACCTCGGCGACCAGGCCGGCATGGGACAGGTGGGCAAGGTCATGAGCAACGCGGTGTCCTACGCCTGCCTGCTATCGACCTGCGAGGCGGTCGCGATGGGCATGAAGGCCGGAATCGACATGGGCACGACGCTCGACATCATCAACCAGGGCAGCGGCGCGAACTTCTTCTCGCAGCGCGTCGCGCCGAACTACATGCTTAAAGGGCGGCTCGGCGGCACGGGGACGATGGAAATCGGCGCGAAGGACGTCAAGCTCTTCATCGAGGAGGCCCAGCGCCTCGGCGCGGGCACGCCGGTCGCCGACGCGATCTCCGCGATCCAGCAGACGGTCATCGCCTCCGGGCCGGCCGGCCGCGACACGATGACCTACATCCACTACTTCACCGATCTCGCCGGGCTGCCGCGCACCGAATCGAAGGCATAGCGCCCGGCGCGAATCCTGTCGTTCGCGCGGGTCGCCACCAGGACGCGGCCCGCGCGACGACCGCCTCACCCGGTATCAGGCTGCTTCCGCCTGCGGTAGCGCTCCTTCAGCACCCGTCGCAGAAGCTTGCCGTTCTCGCTGCGCGGCAGCGTGTCGACGAAGTCGATGCTGCGCGGACACTTGATGCGCGAAATCCGCTCGCGACAATGCTCGATCAACGCCTGCTCGAGTTCCGGCGACGGGCGCAGCGGCTCCCGCAATTGCACGACGGCCTTCACTTCCTGGCCGAACTCCTCGTGCGGCACCCCGATCACCGCGACGTCCTCGACCGCTTCGTGCAGGCTCAGCGCATTCTCGATCTCGGCCGGATAGATATTCACGCCGCCGGAGATGATCAGGTCGGCGCGGCGGTCGCTCAGATACAGGTAGCCTTCCGCGTCGACGTGCCCCATATCGCCGTACGTGCTCCAGCCCTGGCGCGAGAACGCCGACGCGGTCTTGTCCGGATCGTTGTGGTAACGGAAGTCGCCCGAGCCGGAGAAGTAGATCGCACCCACTTCGCCCGGCGGCAGCTCTTCGCCGTCGTCGCCGAGGATATGCACCGCGCCCCAGATCGGGCGGCCGACCGATCCGCGGTGCGCCTGCCAGTCGCGCGAGTCGATGTAGGTGACCCCGGCGTTCTCCGAGCCGCCGTAGTACTCCTCGATCACCGGCCCCCACCATTCGATCATCCGGTCCTTGACCTGCGGCGGGCACGGCGCCGCGGCGTGCAGCGCGCAGCGCATGCTCGAAACGTCGTAGCGCGCGCGCACCTCGTCGGGCAGCGCGAGCATGCGGATCATCATCGTCGGCACCCAGTGCGAGTGCGTGACGCGATACCGGTCGATCGCTTCGAGCGCCTTCTCCGCGTCGAACTTGTCCATCACGACGGCCGTGCCGCCGCACTCGACCGCGCGGATGATGAAACGCGAGGTCGCGTGGTACAGCGGCGACGGCGAGAGGTAGACGGTGTCGGCATCGAAACGGAAGATCGAGCGCAGCTGCCGTTCGAGCGCGGGGACTTCGTAGCGCTGGTCGAAAGCCTGCATCGGCCGCCGGATCCCTTTCGGGCGCCCGGTCGTCCCCGACGAGTAGAAGAACTCGCGGCCGATCGGCCGCTCCGGCAAAACGGCCGACGGATCGGCTGCAGCAACCGCATCCTCGTAAGCGTCGAACCCCTCTGCCGCGCCGTCGAGCATGAATCGCCGCGACGCCGGCAGGCGATCACGCACGCGCGCGGCGACTTCCTCCTGCGCACGGCTCGTGACCAGCACTTTGGCGCCGCAGTCTTCGAGCAGGTACGCCGCTTCGTCCGCCGACGCGTGCACACTGATCGGCGTGTAGTACAGGCCCGCGCGGCGCACGCCCCACCACAGTTCGAAACTGCGGGGATGGTTTTCGAGCAGCAGCGCGACAACGTCGCCCGCGGCCAGGTCCATCGACAGTAGCCAGCGCGCGACACGGTCAGCGCGTGCATCGAGCTCGGCGTAAGTGAATTGTTCGCCTGAATCGGCCATGCGAATCGCGACCTTGTCGCGATGGGCTTCGGCGAGGCGTTTGAGTATCGGCATCGGCGTTCTCGGTTGTGGGGAGCTTGCGGATCGACTAGATCGTATTATAGGATAAGGTATGTTTTAAATACCTACGCAGCGCGGGTCCTTCGCGGCGGCGAGCGTTGCGACCCAGAATAACCATTGCAATAACCGGAGTGGAGACAAGATGGTCCCGAGAAATATCTTTTCCGAGGAGCACGAGCAGTTCCGCGACTCGGTGCGCCGCTTCATTGCGACGGAAATCACGCCCTACCATCGTCAATGGGAGAAGGACGGCAAGGTGTCGCGCGACGTGTGGCTGAAGGCCGGCGCCGCGGGTTTCCTGTGCTCGAACGTCCCCGAGGAATTCGGCGGCGTGGGGGCCGACTTCAAGTACAACGCAATCTTCACCGAAGAACTCGGCCGTGCCGGCGCGACGGGTCCGGGCTTCTCGGTGCACTCGGACATGGCCGCGACCTACCTGACGAACTTCGGCTCCCAGGAGCAGAAGCGCAAGTGGCTGCCGAAAATGGCCTCCGGCGAAGTCATCGCCGCGATCGGCCTCACCGAACCCGGTGCCGGCAGCGACCTGAAGGCGATCTCGACGATGGCGGTGCGCGATGGCGACGACTACGTCATCAACGGCCAGAAGGTCTACATCTCGAACGGCCAGCTGTGCGACATCGTGATCCTCGCGTGCAAGACCGACCGCGAGGCCGGCGCGAAAGGCATGACCTTCATCATCGTCGAGTCCGACCGCCCGGGCTTCGAGCGCGGCCGCAACCTCGAGAAGCTCGGCCTGAAGGCGCAGGACACGTCGGAGCTCTTCTTCAGCAACGTCCGCGTGCCGGTGTCGAACCGCATCGGCGAGGAAGGCCAGGGTTTCTCGATCGCGATGCACAACCTCGCCGAAGAACGGCTGAGCATCGCCGTGTCGGCGGTCGGGGCGTGCGAAGGCATCCTCGAATACACGGTCGCCTACACGAAGGAGCGCAAGGTCTTCGGCCAGACGGTCGCCGACTTCCAGAACACGCGCTTCAAGATCGCCGAGCTGACCGCGCACGTGCAGGCGGCGCGCGTGTTCGTGGATCGCTGCATCGAACTCGCGGTCGAAAAGAAGCTGGATTCGACCGTCGCGGCGATGGCGAAGATGATCGCCGGCGAGCTGCAGTGCAAGGTCGCCGACGAATGCCTGCAGTTCTATGGCGGTTACGGCTACATGATGGAGTACCAGATCGCGCACGCGTATCTCGACGCGCGCATCCGTCGCATCGCCGGCGGCTCGTCCGAAGTGATGCGCGAAATCATCAGCCGCAAGGTGTTCGCGTAACGCGCGGCCTCCGTCCGAATCCGAATCCGCTCCCATCGACATGCGGCCGCCCGCGGCCGCTTCCGCTGCAAGGAAAACCATGACTGAACGCGGCATTATCTCGTTCGGGGCCTACGTCCCGAACCTCCGGATCGAGCGCTCGGCGATCGCCGACGCGCACGGCTGGGCCTTCCCCGAGCTCAAGGCGCGCGCCAAAGGCGTCCGCGCACTCGCCAACTGGGACGAAGACGCCGTGACGATGAGCGTCGAAGCCGCGCGCGGCGTGTCGACCGACGGCGTCGGCGCGCTGATCTTCGCGTCGACGACGCCGCCCTTCGCCGACCTGCAGAACGCGACCCTCGTCGCCGCGGCGCTCGGACTGCCCGAAACCGTCGCTACCAGCGACAACGGCGGCTCGTTGCGCGCCGGCGTGTCGGCGTTACTGAGCGCGCTGCGCAGCACCGTCCACACGCCGACGCTCATCGTCGCGTCCGACGCGCGGCACACCAAGCCCGGCAGCGCGCAGGAACTGCAGTACGGGGCCGGCGCAGTCGCGATGACTGTCGGCAGCGGCAAGGTGATCGCGAAGCTGATCGGCACGGCCAGCCGCTCCGACGCGTTCATCGACCACTTCCGCGCGAGCGGCGAAAGCTACGACTACTACTGGGAAGAGCGCTGGGTGCGCGACGAGGGCTACGGCAAGATCGTCCCCGCCGCGATCAAGGCGGCGCTCGCCGACGCGGGAATCGACGCCGCCGATGTGAGGCACTTCTGCCTCCCCGGCACGATGTCGGGCATCGCCGCGGCGATGGCGAAGAAGTCGGGCATCGCCGCCGAGGCCGTCGTCGATAACCTGCATGCGCGCTGCGGCGACACCGGCACCGCGCACCCGCTGATGATGTTCGCCTCCGCGCTGGAGCGGGCGGAGCCGGGCGACCGGATCGTGGTCGCGGCTTTCGGCACCGGCTGCGACGTGCTGGTGTTCGAGGCGACGCCCGAACTCGCGAACTACAAGCCGCGTCTGTCCGTCGCCGCCGCGGTCGCCGGCGGTCGCGCCGAAGCGCATTACACCAAGCTGCTGTCCTTCCAGGGCGAGCTCCAGCTCGACTGGGGCATGCGCGCCGAAGGCAGCGAGAAGATCCCGCTGACGCAGCAGTACCGGGCACGCGAACAGCTCGCGCACTTCGTCGCCGGCGAGTGCCCGAGCTGCGGCACGGTGCAGTTCCCGCAGCTCGCGAGCTGCGTCAATTGCGGCTCGTTCGAGACGCTGACACCGCATCCGCTCGTCGACGAGGCGGCGAAAGTCGCGAGCTACACCGCCGACTGGCTCCAGTTCTCGCCGTCCCCGCCGCTTCACTTCGGCCTCGTGCAGTTCGACAGCGGCGCACGCGTGATGATGGAGATCGTCGATGTCGAACCGGGCCAGCTCGACGTCGGCACGCCGCTGCGCATGGTGTTCCGCATCAAGAGCAAGGACAAGGAACGCCACAACGTCCGTTATTTCTGGAAAGCAACACCCGCCACGGTGCAAGGAGCTTGAGCATGGCCACTGGAATCAGAGACAAGGTCGCGATCATCGGCATGGGCTGCACGAAGTTCGGCGAGCGCTGGGATGCGGGTACGGAACACCTGCTCGTCGAAGCCTTCCGCGAGGCCCTCGCGGACGCCGGCATCGAGCGCAGCCAGATCGGCGCGGCGTGGTATGGCTCCTGCATGGACGGGGTCAACGTCGGCAACTCTGCGATCCCCGCCGCGATGGCGCTGCGCCTCGAAGGTATCCCGGTGAGCCGGGTCGAGAACATGTGCGCGACCGGCACCGAAGCACTGCGCGGGGCCGCGTACGCGGTCGCGGCGGGCGCGGTCGACTTCGCGCTCGCGATCGGTGCCGAGAAACTGAAGGACACCGGATACGGCGGTCTGCCGGTGCCGTTCAAGGGCACGCTGAACAGCGCCTGGATGCCGCTCGGCTCCGCACCCGCGGGGTTCGCGCAGCTCGCGTCGTCGTACCGGGCGAAGTACCGCATCTCGCAGGGCGACCTCAAGGCCGCGATGGCGCACGTATCCTGGAAGAGCCACGTCAACGGCGTGAAGAGCCCGAAGGCTCATCTCCGCAAGGAAGTCTCGCTTGAGACCATCCTGAACGCGCCGATGATCGCCGAGCCGCTCGGCCTGTTCGACTGCTGCGGCGTGTCCGACGGCGCCGCGTGCGCGATCGTGACGACCCCGGAGATCGCCCGCGCGCTCGGCAAGACCGACTTCGTCACGATCAAGTCGATGCAGCTGTCGATCAGCGCCGGTCGCGAATCGGGCACGAACCAGTGGGACGGCAGCTACGTGCCGAACACGCGCAACGCGTCGCGGCGCGCGTACGAGGAAGCCGGCATCCGGAATCCCCGCGAGGAGCTGAGCCTGATTGAGGTGCACGACTGCTTCTCGATCACCGAGCTGGTGACGATGGAGGATCTCGGCATCTCGAAGGACGGCGAGGCGGTCAAGGACATCCTCGACGGCTTCTACGACGCCGACGGCAAGGTGCCGTGCCAGATCGACGGCGGCCTGAAGTGCTTCGGCCACCCGATCGGCGCGTCCGGGCTGCGGATGGTGTACGAGAACTATCTGCAGCTGCAGGGCCGCGCCGGCGAGCGCCAGCTCAAGAACGTGCGCTTTGGCCTCAGCCACAACCTCGGCGGCGTGCCGTTCAACGGCGTGTCCGCGGTCACGATCGTCGGCCGTCACAACGACTGACGACCCTTCTTGGACGTGGCCCGGGCAATCGGCCGCGTTCGATGAGGTTCGACTTCCGCCCGGCCCCCGACCCGGGCGGCGCGCAAACCGGAGACCCGAAATGTATCGTTCGATGCTGTTTGTGCCCGGCGACAACGAGAAGAAGATCGCCAAGTCCGAGCAAGTGCGCCCCGACGCGGTAATCCTCGACCTCGAGGATGCCGTCGCGCCGGCGAACAAGGCCGCTGCGCGCAAGCTCGTCGCGAGCTACCTGAAGGCGACGCGCGGGAACCGCCGTGCGGCGCTGTTCGTCCGCATCAACCCGCTGTCGACGCCCGAAGCGCTCGACGATCTCGCCGCCGTGATGGCCGAAGCGCCCGACGGCATCGTCCAGCCGAAGGCCGCGTCGCCGCTCGAAGTGCAGCGCCTCGCGCACTACCTCGACGCGCTGGAGGCGCAGCACGGACTTCCGCGCGGCGCGACCCGCATCGTGCCGGTCGCGACCGAAGTACCCGAAGCGCTGTTCGCGCTCGGCGGCTATTCGCAAGTCGGCGAGCGCCTCGCCGGCATCACCTGGGGCGCGGAAGATCTCGCCGCCGCGATCGGCGCGATCAGCAACAAGGGCGACGACGGTTACTGGAGCGAGCCCTACGCCCTCGCCCGCTCGCTGTGCCTGTTCGCCGCGTCCGCCGCGAAAGTCGCAGCGATCGACACGCTGTACGCCGACTTCCGCGACGGCCCGGGCCTCGCTGCGGCGTCGCGTCGCGCCCGTCGCGACGGCTTCGGCGGCAAGATCGCGATCCACCCCGCCCAGGTGGAAGTCATCAACGAGGCCTTCACGCCGTCGGACGACGAGGTCGCGCATGCGAACCGCGTGATCGAGCTGTTCCGCGCGAATCCCGGCGTCGGCACGCTCGGCCTCGACGGCCAGATGCTCGACATGCCGCACCTCGTGCAGGCGCAAAAGATCGTCGCGCTGTCGGCGCGTGCCTGAAAAAAACAATCCCGCAGAGAGACCACGATGAATCTGGAGAAGGTCGTCAATCGCCGCTTTCCCGACACGGAAGCGAGCTACAACTTCAAGGACACGATCCTCTACGCGCTCGGCGTCGGCTTCGGCGCCGAACCGCTCGATCCCAAGCACCTGCGCTTTCTCTTCGAGGAAGGCCTGATCGCCGCGCCGACGTACGCCAACGTGCTGGGCCACCCGGGCTTCTGGGCACGCGATCCGGACTACGCGATCGACTGGCGCAAGCTGCTGCACGCCGAGCAGCGGCTGACGCTGCACCGCCCGTTGCCGGCCGAAGGCAAGGTCATCGGCCGGCACGACGTGATGGGCGTGCGCGACAAGGGCAAGGAGTCGGGCGCGTTCCTGCACCAGCGCAAGGAAGTCATCGACGCGGCGACCGGCAACCCGATCGCGTCCGTCGTGACGACGCTGATGCTGCGCGGCGACGGCGGCTGCGGCGACTGGGGCGACGCGCCGGATGAGCTGCAGAAGCTGCCCGAAGGCGCACCGGAACTCTCGCTCGAAGTGCAGACGCTCGAGATCGCGCCGATCATCTATCGCCTGAGCGGCGACCTCAATCCGCTGCACATCGACCCGGCGGTCGCGAAAGTCGGCGGCTTCGAACGGCCGATCCTGCACGGCCTCGCGACGAAGGGCTTCGCCGGCTACGCGCTGCTGAAGGCGTACTGCGACTTCGACGCGACGCGGCTGAAGTCGATGGCCTTGCGCTTCAGCCGCCCGGTGCTGCCCGGCGACTGCATCCGCTTCGACTTCTGGCAACCGGAGCCGGGGCTGATCCGCTTCCGCGCCGTCGTCCCCGCGCGCGATCTCGTGGTCCTCGACCGCGGCACCGCCCGCGTCGCCTGACGAACGGAGCGAGCCCATGAACAGCGCCTTCTCCGCGACCACGCCCGCCACCGGCCAACGCAGCGCGATCACGGCGCTGTTCATCCTCGCGCTGATCAACCTCCTCAACTACTACGACCGCATGCTGGTCGTCGTGGTGTCGCAGCCGCTACGGATCGAGTTCGGTCTCAGCGACACGCAGTACGGGCTGCTGACCGGCCCGGTGTTCGTGCTCGTCTATGCGCTCGCGAGCCTGTACTTCGGCTATCTCGCCGACCGCCGCAGCCGGCGCAACGTGCTCGCGATCGCCGTCGGGCTGTGGAGCGTGACGACCGCGCTGTGCGGCGCGGCGTCGAACTTCCTGACCCTCGCGCTCGCGCGCGGCGGCGTCGGCGTCGGCGAAGGCGGCTCGAACCCGGCCGGCATGTCGCTGTTGAGCGATCACTTTCCGCCGCAGCGGCGCTCGATGGCGCTGGCGATCTTCGCCGCGGGCGGCATGATCGGGCTGTTCCTGAGCTTCGTGCTCGGGAGCTGGATCAACGAGCACTACGGCTGGCGCGCGGTGTTCCTGATCGCCGGCCTGCCCGGGCTGCTGCTCGCGCTCGCGACGGTGATCTTCGTCGGCGAGCCGCAACGCGGACGCTTCGAGATCGCCGCGCCGCGCCAGATCGGCTATCTCGCGGGGCTCGGCCGGCTCGTCCGCAACCCGGCCTTCGTGTGGCTCGCCGCGGCCGCGTCCTTCGGCGCGTTCAGCAGCCTCGGCATGATGGTGTGGCTGCCGCAGTTCTTCATCCGCACGCACGGGCTGTCGGTGCAGGAAGTGGGCTTGCTGTTCGGCCCGGCCGCGGCGCTCGGGCTGTGCGCGGGGATGATCGCGGGCGGCTGGCTCGGCAACCGGCTCGCGCTGCGCTCGCTCGCGAGCCCGGTGTCGATCTGCATCGGCGCGACGCTGGCGCTGATCCCGATGTACCTGCTGGTGCTGTGGCACCCGTCGTTGACGCTCGCGCTGGTCGCGACCTTCATCGCGATGGCGACCAGCGTGCTGTTCGCGCCGGCCTATCAGGCCGCGATCCAGAACGTCTGCGAGCCGCACCTGCGGGCGACCGGCGCCGCGGTGTCGAACGTCGCAATCGCGATCGTCGGCCAGGGCGCGCTGCCGCTGTCGGTCGGGCTGATGAGCGACGCCTTCATGAACACCGCCGGCAACGCCGCCCTGCAGTGGGCGCTGACCGCCGCGCAAGGCTTCGCGATCGCGTCCGCGCTGCTCTTCGTGATCGCACGCATCTCGACCGGCGCGCACTTCGACCGCGTGCGCGCGACGACGACGGCATGACGCAGACCGCCCCGACGACAAGACGAAACGACAAGGGAAGAAAGCAATGGGACCACTGAAAGGCGCACGAGTGATCGAGATGGCCGGCATCGGCCCGACGCCGTTCTGCGCGATGATGCTCGCGGACGCCGGCGCCGACGTGATCCGCATCGAGCGCAAGGCGCCGGCGGCGCTCGTCGGCAAGCGAGACCCCGCGGCCGACCCGCTGCTGCGCAACCGCCGCTGCATCGCGCTCGACCTCAAGCATCCGGACGGCATCGCCGCGGCGCTGCGCCTCGTCGCCGGCGCGGATGCGCTGATCGAAGGCTTCCGCCCCGGCGTGATGGAACGGCTCGGGCTCGGCCCCGAACCCTGCCTCGCGGCGAATCCGCGGCTCGTCTACGGCCGCATGACCGGCTGGGGCCAAAGCGGTCCGCTCGCGCAGAGCGCCGGCCACGACATCAACTACATCGCGCTCAGCGGCGCGCTGCACGCGATCGGCGCGCCGGACCGCCCGTTGCCGCCGCTGAACCTCGTCGGCGACTTCGGCGGCGGCAGCATGATGCTCGCGTTCGGCATCGTCGCCGCGATGTGGGAGGCCGGCCGCTCGGGCAAGGGCCAGGTGATCGACGCCGCGATGAGCGACGGCGCCGCGCTGCTGATGGCGCCCTTCTACACGATGGTCGCGAACGGTTCGTGGCATGACCAGCGCGCCGACAACACGCTCGACGGCGGTGCGCCCGAATACGGGACTTACCGCTGTGCCGACGGCGGTTTCATCTCGATCGCGCCGCTCGAACCGCAGTTCTACGACGCGTTCCTGACCTTGATGGAGATCGACGATCCGGAATTCCGCGAGCGCTCGAACCGCGACCACTGGCCGAGCCTGCACGCGAAACTCGAACGCCGCTTCCTCGAACGCACGCGCGCGCAATGGTGCGACCTGCTCGAAGGCACCGACGTCTGCTTCGCACCGGTGCTCGGCATCGCCGAAGCGCCGACGCATCCGCATCACGCGGCACGCGAGACCTTCGTCACCGTCGGCGAAACCACGCAGCCCGCGCCGGCGCCGCGCTACAGTCGCACCCCATCACAGACGCCGCAGCCGCGTCGCGCCGGCATCGGCACGGCGCGCGCGGTGCTCACCGACGCCGGATTTTCGGGAAGCGAGATCGACGCGCTGCTCGAATCGGGCGTGCTCGTCGAAACCTGAGGGGAGAACGGACATGGATCTCGGACTGCGCAACAAGAACGTATTGATCACCGGCGGCAGCAAAGGCATCGGCCTCGCCTGCGCACGGGTATTTCGTGACGAGGGCGCGCGCGTCGCGATCGTGTCGCGCTCGCGCGAAAACCTCGACGACGCGCGCCGCGTGCTCGGCGAAGCGTTCACGATCGCGGCCGACCTGACCGATGCCCAGGCGGCGGCGGAGATGGTCGAGCGCGTCGAGGCCGAGTTCGGCCCGCTCGACGTCCTGGTGAACAGTGCCGGCGCCGCCCGCATGACGCCGCCCGACGAACTGACGCCCGAGAAGTGGCGCGCGGCGATGGACGCGAAGTACTTCACCTATATCAACGTCATCGATCCGCTGATCCGGCGCATGGCGGCGCGCGGCGACGGCGCGATCGTCAACATCATCGGCACTGGCGGCAAGGTGCCCGGTCGCAGTCATCTCGCCGGTGGTGCGGCGAACGCGGCGCTGATGCTCGCGACCGCCGGGCTCGCGAACACCTACGCGGCGCAAGGCGTGCGGGTGGTGGGCCTGAGCCCCGGGGCGACGAATACCGAACGGATCGCACACGGCATCCAGGCCGAAGCGCGGCGGCTTGGAATCGGCGAACAGGAAGCGCTCGCCCACATGGTCGCGCCGCTGCCGCTCGGACGCTTCGCCGAACCCGAGGAAATCGCCGACATCGTCGCGTTCGCCGCATCACCGCGCGGACGCTACCTGACCGGCACGAACATCACGCTGGACGGCGCCGCGACGCCTTGCGTCGTCTGAGCCCCCGGGTGGCGGATCACAGGGGGCGCGGGGCGGAGTTCCTCTCGACTCCTTTGTCCTCCGCTCCCGGGAGATCGGCAGGTGACGAACGAACACGATTTCGACGCGTGGTGCGACGAGCTCGAACGCATCGCCGGCGAGCGCGGCCTGTCGTGGCTCGTCTCGCCGCGCAAGGAAGGACACCTCGCGGCGTTCCAGCAGGGACTCTCGCCCGACGACGAGTTGAACGCACTTTTCGACATCGGCCAATGGCGCGGCTGCGGCTGCGGAGGGGGTTAGCGACGCGCGGGTCGGGGCTCGATCGATTCCGAAAACAGCCGTTGCACCGGGCAAATCCCACCCGTCCTTCGACAGGGTCCGGTCGAACGGATTTTTGCCTTCTCGGCCGTTGAGCGGCCCCACCGTTCGCGCTGCGCAGCCCGCGCAGCGCGAACGTCGAAGGGATGCGACAGCGGCCGCTTCAAAGTTCATCTCGACTGGCCTACCACGGCCAAACAACACCACAAGGAGACAAGGATGGGCTCGAGGTTCGGCGAAGAACTGGAAATGTTCAGGGATACCGTGCGGAAGTTTCTCGCCCGGGAGCTGGTGCCGCGCGGCGGCGCATTCGCGACCGACGCGGAGCTGCGCGCGTTCTGGCGCGAAGCCGGCGCGCTCGGGCTCCTCGGCGCGGCGATTCCGGAGGAATACGGCGGACCCGGCCTCGACCGCCTGTCTATCGTCGTGCTCGCCGAAGAACTCGGGCGCCTGCCGGCCGGCGCGGTGGCCGGCCCGTCGCTGACGTCGGACATCGCGACCTCGGTGCTGATCGACGCCGGAAGCGAGGAGCAGAAGCGCAAGTGGTTCCCGAAAATCCTCGCCGGCGAAGCGATCCAGGCGCTGGCGATGACGGAACCGGGCGCGGGCAGCGACGCCGGCGCGATCCTGACCAGCGCGCGGCGCGACGGCGACCATTACGTGCTGAACGGGACGAAGTGCTTCATCTCCAACGGCACGATCGCCGACGTCATCTACGTGATCGCGAAAACCGAAGGCAGCGAGCGCACGCGCGGCATGACCGCCTTCATCGTCCCCGCCGACGCACCGGGCCTGACGCGGCGCAAGCACACGACGCTCGGCTACCGCGGCGGCGACACCGGGGAGCTCTTCCTCGACAACGTGCGCGTGCCCGTCGGCGACCGCGTCGGCGAGGAAGGCCAGGCGTTCAAGCTCTTCGACACCGCCGTCACGCTCGACCGCTTCCACATCGCGTCGCGCTCGTGGACCGCCTCGCGCACCGCGTTCGAGATGACGCTCGAACACGCGCGCGAACGGCGGATGTTCGGCCAGCGCCTGATCGACATGCAGAACACGCAGTTCAGGCTCGGCATGGTCGAGACGGAGCTCGCCGTCGCCCGCTCCTTCATCGACCGCTGCATCGACGCCTACCGCAGCGGCGAATTCGGCATCGCGGACGGGGCGATGCTCAAGATCTGGCTGCCGGAAATGGAAGGCCGCGTCATCGACACCTGCCTGCAGTTCTGGGGCGGCAGCGGCTGGATGGAGGAGCACCCGATCGCGCAGATGTTCACCGCTGCGCGGCTGCAGCGGATCTGGGCCGGCGCAACCGAACTGCAACTGTCCGTGCTCGGGCGCCGCTATCTGAAGTGACGCCTGCGCACGCCTGTGCGCAGCAAGCCGGGAGAGGCGGCGGCCAGGATGCCACACCCACCGCCCTGCCCGGCCAACCGCAACGACCAACGGAGAACGAAGCGGATGAGCGATCTGACTGGCAAGACATGGTTCATTACCGGCACGGGGTCCGGGTTCGGGCGCGCGATCGCCGAGGAGGTCCTGGCGCGCGGCGGACGAGTCGTCGCGTCGGCCCGCAATCCGGAGAGCGTCGGCGATCTCGTCGCGCGCGCGCCGGAGCGCGTGTTCGCGCCGAAACTCGACGTGACGCGCGAGGACGAGGTCCGCGCCGCCGTGGACGACGCGCGCAAGCGCTTCGGGCGCATCGATGTCCTGGTGAACAACGCCGGCTACGGCTTCCTCGCCGCGATCGAGGAAGCGAGCGACGCGGAGGTGCGGCGGCAGTTCGACGTCAACGTGTTCGGGCTCGCGGCCGTGACCCGCGCGGTGCTGCCCGCGATGCGGGCGGACGGCAGCGGCTGCATCGTCAATCTGTCGTCGACCGCCGGCACGCGCGGAAGCGCCGGCGTGGGCTACTACGCAGCGTCCAAGTTCGCCGTCGAAGGAATGTCGGAGGCGCTGCCGAAGGAGGTCGCGCCCTTCGGCATCCGCGTGCTGATCGTCGAGCCGGGGCCGTTCCGCACCGACTTCTCCGGGCGCTCGATCGCCGCGCCGGCAACGCCGATCGACGCCTACGAAAGTGCCGTCCAGATGCGTGCGTACTCGGGCAGCCTCGACGGAAAACAGGCCGGCGACCCGAAGCGCGCCGCGGCGCTCATCGTCGACACCGTGCTGGCCGACGATCCGCCGCTGCGCCTGATCCTCGGCCGGCAAGCCTATACCGGCGCGATTCAATCGATCCGCGACCGCCTGAGCGATATGGAACGCAGCCACGACATCGCGCCGCTCGCGGACTTTCCCGACGCGACTGCGTGACCCCTGCGCAGTGATCCGGGGACGGGCGGGCCCGTTCACGCCTGTCGGGTCCGCATTACCCGTCCGATATCACCCGACACTGCGCGGACGCCCCCGCGCGGTCGAGGGCGGCTGGGAAACCGCCCTCGCGCCGCCGCCTTCAGCTCGCCAGTTCTTCCCGCCGCTCGAACTGCGCGAGCGCCTCCGGGTTCGCGAGCGCCTCGATGTTCTTCACCGGCCGCCCATGCACGACGTTGCGCACCGCGAGTTCGACGAGCTTGCCGCTCTTCGTGCGCGGGATGTCGGTGACCTGGACGACGCGGGCCGGCACGTGGCGCGGCGTCGCGTTGTCGCGGATCGCCTGCTTGATCCGCGCGACGAGCGCGTCGTCGAGCGTGAGCCCTTCGCGCAGGCGCACGAACAGCACGACGCGCACATCGGTCGGGTCCGTGGGCGGCCAGTCCTGGCCGATGACGATCGATTCGAGCACTTCCGGCAGCTTCTCGACCTGGCGGTAGATCTCGGCGGTGCCGATGCGCACGCCGCCCGGGTTCAGCGTCGCATCCGACCGTCCGTAG
>NZ_JAVSMM010000004.1:0-272912 GCF_032027225.1 Aromatoleum sp. | reverse complement strand
ATTGACGTAACTGAACAGAGCGTTCTGTTTGTGGTCGGTGCCACGCATCGAGATTATTGATTTGTTGATTCGAATGGAATTATATCAGCCCTGAAATACCCGCCAATACTAGGATTTATCGTAAATCAACACCCTGCTAGCGCGCTACTACCGTAACGGCAGCCTGACGGTCGTGATCTCGCCGCTGCAGTCGCTGATGAAGGATCAGGTCGACAACCTCGAGGCGCGTGGCATCACCTGCGCGGGCTACCTCAACAGCCTGCTCAACCCGATGGAGCGGCGGGTGATGCTCGACAAGCTGCGCCTGGGCGACCTCGGGCTGATCTTCGTCGCGCCCGAGCAGTTCCGCAGCGTCGCCTTCGCCAACGCGCTGATGCACCGCGAAATCGGCGCCTGGGTGTTCGACGAGGCGCATTGCCTGTCGAAGTGGGGGCACGACTTCCGCCCCGACTATCTCTACGTGTCGCGCTTCATCAAGGCGTGCCAGAAGCACCGGAAGGATGGGCCCTCGCCGGTGTTCGGTTTCACCGCGACCGCCAAGCCGGACGTCGTCGATGACATCTGCGCGCATTTCGAGAAGCGCCTCGGCGTCGTGCTCGATCGCCTCGAAGGCGGGGTGAGCCGCGAGAATCTGAGCTACGAGGTCAGGACGGTGCCGGCTCAGGCGAAGTACGCCGAGACCTTGCACCTGCTGCAGTACGCCCTGCGCGAGGAAGGCGGCGCGATCGTGTTCTGCGCGCGGCAGAAGACGGTCGAGGAGGTCGCAGAATTCCTCAAGGACGCCGGCCTCGACTGCGGTTTCTTCCACGGCGGCATGCTCCCGGCGAACAAGCGCGCGGTGCAGGAAGCCTTCCTCGCCGGCACGCTGCGCGTGATCGCCGCGACCAACGCCTTCGGCATGGGCGTCGACAAGCCCGACGTGCGACTCGTGATCCACCTCGACACCCCCGGCTCGCTGGAGAACTACCTGCAGGAAGCCGGCCGGGCGGGGCGCGATCAGGCGCCGGCACGCTGCATCCTGCTCTACGACGACGCCGACCTCGACGTCCAGTTCCGTCTGCTGAGGAACTCCCGCCTCACGCAGCACGACATCGGCGCGATCCTCAAGGCGCTGCGCGCGATCGAGCGCAAGGACCGCAGCGAAGGCCAGGTCGTGGTCACCAGCGGCGAGATCCTGCTCGAAATCCCCGACGCGCACCGCATCGACCCGGATGCGAGCGACGCCGACACCAAGGTGCGCATCGCCGTCGCCTGGCTCGAGGAAGCGCGTCTCCTCGAACGTCACGAGAACCACACCCGGGTCTTCCCCGGCAGCCTGCTCGTCGCGACCGAGGAAGAGGCGCGCGCGATCCTGAGGAAGAAGCTCGGCGCGGACGCCGACATCGAGCCCTACGTGCGCATCCTCACCATCCTGATCCAGGCGGACGCCGACGAGGGCCTGTCGACCGACGAGCTGATGCTCGCGACCGGCAAGGATTCGCGCACCCTGCAGCACATGCTGCGCGAACTCGACCGCTGGAAGCTGCTGTCGAACGACACCGAGATCGGCGTGACCTTCTACCGCGAGCCCGACACGGCGCAGCGCCTCGACGAGCTCGCGCGCATCGAGGACGCCCTGCTCAAGAACCTGCGCGAAGAGGCGCCCGACGCAGATCAGGAGGGCTGGCAGATCCTCAACGTGCGCCGCCTGTGCGACACGCTGCGGCGCGATGCGCAGGTCGAGTTCGACCCGGACAAGCTCACGCGCCTGCTCAAGTCCTTCGCCGAACCCTTCGGCGAGGGCGCGACCCATCGCGGCTTCTTCGCGCTGCGTCCGCAGACCGCGGACAGCCGCTATCTGAAGCTCCTGCGCAACTGGAAGGACATCGAGATCATCCGCGAACGGCGCATGCGCCTCGCCCGCGCGCTCGTGCAGGAATTCCAGCGCCGCCGGCAGGGCAACACGCTGCTCGTCACAGCCAAGCAGGGCGAGCTCGAAGCCGCGCTGCAGGCCGACACCACGCTCGCCGATCTCGACATCGAAAAATGGGACGTCGCCCTCTCCGCGGCACTGCTCTACCTCGACGCCAACGAGGTACTGCACCTCGCGCGCGGCAAGGCCGTGTTCCGTTCCGCGATGAGCATCGAACTCAACGCCGAGGCGCGCCGCCGCCAGTTCAAGAAGTCCGACTACGCGGAGCTCGCGCTGCACTACAAGGACAAGATCGTCCAGGTGCACGTCATGGCCGAGTACGCCAAGCTCGGGGTCCGCAAGGTCCAGGCGGCGATGGCCTTCATCGTCGACTACTTCAGCCTCGACCGCGCCGAGTTCGTGCGGCGCTACTTCGCCGGGCGCAAGGACGTGCTCGAAATGGCGACCACCGAGGCCGCGCACCGCCGCATCCTCACCGAGCTCGCCAACCCCGAGCAGCAGGCCATCGTCGCCGCACCGCTCGAAGGCAACCACCTCGTGCTCGCCGGTCCGGGCGCCGGCAAGACCAAGGTCATCGTGCATCGCGTCGCGTGGCTGCTGCGCGAATGCATGGTGCTGCCCGAAGCGATCATGGTGCTCGCCTACAATCGCTCCGCCGCCAACGAGATCCGCCGCCGCCTGTGGGCGCTGGTCGGCGCGGACGCCGCCGGCGTCGCGGTGCAGACGCTGCACGGGCTCGCGATGCGCCTCACCGGCACCAGCTACGCCGTCGCCATCGAGCGCGGCGAGGCGGTGGACTTCCGCGAGGTCATCCGCCAGGCTACCCGCCGCCTGCGCGCCGCCGAGCAGGATTCCGGTGCGGGCCCGGCCTCGGCCGAAGGGGCGGAAGCGAGCGTCGGCCCCTCCATCGTCCGCGACCGCCTGCTCTCCGGCCCGCGCTTTCTGCTCGTCGACGAATACCAGGACATCAACGGCGACCACTACGAGCTCATCAGCGCGGTCGCCGGACGCACTTTGCAGACCGAGGAAGACCGCGTCTCGCTGATGGTGGTCGGCGACGACGACCAGAACATCTACGCTTTCGACGGCGCGAGCGTGCGCTACATCCGCCAGTTCGAAACCGACTACGCCGCGCGCCGCTATGCGCTCATCGAGAACTACCGCTCGACCAAGCACATCACCCACTGCGCAAACCGTGTCATCGAACGCGCCCGCGACCGTATGAAGGCCGGGCAGGCGATTCGCGTGAACCACGCCCGGCGCGAGCAGCCCGACGGCGGCGAGTACGCCGCGCTCGATCCACTTACGGAAGGCCGCGTCCACGTCCTCGAAGTGCCGCGCAACCCGTATCAGGAAGTGCAGGTCGCGCTCGATGAACTGCAGCGTGTGCATGATCTGATCGCGAAGGGCGGCGAGGCCGGCCAATGGGGCCGCTTCGCGGCCATCGCGCGCCGCTGGGAAGACCTCGAACCGATGGCCGCGCTATGCCGCCTGCGCGGGATCCCCGTTCGGCTGCTGCGGGACAGTGCCGGCGTCAGCCTGCACCAGACGCGCGAAGGCGACGCCCTCGCGACCTTACTGCGCGGCCAGCGCCGCAGCGTCCAACGCCGGCGCGTGCTGATCCGATCCGGCATCCTGTCTCGCTGGTTCCGGTGCCGCTTCCACGCCCCGCCGAATGGCTTCATCGACCACCCCCAGCGCGCCGCACTTGCGCAGTTCATCAATGATGCCGACTCGACCGCCCCCGGCCGCGAACTCGTCGTCGACGACCTCATCGAATCCCTCTACGACTTCGGCGCGATCGGCAAACCCACTGCCGACGCCCGCCCCAATGCCCCGCTGGTGCTGATGACCGCCCACCGCGCGAAGGGCCTGGAGTTCGACCACGTGCTGATTCTGGACGGCGGCGGGTGGCAGGGGCGCGGGGACGACGAGCGGCGGCTGTTCTATGTTGCGATGACGCGGGCTCGGAAGTCGCTGACGGTGTGCGAGGTGGTCGGCGGGCAGCATCCGTTCGTGCGCGATTTAGAGGGGCTGGTGCTGCGTTCGCGGCCGGAGGCGTTGCCGCCGAACTTGGGCGTGGCGCATCGGACCTCGTGCGCCGATCCGGAAAAGGTCGTGCTGTCGTGGCCGGGGCGCTTCGCGCCCTCGGCGCCGATTCACCGAGCGCTGGTGGCGCTCGATGTTGGAAGCCCGCTTGTCCTGCGCCCGCGAAGCGATGGCAGGGCAGGTTGGGAGATCACGGATGCGTCGGGCGCGGTGGTTGGCCGGATGTCATCGAAGTTTCGGCAGCCTGTTGGTGAGGTCGTCGCGGTGCGAGTTGGGGCGATGCTGGTGCGCCACGCGAGGGAAGACGAGCAGGGCTTGCAGTGTCAGTCGTGGGAGCTTGTGTTGCCGGAGATCGAACATGCCCTGGGATAGCATCATGGGACGTTGAGATGGGCGGAAGGTGCCGCCCATCTCCTGAATGTGTAGCCCGGATTACTTGCCGAAACCAGTCAGCCTGGTACGAAAAGCAGTGAACATCTCCAGCCCCCGTCGACTCGATCCTAGCTTTCCAGCAAACTGCGCAACGCGCGGGTCTGAGTGAATCCAAGTTCCCTTTCCCCTGCATCAATAATACGCTCGACGTGCTCCACGAATTCAGAAGGGAAATTTCTACGGCCTAAAGATGCATAATTTCTCATTGCGTTCTTGACACCTCGAACTGCAACATCGAAAGGGTGAATCTCCGGCCTCTTGCGCTGACTCGACGCGGCAAGTGCATCATCGACGACACTCAGAGCATCCGATACTGCAGTTTCTATTTCCCGATAGCTTGTTGCCTTCTCAGCTGATCTAAAAATAACCTTGGCAAGAGTTGTAAGCGTATGAGGATGCTTTTCAATCCCTACGGCATGCTTTGCCCACACGATCGCCTGGTCAACATTTGATGACAATGCGAGCAATGCGCGTTGTTCCCAGAATCGACTATTCCATTCCCATTCAGGACGAATGTGTTCATAAAATGCATCTGCCTTCATCCCAACGAGAGGCTTTATGCAGTCGTCGAAATCCATAAGCCTTCCAGAAAGTCGGGCCTCTGGCGTCCCTCGCATGATAGTTCGTCGGCTGACATACGGTGCAATGGCTGAAACAAGTCTAACAAGTAGTTCATATCGAGTAGCCTCATCTGCGCACTTTACAATGTGTTCAGACACAACTCGATGTCGACTCTCGATATACTCTGTCGTTACGTAATGAACAATTCCCTTTAATTCCCCGTGAAGGCTGGAGAAGAAAGTGCTGGTGCCTATCTTTGAGGCTCGATGCAGGAGTGAAACTTTGATCGGCTGGCCTGTGCTGTGCGCAAGAGCTACCAGCCTATAAATAATCTGTCCTTCATTGGACAGCCCACTTAGCTCGCTTCGGAGTAGGTGGTCAAATTGGGCGACTCCGTCGCCAGCCTCTGCCACGGATGCGATTAGATGCTTCGATCGAATTCGCTTCGCCAATTCTGTGTTTGAAATGCCGGCATTGCTTCCAAGTCGGCCTGCATCACGAAGCCGCTGCACAAGAGCGAGTGCTTCTTGTTCGCTAAGCCCTTTCAAGTTGCCCTCTCTGGGCTTAAACCGTGAGCAGACCGTATCAAAGTGTGCTAAACGTCCACGGCGTGAAGCACCAAGGACAAAACATGGGGTCTTCTTTTGCTCTAGGTTTTCGAGCAATGCGGCGATTTGCGGCGCGTGATCGGCAATATTGTCAACTACAAGTACCGCGGGGGTGTTTAGGTGGGAAAGGACTTTAGCCGCATCCTCATCCACAAGACGCTCTCTTGCACAGAAGAAGAATATATTTGTCTGGAGCTTCGCTAGTTCCAGTGCTGTGCGATAGAGAACCGTGCTTTTCCCCTCCCCCGCAGGAGACTCCAAGACAGAAACTGCGATTCCGCCCTTGTTCTTCCAGTGCTCAACCTCTGACATAAGGCGGGGGACGCATTCTCGAATAACATCCTCGCCACCCGAAATGGCACTCCACGTCGGTTCTGCGCCGGCCAACAGGGGAATTGAATCGATCGGTTGCGGGAGATCTTTCTCATCGACAACGAACCACTGCCTAAAAAAGATTCTTACTGATCGGTGTTCAACTCCTGTGCTTTCAAGAAAGGTACGTACATCAGCCTTTACACCGAGAAGGTCAAGTGGACGACTGCGTTGACCTGCTTCTGAATTAAGGTAAGACAGAAATGAATCCGCATCACCTTCAATGGGAATCAAACCAAATTTTTTGCAGGTTTGTTCCAATACCTTGTCCATACGTTTCGTAATAAAAAGCGATGGAGCGGTTTGCTGCGCTTCTGATGGGATGCCTTTTCGTCGGGCGAGGTGCGCCTCAATATCCGGCTCTGCCAGTGAGCATCCGATGATTATGAACGGTTGTTCGGTGAGTTCGTCTGCCAAGACGTTAAACCACGTATATCCTGCAGCGCTCGCATCGCCGTACTCAGGTAGCGAAAACACAAAGCCGTTTTGAGGTGTCTTAACGGATCCGTGTAGATGAGCGACGATAACATCCTCCGGATCCTCCGGTCGCTGGTATAGATCCTTGAATGTTAGAAATATCGGATTTTGATAGCACTCCTGTCCGGAGTAACAGTCGTGAAGGACGTCGTCGATATTTAACGTATAAATCGAACGCCATACAAACGATGAGACCAAGGTGGCTGATCTTGAGGCTTTGCAGCCAAAGAATCTAGAAATCAGGAAACTCTGTAACTCATCTTTCGGCGCGCTGTCAGCAATCTGTGCGAGTGGGTAGCTGTCGGGGAGATCGAAATGGTTGGCAATCTCGGTTGCGAGCTGATTTCCGACTGGCAGGCGCTCGCCTTTCGCATTGCTGCTAGTTGCAGAAAATCCTGCGCCAATCAGTAACGAATACCGTCCTGCTTTCAACGCAGGCAATACCTGCTGAGCTATCGACTCTGGAATCACAGACAAACGCCCCATAGGTTCACGAATCTTTTAGCTTATCTCTTGTCCTTGAGGTATGCAATTATAATGGGGTCGTCCGAGTGTGGTCCTCTCAGAACAGGACCGACAGACGGACGGATAAAGATTTACGTCCGTAAGACGCTATACCGCCTAAACAACCCCACCGGCAACGCCCGCTCCAACCGCCACGTAATCGACAGCGGCCGATCCCCCTCCCAGCGCTCCTGCGTCACTGGCCCCAGGGCCCGATACGCCTGCCCGCGCGCTTTCCGCACGAAGAGCTGGAATTGCCATCCATTGCCCGGCGATTCGCAATAGCGGCGCCCGGCCGGCGTGTCCGGCCCGGCGGAGTTTTGTGATTGCCAGTGGAAAAGCTCGGGGCTGATTGCGTAGTCATGATAGGCGATGCGTTCATTGAAGCCGTCGCGCTTGTCGAGGGTGACGAACAGGAGTTCGGTCTTGTGCTCGGGTCGCGCCAGCACGCCGGCCTGGAAGGGGGCGCGGCGTTGCGGCGTGAGCCAGCCGACGGCGGTGAGGATTTCGCGGATTTGGTAGGCGGCATGCAGGGTGAGTGGCCAGTCGGCGGGGGCGCCGGGGAGAGGCTCCGGGTCGAGGTCGGCGCGCTCGTCGAGGCAGGTGGCGAGTTCCCCGAGTTCGCGGCACATGGCGGGGTTGTCGGCCATGCGGGCGAGGAAGGCGGGGACGTCCATCAGCGCGCTGCGGTCGCTGAAAAGCTGGTAGGCGAGCATTTGCAGACGGCCGCGCTCGATGGGCGTGAGCTGGCCGGCGAGGTCGCCGGGGTTTTCTGCGACGCGGCGCAGGATCCGGAGGTGCTCCGGATCGTCGATATGCAGGAGTGCCGCGAAGTGTTTGCCGAGGTAGATTTCGTCGGGGTCGGGCGCGGAGTGTTCGAGGCCGGCGGCGCGGCACAGCGCAGTCCAGCCGGGATTGCTGCCGTAGAGGTCTTCGAGGTCCAGGCACTGGTCGCGAACGAAGTCGGCGAGCGCCAGCGGCGCGCCGCGGCGGGTGGTGGCGTAATAGCGCAGTTCGGCGGTGAGGCGACGCCAGTTCTGGTTGCTGATCTGGCGGAGGCTCCGCAGGACGGCATCGCGCGCGACGCGGTCGAACTGGATGTGGCAGCCGGGTGGCAGCGTCGTGAAGCCCTGTTCAACGGCTTCGATGAGCTGCTGGCGGTTGAGGCCGGTAATCGTGCGATACAGCAGGTCGAAGCGGAAATCGTCTTGTAGCCGCCCGACGAAATCGAGGACGAGGCAGCTCTCCTTGCCGTCGGCGAGGCGTAGGCCGCGCCCGAGTTGTTGCTGGAACACGACCGGGCTCTGGGTCGGGCGCAGGAGCAGCAGCGTGTTGGCTTCCGGGATGTCGACGCCCTCGTTGTAGAGATCGACGGTGCACAGCACTTTCAGCGTGCCGGCGGCGAGGTCTTGCGGGGCGCGTTCGCGTACGTCGCGTGGTGTCTGGCTGGTGATCGCGAGCGCCGGGAGCCCGGCCTTGGTGAGCCGTTCGGCCATGAAATTCGCGTGGGCGATGTCGACGCAAAACGCGATCGCGCGCATGGCGCCGTGGTCGGCGACGTATTGCTCGATAGCGTGGACCACCAGACGGGCGCGCGCGTCGTTGCCGCTGATGACGTTGGCGAGCTGGGCGAGTTCGCCGGGTTGATTCCAGCGGATGCGGCTGAGGTCCGTGCTGTCGGTACTCGCGTAGTACTCGAAGGGCGCGAGGAGTTGCTGGTCGAGCGCGTCCCACAGGCGTAGTTCGACCGCCGGACTGCCGTCGGGGCGCGCATCGAAGTACTGCAGCACGGAGCGGCCGTCCGCGCGCTCGGGCGTCGCGGTGAGGCCGAGCAGGAAGCGCGGGCGGATCGTGCTCGCGAAGGCGTCGAACTGGCTCGCCGGCAGGTGGTGGCATTCGTCGATGACGACGGTGTTCCAGTAGTCGGCGCCGTGGCCTGCAAGCAGATCGCGGGCCGCGACCGACATGATGGTCGCGAAGAGGTGCTCGCTGCTGTCGGGCTGGCTGCCGTCCGCCAGGAGCTCGCCGAAGGCGGGGGGGTGCGCAGCACCTGGCGGTAGGTCTCGATGGCCTGCCGCAATAGCTCGACCCGATGCGCGACGAACAAGAGACGCGGCTTGCCGCCCTGCTGCTCGCACAGGCGCTTGTAGTCGAACGCCGCGACGACGGTCTTGCCGGTGCCGGTCGCGGCGACGACCAGGTTGCGCGTGCGGCCGTGGCGGCGTTCGGCGGCGAGGCGGTCGAGCATCGCCTGCTGGTAGGTCTTCGGCTGCAGGTCGAACCAGGTGGGGGTGGCAATGGGTTCGGTGTTCGTGCCCTTGGCCTGCTGCAGCGCGCGGCGCAGTTGCAGGCGATGCGTGTCGTCGTGAGGATCGAAGCGCTGGAATTCAGGATCGTTCCAGAGCGTCTCGAAATGTGCTTCGGCGGCGGCGAAGAGGTCCGCTTGCCCGGCCTGTGTGAACTTGACCGTCCATTCGACGCCACCGAGCAGCGCGGCCGCGGAGAGGTTCGCGCTGCCGACGAAGGCGGTGCCGAAGCCGGTCGCACGGTGAAACAGCCAGGCCTTCGCGTGCAGGCGGCTGCGGCGGCCGTCGAGGGAGATACGCAGTTCCACGCCTGGCAGGGCCGCGAGCCTCTCGACGGCCCGGGCTTCGGTCGCGCCGGTATAGGTGGTCGTGATGACGCGTAGCCGCGTGCGCGGCTGGCCGTCGGCCCCGATCGCGGTGACGGATTCGAGCACGTCCAGGAGTTTGCGCAGCCCACTCCAGGTGATGAAGCTGACGACGATGTCTACGTGATCGGCAGAGCTGAGCTCGGCCCGAAGTTCGGCGAACAGCGAGGGGTCGGCGCGGCTGGCAGTGAACAGCCACGGTGCGAGCAAGCCTGTTGGAGGCTGTGCCGGGCGGGCATTTGCACGATAGATCGAGCGCAGCGCCAGTACCGGCGCAGTCCACTCCCCTGCGGGGGCATCGCCGCGTCGCAGGTGGGTAAGCAGGCCGTTGATAAGCGCAAGTTCTCGTTGCTCGCGTGCGATGTCGTCTTCGGCGTCGGTCGCCTCTTCGAGCAGATCGGGCAGTAGTCGGGCGAGCACTTCGACGAGCCGGCGGCGGCGGGCCTCGCCGGTCAGACGCTCAACGTCGGCGTGGCCCGCATCGCGTAGCTGCAGCGCAAGTTCGCGGATGCGGCCGTCAAGTAGCAGATCGTAGAGGCCGTTGGGGAGGCTGGTCATGGGTGCGGGATACCGTCTGTCGGTCAGATGCTTCGTTGGTATCGCCGCAGCATAGCTTGTGCGTCTTCTATACGGAGGGGACTTTCATTGCAATCTGACGGATGCGTTCCGCTCACGTAACCGAGATGACCTCGAGCCAGTGCCCAGTTTCATCGTCTCGGGCGCGCCAGCATTTCAAAGACTGAGGCCATCTCCGGATGGCCTTTTTCTTTTCGTCCGGAATTGGTACGAAAAACGCATCTGCAAGATGCTGAGGCGCCCGTAGAACATCGTCTAAACGCGTCCCAAATCGGGAATACACCGCCGAAAACGAGAGAGCGATTCCACCTGTTCGCATCCAGACGTCCTCAGCACTGCGATTGGCAAGCGCGACGCCGAAACCAACGCCCATAACTATCGGGTCGCCTACGACGCAGCTCGCGTCGGCGAGGCACTCGGCCTGTCGAGCCCGCAGCTGCAGGCGCTGCTGGCCGGCTCGTTCCTGCACGACGTCGGCAAGATCGGGATCCCGGATGCGATCCAGCACAAGCCGACGCCGCTCAGCGAAGCCGAGTTCTGCGTCGTGTGCAACAACGTCGCGCTCGGCATCGAAATCACCCGCCGGTCGAGCTGGCTTGCGGCGGCCCGTGAAATGATCGAGTTTCACCACGAGAAATTCGACGGCAGCGGCTACCTGCGCGGTCTGCGCGGCGAGGCGACTCCGCTCGCCGCCCGCGCAGTCGCGGTTTTCGGCGGAATCGCGCGACAGCTCGACGGCGAGGTGTGCGCGGCCGGCGAGCGCGGCGTCGAGCGCATCGTGCATCGGCTGATTGACTCGGCCTGCCCTGCCGGAGCCGACAAGGGCGATCGCTTCATCGTCGCCCCCACCGGGCGGCACGCCGTCTAGATCATGTCGGTAAGTTGCTCTGTCCAGCCGCCACAATGGCGCTGATCGCCGGGTGTTGAATTCTCCGTTGCGTTGAAATCGCGTACCAGGTCTCGCTCACGCCCTGCAGCTTTCCGATCGGTCGGGCGCGATATTGCGCCGCAATCTCTTCGCTCATGCCGGCCGGTGCCGGAAACAATCCCACGCCCGCCCGACCAAAAGTTTTCAATAAGGCGCTGTCGCTGAACTCGCCCACGACCTCCGGCCGCAAGTCCCGGGCTTCGAACCAGGCATCAATCGCAGGGCGCAAGGGATCGCCGCGTATTGGCAGGAGGATGGGCGCGCCATTGATGCTTCCTGGAAAACCTGCGGCATAGACCCGGTGGAAGTCATCGGTCCCATAAAGATCGATTCCTTCCGTCGCCAACAGATGTGAATGCAGCTTGAGATTGGCGAGCTGTGGCGCCGATCGGTCCGCGATCACCAGATCGAGGCGATTCAAGGCCAGCTCGCCCAGCAAGTTGTCGAAATTGCCTTCGCGACATTCCAGCCGCACCGACAGCGGCGCTCGCATGACAGCGGCCAGTAGCCGGAAGGCGAGCAGTTTCGGGACCGCGTCTGTCACCCCGACCGTGAAATGCGGCCTCGCCGCTCGGGTTTCGGCAAGGCCGCGGCGCAGCTCGGCGCCCAGGTGGAAGATCTGCTCGGCGTACCCCAGCGCGGTCCGGCCGGCGTCGGTGAGGGTCAGCGAGCGGCCTTGCGGGGCCAGCAGCGAATAGCCGAGCTGGCGCTCCAGTTGCCCCAACTGCGTACTGATCGTTTGCACCGACAAGCCCAAACGCTCGGCTGCCCGCGTAATGCTGCCTTCTTTGGCAACCATCCAGAAATACATCAGATGACGAAAGTTAAGGTCGGCGGGGTGCACAGCAACATTCCCAGTTTTTGGAAGCGACCTATCTATATGAATCCATTTATTCGATATGTCTGTCCGCCTAGAGTTCGCTTCGTCGGGTACGGATTTCACACCGACATCAAATCTGGAGACGAAAAATGATCACCCTCGATGACTGCTTCGCTTTTTGCGAAATACCCGCCGTCGTGGTGGAAAAAGTCGCAGAACAACAAAGCCTTCCCCTCGTTCTGGCGTGTGCCTACGCCCACGAGCGACTGGCCGGAACAACCGATGACCGCACGGCGGGCCCACTTGCGCCGGAACCGTCCCGTTTGGCCGCTTGAGGAGAAGAGCTACGGCGCTGGCAATTGGCCCCGGCCTCCGCCTTTGCCTGATATCGATTCACCGAACACTGACGCGAAAGAGCAACCATCATGGAAAGCATCGGCACCCCCTGGCTCTGGATGGCGTTTTTCGCCATCGTCTTGGTCATGCTGGCAATCGACCTGTTTGTAGTCGGCGGCGGCAAACAGCATCGCGTGTCCTTCAAGGAAGCCGCCACCTGGTCGGGCATCTGGGTCGGCGTCTCGCTGGCCTTTGCCGGTGCGTTGTGGTTCTACCTCGACGGCGCCGCGGGGCGTGAGGTCGCCAATGCCAAGTCGCTCGAGTTCATTACCGGCTACCTGATCGAGAAATCCTTGGCAATCGACAACGTCTTCGTCTGGCTGATGCTGTTCGGCTTCTTCGCGGTGCCACTCGAACTCCAGAAGCGCGTCCTGCTCTTCGGCATCCTCGGCGCCATCGTCATGCGCACCGTCATGGTCTTTGCCGGGGTCTGGCTGATCGCCCAGTTCCACTGGCTGCTCTACGTTTTCGGTGCCTTCCTGCTGGTGACCGGCATCAAGATGTGGTGGTTCGCCGACGAGAAGCCGGACCTGGCAAAGAATCCGGTGATCAACTGGCTCAAGGGGCACCTCAAGATCACGGAAAAACTCGACGGCGAGCGTTTCTTCGTGATGCGCGAGGAAACCATCGACGGTGTGTCCCGCGCCGTCCGTTACGCGACCCCCTTGTTCCTGGTCCTCATTCTCGTGGAGCTGTCGGACCTGATCTTTGCCGTCGATTCGATTCCCGCGATCTTCGCCATCACCACCGATCCGTTCATCGTGCTCACGTCCAACGTCTTTGCCATCCTCGGTCTGCGCGCAATGTACTTCCTGCTCGCCGACATGGCCGACCGCTTCTCGCTGCTCAAGTACGGCCTGGCCATCGTGCTGATGTTCATCGGCGTCAAGATGCTGTTGATCGACCTGATCAAGATCCCGGTGGCCGTCTCGCTCGGCGTCGTGGCCACGATCATCGCGACTTCGATCGTGCTCTCGCTGCGCCGGAACAAGCGCGAGCCGGCCAGTACCAACCCCGTGCCGAACGACTCAAGCAGCTGATCGCGAAACGATCATGGAACTCGTCCTCAACCCCCCTTTGCCCTGGCGCGAGCGCGCCGGGGCCCGGCTCGAGAGCGAGCGCAGCCTGATCGGACTGATCCTCGTCAGTGCTGTCGTTCTCGGATTGGAAACGAGCCCGCAACTGCCTTGCCGGCGCGTTCCTGACGAAAAGCGCGAGCCGGGGCGGCTCCCAGAATTTGAATGTCGCAACTGATCCGGCTCGGTTTTCGCGCAGCCGAAGTCGGTGCGCGCCCCGGCGGCCGCGCGACGCTCGGAAAACGATCGCAGGAGGGACAGCCACCGCGCCGGATGCTGCAGCGCACTTGGCCTCGTCGCAGCCGGGGCGACGTGGCCGGTCAAGCCTCTTCGCGTGCGCGCTCGCTGCTGTCGTCACGCTCGATGCTCGCGAGCGCTTCGGCCGCGCGCTTGAGCGCCGGCAGGTATTGCAGCGCCTTCTCGCGCGTGAAGCGCATGATCGGCGCCTGGATCGCGAGGCCCATGTTCGAGTGGCGACCCTTCGACGGCACCAGTACGCCGACGCACTGGAGGCCGGGGAGGAACTCTTCGTTGTCGAGAGCGTAGCCGTTGCGCTTGACGTCTTCGATCTCGCGCTCGAGGGCGTCGAGCTCCGTGATCGTGTTCGCGGTGAATTTCTCGAGCGGCGCGTGCGCGAGCAGGCGGCGGCGCTGTGCGGGCGTCATCTGCGCGAGGAAGAGCTTGCCGGTTGCCGAGCAGTGCGCCGGCACGCGCGAGCCGGGGTGGAGGTAGAAGCGCAGCGGCGCGGGCGATTCGAGGCGGTCGAGGTACATCACTTCGCTGCCGGAGAACGCGGTGATGTTGCAGCTTTCGCCGACTTCCTCGACGAGTTGGCGCAGCACGACGTGGCGTGCGCCGTGCGTCGTGCTGTTGAGCAGCAGCGTCTCGGCAAGCCGCCGCAGTCGCACGCCGGTGCTGTAGTGGCGGCCGTCGCCTTCGCGCTGGATCATGCCTTCCGATTCGAGCTGTTGCAGCATCCGGTGCAGCGTCGGCTTCGGCAGGCCGGTCTCCTCGACGAGGTTCTGCAGCGAGAAGGTCTGATCCTTCTGCGCGATCACTTCCAGCAGGCTGAAGAGCCGCATCGTCGGCGTGTCGCCGTCGAGGCGTCCGGGTTCGGCGCGCAAGTTTGCCGTGGTCTTCATGGCGTGGGTTCCTGTCGTTGTATTTCACTAAATAATATACCGCGTCCCGTTTTATGGAAATAAGAGTTGACGCGCGCCGAGCGACCCCTTAGATTTGTCTAGAGTTTCGAAAATCGGAACGAAAAGTATCAAATAAAGAAAAACGACGAAGGAGATCCGTGATGAATAGAGATTGCAGCGACCTCGGATGCTGGTCGGCCGGAACCTTCGCCACCGGTTTCGTGCGTGCTTGCCGCGATGCGGTAAACGCGCGGATTTGTTGAAGCGGCAATCGCATACAAGGGTTTGCGCCCAGCCTGTCGAAGGACATTGGCGGCGCTTCGACGGCGCGGTTCGGAACGGCGTCGACGGGCTAGTCCCCGGGACTGTTCCTTGCCGGATTAACCAGGCTCCCTCCTCCGCCCCGGCGATGTCGCGGGGTTGAGCTTCGGCCGGAACGGCGCCCACCCCCGCCGTTCCGGCCTCTTTTCAGGATGGATCGAATGAAGGCAATCAACCGGATCATCGGCCAGGCGCGCGACACACCCGGGCGCATCGTGCTCAGCGAGGGCGACGACGGCCGCATCCTCACGGCCGCCGCGCGCGCGACGCGCGAAGGCATCGCGCACATCACGGTCGTCGGAGAGCGTACGGCGATACGGCAGCGCGCGGACGCGGAAGGCATCGACCTCGGCGGCATCGAACTCGTCGCCCCGGCCGACTCGCCGCTCGCGCCCGAATTCGCGCATGCGTTGCATGCGCTGCGGCGGAACAAGGGCATGAGCCTCGACGATGCGCGCCGCGCCGTGCGCGATCCGCTGTGCTTCGCGAACCTGATGCTGCGGCTCGGCCATGCGGACGGCTCGGTCGCCGGCGCAGTGCGCACGACCGCCGATGTCGTCCGCACCGCGATCCAGGTCGTCGGGCCGGACCCGTCGTTCAAGCTCGTGTCGAGCTTCTTCCTGATGATGCTGTGCGAGCCGTTCCACAGCCTGAAGGGCGGGCTGATCTTCTCGGACTGCGGTCTCGTCGTCGATCCGGACGCCGAAGCCTTGTCGGAGATCGCGATGGCTGCGGCGGACAGCGCACGCAGCCTGCTGATGGAGGAGCCGCGCGTCGCGATGCTGTCGTTTTCGACCGGCGGCAGCGCGAAGCACGCCGCGGTCGACAAGGTTGCCGCCGCGGCGCGCCGCGTGCGCGAACAGCGGCCCGCCCTCGCGATCGACGGCGACGTGCAGCTCGATGCCGCGATCGTCGCCGAGATCGCGAACCGCAAGATTCCCGGTTCGCAGGTCGGCGGTCGCGCGAACGTGCTCGTGTTCCCGAACCTCGAGGCGGGCAACATCGGCTACAAGCTCGCCGAGCGCGTCGGCGGCGCGGTCGCGATCGGGCCGCTGCTGCAGGGACTCGCGAAGCCGGCCAACGACCTGTCGCGCGGCTGCAGCGCCGACGACGTCTTCCACGTGATCGCGGTCACGGTCGTTCAGGGGCACGCGGCCGAGGCACGGCGGTGCGATGCCGAAGCGGCGGCGGGCGACGCGCAGGCGCCGCGTGCCGTGAGCGCGTGAAGCGGTCCGCGCCAGCGCCATGAACTTCGAGACCCTGCTGCCGCTGCTCGCGGTCACCGCGTTCGCGACCTACTTCCAGACCGTCACCGGCTTCGGGCTCGGCATGATCGTGATGGGCGCGACGAGCGGCTTCGGGCTCGCGTCGCTCGCCACCGTCGCCGCCGTGGTCAGCCTGATCTCGGTCGCGAACTCCGCTTTCGCGCTGCCCGGCCGGCTGCACCTGATCGACTGGCGCGCGGCGGCGGCGGCATCGCTCGGCATCCTGCCGGCGATCGTCGCCGGCGTGCTGCTGCTCGACTACCTGAGCGGCGCCGCATCGAACCTGCTGCAGCTGCTGCTCGGCGTCGTGATCCTGCACGGCAGCGTGACGTTCTCGTTCCGTCCGGCGACGCTTGCGGCGCGGTCGCCCGAGCGCAGCTTCTTCGCGAGCGGCTTCCTGTCCGGGCTCAGCGGCGGTCTCTTCGGCATCGCCGGGCCGCCGCTGATCTTCCAGTTCTACCGCCAGCCGATGGAGCCGGCCGCGGTGCGCAACATGCTGCTGTTGCTGTTCGCGGTGACCGCCGGTACGCGTTCGCTGTTCACCGCGGCGCAGGGCGGCTTCGACGACGAGATGCTGACGCTCGCCGCCTTCGCGCTGCCACTGGTCGCGCTCGCGACCTTCGCTGGACGGCGCTATCCGCCGGCGCTCGCGCCGCGCACGATGCGCCGCATCGCGTCGCTGACGCTCGTCGCGATCGGCGCGAGCCTCGTCGTCTCCTCGCTGCAAGACTTCGCGGCCTGACGGCCGTCCCGGGCGTCGTCACGCCGGCGACAGCACCGTCGCCATCTCGTCCGCGGCCGTGCGCAGCTGCGGCACCCAGGTCAGCAGCTCGTCGAGCGACAGCCGCGCGGTCGGCACGTGGCACGCGACCGCGGCGACGACCTTGCGCTCCTTGTCGAACACCGGCACCGCGACCGCGATCATGCCGCGCACGAACTCCTCGTTGTCGATGCCGATGCCGAGGCCGCCGAGGCGGTCGAGTTCGGCCTCGAGCGCGTCGCGGTCGACGAGCGTGCGCGGCGCCGCGCGCGTCAGCGGCAGGTGCGCGAGCGTGCGCCGGCGCTCGAGCAGCGACATCGACGCGAGGAAGAGCTTGCCGCTCGCGGTGCAATGCAGCGGCACCCAGCTGCCCGGCGTGAGGTGCAGGCGCAGCGGCTCGTTCGTCTCGACGCGTTCGACGTAGAGCACGCGCGCGCCGTGCGGGATCGTCAGGTTGCAGGTCTCGCCGAGACGGCTGACGAGGCGGCGCAGGATCGAGCGGCAGTGGCGGCGCAGGTCCGGGCCGCGCAGCGTGCGCAGCGCGAGCGCGGCCGCGCGTGGACCGGGGACGAAGCCGCTGGCCGCCGGTGCGCGCAGCACATAGCCCGCTTCTTCCATCGCGCGCAGCAGCCGCATCAGCGTCGGCTTCGGCACGCGCAGCCGCGGCGCGAGGGCCGCGAGCGTCAGCGGCTCAGCCGACGCCGACAGGTGCTCCAGCACGCCGAGCGCGCGCAGCACGCGTACGTCTTCAGCGCCGCCGTCGGACGAGTCGCCGTCGTCGAAGCCGTCATCCGGCGATGTTGCGGCGCGATTTTGAAACGGATCGGACGAAGCTCGTTTCACTTGATGTCCCCGATGCATTTCGTTGTTGTCTCCGGCTTGCACCGTGCCGAATAGTTGAAACGCACGCAAGTGAAACGCGGCGTTTCATAAATTATAAATACCGGTGGCGAGGCGAGCCATCCTCTACGCCCGGTACAACCAGGAGACAAAAAGCGATGCAGGAGACAGTCGACTACATCGTCGTCGGTGCAGGCTCAGCGGGCTGCGTGCTCGCGAACCGTCTGTCCGCCGACGCCAACGTCCGCGTGCTGCTGCTCGAGGCCGGCGGCCCCGACAGCAACCCGTGGATCCACATCCCGGTGGGCTACTTCAAGACGATGCACGATCCGAAGCTCGACTGGTGCTTCGTCACCGAACCGGACGAAGGCATCGCCGGGCGCAAGCTGCAGTGGCCGCGCGGTAAGGTGCTCGGCGGATCGAGCTCGCTGAACGGCCTGCTGTACGTGCGCGGCCAGCGCGAGGATTACGACCGCTGGGCCGCGCTCGGCAACAAGGGCTGGAGCTACGACGAGGTGCTGCCGTATTTCCGCAAGTCCGAGGACCAGGAGCGCGGCGCGTCCGAGTTCCACGGCGTCGGCGGGCCGTTGAAAGTGTCGGACCTGCGGCTGCGGCGGCCGATCGCCGACCTCTTCATCGCCGGTGCGCGCGACATCGGCATTCCGTTCAACCCGGACTTCAACGGCGGGACTCAGGAAGGGGTCGGCTATTTCCAGCAGACCGCCTACAAGGGGTTCCGTTGCAGCACTGCGAAGGCTTTCCTGCGCCCGGCGCGCAAGCGCCCGAACCTCGTCGTCGAGACGCACGCGCAGACGACGCGGGTGCTGTTCGACGGCCGGCGCGCGGTCGGCGTCGAGTTCCGTCAGGGCGGCCAGCTGCGGCAGGTCCGGGTACGACGGGAAGTGATCCTCGCTGCCGGCGCGATCGGTTCGCCGCAAATCCTGCAATGCTCGGGGATCGGGCCGCGCGCGCTCCTCGCGGAGGTCGGCGTGCCGTTCGTGCATCACCTGCCCGGCGTCGGCGAGAACCTGCAGGACCACCTGCAGGTGCGGCTCGTGTTCAAGACGCGCCAGCGCACGCTCAACGACGAGGTGAACAGCCCGATGCAGAAGCTCTGGATCGGCCTGCAGTACATGGTGGCGCGCAGCGGTCCGCTGACCCTCGCGGCGAGCCAGGTCGCGATCTTCACGCGCTCGGCCCCCGGCGTCGAGCGCCCCGACATCCAGTTCCACATGCAGCCCCTGAGCGCCGACAAGCCGGGCGAAGGCGCGCATCGGTTCTCCGCCTTCACCGCGTCGGTGTGCCAGCTGCGGCCCTACAGTCGCGGCCGGGTCGCGATCCGCTCGGCCGATCCGCTGCATTACCCGGCGATCCACCCGAACTACCTGTCGGACGAGCGCGACCATTCGGTCGTGGTCGGGGGCATCAAGGTCGCGCGGCGCATCGCCGAGGCGCCGTCGCTGCGCCCGCACATCATCTCGGAGTTCGTCCCGGGCGCGGACTTCCGCAGCGACGACGAGCTGCTCGACGCGGCGCGCCGCTTCAGCCAGTCGATCTACCACCCCGCGGGCACCTGTCGGATGGGCGACGACGCAATGGCGGTCGTCGACGACCGGCTGCGCGTGCACGGGCTCGGCGGGCTGCGCGTCGTCGATGCGTCGATCATGCCGGAGATCGTGTCCGGCAACACCAATGCGCCGACGATCATGATCGCGGAAAAGGCCGCCGACATGATCCTCGCCGACGCGCACGCGCGGCCCGCTGCGGTCGTCACACGCGGGGAACCCACGCTGGTCTGAAGAACCCTGTACCACCCCCTATAAAAGCAGTGCAGAGGAGACAAACATGAGCCGTTCTGCAACCGGGCGTTCTGCAACCCCAAACTCGAAGGAAGTACGTAGGGTCGTCACCGCGAGCCTCATCGGTGCGACGATCGAGTGGTACGACTTCTTCCTGTACGGTGTCGTCGCCGGCATCGTCTTCAACAAGCTCTTTTTCCCCACCTCCGATCCGCTCGTCTCGACGATGCTCGCGTACGGAACGTTCGCGGTCGGCTTCCTCAGCCGGCCGCTCGGCGGCGTGATCTTCGGCCACTTCGGCGACAAGCTCGGCCGCAAGAGCATGCTCGTGATGACGCTGCTGATCATGGGCGTATCGACGGTGCTGATCGGGCTCGTGCCGACCTACGACCAGATCGGCATCTGGGCGCCGGTGATCCTGCTCTTGCTGCGCGTCGCGCAGGGCATCGGTCTCGGCGGCGAGTGGGGCGGCGCGGTGCTGATGGCGTTCGAGTACGCGCCGAAGGAAAAGCGCGGCTTTTACGCGAGCATCCCGCAGATCGGCCTCGCGCTCGGCCTGTGCATGGCGTCGGGCGTCGTCGCGGCGCTGTCGTCGGCGATGAGCGAGGCGCAGTTCCTGTCGTGGGGCTGGCGCGTCGCGTTCGTGCTGTCCTTCCTGCTCGTCGCGGTCGGCATGTACATCCGCCTCAACGTCATGGAGACGCCCGAGTTCGCGAAGGTCAAGCAGGGCGGCGAGGAGATCAAGCTGCCGATCAAGGAAGTCGTGACGAAGTATCCGGGCAACGTGCTCGCCGGCATGGGCGCGCGCTACATCGACGGCGTGTTCTTCAACGTGTTCGGCGTGTTCTCGATCGCGTATCTGACGCAGACGCTGAACCTGAGCCGCACCGACGCGCTGCTCGGCGTGATGGCGGCCGCGCTGGTGATGATCTTCACGATCCCGCTGTTCGGGCGGCTGTCGGACAAGATCGGCCGCACCCGGATCTACTTCTGGGGCTCCTTGCTGACCGGCCTGTCGTCGGACAAGATCGGCCGCACCCGGATCTACTTCTGGGGCTCCTTGCTGACCGGCCTGTCCGCGTTCGCCGGCTTCTGGTTCATGAAGCACAGCGGCGCCGACATGCTGACCGTGTGGCTCGCGATCATCATCCCGTTCGGTGTGTTCTACGCGTCGGTGTATGGCCCCGAAGCGGCGCTGTTCGCCGAACTCTTCGACGCCAAGGTCCGCTATTCGGGCATCTCGTTCGTCTATCAGTTCTCGGGCATCTTCGCGAGCGGGATCACGCCGATCATCGCGACCTACCTGCTGCAAAAAGGCGGCGGCGAGCCGTGGCTGGTGTGCGCGTACGTGCTTTTCGCCGGCCTCGTCAGCGCGCTGTCGGCGGCGTGGATCGGCCGGAGGAAGCGGGCAGTCGCGCAGTTGAAGCCGGCGTTCGCGGGGCACTGAGGACGCTCGCGGGGCGGCCGCGGCGTTGCGGCGGCCGGCGTGGGTGACGCCGGGGGACTTCGGTCTCCCGGCGTTTTCGCGTCTGCGCCACGAGAAGAGGCTCGGCTTTTCCGGGTGCGCAGGCGTGACCGCCCCCCTCCTGAGTCTTGCGGTGCGCTTCGCCTACGCTGGACATCGCCATGGCATGCCACGCCAGCCCAGGCCAGACCGGGCCAGTCCAGACCAGACCAGGCCAGACCAGGCCAGACCAGGCCAGGCCAGGCCAGGTCACGTCACCCCGCGGCAGGCCAGCCGAGCGAGCAGCCGTATGCCGACGCTGGACCGCTAATATGAAAACAAGCGCTAAGGATATGGGCGTCTTATAACTGTGGCCGGGCTTATTCTCCGTTCTGTCCGCGTTGCCTCCGCTTGCCGCCGAGGGGCGCTTCTCGCGAAAGGAGAATCCGATGTTTGAACTGATCGTCGCCGCGGCTGCGGTGATCGCTGCGCTGGCGCTCTCGCACGCGGCCGGCCGGCGGCGCAAGCGCGAAGGGCTGGCGTGGGTCGAGGCGCAGCCGCAAAACGTCGCGCGGCTCTACCTGCGCGCGGCCGGCGAGGCCGACGGATACTGGCTGCACGCCGAGATGCAGAGCGGCAAGAAGCGGATGATCGCGGCGCCATGGGAACTCGATGCGACGCTTGGGCGGCTTGCGGCGCGCGGTCTCCGGCTGTCGGCGGACGACCATGCGAGGCTCGGTGCGTCAGCGGTCCGCGACTCGGACCGGCGGGGCGAAGGTCGGCGCGCGGCGCGGCGCGGTGCGTTCGGCGGCGCCGCCTGAGCGTTCAATCCGCGTCGGGGAGTGCGCTCAGGCGCCAGTCCGACGCTTCGATCGGCAGGAAGGCTGCGACCGCGGCGGTGGCGACAACGAATGTCGTGCCGAGCGCGGCGTCATGCACGTCGAGCCCGCCGAATACCACCGTTACTTCCGGGCGGCCGCGCGGCAGTTCCGCCGCGACGACCGCGGTGTCCACCTTGTCGGGCGCCTGCACGCCGATCGTCACTTCGACACGCATCTGCGCGGGGTCGTAGCCGAGCGTGCGGAACAGCACGAGCGACGAGTGGTGCAGCGCGTCCTGCACCGCGCGGCACGCCGCTTTGGTGTAGTCGCCGCCGTAGAGGTCGTTGCCGGTGCCGAGCTCGAGAATCAAGCGTCTTTCAGTCATTGGCGCGCTCCAGGTCGAAGGACATGACCACCGCGGCGTTCGCGACGACGGTGACGGTGCTGCCGTCGGGCTTCGCGACGTCGAGGCCGCCGCGCACGACGGAGATCGACGGCCGGCCGTACGGAAAGACGCCGAGCAGCGCCTCCGCGTCGACCGCTTCGGGCTGCTGCACGCCGATCTCGACGTCGATCAGCATCGCCTCGCGCGGGAAGCCGAATGCGTCGGCGACGTTCAGCGAGTTGTGCCACAGCGCGTCGCGGATCGCGCGCGCCGCGGCTTCGGTGTAGTTGCGGCTGCGGATCGACGTCCCCATGCCGAACTGCACGACCATCCGGGTTTTCGCCATTGCGGTTCTGCCTCCTGTGACGGCGGTGCGCTCAGCGTTTGCGACGCCCGCCGATGAGTTGCACGATGTCGGAAAAGAGCGCGTTGTCGAGCCCCTGCGTCAGGTCGGTCGCAAGGCTGCGGCGATAGAACGGGCTCAGGTCGAGCCCGACGCCGAGCCCGAGGACCTCCACCGCGCCTTCGCGCTCGCGCCGCGCGACGACGTCCTTCAGGTGATTGTCGAGGTAGAACGGATCATTTGCGAGTCCGGTCGCGCTGTCCGACGGGCAGCCGTCGGAGATCACGACGAGGATGCGGCGCGACGCGGTCGTCGCGAGCAGCCGGTTGCACGCCCAGTCGACCGCCTCGCCGTCGATGCCTTCGCGGAACAGGTCGGCCTTGAAGAGCGCGGCGATGTCGCGACGCGCGCGTCGCCACGCGCGGCCGGCGTCCTTGAAGATGAGGTGGCAGACTTCGTTGAGGCGCCCCGGGTGCGGCGGCCGGCCGCGGCTCGTCCAGTCCTGGTACGCGCGGCCGCCGTTCCACGCGCCGGTCGTGAAGCCGAGCAGCTCGGTCGCGACGTCGATCATTCCGAGCGCGCGGATCAGCACGTCGAGCAGCACCGCGACCGGCTCGATATGCGTCTTCATCGAACCCGAGCAGTCGAGCAGGAAGCCGACGACGCAGTCGGCCTGCGGCACGAAGCGTTCGCGCCGGAACACGCGGCGCTCGGCCGGCGAGCTGATGAGCTGCGCGAGCCGGCGGCCGTCGATGCGGCCTTCCTCCTCGCCGTAGCGCCAGCCGTCCTGCGCCGGGCGCGCGAGCACCGCGGCGAACTGGCGCGCGAGGCGCGGGAGATTCACCGCCTGCTCGGCGACGCGCCGATCGAGCCGCTCGCGGTATTCGGCGAGCAGCGCGCGGCGCAATAGCGTGCCGGCGGCGAGCTCGGTGTCGAAGCGCGTCGTATGCACGCGGTACGCGAGCGCGGCGTCCTCGAACACCTTGCTCGCGCCGGTCGTCGCCGCGGCGATGCCGTCACCGGTGTCGTCGGCGTCGTCGAAGTCGAGCAGCAGCGCGAAGCCGCGCTTCGCATCGTCGTCCTTCGCGTCGGCGTCGTCGTCTCCGGCCGCGGCCTGCTCGGCGCGCACGCGCTCGCCGACGACGCGCGCGATCGCGAGCGCGTGCGGCGCATACGTGCGCTGGTCGTGACGCTCGCGGCGAAGGCCGGCGAGCGCAGTGCCGAGCGCGGACACGAGCGACATCCGCGTGCTCTCGATGTAGTCCTCGGTCTCTTCGAGCACGCGCCGGGCGTTCAGCCGCGACCAGCACATCTGCGCGACGGTGTACAACAGGATGCCGACGCTGCCTTCGGTGAGGCCGGAGCGGTAGAACGCGCGCGACCAGTTGTCGAAGCGCGCGTGGAGGTTCGCCGCGAGTCCGGGCATCGCGGCCGGCGCGAGGGTCTCGACGCGCAACTGCTCGAGGAGCTCGAACACGAGGCGCTCGACCGGGTCGGCGGGCACGAGGCTCGCGTGCAGCGCGGCGTCCGAATGCAGTAGGCGCAGCGCGGCGCCGTCGGCCGCGGCGCGGCAGTCCGCGAAGCCGTCGACAGCGGGATCGACCGCGAGCTGCGGCGCGTGCAGCGGCACGCGGCGCTCGCCGGCGTAGAGCCGCCGGCCGCGGTAGTGCAGTGCGGGATCGCCGGTCAGCGCGCGCAGCGTCGCGGCACAGAGCTCCTCGACTTTCTGCTGGCGCCGCGCCGCCTGCTGCGCGCTCGGCATCACAGTGCCGCCGGCGCACGCATCCACGATTCTTCGAGCTCGTCGCCGAAGCAGCGCTGGTAATACTCGGCGACGATCGGCCGCTCGACTTCGTCGCACTTGTTCAGGAAGGACAGCCGGAACGCGAGCGCCGGATTGCGGAAGATCTCGCAGTTCTCGGCCCAGGTGATCACGGTGCGCGGCGACATCAGCGTCGACAGGTCGCCGGCGGCGAAGCCTTTGCGCGTGAGGTCGGCGACCGCGACCATCGCCGCGACCAGCTCGCGGCCCTTGTCGTGGTTTTTCGCCGGCACGCGCGCGAGCACGATCGCGACTTCCTCGTCCGGCGGCAGGTAGTTCAGCGTCGCGACGATGTTCCAGCGGTCGATCTGCGCATGGTTGAGCACCTGCGTGCCGTGGTAGAGCCCGGTCTGGTTGCCGAGGCCGACGGTGTTCGACGTCGCGAACAGGCGGAAGTACGGGTGCGGGCGGATCACGCGGTTCTGGTCGAGCAGCGTGAATTTGCCGTCGCGCTCGAGGATGCGCTGGATCACGAACATTACGTCGGGGCGCCCGGCGTCGTACTCGTCGAAGATCAGCGCGATCGGCCGCTGCAGCGCCCACGGCACGATGCCTTCCTGGAATTCGGTGACCTGGCGGCCGTCGCGCACGACGATCGCGTCCTTGCCGACGAGGTCGAGCCGGCTGATGTGGCCGTCGAGGTTCACCCGCACGCACGGCCAGTTCAGGCGTGCGGCGACCTGCTCGATGTGCGTCGATTTGCCGGTGCCGTGCAGGCCCTGAACCATCACCCGGCGGTCGCGCGTGAAGCCCGCGAGGATCGCGAGCGTCACGTCCGGATTGAAGCGGTAGGCGCCGTCGATTTCCGGCACGTGGTCGTCGCGCGTGTCGAACGCGGGGACTTCGAGGTCCGAATCGATGCCGAACACCGAGCGCACGGACACCTTGCGGTCCGGTCGGTCGAGCGCGAGTTCCATCACGGCGGTCTCCTGAGTTCTTCGGTCGGAGCCATGATAGAGATGTTCCGATTAAAGATACAAGTAGTTCCGAAAATAGAAACTTGGTATTGACGATTGCTGGCGGCCGGCCTAGATTGGATAAAGGCGCTGCATCCAACCATAGAGCGCCGTACATGGCCGGCCTCCGCCGACCGGAGATGGGCAGTCAGGATCGGCCGTACCGCCGATCCGGACGTCGAAACCCACAGGACCAAAGGAGACAGACGTGAAATCCAACTCGGTAGATTCGGGTGGCGGCCTGCAGCACGGCCTCAAGCAGCGGCACATGACGATGATCGCGCTCGGCGGCGTCATCGGCGCGGGCCTCTTCGTTGGCAGCGGCGTCGTGATCAAGTCCGCAGGCCCGGCCGCGGTGCTGTCCTTCCTGCTCACCGGCGGTCTCGTCGTGCTCGTGATGCGCATGCTCGGCGAGATGGCCGTGGCGATGCCCGCGACCGGAGCCTTCTACGAATTCGCGCGCACCGCGTGGTCGGACCGGCCGGCCGTCGGCAATCTCGCCGGCTTCCTGACCGGCTGGATGTACTGGTACTTCTGGGTCATCGTCGTCGCGGTCGAAGCGGTTGCCGGCGCCGACCTCGTACGCTACTGGCTGCCCGACGTGCCGGCGTGGTCCATCAGTCTCGTCCTCCTCGTGATGCTGACGATGACCAACCTGGTGTCGGTGAAGTCGTTCGGCGAGTTCGAGTTCTGGTTCGCGTCGATCAAGGTCGCGGCGATCGTCGTGTTCCTGTTTCTCGGCGGGCTGTACGTGTTCGGCATGTGGCCCAATGTGGCGGCGAACGTGTCGAACCTCACCGTACACGGCGGCTTCATGCCGAACGGCATCGTGCCGGTACTGACCGGGGCGGTCGCCGCGACCGCCTTCTACTTCGGCGCCGAAATCGTCACCGTCGCCGCGGCCGAAACGTCCGAGCCGCAGCGTGCGGTCGCGAAGGCGACCAACTCGGTGATCACGCGCGTGCTGTGCTTCTACGTCGGGTCGGTATTGCTCGTCGTATGCCTCGTACCGTGGAATTCGGCCGGCATCGCGACGCCCTACGTCAGCGCGCTCGACGCGATCGGCATTCCGGCGGCCGCGCAGATCATGAACGCGATCGTGCTGATCGCGGTGCTGTCGGCGCTGAACTCGGGTCTCTACGCGTCGTCCCGGATGCTGTTCGCGCTGACCCGGCGCGGCGACGCGCCGCAGGCGCTGGCGAAAGTCAGCCGCAACGGCGTGCCGGTCCCGGCGATCCTCGTGGCGACGCTGTTCGGCTACGGTGCGGTCGTGATGTCCTACGTGTCGCCCGACACCGTCTTCGCGTTCCTCGTCAATTCGTACGGCACTGTCGCGATCTTCGTCTATGTGTCGATCGCGGTATCGCAGCTGCGCCTGCGTGCGCGCCTCGAAAGGGAAGACCCGGCGCGGCTGCGCGTGAAGATGTGGTGCTATCCCTACCTCACGTGGGTCGCGATCGTCGGCATGATCGCGATCCTCGTCGCGATGGTCTTCATTCCCGAACAGCGCCTGCCGCTGCTGCTCGGCGTCGTAAGCCTCGGCATCCTGCTCGTGGCGTACGCGGCGAAATGCCTCTGGGGGTCGAAACCGGAGTTCGAACCGGTCGTGATCGAAGTGCAGGCGTTCGAGAAGCCGTAGTCAGCGCCCGCCCCGGAAAGGGGCCGGACCGCTGCGCGCCCCGCGCGCCGCGATTCGACGGCACCCGATCCGGGTGCCGTTTTCAATTCTCGCCGCAGCTTCCTGGCTCGTCGACGCAGCGCTTGTGCTCGCCAGTGACGGAGCCGGTCGTCGTTCGGGCAGCGCGCTCCTTGCGAGAGGGGTTCCGTTCGCTTGAAAGAATTTCGAATAAAGAGACGAATAGTTCTAAAAAACGAAATAACCAGTTGACGCCTCGCCCGTCTCCGCCTACAGTGTATTCAAGTATCGAAAAACGGAACAAAAAGTGCCGAAATCGATAACTTGACCCCACCCACTCGAGTCAGGAGACAGGAAAATGAGCGAGAAAGACCCCCGCAGCGTCGTCAGCGGCCCGCACAAGATGACCCCGTCGGAAGCCTTCGTCGAAACCATGGTGGCCAACGGCGTGACCGACATGTTCGGAATCATGGGATCGGCGTTCATGGACGCGATGGATATCTTCGCGCCCGCCGGCATCCGCCTGATCCCGGTCGTGCATGAGCAGGGCGCGGGCCACATGGCCGACGGTTTCTCGCGCGTGTCCGGCCGCCACGGGGTGGTGATCGGTCAGAACGGCCCCGGCATCTCGAACTGCGTGACCTCGATTGCGGCGGCTTACTGGGCGCACAGCCCGGTCGTGATCGTGACGCCCGAGACCGGCACGATGACGATGGGCCTCGGCGGCTTCCAGGAATGCAAGCAGCTGCCGATGTTCCAGGAATTCACCAAATACCAGGGCCACGTGACGCATCCGGCGCGGATGGCCGAGTACACCGGCCGCTGCTTCGACCGTGCGATGAGCGAGATGGGTCCGACGCAGCTCAACATCCCGCGCGACTACTTCTACGGCGAGATCACGTGCGAGATCCCGAAGCCGTCGCGGCTGGACCGCGGCGCCGGCGGCGAGCAGAGCCTCAACGAAGCCGCCGAAATCCTCGCGACCGCGAAATTCCCGGTGATCATCTCCGGCGGTGGCGTCGTGATGGCCGACGCGATCGAGGAGTGCAAGGCGCTCGCCGAACGCCTCGGCGCGCCGGTCGTCAATAGCTACCTCCACAACGACTCGTTCCCCGCGAGTCACCCGCTGTGGTGCGGCCCGCTCGGCTACCAGGGCTCGAAGGCGGCGATGAAGCTGATCAGCCAGGCCGACGTCGTGATCGCGCTCGGCTCGCGCCTCGGGCCTTTCGGCACGCTGCCGCAGCACGGCATGGACTACTGGCCGAAGAACGCGAAGATCATCCAGATCGACGCCGACAACAAGATGCTCGGCCTCGTGAAGAAGATCTCCGTCGGCATCTGCGGCGACGCGAAGGCCGCGGCCGTAGCCCTGACGCAGCGCCTCGCAAAGCGCGCGCTCGAATGCGACGCGACGAAGGCGCAGCGCGCCGACAGGATCGCGACCGAGAAGGCCGCATGGGAGCGCGAGCTCGACGAATGGACGCACGAGCGCGACCCGTTCAGCCTCGACATGATCGACGAGAACGCGAAGGAGAAGACCTTCAACGGCGGCCATTACCTGCACCCGCGCCAGGTGCTGCGCGAGCTCGAGAAGGCGATGCCCGAGGACGTGATGGTGTCGACCGACATCGGCAACATCAACTCGGTCGCGAACAGCTACCTGCGCTTCGAGAAGCCGAGGAGCTTCTTCGCCGCGATGAGCTTCGGCAACTGCGGCTACGCCTTCCCGACCATCATCGGCGCGAAGGTCGCCGCGCCGCACCGTCCGGCGGTCTCGTACGCCGGCGACGGCGCCTGGGGCATGAGCCTGATGGAGACGATGACCTGCGTGCGCCACAACATCCCGGTGACCGCGGTCGTGTTCCACAACCGGCAGTGGGGCGCGGAGAAGAAGAACCAGGTGGACTTCTACAACCGCCGCTTCGTCGCCGGTGAGCTCGACAACCAGAGCTTCGCCGAGATCGCGCGCGCGATGGGCGCCGAGGGCATCACCGTGGATCGGCTGGAGGACGTGGGCCCGGCACTGAAGAAGGCCATCGACCTGCAGATGACCCACGGCAAGACCTGCATCGTGGAAATCATGTGCACGCGCGAGCTCGGCGACCCGTTCCGCCGCGACGCGCTGTCGAAGCCGGTGCGCCTCCTCGACAAGTACAAGGACTACGTGTGAAAGCTCGCGAATAGGTCTGCTGCGTAAGCGGATTTCGCCCCGGTGATGCGCGCCGTACCTCTCGTACGGCAGCGCGTCGCCGGGCCGGACTCGGGCCGCTCGCGACGATTTCTTCGCAATCCCAGGTCTCGTTGCTCGCGGGTGCTGGCGGTGCAATACGCCGCCGGCATCCGGCCCGACATCCCCACCGGACACCGATCCAATGACCACTCAAACGACCGTTGCGCCACCCGTGATGTTCAGCGAAGTGCGCGCGCTGATGCCGGGTTTCATGCTGTGCACGGTGATCGCGATCACCGCGACCTTCGTGTCCGATCACTACGGCGGCCCCCAGTTTCTGTATGCGCTGCTGATCGGCATCGCGTTCCACTTCCTCGCCGACAGCGAGAAATGCATCCCCGGCATCGAGGCGTCGGCGAAGAAGCTCGTGCGCTTCGGCGTCGCGCTGCTCGGCGCGCGCATCGTCGCGACCGACGTCAGCGACCTCGGTCTTGTCGGCGTCGGCGCGCTCGTCGGCGCGGTCGTGCTGACGATCTCGTTCGGCCTGTTGTTCGCGCGGCTGCTCGGTCTGCCGCCGATGCTGGGCCTTTTGTCGGGCGGCGGCACCGGCATCTGCGGCATCTCGGCGACGCTCGCGATCTCGTCGACGCTGCCGGCGACGCGCGAGAACGAGCGCTACACGCTGCTGACCGCGATCGGCGTCGCGATCTTCTCGACCGCCGCGATGGTGCTCTATCCGCTCGTCGTCAAGGCGGCGGGACTGTCGGTCAGCGAGGCCGGGCTCTTCCTCGGCGGCTCGATCCACGACGTCGCCCAGGTCGTCGGCGCCGGCCTGATCATCTCGCCCGAAGTCGGCGATGCGGCGACGCTCGCGAAGATGTTCCGTGTCGCGATGCTGATGCCGGTCGTCGTCGTGCTCGGGATGGTGTTCCACGCCGAGCGCAAGCGCGAAGTCGGCGCGAGCGGCAAGAAGACGCCGGTGCTGCCGCTGTTCCTCGTCGCGTTCGCCGCGCTGGCGGCGTTGAACAGCGTCGGTCTGCTGTCGCCCGAAGTCGTCGAGGTGAGCTCGAACGTGTCGCGCTGGTGCCTTGTGATCTCGATCGCCGCGCTTGGCGTGAAGACCTCGCTCGAGAAGCTCGCCGAGCTCGGCTGGAAGCCGATCGCGCTGCTGTCCGGCGAAGCGCTGTTCGTCGCCGCCTACATGCTCGCGATGGTCTTCCTCAGCCGCGCGCTCGCGTAAAGCCCCGTCCAGCCCCGACTCCCGACAGAGAACATCATGAACGCGCCAGAAAAATTCCTAGCCGCGAACGCGCACGTCGACGAAGCGGCGATCGCGCCGCTGCCGAACTCGCGCAAGATCCACGTCGCAGGCTCGCGCCCGGACGTCCAGGTGCCGATGCGCGAGATCTCGCAGGCCGACACGCCGACCGCCTCATTTGCCAACACTCGTGGCGAGCGGAACCCGCCGATCTTCGTCTACGACACCTCGGGCATCTACACCGACCCGAACGCCAAGATCGACATCCGCTCGGGCCTGCCCGCGCTGCGCCAGCAGTGGATCGAGGAGCGCGGCGACACCGAAGTGCTCGCCGACCTGTCGTCCGAATTCGGCCGCCAGCGCGCCGCCGACCAGAGCCTCGACGAGCTGCGCTTCCCCGGCCTGCACCGCCATCCGCGCCGCGCGAAGGCCGGCGCGAACCTCAGTGGCAATGTCACGCAGATGCACTACGCCCGCCGCGGCATCATCACGCCCGAGATGGAATACATCGCGATCCGCGAGAACATGAACCGCGCGGCCTACGTCGAGCCGCTGCGCGCCACCGGCCCGACCGGCGAGAAGATGGCGAAGCTGCTGACCCGCCAGCATCCGGGCCAGTCGTTCGGCGCGGCTATTCCGGCCGAGATCACGCCCGAGTTCGTGCGCTCGGAAGTCGCCCGTGGGCGCGCGATCATCCCGAACAACATCAACCACCCCGAGTCCGAGCCGATGATCATCGGCCGCAACTTCCTCGTGAAGATCAACGCCAACATCGGCAACTCGGCGATCGGCTCGTCGATCTTCGAGGAAGTCGACAAGATGACCTGGTCGATCCGCTGGGGCGGCGACACGGTGATGGATCTGTCCACCGGCAAGAACATCCACGAGACGCGCGAGTGGATCATCCGCAACAGCCCGGTGCCGATCGGCACGGTGCCGATCTACCAGGCGCTCGAAAAGGTGAACGGCAAGGCCGAGGAGCTGACCTGGGAGATCTTCCGCGACACGCTGATCGAGCAGGCCGAGCAGGGCGTCGACTACTTCACGATCCACGCCGGGGTGCTCTTGCGCTACGTGCCGATGACCGCCAACCGCATGACCGGCATCGTCTCGCGCGGCGGCTCGATCATGGCGAAGTGGTGCCTCGCGCACCACAAGGAAAGCTTCCTCTACACGCACTTCGAGGACATCTGCGAAATCATGAAGGCCTACGACGTGGCCTTCTCGCTCGGCGACGGCCTGCGTCCGGGCTCGATTTTTGATGCCAACGACGACGCGCAGCTGGGTGAATTGAAGACGCTCGGCGAGCTCACCGACATCGCGTGGAAGCATGACGTGCAGACCATCATCGAAGGCCCGGGCCACGTGCCGATGCACTTGATCCGCGAGAACATGGAGCTGCAGCTCGAGCATTGCAAGGAAGCCCCCTTCTACACGCTCGGGCCGCTCACCACCGACATCGCGCCGGGCTACGACCACATCACGAGCGGCATCGGCGCGGCGCAGATCGGCTGGTATGGCACCGCGATGCTCTGCTACGTGACGCCGAAGGAGCACCTCGGCCTGCCGGACAAGAACGACGTCAAGGAAGGGATCATCACCTACAAGCTCGCCGCGCACGCCGCGGACCTCGCGAAGGGCCACCCCGGCGCGCAGATCCGCGACAACGCGCTGTCGAAAGCGCGTTTCGAATTCCGCTGGGAAGACCAGTTCAACCTCGGCCTCGACCCGGACAAGGCGCGCGAATTCCACGACGAGACGCTGCCGAAGGAATCGGCCAAGGTCGCGCACTTCTGCTCGATGTGCGGCCCGCACTTCTGCTCGATGAAGATCACGCAGGACGTGCGCGACTTCGCCGCCAAGGAAGGCCTCAAGGAAGAGGAAGCCCTCGCGAAGGGCATGGAATGAAGTCGGTCGAGTTCGTGAAGAGCGGCGCCGAACTCTACCGGAGGTCCTGAGATGCAATCCCTGACGATCGAACTCAACGGCGCCGCGCACGAGCTCGGTGCGGGCGCGACGCTGCACGACCTGATTGCGAGCCTCGAACTCGTCGGCAAGCGCGTCGCGGTCGCAGTGAACCGCGAAGTCGTGCCGGCGCCGCGCTGGTCCGAGCGCGCGCTCAGCGCGGCCGATCGCGTCGAAGTCGTCGTCGCGATCGGCGGCGGCTAGAAGTCAATCATCTCCCGGTTTCCAAAGGCCGTTCGGGCCCGAGCGCTTCGACGTGCTCAGCGCGAACGGCCGTATCCGATCGCCGCCTCAATGATGGAAGGAACGAAGACATGAAGCTCAACGACACGCCCGACGGCTCGTTGCGCGCCCTGCCGGCCGCGGATGAGGGACTCACGATCGCCGGCCGGACTTACGCGTCGCGCCTCTTGGTCGGCACCGGCAAGTACCGCGACTTCGAGGAGACGCGCGCGGCGGTCGACGAGAGCGGCACTGGAATCGTCACGGTGACGATCCGCCGCGTGAACATCGGTCAGCACGCGAACGAGCCGAGCCTGCTCGACGCGGTGCCGCCGGACCGCTTCACGATCCTGCCGAACACCGGCGGCTGCTACAACGCAAAGGACGCGGTCTACACCTTGCAGCTCGCGCGCGAGCTTCTCGACGGCCACCCGCTGTGCAAGCTCGAAGTGCTCGGCGACGAGAAGACGCTGTTCCCGAACATGCCCGAGACGCTGAAGGCGGCCGAGGCGCTGGTGAAGGACGGTTTCGACGTGATGGTGTATTGCAGCGACGACCCGATCCAGGCGCGCATCCTCGAAGACATCGGCTGTGTCGCGGTGATGCCGCTCGCGAGCCTGATCGGCTCGGGCATGGGCATCCTGAACCCGTGGAACCTGTCGCTGATCATCGAGCAGGCGAAGGTGCCGGTCATCGTCGACGCCGGCGTCGGCACCGCGTCGGATGCGGCGATCGCGATGGAGCTCGGCTGCGACGGCGTGTTGATGAACACCGCGATCGCCGGCGCGCGCGACCCGATCCGGATGGCGCACGCGATGCGGCTCGCGGTCGAGGCGGGGCGTGACGCGTGGCTCGCGGGCCGTATTCCGCGCCGTTTCGCCGCGTCGCCATCGTCGCCGATGGCCGGTCGCGTCGCGTCAGCAGCGGGCCGATTTCCATAAAGTTTCAAAAAAAAGTCTAAAACGTACCAAAAATCGAAATATGTATTGACAACCCAGGGCTTCGACCCTAATGTTGATTTAGTTCCGAAAAACGGTACAAAATGTTCGTATAAACGATAAAACAAAGTGAAGGAGACGGAATCCATGAGCACCACGACCCTCGCCGAACCCTGCACCGAGGCGACCGCCGACACCCTCGCGGCCTTCGCGGACGCGTGGAATCGGCACGACATCGACGCGCTGATGAGCTTCGTGACCGACGACTGCGTATTCCATGCGGTGGCCGGCCCCGAACTGTTCGGCAAGAGCTTCGAAGGCCGCGACGCGGTACGCACCGGCTTCCAGCTCGCATGGCAGACCTTCCCCGACGCCGCGTGGCTCGACGGCGAGCATTTCGTCTGCGGCGACCGCGGCGTCTCGGAGTCGACGTTCTGCGGCACGAAGGCGGACGGCACGCGCATCGAAGCCCGCATGGTCGACGTCTTCACGTTGCGCGACGGCAGGATCGCGGTCAAGAACGCGTACCGCAAGGACCGTCCGCCGGTCGCGAAGACCGCCTGAGGCGGAAGGAACAGCAGGAGTCGGGACATGGAAGCCATTGCAGAAAAGCGGATCGTCACGAACGTGCGTGCGACCGCCCCCGCCCAACCCTACGACCCCGCCTACGACCCGCTCGTATCGGCGACGCCGGGGCAGGGACGCGACTACGCGCCGACCTACTGGATCGGCACCGCGGGCGAGCCGCCCGCCGACGACGGACCGGTCACGCACGACATCGACGTCGACGTCGCGATCATCGGCTCCGGCTTCACGGGCCTGACGGCGGCGATCTCCCTCGCCGAGAAGCATGGCATCAAGGCGACGGTGCTCGAAGCGAACCGCAGCGCGTGGGGCTGCAGCACGCGCAACGGCGGCCAGGCGCAGTGCGCGTCGGGGCGCCTCAAGCGCGCGCAGTGGATCGAGCGCTACGGCCTGGACACCGCGTTGCGGCTGCACGAGGAAGTCTGCGACGCGATGCAGACCTTCAAGGACCTGATCCGTGACATCGACTGCGACCCGCAGCCGGGCGGGCACCTCTACATCGCGCACAAGCCCCGCGTGATGCCGGTGCTCGAGAAGGAAGCGAAGATCCTGCGCGACGTCTTCAAGTACGACGCGCGCATCCTCGACGCCGACACCGTCAAGCGCGACTACGTCGACGACAAGGAGGCTGCGGGCGCGATGCACGAGCCCGAAGGCATCGGCATCCACGCCGGCAAGCTCGCGTTCGGCTACCTGAAGAAGGCCCGCGCGCTCGGCGTGAAAGTGCACCCGGCGAGCCCGGTGATGGGCTGGGAGACGAAAAACGGCGTGCATTACCTGAAGACGCCCGGCGGCATCGTGCGGGCGCGCGCGGTCGGCGTCGCGACCGGCGGCTACACGTCGAACAGCCTGCACCGCGAGTTCAGGAATCGGCTGCTGCCGATCCTGTCGAACTCGATCGTCACGCGCCCGCTGACGCGCGCCGAGATCGATGCGTGCAACTTCCGCACGACGCAGGTTCTCACCGACACGCGCATCCTGCGCCATTACTACCGGCTGCTGCCCGACAACCGCGTGCAGATCGGCAGCCGCAGCGCGATCACCGGGCGCGACGCGCCGCAGGACAAGTACCGGGAGTTCCTGATCCGCGACCTGCACCGCAAGTTCCCGGCGCTCGAGGGCATCCAGATCGACTACTCGTGGTGGGGCTGGGTCGATGTGTCGCACGACATGATGCCGCGCATCGTGCAGCCGGACCCGAAGGCGTCGCTGTACTACGCGCTCGGCTACGGCGGCAACGGCGTGATGTATTCGGCGCAGGCGGGCCGCCGGCTCGCGGAGAACATCGCCGGCGTGCGCACGCCGGAGCTGCCGATCTTCCGCTCGCGGCTGCCGTTCCCGAACGTGCGCGAGATGGTCGAAGCCGAACTCTTCGCGCCGTTCCGCCGCTTCGGTCAGTGGTGGCTGTACCGCTGGTACCACTTCAAGGACGAAGTGCTCTGACACGCGCGCCGGCGATCGCCGGCAGCGCGATATCCCCGAGAAACGCGAAGCCGGGTGCGAGAGGCGCCCGGCTCCCCGGCGCACGTCCGCTCCCCGCACGATCCCAGGGGCACGGTCCGCAATGCAGCAAGGCTGCAACACCCACTAGAAAGAGATCGAGGAGACAAGAATGAAATTCCGCAAGAACGTACTGCTTCCGTTCGTCGCCGCCGCGAGCCTCGTCGCCGCCGCCCCGTCCGCGCTCGCGGCGACCTTCAAGATGGCCGTCGGCGACGCCGCCGGCGGCACGCAGTGGGAGCTCGGCACGAGCTTCGCGAAGAGCTTCGAGCAGAAGACCGGCGGCAAGCACAAGGTCGATCTGTTCCCGAACGGGCAGTTGGGCAGCGAGGAAGACACGATCAACAACGCGTCGATGGGCGTGCTCGACTTCTCGATCCTCGCGGTGAACAACATCACGCCGTTCTCGCCGACGGTCGGCCTGCTGACGATGCCGTACGTGATCCAGAGCGCCGAGGACGCGAAGAAGCTCACGCAGGGCGAAGTCGGCAAGGAGCTCGCCGCGAACACGATCCGCGACGCGGGCGTGCGCATCGTCGGCTGGGCGTATTCGGGCTTCCGCGTGCTGACGAACTCGAAGAAGCCGGTCAGGACGCTCGACGACCTGAAGGGGCTCGTGATCCGCGTGCCGAAGAACGAGATCATGATCGCGTCCTACCAGGCGTGGGGCGTCAATCCGACGCCGATGTCGTGGTCGGAGACTTTCACCGGGCTGCAGCAGCGCGTCGTCGACGGCCAGGACAACCCGTACATCACCGTGTCGGCGATGAAGTTCTACGAAGTGCAGAAGTACATCACGAACGTGCGCTACATCTTCTCGCTCGAGCCGCTCGTCGTCAGCGAATCGGTGTTCCAGGAGCAGAAGCCCGACGTGCAGAAGGCGATCCTCGACGCCGGCCGCGAAGCGACCGAGCACAGCTTCAAGTACCTGCTCGAGACCGAAGAGAAGATCAAGAAGGATCTCGTCGCGCGGGGCATGCAGATCACCGAGCCGGCCGACGGCGAGAAGGAGTGGATCGCGAAGGCGACCACCGCCGTGTGGCCGAAGTTCTACAAGAGCATCGGCGGCAAGGAGAAGCTCGACCGTGCCCTGAAGACGCTCGGCCGCTGATCGGCCGCGGCGGGTCGCGGAGCACGAGGGCAGCGCGCAGGCACCGCGCAGGCACCGCGCGCTGCGGGCCTCCGTGCGTCCGTGATCCGCCGCCCGGCACCCCCCCGCCCCAAGTCGCAATACGCCGCTTCGGTTCCTCCTCGCTTCGCCCGCCGGTCCGCCGGCGCGCGCCGAACCGTTGCGCCCCGCCTTCCTGGAGTCGCTCATGTCCGTATCGCGCGTCCTCGTCAACATCGTTTCGAACATCGAGGAATACCTGTGCGAGACGCTCCTCGCGTTCTTCGTGCTGCTGCTCTTCGTGCAGATCCTGCTGCGCCAGTTCTTCCAGTACTCGCTGCCGTGGGGCGAAGAGCTCGCGACCTACATGTTCGTGTGGTTCGCCTACCTCGGCGCGGTCGTCGCCGCGAAGATGTCGGCGCACAACCGCGTGTCCTTCCATTTCCGCTTTTTCCCGCCGATCGTGAAGAAAGTCAGCGAGGCGATCGCCGACCTGATCTGGGTCGCGTTCAACCTGTATTTCGTCTGGCTCAGCTACGACTTCGTCTTCAACCGCATGAACGCGTTCTGGAAGTCGCAGACGATCGGCCTGCCGATGAAGTACTTCTACATGATCCTGCCGGTCGCCTTCCTGCTGATGTCGCTGCGCATCCTGCGGAACAACTACCTCGCGCTGTTCAAGGGCGTCGCGATCGTCGATCCGGAAGCCGAGGAAATCGAGAATCTCAAGCGCGTCGCGACCGCGAACGCCGCCGCCTGACGCCGGAGCCACAAAGATGGATGCCTTCATTCTCGAAATCCTGTTCGGCGGCTTCTTCGTGCTGCTGCTGCTCGGCGCGCCGATCACGGTGTCGCTCGCCGGCGCCGCGATGGGCGCCTTTCTCGTGCTCGACAAGAACCCGATCGCGTTCGTGCAGATCGCCTTCACGTCGGTCGGCAGCTTCCCGCTGATGGCGCTGCCGGCCTTCGTGCTCGCCGGCGCGCTGATGGAGGCGGCCGGCATCTCGAAGCGCCTCGTCGACATCGCCGAATCGCTCGCCGGCCCGATCACCGGCGGCCTCGGCGCGGCGACCGTGCTCGCGTGCCTGTTCTTCGGCGCGATCTCGGGTTCCGGCCCGGCGACGACCGCCGCGGTCGGCATGCTGATGATCCCGGCGATGACGCAGCGCAAGTACGAGCGCAGCTACGCATCGGCAGTCACTGCGGCGTCCGGTGGCCTCGGCATCATCATCCCGCCGTCGATCCCGATGGTGATCTTCGGCATCTCGGCGCTCGGCATGAACCCGCCGGCCGAAGCGATCGAGAAGTACGGCGCGTTCGAGTCGCTGTCGATCCCGAAGCTCTTCGTCGCCGGCGTGATTCCCGGGTTGATCATGGCGGGGAGCCTGCTTGCGGTGAACTACATGATCTCGGACAAGCGCGGCTACCGCGGGCTCACCGAGAAATGGTCGACCGGCGAAATCAAGACCGCGCTGCGCCGCGGCGTGTGGTCGATCCTCGCGCCGGTGATCATCCTCGGCGGCATCTACACCGGGCTCTTCACGCCGACCGAATCGGCGATCGTCGCAATCTTCTACACGCTGTTCGTCGGCTTCGTGCTGCACCGCGAGCTGAAATTCCCGGCGCTCTTCAACTCGCTGAAGACGACGACGTGGATCACCGGCCGCGTGCTGCTGATCCTGTTCGCGGCGACGGTGTTCGGCCGCCTGCTCGTCGAGCAGCGCATCCCGGCGACAATCGCGGAGTCGCTGCTGAACCTCACCGACAGCCTGTACCTGATCTGGACGCTGGTGATCCTGTTCCTGCTCTTCGTCGGCATGTTCATGGAGACGCTCGCGGCGATCATGATCCTGGTGCCGGTGCTGCTGCCGGTGATGTACATGATGGGTGCGGACCCGACGCACGTCGGCATCGTCGTGATCTGCGCGCTGTCGATCGGCTTCCAGACGCCGCCGCTCGGCGAGAACCTGTTCGTCGCGTCCGGCATCGGCGGCGCGACGGTCGAGGACATCGTCGCGCGCATCCACCCCTTCGTGATCGCCTCGACGATCGCGGTGTTCCTCGTCGCGTTCATTCCGAACCTGTCGCTGTGGCTGCCGCGGATGATGGGCTACTGACCGGCGATCATCGGCAAGGAGAGACCGAATGAAGTTTTCGACCACCCGCATCGCCCGCGCGTTTGTGCTCGGGGGCCTCGCGCTGGCGGCCGGCAGCGCGCTGTCGCAGGACGCGCGCTCTCCCGGCGCCGCCGCCGATGCGCTGCGCGTCGTGACGCCGGCCGAGCAACGCGCCGTCGCGCTCCTCGACCGTGCCGTGCGCCACGTCGAGGCGCGCGGCGAGGCCGGCGTCGCCGCGTTCAGCCGCGACGAGCAGCTCATCGACCGCGACCTCTACGTGTATGCGCTGCGCACCGACGGCCGCTTTCTCGCGAGCGGCGGCTTCTCGGCCGCGCTCGTCGGCACCAACGTGCTCGACTACACGGATGCCGACGGCAAGGCGTTTTTCCGCGACATTGTCGCAGTCGCGCGCGAGCAGGGCGGCGGCCGCGTCGAGTACAAGTGGTTCAACCCCGCCGACAGCCGCGGTGAGCCGAAAGTGACGCTGTTCCGCAAGATCGGCGAGCTGATCGTCGCGGTCGGCTACTTCTCGCCGCGCGCGACGCCGACGGACGCGAAGGCGATGCTGCGCGCGGCGACGAAGGCGGTCGACGCCGACCAGCGGCAGGCGTTCGCCGACTTCCAGCGCGCCGACGGCCGCTTCGTACGCGACGACCTGTACGTATTCGCGGTCGATCTCGCGAGCGGACGCTTCGTCGCGCACGGCGCCGACCCGCGGCTCGTCGGCACCGACGCGAACCGTCTCGTCGATTCGCAGGGGCAACGCATCGTCCCCGGGATGATCGCGCGGCTCGGCGACGGCAGCAGCGCGGAGTTCGACTACCAGTGGGTGAATCCGGTGTCGGGCCGGACCGAGGCGAAGCGCAGCTTCCTGCGGCGTAGCGGTGACATGCTGGTCGGCGTCGGCTACTACACGCGCTGACGGAACGCTGCCCGGCGCAGGCTCATTTGCGTGCGCGGCGGGCGATGACGAGCGCGATGCCGCCCAGCACGGCGGCCGACGCGAGCGCGAGACGCAACGTGACCGGCTCGGCGAGGAACATCGCGGCGCCGAGCGCGGCGATCACCGGCACGCTGAGCTGCACCGTCGCCGCGCTCGTCGCGCGCAGGCCGGGCAGCGCGCTGTACCAGATCGCATAGCCGAGGCCCGAAGCGAGCGCGCCCGATGCGACGGCGTAGGCGACGCCCGCAGCGTCGAAGTCGGCGCGCGCGAGCATCGTGAGGCCGAGAACCGCGGCGAACGGCAGCGCGCGGACGAAGTTGCCCGCCGTCACCGCGGTCGCGTTGCCGGCGTCGCGGCCGCGCAGCGAATAGATGCCCCAGGCGATGCCCGACGCAATCATCAGCGCGGCGCCGCCCGCCGGTGGCGCCGACAGGCCGGGCAGCAGCAGCCCGACCAGGCCGCCGCCCGCGAGCGCGAGCCCCGTCCACTGGACAGCGTCGAGCCGCTCGCCGCGCCACAGCCCGTAGCCGATCATCGTCGCCTGCACCGCGCCGAACAGCAGCAGCGCCCCGGCCGCGGCCGGCAGCGTGAGATAGGCATACGAGAACGCCGCCGCGTACGCGAACAGCGCGAACGCGGACGGCCAGTTGCCGTGCGGACCGATGCGGCCGCCGCGCAGACGCACGAGGAGCCACAGCATCAGCGCGCCGGACGCGAGCCGGATTGCGGTGAAGCTCGCGGCGTCGATGTGCGCGTCGCGCAGCGCGATGCGGCAGAGCAGCGAGTTCGCCGCGAACGCGAGCATCGCGGCGACGGTGAGCAGCGCGGTTCTCGTCGGGCTCATTGCGGCGACGCCTCGACGGCGGCGAACGACGGCGCGGCGAGCGGGTCGGCCGCGGTCTGCGCGATCTCATCGAGCAGCCAGTGGCGGAACGCGGCGATGACCGGGCGTTCGAGCGACGCCGGCGGACAGACGACGTGATAGGCGAGGCGCGAGCGCAGCGGCCGGTCGAACGCGACGACGAGTTTCCCCGCGTCGAGTTCGGCGCGCATCAGCGCCGCACTCGCGAGCAGCACGCCCTGCCCGGTGATCGCCGCTTCGAGCGCGAGGAGGCCGTTGCCGAAGCGCTGTTCGCGCAGCGGCGCGGTCGGCATCACTCCGGCCGCGCGCAGCCATTCGCTCCAGCCGGAGCGCTCGGCGCCGCGCAGCAGCGTCGCATCGACGAGCAGCGGCAGCGCGAGTAGCGCGTGAGGCGTTGCCAGACGCGCGAGGAGGTCGGGCGCGCACATCGGCACCCGCACGAGCTCGAGCAGCGGCGCGGCGTCGAGGTCGGCGTAACGGCCGTAACCCAGTCGCACCGAGAGGTCGATGCCGGAGCCCTGGAACGCCGCCGCCGTCACCGGCCCGCCCGGCTCGGCGTCCACCGAGCTCAGGCTCGCCTGCAGCCGCAGCTCGGCCTCTGGGCAACGCGCGTAATACCGGTGCAGTCGCGGCACCAGCCATTTCGTCGCGAACAGCGGCTCGGCGCACACGGTGATGACCCAACGTTCGTCGCCGTGCGCGCGCATCCGCTCGACCGCCTCGCCGAGCGCGGCGAAGCCTTCCTGCAGCCGTGGCAGCGCGGCCTTCGCGGCACGGGTCGGCACGACCTTGCGGTGGTGGCGCTCGAAGAGCTCGATGCCGAGGTGGTCTTCGAGAGCCTTGATCTGATGGCTGACTGCGGCCGGCGACACATGCAGCGCCTTCGCCGCCGCCGCGAAGCTTCCGAGCCGGGCCGCGACCTCGAAGTAGTTGAGCGCAATCAGCGGCGGCATGCGCGGCGCGGCTGCGCGCGGCGTGCAGGCGCTGGACGGCTCCAGCGCCTCGCCGGCCGCGGCTTGAGCGACATCGAGCGATGAGGGAGGCATTCGTTTCATCGCGCCATCCTAACGCGTGCGGGTGGGTGACGACGCCCCGTCGCCCGGTCGGCTCGTCTTGTCGGCGAGCAAGACCTCAGGCGGGTTCGGTAAGCGGAGTCACCGTCACCGTCGCGCTGATCGAATGCGCGATGAAGCAGTTGCGATGCGCGCCCGCGTGCAAGCGCGCGAGCGCCGCGTCGTCGGGCTGCTTGTCGCCGGCGAAGCGCACCTGCGGCGACAGCTCGATCCGCGTTACCGCCATGCGGCCTTCGGCGTTCTTCTCGAGGTGCGCGACCGGCGCGTCGCGGTAAGCCTCGACGCGGAAGCCCTGGAGCTCGGCGATCGCGAGGAAGGTGAGCATGTGACAGCTCGCGAGCGCGGTCAGCAGCAGCTGCTCGGGATCCGCGCACGCGGCGTCGCCCTTGTAGTCGACCGCTGCCGACAGCGACACCTTCTGCTTGCCGTTGAGCGTCGCGACGTGGTTGCGCGAGTAGGTGCCGGCGTCGGCCGCGTGCGGCGCGCGCTGCCAGTCGATGTGCGTGTAATGCTTGGACATGGTGGGCCTCCGTTCGGATCTTCGAGTGAGCGGGGCTATCGTAGGCCGCCCGGCGATCCGCGTAAAACGATCGTTTCTAACGGCGAGGCTTAGGAAAGCTCATGTGAAACCGCCGCCGACCGCGCTGTGGTCGGAAGCCCCGATCTGCCCCGCGAAAACCGCCGAACGTCTGCGCCGCGACGTCGCTGAGCCCCACCGTCCGCCCTCCGGCCTGCGCTTCGTGCTCGTCGACGAATACCACGACATCAATGGCGTCGATATGAACTCATCGGCGCGGCCGCGGGGAGCACGCTGCAGACCGAGGAAGACCGCGTCTCGCTGACGGTGGTCGCCGACGACCAGAACATTTATGCGTTCGACGGCGGGATCGCGCGATACACCTGCCAAGTTGAAACCGACTACGCGGCGCGTCGTTACGCGCTGGCCGAACTACCGTTCGACCAAACCCATCGTCCACTGCGCCGACGGCGTCTGCGAGCGCAAGCGCCAGCGCATGAAGTCGGGGCAGGCGATCCACATGAACCACGCGCGGCACGCGAGCCTGACGCCGTCCCGTGTTGATCCGCCCGGGCGTAAGGATCGTCCTGTCGTGGCCGGTACGGTCCGCGCCTCGGCCGCAATTGCTTATCGACCCTCGGCCTCGATGGCTGGGCCGGGGAGCATGGCCTCGCCGCAGTGCGTTTCCGGATCGAAGGCGTAAGACCCTGGTTTAGTTTTTCAGGTTCGCCTGCGCAAGTTGAGTGATGTCGATGCGGTCATCCTCGACCATGATCCGTTTAGACGAGCCGCCCGTACGTCGGCCGGTGGCAGCCGTACGCCGAGGCTCTTGTCCCAATGCTCGATGGCGAGAATGGTTGCGAGCCGTTGAAAATACTGCGAATTCTATTTCTGCGCGCGCTTCGAATGAAGAGTCCGGAAGAACGCATAGCCAGCGGAGCAAGCAATCAGCACAGAAATCGCCGAGATCGAGAATGCGACCACAAACTCTAGATCGGAAATTTCCTCCGCGTTAGCGGAGCGATAATAAGAATCCGTCCAAGTCCAAAAGGACCGGGGTAAAGAAGGAAACGTTTCAGGGTTGGTTACCCAAAGATGCGCAATGAGTGAGGAAACCGTCAGCCATGCGAAAAACAACGACATCACAAATAAGCGACGTCTCATCGGACGGCTAGCTTCCCATACGCATGGAGTTCGCTGCCCGGAATGGCGCGGGGTTTCACGCTCCGCAACATGCTGCGCAAGAAATGGAACTCGTGCTGTTTTTCGATCACGATGCAACCTTTGCTGACTCCGTAGATCCCTTTCGGGTGAAGCCGAAAGTTGCCGCGCAAAACTTCTCTGCAGTATGTCGCGTCATCGATTTCAGCATCCTCTGCATACAACGCGAACCAGTCTGATCGGCCTTTGAGACGGTCCAATAAGGAGCCAAGAAAGCCACCGGATTTGCGGTCGAGAATGTAGTAGATTCCGGGCGGGATAGGTCCTTCGTTTGCGAGACAAGCCGAAACTTTCTTGTTGATGTGTGGGCTCAAGCCGGAGAAGGCATCGAAAGACAGTCCGCCTAAATTGAAGGAGCTCATCGGCTTGTCGTTCAGTTCGAAGGTGCAACGATGCATAATCGATTTGCCAATTGACGTTAAAGAACCGAACTCGCGAACCCGCTGATCTCGGGAATTCCGAGGTCCAAAGCGGACCTGAAACGGGGGCGGCGGGTGCAGGAGCGCCGCAGAGGTTCGGTTTTACCTGGTCTTGTAGATACGCTTGAAACTAGCCCGATCTGCGAACATTCTTCTCAATAGCGCGCCAGCGCCGACGAGAACGGTGATACCTGCGGGCCAACCGAGCAGCGATAAACTTGCCGGAACGACACCCGATATTTTGACGCCTGCAAATACGCTTGCAATCAGCAAGATGAAATAGAGAGCTGAAGGGGCCCCGTACTCTATTTCCGCTTGGCATCCACGACATACGGTGGCGCCACGAGGAACGGATTCTCTACAGTGCGGGCATACCAATTCACTCATGTCTTATCCTTTTTCCGTTGAATAAAAGTCATTCGTTCCACGTCAAGCAGCAAGAAGGGCGACGTTGGCTAGCAGCAATCGCGAGACTGTGTGCTGGCAGACGTCCGGCTCAAATTCCTGTGGAACAGGCGCAATAATAAACAAAAAATGACAGTCGAGTGGATGACCTGAATTTGCGTCACTCCTGCGCTGGGGGAGGCCGATTGCGGTCAGGCGGTTGGCGCTTGTTCCTCGAATCCGGGTGCGGATCCGAGTCGAGGGGTTGTAGCGACGACGAGTCGGGGCGAGCGCGCTTGAATCGAAGCATCCGTTCGATCGCTATCGCGAGCGCGGAAAAATAACTTTGGGGTGCGTGCTACTCGCGACGCCTCGGCTCATCGCCCCTTCGGGCAACTCATCGACGCCCGCGCGTCGCCGTTGAACACGAGGTCGATCTGCGGTTTGCCGCCGTTCTTCACCGAAAACTTGCCGGTGGCGTTTGCCATCGTGCCGGTGAAGCGCATTGCGCCGCCTTCGGAGAGCGTGTAGCTGCCGATGTCATTGCCGACGGCGTAGCGGCCGCCGGGTTGGACGACGACGTCGGTGTAGGTGTAGTTGAGCTGACCGTTGTCGAAGGTGTAGCAGCCGTACTTTCCGGGCGGAATCGCGCTTGCTCCGCCGGCTGCGGGGGTCGTGGAAGCGTCGGGGCGGGCTGTGGGCGTCGCTGCCTGTTTGCCACCGACCGGCCGCATGCGTGCGGCGTTGACCCATTCGTCCCAGTTCGACCCGTAGCCGTCGTAGGAGACGAGGCAGCTGCCCATGTTGTCGGGTCCGTCGAGCACCTTCGCGGGATACCATTGGCCGCCATACAGAACGCTGACCGCGCGACCTTTGACACACGGCGTGGAGTTGGGCGCGGGGGGCGGCGCGGCGCTTCCTGCCGAAACGGGCGCCGGCACCGGCACCGGCGCCGGCGCTGCGGCCTGCAGGTCGGCGCCGGTTTCGTTGCGCACGACGCGGTACCACGCGTTTTCCATCTCCTGCAGCGACTGCTGCATCTTCTCGCGCGTCTGCGCCGGGCAGGGGCGATTGGCGAAAGTCGCGGCGCTTTGTTCGCGCGCCTGCCGGCGAGGTTGGTCGATCGCGACGAGCACCGCGTCGATGTCGGCGCGGCTGAGGTCGAAATGCGGGAGGCCCCGCGCGAACGCATCGAGCAGCGTCTGGCCGCGGTTGCTGCCGCAGTAATCCGCGGCGCCGATCAGCGAGGCGAGATTCGCGGCCATCTCGGTGAACTTCGCGCGCCCGCCGCCGGCGGCCAGTGCGCTGACCGACAGGGGCAGGCCGATCGCGAGCAGCAGGACCTTGCGTTTCGACATCTTCTTTTTCTCCGGCCGAACTGGGAACGATGCGCGATGGCGCGCTTGGCCCGCGATTATGCGGGAGGGATGTCGAAGGCGACGCGGACGAAAGTCTCGGACCTGCGCACACGCCTCGCGGGAGGGAGGCGTTGCCGGCGCGGACGCGTATGTGACTGAAGGCGGACGGCGCCGCGAAAACGCGGTCAGCCCGGGTTCTACGCAGCTTGGGTGAGGACCGCGGGCCGCGGCTCCCCTTCTTCAGCCACTGGTTTCCGCGCCCGGATCGTCCGCTTCCCCGGACCGGTCGCGCTGTGGGTCGCGATAGACTGCGGCACGCATGATCAGCATCGCGACGACCGGCGCGGTCATCAGCACGAAGAGGCCGATCAGAAGTTCGTGAATCACCAGCCTCGATTGCGCGACGCTGAAATAGATCATCGACGCGACGAGGATGCATCCGGCGCCGAGCGTGACGGTGATCGCCGGGCCATGGATGCGCTGGTAAAAGGTTTTCAGCCGCAAGAGCCCGAGCGTGCCGACCAGCGAGATCACGCCGCCCAGCACGAGCAGGAACACCACGGGCAGCGCCGCCCACCAGGGGAGCGTTTCGGCGAAACTCATTCGATCACCTCGCCGCGCATCAGAAATTTCGCCAGCGCGATCGTCGATACGAAGCCGAGCAGCGCGATCAGCAGCGCCGCCTCGAAGTAGATCTCGCTGCCGTATCGCATGCCGAGCATCAGCGCGAGCAGCATCGTGCACATCCATAGCGTGTCGAGCGCCAGCACGCGGTCCTGCGCCGACGGACCGATCAGCAGGCGCACGGCGCAAAGAACCATCGCGAGCACCACGCAAGCGAGCGCGAAGATTATCGCGGCGGACAGCAGCGTCGCGGTCGTCATGCCTTCTCTCCTCGATTCGCCAATGCGGCGGGTTCGAACAACTCGATGATCGGCTGCTCGTAATGGGCCTTGATCGTATCGATCCACCATTGCTCGTCGTGCAGGTCGAACACGTGCAGCAGCAGGACGTGGGTGTCGGGCAGGATCTCGACCCAGACGGTTCCCGGCGTCGAGTTGATCAGGCAGGACAGCAACGCGAGGCCGTGCGGATCGTGCAGGTCGAGCGGCACGCGGACGAACTGCGAATTCACCTCGGCCGACTGGCGGAACAGGATGATGCTGCTGACGTTGAAGCACGAGCGCACGATCTCGATCGCCGACAGCCACAACAGCCGCCCGAATGCCAACGGCCGGGCGATGCGCGGATGCCCGTGAGGCTGCAGCGGCCACGCGAGCAGCGGCGCGATGAACCCGAGCAGGCCGCCGAGCAGCCAGTGCGCGGGCTCGACGCTCTGGACGAGGAGCAGCCACATCAGCAGCAGACACACCGACAGCAGCGGCGAAGGCAGCCAGCGGCTCATCGCGGGCCTCCGTCGGTCGGCGCGCGCCTCACGGGCGGCTCGCCCAGCACGCGCTCGGTGTAGTCGCCGCTGCGCGACAGCCCGTCGACCGTGCGGCCCAGATAGTTGAACACCGGTCCGGCCTGAACCGTCAGCAGCACGCACAGCACCACGAGCGCGGTCACCGGCGCCGCCTCCGAGAATTGCAGCGCCGGCGGCGTCACCGCCCCCGACGCCCAGAAGGTCCGCACGCCCAGCCGCATCAGCGCGATGATCGCCGCGAGGCCGGCCACGATGACCAGTGCGATCAGCACCCAGGTCGTCGCCGGCACGCCTTCCGGCTGGCCGGCCGACGCCTCGAGCAGCGCATGAAACAGGCTGAACTTCGCGACGAATCCCGACAGCGGCGGCATGCCGCTGATCACCAGCGCACACGCCGCGAAGCTCAGGCCGAGGAAGGCCAGCGTGCCTGGGATGCCTACGCCGACCGGGTCTTCCGGCTTGTCCTCGATCGCGAACGCTTCCATCGTGATCGCCAGCAGCGATGCGCCGGGCGGCCGGATCCGCTCGGTGAGCTCGATCAGCAACATGAAGGCTGCCATCGCCAAGGTCGAGCCGAGCAGGTAGTACAGCCCCGCCGCGAGCACGCCCGGGCCGGACTGGCCGATCACCGCGAGCACCGTGCCCGACGAGACCACCGCACCGTAACCCGCCATGCGCCCGCCGTCCTGGCTTGCGAGCATCCCGATCGCGCCGAACATCAGCGTGGCCATGCCGCCCAGCGTCAGCGCCGCGAAGCCGAAGCCGGTGAGATCCCCCGCCTCGCTCCCGAACACCGCCAGCCACACGCGCAACACCGCATACACGCCGACCTTGGTCATCAGCACGAACATCGCGGCCACCGGCGGCGACGCGGACGCATAGGTGCCGGGCAGCCAGAAGCCGAGCGGCCACATCGCGCCCTTCGTCAGGAACGCGAGCGCCAGCACGCTCGCGCCGATCGAGAGCAGATAGGCGTCCTGCGCGTCGAGCAGGCCGACACGGGCGCTCAGGTCCGCGATGTTCAGCGTGCCGGTCGCCGCGTAGATCAGCGCGACGCCGATCAGGAACATGAAGGACGCGACCAGGTTGATCGCGATGTACTGCATGCCGGCGCGGATGCGGCGCAGGTTGTAGCCATGCAGCACCAGCCCGTAGGACGAGGCCAGCATCACCTCGAAGAACACGAACAGATTGAACAGGTCGTTCGTCAGGAACGCCCCGTTGAGCCCCATCAGCAGGAACTGGAACATCGTGTGGAAATGCACGCCGACGCGGTCCCAGCGCTGCACCGAGAACACCAGCACCGCGAGCGCGATCGTCGCGGTCAGCACGAGCATCAGCGCCGCGAGCCGGTCGACCATCAGCGCGATGCCGAACGGCGCCGCCCAGTTCGATGCGAGGTACACGCCGATGCCGTTCGGCCAATGCTCGCCATCGACGGTCACGAGCAGCACGATGGCCACCAGCCACTGCAGCACGCTGCTCGACAGGCTCAACGCGAATTTCAGCGTGTGACGCCGCTGCGTCACCGGGATGATGACGGCGCCGACCAGCAGCGGCAGCAGGACCGGAACGACGATGAGATGTTGCAGCCAGGGCAGCGCGCTCATTCGCGGGGCTCCTCGCCGTCGACGTGGTCGCTGCCGGTCAGGCCGCGCGCGCCGATCATGATCACGAGGTAGAGCGCGGTCGTCGCGAAGCCGATCACGATCGCGGTCAGCACCAGCCCCTGCGGCAGCGGGTCGGCGAACTGCGCCGGATCGACGGTCGGACCGGGCGTGATCGGCGGCCGGTCGACCCACAGCCGCCCCATCGCGAAGATGAACAGATTGACCGCATAGGACATCAGCAGCAGCCCGGTGATGAGCTGGAAGGTCCGCGGGCGCAGGATGAGCCAGATTCCCGATCCGAACATCACGCCTACCGCAATCGCAACCACCGCTTCCATCAGGCGGCTCTCCCGCCGGGCGTCGGGCGCTCGACGTCGGGTGCCCCATTTACCGGCACGCGGTGGCCCCGCAGGGACTGGTGCGCCAGCGCGACCAGCATCAGCATCGTGGTCCCCACGACCACCGTGAACACGCCGAGATCGAACACGAAAGCGCTCGGCAGATGCAGTTCGCCGAGCACCGGCCAATCGACATGTGCGGTGTGCGTGGTCAGGAAGGGATGGCCGAAGAACCAGGCGCCGAGGCCGGTCGCGCACGCGAGGATCAGTCCGGAGCCGAGCCAGCGGTGCGGCCGCAGGCTCAGATGGCTCTCGACCCAGACGGTGCCGGCCAGCATGTACTGGACGAGGATCGCGACCGCGAAGATCAGGCCGGCCACGAAGCCGCCGCCGGGGAGGTTGTGCCCGCGCATGAAGAAGTACACGGCGATCACCCCCATGAAGGGCAGCAGCAGGCGCAGGTAGATGCCGGGCACCAGCAGGTAACCACGGTTGGCCTGCTCGGCCGGCGTCTGCCGGGAGGCGGGATCGAGTTCGTTCTGCTGCTGCGGCGGAATCTCGGCGCTGTCGGGCGCGGGCCGGAAGCGGCGCAGCAGCGCGTACACGGTGAGCGCGACGACCGCGAGCACCGTGATCTCGCCGAGCGTGTCGAAGCTGCGGAAGTCCACGAGCAGGATGTTCACGACGTTGCTGCCGCCGCCTCCGCTCAGCGCGTTGAGCAGGAAGAAGTCGGCGATCGTGTCCGACGCCGGGCGCACCAGCACCGCGTAAGTCAGCGCCGCCATCGCGAGGCCGCCGACGACCGCGATCGTCATGTCGCGCGAGCGGCGCAGCCACACGCTGCGCGGAATGCTGAGCTGGAGCACTTTCGGCTCGATGCGCGGCGGCAGCCAGCGCAGGCCGAGCACGATCAGCACCGTCGTGACGGTTTCGACCATCAACTGGGTCAGCGCGAGATCGGGCGCCGACAGCCACAGGAAAGTCGCCGCGGTCACGATGCCGGTGCCGCCGATCAGCATCAGCGCGGCGAGGCGGTGGAATTTCGCCATCCACGCGCCCGCGATCGCGCAGGTCCCGCCGATGACCCAGATGCCGGCAAAGAGGGGGTCGAAGCCCTGCACCGGCAGCACCGTCCACTGCGGCGGCGCGCCGGCCAGCAGCAGCGGGACGACCAGCAGCGCGAGCATCATCATCAGCAACTGCGGCTGCAGGCGCGTCGTGCCGAGGTGGCGCAGCAGCCATCCCGCCGAACGCGTGATGTACGCCATCGAAGTCTCGTATGCCTGGGCGCCGTTGAAGCGGTTGATCACCGGCACGCTCGTCCGTTGCCGCAGGTTGAAGTGCCGACGCAGCACGACGTAGAAGCTCACGCCTCCGAGCAGCGCCACGATGCTCATCATCAGCGGCAGATTGACGCCGTGCCAGACGGCGAGGTCGTATCGCGGCGTGTCCGCACCCAGCGTCGCGGTGGCCGCGATATCGAGGATCGGCCCGATGCTGCGCGCCGGAATGATGCCGACGACAAGGCAGGCGAGCACCAGCAGCTCCACCGGGAAACGCATCCATCGCGGCGGCTCGTGGGGCTCGCGCGGCAGCTCCTCCGAAGGCCGGCCGAAGAAGATCGAAATGAAGCGCAGCGAGTACGCGACGCCGAACATGCCCATCGCAACCGCGGCCACCGACATCCACCAGTTCCGGTCGCCGCCGACGAGGATCGTCTCGGCGAAGAACATCTCTTTCGACAGGAAGCCGTTCAGCAGCGGCACGCCCGCCATCGCGCCGCTGGCGACGATCGCGAGCACTCCCGTGTGCGGCATTTTCGGCAGCAGCCCGCCGAGGACGCGCAGGTCGCGCGTGCCGGTTTCGTGGTCGATGATCCCGGCCGCCATGAACAGCGAAGCCTTGAACGTCGCGTGGTTGAGGATGTGGAAGAGCGCCGCGACCATCGCCAGCGGCGTGCCGATCCCGATCAGCACGGTGATCAGGCCGAGGTGGCTGATCGTCGAATACGCCAGCAAACCCTTGAGGTCGTGCTGGAAGATCGCGATGAACGCGCCGAGCAGCATCGTGCAGACACCCGCCCCGCCGATGATCCACGTCCATTCCGGTGTTCCCGACAGCGTCGGCCACAGCCGCACGAGCAGGAACACGCCGGCTTTGACCATCGTCGCGGAGTGCAGGTAGGACGACACCGGCGTCGGCGCGGCCATCGCGTGCGGCAGCCAGAAATGGAACGGAAACTGCGCGCTCTTCGTCAGCGCCCCGAGCGCGATCAGCGCCAGCGCGACGAGATAGAGGTCGTGGCCGCGAACCGTGTCGCCCGCCGCCAGCACCGCATCCAGGTCGTAGCTGCCGACGATGTGTCCGAGCACGAGCACGCCGGCGAAAAGACACAGCCCGCCGGTTGCCGTCACCGTGAAGGCCATCCGCGCGCCGCGGCGCGCATCTGCGCGGTGATGCCAGTATCCGATCAGCAGGAAGGACGTCAGGCTGGTCAGCTCCCAGAACACCACCAGCTGAACCAGGTTGCCCGACAGCACGATGCCCAGCATCGACCCCATGAAGGCGAGCAGGAACGAGAAGAAGCGCGGCACCGGATCTTCCGGCGACATGTAGTAGCGCGCATACACGATCACCAGCAGGCCGATCGCGAGCATCAGCAGCGTGAACACCCACGCGAGCCCGTCGACCCGCAGCAGGAAATGGAGACCTTGCGCCGGAAGCCAGTCGAACTCCGCGCGCAGGATCCCGCCGGCCGAGATCTCCGGGTAAAACAGCGCGGCGACTAGCAGGCCCCAGCCGGCCACGCCGATCGCGAGCCACGCCTCGGCATTGCGCGCGTTTTGCGGCAGCAGGGCCGCGATCAGGCTGCCGATGAAGGGAACGAAAACGAGAGAAGCGAGCAGCATCGGCCGTGAGCGGGAAACGAACTATTCAGCGGGACTATTCGACCAGCACGGACGGACGCGACGGCAGTCCCGATCCTCACCCGCGCAGCGCGACGAAAGTGACCGCGAACCTTACCACGGCAAATTCGAACGCAATGCAGGGTAGCGAAGAAGGGGCGGGCGCGACAAGCCTCCTCGTCGCCAGCGGACCGAAAATGAGTAGCGCAGCATCATTCGTCCGGCGGCCCCGCGGGCTGCGGGATCGCTTGTCGCCCTTCCCCGTCCGACAACCGCAGGCCGCGGGCGAGCGCCGTCAACGTTCGTCGAGCGTCGCAAGCCCGAGAATGATTACGTCATGGGACGCGCGCCCGTTCGGGAGATCGCCAGCGGAAGGCTAAACTGTGGACCGGCCCGGTGCGGCGAGATCGGCGACGGACGTTCGAGGCCGATTCTCACCGTACGGCTGCCCACCGCCGCTACGATCAACCCGGCGGACCCTGGCCGTCCTCCAAAAAACGTCGAATGGAGAAATTCGCAGTGACTCCCTTCAAGCGCCTGCTCGCCGCGACCGATCTTTCCGCGCCGGCGCGCCATGCCGCGGAACGCGCCGCGCTCCTCGCCCACGAACTCGGCGCGAGCGTCGACCTGCTTCACGTCGTGAATCCCGCGCCGATCGAAAAGCTGCGGCAGCTCGTCGCCGACATGCCCGCGGAGCTCGAGCAGCGCGTGCTCGACGCGACGCGGGAGGAACTGCGCAAGCTGGGTGCGACCGTGTCGAAGCACCGCGGCGTCACCGCGGGCGTGCAGGTCGCGACCGGGCCGCTGATCCAGGAACTGACCGCGCAGGCCGAAGCGGTCGATCTGCTCGTCCTCGGTGCGCGCGGCAGCAGTTTCATGCGCCACCTGCTGCTCGGCTCGACCGCCGAACGCATGCTGCGCAAGACGACGCGACCGATGCTGGTCGTCAAGCAGCCGCCGCACGAGCCTTACCGCACCCTGCTCGTGGCGGTCGATTTCTCGGCGTACTCGGCGCGTGCGGTGCAGGCTGCGCAAGCCGTCGCCCCCGGCGCGATCATCGTGCTGCTGCACGCGTTCGAAGTCCCGGTCGAGGGCAAGTTGCGGCTGGCGGGCGTCGAGGCCGACCTGATCCACCGCTACCGCGTCGCCGCGAAGCAGGACGCGCTCGCGAAACTGCGGCAATTGCGCGACGACACGGGGCTCGCGCCGGAGACGACGCGGCTCGTCGTCGTCCACGGCGATGCGTCGCGCAACGTCGTCGAGCAGGAGCAGGAGCACGACTGCGACCTGATCGTCATCGGCAAGCATGGTGAAAGCGCGATCGAGGATCTGCTGGTCGGCAGCGTCACGAAGCACGTGCTCGCCGAGTCGCAGTGCGATGTTCTCGTGACGGTTTGAGCCGCGGCGCCGACGCTGCGGACCGGGACGGGGATCGGTCATCGGACTCCGCTGTTCTCGCTGGACCTGCGGATCGGGCTTGCGGCGACGGGCGCGGGCGTGAGCCGCAGGCGGGAGGCGTGCGGAAGCCGCGCACGTCGGATTTCGTTTCGCTTGCCGGTCTACGCCTGCTGCGCCTGGACCGAGCGCCGGCGTCGCCCTTGATTCGCACGACCTACGCCTGCCCTCCAGCGCCCGGAGCGGGATCTTGCGCGGCGCCCGCCGTGCCGGCGGATCTAGCCGATGCGCTGTCGGCCCGCGCCAGCAGCTTGCGGATCGCCGGGTGCTCGACTTTGCGGTCGGCGAGGATCGCGTAGAAATTTTCGACGACGTCGGGGCAGCGGCCGAGGAGCGTCAGGCCGCGGCGGCGAGTGAGCTCGTCGGATGACCATTCGGGCGCCGGGAAGACGCCGAGTCCGCTTTCGCCGAAGGTCGCGAGCAGCGCGTTGTCCTCGAACTCGCCGACGATTCTCGGGCGGATGCCATGACGCGCGAGCCAGTCGTCGAGGCGCGCGCGCACCGCGGAACGCGTCGTCGGCATCAGCACCGGGAGCCGCCCCAGACACGCGGGAAATTCGACGTTCTCGCCCTCCAGCAGCGCGGGGGGCGCGTACCACGCGAGCGACGTCTTTTCGAGCCGGTGGCTGAAGAGGCGCAGGTTCGGGTTCGGCGGCGCCGGACGGTCGGCGAGCACGACGTCGAGGCGGTGGAGCGCGAGTTCGGCGAGCGAATCGTCGAAGTTGTCTTCGTAGCACACCAGCCGCAGCTCGGGCGTCTGCACCGCGGGCTGCAACAGTTGGCGGACCGCGAGTTTCGGCAGGCTGTCCGAGATGCCGACCGCGAGGCGCATGCCCTTCGCCGCCGCTGCCTCCTGCACCGCGGCCGGCAGCGCCTCGCCGAGCTCGAAGATCTGCTCGGCGTAGCGGGCGGCGACGGCCCCGGCTTCGGTCAGCTCGACGCCGCGTCCGGCGGAGCGGAACAGCGCGTGACCGAGCGAGCGCTCGAGCTCGCGGACCTGCGTGCTCACCGTCTGCACCGCCATGTCGAGCCGCTCGGCCGCGCGCGCGATGCCGCCTTCCTTGGCGGCAACCCAGAAGTAATAGAGATGACGAAAGTTGACCGGGTGCATTTAGGTTCCGTTTTTACGAACCTAAGTTACGACAAATTCACCTTCATTGGAAGTGAAAGGCCGCGTATGGTGCGTGGCTTGTCCTGCCACAGGAGGATCCCGATGGAGGTACTCGTCGAAGCCCCGCGCCGCACTGCGAGCCGACTGTCCAAAGCGATTCACGCGCGCCTGCGCTTTGCGCTGCGCCGTCTCGGCTGGCTCGTTCCGCGTGCGGTCGTCCGTCTGTCCGAAGTCGAGCGCGACGCTGGCGATGCCGGCAAGCGCTGCGAAGTGCGACTGAACGTCGTCGGCACCGGCGACGTCGTCGTCGCGGCGACGTCGCGCGACTGGCTGCAGTCGATCGACGACGCGCTGAGGAGCGCGGCGCGGCGGCTCGAGCGCAAGTACCGGCGCGTTTATGCCGGCTGAAAGATTCCTCCGTGAGCTTTGCGAAATCGTTGCCGCCCCGTTCGGCGCCGCGCCCTCATCCGCGGCCTCGTCGCCGACGGCTTTCTGAAACCTTGTTCCGTGCCGTTCAACCCACTGGAGTTCCCACCTAGATGAAACGCATCCTCCTGACCGTCTTCGCGCTCGTGCTGAGCGTGGGGCTGACGATGCCGGACGCGGAGGCGAAACGCCTCGGCGGCGGCAAATCCTTCGGTACGCAGCGCGACGCGACGCCGCAGGCGCCCACCGCACCGAGCGCCCGTACCGCCGATGCACCGGCCGCCGGCGCGATGGCCGGGCAAGCGGCGAAGAAGAACAGCTGGCTCGGACCCGTCGCCGGCCTCGCCGCCGGTCTCGGCCTCGCGGCGCTCGCGTCGAGCCTCGGCTTCGGCGAAGGGTTCGCGAACATGCTGATGATTGCGCTGCTGGTGATGGCCGCGTTCGTCGTCTTCCGCATGCTGACGCGCAAACGCGCGGCGCCACAGGCGATGCAGTACGCCGGCATGGGCGCCGGCGGCGGCAGCATGCCGATGTCTGCGCCGCCGGCGGCCGCGGCGGCGCTCGCCGGCGGCTCGGCCTCGCCATCTTCGGCGCTGCCGGCGGGCTTCGACGCCGACGGCTTCGTGCGCCAGGCGAAAGTCAATTTCGTCCGGCTGCAGGCGGCCAACGATGAAGGCAACCTCGACGACCTGCGCGAGTTCGTCACGCCGGAGATGTTTGCCGAGCTGCAACTGCAACTGCAGGAGCGCGGCGACGTCGCGCAGCGCACCGAGGTCGTCGACCTGCACGCCGAAATCGTCGAGTGCATCGAGGAAGCGCAGCGCTACCTCGTCAGCGTCCGCTTCCACGGCTTGATCCGCGAGGAGAAGGACGCGGCGCCGGTCGCGTTCGACGAGCGCTGGCACCTGACGAAGCCGGTCGCGGGCAATCGCGGCTGGGCGGTCGCGGGCATCCAGCAGTCCGCGTGACGCGGGCGATGTGACCCGCGCCGCGACGGCGGCGAATACGGGCGCGACCGGTTTTCCGGTTCGCGCCCGTTTTTTTTTTCATGGCTACACACGCGGGAGTCCCTCATCGGTCGGCGATGTGGGATTTCCGCTGTCGTGGGGCGAGGGCCGATGCGAAACCGTGCTGCGTGTCGAACCGAGAGCATGGCGCAACGCTCCGAAGCTCGCGGCTGGGTGTCCTCTGCCGGATTTGGCCCCGGCGAAGGGGGCCGTGACGGTACCGGTCGTCGCAATCGTCGCGATCGCCGCCATCGTCGCGGAAATCCGAAAACTCGGGCTGCGGCAACGCGAACCTTGTTCTAGTCTTCAGAGTCGTTTTCGACGAGCGCTTGCTCATTGCCGCGCCGGAACCGGTGCGGCGCGCGCCGGCGCGGCGACGGCCGGCAAGGTGCGAGAGGCTCGCATCCGCAACCGTTCCGGGGGAGGAGGACAGATCATGAATGCCGAAGCCACCCGGGTCGGCGCCGAAGCCGAAATCCGCGCGATTCTGGAAGACTGGCGGCAGGCCGTCTGCGCCCAGGACATTGCGCGCATCGTCTCGCGTTACGCGCCGGACATCGTCGCGTACGACGCGGTCCTGCAACTGCAGTTCTGCGGCGTCGACGCGTACCGCAAGCACTGGGAGAAGTGCATGACGATGTGCACCGGGCCGACGGTGTTCGAGCTGCACGAGTTGCAGATCTTCGCCGGCGAGGACGTCGCGTTCGCGCATGCGCTGAACCGATGCGGCGGCACCGGCCCCGACGGCAAGGAGACGACCGGCTGGATGCGGATGACGGTCGGCTACCGGCGGACGAACGGACGGTGGCAGGTCGTGCACGAGCACTTCTCGGCGCCGTTCGACATGGAAAGCAGCAAGGTGCTGTGGCTCGAGCCGTGACCGGCCCGGCGACATCGCCGTTCAGGCAAAGGAGCGAATCATGCGATTGAATCCGTACCTGATGTTCGACGGCCAGTGCGAGGCGGCCTTCAAGTTCTACGAGCAGTGCTTCCGCGGCAAGCTCGAAGCGCTGATGCGCTTCGGCGAGTCGCCGGAGTGCGGCGACATCCCGCCCGAGTACCGCGACCGGATCATGCACGCGTGCCTCGTCATCGATGGCCAGAAGCTGATGGCGTCCGACACGACGCCGCAGTATCCGCACGAGGGCATCAAGGGCTGCTCGGTCACGCTCAACGTCGACTCGATCGCCGAGGCCGAGCGCCTCTTCAACGCTCTGTCCGAAAACGGCTCGGCGATGATGCCGCTCGAGCAGACGTTCTGGGCGGTGCGTTTCGGCATGTGCACCGACCGCTTCGGCGTGCCGTGGATGATCAACTGCGAGAAGGATCAGTGAGGGGGCCGCGATGCGCTTCATGATGCTGGTGATCCCGAAGGGCTACGAGAGCGCGCCGCCGGGAACGATGCCCGACGCGAAGGCGGTTGAGGCGATGATGCAATACAACGAGGAACTGCAGAAGGCCGGCGTGCTGATCGCGCTCGACGGCCTGCACCCGCCGTCGATGGGCGCACGGGTGTCGTTTTCGGGCGGCAAGCCGACGGTCACCGACGGGCCGTTCCCGGACGCGAAGGAAGTCCTCGGCGGCTACTGGATGATCCGCGTGAGTTCGAAGCAGGAAGCGATCCACTGGGCGTCGCGCTGCCCGATGTCGGACAACGAAATCATCGAGATCCGCCAGGTTCAGGAAATGGAGGACTTCCCGCCCGACGTGCAGAAGGCGGCTGAGGGATTCGAGCAGATGCAGAAGAGCTCGTGATCACGCGGGCGAACAGCGAATCGGTCGGCGGCGGAGCGAGCTGACGCGCAGGTCCGACAAGCGGAGCGAAGTCCGACCCCAGTGGCTCGGGCATCGGCGTCGCCCGTCGCCTGCAGCTCGTCTCCTACCGGCGACGAATCGGTCCATTCAATCCTTCGACGGCGCCGATTGCTCCGGCGCGCGGCCCACGTCCAGCGCGGCTTCGCATTCGCGTAGCCGGCGCTCGTCTTCGCGGCGGCGGGTGCCGTCGCGGGCGATCGCGACCGAGCCGAGGACGCGGCCAGCGTCGGCGACGACCGCGAACGTCATTTCGACGTAGATCGTTTCTCCCGCGTGGTTCATCGAACGGGTCAGGAGCGCGCGCCGGCCGTGTTTCGTCGCGCCATTCTGCATCGCGCGGTCGAAACCCGCCCAGTGCGCGGCGCGCAGCCGCTCGGGAATGATCAGGTCGAGGCTCCGACCGACGGCCTCGGCCTTCGGGTAGCCGAACAGCGCTTCGGCGCCGGCGTTCCATTCGCGGATGACGCCTTCGCGGTCCGCGTAGATCAGCGCGTCGCCCATCTGTTCGGCGATCAGCCGGTGAAGGGCGGAAGAAGGGTCTGGGTTCATCGGGAATCTCCGGGTTTCGTCGATGCGCAGGCTGCAGACGGGCGGGTTAAGGGGGCCCTCGCCGATCCGCCGGGTGTCGCGCGGCTTGCTGCGACGCAGTTTCGGGAGGCTCGAACGGTCGCCCCCGCGCGAAGGGTGCGATCTCCGTGGAAGTATATTTGGTCAATTGCTTTTTCTCGTGCACCGCAATAACATTCGTGCCAAATATATCTTTAAAACCCCGCAAGGGACCCTCTCCCCGACTCCGACAGCCATGGACATCCCGACCTTACTGCTTTCGTCATTTGTTATAGCCGTCTCCGCGTTGCTCTTTTTCATCTGGTCCCTGCGCAAGGGCGTGCTCGATCCCGATCCGGCCGCCGCGAAGGTGATCTTCTCGAAAGGCGAGATCGGCCGGGTCGAGGAGCCGGCCGTATCGGCCGCGAGCGAACGTGAACTGCAACGCAGCGTCACCGCCGCGGTACCCGCGGAAGCGGATGCCGACGAACTGCAGGCGCGGCTAGAAGCGGACCGCTCGGCGTCGCGGCCGGCCTTCGTGCTGCTCGGTTTCGCGGTGCTGTGGCTGCTGGTCGCATCGTTCGCCGGACTGACGAGCTCGATCAAGCTGCACGAGCCGGACTGGCTGACGCAGTACGCATGGCTGACGTTCGGGCGCATCCGCACGCTGCACCTCAACGCGGTTGCGTACGGCTGGGCGCCGATGGCGGCGCTGGGGATCGCGCTGTGGATGATGCCGCGGCTGCTGAAGACCAAGCTCGTCGGCGCGCGCTTCGCGATCGCCGGCGCGGTGCTGTGGAACATCGGGCTCGTGATCGGCCTGGTATGCATCGCGCTCGGCATCAACGACGGCATGGAGTGGCTCGAGATTCCGTGGCAGGTCGGCACGCTGTTCGTGGTCGGCGGCGCGCTGATCGGGTTGCCGCTGGTGTTCACGCTGCGTCGCCGCAAGGTCGAGCACTTGTACGTGTCCGTGTGGTACATGGGCGCGGCGCTGTTCTGGTTCCCGGTGCTGTATCTCGTCGCGAAGCTGCCGGGCGTGCACTTCGGCGTCGAGCAGGCGACGATGAACTGGTGGTTCGGCCACAACGTGCTCGGCCTCTTCTACACGCCGCTGTCGCTCGCCGCGGTCTATTACTTCCTGCCGAAAGTCATCGGCCGGCCGATCCAGTCGTACAACCTGTCGCTGATCGGCTTCTGGTGCCTCGCGTTCTTCTACGGCCAGGTCGGCGGCCACCATCTCGTCGGCGGCCCGGTGCCCGAGTGGCTGGTCACGCTGTCGATCGTGCAGAGCATGATGATGATCGTGCCGGTGGTCGCGTTCTCGGTGAACCAGCACCTGACGATGCGCGGCCGCTTCTCGGCGCTGCGTCATTCGCCGACGCTGCGCTTCGTCGTGCTCGGCGGAATGATGTACACGCTGAGCTCGATCCAGGGCTCGTTCGAGGCGCTGCGCAGCATCAGCACGGTCACGCACTTCACCCATTTCACCGTCGCCCACGCGCATCTCGGTCTGTACGGCTTCGTCACGCTGGTGATGTTCGGCGCGATCTACTTCGCGATGCCGCGCATCGTGTCGCGCGAATGGCCCTATCCCAAGCTCATCGCGGCGCACTTCTGGCTCGTGACGGTCGGCTTCGCGATCTATTTTGTGACGCTGACGGCCGGCGGCGTGTTGCAGGGCCTCGCGATGCTCGACGCCAGCCAGCCCTTCATCGAATCGGTGCGTGTGACGCTGCCGTACCTGCAGGGCCGCTCGATCGGCGGCGCGCTGATGACGCTCGGTCATCTCGTGTTTGCCGCGCACTTCACGGTGATGGCGCTGCGTCGGGGGCCGCAGCGCAACGAAGCCGCCTTGCTCCGTCCCCTCGTTCAGGCGGTCTGAATCATGGAAAACGGCGTCAAACTCATCTCCGGCGCGCTGGTCACGCTCGCCATCGCGACCGCTTCGCTCGTGGTCATGCCCTACCTGCAGCTTCAGGACGTGCCGCCCACGCCGGGCCTGAAGCCCTACACCGAAGTCGAACTGCGCGGGCGGCAGGAATACATCAAGCAGGGCTGCATGTACTGCCATTCGCAGCAGCCGCGCGACCCGAGCCAGGCGCCCGACGGCGAGCGCGGCTGGGGCCGGCCGTCGGTCGCGAGCGACTACTACTACGACCGGCCGCACCTGCTCGGCACGATGCGCACCGGGCCCGACCTGATGAACATCGGCGCGCGCCAGCCGAGCGTCGACTGGCAGCTGGGTCACCTGTACCAGCCGCGCGCGTACGCCCCGGGCAGCATCATGCCGGCCTACCCCTACCTCTTCGAGGTCAAGGACGCGGCCGAGCCGGGCGACAAGGTCGTCGCGCTGCCGCCGGAGTTCGCGCCGGCGCAAGGCGTCGTCGTCGCGACCCGCGAGGCGCAGGACCTCGTCGCGTACCTGCTCGCGCTCGACCGTACCTTCCCGGCGCTCGCGCCGCTCGCCGCGGCGCCCGCGTCCGCCCAATGACATCCAAAACCACGATGACCGAACGAAATTTCAACGACAGTCCGCAGCGACGTGAGAACCCCGACCCGCACGAAGCGCTGCACCCGGTGCCGAAGATCCTGCTGGCGATGATCGGCGGGCTGCTGATCTGGGCGGTGTCCTACATCTACATCGCGCAACCCGACACCGACCCGGCGCTCGGCGACCGTCGCGGCCTCGGCGTCCTCGCGGCGGTGCCGACGAAGGCGGTCGACGGCGGCCAGATTTTCGCGGCGAACTGCGCCGCCTGCCATCAGGCGACCGGCACCGGCATCCCGCAAGTGTTTCCGCCGCTCGCCGGCTCCGAGTGGGTCACCGGCGACGAGCGGAAGCTGGTCCAGGTGCTGCTGCACGGCGTGACCGGCCCGATCGAGGTGGCCGGCGCGAGCTACAACGGCGCGATGCCGGCGTTCGGCGACAAGCTCGACGACGAGGCGCTCGCCGCGCTGCTGACTTACCTGCGCAGCGCGTGGGGCAACACTGCCGGACCGGTCACCGCCGACCTGGTGCAGGCCCAGCGCAAGGCGAGCGCCGATCGCACGACGCCGTGGAACGGCGGCGCCGAACTCGCCGCGTTGAAGTAAGGCGCCGGCAGTGCGCACCGTCGTCGTCGTCGCGCTGTTCGCAGTCTTCGCACTCGCCGCGTTCGCCGAAATGACGAATGGTTTTCGCGTCGTCACCAGCGAATCGGCGCGGCGACTCGCGGCGGTCGAGCGTCCGATCGAGGTCGCGGACGCCCCGCTCGTTGACGCGGCCGGCAAGGTGCATGCGCTGCACGCGGACCTAGCGAGCGACGGTCGCATCGCGATCGTCGACTTCATCTACACGCGCTGCGAGTCGATTTGCACGGTGCTCGGCAACGAGTTCCAGCAGTTGCAGCGGGAGATCGTCGCGCAGGGCCTGCAGGACCGCGTGCGATTGCTGACGATCAGCTTCGATCCGGCGCACGACGATCCGGCGGTGCTCGCCGGCTACGCGAAGAGGATGGCGGCCGACCTGGCGCTATGGCGCTTCGCGACCGCGGCCGACGCCGGCGAACTTGCGCCGCTGCTCGCGAGCTTCGGCATCGTCGTCATTCCGGACGGGATCGGCGGCTATGTGCATAACGCCGCGCTCCACGTCGTCACTCCCGGCGGGCGGCTCGCGCGCATCCACGATCTCGGCGAGTTCCGCCAGGCGTTGTACGACGCCGCGGGGCTTGCGGGGGGAGCGCGCGGATGAGCCCGCGGCTGAGCGCGCTCCTTGCGCTGGCGACGATCGCCGCGTGCGCGCTGCCGCCGGTGCGCGGCTGGCTCGAAGCCGACATGGCGCGCCACATGCTCGTGCAGTTTCCGCTGCTCGTCGGCGCCGGCGCGCTGCTCGGCAGGTCGTTGCCGCCGCGCGCTCGCAAGGGCGTCGCGGCGTTCAACGCGCACGGCCTCGCCGGCTTCACGCTGTTCCTGCTCGTCACCGCGTTCTGGATGATTCCGCGGGCGCTCGACGAGGCGCTGCTGTCGCCCGCGATCGAGGTCGCGAAGTTCGCGTCCCTCGTTGCGGCCGGCGCTGCCCTGGCGCTGTCGTGGCGGGCTGCGCCGCCGGTCGTGCAGGCGTTCTTCGTCGGCAACTGGGCGTGGATGAGCGCCGTCGTGGGGCTGCTCTACACGGACGCGCCGGCGCGGCTGTGCAACTTCTACCTGCTCGACCAGCAGACCGTTGCAGGTCGCGGGCTCGTCGCGCTCGCGATCATCGTGCCGCTCGCATGGATCGTGTCGCTCGCGCGCAGCGGCTACCTCGCGGAACTGCTGTCCGACGCGCCGCGCCACCCGTCGCCGGAGGCCGGTTCGCCGCGTAATTGAAACGGACGGCGCGGGATCGACGCGCATTCGGCCCGGAGCGAGTGGCAATGCGACGGCGAATTACCGGGAATCGGCGCAGAATCGACCCGGGCGCCGCGATTGCAGTGATCGTTTTCGCGCCCGACGCGCAGATCCGTTGCACAAAACCGCCGCGGCCCGGTCTAAACGGCGCAGCCTGTTCCGTGTAACACAAAGTAGCGTCCGCTGTACCCGACTATCCGTTGAACCGGGAGATCCCGCCGCGACGGCCTTCGCGCGGGCCGCGCACGGCGTCTTCCTCGCTCGAACCGGGGGGCTCATGACTTACTGTGTCGCCATGCGTCTCGACGCAGGTCTGGTTTTCCTGTCGGATTCCCGCACCTACGCGGGCGTCGACCACATCAACACCTTCCGCAAGATGCATTTCTTCGAGCGCCGCGGCGAACGCGTGCTGGTGCTGATGACGGCCGGCAATCTCTCGATCAGCCAGTCCGTCGTCAATACGCTGCGCGAGCGGATCGAAGGCGGCGGCGCGCGCAACCTGTGCAACGTGCCGACGATGTTCGAAGCGGCGAAGCACGTCGGCGATTGCCTGCGCGAAGTCCACGCGCGCGACGGCGAAGCGTTGAAGGAATTCGGCGTCGATTTTTCGGCCGGGCTGCTGCTCGGCGGCCAGGTGAACGGCGAGGAGCCGCGGCTGTTCCAGATCTACGCGGCCGGCAACTTCACCGAAGCGACGCAGGAGACGCCGTACTTCCAGATCGGCGAGTCGAAGTACGGCAAACCGATCATCGTGCGCGTCGTCACGCACCAGACCTCGCTCGACGACGCCGTCAAATGCGCGCTGGTGTCGATGGATTCGAGCATCCGCTCGAACCTGTCGGTGGGCTTGCCGCTGGACCTGCTCGTCTACAAGCGCGACGCGCTCGAGATCGGCCACCATGTGACGATCCGCGAGGACAACGCGTATTTCGAACTCATTCGGAAGCTGTGGAGCGCTCGACTGCGCCACGCCTTCGACGAATTGCCCAACCCCGACTGGGAGAAAATCCAGCTCACCGCCGAGGCGCTGCGCGAAGACGCGTGCTCGACCCAGACGCGCCGGGAGACCCGCCAGAGATAGGCGGGGACGGAGTCGCGAAAGAGCGCCGCGCCTGGGCCCGGAGAAGAGCGTCACGAAAGACGCGACGCGCGGCGCTGCAAAAAGCTGCGGCGAAAGATCTCGTGACGCCAGAACCAGGCGCTAGGCGGCGACCGCGGCACGACCTCAGGCCAGGGCCTCGAAGGCATGACCGTAAGCCACGACCGCAAGCCACGCACGAGCGGCGCACGACCAGCGCACAACTAATGGCCAGGTGCGGCACAAAAAAAGCCGCAGCGACCGCTGCGGCTTTCGTCACTGCCGGCCCGCTCGGCGCGGCACCGGCTGCGTGCGCTATTACTCTTCCTTGCCCTTGCCCCGGGATTCGGTGCCCGATTTCGTCGAGGACGACCCCGACAGGCCCGAGAAGCCGCCCGACGACGAGCCGCTGCGGCCCTGTTCGCTGCCGCTGCGCGATTCCTGACCCGACTGGCCCGACTGCTGCGTCTGCACGCGGAGGCGGTTTTCGATGTCCTGCACGCCCCAGCAGTCGTCCACGATGTCTTCGATGCGGTGGCGCATCTGGCGCGACGGCACCGTGCCTTCCAGCTCCACGCGGCCGTTCTTCACTTCGATGCTGACTTCACTGACGTCGACGCCTTGCTCGTCGACCAGGCGCTCGCAGACCATCTCGCGGATGCGCTCATCCGAACGCGCGTAGTTCTTCGGTCCTTTGCGGCTGCGTGAGGTTTCAGTCTGGCCCCAGCCGGCCTGCATTCCGCCGCGGAATCCGCCGTAGCCGCTGCTCGTCTGGGTCTGGCCGCCCATCATGCCCTGCTGCGACTGCTGACCCCAATCCTGCTGGCCGGACATGCCGTAGCCCTGCTGGCTGCCATGCCCCTGCTGCTGGCCGAAACCACGCTCGTGCTGCTGGCCGTAGCTTTGTCCCATCCCTTGCTGTGGCTGGTACTGCCCGTAGCTGATTTGTCCCATCCCCTGCTGAGGCTGGTATTGCCCGTAGCTTTGCCCATAGCCCTGCTGCGGTTGCTGCTGCCCGTAGCTCTGCTGGCCGTAGCCCTGCTGACCGAAGCCGCGCTCGTGCTGCTGGCCGAAACCCTGCTGCCCGTAGCTCTGGCCGAAGCCCTGCTGCGGCTGATGCTGGCCGTAGCCCTGGCCGTATCCCTGCTGGGACTGCTGGCCCCAACCCTGCTGCCCGAAGCCCTGTTCGTGCTGCTGCCCGTAACCGTGCTCGCCATAGCCCTGCTGTCCGTAGCTTTGCCCGAACCCTTGCTGCGGCTGCTGCTGTCCGTAGCCTTGCTGGCCGAACCCTTGTTCGTGCTGCTGGCCCCAGCCCTGCTGGCCGTAGCCCTGTTGTCCGTAACCCTGGCCCTGGCCGATTCCCTGCTGGGACTGGTGTTGGCCGTAGCCTTGCTGGCCATGGCTCTGCTGCGGTTGCTGGCCCCAGCCCTGCTGGCCCTGTTGCGAATGCTGACCGGACCGTTCCTGGTCGTAACCCTGCTGACCATGTCCATGCTCACGCTGCGATCTCATTTCAACGTCTCCTCAGCTGGCAATTAAAACGGGGTGTAACGTGTCTGGATGCGGGCCGCGTTCGGTACGCCGGGCCCTCAGACCGTTCGCTATCAGCAATGGGTGTGCCCATGGCGGGCAGATGTCGGCCGCGGGGCGCGTAGGCCGGGCGGCGTGCTTGCTGGTTTTCGCCCCGCTTCAACGTAGATCGCTGCGGGAGAAGTTACAAGGGCTTGTAAGGCGGGGCACGACGGCGCGAGTGCGCGGTGGCCGCCGGTCCGACCGGAGCGCCGAGATCGATCGCGACTCGGCCCCGAACGGGCCCAGGCTCAGGGCCCTGCGGCGGGACGAGCGGCGGCGCGGCCGCGACGTGCCGCTTCACCGCGCAACCGAGCTCGTCCTGCGAAGGTCACAGCCGCCCGCGCGGGCGCCGCCGCCGGCTGCGCTTACGCGGCGATCTGCTGGTCCGGTCCGAACACTTCGTAATGGATGCGGTCGCGCGGGATTCCCCATCCGAGGAGCGTGTCGCGCTGCTTCAGCATGAACGGCAGCGGGCCGCAGAGGTAGTAGTCGGCGTCGGCGAGTTCGATGCGCGCGCGGATCCGTTCGAGGTCGACGATGCCTTCGAAGTGATAGTCGCGTCCCGCGACGTCGTCCGCAGCCGGTGCGTCGTAGAACACGACGTGTTCGACGTGCGCGCGGTCGGCGGCGAGCTGCTCGACGTGGCCTTTCAGCGCGTGCACGCGTCCGTTGCGTGCGCCGTGCACGAATACCGCGCGGCGATGCGTCGGCGCGAGCGCGTTCAACATGCTGATCATCGGCGTCAGGCCGACGCCGCCGCTGACGAGCACGACCGGCGTGTCACGCTCCTCGTGCAGGTAGAAGTCCCCGTACGGCGGCGACAGCCAGTGTTTCGCCGACCGCGACCGCGTCGTGCAGCCGGTTAGACACCGCACCCGCCGGGTCCTGGCCTTCGCGCTTCACCGAAATGCGGAAATAGCTGTTGTTCGGTGCTTCGGACAAGCTGTACTGCCTGATCTGCTCGACGCCGAGCTCCGGGATGTACAGCACGATGCTGATGAACTGACCGGGGACGAACGGCGGCAGCGCGCCACCATCCGCGGGGCGCAGGTAGAACGACGTGATCAGCTCGCTCTCGCGCACCTTGCGGTCGACGACGAACTCACGCCATCCGCTCCAACCGCCCGGCGCCGCCGCGGACGCGCGGTACAGCTCGGTCTCGGCCGCGATCAGCACGTCGGCGAGCTCGCCGTAGGCTTCGGCCCACGCGGCGATGATCTCGTCGGTCGCAGCCTCGCCGAGCACCTCGCGGATCGACGCCAGCAGATGCCGGCCGACGATGGGGTAGTGGTCCGGCCGGATGCCGATGCTCGCGTGCTTGTGCGCGATGCGCGACGCGACCGGTGCCAGCGCCGACGGGTTCTCGATGTTCTGCGCATATGCGAGCACGGCGAGCGCCAGCGCCTGCTGCTGCTGGCCGCCGGCCTGGTTGCCGAGGTTGAAGATGTTCTTCAGCTCGGGCTCGTTGGAGAACAGGCGGTCGTAGAAATGGGTCGTCAATGCGAGCCCGTGCGCTTGCAGCGCCGGGACCGTGGCCTTGACGAGTTCGATCGTGCGAGGGGAGGGCATTGGGGAGGGCTCCTTTAAAGATGTATTTTAAGTTCTACTTTCGACGCGCAGGGTATACGGGGAGGCGACCCGAGGCAAGCCAGAACCGGTGGCACGGGGGGCGCGCGATGACGCGAGCAGCGCCGCCGTTGCGCGCCACGCTGCAAGGCGCAGACCCGCTCCATTCCGGCCTTTGCCGCAGCGGGCCCGCCGACTCGACCGCCCGAGCGAGGCGACACCCCGCAGATTCCGGACACTCCCCGCACGTCCCGATGGCAGCCCGAATGCTGCATCCGTCGACGCTACGGCTGGTCCTTCGCGGGCAGGATCGGAGCCACGAGTTGCGGTCCCTGGGCGCGCGCGTTGCCGACCGCGCGGTCGACCGGAAATGCCTCGATCCGCTCGGGGTCGTAGCGCTGCGCGATATCGACGAGCAGGTCGACGTCGGTGACCTCCGGGTCGAGCCAGGCGGCGTAATGCTCCGGCGCGACGATGACCGGCATCCGCTCGTGGATCGGCGCGACGGACTCGTTCGCGGCCGTCGTCAGGATCGCGAACGATCGCACCGGCTCGTCAGGGCCATCGCGGTGCGCGAGGAGGCCACCGAAGCCGAACAGCGACTCGCCGCCCGGGGGGCGGATGAAATACGGCTGCTTGGAGTCCGGCCCGCGCCGCCATTCATAGAAGCCGCAGGCCGGCACGAGGACGCGCGAGTGCCGGAATGCAGCGCGGAACAGCGGCTTGCCGGCCGCCGTTTCGAGCTTCGCATTCACCGGCCGGGGTTCCTTGCCGATTGCCGGGACCGGCGACGACAGCAGTCCCCACTGTGCCAGCACGATTTCGCGGCGGCCGCCCTGCGCGGCGCGGATCACCGGCACTGTCTGGCTCGGCGCCACGTTGTAGGCGGCGGCCCACTCGAATTCCGTCTGGATGCCGAACTGCTCGCGTAGCCGCGACGAGGGCCCGAACAAGGCGTAGCGTCCGCACATTCAGCCGTCCTCCGTTCGACGGGCGCGTGCTCGATGAACGTGCCCGCCGCATCTGCTGTCCGACTCCCGGCCTCCCGACTCGTCGTCCGGAGCCGCCAATTTCCAGTCCCTGGTCATCTCGCTGAGCCAGCCATGAAAATCGCCGTCGTCTCCGACACCCACATGCCGCACTTCGCGAAGGCGCTGCCGCGAGCGCTGCGCGAGGGGTTCGCCCGCGAGGAGGTCGGGCTGATCCTGCATCTCGGTGATTTCACCGCGCCCGAAGTGGCTCGACACTTCGCCGCGGTCGCGCCGTTCGATGCAGTCGCCGGCAACAACGACGGGCCGGAACTGCAGCAACGCTTCGGCCGGCGCAAGGTGCTCGACGTCGGCGGCGTGAGAATCGGGATGACGCACGGCGACGGTGTCGGCAGGACCACGCTCGCGCGGGCGCTCGACGCGTTCGCGCCGGGGGACGTCGACGTGATCCTGTTCGGCCACAGCCACGCGCCGTACTGCGCCCGTCACGGGGAGGTCTGGGTGATGAATCCCGGCTCGCCGACGGACAAGCGGACGAATCCGCGCTATTCGTGGGGCATGCTCGAGTTGCGCGAGGGCGGCGTTTTTCCGACGCTGCACTTCTATGACGACAAGAGCGCCGGCGGGGGGCACGGGTCGAGTTCGGGATAGTGGCGGAAGATGCCGGACTCGTTGAACGGCTGGCGGCGCGGCGACGCGAGATAGGCGGCGATGTTCGGACGGGCGGCGACGCGGGCGTAAACCTCGACGAGGCGCGGAAGTGCCGGTTCGAGGCCCGCCATCGCGTGCGGGAACGCATAGCGCAGGCCGGCGACGAGCTGGAACAGCGACAGGTCGACGTAGCTCTCCGCATCGCCGACCGCCCACCCGGTGCCGCAGCGGTTGCGCGCGAGAACCTGTTCGAAATAGCCGAGAAACTTCGGCATCCGCCCTTGCGTGAAATCCGCCGCGCGCCGCGCCGCCTCGGGTTTCTGGTCCTCGTAGTAGAGGCTCCCGGCGATCGGGTGGTGGACGTCGTGGGCTTCGGCGACGGCGTCGGCGATCGTCAGCTGCAGCTGGTGCGCCCATAGCCGTCCGGTCTCGTCGGGCGGCGCGAGGCCGAGCCGCGGGCCGAGGAACAGCAGGATCGCAGCGGTCTGGCCGATCACGAGCTCGCCCGCTTTCAGGAACGGCGGCGCAAACGGCGGACGCTCGCAGCCGGCATCGTCGAGCAGCGCGGTGAGCGCAGCGACGCCGCCGCCGTCCGCGTCCGGTCCGCGCGCCACGTCCACGTAGTCGGCGCCCGCTTCCTCAAGCGCGAGCCGGACGAACTCGCCGCGGCCCTGGATTCCCGGCCAGTAATACAGCTCGTAGATCATCCGAATGTCCTCCGTTCGTCGGGGCGAGAGGGCCAGCGGTCGTGGCAAAGTCGGCGCAGCGACTGCAGGGCGCGCGGGCGAATGCGTTTCTGCGGCGACCGGACTGCAGCGATGCAGTCGATGCCGACTGGTGCTCTGGCAGCTTCCGCGGCGCACGCCCCTCCAGCAACGTGAAGCGCTCCGATCGAGGACGGAGACCGCCATTACGCGAGGGAATTAGGCTCCGGGAACGGTTCCCGGTTCGGGCGCAACACATCCGGAAACGCCTTGCCTTTGAGAATGCTTCGCATTTATGATGCGAGCTGCCATCACTTATGCAACGGCACTGCCCGGGCATTCCAGATTGGTTCTCCCGTTTTCCCGGCAAGCCAGGCGACATCTCTCCAAGCCAGCCAAAATTCAGCAAGGAGTTTCAGATGTCGTTTCAGATCCGCATGAGGCCGGCGACCGTCGCCGTCCTCGGCGCACTCGCCACGCTCGGCGCCGCCAACGTCTCGCATGCCGCCGACGCGGTGCTGTCCCCGGTGCTCGTCAAGGGCGAAGCGGAGCGTGCGGACGGGCCGGTGCAGGGCTATCGCGCGACGCGCTCGGCCACTTTTACGAAGACCGACACGCCGCTGAAGGAAGTGCCGGCATCGATCACGGTCGTGCCCGAAGAGGTCATCAAGGACCAGGCGATGCGCGGGATGTCCGACGTGATGCGCTACGTGCCCGGCACGACCGCCGCGCAGGGCGAAGGCAACCGCGACCAGATGGTGATCCGCGGCAACAACACGACCGCGGACTTCTTCGTGAACGGCATCCGCGACGACGCGCAGATCTTCCGCGACCTCTACAACGTCGAGCGCGTCGAAGTGCTGAAAGGGCCGGGCGGCATGGTGTTCGGCCGCGGTGGCGCGGGCGGTGTCGTCAATCGCGTGACGAAGCGCCCGGTGTTCGGCCATGTCGGCGAAGCGAGCTTCACCGTCGGCAGCTGGGACCAGTTGCGCGGCAGCGTCGACGTCGGCGACAAGATCAACGAGGCCGCCGCGTGGCGCCTCAACGCGGTGGCCGAGAAGGCGAACAGCTTCCGCGACGGTGTCGATCTCGAGCGCTATGGCGTCAATCCGACGATCACCTTCATGCCGGGCGGCAACACCGCGCTGACCATCGGCTTCGAGCATTTCCGCGACGAGCGTACCGCCGACCGCGGCGTGCCGTCGCGCAATGGCAAGCCGTTCGACGACAGCGACAGCCGCTTCTTCGGCAACGCGGATCAGAGCGAATCGCGGACGACCTTCGACGCGCTGTCCGCAGTCCTCGAACACGACTTCGGCGGCGTGCAGCTGAAGAACAGCTTGCGCGTGACGCAGTACGACAAGTTCTATGAGAACGTCTTTGCCGGCAGCGCGATCAACGGTGCGGGCGCTCTGTCGATTTCGGCCTACAACAACTCGAACGACCGCCTGAACGTCTTCAACCAGACCGACCTCACGACGAAGTTCGCGACCGGCGGCCTGCAGCACACGCTGCTCGCCGGCATCGAACTCGGCTACCAGGACAGCGACACCCGCCGCAAGAGCGGCCAGTTCGCGACGGGTACGAACACGGTGCGGGCGAGCAGTCCGTTCGCGAGGGCGATCAGCTTCAATCCGACTAGCGGAGATGCGAACAACAACGTCGAGTCGGACACGTTCGCAGCCTACCTGCAGGACCAGATCGCGCTGTCCGAGCAGTGGAAAGTCCTCGCCGGCCTGCGCTACGACAAGTTCGAAGTCGATTTCAACGACAAGCGCGCGGCCAACGCCGACACGTCGAGCACCGACGAGGAAGTGAGCCCGCGCTTCGGCGTGATCTGGACGCCGAGCGCGGCGCAGACCTACTACGCGAGCTATAGCTATTCGTTCCTGCCGGCGGGGGAGCAGTTGAGCCTTGCGACGAACACCGAAAACCTCGATCCGGAGAAGGCGATCAACTACGAGGTCGGTGCGCGCTGGGATCTCGCGCAGGCGCTGACGCTGTCGGCCTCCGTGTTCCGCCTCGATCGCGAGGACGTGCGGAGCGCCGATCCGCTGAACCCCGGCTTCTTCGTGCAGACCGGCGAGCAGCGCACCGAAGGCTTCGAGATCGGCCTGCAGGGTCAGGTGACGCCGTGGTGGCAGGTGTTCGCGGGCTACGCGGACCTGGATTCCGAAATCACGAAGACGACGTCGAGCGCGCCGAAGGGCCGCAAGGTCGGTCTCGTCCCCGAGTCGATGGCGTCGATCTGGAGCCGCTTCGATCTCGGTCAAGGCTGGGGCGCGGGCCTCGGCGTCGTGCATCAGTCGTCGAGCTACACGTCCTTCACGAACGCGGTGAAGCTGCCGTCCTTCACCCGTGTCGACGGCGCGGTCTACTACACCTTCAACGACCGCAAGACCCGCCTCGCGCTCAACGTCGAGAACCTCACCGACAAGGAGTACTTCCCGACCGCGCACAGCGACAACAACATCAGCCCGGGCGCGCCGCTCAACGCGCGGCTGACGCTCACGACGCAGTTCTGACGCAGACGACGTCACGATTCGAAGGCCGGCACCGGCGGCGGTGCCGGCCTTCGTTTTCGTGCGGGCGTGCGTTTTTCTGCCCCCGGAGCATCGGCTCGGTACTTTTCCCCTGCGGCGGCGCCGGAATCCCGCACGTCGACGCCATCTTGCGACGTGCGACGTCGGCGAGGGCCGCGCGAAGCGGTTCCGCTTATCCCGACCTCGCGCGCCGCTGCTGCACGCTCAGGACGATGACCCCGGCCGGTGTCGCGGTCGGTCGCGCCGACCGTTGTGTGCCTCCCCGTGCGTCGCCTGCGCGTTGCGGACCAGCGCGTCCGCCTCGGCCGCGCCGAGGGTCTTCCCCGGCCACGGCACCAGCCCGTTCACGCGCTGACGGTAGCGTGCGTACGCATCGCCGTGGAATTCGAGCAGCTTGCGCTCTTCGAGCAGCGAGCCGAGCCAGAAATACAACGTCAGGCAGATCGTGCTCGTCAGCCGCGCCGCGTCCATGTCGCGCGTCCACAGGATCACCAGCGCGAACGCATACCACGGGTGCCGCACGTAGCGATGCATCGGCGACAGCCGCAGTGCGCCGTCGTCGCTCGCCGTCGCGTCACGGTCGCGCCACTGCGCGGTGCCGGCGAACACCTTCATGTCGTAGTAGCGCGTCGACCAAACGAAACCCACGATTGCCGCGAGCGCGAGGCCGTCGGCAAGCCACCCCCAGCCGCCGCTCCAGCTCCACAACAGCGGCCCGCGCCACGCGAAGGTCAGCCACAGCGGCGGCACGAGGAGCACGATCGCGACGGCGTTGAACAGCAGCCGGTAGCCGTGCGCGGCACCCGGAAAGCGCGCCGTGATCGACCGCTTCACGGTCAGTGATGCGAGCACGGAATGCACGACGGCGTAAGCGAGCCACGCGGCGGCGAGGGTGATGATCTGGCTGAGTGAAAGTGTCATGGCGTCGGAATGGCTTCTGCGATGGGCGGAAGGGGGTTAAGCCTGCTCGGGGCGGCGCGGGAGGAATCGTCGGAACTCCGCAATGCGTTCGGGAAATGCGCGTCGCCGTCGACGCGAGCACCGCCCCCGGCTCCCCAGCGGCGGCGCCGGATCCGAACGCGATCGACGATGCGGCGGGCGAAGCGATGGTAAAGGTTCTGCCCGCAGCGCTGGCGACTCGCGGCGTTGGAATTGCGTTTGCGCAATTGGCCGACCCGACGCCGCTTTCGTCTGGCGCCTCGCCGACACGCGCTTACCCGCCGCGTCGAAACGTCTGTCGCGGCGGTTCGGCGACGACAAGCCCTATGCCGACCCGTGCACGGCACGCCGATTGCCCCCAATCTGGGGAGATCGATGGAGAGGACATCATGGCTATTCGGATCGAGGAGGCCGTCGTCGCGATCACCGGCGCGTCGAGCGGCATCGGGCGCGCGGCGGCGCTGCGCTTCGCCGCGCATGGCGCGAAGCTCGTCCTCGTCGCGCGGCGGGAACAGGCGCTGCGCGCGCTGAGCGACGAGTGCCGCCGGCGCGGCGGGCAGGCGATCGCGATCGCGGCCGACGTCGCGGACGAGGCGGCGCTGCGGGGGCTGGTCGACCGCGCGGTCGCCACCTACGGGCGTATCGACGCGTGGATCAACAACGCCGGCGTCCTGATGGTCGGCAGGTTCGAGGACTGCCCGTCGGATGCCTACCGGCGCGTCATCGAGACGAACCTCTTCGGCTACATCCACGGCGCGCGCGCGGTGCTGCCGCAGTTTCGCCGGCAGGGACGCGGCACGCTGATCAACGTCGCATCGCTCGGCGGGCGCGTCGGCGTGCCCTACCAGAGCGCATACAGCGCGAGCACGTTTGCGATCCTCGGGTGGTCCGACAGCTTGCGTCGGGAGTTCGCGCTCGACGAGACGGCCCGCGTCGAGGTGTGCACCGTCGTGCCCGCGTGCGTCGACACGCCGCTGTGGCGCCAGGCGGCGAATTTCAGCGGCCGCGGCCTGCGCCCGGTCGGCCCGGTCGATAGTCCCGAAAAAGTTGCCCGCGCGCTGGTCCGTGCGGTGCGGCACCCGCGCGGCGAGATCGTCGTCGGCGCCGCGACGCGGCTGGCGTTCCTCGGACTCACGCTCGCGCCGCGCCTCGTCGGCCGGCTCCTCGCGTTCGCGTTCGGGCGCGAGCAGTTCGCGCCCGCCCCGGCCGCGATCGGCGTCGGCAACCTGCTGCATCCGCTCCCGGGCGGCGCGACGGCTCATGGCGGGTGGCGCAAGGAATCGCGCGCTCGCGACGAATTCGGGAGGCTGCAGCCGGGGCACTGAGCCGCGGCGGCGTGCCGGAAAAACGCTTCGCCGCCGAACTCTTCGATGTCGTCGACCGCGTGCCGGTCACGGCGCGCAGACCCCGCCGCATGGCGTGCTTAAGCTGCGCGCCGATCACTCCGTCACACCCCGGGCCGTCATCCATCCCCCCTCCCGTGTCCGCCCGCATACAATCGCGGCGTGGAGGGTGTTATGAATCTTGAATGGTGGCACTGGGTGATCGCAGGGCTCGTGCTGATCCTCGCGGAATTGGCGATCCCGGCGTTTTTCATAATCTGGTTCGGTTTCGGCGGCCTCGTCGTCGCCGGCGTGCTGCTCGCCGCGCCCGGCCTGTCGCTGACCGCGCAGCTCGCGCTGTGGACCGTCGCGTCGCTCGTGATGGTGTCGCTGTGGTTCAGCATCTTCAAGCCCGGTCTGCACAAGACCCGCATCGGCACCGCGGACGGCGACGTGATCGGCGAAGTTGGCCTGCTCGTCGGTGCGGTCGCGCCATTTTCGCGCGGCAAGGTGCGCTTCCAGCGCCCGGTGCTCGGCGCGGAAGAATGGGTCTGCCTGTCGGAAGTCGCGATTTCCGCGGGAGAGCGGGTCCGGGTCGTCGCCGTCGAAGGCAGTTTCTTGAAAGTCACGAAGGCATAAAGGGGAAAACGTGAGCGAAGGTTTGCTGGTCGTCATCGCAGTACTGATTTTCGTCGGCGTCACCCTCGCGAAGGGCGTGCGCATCCTGCCGCAGGGCGAGGAATGGATCGTCGAGCGGCTCGGCAAGTACCACGGGACGCTGAAGCCGGGCCTGAACCTGATCATTCCCTACCTCGACAACGTCGCGTACAAGCTCGTCACGAAGGACATCATCCTCGACGTGCAGGAGCAGGAAGTCATCACGCGCGACAACGCGGTGATCCTGACGAACGCGATCGCGTTCGTAAAAGTCACCGACCCGGTGAAGGCGGTGTATGGCGTCACCGATTTTTCGGAAGCGATCCGCAATCTGATCATGACGACGCTGCGCTCGATCGTCGGCGAAATGGAGCTCGACGAGGCGCTGTCGTCGCGCGACAAGATCAAGGCGCGGCTGCGCGAGAGCATCGCCGACGAGGCGGTCGACTGGGGCCTGACGGTGAAGTCGGTCGAGATCCAGGACATCAAGCCGTCCGAGTCGATGCAGCGCGCGATGGAGATGCAGGCGGCGGCCGAGCGCGAGAGGAAGGCGGTCGTCACGCGCGCCGAAGGCGCGAAGCAGTCAGCGATTCTCGAAGCCGAGGCGCGGCTCGAATCCGCGAAACGCGACGCGAACGCGCAAGTGATGCTCGCCGAGGCGTCGGCCGAGGCGATCCGCCGCGTCGCCGCGGCGGTCGGCAACGAGGCCGGACCGATGATGTATCTGCTCGGCGAGAAGTACATTGCGTCGATCGAGCGCATGGGCGCGGCCGACAACGCGAAGCTCGTCGTGCTGCCGGCGGATCTGCACGAGACCGTGCGCGGGCTGATGGGACGGATCGGCAAGACGGTATGACGTTTCCTGCCGTCGGCAGGCGGCGCGGTGGCACAATCCGCGCTGCTCGAAACCGATGGCAGGATCATGACCACCCAATTCAGACTGATGAATGAACGGCGCTTCCTGCCGTTCTTCGTCACGCAGTTCCTCGGCGCCTTCAACGACAACGTCTACAAGAACGCGCTCGTCGTGCTGATCACGTTCCAGGCGGCGCGATACACCACGGTTTCACCCGGCGTGCTCGTCAATCTCGCGGCCGGGCTCTTCATCCTGCCGTTCTTCCTGTTTTCGGCGACGTCGGGCCAGCTCGCCGACAAGTACGAGAAGAGCTGGCTGATCCGGCTGACGAAGCTGTTCGAGATCGCCGTCATGGGCATCGCGGTCGTCGCGTTCGCGGTCGACTCGCTCGCGCTGATGCTCGCGACGCTGTTCCTGATGGGCGCGCAGTCGTCGATCTTCGGCCCGGTGAAGTACGCGCTGCTGCCGGTGCATCTGCAAGAGGACGAGTTGGTCGGTGGCAACGCGCTGGTCGGCTCGGGCACCTTCGTCGCGATCCTGCTCGGCACGATCGGCGGCGGCGTGCTGATCGCGCTGCCCGACGGCGCGGCCTGGGTGTCGGCGGCGGTCGTCACGATCGCGGTGCTCGGCTATGTCGCGAGCCGCGGCATCCCGCACGCGCCGGCTGCGGATCCGCAGCTCGCGGTCAACTGGAACCCGCTGACCGAGACGGTGCGCAATCTGCGTTTCGTGCGCGAAAACCGCGACGTCTTCGTCGGCGTGCTCGGCATCTCGTGGTTCTGGTTCTACGGCGCGCTGTTCCTCGCGCAGTTTCCCGGCTATGCGAAGGACGTGCTCGGCGGCGACGAGTACGCGGTGACACTGCTGCTCGCGGTGTTCTCGGTCGGCATCGGCGTCGGCTCGCTCGCGTGCGAGCGGCTGTCCGGCAGGCGCCTCGAAGTTGGCCTCGTGCCGTTCGGCTCGATCGGGCTGACGCTGTTCGCGCTCGATCTGTGGTGGGCGAGCCCGGCCCCCGCAGCGTCCGGCGTGCCGCTGGCATTGGGCGCGCTGCTCGGCTCGGCCGGCACCTGGCGCGTGCTGTTCGACCTGCTGATGATCGGTGCCTTCGGCGGCTTCTTCATCGTGCCGCTCTACACGCTCGTGCAGTCGCGCTCGGAGCCGGGCCATCGCTCGCGCGTGATCGCCGGCAACAACATCCTCAACGCGCTTTTCATGGTCGTCGCCGCCGGAATGGGCGCGGGCCTGCTCGCCGCCGGCCTGACGGTCGCCGAGCTGCTGATGGTCGGCGCGCTGCTGAACGCCGCCGTCGCGGTCGCGCTGTGCGCCGCGATGCCGGAATTCGCGCGGCGCTTCCGTGCGTGGCTGCGGCCGTCGCTCAGGTCGCGCTAACTCAGGTCGCGCCGAGCTCGGTCGCCGTCAGCGTGTAGCGGAAGCCCGCCGGGTCGAGGCTGTCGAAGCGGCTGCCCGCGCTTTCGCCCTGCGGATACATCAGGAACGGCACTGCGGCACCGCTGCTTCCGGGCAGCCGCAGGTCGTGCGCGAAGTTGTAGCCGAGCCAGTTCATCTCCCACGCACCGAACAGCGTCCGGCGCGCCGCGACGACTTTCGGATGGTCGATCGCGAGCCCGCCGGGCGACTCCTCGAGCGCGACCTTGCGCACGTCCGCCGGGTCGACCGGCACCCAGCCGAAGCGCTCGAGCCAGACTTCCGCGCGGCAATGTTGCGCCTTCGACACGTCGCCGCTCTTGCCGAGGCTCTTGTAACCGAAACGCGAGTCGGCGATGCGGATGCCGTAGACGTCGCGCGCCGGTAATCCGGCGGCGCGGGCGAGCCCAACATACAGCGCGTTCAGATCCGCGCACTTGCCGGACAGGTCGCCGGCTTCGAGCATCGTGCGCACGTCGCCGAGGCCGCAGCCGCGCGTTTTCGGATTGCGGAAGGTGTTGTCGACGACCCATTCGTAGATCGCCCGCGCCTTATCCTCGTCGCTGCGGGCCCGCCCGACGATTTCGGTCGCGGTGTCGAGCACGATGCCGTCGGTGGGGATCAATTCGGTCCCGCGTGTATAGAGCGCCCGCTCCGCAGCGGGCAAGGAGCGCACCGCGCCGGGTCGGGAAAGATCGACGGCACGGTCGCGCGTCGCGACGCGGCTGACGATCTCGAGGACCGGCTTGTCGGCGTCGGGCCACTCGGCGTGCAGCATCGTCGCGCCGTACTCCGGGTCGGTGACGGTGGTCATCGACTCCGCGTTGCCCCGCCACAGATTGCCCATCGGCCGGATCCAGTCGGCGTCGGAGATCGACGGCAGCGGCACCCAGACGCTCGTCGGACCGCTCGCTGCGGGTTCGACGTGCGTTGTCAGTTCGAAGATCCGCCAGCCGTTGGCCGGATGGGGCGCGAAGGCGCCCGACATTGCCGGCGTGGCGGCGCGGCTCCAGGCGGGCAGGGCGAAGCTCGCCGCGACGGCGGTCGAGCGGAGGAAGTTTCTGCGGTTCATGGCAAAGATCCTGATCTCAGTGTTGGCGTGACTCGCCGCCGGCGGCGACGAGTGTCCGAAGGTGACGGCGTACCGCGGCATCGGCCCAGTCGAGCTCGCCGCGGACGCGGTAGCGCGGGCGGTGCGAGCGGTCGAGGAGCAGCGTCGTCGGCAGGTAGCGCACGTCCCACGCGCGGGCGATGGCCTGTTCCGGGTCTACGACGACGGCAGGCTCGAGCGCGTGATCGTCGAAGAAGCGCCGCACGTCCGCGAGGCGGTCGGCGACCGCGACGGTGACGAGCGCGAGGTCGGTTTCGGCCTCGTCGAGCGCGACGAGCGCGGGCATCTCCGCGCGGCACGGCTCGCACCAGCTCGCCCAGTAACTCACGAGCACCGGACGATCGCGCAGGGGTTCGAGCGCGGCGCGCAGCGCGGCAGGCGCGGGGGTTTGCAGATCGAGCGCTTCGAAGCGCGCGGCGACGCCGGCAGCGACGGCAGCGCGTGCGGGCGCGGAGAACGCCGGCGGCGCGGCGGCCAGCGCGGCGAGGCCGCCCAAAGCGGCGAGCGCGCGCCTTCGCGACGCGCAACTGAGATCGGACATGTCGTCTCCCGATTGATGTCAGCCACCCCGGCGCGGAAGCCGCCGGGATTTAAACGGGGCTGCGCCTGCGCGCATCCCACTTTCTGTGCGGTACTCGGACCGCTTGCGGGGCAGCCGATACACCGATCGGCCTGAAGTGCCCCGGCAGCACGGACGTCGCCGCCCGCGCTGCAAGCTTTCGTCGAGGGCTGCTACTCTTCGACGAAGCCGCGCATTATGCCGCCTTCGCGCGATTTCGCCGACATCGCGGCCGGCGCGCAGTCAACTTGCAGGCGCGACCGCTGTCATCCTCGTTCGACCAACGGAGAAACCAAAATGATCAAATCCCGCGCTGCCGTCGCCTGGGCCGCGAAACAGCCTCTCGAAGTCACTGAAGTCGACGTCGCACCGCCGCGCGCCGGTGAAGTGCTCGTGCGCATCGTCGCGACCGGCGTCTGCCACACCGACGCCTACACGCTGTCCGGAGCCGACCCGGAAGGCGTGTTCCCGGCGATCCTCGGCCATGAGGGCGGCGGCATCGTCGAGGCGATCGGACCGGGCGTGACGTCGGTCGCGGTCGGCGACCACGTGATTCCGCTGTACACGCCGGAATGCGGCCAATGCAAGTTCTGCCGCTCCGGCAAGACGAACCTGTGCCAGGCGATCCGCGCGACGCAGGGCAAGGGCCTGATGCCCGACGGCACGAGCCGCTTTTCGAAGGACGGCAAGCCGATCCTGCATTACATGGGGACGTCGACGTTCTCCGAATACACGGTGCTGCCCGAAATCGCGGTCGCGAAGATCCCGAAGGAGGCACCGCTGGACAAGGTCTGCCTGCTCGGCTGCGGCGTCACGACCGGCATCGGCGCGGTGCTGAACACCGCGAAAGTGGAACCGGGCGCGACGGTCGCGGTGTTCGGGCTCGGCGGCATCGGCCTCGCGGCGATCATCGGCGCCGGGATGGCGAAGGCCTCGCGCATCATCGCCATCGACCTGAACCCGGCGAAGTTCGAGATCGCGAAGCAGCTCGGCGCGACCGATTGCGTGAACCCGCTCGACTACGACCGGCCGATCCAGGAAGTGATCGTCGACCTCACGGACGGCGGCGTCGATTACTCGTTCGAATGCATCGGCAACGTCAAGGTCATGCGCTCGGCGCTGGAGTGCTGCCACAAGGGCTGGGGCGAGTCGGTGATCATCGGCGTCGCCGGCGCGGGCGAGGAGATCTCGACGCGACCGTTCCAGCTCGTCACCGGTCGCGTCTGGCGCGGCTCGGCGTTCGGTGGCGTGCGCGGCCGCAGCGAGCTGCCCGGCTACGTCGAGCGCGCACAGAAAGGCGAAATCCCGCTCGACCCCTTCATCACGCACACGATGGGGCTCGAGGACATCAACCGCGCGTTCGACCTGATGCACGAAGGCAAGAGCATCCGGACCGTGATCCACTTCTGAGGCCCGCATGACGACCACACTGGAACAGATCGCCGCGAACCGCAGCTTTGGCGGCTGGCACAAGCGGTTCCGCCATCGCTCGAAGGTCCTCGACTGCGAAATGGTGTTCGCGGTCTACCTGCCGCCGCAGGCCGACCACGGACGCGTGCCCGCGATGTACTGGCTGTCGGGACTCACCTGCACCGACGAGAACTTCATGCAGAAGGCCGGGGCGCACCGCGTCGCGGCCGAGCTCGGCGTCGCGCTCGTCGCGCCCGACACGAGTCCGCGGGGTACCGGAGTCCCCGGCGACCCGGACGGCGGGTGGGACTTCGGCCTCGGCGCGGGCTTCTACGTCAACGCGAGCGAGCCGCCGTGGAATCGCCACTACCGGATGCACGACTACGTCGTCGATGAGTTGCCGGCGCTCGTCGAGGCCGAGCTCCCGGTCGATTCGCGGCGTGCCGTGAGCGGTCACTCGATGGGCGGCCACGGCGCGCTCGTCGCCGCGCTGCGCAACCCCGGCCGCTACCTCTCGGTGTCCGCGTTCGCGCCGATCACGCACCCGGTCGCGGTGCCGTGGGGGCAGAAGGCGTTCGGCCGCTTCTTCGGCGAGGACCGCGAAGCGTGGAAGCGGTGGGACGCGTGCGAGCTGATCGCCGATGCGCCCGAGCGCCTGCCGTTGCTGGTCGACCAGGGGGACGCCGACGGCTTCCTCGCCGAACAGCTGCGTCCGGATGCGCTGCGCGGCGCCTGCGCGGCGGCCGGCCATCCTCTCGTCCTTCGGATGCAGCCGGGATACGACCACAGCTACTACTTCATCGCGAGCTTCATCGAGGAACACGTGCGCCACCACGCGGCCGCGCTGTACGCCTGAACGCAGTTGGGGCAGTTGGGGCAGTTGGGGCAGCGTGCCTTCCGCGGGAACGGGTCTTGCTTTTCGACAGCCGCCGCACGCTTCGGCCACTACGGCGCCAAATGTCGAAATTCGCTTCCCCGGCAGGCCATCCGGTGCTGCCCCAATCGGAGAAATCTTGTGAATCGTTGGTTGTTGCTCGCTGTCGCCGCATCGGTCGGACTCGCCGCGTGTTCGAAAAAGGAAGAGCCGGTCGCGCCGGCCGCAGAGGCGCCGCCGTCCGCTGCGCCCGCTTCCGGTCCCGTCGCGAGCGCGGCGGCGACACCGAACTCGGGCAAAGTCGTGCAGCTCGAGCAAGGCGGCGGCTATACCTATGCGCAAGTCGAAACCACCGGGGGGCAGCAGGTGTGGATCGCCGGCGGGCACATCGACGTCCGTCCGGGTGACACGGTGCAGTGGGGCGACTACGCGGTGATGACCAATTTCACCGCCAAATCGCTCGGTCGCGTGTTCGACGAGATCCTGTTCGTCAATGCATGGGGCCCGGCGGGCGGGGCGACGACCGGCGTGGCGCCGCACGGCGTCCAGCCCGGCCAGCCACCGATGCCGCACGCCGCGGCGCCCACGACCGCTTCGGACGCCGCTCGGGCTTCCGCGCAAAGTATCGGTGTCGTGAAGAGCGCCGCAAACGCCGGTGGTTACAGCTACCTCGAAGTCGAGCAGAACGGCTCGACGCTGTGGGTCGCGGCGCCGGAGGCGCAGGTCAAGGCCGGCGACAAGGTGAGCTGGGACAGCGGAATGGTGATGCGCGACTTCAAGAGCAGCTCGCTCAATCGCACTTTCGGCGAAATCGTCTTCGCCGGCGCGGTGCGCGTCATCCAGTAAGGTCGGAAGCCGGGGAGCCGTTGCGCTTCCCGGTTTTAATGAGATGGTCAGCCCGATCCCCACTTAGCGGCTGCGCTGAACGGGGATTGTTCCCACCCTGCGCCTCATACGCCTTTCACCGCCGCGCCCGTCGCGACCGTTCGCCCGTGCCCGTGGAAGGGCGGCAGCAGCGTCTCGACCAAACCCGGCGCGAGCAGATCCGAACCTAGGCCCTGGCCTTCGCGGCAGGAGCGAGGCTTCCCGCTCAGCGGGATCAGCGCCGCAACGTGATCGGCGTTGCGCGATCGACCGCCACCGCCGTCACGCTGTTCTTCGGGCTCCCCTCGATGAGCTTGTCGGAATAGGTCAGGTAGACGAGCACGTTGCGTTTCGGATCGACGATCCGCACGACCTGCAGCCGTTTGAACAGCACCGACAAGCGTTCCGAGAACACTTCCTCCTGCCGCGGCAGCGCTTCGCGCACGCGGATCGGCCCGACCTGCCGGCACGCGATCGACGCGTCCGAACGGTCCTCGGCGAGACCCACCGCGCCCGACAGACCCCCGGTCTTGGCCCGCGACACGTAACAGGTCACGCCTTCCACCCGCGGGTCGTCGTACGCCTCGACGACGACCTTGTGATCGGGACCGATCAGCTTCCAGACCGTCGAGACTTCGCCGACCTGTTCGGCGCGCGCCTGCGCGGCGAAGCCGGGCGCGAGCCCGAAAACGACTGCGGCGAGTGCGCAAGCGGCGGCGCGCCGGCGCGGAAGGTATTCGTTCATCGATCCGTCCCTTTTTGTCGAGGTCGGATCCTTCCGTCAGTCGGAAGGATCCAGGGAGTCCCGCCCCGCGCGTTGTCGCTTGCGCTCTCCCTGCGCGCGCTTGCTCTCGAGGCGGCGCTTCATCGACGCCTTCGTCGGCGTCGTCGCGATGCGCGGCGTCGGCAGCTCGCTTGCGCGGGCGATCAGCTCAGCCAGTCGCGTCCGCGCGTCGGCGCGATTGCGCTCCTGCGTGCGGAACCGCTGCGCGGTGATCACGATCACGCCATCGGACGTCGCCCGCCGGCCAGCGAGTGAGATCAGGCGCTGGCGGACCGCGTCGGTCAGCGACGGCGAGTGCGCCGCATCGAAGCGCAGTTCGACGGCGGTGGAAACCTTGTTCACGTTCTGCCCTCCCGGCCCCGACGAGCGGATGAAGCGCTCTTCCAGCTCTTCCTCGGGCAATGCAGGCAGTTCGGTTTCGCCGGGCATGGCACGGAGTATAGACGCGTGAAGCGCGTGCTTGCGCGGACGCGGCGAAGCCAGTCGCAACGAAGGATGAAGCGGAAGGTGCGGGACGCGCAGAGCCGAACGGCGGCAGCCGGGATAAGGCTGCGGGGCGGCGCCCGGCTTCGTCTCAGCGCCGGCTTTCGCGTCGAAAGCCGATGTGCGGTCGGCCGCCTCAGGCGGCGAGGGCGGGCAGCAAGCCGTTCGCGGCGTCCGGACCGGCGGGGCGCGGGCGGCCGATGTGATAGCCCTGCGCGAGATCGATCCCCATGCTCGCGACCTGCTCGAAGATCGCGCCGGTTTCCACGTGTTCGGCGATGCAGCGGATGCCCAGCTCGCGCGCGAGCGACACCATGCTGCAGACGAGCGAATGGTCGGTCGGGCTCGTCATCATGTTCACGATGAACTCGCCTTCGATCTTCAGGAAATCGACCGGGATGCGCTTCAGGTATTGGAACGACGAGAAGCCGGAACCGAAATCGTCGAGCGCGAGCTTGAAGCCGGGGGCGCGGAGTTCGGCGATGAACGCATCGAAGCGGTCCGTGTCGTGCAGCGCCTCGCGCTCGGTGATCTCGAAAACGACGCGCGCGGGGTCGGTGCCGGTGCGCGCGACGATCGCGGTCATCTGCTCGACGACCTTGTCCATCACCAGCGAGCGCGGCGAGGTATTGACGAAAATCAGCCCGTCGAAGCCTTCGGCCGCCAGCGCTTCGATCGCCTTGCGCAGCACGACGAGATCGATGCGGTGCATGATGCCGAGTCGCTCGGCTGCCGGTACGAAATCGTGCGCGCCGATCAGCTGTCCGGACTCGCTGCGCAGACGGCACAGCACCTCCACGGCGACGACGCGGTTCGTGCGCGTGTCGAGGATGGGCTGGATGAACGGTTCGATGCGCTGCTGTTCGACCGCGCGGAGAATGCGCAGCGTGTGTTCGCCGGCGCTGCGGAATTGCTCGGCGAGATCGTCGGCGCTCGGCACTGCGACCTGGTTTCGGCCGCCCGATTTCGCGCGGTACATCATGCTGTCGGCAAGCAGGAAGAGATCGTGCGAATCGTCCGCGTGGTCGGGGAACATCGCGATGCCGATCGATACCGTGCTGGCGAGCGTCGAGCCGTCTTCGGTGATGATCTGCGTGTTGCCGACGTTGTCGAGGATGCGCCGCGCGACATGAGCCGTGTCTTCCGCCGAGGTATCGGGCAGCAGCGCGACGAACTCGTCGCCGCCGTATCTCGCGAGGATGTCTTCGGTGCGCAGCGCCTGCTTCAGCGACGCCGCGATCGTCTTCAGGAAGGTGTCGCCGATCGCATGGCCGTAGCCGTCGTTGATCGACTTGAAGTTATCGAGATCGATCAGGAGCAGGCCGGCCGGATGGCCGCGCCGCCGGCTGCGCGCGACCTGCGCGCCGAGCAGGTCCCAGAACACGCGCTGATTGTAGAGCCCGGTCAGCGGGTCGCGCGTCGCGTGGTATTCGAGCTCGCCGGCGTAGCGGTTGATCGCCTTGATCGAGCCGACGACGTTCAGCAGCGTCGACAGCACCGCCTCGACGGCTTGCAGTCGCGACGGCTCATCCGTCGGATAGGCGTGGATGCCGACCGCGACGATGCCGCCGACGCGCGGCGCGGTCAGCGTCAGCAGGCGCAGGTGACGGAAGTCCGCGCCGTCGTCGCTTTCGCATAGTGGATGGCCAGGGTCCGCGATCGTGTGGCGGACGGGAAGCGACGGCGCGTTCTGCCCGGGCAGCGGTCCGAACGCTGCGCGCAGGTGCGACGCCATTGCCTCGCGCGCTGCGGCGCCCGCGCTGCGGCGCCAGAACACTTCGACCTCGTATCCGCCGTCGTCGGTGGCGAACAAGGCCACGAGCGCGCGGCTCGGCAGCACCACGTCGATTTCGATGAGCAGGTGGGCAACCTGCTCGCGCCAGTCGCGCACAATCTCCGCGGTGATGACGAAGCGTTCGAGCAGCCGAATCTCGAATTCGAGAAGCTCGCGATCGACCGCGACTTCGCGCAAGCGCTCCGTCATCCGGCGGATGCCGTGCCCGATACGGTTGAACTCCGCGAAGCCGAGAGAATTGTCGGTGGTGGCGAGCCGGCGCAGGTCCGACACGCGATTGACGGCATTGATTTCCTGCCGCAGCGCGCCGATCGCACCGTCGAGCCGCCGCGTGATGTGGCCGACGACGAGCAGGATCGCGATGAAGCACACCGGGATCGTCGGCAGGTAGGCGAGAAGCATCCGTTCCCGATTCTCGGAAATGACAGCCTCGACCGACTGGGAAACGTCGATCGCGCCGAGGATCGTGCCGACCGCGGCGTTGCGGTGGCAGACCAGGCAGCGTTCCTCCGCGGCGAGCGGAAAGACGAAGCGCGCGGAATTGCCGTGAAAGCTCTCGACCGCCGTGCCGCTCGTCAGCGCCGCCCGGACCGTCGGGTCCGCCGGCGCCTGTTCGACCGCGCCGAACAGTGCGGACACCGGCTCGCCGCGGAAGATCGTGATGCGCACAGGGCTTCCGGCGACGGCGGTATCGAGACCGGCGACGTAGCCTTCGAGCTGGGCGCGGGTCCAGCCTGTGCTCATCAGCTGGAACATGCTGTTGAACGTCACCCGCGCGAGGACTTCCGCATCCGCGAACGCGTCCTTGCGGATCGAGCGCTCCTGCACGAAATGCATCGTCACGAAGACGAACACGAAGAGCACGGCCGCCAGCAGCGTCGCCGTACCCCAGAGGAGGCCACGGATCGTTCGGGTCATGGAAAGACGCGCCAGGATCGGATTGCCCACGAACCGATCGAATGAAGAATCCGTACAGTAAAGCTAGATGCGTGCCAAACGATGGCGCCGAACTTGCATGTCGGCGGCCGACGACTGTTGGAACACGGGTTTCATGACTGCAAGCAGCAAGCGTATTCGGCTCGCAACGAGCGCCGCCGTGGTTTGGATCCTCGCGATGCACGGCGCCGAAGCGGCGTTGAAGGCCGCCGAGATTCCGCCCGATACGCCGGCCGTGCATGTTGCGCCCGCGCCGGCGCCGAGTGCGGCGCCTCCGCGCGCCGACGATCGCGACGAGTTCTACGATCGCGACAATCCGGGCTTTTCACGGCTGCAGCGCGCCGGAGAAGCGCTCGATGGCATGCCGCGGGACGCGGACGGCAAGCCCGACTGGATGAGCGCGCTGCGCTCGCAGTCGATCGCGCCGCGCCAGCGTATCGACGGAGCCCCGCGCCCCGCCCCGCTCGATCTCGACGTCGTCATGCGCAACACGAAGCAGATGCCGAACGTCCGCTTTCCGCATCGCGCGCACACCGAGTGGCTCGACTGCGGCAACTGCCATCCGGCGCCGTTCGCCGAGAAGGCCGGTGGCACGGCGATCCGGATGGAGGACATCTTCCGCGGCCGCTTCTGCGGCATGTGCCACGACCGCGTCGCGTTCGTCACGCATCGCAACTGCTATCGCTGCCACTCGGTGTCGCAGCAGGGAAGCGCGGCCGCCGGGCGCTGACGGGGCAGCGAGCGCGTGACGTAGCTCCGTGCAGGGGAGACGTCGTGGCGGTGCGGGATTTTTTGAACGCTCCCGGTCGCCGCAGGCGATGGCCGCGCACAACCCGCCACGGGTGAAGGTGTTCGATTTTTTTGAGCACTCCCGGTAGCGATCGCGGTAGGAGCGGTTTCCGCGTCGCAACCCGCCTCGTCCGCGAAGTGCGCCTCCCGGCGAGCTCCCGTTATCCGAGCGCCTGCAGGATCGCCGCGCCGAGGGCCGTCGCCGATTGTGCCCCGGACACCGCGAGCTTGCGGTTGATGATGAAAAAGGGCACCCCGCTGATCCCCTGGTTCCGGACCTGCGCGGCCATCCGTTTGACGGTTGCCGTGTCCGCATCGCTGTCGAGATAGGCGCGGACGGCGTCCTTGTTGTCGCCGGTCGCAGTGGCGATGTCGACGAGCGTGTCGACGTCGCCGATATCCCGTCCCTGCTGGAAATGCGCCGCGAACAGCGCTTCGCCGAGCGCGCCGACGCGCTGCTGCGTCTGGCCGAGCGACTGCGCGCGGTAGCTCAGCCGGTGCGCGTTCAGGGTGTTGGGTCGAGTCGCGATGCGGTCGAACGCGAAATGCAGGTCGTCGGGCGCCGCCGCTTCCGACACGCGCGCGAGCACCTCGTCGGTCTGCCGGGCGCCGCCGAACTTCGCTTCGAGGAAGGCGCGATACGGTTCGCCCGAAACCGGTGCATCCGGGTACAGGAAGAACGGCAGCCAATTGACCCGCACTTCGAGATCCGGGCGCGCCGCACGCAGCTGGTCGATCGCGCGGTTGAGGCGCACCTTGCCGAGAAAGCACCACGGGCAGACGAAGTCGGAAACAAGATCGATATCGAGAATCATCGGGAACCTGGGGAAAAAGGAGCGGAAGCGCCGCGAAGCGGCGGGAAGAGTCCGGATGGCGATTGCGGCGTCGTCGGCATCGAAGGCGGTTCGATTAGCCGGCGGGGGCACACGACGTTCGCATTCGGCCCTTCGGCGAGTTTCAGCAGCGCGCCGAAGCGCGATAGCAGGACTTCGGCGAGCGGTACCGTGCTGACGGAACGCTCCCGTCCGAATGCGAGGCCGACGCCGGTTTCAATCGTCTGCGAGCCAGCGCGCCTCCCAGTTTGCCAGATCGGGCATCGCGGCGTCGCGGTCGACGCCGAGCGCGTTCTCGATCTCTTCGAGCAAGGCGCGCAGGCGCGGCGGCGCCGCGTCCGGCATGACCGGGACGAGTCTGATGATCAGCGCCCCAGCCGTCGTGCCGTCGCGCCCGGGGAGTCCGGCGCCGCGAACTCGCAACTCGCGCGGCGTCGCGCTGCCGGGCGCGAGCTTCACGTTGCGGATGCTGCCCGGCAGCGGCACCGGCAATTCGCCGCCGAGCAGCATCCGGAATACGCTGACAGGCCGGTCCAGCAGGAGGTCGCGCCCGTCGAGCCGGTAAAGTGAATGCGGCGCGAGGACGATGGTCAGGATGAGATCGCCCGCGACGCCGCGCTCCGACGGCGCCGCGTCGCCAGCGCCGGCGACGCGGAGTTCGTCGCCCGCGACGACGCCCGCGGGAATCGTCACCGACACTCGTCGTTGCGCCCGGCGCCGGCCCGTGCCTTCGCACGCTCCGCAAGACTGCTTGCTGAGATAGCCGCGGCCTCCACAGTTGCCGCAGGAGGCGAGCCCGTTGCGGCTGCGCAGCCGCCCCGAGCCGTGACACGCCGCGCAGAGGCGCGTGTGCGTCAGTTGTTCCACACCGCTGCCGTCGCAGCACTCGCAAACCGCCGTGTCCTCGACCTCGACGGTGCGCTCGCCGCCGAGAAAGGCTTCCTCGACCGACAGCGTCAGCTCTTGATGGCGATCCCGCCCGCGCCCGTACGTGCCTTCGTCGCGCCCGGCGTCCGTCGATTTACCGGTCGATCCGCCCGCAGACCCGCGAGTCGCACCCGCGGCCGAGTCGTCGGCGGGGTGGGCGGCATCTCCGTCGCCCTCGTCGCCCTCGTCGCCCTCGTCGCCCGAGCGGTCGTCATCCGCCGCGGCGAGCCGCGCGAGAATGGCTTCGTAGGCGGCGCGCAACCGCTTGAAGTGTTCGAGCGCGGCGGGATCCGGGTTGCGGTCCGGATGCCAGCGCATCGCGAGGCGCCGGAACGCGTGCTTGACCTCGCGCTCGCCCGCGTCCGGCGGCAGGCCGAGAAGACCGTGCGAGTCCATCCGGTCAGCGGTCCACGGGCGCAGGGGTGGGCGGCTGCGCGAGCCGCTCGATCATCGCGCGCACGGTGGCGATCTGCTTGCCGTCGCGCGTCGCGTAGGCGGGGCCGGTGTAACCCCACCAGTCCCAGCAGCCGCGCGGGTTGTACACCCAGCGCCACGAGCCCCACGCGAAACCGCTGCGGGGGCGCGCCTGCGGATACAACACGATGAGCCGGTTCGCGTCGGCCCACGCGTTGTAGCCCGCGCCCTCGACGAAGCGCCGCCCGATCTGTGTTTCGGTCTGCCGGCAGCCGTGGAATGCGATGTGGACCGCGCAGCCTCCGTTCCGACAGACACGCGGCACATATGCGTAGCCGCGGTCGGCGAGGCTAAGATCGAGCGGCGCGAGCGGGGCGAACGGACGCTGGTCGAAGCTCAGCAGCTCGCCGTCGGGCGCGGGCGACCGCGGTGCGAGTGGTCCGATCAGGTGTGCCAGCAGCAAACCCGCCGCATCGATGTCGCCGCAGCGGTTGATGAACGGCGATTCGGACGTGTCACAGCTGTTCGCCTGCGGGTCGGCGATCGAGACGAAGCCGTGCGCTGCGTCGGGCACCTCGACGAAACCGACCGCTGCCGGCGGGAGCACGCGACGGTAAAAGCCGAGCAGCGCGTCGACGACGGGGCGCCGGACCGTCGCGTCGGCGCCGAGCGCGAGAATCCACGCGCGATCGCCGCGAAAGCCCGCGGGCGGGTCGATGTGTCCGGCTTGCGCTTCGGCTTCGACGCGCGCGAGCGTCGAAGCCGGGTCGGGTGGGAGCGCACCGGCTTCGGGTGCCATGCAGTTGGTCAAGGCTCGCGTGACGCTGCCTCGGGCGCAGTCGTAGGGGCCGGCCGCGATGACGCCGACGCCGTCGACGAGCGTCGAGTGCGCGACGTGGAACTGCACCGCCATGTAGCCGCCCGATGAGATGCCCGACACCGTCAAGCGACCGGCGTCCGCGGCGAGCGCGGGCAGCGGCGGCGCGTCCGCCGCAGCCGCGACGGGGGCACCGAGCGCGATCAGGACATTGAACAACAGGACAAGACGTCGGAGCATCAGGGGTATCCAGAGCGCAAAGCGGAAGCTTAGCCGAGCGCATCCGGCAACCGATAGCGGGCGCTGTAACGGCCGATTGTTTTGCCATCCTGCAAAGCTCGCGGAAGGGGCGCCCCGCGCGGTGCCGGTTCTGCGATCGGCGTCGCCTCAACAGCCGGGGTCAGGGGCGGACGTTCGCGGCGGGAGGCGAGCGCGACCGGGCGACGGGAAGCGCCCGTCGTCGGCTTCCGTGCCGACCTCGGGCGTCCTTCACCGCTTGCCGGGGTCCGCAAGCTCCGCCGCTGCGGCGCCCGCCCTCGCATCTTCCGTTGGTAATAGGCCGTGCGCGCTGGCACAATCGGAAACCCGGTGGCGAGCGGGGAGATTCGAAGCCCGCATCGGCTGCTCCGCCCTTCGGGCGATCCGTCGCCTGCCCACTCAGCACGAAGACTTATGCCCGGAACCCTGATCATCATCACCGCCCCGTCGGGGGCGGGCAAGACGACGCTGGTGCGCGGTCTGCTCGAACGCGATTTGCAGATCCAGCTGTCGGTGTCCTACACGACGCGGGAACCGCGCCCCGGCGAGGCGGACGGCTGCGATTACCACTTCGTCGACATCGCGAAATTCCGCGAACTGCGCGATCGCGGGGAGTTCCTCGAGTGGGCGGAAGTGCACGGAAACTACTACGCGACATCGAAGGTCTGGCTGAAGGAGCAGATCGCCGCGGGTCGCGACATCCTGCTCGAAATCGACTGGCAGGGCGCCCAGCAGGTGCGCAAGGCGTTTTGCGAGGCGGTCGGCGTGTTCGTCCTTCCGCCGTCGCTCGAAGAACTCGAAGCGCGCTTGCGTGGCCGCGGCACCGACAGCGACGACGTGATCGCGCGCCGGCTCCTCGGTGCCCGCGGCGAGATGCGGCATGTCGGCGAATTCGACTACGTTATACTGAACAACGAGTTGCAGTGCGCCGTGGATGATCTTGTTGCGGTCGTGCGCGCCGCTCGGCTGCGCTACGCGAACCAGCATCTGCGGCACCTGCAATATTTCGATTTTCTTGAACAGGACTGAATTATGGCGCGTATCACTATTGAAGATTGCCTCAAAAAGATTCCGAATCGCTTTCAGCTGACCCTCGCCGCGACCTACCGCGCACGCCAGATCACGATCGGTTCCGCGCCGCAGGTCGAACTCGAAAAAGGCGACAAGGACAAGCCGACCGTCATCGCGCTGCGCGAAATCGCCGCCGGCAAGGTCGGACTCGAAGTCCTGAACCGCGGGCAGGCCTGATCCCCCGTCGGGGGAGGGGAACACACGCCATGGATGCCGCCGCGGTCCCCGCCTCCGATTCGCCCCCGATGCCCGAAATCTCCTGCGGACTCGCCGAGCTCAGGGAAAAGATTTCGGCCTACCTCCGGCCCGAAGACGTCGAGCGGGTCGAGAGCGCCTACCACTTCTCGGCCCGGGCGCACGAAGGGCAATTCCGCATCAGCGGCGACCCGTACATCTCGCACCCGGTCGCGGTCGCCGACATCGTCGCCGACTGGCACCTGGATGCCCAGGCTCTGATCGCCGCCCTCCTTCACGACGTGATGGAGGACACGCACATCTCCAAGCAGGAGATCACCGACCGCTTCGGCCGCACCGCGGCCGAGCTCGTCGACGGTCTTTCCAAGCTCGACAAGATCGAATTCCGCTCCCAGGAAGAGGCGCAGGCCGAGAACTTCCGCAAGATGCTGTTCGCGATGGCGAGCGATCTGCGCGTCATCCTGATCAAGCTCGCCGACCGGCTGCACAACATGCGCACGCTGCACTGCGTGCGTCCCGCGAAGCGGCGCCGGATCGCGAACGAAACGCTCGAAATCTACGCGCCGATCGCGAACCGCCTGGGGCTGAACAACCTTTACCGCGAGCTGCAGGAGCTGTCGTTCGAGCACAAGTTCCCGCTGCGCTACCGCGTGCTGTCGCGCGCGATCAAGGCCGCTCGCGGCAACCGTCGCGAAGTCGTCGGCAAGGTCCTGAACGCGATCGAGGAGCGGCTGCCGCAGTGGGGCATCTCGGCCGAAGTGAAGGGTCGCGAGAAGCATCTCTTCTCGATCTATCGCAAGATGGCCGAGAAGCGGCTCACCTTCTCGCAAGTGCTCGACATCTACGGTTTCCGCGTCATCGTGCGCGACGTGCCGAGCTGCTACCTCGCGCTCGGCGCGCTGCATTCGATGTACAAGCCGGTGCCGGGCAAGTTCAAGGATTACCTCGCGATCCCGAAGGCCAACGGCTATCAGTCGCTGCACACGACGCTGATCGGCCCGTTCGGCACGCCGGTCGAAGTGCAGATCCGGACCGCCGAAATGCACCACATCGCCGAGAGCGGCGTCGCGTCGCACTGGCTGTACAAGGAAGACGAAAAGACGCTGTCGGAGCTGCAGCAGAAGACGCATTCGTGGCTGCAATCGCTGCTCGAGCTGCAATCGGCGTCCGGCGAGGCGACCGAGTTCCTCGAGCACGTGAAGATCGACCTCTTTCCCGGCGAGGTCTACGTCTTCACGCCGCAGGGCAAGATCCTGTCGTTGCCGAAAGGCTCGACGCCGGTCGACTTCGCCTACGCGGTGCACACCGACATCGGCAACCGCTGCGTCGCGTGCCGCGTCAACGGCGACCTGATGCCGCTGCGCACCGAACTGCGCAACGGCGACCAGGTCGAGATCATCACCGCCGCGCATGCGAATCCGAATCCGGCGTGGCTCACGTACGTGCGCACCGGCAAGGCGCGCGCACAGATCCGGCATTTCCTGAAAGGCGCGCAGCAGGAAGAGTCGGTCGCGCTCGGCGAGCGGCTGCTGAACCAGGCGCTGCGTCCCCACGGGCTGACGCTCGGGCAGATCAGCACGTTCGCGTGGGAGCGCTTCCTGGGCGAGCGCGGCGTACGCGGCAAGAAGGAAGTGTTCGCCGACATCGGCCTTGGCCGCCGCCTGCCGGCGATCGTCGCTCGTCGCGTCGCGCAGGCTCAGGACCTCGAGTCGGGGCGGCCGAACGTGATCAAGCCGAAGCCCGCCGGCGCGATCCTGATCCGCGGCAGCGAGGGCATTGCGGTGCAGCTCGCGCGCTGTTGCCAGCCGATCCCGGGCGACCCGATCATCGGCACGATCCGCAAGGGGCAGGGCCTCGAAGTGCACCTGCACGACTGCCCGGTGGTCGCGAAGCTGCGCGGCGATCGCGGCCGCTGGGTCGATGTCGAGTGGGAATCGGGCGAAGAGCGCCTCTTCGACGTGACGATCCGCGTGCTGACGAAGAACGCGCGCGGCGTGCTCGCGCGCATCGCCAGCGCGATCTCCGAAGAGGATTGCAACATCCGCAACGTCAACATGGACAGCGAACAAGGCATCTACAGCGCGATCAATCTCGTGCTGCAGGTGCATGACCGGGTGCATCTTGCCCGCGTGATGCGGGGCGTGCGCCGCGTCCCCGAAGTCGTGCGCATCGGCCGGATGAAGGCCGACACGCGCAGCTGATGGCGGACGGGCAGGGGGTCGCGCCGGCTCCGCTCGACGCGCCGGCCGACCGCCGCATCCGGGTCACGATCCTCACCGGCTTTCTCGGGGCCGGCAAGACGACGCTGCTCAACCACCTGCTGCGCGAGCCGGCGATGGCGCGCGCGGCGGTACTGATCAACGAGTTCGGCGAAGTGTCGATCGACCATCACCTCGTCGACAAGGTCGACGAAACGCTGGTCGTGCTCGACTCCGGCTGCATTTGCTGCAGCGTGCAGGGCGATCTCGTGAAAGCCTTGAAGGGCCTCTTCATGCGCGCGCTGCGCCGCGAGATCCCGGCGATCGACCGTGTGCTGATCGAGACGACCGGCCTCGCCGACCCGGCGCCGGTAATCCATACGCTGATGCGCGAGCCGTTCATCGCCGAGCGTTACCGCTGCGACGGCGTTGTCACCGCGGTCGACACCACGCTTGCCGACGGCCAGCTCGACGCGCATCGCGAAGCGGTGCGGCAGGTCGCGATGGCGGACCGGCTGCTGCTGACGAAATGCGATCTTGCTCCGATCGGGCAGCGCGCGGAGCTCTCGCGACGGCTCTCGGCGCTGAATCCCGGTGCAGCTCAGATCGAGGTCGCGGAGGGCCGAGTTGGCGTCGACGCGGTGTCGGGCTGCGGCCTCTACGACCCGGCCGGCAAGCTCCCGGACGTTGCCGCCTGGCTCGGTGACGAAGCGCTGCGCTTGCGGGCGGCGCCGTCATCGGCGTGGCGAAGGGCGGGCGGTGCGCCGGTTCCGACGTCCCGGCACGACGGCGACGTCACGAGCTTCGTCCTGCGCTTCGACGAACCGCTCGACTGGTTTGGGTTTTCCGATGGTCTCGGCCTGATCCTGCAGGTGTACGGCGCGCGCATCCTGCGCGTGAAAGGCTTGCTGAACGTCGCCGGCGACCCGCTGCCGCGTGTCGTGCAATGCGTGCAGCACGTCGCCTATCCGCCCGCGAGCCTGTCCGCCTGGCCCGACGCTGATCGCGGCAGCCGGCTGGTGTTCATCGTGCGCGACTTGCCGCGTGCCGAAGTCGAAAGCATTCTCGGGAGCTTCTGCGGACAGGCGCCGCACGGAATCGAGGGCTGAAGCGCGGGCTGCCGGCGGCGGAATGTGGTTCCGGCGCGATGTCGTGCGCTGGGAATGTCGGTTGGTGTGATCCGTCGACGAAGAGCGGTGGCGAGGCTTCTGGAGGCCGCGGATGTCGCTCTGCGCCCGCAAGACGTTTTCGGTCCAGGATGGCCGCAGGTTCGACATCGCGATCGGGCGGACCGACGCGCTCGGATGCGCCGCGTTCGATTGCGATCCGCTGCGCCCCCGACAGAACGCGACCGGAAACGGCGGCACGATTGGCGCGGGCGCCGGCGCGGCCCTACAATTGCGCCTTTCCGACGGAGCAAGCAATGGCGATCTACGAATCCGAACACACGAAATTCATTCGCGAGTGGCTGGAGAAGCATCCGCAGGAACTCGAAGAGCAGCGCAAGGGCCGCGCGCTGTGGTGGGACAAGCCGCAGGATGTCGAGGCGCAGGCACGGCTCGACGAGACGAAGGTTCCGCCGAAGGGGTATTACTACGACACGAATCACTGAGTTCGCGTCGCGCTTCGCGCGGGCGCATTTTCCCGTTTCTCTGCTGACGGACGCACCGCAGCGCGCGTCTGGCCGGTTGTCGCGTGCCGCTTCCTGATTCCCTCGTCCTGATCGACGTCGAGACGACCGGCGCGAATCCGGTGTCCGACCGCATCACTGAGATCGCGGTGCTGCGCATCGAGCGCGGCGAACTCGTCGAGCGTTGGGAGAGTCTCGTCAATCCGGGCCGGGGGATTCCACCGCTGATCCAGCGGCTGATCGGCATCACCGACGAGATGGTCGCGGCCGCGCCGACTTTCGCCGAACTCGCCGATGCGGTGCGCGCACGGCTCGCGGGCGCGGTGTTCGTCGCGCACAACGCGCGCTTCGACTACGGCTTCGTCCGCAACGAATTTTCCCGGCTCGGGCAGCAGTTCGACGCCGCGGTGCTGTGCACCGTGAAACTGTCCCGCGCGCTGTACCCGGAACATCACAAGCACGGTCTCGACGCACTGATCGCGCGCCATGGCTTCCATTGCGAAGCGCGCCACCGCGCGATGGGCGATACCGAAGTGCTGTGGCAATTCGCGCGCAAGGTCCGCGACGAATTTCCGGCCGAGGTGCTCGATCGCGCCTGCGAGCGCGCGATGAAGGCGGCGCCCCGTCCGCCCGGATTGCCCGAGGGCATTCTCGAAGGACTGCCGGACGCTCCCGGTGTCTATTCGTTCTTCGCCGAGAACGGTCAAGTGCTCTACATCGGCCGCGGCGGGAGCTTGCGCGCCCGCGTCACGGAGCATTTCTCGGCCTCGGCCGGCGGCAACAGCAAGGACGCAACGCTTGCGCGCAAGGTGCGCCGCGTCGAGTGGGAGGAGGCGGCCGGCGACCTCGCCGCTTCGCTGCTGGAAACCGCGCTCGTGCGGGCGAAGCATCCGTCGCACAACCGTGCGGCGCCGGGGCGCGAGGACGTCTTCGGACTGCGCTTCGTCCCCAACCGTCGGCGGCCGCCGATTTTCGAGCGCGTCGCGCTGACCGACACCGACCCCGCGTCGTGGCAGGACATTCACGGCGCGTTCCGCCACCGCAAGGAGGCTGACAGCGTGCTGCGCGAGCTCGCGCAGCACTACCGTCTGTGCCCGCAGCGGCTCGGGCTCGAGAGTGGCAGCAACTGCGCCTGCAGCGCGCACCTCGCCAAGCAGTGCGCTGGCGTGTGCGTCGGTCGCGAGAGCTTCGCGGCGCACGACGAGCGGCTGATCGGCGCGCTCGGTTCGATCAGGCTGCGCGCGTGGCCGTGGGCGGGAGCGGTCGTCATCGAGGAGCGCTGCGCGCATTCGGGACGCGAAGCCTTCCACCTCGTCGACCACTGGTGCGTGCTTGGCAGCGTCGAGGATCGCGGAGCGCTCGACCTGCTGGTCGCCGATCCGCCGGCGCGGCGGTTCGATCTCGACGTCTATCGCATCCTTGTGCGCTGGCTCGCGTCCGACGCGAATATCGACGCGGTGAGGCCGCTCGATCCGGCCTGATGCGGGCCCGTTGCGCCGCGGGCCCGCGCAGACGGAGCCTTCCGCTCCGCCAATGCCGACCCGCTGCGGGCGCCCGCCCAGGACAGCGGTGCGCTAGGCCGCGATCGACTGCAGTCGCTGGACGTCGGTCAGCGTGATCGAGCGGCGCCCATGCGGGAGGATGAACCCCTCGCGGCGCAGCCGGTTGAGCACGCGCGAGAACGTTTCCGGCGTCAGGTTCAGTTGCGATGCGATCGTCTGCTTGTCGCTCGAAAGGCGCACTTCGGCCGAACGTGCCCCGGGCGCCGCGTGCTGGACGAGGTAGTGCGCGACGCGCTGAGTGCTGCTGCGCTGCATGCACTGCTCCATGCCTTCGACGAGCTCGCCCATGCGCTCAGACAGCCTCGTCATCAGTGCCTCGGTCAGCGCGGGCTGCGCCGCCATCGTCTTGCGCAGCGCCGTGCGCTGGAGCGTCAGCACCGTGCTGTTGCACGTCGCCTGCGCGGCGAAGATCTGCGGCTTGTCGCTCAGAATGCTCTCTTCGCAGAACGAATCGCCGGCGCTCGCGAGCCGGATGATCTTTTCGGTCCCCGAGCTGGAGATCAGGAACAGCTTGACTTCGCCGTCGACGACGACGCTCATGCCCGACGGGCGGTCACCGCGGTTCATGAGCATCTCGCCGCGCGACACGCGCGAAGTCCGTGCGCCCTGCACCAGCACGTCGAAGGCGTCGGCGTCGAGCCGACGGAACGGTTCCATGCGCGAAAGGTTCTGGATTGCTTGCGCCTGAATTACGATCGCCATATGGGTATGCTCCTTTGGGACGTCCGCCCGGTCCAAGCGGGCCCACTGTAGCTTGTCGACACACCGAACCGCGCTCGGCGAAAGTGCGCAGGAGCATGTGGACTACCACTTCAGAGGTATCGGTGGTAGATCGTAAATAATTGATTATTGGTATTTTTCATACAGACGGAAGGTGCAGGTGGAGCGTTCGGGGAAATGGAGGTATCTCCATGAAGCGTTAGGCGGCGATATGCCATTGAGCCTGCGCGGCACGACGCGCGGTTTGTTCGGCAGAATCGCCGCGCGCAGCGTTCTCCTGATGCTCGTGCTCCCCTTCGTGGTGGTCGCGCTCGTCAGCCTTGTCGGTATCGGTGCATCCGTCGCCGTCGTCGAGACGGTGCAGGGTAGCGGTAGCGCGATCAACGCCGCGGGAAGCCTTCGCCGGCTCGTGCAGCGCGCGGGCAGCATTGCGGTCGCAAGTGCGCTCGACGGGCGGATCAGCAACGTGGAGCTCGCCGCCGCGGTCGAGGCGTTCGAGGAACGGCTCGATGATGAAGTGCTGCGCGCCCAGGTCGAACGCTCGCCCGAAAGCCTCTTTTCGTCGACTTACCGCGGGGTCGAGGCCGACTGGCGCGCGAGGATGAGGCCGCGGCTGCTCGGCGCACGAGCAGGCGGCGGCGCGGGTGACGCGGAGCATTACAGCGGGCTCCTGGCCGACGTCGACGCGTTCGCGGCGCAGATCGACACGCTCGTCTCGGTGCTCGAGCACGACGCAGAGGCCGGGATCGAGCGCTTGCGCGCGACGCTCGGCGTTGCGATGGCGCTCGTGACCACCTGCATGCTCGGTGCGTTGTACGCGCTGCGCCGCCGCGTGTTCCTGCCGTTGCGCGACCTGCGCGCGAGTGCGGTGCGGGTCGCGCACGGCGACGACGCGGCGCGCAGCACGAACGTCAGCGCCGATGAGCTCGGCCAGGTGGCGGCGGCGTTCAATGCAATGGCCGACCGGCTGTCCAACGCGAACCGCGAACTCGAACGCCGCGTCGAGGAAAAGACCGCGGACCTGACGCGCAGCAACAAGTCGCTCGAGCTGCTCTATCACGTGATCTCGCGGCTCTATCACGCGCCGGCGAGCTCCGAAACGTATGCCTCCACGCTGAAGGATCTCGAACAGCTGCTCGGGCTCGACGGCAGCTTCGTGTGCATGCTGCCGAAACACGGCGGCCCGGGCGAGACGCTGTTCTCCAGCATCGGCGAGTGCGGCAGCCGCCAGACGAGCGGCGACGCGTGCCTGAACTGTCCCGGCCGGGAGTCGCCGTGGAGCTATCGCAGAGAGCCGGGTCGCGACGTGCTGCTGGTCCCGCTGCGCGACGCGGAGCATCTGTACGGGATGATGCGGCTCGCGCTGCCGCCGGGCGCGCGGCTGCAGGAGTGGCAGCACACCCTGCTCGAGGCGGTGTCCCGCCACATGGGTGTCGCGCTCGGGATTTCGCATCAGAGCGAGCGCAAGCGCCTGCTGGCGCTGCAGGAGGAGCGGTCGATCATCGCGCGCGAACTCCACGATTCGCTCGCGCAATCGCTGACCTACATGAAGATCCAGGCGAGCTTGCTATCGCCTGCGCTGACCACGGCCCACCAGCGCGAAGAGGCGGTGGCCATCCTCGGGGACCTGCGCGAGGGGATCAACGCCGCATACCGCCAGTTGCGCGAACTGCTGTCGACCTTTCGTCTGCGGATCGAAGGCGATTTTGCCGGCCTTCTCGGCAGCACGATCGAAGAATACGCCAGCCGAAGTGGCCTCCCGATCGACCTCGAGATTCGCCTCTCGGGCTGCCACCTGAACCCGAACCAGGAGATCCACGTGCTGCACATCGTCCGCGAGGCGCTTTCCAACGCGACGCGCCACGCGCAGGCCCGGCGCATCCGGGTCGAGCTGCTTTCGTCGCCCGGCGGCGAAATCAGTGTCGTCGTCGAGGACGACGGCAGGGGCATCCCGCCACTGCCGGTCGTCGAGCCGCACCATTACGGCCTCACGATCATGGGCGAGCGGGCGCGCGGCCTAGGCGGGGCGCTCGAGGTCGGGCAGCGTGACGGCGGCGGTGCGCGCATCGTCGTGCGCTTCGCGACCCGTGGGGGGCAGGAGGCGCCAACGGCCGGTGCGGAGGCGAGATGATCGAGTCCCCGCAAACCGTCGTCATCGTCGATGACCATCCGCTGTTCCGCAAGGGACTGATCCAGCTGCTGCGCACCGTGCCCGGCTTCCGTCTCGTCGCCGAAGCGGCCGACGGCAAGGACGGCATGGCGCGCATCCTGCACCTGCGGCCGGACCTGCTGCTCCTCGATCTGAACATGAAGGACATGTCCGGTCTCGACGTGCTGAAGCTCGTCCGCCAGGCCGATCTCGACACGCGCGTCGTCGTGATCACCGTGTCGGATGCGGCCGAGGACCTAGTCGCGGTGCTGCGCGCCGGCGCCGACGGCTACCTGCTGAAGGACATGGAGCCGGAGGAAATGGTCGAGGCGCTGCGCGCGGCGGCGGCGGGGAAGATCGTCGTATCGGAAGCACTGACGCATCTGATGGCGGCGGCGCTGCGCCAGGAGCGCCGGCCGGAGACGCCGGCCGAGGCCGGGTTGACCGAGCAGGAGCAGCGCATCCTCGACAAGATCGCTGCCGGCCTGTCGAACAAGCTGATCGCGCGCGAACTCAACATCGCCGAAGGCACTGTCAAGGTCCACGTCAAGCACCTGCTGCGCAAGCTCAATTTCCGCTCCCGCGTCGAGGCCGCCGTGTGGGCGGTGTCCAATCCGCGCAACGAGCGGTGAGGCCGCGCGCCACCACGTCCGCTCGAGCACTCTTGCAGCGCCGTGTCCGCCTGTCGTCCCCCGTGTCCGCGTTCTCGTTCCGATTCCGCGTCGGCGCTCGTGTGTCCGCTGGCGACGACACGGCAATGCATTCGTCGTTGCCTGTCGAGGAAATCCGCCTCGCGTGCGACTCCGTCCGGCGGAAGGCTTCGGAAACGGGGTCGAAGCAGGACAGCTCGCGCGCCCCGACCGTATGCGTCCGCCAAGCGCTCAATCGTGGTTTTCCACAGTCACGCCGCGCCCCCCGAGCCGGTCCGTCTGTGGTTAAATCCACGCCCATGCTTTATGCCGAAGATCTCGCCTGTCTGAAAGGTGACCGCCTATTGTTTCGTGGCCTCTCCCTCAAGATGGTGCCCGGTGAGCTTTTGAGGATCGCCGGACCGAACGGCTTCGGCAAGACCAGCCTGCTGCGCATCCTGTGCGGGCTCGCCCACGCGGAAGCAGGCGAAATCCGCTGGAACGACCGTCCGATCGGCAGCGACCGCGAGGCCTTCCACCGCTCGCTGCTCTACCTCGGCCACGCGCCGGCGCTGAACGACCTCCTGACGCCGCTCGAAAACCTCCGCTTCGCATGTGCCTCTGCCGGAGACGACGTCGACGAGGATCGCTGCGTGGACGCGCTGGTGCGCATCGGGCTCGCGCAGCAGCTCGATCTGCCTGCCCGTGTGCTGTCTCAAGGGCAGCGGCGGCGGGTCGGACTCGCACGGCTCTTTCTTGGCATCCGCCGGACCTTGTGGGTGCTCGACGAACCCTTCACCGCACTCGACGTCGCCGCCGTCGCCGATCTTGCAATGACGCTTTCAGACCACTGTGACGCGGGCGGGATGGTCATCCTGACGACGCACCAGGACGCCCCTTTCGCCAAGCCGCCTCGCGTGCTCGATCTCGCCGAGGTGGCCGTTTGAGTCGCGCGCTCGGTCCTTTCGGTGCTGTACTGCGCCGCGATCTGCTGCTCGCCTGGCGCGGCCGGGCCGACGTGCTCGTCACCCTCGCGTTCTTCGTCGTCGTCGTGTGCCTCTTCCCGTTCGGGGTCGGCGCCGAAACGAACCAGCTGCGTTCGATCGCGCCGGGCGTCCTGTGGGTTGCCGCGCTGCTCGCTACCCTGCTGTCGCTGCACCGGCTGTTCGCGCAGGACCACGCCGACGGCACGCTCGAACAGCTTCTGCTGTCGCCCGAGCCGACGGTGCTGTGGGTCGTCGCGAAGATCCTCGCGCACTGGATTGCGACCGGGCTGCCGCTTGTCCTCGTCGCGCCCGCGCTCGCGATGCTGTTCGACGTCGACCAGGGCGCGCTCGGCATCCTGATCCTGTCGCTGACGCTCGGGACGCCGATCCTGGCATTGCTCGGAGCCGTCGGGGCGGCCCTGACGCTCGGGCTGCGAGGAGGTGGCATGTTACTTGCTCTTTTGGTTTTGCCGTTGTTCGTGCCGGTGCTGATTTTCGGAGCCGGGGCGGTCGATGCCCATCTCTCGGGAACCGGCGCCGACGCCCACATCCTGCTGCTCGGCGGCGGACTCCTCGGTGCACTGGCACTCGCGCCGATCGCGTGCGCGGCGGCCCTCAGAATCGCAGTCGATTGATCGAAGCCATGACCAGACCAGAACGAGGCAAGAGCCTGTTTCGTTTCGCCGCTCCCCAGTTGTTCTATCCGCTCGCCGGCAAGCTCGCGCCGTGGTTCGCAGCGGTTGCGGCGATCTTCACGATTGCCGGGCTGTGGCTCGGCTTCTTCGTCGCGCCGACCGACGCGCAGCAGGGCGAGGTGTATCGCGTGATCTTCATCCACGTGCCCGCCGCGTGGATGTCGATGTTCGTCTACCTGATCATGGCCTTCTGGTCCGCGGTCGGCCTCGTGATGAATACGCGCTTGTCCTTCCTGATGGCGCGCGCCCTCGCGCCGACCGGTGCGATGTTCTGCATCCTCGCGCTCGTCACGGGTTCGCTGTGGGGCAAGCCGACGTGGGGCGCCTACTGGGTTTGGGACGCACGCCTGACGTCGCAACTGCTGCTGCTCTTCCTCTACCTCGGGTACATCGCGCTGACGCAGGCGATCGAGGATCCGCGCCGGGCCGACCGCGCCGGCGCCATCATTGCGCTGGTCGGCGCCGTCAACGTCCCGATCATCTATTTCTCGGTCAAGTGGTGGAACACGCTGCATCAGGGGGCGTCGGTGAGCCTGACGAAAGCCCCGTCGATGGCGGCGACCATGCTCGCCGGCATGTTCGTGATGGCGCTCGCGTCGTGGGCCTACACGATTGCGATCACGCTGTGGCGCGTGCGCCCGCTGATTCTCGAACGTGAGCGGCACACCGACTGGGTGGGCGCGGAGCTGAATGCGCTGGAGGGCAAGGTCTGATGCAATGGGAGTCGTGGAGTGCCTTCTGGCAGATGGGCGGAGCCGCCCCCTTCGTTTGGGGTAGCTACGGACTTACCGTATTTCTCGTAGTCGTGGAACTGATCATGGTCGCGCGCCGTCGTAGAGAGACCGTGCGGCGACTGCTGCGGCTTCGTCGCGCCAGCGCGAATGGCCGAAGCGGGCGGCAAGTTTTTGAGGAGATCGTTGAATGAAACCCCGTAGCAAACGTCTGGTGCTGCTCGGCGGTGCGGTCGCGCTGCTCGTCGGCGCCGTGGCGCTCGTGCTGTCCGCCTTCCAGCAGAACCTGGTGTTCTTCCACACGCCGACCGAAGTTGCCGCCGGCAAGGCGCCGGTCGGCAAGACGTTCCGCATCGGCGGAATGGTAGAGACCGGCTCGGTCCGCCGCGAGGCGGACGGCGTCACGGTCCGGTTCGCGATTACCGATACTGCGAAAGCCATTCCCGTTTCCTACAAAGGCTCGCTGCCCGACCTCTTCAGCGAAGGCAAGGGCGCGGTGGTGCAGGGAACGCTCGGGCCTGACGGTCAGTTCCGGGCGTCCGAAGTTCTCGCCAAGCACGACGAGAACTACATGCCCCCGGAAGCGCAGCACGCGGTCGACCAGGCGCAGGCACAGAAAGCGGCTGAGACGGTGCAACAATGATTCCCGAACTCGGCCACTTTTCCCTGATTCTCGCGCTGATCCTGTCGCTGGTGCAGGCGATCGTCCCGATGATCGGTGCGAACCGCAACCGGCTCGCGCTGATGGCGGTGGGGCGCCCGGCGGCGCAAGGACAGTTCCTGTTCATCGCATTCGCGTTCGGTTGTCTGACCTGGGCCTTCATCACGAGCGACTTTTCGCTGCAGCTCGCGGCCGTCAATTCGCACACCGACACGCCGCTGATCTACAAGATCACCGGCGTCTGGGGCAACCATGAGGGCTCGCTGCTGCTGTGGGCGCTGTCGCTGTCGCTGTGGACCGTCGCCGTCACGGTGTTCAGCCGCAACCTGCCCGAGCCGTTCATGGCGCGAGTGCTCGGAGTGCTCGGCTGGATCAGCGCAGGCTTCCTGTCCTTCACCCTGGTCACGTCCAACCCGTTCGAGCGGCTGATTCCGGCCGTCGCCGAAGGGCGCGACCTGAACCCCCTGCTGCAGGATCCGGGCATGATCATCCACCCGCCGCTGCTCTACATGGGCTACGTCGGGTTTTCGGTCGCGTTCGCGTTCGCAATCGCCGCGCTGCTCAGCGGCAGGATGGACGCCGCCTGGGCGCGCTGGTCGCGACCATGGACGACGGTCGCCTGGGTGTTCCTCACCGCCGGCATCACCGTCGGATCGGGCTGGGCGTATTACGAGCTCGGCTGGGGCGGCTGGTGGTTCTGGGATCCGGTCGAAAACGCGTCCTTCATGCCCTGGCTGCTCGGCACCGCCCTCGTTCATTCGCTCGCGGTGACGGAAAAGCGCGGCGCGTTCCGCAGCTGGACGATCCTGCTCGCGATCAGCGCGTTCTCGCTGTCGCTGCTCGGCACCTTCCTCGTCCGCTCCGGCGTCATCACGTCGGTGCATGCGTTCGCGACCGATCCGCGGCGCGGCCTCTTCATCCTGGCGCTGCTGGTCCTCGTGATCGGCATCTCGCTCGCGCTGTTCGCGTGGCGTGCGCCGAAGCTCGCCGGCGGGGGCAGCTTCGGCCTCGTTTCGCGCGATTCGACGCTGCTCGGCAACAACGTGCTGCTCGCCGTCGCGACGGGTTCGGTGCTGCTCGGCACCCTCTACCCGATGTTTCTGGATGCGCTCGGGCTCGGCAAGATTTCGGTCGGCCCGCCGTACTTCGAAGCGGTGTTCGTGCCGCTGATGGCGCCGGTCGTCGCGCTGATGGTCATCGGCCCGTTCGTCCGGTGGAAAGGGGACGACGTGAAGCGCGTGCTGCGACTCCTCGCGCCGGCAATCGTTGCCAGTCTCGTCCTCGGAGTCGGCATCGCGTTCGCGATCGGGCACGTCACCGTCCGTACCGTGCTTGGTCTGACGCTCGCCGCGTGGGTGCTGCTCGGCAGCGCGAAGTTGCTCGCGACCCGGTTCGCCGAGCGGCGAGGGGCTGACGTCGGCACGACGCTGCGTGGCATTCCGGCCGCGTGGTGGGGCATGTGGCTGGCGCACCTGGGCATCGGCGTATTCATCATCGGCGTCACGATGGTGAACAGTCTCAACGAGCGCGTAGACGTCAAGATGCACGCGGGCGACAGCGCACACCTGGCCGGCTACACCTTCAAGTTCGTCGGAGTCGCCGACGCAGCGGGGGCGAACTACGACGCGGCGCGCGCGACGATCGAGGTGACTCGCGGCGACGTCGCCGTGGCAACGCTCACGCCGGAGAAGCGCGTATATGTCGCGCAGCAGATGCCGATGACGGAAGCGGCAATCGACATCGGGCCGTTCCGCGACATTTACGTGAACCTCGGCGACCAGCTCGAGGACGGGGCGTGGGTGGTCGGCCTTTTCTACAAACCTTTCATCAGCTGGGTGTGGCTGGGTTGTCTCCTGATGGGGATCGGAGGTGTTTTCGCCGCGTCGGATCGCCGCTATCGGCGGCTGGCCCAGCGCGAGGCCGCTGCCGCGGTTGCGGCCCGTCAGACGACATGAGTGATCGACCATGAAAGCGAAGTTTCTCGTTCCCCTTGCGCTCTTCCTCGTGCTCGTGGGCTTCCTCGGCTACGGCCTGACCCTGAACCCGCGCGAGGTGCCGTCGCCGCTCGTCGACAAGCCCGCGCCGGAGTTCCGGCTCGCGACGCTCGCGGCGCCGGACACCGAGATTGGTCTCGCCGACATGCGCGGCCAGGTCTGGTTGCTGAACGTCTGGGCGTCGTGGTGTGTGTCTTGCCGGCAGGAGCATCCGGTCCTCATGCAGTTCGCGCGCGACAACGTCGTGCCGCTCGTCGGCCTCAACTACAAGGATACGCGGCCGGAAGCGCTCGGCTGGCTCAAGGAACACGGTGATCCCTACAGTGTTTCCGTCGTCGATGCGGACGGTCGAGTCGGTATCGATTTCGGCGTGTATGGCGTGCCGGAGACTTTCCTGATCGATCGCGAAGGCGTGGTCCGTTACAAGCATATCGGGCCCGTCACGCCCGAGGCAGTTCGCGACGTGTTGCTGCCGAAGATTGCGGAGTTGTCGCGTGCGAGCTGAAGTCCTGAAGCGTTCCGTCCGTTCCGCATTTTCCGCGGTTCTGTTCCTGGTTGCGGTTTCGGGCCCCGCGCTGGCGGCGGAAGCCGAACCGCTGGCGAACGATCCCGTGCTCGAGCAACGGGTCATGGACCTGTCGCACAAGCTGCGCTGCCTGGTGTGCCAGAACCAGACGATCGCGGAATCGAACGCGCCGCTCGCGATCGACCTGCGCAATCAGGTCCGCGAGCAGTTCGCCGCCGGCAAGAGCGAGGAGGCCGTCGTCGATTACCTCGTCGCGCGTTACGGCGACTTCGTGCTCTATCTTCCGCCGTTCAAGGGGATCACCCTCTTGTTGTGGCTCGGGCCGGCGTTGCTGTTGGTCGCGGGCACCGGTTGGCTGGCGTGGAGGCTGCGCTCCCGCGCGAAGGAAGCCCAGTCCGCCCCGCATCTGACCCAGGACGAGCGCGCCCGCGCCAGCGCCCTGCTTAGCGGCACACCGAATTCCTCCGAGGAGCCCCGTTCGTGATTCCCTTTTTGATTCTGGCCACCGTGCTGGTGGCCGGTGCGCTGCTGCTTGTCGTTCCCCCGATGATCGGGGCGGGGGGCCGTGCGCGTGAAGATGCGAAGCGTCAGCGTCAGGCTGAAACCGTTCTGGTCGTGTTGCGCGAGCAGCTCGGCGAACTCGATGCAGAACGCGCCGCCGGGAATATCGGCGAAGCCGAATACCAGCGTTCGCGCGAGGAGCTCGAACTTCGCGCGCTCGAGGAAGGACGGGCGGCCGAGGGCGGCGCCGACCTGCGCCCCGCGCGCAAGTGGGCGTTTGCCTTGATCGCGGCGGTTCCGGTGGCGGCAGCTGCGGTCTACCTGATGCTCGGCGAGCCGCGTGGCCTCGACCCGGTCGCGGTCGCCAAGGAGGAGAGCCACCAGATCACTCCCGAGCAAATGACGATGCTGGTCGCCCAGCTCGCCGAACGGCTCGAACGGCAGCCCGAGGACGTCCAGGGCTGGCTGATGCTCGGCCGTTCCTTCTCGATGATGAAGGACTTCGAAGGGGCGGCCGCAACCTGGCGCAAGATCGGTCCCAAGGTTCCGGACGACGCCGATGTGCTCGCGGACTGGGCCGACCTTCTCGCCGTTGCGGCGGGACGCAGCTTCGACGGCGACCCGGAACGGATGGTGCAGCGGGCGCTCGAGATTGATCCGAACCACGTGAAGGCGCTCGCCCTTGCGGGGACCGCGGCCTTCCACCGTGCCGACTACGCAGGGGCGTCGGCGTACTGGGAACGGATTCTCGCGAAGCTGAGCCCTGATGAGCCGGCGTATCAGGGCATCCTCGGCAGCATCAACGAAGCGCGTGCGAAGGGCGGCATGACGCTGCTCGACGCGCCGCAAGCTGCTGCCGGTGCTGGTGCTGGTGCCGATGCCGGTGGTTCCGTTGCACCTTCGGCGCTGACCGTCAGCGGCACCGTGAGCATTTCGCCGCAACTTGCGGCGCAGGCGGGGCCGGACGACGCCGTGTTCGTCTTCGCCCGTCCGGCGCAAGGCGGCATTCCGCTCGCCGCGCTGCGGCTGCGCGCGGGCGATCTTCCCGCCACGTTCAGCTTCGCCAACGCGGAGCGTATGTCCCAAGGGCCGCTCCCGGCGCAAATCAGCGTCGGCGCCCGCTTGTCGAAGCAGGGCAATGCGACTCCGCAGGCCGGTGATCTGGAAGGCCCCCCGATTACTGCCGCGCCCGACCAATCCTCCGTTGAAATCGTGATCGACCGGGTCCGCAATTAACGCGGCAACCGGTAACGCCGGGCCTCTGCCGGGAAGCGCGCGGAGGTCCGGGCTTTAACCAGGAATCCGTGCCGCGACGAGCGGGGTAGGCGACTCCTGGACGAAGGGCGGCGTGCGGGTTGCGCCCGACGTCGCGCACCACCCGAATCGAATCCGCCGCGGCCGATCGCGCCGTCGCGGCGCTGCGCCAGTTCCTGATCGAACGGGTTCTTGTCACGACCGGGCCTTCGTTGTAGCGCACGGTCCGCGGGCGGACACGAAAGTCACAAGAGCTTGCGCTGACGAGCCTCAGCGCGGGGACGGGTGACACGTCGTGCCCGCCCGAAGGCGAAGTGCGCACACAAGATGCGTTTGCGCCGATCGCGGTGGGGTGAGATCGGCGTCGGGATGAGCAGTACGCGATACGAGGGCGCTGCGTCAGCCCCCCCTGCCCCAGCCCGGCCCTTCATCCTCGCGGCCCGTGTCGTCCCTGGCAGCGCATGTGGAATCACGCGTGAGACAAAAAAACGGGAGCGGCTGTTCGCCCCTCCCGTTCGTGTTGGACCGACCGTCGATTCGCCTTCTTCAGTTCTTGGCGGTCGGCCGGATGTGCGCGACGCCGCCGTAACTCCCGATCCACATGCCGCCATCGGGCGTCGTCGCCATCGAAAACACGGTGTTGTTGAACAGGCCGTCCTCGGCACGCATGACGCGGTAGCCGTTGCCTTCCTTGACTGCGAGGCCGTTGTTCGTGCCGATCCACAGGCGGTTCTGGTGGTCACGGTGCAGCATGAACACGTGGTTTCCGGGAAGCCCTTCGACCGTGGTCACGTTGTCCCATTGCTTTCCATCGAAATGTGCGAGACCGCCGCCCCAGGTCCCGGCCCACACCGTCCCGTCCTGATCGACGGTGAGCGAGATGATGTAGTTAGGGTTGTACGCCTGGTCGACGTCCTGCAGGCCCATTTCCTTCTTCTGCTGAGCGTGATGCAGGGACTCCTTCGCCGGGTCGTTCTTGAACGCGATGTCCTGCTTGACCTTCTCGTAAGGCGCGCCGATGCCGCGGGAGTGGTTCCAGTTCTCCCACTGGCCGTCGACATAACGCGCCATGCCGCCTTCGGTCGCGAGCCATACTTCGCCGTTCTTGCCTTCGGCCAAGCCATACACCCAGTCGTTCGGCAAACCGCCCTTCGTGCTCTCGACGGTGTGGAGTTCCCACGCCGACGTGTCTTTCAGATTGCCGCCGCGCACCCTGTTGACGCCCGACCACGTCGCGATCCACAGATCGCCCGTTTTGGTCTCGATGACGTCATAAACGAAGGCGTCGCCGAGTCCCTCGGGGATGTTGTAGGTTTCCCACGTGTTCGTCTTTTCGTCCAGCACCGATAGTCCGCCGCCGTAGGTGCCGACCATGATCCTGCCCTGGATGCGTCCTACATAGAACATGCCGTTCGAGAGCAGCCCGCTCTGGTTGTCGTAGAGCTTGAACTGGTCGCTGCGCGTGTCGTAGCGGATTACCCCGCCGGATGTTGCGACCCAGACGACGCCGTCCTCGACGAAGATCTTTTTGACGTTCTTGTTGCCGACGCGGAAGTGCGTGAACTTTTCGCTCGGATCGACGCCGACCTTGCCTTCGCGTACCTGCGCGGCATCGCCCGACGGCGCACTCCCGCCGTGAGCCGCCGCGACGGCTGCAGGCTTCGCCGCTTGCTGGGTGCCGAGCGTGTACGCGCCGGCGATGGCCGCAGCGCCGACGATGACGGCAACGGCGGCGAGTTTATGATTCATGCCGAAATGCTCCAGTAGGGAAATGATCGTAGGAAATGGCGACCGGCGTCCAGGCGAGAGTGACGCGCTGCGCAGGGAAAGGCTCGCCGCCGTGCCGGGCTACCTTATTTCTTGCTGATGATGGCGACGCCGCGACGTGTGCCGACCCAGATGTCGCCACTGGGAGCGCTCGCAATCGTATAGACGTGAGAATCGAGGAGTCCGTCCTGAACCGTGAAGGATTTCCAGTTCTTGCCGTCGAAGCGCGACACGCCCCGGTCGGTGCCGAACCAGAATGCGCCCTTGTCGTCGCGCGCGATCGAATAGACGATGTTGCCGACGAGACCGTCCGCGGTGCTGTAATTGCGCCAGGATTTACCGTTGAAGCGAGCCACCCCGCCACCCCAGGTGCCGACCCACGCGTCGCCGTCGGGCCCGATGTGCATCGCGAACGAGTAGTTCGGGTTGTAGGTCGGGTCGCCGCGCTCCATCGTCGACAGGTCGTGGCGCGAGCGCGTGCCCAAGCCGGTGTTGCTGCTAGCGGGCAGCTGGTTGACGTTCGGTGCGCCGAGGCCATCCTTGTGCGTCCACGACTTCCACTGCTTGCCGTCGAACATCGACACGCCGCCTTCGGTGGCGAACCAGACACGGCCCTTCGCATCGACGTCGAGCCCGTATACCCATTCGTTGATGAGTTCCTTCACGTAGGTCTTGAACTCGCCGGTCTTCACGTTGAAATGGTTCACCCCGGCCCACGTGCCGATCCAGAGATCGCCCTTCTTGTCGTTCGCGAAGGAGTAGATCCAGTAATCGGCCAGGCCGTGCATCGGGAAGTACGTCTTCCAGTTGCCGTCCTTGTAACGGGATGCCCCGCCGGCGTTGGTGCCGAACCACTTGTAGCCCTGCGAATCGATGCCGACTGCGAACACGTATTCGTTCGCGAGGCCGTCGTTGCGGGTGAAGGTCTTCTTCGGTTTGCGCGTGTCGAGCGCGATTTCATGCACGCCGACCGAGGTGCCGACCCAGACGCTGTTCGCCTTCGGTTCCATCGTCAGCGAACGGACATAGACCGCATCGCCGACGTTGAAGGTTTCGCTGACCTTGTAATCGGGGGAGGTCTGCGCGAACGCGGCGAAGCTGGCACAGGAGAGGAGGAGGCCGACTGCGGCCAGGGACTGCCGCGCATGCAGGAAGTTCAGGGTCATCGTTGAAGGGTCCGCAGGTAAGCGATCACGTCGAAAATCTGTTGGTCGCGAAGGATACCGTTGAATGATGGCATCGTCATTTTTCCGGCCTTGATCGACATCATCAGAGCGGTATCGGGCTGCATCAGACGTTCGCTGCGGGCGAAGTTCGGTGCGGTCGGGATTGCGCTCTGGCCGCCCACGCCGTGGCAGCCGAGACAGTGCATCTGATAGATCCGCTGCCCTTCGCCGACGTTTGCCGCGAGCGTCGATGCGGAAGCCGAGAACATCGCGAGCGCGAAGACAAGGGTGCTGCGTGTCCTCATTTCTTCGGGCTTCCGGGCTTGACGCCCCGGATCTCCGCAAGCCGGGCGCTCCACTGCTCGGCCTTCGCGGCGTCGACCGGCAAGCCATACTCCCCCGTGCGATACGCGGTCGACACGGTCTCGATTGCGCTGGTGTCACCCAGTTCGGCCGCCTTCAGCAGCAGCGGTCCGGTTTCGGGCGTGATCGTGTCCGCGCCGAAACGCGCGTCCCTCCTCGTGTAGGCGAGCGCGAGCGAGATCGTTGCCGCGGCGTGCTCCTGCGCGGCGGCGGCGTGGATCAGTCGGGCGATCTCCCGCTCGTCGAGGGCTTTCGCCTCGCCGGTCAGATACATCTTCGCGAGGCCGAACTGGCCGTCGGCGTTGCCCTGTTCGGCGGCCTTGAGCAGATAAACGTGCGCCTCTTCATCCAGTTCCGCGCTGTCGAGAAGCGTCCCGTACAGCGCCTGCGCTTCGGCGATGCCGCCGTCCGCGGCGCGTTTGAGCGGCGCCATCGATCCCGTCACGTCGCCTTTGCGGTAGGCGGCGAAGCCCTCTTCGTAAGCGGCGGCCGCGTCAGCGTGCACGCCGAACGGGGCGCCGAGCAGTGCGAGCGCGAGAAGCACATGTTTGAAAGCGGGAAGGGGTTTCTCGGTTACGGGAAAATACATGCCTCATTCCTTGTTCGGGCCCGGCGCCGCGGTCGTCGGCGTTCCGCCGCTGGGATTGCGCGCGATGCCGAAGGCCTCGAATTCCTCCATCTTGCGGTACAGGCTGGACAGTCCGATGCCCAGGCGCTGCGCCGCAAGGCGGCGGTCGCCGGCGGTTTCGTCGAGCATGCGGAAAATCACGCCGGCTTCGAATTCGCGCAACTGATCGCGAAGACAAAGCTGGGTAGCAATGGGTGTGCCATGAGGCTGGGGGCGCGGCGCGGCGCGGAGGATCTCGGGTGGCAGATCGTCGACCGTGATGTAGTCGTCCTCCGCGAGGATGAACGCGCGGTTGATGACGTTCTCCATCTGGCGCACGTTGCCGGGCCACGGATAGCCCTGCAGCAGACGCTCGACGTCGTCGGCCACGGTCATCGCCGTCGCCGCCCCGTTCTGCTCGCGTGCGCGCTCGAGGATGAAGCGGATCAGCCCGCGGATGTCGTCCTGGCGCTCGCGGAGCGGCGGGATGTGGATGTGGAACATGCTCAGGCGGAAGAAGAGGTCCTCGCGGAACGTGCCTTCCTTGACCATGTCGTGGAGGTTGCGATTCGTCGCGGCGATGATGCGGCAATCGACGCGGCGCGACTGTTCGCTGCCGACCGCGCGGATCTCCTTTTCCTCGATCGCATGCAGCAGCTTCGTCTGCATCACCATCGGCAGTTCGCCGACCTCGTCGAGAAAGAGCGTGCCGAGGTCGGCCTGCAGGAAGAGGCCCTTGCGCGCCTTGTCGGCGCCGGTGAATGCGCCCTTCGTGTGGCCGAAGAACTCGGATTCCATCAGCGTTTCGGGAATCGCACTGCAGTTGACGGGCAGGAACAGATGTTCGCCGCGGCGGCTCTGCTCGTGGATCGAACGCGCAAGCACGCCCTTGCCGGTGCCCGATTCGCCGGTGATCAGCACGGTACTGTCGGTCGGTGCGACCTTGCTCGCGAGACGTTCGATCGCCTGCATCGGCGAGGAAGTGAAGCGGAATTTCGCCGCGTCGCCTTTCGCGAACTTGCGCAACACCCGGTTTTCTTCGCGCAGTCCGCGCAACGCCGCGATCTGCTGCACGCGGTGCAGCAACTCCTCGATGTTGAACGGTTTGATGATGTAGTCGGAGGCGCCGGCGCGCAGCGCTTCGACGGCGGTTTCCATCGACGCGAACGCGGTCACCATGATGAAGTTGGTTTCGATCGGCGATTCCTTCATCGACCGCACCAGGTCGACGCCGTTGCCGTCGGGCATCTTGATGTCGCACAACGCCAGATCGACATCCCCGCGCACGAGCTTGGACGCGGCCTCGGTGCAGTTGCGCGCCTCATCGACCGAGTAGCCGGCCTGCCGGCATGCCTCGGCGAGGATTTCGCGCACTGCGCGCTCGTCATCGATGACTAGAATATGCATCAGCTTCCCTTGTTTCGCGGCGTACCCGCATCCTGGCTACGCTCAAGTCGCCTGCTCGGCGGCCAGGAGCGGGAGAGTGAGACGGACGGTGGTGCCCAGTCCCGGCGTCGATTCCAGCACGAGCGAACCGCCGGCGTCCTGGATCAGTTCGCGGCTGAGCGCGAGGCCGAGCCCCGTCCCCTTGCCCGCCGGCTTGGTCGTGAAATATTCCTCGAAGACGCGTTCGAGCATCTCGGGCGCGATGCCGCCGCCATTATCTGAGATCTCGATCGTCGCCTCCCGCTCGTCGACGCGCGTCGCCACCCGGATTTCGGCCTGGTGTTCGCTGGGCATCTCGTCGAGCGCGTCGGCCGCGTTGATCAGCAAATTCATCAGCACCTGCGTCAGGTGGTCAGCGATCGCGCGGATCGCGGGCATCTCGTCGTCGAGTTCGGTCGTCAGCGCGATGCGCCGGAAGCGACGGTCGTAGCTGACGAACGCGCAGGTGTTGCGGACGAGTTCGTTGAGGTTCAGGAGCTCGGGCCGCTGAGTCTGCGGCCTCGTGAAATCGGCGATCTGGCGCGTGATCAGGGAAATCCGCCGCGCCTGTTCGAGGATCAGCCCGGGTTTGCAGGTGTGACCCCGGTTCGGACAATGATCGGCTTGCTGGACCTGGTTCATCGCGCTCGCGACCCCGGTGATCGCAGCGATCGGGTTGTTGATCTCGTGAGCGAGCTGCGCCGCGAGCGAGCCGACGGCGACCATTTTCTCGCGATGGAAGCGTTCGAAACGGGCGCGTTCGATGTTCCGCTCGTGCTGGCGCAGGTCTTCCTGCATCCGGTTGACCGCCCGCATCAGCGATCCGAGTTCGTCGTTGCGCGTGACCTGCATCGGATTGTCGCGGTCGCCCATGACGATGCCGCGCGCGTGCGCTTCGAGCTTGCGGATATCCCAGGTCAGGCGACTGAAGAAGATCGCGATCACCGCGCCGAGGAGGATCAGGCCAACCACGAGCATCGCCAGTCCGCTGAGGGTGATCCGGTCGTAGTTCTGGCGGTAAGCGTCGAGCAGGCTCAGGCGCACGGCGTGCGCTTCCTGCGTGAGCCGGTCGAGCTCGATGATCAGCCCGTTCAATGTCGCCCGCATCCGCCCCAGGACCTCGATGCTCGGCGCCTGCGCGATGTCGCGCACATCGGCGTGAAGGCTGTTCGAGAAGCGCGTGATCTCGGGATGCGCGCCCTGGATCGCCTCCAGCAGCGACAGCGTCGCTTCGACTTCGATCATCGCGCGGATCGACGCGGCGGCCAGATCGTCGGCCGAGAATGTGAGATTGACGGCGAGCAGCGTTCGCGCCATCGAAGTATTGATTTCGAGGAGCTGAGCCTCGACGCGATGGGCCTGCTCCAGCTTGCCGACGCCTTCCAGCAGGTTCTGCCGCTGCATTTCCGTCGCGGTGCCGATCAGCACGACGTAGATCACCATCGCGACGAACGCGAGAATGCCTTTCGTCTTGAGGGAGAGCGGCCGGGGGGAGCGCGTTGCGGCGGACGCTTGCGGTTCTGCCGCCGCGTTACCGTCCTGCCCGGCCAAGGTTCTGCTGTTCATCTTGAATCTCACTGCGGTTCGTGCGACGCGCGCGTGCTCTCGCGCGTCCACTACCTGAGGGGGGTTACATTGAGTGCAGGCATTTTGTCAGACCTGACGGGACTGCGGGACTCCTACTTTCGATATAGAGCCCGGAACCGATGTGGCGTTCGTATGCCGCTCCGGTTCCAGTTCGGTACGGATATTGCGTATCCGGCATCCAGGTGCGGGCCGAAGCGGCTCCCCGAACCGAAAACGTGTCGATGGTAATTCAAGGAGTGAGCATTCTATGTTGCGTCGGATCGCCCTGTGCATGACGCTGCTGACCGGGTTCGCGCACGCGGCCCCGATCGACGACGCGCTGCGCCAGTATGACAGCGGCAAGTACGGAGAGGCTGCGAAAGCGTTCGTCCCGCTCGCGGAAAACGGCGACGCGCGCGCGCAGGAAAAACTCAGCGTGATGTACTTCTACGGGCGCGGCGTCGCCGAGGACGAAGGGCGGGCGATGGAATGGGCGCGCCGCAGTGCCGACCAGGGAAACATCGACGCGATGTACTTCATCGGCACGATGTACGTATTCGGCGACAAGATTCCGAAGACGGTTGCGGACCCCGACCAAGAGGCCGCCCGGTGGTTCTTCGAAGCGGCGAGCCGCAATCATGCGGAAGCCGAGTACGGGCTCGGACTGCTGTTCCTCGCCGGCAAGGGCGTGGTGCAGGACCAGGAAGAGGCGCTCAAGTGGATTCGTCGTGCCGCAGACCACGGCCACGCGACCGCGCGTTCCTTCCTCGCGAACGAGCGGCCCGCGGCTCACTGACCGCTTCGCGAGGCGGATCGGGCGAGATGGAACGTCGCCCGAACCTTTTCCGCCCACCGGCGGCGAAGTCAGGGGCGCGACGGGAACAGAATTCGAGTCGAGAGTCTGAGCACGTGCGCTTGCACGCTGCATGTCCGGCGCCCCGCTGAAGAGATTGCGCAAGCGCGCGGACGTCGCCTGCTACCGTGCGAGCAGGCGCTGTCTCACGTCGCGGACCGCCGATTCCTCGGCCCAGTCCCGCTGTCCGAAATGGCGACCGACGATGCGCCCGTCAGCGGCGACGTACAGCGTGAGCGGCAATGCGGTCGCGCCGAGCGCTTCAGTTGCGGCGCCGGGCGACATCGCGATCGCGACCGGAAGCTCGATCCCGTACTTGAGAACGAATTCCCGAACGAGGTTAGGGTCGGTGTCGAGCGAAAGCGCGACGACTCGTGCGCCGCTCGGATCGATGAGGGCGGAAAGCCGCTGCAGCGACGGCATTTCCGTGCGGCACGGCGGGCACCAGGTCGCCCAGATATTGACGACGAGGGGCCGGCCGAGCCAGTCCGTCGCGCGCATCGGCGTGCCGTCGAGTTTCGTCAGCGCGACCGCGGGCAACGACCCCGGCCCGCGACTCAGGGCCGGCAACGGAGCGATCAGCGCGAGAGCCAATCCGAAAGCGATCAGGCGCCTGGGGAGTCGTGTTCGCGGGTGCGGAGGCGTTTCGGGTATTCCGGGGCGCATGTCCTGTTTCAAAGATGCCGGATTTCAACGTGGCGTGTCGGTCGCCGGGACGGATATTAACGCGAACCCGGATGCGACGATTGGTCGGGCGTCACGCCGGATCGGGCTGGAAACGGTCCTCCATCGAGTCCGGCAAGGCTTCACCGTCTGAGGAGCATTTCCGCATCCTTCCACTCACGCTCCGTGACATGATCGGTGCGGCGGAAACATTCAGCGTGAGTTGCCGCCTGCATTCGTGCCCGTCGCTGGCCTTATTCGCACGAAACGACCGAGGTGGGCGAGGATCGCGCGCCGGCTCAGCGCCAGGATGCCGATCTCGGTTGCCGCGACGATCAGCGCGACGAGATAGGCGCCCCAGACGTACACCCCGTCGCCGCCCATCGCCCAGAACGCGCTCCAGCTATTCCAGTTCATGGCAACTGCTCCCTCGATACCCAAGTTGCGTTCCGCTCCCGCTCCAGGATGACGACCCGTAGCCGGGTTAGCGCGGCGGCGAGGGCGTAACACGCGAGCGAGACGCTCATCGTCATCATCGTGACGAAGCCTGTGACTCCGCTCCCCGCCGTGATTCGCAGGTACGGAAACGTCAGACCCTGGTGGCTGGTCCACCAACGAACCGAGACGTGCAGTACCGGCAGCGCGACCAATCCCGCCAGCCCGAGCACGCCCGTCGCGCGGTCGGCGCGGCTGTTGTCGTCGATCGCCTCCCGGAGCGCGATGAATCCGAGAAAGAGGAACAGCAGGAGCAGTTCCGAGCTGAGATGGGCGTCCCATATCCACCACACGCCCCACACCGGCTTGCCCCACAGCGACACGGTCCACAGCGCAACGAATGCGAACATCGCGCCGGTCGGCGCAAGCGCCGACGCCAGCATCGAAGAGAGGCGCTGCCTCGTGATGAGCCCGAAGGCCGCCGAACCGGTCGTAAGCAGGTAGAGCAGCACCGAGATCCACGTCGCCGGGCCGTGAATGAACGCGATACGGTGGTGCTCGCCTCGGATGGATTCCGTCGGTGCGGCGGCAAAGACGAGGCAAACGGCCGCGGCGAACGACAACGCTGCCGTCCATCCGAACCAGGGCGCGAGCTTTCCCGCGCGACGGTACCAGTCTTCAAGACCGGGCCGCTCCAGGCGATCGGACGGCTGGACTCCGCCCGGCGGAATAGCGCTGCTGCAGCTTTGCATACGTGGGGACTTCAGTAGGTATGGCGATAGCCAGCAAACCCCATGCCAAATCTTACCCGGAAGGGGGTACGCGTCCGGCTTCTCGCGGAAAGTGCGTAGTTCGTGGGCTGCGGGCTTCGTGTTGCCCGTCCGCGCAAAAAAATGCCCTTCCGCGGGGAAGGGCATCGGCGCTGGGGGCGGCGCGCTGCGCCGCGCGGATTCAGCCGGGAATGTAGATGCCGGCGCTGCGGATCGCCTTCACGAGCTCCCCGGTTGCGCGCTCGAGCGTTTCGATGCCGACTGCGAATTGGCCGCGCCCCGCGGCGGCCTCGGCGTCGCGACGCAGGGACGCGGCGCTGTCCAGGAATTCCTGCATTCGCGGGTTCGCGGCCGTCCCGCCCTTGTCTTCGAGCAGCACCTTGATCAGCATCTGGTGCGTGTCGTTGCGGTCCACCTCGTAGTGGTACTCCTCTTCCTTCGAGGCGAAGTTCAACGATCGCACCAGGGTGTCGCCGGAGCGCATCGAACTCACCGACGCCTTCGCCAGCAGATATGCCTGCTCGAGCGTCGTGCGGGCGGCATCGAGTTGCCCGGCGGCCGCCTTCCGTTCGGCGTCCGCGAGCAGGGACTCGATCTGGCGCGTGCTTTCCGACGTTCCCTTGACTTCCGATTTCTCGGTGGCGATGCGCTTTTGCGCCGACAGCAGCGCCTTCACGCTCTCGAGCTTGTTGCGGAAGTCCTTTTCATGCTTCTCGGCGGTGACCGTTTCGGGAGCGGCGAGGCGAGCCGCCTGAAACACCGTCATGCTCGCCGTCGACAGCAGCGTCGAGGCCTTCGCGAGATCGCCGGCCGTGAACGCGGCTCTCGCGTCGAGGTAGGCCTGCTTCGCCTGTTCGTGGCGTTGCAGCGCTTCGGGCACGCCGCTCGCCTCGATCTGGCGGGCGGCGCTGGATTTTTCGATCAGCGTGCCGACGGATTCGAGGCGGCGCTCGACCTGCGCGGGATCGGGTTCGCGCGCCTGGATGCGCTCGGCCGCGGTCCCGGCCGAAGCCGGTTGCGGTTGCTGGGCGAAAACGGGCAGCGCAGCGGAAAGCGCAACGACAATCGCGGCTCGCCCAAAGAGCCCGACGCAGGCGAACGATTCCTTCATGTTGGACTCCTTGGGCTGACGCGGTTTACTTCGCGGCCTGCTCGCTGCGGGCGATCGGCGCGTCCTTCTTCTTCGAATGGCACAGCCGGCACTCCGACACCGGGAAAGCGACCTTGCCGTGGCACACGCCGCACTTCTGACCGAGCAGGATCGACGCCATGCTGATCTGGTTCGCGCCCTTCTGCGGAACGAAGATCGCCGGATGGCAGTTGGAGCAGTCCAGCCATTCGGTGTGCTGCTTGTGCGGATAGACGACGTCCGGCATCGAGCCCTTCACTTCGCGGACGATGTTCAGGTCCATGACGACCGGCACCGCCGTGCCGTCGATCCGGTCCCAGCGCGGCGCGATCGCGTTCGCGCCGAGCGACTTCACCCAGTCGACGCGATTGCCCGCGTTGCTGCGCGTCATGCCGTTGAAGGCGTTCAGCGGCGGCTGCAGCGCGTGGGTCCCTTCGTTGGTCGGGTCGTGAATGCCGTCTTCGGTCGGCGGCAGATTACGCTGGCCGACCGGCTTGAGCAGGCGGTTGAAGCGGTTGACGTCGGCGGCAGACGGGGCGGCGGGCGCGGCCGACGGTGCCGCGGTCGCGACTTTCGCCGGGGCGGAATTCTGCTGGGCGACCGACAGCGATGGCACCAGCATCGCAGCGGCGGCGATCAGTGGCAGGAGTAGGGTCGGGATACGGCGAATCATCACTTGCTACCTCCTTGCCCGGCGGTGGCAACGGCCTTCTGTCCCGCGGGAATAGCGAGTTTCTGGATGGTGCTCTCATGCACCTGCGTTGGCGTGCCGGGCTTTGCGGAATGGCACAGGTCGCAGTTCTCGACCGACCACGCGACTTCGCCGTTGTGACAGGCGCCGCAGAACTGGCCGTCGATGATCTTCAGCATGCTGATCTCGTTGCCGCCGGCCTTGAACTGGAAGCCGAGGTCGGCGTGGCAGACCTTGCAGCGGAAGCGGACGCGGTGGAACCAATGCGGAAAAATCACCGGACGCATGCCGGCAGCGTCCGAATAGTTGTTGATCACCACGTCGCCATACTCGGCGTACGTGTCGCTAGGCGCCATCAGCGTGATGGTCGCCACCGCGAATAGCAGGGCGGCAAGCCCACGACGGATCCTTGCTGCCCACGGGAAAAGCTTCATAGTTCAACCCTCATTAATACGTGACCGTTCCTGCCGACCTGAGGGACGGGCCTCGGCCGACGACAAGACGTCTCCAGCAATCACGCCAAGGCCGGCATATGGGAGTATGAGTTTGGCATGAATGATTCGGCGCTCCGATTCGCTCCGCCGATGGGGCTTTCGAGCCATCGAAAGGCGACGCGGGGTGCCGGATACGGGGCAAAAGCAAGAAGCACACCCATCTTGCCTTTTGCATTGCGCCCAAGCCCGAACGGTCGCGAGCCCCGTATCGCTGCCGTCACGCCGCCGCAATCGCAATGAGCCGTGCCGGGCGGCCGAGCACGAGTGTCAGTCGCAGGAAAGCGTTCTCAGCAGTGGGAAGCGGACGAATCGCGGAAATACGTCGTACGCCGCTGCGGCGGGGACTGCGTGCAGCTCGTCGAAGAAGGGAAGTCTGGCGTTGCGGATGAAGCGCGGTCGTTCGCGCGCGCCGGCGGTAGGGCACCTGCGCGCGGCGGCCGCTCAGCGTCCTACCGTTTGGGGCCCGGCGGGCGCCCCAGCGGCGCAAATCACGATCACTGCGACAGCCGCGCTCAGCGTCCCGCCGTTTCGGGCCCGGCGGGCGCAGCAGCTTCGCGCCACTCCCACAACGCGGCTTCGGCGCGCGGAAGGAATGGATCATCGGCCGGTGCGCGATGCACATACGACTGCATCGCGCCGATCGCCCCGGACAGATTGCCGAGCTCGCTCAGCGCGACGCCGAGGCCGTAATACGCGTTGATCTGATCGCGGCGCAGCTCGATCGCCGACTCGAAGAAGCTGCGCGCCTGGGCCCACTGGCCGAGGCCGAGCAGCGCGAACCCCATGTTCACATGTGCTTCCGGCAGCTCGGGCGCGGCCGCCAGCACTTCGTGAAATGCGATGACCGCGTATTCGTGCTGACGCATGTGCAGCATCATCACGCCCTGCTCGAAGCGGGCGCGAAGGGCGCGGTCATCCAGCCGTTCGATCGGACGCGAGACATCGACGATCTCGTTGAACCGGAGGTCGGGCGGGTCGAGCTGGGACGCGAGTTGCGGACCCCACGCGATCGCGACGCCGAGCGCGAGCGTCGCGGCGGCGGTGATCGTCAGCGCTCGGCGACGGACGTCGCGGCGGACGGGGCGTTGGTCGGACGCGGGGCTTGCAGCGGACGGGGCGAACATGGGCGGAGTTTCCGGGAAACGACGACGGTGACGAAAAAGCCGATGGCGCCCACCGTCGCGACACCGCCGAGGCCGGTCAGGGCGGCGGCGAGGGTGGGGGCGAGATCCGAGCCGGCGGCGATGAACGCGGTCTTGCGCGGCGCGCCGAGCGCGCCGCTCCACGCGAGCCCGGCGATCAGAGTCGCGTTCGCGGCGGCATAAAAAACGAGCGGCTTCCGATCGGAGTGCGAGAAGTGCGCACGTGCGCCAGCGGGCGGGACGCGTGCGAGCGCGACGGCCATCAGCGCGAGCGTAAAGGCGCCGATCGTACCGTGGTAATGCGCGGGCACCATCGTCGTCTGCGCGTCGATCGCGGCGCCGGCGGCGAGCCCGATGACGAGCAGGGCGAGCGACGGGACCACGCCGGCAGTGCGCCACGCGCCGTGCCGGCAAAGCAGAAGTCCGAACAGCAGCGGCGCCGGCCAGTTGGCGACGCGCATCAGCTGCGTGTGGAAGGCGTGGAGCTCGGCGGGCGGCGCGCCGGACAGCAGCAGCCCCGGACCGACGATCGATGGCAGGGCCGCAGCCGCGAACAGCGGCACCGCGACGAAAGCCTGCAACCCGCGTCCGCCGCTGCGCTCGACGAGCCGCAGCCAGATCGCCATCAGCAGCGTGACGTAGCCGAACTGCAACACGTGCCCGGCGCCCCACAGCGCGTCGCCGAGCGAGGCGCCGTTGCCGAGGTCGAGCAGCACGTAGGCCGCGCCCATCACGAACGGCAGGCGCGCGAGGGTGAAACCCCAGTCGATCGCGTCGAGAGGTCGCCGCATGGAAAGCAGCGCGGTCGCGAGACCGCCCGCGGCGAAGCAGCCGAGCGACGTGAGAAACCCAGAGCTTTGCAGGTAGGGGACATAGTTCGCGAGCATCGGGGCGCCCGCCGACGCGAAACCGGTCGCGACGACGCCGAGCATGCCGGTGAGCGCGAGTGCGAACGCGATCTCCGCTGCCGTCGTGCGCCGGCCGGAGACACGCTCGGTCCACAGCGTTCCGGCCATAGCCACGTACCAGATCAGCGTCGCGAGATTGACGTGTACGACCAGCGCGCGCGGGAAGACGTCGCTGCCGACCAGGGCGGTGAGGACCGGCGTGCGCGCGAGTGCGAGCGCGAGCGCCGCGATGGCCGACAGGCCGAGCGACGCGACTGCGAGTGCAAGCCAGCGCTGCGAGACCGGCGCGGGGATCGACGTGGATGTCGTCACACGGCCCCCTGATGCGGTGTCATCGAGACGAAGGGCACGCCGAAGAAGGTCAGGAACGCGATCACGAACACCGCGAGGATCATCGTCGCGTGGGCCGCCGGCGACACCCGGAACGCAACGCGCGCGTGCAGCGTGAAGGCGACGGTCAGCCACGTGACGAAGGCCCAGGTTTCGAGCGGATCCCAGTCCCAGTAGCGGCCCCATGCGTCCTGCGCCCAGATCGCGCCGGCGATCAGCATCAGCGAGTGGAAGACGAGGCCGATCGCCATGCACCGGAACGCGAGCTCGTCGAGCTGGCGGTCGCCCGGCAACTGGGCGAGGCGGCGCAGGCCGAGGCCGGCGCGCCGCAACAGGATCACGCACGAGACGCCGACGGCGACGAGCACGGCGCCGAGAAACACCTTGCCGAGACCGATGTGGATATACAGCCACGGCGTGTTGTATGTCGGCGGATAGTGGCCTTCGCCCGGATGCGCGACCATCAGCCAGCCGAGCATCACGAACATCAGGGGCAGCACGATTGCCGCCGACGCGCGGATGCGCGGGATGCGCCAGTACGCGAGCGTATAGGCGAGCATCAGGCTCAGGACGTTCGACGACAGGATCTCGAACATCGTGATGAACGGCCCGTGGCCTAGCCGCTCCCAGCGCAAGCCGATCGACGACGCATGCAGCGCGAGCCCGGCGACGCTCTGCGCGAGCACCGTCCGCTCCGGCCGTTTGCCGAGGATCACTCCGATCACCGCGGTCACGCCGGCCAGCACGTACGCGACGACAGCCGCCCAGAGAATCTGCAACTCGAATTCCATGCTCATCGATCCCACGGCTTCGCCGCGAATTTCTGCCAAAAGTGGGTGCCCAGACTGACGACCGCGACCGCTCCCGCGGCGAGCAGCCACGGCAGCGTCCAGTCGTAGAACACGCGGTATCCCATCCAGCCGCACAGGCCGTCGAACGTCAGCATCCCGTCCGGCAGCCGCAGCGTGTCGCCCGGGCGCATCTCGTGACGATCGGTGCCCACGCGCACCACCAGTGTGTACGCTTGCGGCAGGCGGAACGCGGAACTCGCTTCCGGGTCGATCACGACCTCGTCGATGTCGAGCATCGCCCACACTGCGACTCGGCTGCCCGGCGGGGTCCATTCGGCCGCCTGGCTGAACTCGTTCAGCGGATACGAGGGCAGCTGGACCGAGCCATGCACCGTCGGCGCGCCGTCCCGCTGCCACGCGAAGGTCGGCGCGAAGCCCTTGTTGAACGTCGTGTAGAAGCGAAAGCCGGCGAGGATCAGCGGCTCCTGGTCGCCGATCACCGACTGTTGCCAGTGCCCGTCGCCATCCTGCCAGCGCACCGTGTTCCGGGTTGCACCGCGCTGCCAACCAGGGGCGTAGTCGATGGTGAAGCCTTCGTTCGTGAACTGGACGGCGTCGAGGTCGCCGGTGTGCCATGGACCGCGCTCGTCGATCGCAAGTTCACCATCGAAGCTCGCGCCTTCGGTGATGCCGACGTGGCCCTTCAGGTAGGTCAGGCGGCCGGCGGCAATCAGCAGCACCAGCGCGACGAGGCTGAGATGGAACACCAGCAGCGCCGTCTGGCGGCGAAAGACGCCGTTGGTCGCAATCGCTGCGAGCAGGTTCGCCGCGAGCAGTGCGAGCGGCACGACGATCGGCCACGTCCGCGCCTCCTCGAAGCGTTGCGCGACCAGGATGCCGACGGCGAGCAGCGCGAGCAGCGCGAGCGTCAACCGAAGTGACGCGAGCCGCCGCAGCAGCCCCGGCTCGCCTCGATCCGCAGCCGTCGGCGCCCCGGCGCCGGCTTCGCCCGGCGGCGCGACATCCTTGTGATTCACTTCCACATCCATCCTGTTCCGACCGGCTGCTTATTCGCCGTCGGCCTTCGCGCCGCCGAGATACTTGAACACCGTGATGCGGCCGTTGAAGGTGTCCGCGACGAAGACGCGGTCGAACGGATCCACCCACACGCCCGAAGGCAGATAGAACTTGCCGGTCGTCTGGCCGACGCCACCGATCGGCATCAGGAATTCGCCCGCCTCGTTGAAGATCAGCAGGTTGTCGTAATACGACTCGACGATGTAGATGTTGCGATCGCTGTCGACGCCGACCCCTTTCGGCCGCACGAGGTTGCCGTAATAGAGCCCGCGCTGGCCGACGACCTGCGGCTCGCCTTCGGGCAGCGGGAAGACCTGCACGCGACTGTTCATCGTGTCGGTCACGTACAGCTTGCCGCCGGCGATCGCCAGATGCGTCGGGAAATTGAACTCGCCCGGTGCCTCGCCGCGTTCGCCGATCGTGCGCAGCAGCCGGCCGTCTTCGCTCAACACCTTGATGTCGTGAGCGTAAGTATCGGAGATGTAGAGTTCGCCGGTCGCCGGGTCGCGGGCGAGGCCGGTCGGGCGTTGCAGCATGCCGTAGCCGATCGGCGTGAGCGGCGCGCCGTCGCGGTCGAGACGGGCGATCACGCCGAGCTCGGCGTCGGCGACCCAGACGCCGCCGTCGGCCGCGACCGCGATGCCGATCGGCGCGACGAACCGCCGCAGCCCCTGCGCGTACTCCCAGACTTTCAGCTCGCCGGCAGGTTCATCGAACACCACCACCGCGGCGCGACTGACATCGGTGACGAAGATCCGGCCCGCGCCGTCGCCCACGACCGCCTGCGGTCGTTGCAGCACGTTCGGGGATTCTCTCTCGAACAGCCCGACGACCCACGCGAGGAATCCCGCGACGCCGCTCTTTCCTTCCTCGCGGACGAAATTCTCCTCGCCCGTCAGCTGCCCCGCGAACTGATAGCGCGGCGGCTCGGGTTCGGGGGGCCACATGATGCGTCTGCCCTCGGGCGCGTCGCCCAGCCCGTAGTGCAGCCGCGCCGGCTTGCTGTTCGTCGCGCAGCCCGCCAGCGCGGCCGCGAGCGCGACGAACAGGCAGGCCGCGAGAGGCGGGAGGCGCCGGCGCATCAGCGTGCTCCCGCCGGGGGCGGGAGAATTGCGAAGACGCCGATGCGGCCGCCCGGGCCGTCTGCGACGTAAGCCCGCTGATGGTCGATCGTGATCGCGGTGACGTCGGTCAGGCCGAGGCGCGAAGCGGGAATCGTGAACGCGAGCAGGTCGCCGTCGAACACTTTCAGGCGCTGGTCTCCGCGGTCGACGATCCACACGCGGTCATACCCGTCGAGCGCGATGCCCTGCGGATTGACGATTTCCCCTTCACCGAAACGCGCCATCACCAGGCCGTCGCGGTCGAACTCGATGACACAGCGGCAGCGCGGGTCGATGCCGACGACGCGTTGCGGGCTGGCGGCGAGCAGCGTCGCGCCCGCTTCCTCGGTCGCAAAACCTTCGCGGCTGCCGGCGATCGGCTGGCTCATCCGTCCGGATGAATGGAATGCGAAGACGCCCCCGGCGGCATCGGCGATCCAGATCTGGTTGAGCGTCGGCTCGATGACCAGATCGGACGGCTGCAGGATCTCGAACGTCGACGAAAAGCTCGCCAGCGGCCGGCCTTCGCGGCTCAGCCGGGCGACCTCGCCGCGGTCGGGCCGCAGGACATACACCGTGCCGTCCGGGCCGCTCTTCACGCGTACGCCGGGCAGCGCCGGCAATGGCGCGAGCTGCGCGACCGACTGGGTGATCGTGTCGATGCGCAACAGGCGCGCAAGACCGCTGTCGGCGACGTACAGGTCGGGCCCCGTCGCCGACAGCGACGACGGATAGACGAGCTTGACGTACTGGCCCGACGGCGGCTGCCCGGCGCCACGAACGGCCGGGACGCTGAAACCGCCGCTGATGACGCCCTGGGGCGCGAGCAGGTCGGTTGCGACGTCCCCTGCAGGCGCGCCGGCATGGGCCAGCAGGGCCGTTGCGGCAAGCAGCATGGCCGTCATCGAGCGCGCAACGGTTGCCATGGGCTTACCAGCGACCGGGGCCGAGGGTTTCATGTCCGCCAAAGATCCCGGGGGGCAGGCCAGCCTTGCCCGAATGGCAAAGGTCGCAGTTTTCGACCGACCACGCGAGCTGGCCGTCGTGGCACATGCCGCAGAAGCGGCCTTCGATGATGTCATTCATTTTCACCTCGTTGGACCCTGCGCGCATCTTGAAGCCGAGCTCGAAATGACAAACCTTGCAGCGGAAGCGGATGCGATGGAACCAGTGGGGAAAGATCACCGGCCGCATCCCTTCCTTTTCCGCGAAGCGATTGAGCACGACGTCGCCGTACTCGGCGTCGGCCGCACCCGGCACGAATGCGACGATCAGCGCGAGGCAGAGCAGGGCTTGCCGCAGGACTAGTGAAAGCGCGCCCGCCCGCCGGCGTGAACGTGTCATTTCGCCGGCTCCGCTTTTCGCTCCGGCGCCACCATTGCCGTCGGCAGCTTCGGCGGAAGCGCCATGCCCGACTTCGCGGCTTCCTGTTCGAGGTCGGCGAGCGCGTCTTCCCGCTTCGTGTTGTGGCAACGTCCGCACTCGGTCAGCGGAAAGGCGACCGCCCCGTGGCAGACACCGCACTGCTCGCCCTGCAGGATCAGGAACATGCTGATCTTCGTCGCCCCCGCTTCCTTCCGGAATAGGTTGTCGTGGCAGTTGGTGCAATCGAGCCAGCGCGTATGGATTCCGTGCGGGAAGCGGACGATCGGCATGCCGCCGCGCAGGTTCAGGAACATGTCGCGCTCGTAGGTCTGTACGTTCGTCTCCGTACGCAGGCTGCTGCGCGGATTGATCTGCCCCTGTTCGAGTGCCTTCACCCAGCGCACCTGGTTGCCGGCAGTGTCGGGAGCGAACTGCGACAGCGCTTCGCCCGGCGGCTGCAGCAGCTTCACCGCGGGACTCCCCGGATCGCGCAGACCGTCCTTCGCGATCGGTTGCCAGGTCTGCTGGGCGGCGACGGGCAGCGCAATCAGACAGAGCCAGAGCAGGGCCGGGAGTTGCCGTGACAGGAAGGACTTCGTCACGGACAGGGTCTTGCACATCGTAAAGCTGACTCCAGATTCGAATTGCAGCGTGTTCGGCGGGCCAGGTTCGGCACCGGGTTCGCACGGAAGTTGCCGAGCTTAACCCAGGCGCCGCGTTCGGCGGAACCGGTCGCTCAGTACGCACCGAAATGACGATTCACGCGGAAGAACAGGAGCTCGCTGCGACGGCCTTCGATCTCGGCGACCCGCAGCTGCAGTTCCGTGTCCAGCCGCCCGATGCTGTAGCGCAGGCGCTGATCGAGATCGAGCGTCGTGCGGTCGGGCTCGCGCTCCGCGTCGGGGTCCCCGCGGCGCCGGGCGTTGTCGCGCGCGGTGTTGGCGCGGAAGTCCGCGGTGTAGCGCATGCCGCGCAGCCCGAACGCACGGTTGTGGCTGTAGCCGAGGTTGCCGGAGATGCTGCTGTTGCGCGATCGCTTGGTGGTGTCGATGAAAACGGGATTGCCGAACTCGTCGATCAGCAGGAACTCGTTCTGCGCCGAGGATTCCTGGCGCGACAGCTGCCAGGTGAGGTTCGAGTTCAGTTCCGAATATGCGCTGATGCGCCAGCGCCCGCTCAGCTGCACGTTCAGCATCTGGAAAGTGCTCGGGCTGTCGCCGGTGACGCGGCTATCCGACACGCTCGTGCTGAGAAAGCCGGACAGCCGGTCGCCGGCGTTGGCCTGAAGGCTGAGGCTTGCTCCATGGCTCAGCGTGCTGGAACTGACCGAGCCGAGGCCGTTGCTGCGGCTGCTGCCGACCGACTGGTTCAGGCTGCCGTTCAGGAAGGAGTACGCGTTCGGCTGCCAGTTGCGGCTCAGCGAGTGCCCGACGGACGCGTTCGCGGCGCGCGTGGCTTCGCCTTCCGATGATGTCGAATTCGACAGCGAAGAGCTGCCGAACCAGTTGTAGACGTTGTTGCGGCCGAAGGTGACAGGATCGGCGCTGTAATTCAGTCCCAGGTTCTGATTGGTGCTCATCTCACCGCTACCGGCCGAATTCGCGCCGATGCTGCCGAAGAGGTTGAGGTTGCGGCTCGCGACGTAGCTCAGGCTCGCCGAGCCGCCGACATTGCGGCTGTCGTACGAGGTGCCGCTGCTCCGGCTATCCGTCTGGAAATACCTGGCGTTCGCCGTCCCCCGCCACGGGGAGTCGGTCGGCGTCCAGGAGAGGTAGCTAAAGAGCTGGGCGCTCTGGGTGTTTCCGTCGAACCGGAAATCCGATTCGCCGAGCTCGTACGCCTGGCGCGTGAAGGTTGCGCTGGTGTCGACCGTCGTCGCGTCGCTGAAGCGGTAGCCGTGAGAGCCGAGGACGAAGAGATCGTCGGTGGTCTGATCGCGGCTCTCGTTGCGCGAGAACGAGCCATTGGTCGTGAAGCTGTGCTGGCCGAGCGTGCCGCTGAAGGACGCGCCGATGCGGTCGACCGTGTCCACCCCGAAGTCGCCCGTCAGCTCGCTGCGGTCGAACTGGCCCGAGGTGCGCCACGTGCCTACCATCGGCCGGTAATCCTGCTGTAGCGCCAGCCGGCGACGCTGAACGTTGCTGCTGGTAATCGAGCCGTCGCTGCGGCTGTCGGACAGCGCGAGCGAGGCCTGGAACGGAAAACGGCTTTGCGGAAAGACATTGAGCGTACCCGTGCCGTTGATCGACGTGCCCGTGAGGTTGCTGCTCGCCGCGTCGTCGGTCTGGCTGCGCAACATCGTCAGGCCGAAGTCACCCGAGACGAGCGCGATGTATGGCTGCATGATGAACGAGCTCGCGCGGAGCCGCGTTTCATATACCTGCTCGCTCGACGTGTCGCTTTCGTCCGCACTGCGGCGGCGGAATCCTGCGCTCAGTGACCCGCCCCACCTGATCGGCGGGACGCCCCACTTTCGTTTGGGGCTGCTCGGTGCTCCGAAGCCGCTGCCGGCCGGGCTTCCGGGCTGCGGACGAGTCGTCGGCAACGGCGGGTCGAGTACGTCGGCAGGCAGGAATTCGCCGTCCCCTTGGACGGAGGCTGCAATTGCTCCCTCGGCGTTAGCCGGGGCGGCGCGCGCGGCGATTTGCGCGGACGCCGGAGTTGCCGGGCGCAGTGCGTTTTCCGGTTCGACGGTGGCAGGGGAGTTCGGTGTGGCCGGCCGGGTTTGCGGCCCCCCGCGCGATGCGTCGCTGCGCTCGCTCGGCCGCGGCGACGGGGTGCCCGGGTCTTCGCGGCGGCCCGGGGGCGGAGGAAGGCCTCGATCGGATTTGTCGGGCGGTTCCTCCGGCGAGGTCGGGCCGACTCTGGCCAGCAGTGACGTCGCGAGCCGCAGCGGTGGCGCGAAAGTGTTCGTGGCGTTCGCGCTCGGTGCGGGAACACCCGCGTGGCGGCTGGAGCCCGGAGGCGAACTGGAGGACAGGCTTTCGAGCGCCAGCGCGAGGCGCAGCCGTGGCGGCCGTTCAGCGTCTGCGGCCGAATCCGCCGCGTGCGTCGACCACGCTGCCGCCATCAGCATTCCGCCGACGAGCGGAACGAGGGCCATCCAGCCAACATGGCCCGGTGAGCGCGAGCCTGTCCATTGGAAGGACATCGTTTCACTCGAACGGCGAATCGTGCGACGCGACATCCATACCCGCGGACTTACTTCACCGGCTGGTTCGGCTTGCCCAAGGCTGCGTAACGCTGGGTGTTGAGTTCGATCCGGGCGTTCTTGCGCAAGCGTGCGACGAACTGCGTCCAGGCTGCTTCGGACTGTTCGCGCATCAGCAGATCGGTCGCGCGCGTGCGGACCGTCGCAAAGTCATGATGTTTCGGAGCCTGATGCGCTTCGTAGCGGAACAGCGCGTAACCCTGAAGAATGCGCGTCGGCTCGGAAAGATCACCCGGCTTCATGTCGTCGATCTTTTCCTGGATGCCTTCGGGCAGCATGCCGCGGTGGAGGTAGCCGAGGTCGCCGCCTTGCGCTGCCGAGTCGTCGGCCGAATGTTTGCGAGCGAGCGCAGCGAAATCCGCCCCGCCTTCGACGAGCTGCATGCGCAGTGCGCCCGCTTCGGTCGCAGCAGCCTGCCACGCGGCAGTCGGCGACGAAGGGTCGACCTTCAGCACGATCACCGACACCCGCATCTTTTCCGGTTCGGTGAATTTCTCGGAGTTGGCCTTGTAATAGGCGCGGACCTTGTCTTCGGCGGGGGCGGCCACCTTGCGGATTTTCGCCTCCAACGCCTCGAGCATGTCGTCCTGCTCCAGCCGCTCGTGCAGTTTCGGCAGGATGCTCGCGCGCTCCTGCTGCCAGCGGGGGCTCGAGCCATAGCGCCGGTCGAAGTCGGCGATCTTGGCGTCGATCGCCTTGGCGTCGGGCTTGAGTCCCTGGCGCTTGATCTCGTCGACGAGCAGCAGGCGATCGATCATCGAGTTCGCGACGTCGCGGACGAGTTGATCGATCGCGCCTTCCGGCGGCGTGCCGTGATAGAACTTCTTCCGTGCCGCTTCGTTCGCCGCGGCATCGAATTCGGACGAGCTGATCACGGTGTCGTTGACGACGGCGGCGAAGGGCGGGGACGTGACGTGGCTCGCGGGCGCGACCGTCGTGCTCGCAGCGGCGGGTTTCGCGTCCTGCGCGTAGGTGGCGCAGGCGAGCATCGCTGCCGGCAGGAGCGTCAGAAATTTGAGGGCTGGGGTTTTCATCGAGGCGACTTGTTCCTGTCGAGGACTTTTCAGGATCCGGGCACGCGAGGAACGAGGCCGGTGAAAAAAGGGCCGGGCTAGTCCTCCTTGCCCGACCCTTTCGGAAAGCGGCGGTCCGATACCGCTGCGGACCGCACGCGGTGCTTACTTCGTGTGGCAGGCGAGGCAGATATCGCTGTTCTTCGTCGTGACCCGCATGAAGTTCACGTTGTCGGTGTTCTTGGTCTCGACGTGGGGGTCATGGCAGGACGCGCACTCGACCGACGGGCCGGCGCCGCCGGCAAAGGTGCGGGTGTAGAGGATGATGTCTTCCTTGTCGCGGACACCGGTGCTCGTGCCGCGGTCGATCCAGAACACCTGCTGGCTGTTGACGCTCTTGGTCTTGATGTCCGTCGCGCCCTTGAAGTCGAGATCCTTGCAGCTTCCGCTGACCGTCGTACCCGTCCCGGTGATGCCGCCACCGCAGTATTCGATGCCGATCGGGTGATCGTTCTTAAGGTCGGCTTCGAGGTTCGCGATGCCGGTGATCTTTCCCGTGGTCTGACCGGTGCCGGTCCACGTGTAACCCTGGCTCACACCGGCGGCGCCGGTGCCCACGCCGGCGCCGCTACCCGGGGCATTGAACATGTTGTCCATCGCTTGCGTGCCGTCGTGGCAGGACAGACAGGCGAGCGACACCGAACCGACTGCGAGAATTTCGCCGTCGATCGTCGACGAGTTCATCGTGGCGTAGGTCGTATACGTGGTGCTCGGCAGCGTCTTGTTCCACAACGGCGCCGGGGCGCTGGTGTTCGCACCGTGAGGCGTGTGGCAGAACACGCAGATCTGGTCGGTGTTGCTCGTCTTGTTCGCGACGTCCGTGCCCACCGTCCCGATGTTATTGGTCGACGACAGGTTGTGTTTCGTGTTCTCGATGCCGGCGGCGGCACTCCCGCTTATCAGCGCCAGCGCGGCCAGCGCGAGCGTTTTTCCCAGTATTTTTCTCATTGGTAACCCCCGATGGATGGTCAGTTGGTTTCTAACCGGAGGCCACCCGATTTCGCAGACGGCCGCGGTTTCGATCTCACTTGCAGAACAGGTCCTGCAGAGCACATCTAGCAGGTTCCGGTCCACGTGGATTTCGTTGCCGCGCAGGAAAATGTGCGATCAGGTAAGGGTATGAAAATAAATAAAAAACTCTTGGATAAACGCCGCTTTTAGCCCGGAAAACGCGCCGCGTTATCGCGCTTTCAGGAAATGGAATCGGCATATTCCCGGATGTGGGAGCGGATACGCGAGCTTCGCTATTTCGCCGCGGCGGCTGTCGTTCGCGGCACGAGGAAACCCTGGTCGACGGCGAGCTCGTACGGACGGAACACGTCGACCTTCGCGAACCACTGATCGACGAAGAACACGCGCCCATCCTCGTCGACGGCGATGCCAGACGGGAGGATGTAGCGCGCCGGCCCGCCCTGTTCCGAACGCGAGCCGACGTACATCAGGAGTTCGCCGTCCGCGGTGAAGATTTGGAAGTTTCCGAACGCAGCGTCGGCGACGTAGACGTTGCCGTCCGCGTCGGTCGCAATTTCCTTCGGACGGGCGAAGTTGCCGAGTTGGCGGCCGACCGCGCCGAAACTCTCGCGATAGCTGCCGTCCGCGTTGAACACCTGCACGCGGAAGTTGCCGCCGTCGACGACGTAAAGACGACCCTCCTTGCCGATCGCCATGTCGCGCGGCAGGTTGAATTCGCCGGGGCCGTTGCCGCGCTTGCCGATGTCCATCACGTGTCGGCCGGTCGCGGTCTCGAACACCCGCACGCGGTGGTTTTCGGATTTCACGCCGCCGATGTCGACGACGTAGATCTGTCGCCCCGAGGGGTCGACGGTGACGCTCGAAATGCGGTCGAACAGATCCGTGCCGCCGATCTTGCGCAGGAACTTGCCGTCGCGGTCGTATATGAAGACCGTCTTCTGCGTCGCATCTGCGACGTACAGCCGGCCGGCGCGGTCGACGTCGAGACCGAGCGGCTTGATCAGCATGCCGGGCTCTTCCTCGCCGATCGTGAAGAACTTCCCGCCCGGCACATCGAAAACCTTGACGCTGCGCTCGGCGCTGTCCGAAACGAAAACACGGCCGCGGTGCGCGGCGACGGCATACGGCTTGGTCATGAAGTGGCCGCCGCGCTGAGCACCGGTGACCATGCGCCGAAAGGCGTCGTCCTTGTTGTCCGCCACGACGTCGGTCGAGTTCGTGAAAGTCCGCTCATAGACGAAGCGCGGTTCGTCCGGAGGGGCGGGGAACACCAGCGGAGCGGCCGGCTTGTCCGACGCAGCCAGGTCGTCGGGAAGTTGGGCGCAGCCGCCGAGCAGTGCGAGACCGGCGCACAGCGCGAGCGCGCGTTTCGCGAACTGCGCGCGGGACACCGACGGGCGGCAGGAGGCGTGACGGAAAAGGGGCGGGATGGGCAGTTTCATGTCGGTCCGGGTCTTGGGCATGACAGGGAGCCTGGAACGAGCGGCTCCGGGCGGCGGTTGACGCGAACACCTACTTCACATGGCAGGTCATGCAGAGGTCGCTTGCGGCGGTATCGGTGCGTAGGAAATGGGGCCGCACGCTGTGAGGGTCGTGGCAGCTCGCGCATTCGATGAACGGGATTTCGGCCTGATCCGCCGGATCGAGTCGCACGTAGAGCGGGACGTCGAGACGGCCGCGCTGGGCGGAGGCGCCGGTCTTCGAGACCCACCAGACCGGGCGGCTGTCGACGACGCCTCGCGTCGCTTCGCGAAACTCCGCGTTGAACTTGACCATGCGGCCGGGGTTCGTGAGCCGGCCTTCCTTCGCTGCTTCCTCGCGGGCGCGCTGGCGTTGTTCGGGGGTGAGTGCGCCGCGGTAGGGCACGGCGAACGGATGGTCCTCGATGCCGCCGGCGATCCCGAAAGCTTGCGTGGAGTCGTGGCACGACAGGCACGCGACCGATTGCGATCCCACGGCCTCGCGACCTGCCTGCCCCATCTGTCCGATGTCGTCGAACATGATGAAGGGCTCGTCGGCCGGAACCGACGGCTGCCATTGGGGCGTCATCGCATCCGAATGGTCGCTGTCGGTCGGCGTGTGGCAGAAAACGCAAATCTGTCGCGGATCGGTAATCTCGATGTTCTGGCCGCGCGCGAGGTTGTGCGGCGTCCCGCGCATATCCATCCGCTGGCCGTAGACATTGCCGCCCCGCAGCGCGAGGCCCATGGCGAGGACCGCCGCAAGCAGCGGAAAACAGATGAAAAGGCGCATGACGGGGGGCGACAGGGCTGTTGTTCTTGGCCGGCTCATGCGCTGTTTCCAAAGCGGGGAATGGCGTTCTCAACTTCGGGAGGGGCCGACGCGGCGGGTCTTGCGACGGGGCGGCTCCGCGGCTTCGGCTCATTTCGAAGCAGAGACGATGTACTCGACGGCCTCGCGGACCTGCGTGTCGGTCAGGCCGGCGTGGCCGCCTTTCGGCGGCATCCCGCCCTTCCCGCGTAGCGCGGATTCGAGCAGCGCCTCGAACCCGCGCGGCAGGCGCGCCGCCCAGGCGGTACGATCGCCGACGACGGGGGCGCCGGCGACGCCGGTCGCGTGGCAGGCGCGACAGATCTGGGTATAAACGGCCTTGCCGTCGGCCGTCGCCGGGCCCGCGACGAGCAGCGCGAACACAAAGCCGACAGCAGCGATGAACCGATACATGTATGGAAGCTTCGAGGACGTCGTCGGCACGGCGCGGCAACTGAATAGTGAGGGTGTGCGACTTAAGCAACGCACATGCCAATTCCACGATTCACGATCCGGACCGGTTCTTGCATCATCGAAGCGGTTTTTCGACTTCGAGGTTTTTTGTGACTCACAACCAACAATTCAGGCGAGCCGTCCGCGGGAGCGTGGCTTGTCTCGGCGTCGTGGCGAGCTTCGCGGCGACCGCCGCCCCGATCAAGGCGGACGTGCTCTATCACGAGTACTGTTCGGTGTGCCATGGCGACCGCGGCGATGGCAACTCGAAGGCCATCATGAGTCTGAATCCGCCGCCGCGCGACCTGACCAAAGTCGCGTCGCTGCCCCGCGATTATCTGCTGCACGTGATTACGAACGGCAAGCCGGGCACCGCGATGGTCGGCTACAAGAGCCGCCTGAACGCCGAGCAGCTCGGCGCGCTCGCCGATTACGTCCATAACGAGATCGTCAATCGCGGCGCCGCCATTTCCGCTGGCACGCTTTCGGGGATTTCCGGGACGTCCGGCACGACCGCCGGCAAGAACGGGCAGTCGGTCGCTCCGGCCGCACCCGCGCCGGCTGTCGGCGGCAAAGGGCACGGATCGGGCGTGGAGGCGACAACGCCCGCTGCATCCCGCGCCCCGGTTCCGCCGATCGCCGCACCGCTTCCCGAGCGCAGGTCCGTCGCGCCCGACGAGCGCGCCGACATGAAGCTCGGATTTCCCTCGGGGCTGAAGGGCGACAGCGAGAAGGGCAAGGCGTTCTACCTCGCGAACTGCGCCGAATGCCATGGTGCGAATGGCGACGGGCAGGGCAAGCGGGCCTACTTCATCCGCCCGGTGCCGCGCAATTTCCTCGACGAGCGCTCGCGCCTGACGCTGAACCGGCCGGCGATCTATGCGGCGACGTTCTTCGGCCGCAACGGCACCGAGATGCCTGCATGGGGCAAGGTCCTGACCGAGCAGGAAATCGCGAACGTGTCGGAATTCGTGTTCCGCAGCTTCATCCGGTCCGACGAAAAGGCAGTGGCGAAGGCGAAATGACGTTCCGTGCCTGGGCAGGCGGACTCATGACGGCGCTGGCCGTCCTGTCCGCCGCGCCGACGTTCGCCGGGGGCGGGCGTACCGACGACGCACGGCACGAAGCCGGACGCAAGATCTATAACTTCCGCTGCTACTTCTGCCACGGCTATTCCGGCGACGCGAAGACGCTCGCGACCACCTACCTCGCGCCGAAACCGCGCGATTTCACGCGCGACGACGAGAAGTCGATCAGCCGCAAGCAGATGGTCGACGCCGTCCGCGACGGCAAGCCGGGCACGGCGATGAAGGGTTTCAAGGGGATCATTTCCGAGTCGGACATCGAACTCGTCGTCGATTTCGTGCGCGTGGAATTCATCCGCGGCAAGGCCGAGAACACGCGCTATCACACCGCCGCGAACGGCTGGCCGAATCACGAGCGCAACAAGCTCGCCTTTCCGTTCGCGAGCGGCAAGATTCCGCTCGACCGGCCTTGGGAGCAGTTGAACCCGGACGAGCAGCGGGGCAAGCGCCTCTTCCTGACGACGTGCATCTCGTGCCACGACCATGCCCGCACCGAAGACCCCGGGCCGGTGTGGGGCGGGAGGCCGCTGTCCTATCCGCGCAATCATTTCGACCCGGGCGATTACACGTCCGCGCCGCCGACCAAGGTCGACGCGATCGCGAGTGCGAGCCCGTATCAACTGCACGACGTCGTCCCCGAGGTGGCGGGGTTGTCGCCCGGCGAGAAGCGTGGCGAGAAGCTCTATCAGGCGAACTGCGCGTTCTGCCACGGAGCGACCGGCACCGGGAAAAACTGGATCGGCAGCTTCATGGAGCCGCATCCGCGAGATCTCACCGACCCTGCGTTCATGCGCGACATGACGCGCGGGCGGCTCGCGCACACGATCCGCGAGGGGCTGCCGAACACGTCGATGCCGGCGTGGAAATCGGTGCTGAAGGCCGACGAGATCGACGCGATCGTCGCGTACGTCTCGCGCGTGTTTCACCCGGTCAAGCCCTGAACGCTTCTCCCGGCCGCGCTTCAATCCGGATACAGCGGAGGCAAGGCGCCGGGGCGGGATGTCGGCCTGAAGCGCGCTTTCGTCCTCAAGGTCGGGATGCACGCGAGCAGGCGGCGTCCGTCCCAGCGCTCGGCGGGCATGCCGTAAAGATGGCGGTCGAGCGCCCTGATCGCGTCGCGCGCGCCCGGGTCCGGAACGTGAGCGGCGAATTCTGCGAGCGAGCGCGGGGGTCGAATTGGCCAACCCTGTGGGTCACAGGCGAGTAGCGCGTCGCGCGTCGCGCGCGGGTCGTTGCGACGGCAGGCTGCACGCAACGCGCGCCACGGCGCATCCCGTTGCCACGCGCGCCGCAGCAGCCATGCAAGGGACGCGCTGAGCGCCGCGAAGATTGCCGCCGCGGGCGGCAGGCGGATTCCGATTCGGCTTGCGGCGGGCTGGAGGTCGGCGCCGTCGAAGTCCTCCCCCGGCGCAACGGCCGTCGACGCCGGCTTCGTCTCCACGGCGTTCGGCACTTCGGCAGCTCCCCGCAGGTCGGCATTGCCGACGACCGAAAACGTTCGCGCCGGCAGGATCGCGAGCCGTGGCTGGCCTGCCGCTGCATCCCACCAGTGAACCTGCACTTCCGGCACAGTCAGTTCGCCGGCACGCGACGGGACGATGCGCCAGCTCTGCTCGCGGATGCCGACATTCCATTCACCGTCGAAGCGGTTTTCAAGTCGCGGCGGTGCCGGATGCACGGACACCCCCTCGACGCGCAAGTCGGGCGGCGGCAGTTGCGCCGCGTCGAGCCCGTGTGCCTCGATCCGGATCGTGCGCTGCACCGCTTCCCCCGTGTGAAGCTCGGCGGCCGTCGGTGTCCACGTCTCGGCAAGCGAAAGCGCGCGTGCCGGAAGCCACGTGTCGGGCGCTGCGTCGGGCGGAATCGGCAACACCGACAGAGCAACCTGCGGCGCGACGATCTCGAGCGCCGCGCGCGCCCCGGGCAGGGCACCGGGTACGGCAACCGTGCCGACGGCTCGTGCGCCGGGCAGGGCGAACTCGCCGCTCGCGAACGGAAAGACCGCAAACCGCCGCTCGGTGACGCGGTAGCGGCGCCCGTTTCGTGTCGTTTCATGCACCCGGTCCTCGCCGAGCGGCCGAAGTTCGCCGAGCGCCGGCGCGGGCACTTCGAGCCGCAGCTCGCGCACGTCGGAGGCCTGATACAACCGCAAGGTATAGATCGCCTGGGCCTGCACGTAGATTTCGGCGGGTTCGAAGGCGGCTTCTAGCCAGAGATCGGTTGCGCCGGTCTTCGGTGTCGCCGCATGAGCGGGCGCCGGCAGCCCAGGCTGAGGAGCCGCGGCAGACGGCAGCGCACTGCTGGCGCCCGTCGCGAGCAGCGCGACGAGCGTGATGAAGCCGATGAGATGCGGGAACATCATCGCCATGGCCGCGGCAACTCCCCCGCTTCGCGGCGTTGATGTTCCAGCGCGAGCTTGCGCTGCAGCAGGCCGCCCGGGTCGTGCGGGACGCGGCGCAGCCACTGGTCGGCAAGCAGATCCGCTTCGCGTCGCGGATCCCTTTGACCGCGTGCCATGCGTCGCGGATCGGCAGCGCCTTCGGCTTTCGGCGCCGTGTTTGCCGGCGGCTCGGACGCCGAGAGTGGCGGAGGGCGATCGACGTTTGCTTGTGCGCCGCTGGACGCGGCCGCGGAAGGGTGGGCGGGCCCGCCGTTCGCGGGATTTGGCGGCGCGGAATGTCGCGGTGCCGGGGGCGCCGCGCTGTCGTCGCGGTCGGAGTCCTGCTCGCGCGGAGGGAGCGTGTCGTTGTGCCGTGCGAGTCGTTCCCGCACGAGATCACGGTTATACACGGTGTCCTCGTCGCCGGGCCGCAAGCGCAGCGCTGCGTCGAAAGCCGCGAGCGCTTCGTCGAGGCGATCGAGACGGGCGAGCGCGTTGCCGCGGTTGTAATGCGAATCCGCGTCGTCGAACGGCGCGAGAAGGGTGGCGGCTTCCTCGAAACGGCCCGTGCGGTAATTTGCCACTGCTCGCCAGCGTGGATCGGCGAACAGCTCGGCAGCGCGCGTCGGATCGCCCGCAGCGAGCAAGCGCGCCGCCTGACGGTCACGGTTCAGCCACAGAGCGGCGAAATCCGCGGCATCGGCCACCGGGGGCACGAGCAGCAGCGGGACGACAAGCGCCAGCAGCACGCCGCGGCGGAACGCGAGCGCGGCGAGCGGTAGCAGCAGCGGCAGCAGCCACACGCCGATCTCGCGCGGCCGCGCGACGCGATGCGCCGCGGCAATCGCCGCCTCACCGCCGTCGAGTCTCGCGGCCAGCCGGCGCACATCGTCGCCGTCGGCGCGCAGCGCAAGGTATACGCCGCCGGTCGCTTCCGCTGCGCGCTGTAACGCCGCTGCCGCGGGCTGCGACACCGCGGACGGGTCGGCGGCGTCGAGGACGGACAGACTGAGATTGCGCTCGGCGAGCTCGATGGCGGCCTTCGCAACGGTGGCCGAAGGTTCCCGGTTCGAGGTGAGCCATATGACATCGCCGCCGGGTCCGCCGCTGCGCGCGAGGACGTCCGCGGCCATCTGCAGCGCGCGTTCCGGGCGGTCGCCGGCAAGCGGGACGATTTCGGGCTCGAGTTCGGGGACGAGCAATGCAACGGTCGCGGCGTCGGTCGTTGGCGGCGCGACGAGGTAGGGCTCCTCGGCGTACGCGATCAGCGCGGTCTGTCCCGGCGCTGCGGCCTGCAGCAGGGCGAGGAGTTTCAGCCGTACGCGCTCGATGCGCCGGTCGCCGCCTTCACCTGCGCTCATCGCCGGCGACAGATCGACGACGAACACGCGCGCTGCACCGTTGCGATAGGCGAGTTCCGCCGTCTGCGGCAGCGCCGGTCCGGCGAGCGCAATGACGGCGGCAACCAGGCCGGCGCCGGAGAGGCCGAGCGCGAGGCGCCGCGCGCTCGGCGAGCCGGGGATCGTCACGTGCGGCAGCAAGTGCGGGGCGACGACCGCGCGCCAGCCGCCCGCGTCGTGCTGCCGCTGCGTGAGTTTCGCCAGCAGCAGCGCTAGCGGCGCCAGCGCCAGCAACCAGGCCGGGCGCAGCAACTCGATCGTCACCAGCGTCGCGAGCAGTTCGTCGATTGCAGTCATGCGGTATCGCGGCGAAGCCGCCTCAGCGCGAGCCAGGCGAAGAGCCCGAGCGCGAGTGCGAGCGGCCACGGATGAAGTTCCCGGGCCGGCCGCAGCGAGGCGTCACGCGTGACGGGTTCGAGCTCGCCGATGAGCCGGTAGAAGGCGTCGAGCGCGTCGGCATTCGTCGCGCGGTGATAGCTGCCGCCCGTCTGTTCGGCGATGCGGCGCAGCGTGTCCTCATCGAGCTCGGACGACGCTGCGACATCCCCATCGTCGGTTATCGGAGCGCTCGCCGGTGCGCCGAGCCCGACCGCGTGGATTCGCAGCTTTGCGCGGGCCGCGATCCACGCGGCCTGCACAGGGTCGAGATTTCCGCTCGTGTTGGCGCCGTCGGTCAGCAGGATCAGCACGTTGTCGGTGTTGCCGGGTTCGCTTTGCTTTGCGGCCGCGAGCGCGATCGCATCGCCGAGCGCGGTTTCGCGTCCCGCCAGTCCGACGGCGGTGGTCGCGAGCGCCGCGCGTACCGCGGCGAGATCGAAGGTCAGCGGCGTGTGGAGATACGCGCGGTCGCCGAAGACGATCAGGCCGACGCGGTCACCGTCGCGCCGGGCGATGAAGTCGCTCGCGAGGGTGCGCGCGACGAGCAGGCGTTCGAGCGGCTGGCCGTCGAGTCGAAGATCGCGTGTCGCCATGCTCGCGGAGACGTCGACTGCGATCATCAGGTCGCGCCCGCTGACCGGCATCGGCGCTTCCTCGTCGATCCATTGCGGCCGCGCCGCAGCAACGACGAGCAGAAGCCAGATCGCCAGCGCCAGCCACGGTCCCGATCGCGAGCCTGGCGCCGGGCCGGCGCCAGGCGCTTCATGATCCGGCGTCGCGGTCGCGAAATCGTCTGCCGACGGCACCCGCAGCGTGACGTCCGCTGCGGCCGGCGGGACCCAGCGGCGCACCAGCCACGGGAGCGGCAGCAGAAGGAACATCCACGGCCACGCGAACGTCATGGCGCGTTCGCCTTCAGCCAGCGACGGACGAGGGCCGTCAACGCTTCGCAATCGGCGTCGTGGAGCGCCGCGTCCGCATCGGATCGCGTCGGCCGCCGGTAAGGCAGCGAATCGAGCAGCGCGCCGAGGCCGCCCCGGAATTCGCCATTGCCACCGTGCTCGTCGAGAAACGCCAGCCATGCCGGACCGACGAGGCCGGCGACCCGGCTTTGCGGAAAACGCCACGCCGCGTAACGACGTAACAGTCGCGACAGCTCGCCCGGGAGTCGCACCGGATCGGCGTGGTGCCGCCATCCCGCGGCGATACGGTCGGCTTCGCGCAACGCGATGCGGAGCGGTCGCCTTCGGATCTGCCGGCGTGCGAGGACCGCGATGACCAGCGCGAGGGCCGCCACGGCGAGCCAAGCTCCGGGAGCCGGCGGCCACAGGCCGGGTTCGGGTGGAAGGTGGAGGTCCCGCAGGCCGTCGAGCGTCGGCGCCGTCATGCCGGATTCGAGCGCGGCCGTGGCCAGCGCGGAGCCTGAGGAAAGTGGCCGTTGCCGAGCGCGTGCAGGACGCGCATCGGGTCGTCTATGGCGGAGAGCGGGATCAGTGCTGCGCGAAGACGTCGGGCGAGTGCCACGAGGGCGGCGCGGCGCTCTTGAAACTGCTGACCGTACGCGGCACGCGCGGCCGCGGGACGCAGGTCGAGGACGCGCTCCCCACGCGCGTCCGCAATCCGGTACACGCCGGGCGGCGGCGGTTCGGCCTCGAGCGGGTCGAACACGTGGACGAGCGCGAGCGACCCGCGCCCGGCGAGCGCCGCGAGGGCCGTCTGCGCGCCGGCATCGAGCTTGTGGAAATCGCTGAAGACGACGACGGCGCCGCCCGCGCGCGCGGTACGTTGCAGCGTGCGCAGCGCGTCGGGAAAACCGGCCCCCGATGCGGCGAACCGCGCCGTGTTCGCCGGTAGCTCCAGGTTCGGATCGCGCTGCGCACCCGCATCGCTGCTCGATGGCATCGCACGGCGCGCACCGTCGACCCCGCCGTCCGTTGCCAGCGCCCGCATCAGTTCGAACGCGCCGCGCTGCCGCGACCGCGGCGGGACGACACGATAGCCGTCGGCATCGCACAGGACCGCGCCGACGCTGTCGCCCGCCTCGGCGGCGGACCACGCAAGCAGCGCCGCCGCGCGGGACGCGATCACCGACTTGAAGGCGACGCGGGTGCCGAAGCGCATCGACGCTTGTCGATCGATCAGCAGCAACATCGGGCGTTCGCGCTCGGCATGGAACACTTTCGTGTACGGCCGGCCGCGCTTCGCGGTGTGACGCCAGTCGATGCTGCGCACGTTGTCGCCGCGCTGGTAGGAACGCAGTTCGGCGAACTCCATGCCGCGACCGGCTTCGCGCGTGCGGTGCAGGCCGGGAGCGGGCGCGACGGCGGCCGCAGGCCCCACGTCGAACCACGGGCTGGCGCAAGCGGCGAGGCGCCGACGCAGCGCGACGAGCTCGGCAAGCGACGGGACGGCCGGGTCCGGCGCGGCGTCGACCGGCGCGGGGGGCGGGCCGAACCAGCGCGACCACGCGGCCTTCATGGCACCGGCACGCGTTCGAGCAGCGCGTCGACGAGCGCGTCGACGCTGTCCCCTGTCGATTGCGCTTCCCAACTCGGCACGATGCGGTGGCGCAGCACGTCGGGCGCGAGCGCCTGGATGTCCGCGGGGGACACGTAGTCGCGCCCGTGGAGCCAGGCGCGGGCCCGCGCGCAGCGTTCGAGCGCAATCGTGCCCCGGGGGCTGGCGCCGAAACGCACGCGCGCGTCGAGGTCGGCGCCGAAGGTCTCCGGCGCACGGGTCGCGGCGACGAGCCGGACGATGTAGTCCTCCAGCTCGGGGGCCAGGTGCAGGTCGAGGACCGCGCGGCGCGCCGCGAAAATCTCCGTTTGGGTCAATGTCGGCAGCGTCGCCGGGGCCGCGGACGGTTCGAGCTCGCCCCGCGCTTCATCCCGCGCGAGACGCAGGATTTCGCGCTCGGTGGCCGCGTCGGGGTAATCCACGCGCACGTGCAGCAGAAAACGGTCGAGCTGCGCTTCGGGCAGCGGATAGGTGCCTTCGTGCTCGACCGGGTTCTGCGTCGCCATCACGAGGAACAGTCCCGGCAGCGGAAAGCTCGTCTGACCGACCGTGATCTGGCGCTCGCCCATCGCTTCGAGCAGCGCCGACTGCACCTTAGCCGGCGCGCGGTTGATCTCGTCGGCGAGCAGCAGGTGATGGAACAGCGGTCCGCGCTCGAAATGAAAGCTGCCGTCCTGCGGGCGGAAGATCTCGGTGCCGGTCAGATCGGCGGGGAGCAGGTCCGGCGTGAACTGGATGCGGTGGAAGTCGGCCGCGATCATTGCCGCGAGGCTGCGGATCGCGCGGGTCTTCGCGAGGCCGGGTGCGCCTTCGACGAGCAGGTGGCCGTCCGCGAGAAGGCCGATGAGCAGCCGCTCGATGAGCCGTGGCTGGCCGAGCACCGCGGCTTCGAGGCGGGCGGTGAGTTGGCGGAAGACTTCCTGGAGTGACATGCGGGTCGGCGGTGACGGATTCAGGCGGGGGCAGCGGTCGCGGGAACATTCGCCGCAAGCGCACGCCGGTAGCGGCGCGTCGCGAGTGCGAGGAGGACTGCGAGGATCAGGGGACCGAACTGGATACCAAACGTCGCGGCGATAAACTTGACCGGCAGCAGCGCGGCCATCGCAGCGGCGAGCGCGACGGCTTCCGCCCGCGCCGCGCCGCGCTCGCGCATGTCGGCCCAGAGCCACGCGGCGGCCGGGACGACCAGGACGAGGTCGTACAGGTAGGTCATCGGCAGCGCTAGCGGCGTCGCGACGCACAGGATCGCGGCCTGCAGTCCGAGCGTTTCGGGATGGCGGCGGCCGCGCCACCACCCCCACGCGACGAGTCCGGCGACTGCGGCGGCGGCCGCATACTGCGCGGTCCAGGCCGCCTCCATCGACCAACCTGCCATGTGGGCCCCGGACAGCACGGTCGTCATCGGCACGAAGTTGAAGGCGCCGGCAGCAAAGCCGTCGAGATGGAACAGCGAGGTGCCGATGAAGGCGAACCACGGGTCGTCGCCGAACGCGAGCACGCTCGCGACGATCGTCGCGAACACGGTCGCCGCGGCCGATGCGAAGGCGCGCCACTGGCCCCCGGCGATGAACGCGAGCGGAATCAGTACGCCGAAATGCGGCTTCACGCTCGCGAGCCCGATCAGAACGCCGGCCGCAATCGGCCGCCGCGCGAGCAGCGCGAGGCCGAGCCCGATCAGCCCGGCGCTGAGAAATCCCGTCTGCCCGTACATCACGTTGAAGAACACCGGCGGCGCCGCGAACGCGAACGGCCACGCGAGCCGGGCCGGCAGGATGCGGCGGACGGCCGCGACATAGGGCAACGCGGTGACGCCGAGCCACGCGAGCCACGACAGCATGTAAGGCAGATAGGCGAGCGGGGCGATCAGCAGGATGAAGGTCGGCGGATACATCCACGGCGCGAAACCGACGCGGCGCGCCTGCTCGTCGTTGATGCCGTCATACATCGCGTGCGCGGCGCGGCGGCCTGCGAGGGTCATGCTTTTCGGGTCGTAGAGATACTCCGGCGGCATCTCGCGTACGAGCATAGATGCGGCATAGGTCGGGGTGTAGTCGGTGAAGAGCGGCGTCTCGCCGCGCTCGGCCCGGGCGCGGCCTTCGACGTGCGTAAAGGCGACGAATCCGAGATAGCCGATGACGACGAGCCATAGCGTGACGATGAGTGCGGCTCTGCTTTCTGGCGGTCGTGCGCGTGACGTCATCGTCGGGTCGGGCTGCGGACGACCGGTACGTCCGCGGAAATGTCCCTGATGGTGGGACGGGATCATTGGCAGCGCGCGATGTTCACCGATTCCGCAGGACCTGTCCATGACGGAGCGCACGGATTGCAGCGCGGGGAATTCGTGCAGCCTTGTGCCGGCCGGATCCTTCGGGTAACTTCCGCCGCTCATTTGCTTCAAGCCCTCCAGCGTCGCGTCGGTGGGCCATCGGATCCGCGTTGGCGATCTCGCTCCCGAAAATGACACCCCCCGATGCCGCAGTCCGCCGTTCGTCGATTGCGCTTGCTGCACGGATGCTGCGCCAATTCGTCGACGTGCAGACGGCCCGCCGCGCCCTTCGCGCGCCGCAGAGCCTGCCGCTGCTCGCGATCGACACGACGGTCTCCTGCAACGCCCGCTGCGGCATGTGCGCGTATCCGACCCATTACCCGGCGAACGAATCTGCCCTGTCGACCGACGAGTTGCGCGCGGTGATCGACGACGCGGCGGCGCTCGGTGCCCTCGTCATCAGTCTCGGCGGCGGCGAACCCTTCCTGCGCACGGATGCGGAAGAGGTCATCGGACATATCGATGGTTACGGCATCACCTCGCTCGTGCACAGCAACGGCTCGCTGCTGACGCCGGCGCGACGCGAGCGTCTGGCGGCGCATCGCCATCTGGCGCTGGTGCTGTCGCTCGACAGCCATCGCCGCACGACGCACGACGAATTGCGCGGCCTCACGTGTTTCGACCGCGTGGTGGCCGCCGCGCGCCACTTGGCCCGCCATGCGCCCCATGTCCGGCTCGGTTTCACCTTCACCGTCACGGCGCACAATTTCTGCGACATGCTCGGCGTGATGCGACTCGCCTGCGATCTCGGCGTGCGCACGGTGCGCTTCACGCCGGTGCACGACAACCTGCAGCACCGCTTCGGCTCGCGGGACGACGCGCGAGGATACGCCGTGGCGCCGCAGGACCTGCCGGCGCTGCGGGACGAGGTCGAGCGCGTGCTCGCGTTCGCGCGCGAGCACGGAATGATCACGAATTCGCAGCGCTTCCTGCGCTCCGTCCCGGATCACTTTCGCGGCCGTGTGGAGCACCGCTGCTTTGCGGGCTTCTTCTACGCGTACATCGACCCGTCCGGCAATGTGTTCCCGTGCTATGACCATCATGCGGGACTTAACGTCCGTCGCGACGGCGGGCTCGCGGGGGCGTGGCGCTCGCCGATGATGGATGTGCTGAGGCGGCGGGTGGTCGACTGCCGGCACCGGTGCTGGAACGTCGGCACCGCCGAACCGAGTCTGCGGATGGATCTGCGCACGCTGACGGGGCAGTTGCCGCAGTTGCTGCGCGAGACGATGTTCTTCCTGCGATGAGCGGCTTCATTCCCCGTCGCCGCTATCTCATGTATCGCGGCGAGCTGCGCGACATTGCCCGCGCCTGGCTGCGAGGTCGGGTCGCCGACCCCAGGCCCGTGCGGCAGTTCGAGCAGGCGCTCTCGGCGTATCACGGGATCGCCCATGTGCGCACGGTGAACTCCGGTCGCATCGGGCTGCTCGTCCTGCTCGAGGCGCTCGGGCTGCGGCCGGGCGACGAGATCCTGGTTCCCGCCTATACGCTGAAAGCGCTGATCGAACTCCTGCAGCACGCCGGCTACGTGCCGGTACCGGTCGACATCGATCCGCAGACGTTCAACCTCGATCCGCAGGCGGCGCGCGATCGCATTGGTCCCGCGACGCGCGCGATCCTCGCGACGCATCTTTTCGGTCGCGGCGGCGATGTCGAAGGGCTCGCACGCCTCGCGAGGCGATCGGGATTGCTGCTCGTCGAGGACTGCGCCCAAGCACTCGGAACCCGTATCGGCGGGCGTCCGGTCGGGACTTTCGGCGACGGCGCGATCCTCAGTTTCGACCTGCTCAAGCCGATCAATACGTTCGGCGGCGGTGCGGTCCTGACGCCGCACCGGGAAGTGGACGCGCGCGTTGGCGACGCGCTGCGGAATCTCGCGCAGCCGCTGTTCCCGCTCGCGCGGCGCCTCGCGCTCGGACTGGCCGAGCACGCGGTACTGGTCACTCCGGCGGCGCGACTCGTGGCCACCGCGTTCGCCGACCCCCGCGTCGGCCGCGTCGTCGAGCGCGCCTATCGGTCGATGCAGGATCGCGCGCGTCCGACCGCGTCCCGCTACTTCGGGCTTCAGGCGCAGATCGGGTTGCGCCTGCTCGACAGCCTCGATGCGCGCGTTGCCGTGCGCCGCGACATGGCGCGCAAGCTCGCGGCGCTGCTCGGCGAACGCGCCGCGGCGAGCGTCGAGCGTGGCGAAAACGGATACTTCTTCGTCCGGCTCACCGACGGCAGCGCGGACGGGTTGCGGCGCGACTTGCTCGCAGCCGGAATCGACGCCGGGATTGGTTCGGAGGTCGCGGATTATTGCGGTGATCTCGGGCGCGCCGCGGAGTGTCCGGTTGCACGCGACGTCGCGGCGCACGCGATCCAGCTTCCGTTGCACGAAGGGCTGACCGATACGCATCTGAGGCGGATCGCGGACGTATGCGCCGGCCGGCTGCGCGCGCCCGCGTTACGTGCTGCCCGGCCGCTCGACGGCGACTAGGGCGATGTCAGGCGGCGAGGTGCGACCGCCGTCGTCGTTTTCGGGGAACGGCCGATCGCGGCCTTGCACCGACGCCGACGGCCCCGCTGCGACGACCATCGTGGCGAAAACGATGGCCATCGCTGCGACCAGGAAAATGCCTTGGGCCTGCAGCAGCCACGGGATGTCGGCAATCGCCCTGAGCGTGACGGTCGAAGAATCGACGGCCAGCGGCAGCTTGCGAATCCACCACAAGAGCGCGGGAGCGACGAAGCCGACCGAAACGACCAGCCGGTACAGCCGGCTCCGGGCGGGCGGCGGCAGTCCGTGCGCCAGCCAGAAGAACAGCGGAACGAGCACGAGGCAGTCGTATTCCTTCAGGCGGGGCAGCATCAGCGTCACGCAGGCGAGCGCGGCGAAGCCGCGGTCCACCGCCGAGGTCAGCCGATTGCAGACGCGCAGCGTCAGCACGAGCAGGAAGGCGCACCAGGCCAGATAGGCGAGCGCGAGGATCGTCCAGTCGCCCTGCGCATAGCCGGCGACCTGCATCAGCCGCATGAAACCGAAATGCGGCTCGGCATGCACGATCGGCAGGATCAGCTCGAGCCACGCGGAGAATTCGCCGGGGTGCAGCACGGCGTCGGCTGCGTACCAGAGCGAAACGGCGGCGGCGCCGAACGACGCGCCGAGAACATCGCGCCGCGCGACGAACGGGATCAGCAGATAGAGCGCGTAATGCGGCTTGAACAGCGCCGCGACGACGCACAGCGCGACCGCCGGCCAGGTGCCTTCGTCGAGCTTCAGCACCGCGATGCTGACGAGGCCGGCGAAGACGATCGACAGGTTGCCCGACGACGTCTCGAACACGAAAATTCCGCACGACAGCGTCAGGAAGAACAGCGCCGGCACCAGTGGCGACCCGCGGTTATCGCGTGCCACGGTCCACGCGAGCGCGACGAGCGAGGCGGCGTACAAGGCCCCGTAGCCGACGGCCAACGCCTTCATCCCGATGACGTCGACGACATCGGCGAGCAGCCGCGTGACCCCGGGCGCCGACATGTACTGGAAGCGATAACCGGCGCAGCTTCCGGGGTAGGCGGGGTCGAGATACGCGTTCGGATTCCCGGTCGACAGCATCGCTTCGAGACCGCAGGGGAAGGTCCGTGCGTCCCAGAAGAATGCGCCGTAATCCGCGAGCAGAACCCACGCGGTCAGGAGCGCCGGCAGCCCGACGAAGGCAAGGCCGCCCGCTGCGGCGACAGTCCTCGGTATCGATTCGTTGTTCATCGCTGCGAGGTTCTCGCGGGATTGAAGACTCGTCCGTCTGCGCGGATGCGTCTTTTGCGGTGCTGCACCGGTGCGCGATTCAGCCGGATCGTGAACGCATGAAAAATGAACTCGGCGACATCGAAGACGCGCAGCTTCGATTTTCCGTGCGTGCGCGCGACATATTCGACCGGGATCTCGCGGATCCGGGCGCCGAGCAGGTGGGCTTCGTGAAGCATTGCGACCATCAGGGCGAAGCCGGTCACGCGCAGCCGTTCCGGCCGCATCTCGCGAACGAGCGGCGTACGGATCGCGCGGAATCCGGCGGTGCAGTCATTGATTGCGCCGAGCTTCGCCAGGCGCCGGGCGACGTGGTTGCCCCAATGCGAGTTCAGCCGGCGCAGCAGCGGCCAATCGTGCGGCACCCGGCAGCCGTCGACGTAGCGGCTGCCGATCGCGAACTCCGCACCCTCTTCGAGTGCCGCGACCAGTCTCGGGATGTCCTCGGGCCGATGCGACAAGTCCGCGTCCATCTGAACGACGACGTCCGCGCCGAGGTGATCCACGGCATGCCCGATGCCGCGCAGGTAGGCGTCGCCGAGGCCCGCCTTGCGGCCTTCGAGCAGATGAACATCCGAGGCGTCGCGCTGCAGCCGTCTTACCGCGTCGGCCGTGCCGTCGGGCGATCCGTCGTCGACGACCAGCAGCGCCACGACGTGCGGAAGCCGGGCGCAAGCCGCTCGGGTACGTTCGACGAGTGGCGCGATGTTGGGCCGTTCGTTGTAGGTGGGGACGACGACGACGATTTTCATGAGCGGGCTCGTCCTAGCGCGGGGCGTAGTCAGATCGCCCCTTTGTGCAGCGCGCGCGAAACGAAGGGAATGCCGAAAAAGGTGAAGAACGCGACGGCGAACGTCACGATGATCAGGATGGCGTTGGTTCGCGGCCGGGTCCGGAACGAGGCGCGCAGGTGCAGCGTCAGGCCGATGCACAGCCAGGTCACGAGCGACCAGACTTCGAGCGGGTCCCACGACCAGTAGTGGCCCCAGGCGTCCTGCGCCCAGATCGCGCCGGCGACGATGCCGAGCGTATCGAAGATCAGCGCCAGTGCCATGCAGCGATGCGCCGTTTCATCGAGCACCGCGTCGGCGGGAAGCGTCGCAAAGCGGTCGCCGCCGATGCCGCGTTCGCGCAGCAGGATGATTCCGGCGATACCGAGCGCGATCAGCGCCGCGCCGAGGAACAGCTTGATGAACGCGATATGGATGAAGAGCCACACGGTGTCGTAGGTCGGCGGCAACGACGTGACCTCCATCGGCGGCAGCAGCATCCAGCCCATCACCATCATCACGAGCGGCAGCACGACCGCGGCGAAGGCGCGCACGCGCGGCAGCAGCGCGTAGCCGACGACGACCGCCGCCATCAGGCCCCAGACGTTTGCCGAGAGCATCTCGAACATGTTGCCGACCGGCAGATGGCCGACACGCGTCCAGCGCGCGCCGATCGCGGCGGTGTGCAGCAGCAGGCCGACGGACATCAGCGCGAGCAGCGTGCGCTCGGGTCGGCGCCGGAACACGAGCGCCCACATCGCCACCGCGGTCGCGAGCGCATAGGCGACGAGCGCCGACCAGAATGTACCGAGTTCGATCGCGACGAGGTTCATGGCTTGAACAGTTCCGGGAAGCGGTCGCCCGCCTTGATTTCGTATTCCATCGTGCCGTCCGCGCGGGCCGTTTCAGGGCGCTGCATCTTGACGCCGACGCCGCGTCCGTCGCGTTTCACTTCCTCGGCGGTAAAGCCGGGCGGGATGCCGCGTGTCGGACCCCACGGGCCGCGTCCGAGTTGTGCTTCCCATTCCCAGATCGCCGAGCGGGCCTGCGCGACTTTCAGCCGGTACGGATCGGGGTTGTCCACGACATGCAGGAAGCTGCGCATCCCGCCGAGCGCCGCGTCGAGTTCGCCCAAGTCCTCCGATGCGGACGCGAAGCCGAAATAGGCGTCGGCGAAGCGCGGGTCGAGGTCGATCGCCCGCTCGTAGTAGAAGCGCGCTCCGGCCGCGTCGCCCTGGCCCTGCAGCGCGCGCCCCATCTGCACGTATGCACGCGGGTCGTCCGGGGCGAGCGGCCCGGCGCGGTTGATCTGCTCGACCGCGTCCGCGAATCGCCCGGCGTCGATCATCGTTTCGGCCTCGGCCAGCAGTGCGGCGGCCTGTTGCGCGCGCGCCTGACGGACGTGGCCCTCCGGATCGACGCGCGGGTCGGCGAGCGGTGCGGCTGCCGGCGGCGTTTCCGGCACGCGCCGCGCGGGTGCGGCCTCGAGGCCGGAAAATGCGCCTTTGGTGCCTTGGTCGGCGACCGCCTTCGTCGATCCGGCGACCCCACGGCTCGGCAGCAGCGTCACGAGATACGCGAGCGACGCGATCGAGATCGCGACGAACACGAACGCGAGCGCGCGGACATCGCGCGGGCGCCTCGCGCTGCGCCGACTTTCGCAAGCAGCGGTGGCGGCGGTCATGGCTGAACGACCTTCGCGCTACCGCGGGCCAGCATCGCGCGCAGCGTTCCCGCGTCGAGCGCGAAGCGCGTACCGTAGCAGATGAACGTTCCGCTCGGCTTGCGCAAACGGCGCTCGGACACCGAGATCGCCTGCGGCTCCGAGCCCCAGCGTCCGCCTTTCAGGATCTTCATCGGCTCGTCGAGATCCTTGCGCATCGAGCCGTGTAGGGCCAGCGGCGGGTTGCGCATGCCGTCCTGCAGCGCGGCGTCGAACGCCATGCTGTACCAGTCGGCCACGTACTCGAAGACGTTTCCCGCCATGTTGTACGCGCCGTGCGGCGACCGGCCTTTCGGATAAGCCGTCACCGGCATCGGATTGCACGCGGCGTCGAACGAGAAGCCCGCGTACGTGTCGTCCGAGTACTCGTCGCCCCACGGCCAGGTGCGCCGGTCGGTGCCGCGCGCGGCCTTTTCCCATTCGGCCTCGCTCGGCAGGCGAAAGCCCATCCAGCGCGAGAACTCGTCCGCGAGCTGCCAGGACAGATGCGTGACCGGGAGGTCGCGTTCGGGCTCGACGAGAAAGTAGCGGCCGTCCTTCGCGCGCTGGACTCCGCAGCCCTCGGTCTCGCCGTCCTTGTACTGCTTGGCGAAGCGCGTGACGCCGGAATTCATGAAACGCTCGAAGTCGCGCGCCCGCGCCTCGTACTTGCCGATGTAGAAGCTGTCGAGCCACACGCGCACGTCGCGAAACCGCGGCTCGCCGGCAGCAAGCTGCGTGATGTCGCCGGTCTCGACCGAGTACCAGAACCATCCTTCGGGCACGAGCACGAACTCGACGCCGTTCGCGATCACTTCGCGCGGCAGCGGGGCTGGAGCGGCCGCCCCGGCGGGGGCGGCGACGAGCACCGCGAGGGAGATCAGGAGGAAACGCATCGTGGTCCTATTCACTGCGGACGAGGCGGAAGCCGATGGTCGGGAGCGCGTCGCCGGGCGCATACCGGCTGCGGTTCCCGCAGCGCATGTGCATCACCTCGGAGCGATGGCTGCCGCCGCGGATCACGCGCTCGCCCGCCGGGTCCGCGGCGCGCGGGTTGAACAGCGCGTGCCGCGCGTAGGCGTCGGTGGCGTAGCTGTCGTCGGTCCATTCCCAGACGTTGCCGAGCATGTCGTGCAGCCCGAATCCGTTCGCCGCGAGCTTCCCGACCGGGCGCGGCGAGGCGTCGCCGTCTTCGTTCCGGTTGTACCACGCGTATCCGACGGCTTCGCGTCCGCTCGGGGCCGGCTCCTCGGCGGCACCGCCGCGACACGCGTATTCCCATTCGGCTTCCGTCGGCAGGCGGAAGCGGAACTTGTCCGCGTGGGCGGCGGTGAGGCGCTTGGCGAAATTGCGCGCCTGCTCCCAGCTCACGCTGGTGACGGGCTGATCCGGCTTGCCGGGTGACACCTTTGCGTGCATCACGCGCTGCCAGTCGCGATTGCGCGTTTCGTACCGGCTGATCCAGAAGCCGTCGACGCAAACCTCATGGCGCGGATGCTCGTCCGCGGCGAGGTCGGGCGTGGCGCGCAAATGCTGGAACATCGTGTCCGCCGGCAGCGCCACCTCCTCGTCGGTCCCCATTTGGAAGCAGCCTTTCGGAACCCAGACGAAGGGCAGGCCGGTTTGCGGTTCGATCCAGGTCCGCGGGCCGCTTTGCGCCTGCGCTCCGGCGCACAGCAGCAGGCCGAGGACGAGGGGGAGGCAGCGCGTCACTTGGAGTTCTCCTGCGAAGGCCGGCGCCGCAGCAGCCGGGCATAAAACCACAACAGGCTTGCGATCGCGACGATCGTGGTCGCGACGAGCCATGGCTTCGTCGGGTCGTAGATGATGCGGTAGCCCATCCACGAACCGAGGCCGGTGTAGGTCAGCTTTCCGCCGTCGAGTTCGGCGGTCTCGCCGGGTCGCAGCTCCCGACGCTCGTCCCCGACGCGCAGCACGAGATGGTGGGGCATCCCGGCCGCGCCGAGTCCGGACCGTTCGCCCGACTGAGGCTCGGGCAGACGGTCGAAATCGAGCATGACCCAGACTTCCGGGCCCGCGGGCAGCGGCCACGCGCTCGCCGGCGCGTAGCCGCCGCCATCGACTTCCTGCAATTGCACGGTGCCGTATTCGACGTTGCCTGCGGCCGGTTGCCAGCGGAATACCGGCGAGAACCCGCGCCGCGCGGACGTGTAGATGCGGTAGCCGTCGAGCACGAGAGGCGTGTCGTCGCCGATCTCGGCGACTTCGCTGCGGCCCGCGTCGTCCCACCAGCGCACCGCGTTGTAGGTTGCGTGGTAGTCGCCGCGCTCGGGGAATCTCTCGGTGAATCCCTCGTTCGCGAAGCGCAGCGTCGACAAGCGACCCGGGTGAAGCGGGCCGCGTGCCTCGGTCAGCAGCGTGTGATCGAATTCGGTGTCGGCGGTCAGCGTCGTTGTTCCTTCGAAGTAGGTCAGTCGCGCGATCGTGAAGAGAATCACGAGCGCGACGAGTGCGAGATGGAAGACGAGCAGCGGCAGGTCGCGCCGAAAGCGCGCATTCGTCGCGACCGACGCGGCGAGGTTGACGCCGAGCAGAGCGAACGGCGGCAACATGACGGCGGTCGGATTCCATCCCGCTTCGGCGACCGCGAGCGCGCCGGCGCCGAGCAGCACGAAGATGGCGACGGTCCACCGCGGCGATGCGAGTCCGACGAGCAGGCGCCGCGCGCGAGGGAGAGCATCAGCTTCCACCGTTCTCACAGGTGCTGCTCATCCAGTTTTCCGAGTCGCTGCCGCTGCTGCCGCAACTGCCGATCTGCCACGCGGTGCTGCGCGACCAGGTCTTGATCCGCAGGATCGCGCGATAGTAGTAGGGCTCGATGGTCACGCGGGTCGTGCCCGAGACGTTCGTGCACGCGTCGCTATACCCCGCGCCGCCTTCACGCTGCACGCACGCGAGGTTCACGAGGAAGGCCTTGTTCTTCCAGCCGTGCGGAATCGCGATATGGCAGCTCGTGCAGGACGAAGCCTGCTTCGACGAGAAGCTGTGGCTCGCGTCACCGTTGCGGAAACCGCCCGCGGTGTTCGCCGGGTTGTGGCAACGGCCGCAGATCGAGTTGTCGCTGTTCGTCGCATCGACGGTATTCGGCTTGACCGCGTTGCTCCAGACGCCCTTCAGCAGGAAATCGTTGTTCGACCCGTGCGGACCCTGCACCGTCGGTTCGCTGAGACCGGTCGCATTCGCGCCGTGGCAGTCCGAACAGTGCATCGTCTGGTAGCCGACGTTGTCGTGCGTATTGAACGGCGCGCGGATGTTCGAGAACGCGCCGACGGTCGTGCTGTTCGTGCGCTCCTGCGGGGTCCGGCCGGTCGGCATCATGACGGGATGCCACGAGCGGTGGTTCGTGTCGCTGGGTTCGAACGTCGTGCCGTTGCCGAGCTCACCCTGGTCGCGGCCGCTGGTCGGGGGGTCGGTCGCATTGACGGCGAATTCGGCGGCGACGTTCGTGTAGCGGTTGAGTCCCATCGTCCCAGCGGGTGTCCCGCCGGTGTAGCCGAGTGCAGGCATGTTGCCCCCGGCGGTGCCGCTGTAATCGGAATGGCACTTGAAGCACAGCTGGTATTCACGCGTCAGGTAGGGCTGCGTGCGCGCGGTGCTCGGGTTCGTCCCCGGATCGCCGCTTTTCACGGTGTAGGTCGGTACCTGCGGCCATGACGTGACGATCCCGTACGTGGGCTCGACGCCCCAGGCGCCGCGCAGCACGCCCGATGCCACGTTCCCGTCCGCGCCCTTGAGGCCGCTCGTCCCGCCCGCGGTGTGCGTGCGGCTGTTGCTGTTCGCATCGCCCGGCTGACCCGTGAAGAGGCTGTTGCGGATCACGCGATGCGGGTTGTGGCAGTCGGTGCATTCGGCATGACGGGTCGCGTGGTTGCCAAGGCCGAGCTTGTCCGGCGTTTCGATGAAGTTGGCGTCGGAGATGTCGTGGCGCTCGGTCGTCGCCAGGCCGTTGCCCTGCTCGGACGTCGTGATCGGCATCCGCCGCGTGCGAGCGAATTCGCTCTTGATGTTCGGCACGGAGCCGTTCCCGACGTCGATCACCTTGCTCGCGCCGCCCTGATGGCACTGGTAGCAGGTTTCCTCGATCGCCGAGGAGCCGGCGGGCTCACCGCTGAAGCCGCCGCTGAAGCTGCCGGAGGTCGTCCCATCCGAGCTGCCGGCCACTCCTTCGCGCAACAGGCGGCGCGATCCCTGCACCGCGTGGGTGTCGTGACAGTTGAGACAGGCCGCTTCCCACGCCTTCGTTCCGGTCGGAAATTCGCGTCGGGTCGCCGCGTCGAGAGTGTAGGTCTCGTCCGCAACGGTCGAACTCGCGTGCGCGGAGTTCGACCAGCTCGCGCCGAGCTTGTTGTGACAACCGAGACAGATCTGGTCGTTGGACGGGTTGAAGGTCGTGCCGGGAGCCGCATTCTTCTGCAGCCGGTTCAGGCGGAGGAACTTGCTCGCCTCGAGGTGCGGGTCGTGGCAACTCGTACATTGCACCTTGCCTTCGTGGTCGAGCGGCAGCATGGGCCGCACGGCGCTGCTGCGTTGTCCGACGACGGTTTTGCCGCCGGCCGAGTACGGGGGGTCGCGCAATTCGCCGTCCGAGGTGGCGAGAGGGGTGTCGAACCTGAACGAGATCGGATGATCGTTGCGCAGGTCGATGCCGAGGTTGCGCGTGAAGCCCGACGTCGCGCCGGCGCCCGCGGGCATCGTGCCGGTAAGGCCTGCTACGGCAGCCGGGTCGGATCTGCCGTCGAGCACTCCGACGGTTCCCAGCGCCATCGTGCCGTCATGGCACGAGAGGCACAGCTTGGAACTGCCCCCCGGCTGCGACAGCGCGCCGAGGATCCTTTCCGTGTCGAGCGAGTTCGACGTGTACGGGGTGTAGGTCGCGCTCGACAGCTTGCGGTTCCACAGCGGCGCCGGCGCCGACGTGTTGGCGGCATGCGGCGTGTGACAGAACACGCAGATCTGGTCCTCCGCCGTCGCCTTCGTCGTCTCCGGGCCGCTTGCCGACAGGTTGTGCTTCGTTACCGCGATGTTCGCTTTGGTGTTGAGTTGCGCCGGGGCCGCCGCGACGTAGGCGAGCAGCGCCAGCGCGACGAGCGCCGGGACGCGGATCTGGCGAAGTGTTTGCATGACCGTTCGTCGGCCGTGGGTATGGGGTCGCAAGATCGGAAGACGCAAGATCGGCTCGGGCGGCGGCGCGTGGCGGGATCAGGGAATCGGCGCGAAGGTGCGCGCCTCGCCCTGACGGAAGTCGCGCTTCGCCGCACTGACTTTCTTCAGCATCGCCTTGACTTCGTCGGGCATGCGCTTGGCGCTGGCCATGTCCCGCATCTGGTTCGACAGGTAGGAGTGATTGATCAGGATGTCGAACACCGACAGCATGAATTCGCGCTTCCAGTCCGACAGTTCGTCGAGGTTCTGGAATTTGTGCATGAAGAAGTTGCGCGATGCGCGGCCGAGCTCGCGCTCGACTTCCTCGAGGGTCATCGCCTCGGGTTTGACCACCGGCTGCACGAGGTTGTACTGGCTGTAATCCTTTACCGCGACGTGCTTCTCGAGCTGCGGGTAGAGGTCCGCGTACGGCCACGGCGCGATCGCGAGGAAGAACGCCATGTCGGGGTTGTAGAGTTTCGCGAGCTCGACCGCGTCGTGGAAGGTCTGCGGCGTGTCGCCGGGCATGCCGAGGACGAACGAGGTTTCGGAGACGATGTCGGCGCCGTTGATGATTTCGATCGCGCGGCGGGAGTCCTCGGCCTTCGAGCCTTTCTTGAAGAGGTCGAGCGTCGCCTGTTCGCCGGCCTCGACGCCGACGTAGATGTGCTCGACGCCGGCGAGCGCGTAGCGGTCCATGATGTCCTCGTCGCGGACGATGTCGTCGACGCGCGTTTCCATCAGCAGGCGCACGCCCGGCTTGCGCTTGATGATCAGGTCGAGGATGCGTTCCCAGCGCTTGCGGTCGAGCGTCGGGATCTCGTCGGCGAGCATCGCGACCTGGACGCCGTATTTAGCGTGCAGCATTTCGAGTTCAGCGACGAAGTTCTCGGGACTCCTCGCGCGCCAGCCGCGCCGCCAGAAGAGCTTCTGCGAGCAGAACGAGCAGTCCTGCTGGCAGCCGCGCGCCGACGACACGATCGCGAGTCGGGCGTCCTTCTTTGCGCGGTACTTGTAGATCGGCCATTCGACGAGATCCCACGCGGTGGGCAGCGCGTCGAGGTCGCGGATGAAGCCGGCCGAGCGGGTCGCGATGACGCCGCCGTCGCGCCAGAACGAGATGCCGGCGACCTTCGCCGGGTCGTCGCCGGCGTTGAGGCACGCGAGCAGTTCCGGCAGCGTGCGCTCACCTTCGCCGCGCACGACGAAGTCGATCGCGTCGTGGTCCGCGCGCAGCATTTCCTCGTAGCAGAAGGTCGCGTGCACGTTGCCGATGACGGTGACGATTTCGGGGTCGACCGCCTTCGCGAGCCGAAGCAGGCCGGTCGCGGCGACGATCGCGGCGGTGAAGGCCGACGTGCACACGACGTCGGGGCGAAAGTCCTCGAGCCGCTTGCGGATGTCGTCCGCGTTGTGCCACAGGGACATCGCGTCGTAGTAATCGACTTCGTAGCCGGCCGCGCGCAGCGACCCGGCGATATAGACGAAGCCGACGTTGAGCCAGGTGCCGGCGGATTCGACGACGCCGGAATGGTAGGGGACGGTGACGAGCGCGACGCGCTTGATCTGCCGCGGGCGCGGGATTGCGGGGGTGGTTCGCGGGGGCGGAACGAAGGTCAGCGGGGAGTGAGGCGATTTCATCGTGTCTGGTTTTCGGTTCCGGCGCTCTCGGCGGGCAAAAGCGGCGGATGGTAGGTGAGCGGTGCGTGGGTCCTGTTGATCGGGATCAACGCGCCCGGCATTCCCGAGAAAAATGTCATGGGAATTATCCGTGAGGCCGAAACATGGTCAGCTCGCGGGCATTTCGGACCGGTTCGGAGCGGCTGCGTCGCGCCCGCGGGGAAGCGGATTCGCGAGCATCTCTTCAGTGAGTTCGTCGCACGGACAGACCGGCGGCGTCATCGGCAGCGGGGCGGGCGGGGCGCCCGGGCGGCGCGAGCGCGCGAGACCCATCTTGAACTTGATCGAGAAATTCACGTACGCCTCGAGGAAGCGGAAGATCCGCTTGTCGCCCATCGGCCCGACGACGCGCTCGGACGGCAGCGGCGCGAGCTTGCCGTCGACGAGCTTCGCGCGGCCGACGATCTGGAAGTCGCCGTCCTCGCCGACGTAGCCGAGGTTGTCGGTCTGCACGCCGAGGACGGTCGGCAGGTTCGCCAGGTCGTAGTGGCGCAGCAGCCCGATTTCGCCGGCCGGCAGCGGACGCAGCGTTTCGACATCGACGACTTCGACGCGCGCCCACGGCGGCACCTTGCGCCGCCGCGCCGACGGCCGCCCGCGTACCGCGGCGCGCAGGGTGTCGTCGAAGTAGCCGGTCGCGGTCTCGGCCATGCCGAGCACATTGACGCAGTGGGACGCGGGAATGCCGAGCACCTCGGTGGCGAGGCGGAAGAAGTCGTCCTGCGTGAGCTCACCGAAGCGGCCGCGGTAGCCGCCGCCGTCGCCGATGCGGCTCCCGGCCGGCAGGCGGAAGGTGAGACCGCGCGTTTTGCAGGCGTTGAAGAAATAGACGAAGGCCGACGTCGAGCCGATCATCGCGACCGGCACGCCGGTCGACTCGGACTGCTCGAGCGCGGCGATCAGCGCCTTGATGTCGAGGCCGGAATAGTCGAGCAGGAAGCGGCTGTCGGAGGCGCCGAAATGCCGCCGCGTCTCATCCATGCCGATCGCCATGCCCATCGACGGTGCCATCTCCGGGCTCGGGGCGAGGATCAGCACGCGGCAGCGCTGGCCGTCGGCGAAGTCCGGGAAAAGGTAAGCCGCAGTCATCACGCGGTTGGCGGTCAGCACGAGTTCGCGGCCGACCTCGTCGCGGAAGATCTGGCCGCGTCGGTTCGCGGTCGTGCCGCTCGTGAGCTGTGCCATGACGGCCTGCTCGAATGGGAATGAGGTGACGATCGCCGACTTGAACGCGTCGGTCGGAAAGGCGGGAATTTCCCGGAAGTGGGAAATGCGTTCCGGATGAGTTCCTTTGGCATCGCAGAACTGGCGGTATGCGCCGTTCTTCTCGTACTGCCACGCGAAGAGCTCGAGCGCGAGTCCGTCGAACGGCGTGGGATCGCCGTCGACGCCGGCGGCGAGCATCGCGCCGATGCGTTGCGCGAGCGCGTCCCGAACCGGATCGGGCGCGGCGACTGCGGGCTGACTCATCGTCGAATCCTCACAGGCCCCACGCGACGACGAAGCCGGTGCCGATCAGGAAGGACGTGCCGAGGACCGCGTGCTTGATGATCAGCAGCCGCTTCTTGATGTGCTTCATGCCGCTGCCGTCCCAGCTGCGGTAATAGAAGAAGCGGAACACGCCGGTCAGGATGATGCAGCCGAGCGACCCGAGCGTGACCCAGAAGAAGAGATCGACGAGTTCCGTCATCAGCGTGAGCTGCCCGCCGTCGAGCGCGGGATCGGCGGCGCGCTGGCGGAGCACGAACATCGTGACGAAGCCGCCGAACCACAGCCCCGTAAACAGGTCGTGGGAAAAATCGTTGATCAGGATGAGCCAGGGTTTCATGCGCCGTCGGACCGGGAAAGGTAGCGGCCGGATCAAGCAAGAATCGAGCCTTTCACCTTGATCCGAGTCGCGCCGATTCGGTCCCCGGTGCCTACATCGAACGACGTCTCGCTCGGCTCATGGCGGATTCATGCATGTGTTCGTCATCCAGTCGCGGCCGGTTCCGGTGGTGTTGCCGGTGCCGCCCTGGCTGTTCGGGATGCGGTCGCCGATGACCTTGCCCGCCGAGCCGCAGTCCGTTTCGCTCCAGTTCGCGTTCTGGCGGAAGGTCACGATCTTGAGCTTCGCGTTGCGGTAGTAAGGACCCTGGTTGTATGTGTCGTTGCTGCTGCTCGTCGCGACTTCCTTGCTGCCGCTTTGTCCCGCCTCGGCGCCGACGTCATTGAGGTTCGCGAGCAGCGACTTGTTCTTCCAGCCGTGCGGCACCGCGACGTGGCACCAGTTGCAGCGGGACTGGTTGAGCTTGTCGGCGGCGCTATGGACGTGATGGCCGTCGCCGCGGCTCGTGCGGAAACCGGTCGTGCCGCCGCCGCTGCCATAGACGGTCGAATGGCACTTGAAGCACAGCGCGTTGCTCTGCCCGCTGCCGGTGCCCGTGTCCCACAGCCCCTTGAGGAGGAAGTTGTTCGTCGAGCCGTGGGGCCCCCAGGCGCTGCCGGCCGCCGGCGTGATCGAGCCGCCGGCGGTGTTCGAGCCGTGGCAGTCGGTGCAGTGCATCGTCTGGTTGCCGACGTTCGCGTTCCACGGTGCCAGCCACGAGTTTGCGCTCGCGTTGTTGCGCTGCGCGGTCGTCCGCCCGGTGGTGTCCATCACCGGGTGCCAGGAGCGGTGGTTGTTCGTGTTGTAGCCGGCGCCGGCGTCGGTGCCCTGGCTGCCCGGCGCGCCCTTGTGGGTCAGCGGCGCCTGGAATTCGCGCGCCTGGTTCGTGTAGCGCGTGTACAGGTTGCGCGACGTCACGGTCGAGGGCGTGCCCGGGCTGCCGAGCTCGGGTCGCGTATTGCCGCTCGGAAACAGGTTGTCGTCCGGATACGCGTAATCGGAGTGGCATTTGAGGCAGACTTGGTACTCGCGCGTGACCCACGGGCTGCCGACCGCGGTGCTCGCGCCGATGCCGCCGTTGCCCTTTTTCTCGGTGTAGCTGTTCGGCAGCGCGAAGAAGCTGCGCAACCCGTAGAGCGGCTCGACGCCGAACGTGCCGCGCAATGCGCCCGACGCGAGGTTGCCGTTCGGACCGCCGGGCGTGTGCGTGCGCTGCGTGTCCAATCCGCTGCCGTTGAATATGCTGTTGCGCAGCACGCGATGCGGGTTGTGACAGTCGGTGCATTCGGCGTGCCGCTTCGTGATGTCGATCTGCCCGAGCGTCTCGCGGTCCTCGACGAAATCGCTGTTCCGGATGTCATGGCTCTCGACGCCGGACTTCTGTTCGGACGTCGTGATCGGCATGTGGCGAGTGAGGTTGAAATCGGACCGGATGTCCGGCACGACGCCGGTCGCCGTGCCGATCACGCTGTTCGCGCTCGTCGTATGGCACTGGTAACAGGTTTCCTCGATCGCCGACGCGGTATTCGGCGCCCCGGACGAACCGAGCTTGTAACTGCCGATGCCAATCCCGCCGGTGCCGCCGGTGATGCCTTCGCGCAACAGCCGCCGGGTGCCCTGCACCGCATGCGTGTCGTGGCAGTTCAGGCAGGCCACCTGCCATACGGCCGTGTTCGCCGGGAATTCCCGCCGCGTCGCCGCCTCCGGCTTGTAAACCTCGTCCGCGATCGTCTGCGACGCATGCGACGACTGCGCCCACGCGAGGCCGAGCTTGTCGTGGCAGCCGAGACAGATCTGATCGTTCGCCGAATTGAACGCGCCGCCGCTCGGCGTGACGGCTTGCAATCGGTTGAGCCGCAGGAACTTTGCGGCCTTCAGGTGCGGGTCGTGGCAGGTCGTGCATTGCACCTGCCCGGCACCTCCCGTGCCGGTCGGCTGCAACGGCAGCAGCGGCCGGTATCCCGGGCCGCGAATGCCGATCACGCGGCCGTCGCCGGGCGGGTGACGTTGCTGCGCGTCCATCGCGCGCAGCTCGCCGTCGGCGGTCGCAAGCGCATCGTTGTACGTGAATGAGATCGGGTGGTCGTTGCGCAGGTCGACGCCGAGGTTGCGCGTGAAGCCGCTCGTCGCGCCTTGCGGGCCGGCAGGCATCGGCGCGGAGAGCCCCTCGACCGCGACGTTGGCTTTCCCCCCCAGCACGCCGACGGTACCGAGCGCCATCGTGGCGTCGTGACACGACAGGCACAGCTTCGAGCTGCCGCCGGGCTGCGCGAGCGCGCCGAAGATCGTTTCAGCGTCGAGCGAGTTCGACGTGTAGGGCGTATAGGTCTGGCTCGACAGCGAGCGGTTCCACAGCGGCGCGGGCGCGGCGGCGTTAGCCGCGTGGGGCGTGTGGCAGAAGACGCAGATCTGGCTTTCGCTCGTCGCCTTCACTGCGCCGGCGATCGGGTTCGAGACCGACAGGTTGTGGCGGGTCGACGCGATGTCGGATTGCTGCGCGGTGGCCGGAAAGCTCGCGAGCGCGCCGAACGCGAGCAGCGCCGCCGCAACGCGCCCGCCGGCGTGAAACCAGTCCCGCGCCGGCAGCGCTCGCGCACGCACGGACGCGTGCGAGCCGGGCATCGCGATGCTGCGCGGCGGCACATGTGCGTCGAAGGATCTCGGCTCGGGGGCGTTGTCGGGCGATTCGTCCATGGCATCCGCGGGCATCCCGGCGCCCCGACGGGCGGTTCCCGTCGGGCCTGGGCGTCAGGCGGCTTTCCGGACGCGGCCGGTGGGACGCCTGGCGTTTGTGGGACCGGGCGCGGCGAAGGTTCCATGTCGCGACCGGAAAGCCGAATGCGGATCATTATCGCGGCCTGGCGGGCGAACGGGAAGCTTGCGGGAGCAGAACGTGACTAATTCGACACGCGCTCGTCGTGGCTGTCGTCGTGCTTTTGCAGGTAAGGGAAGGTGCGGCGATCCGCGCCCAGCACGTGCTGGGCGATCACGTCGTACGCGAGGAACTGGAACAGCTCGATCGCCGGCGCGTCATCGTGGAGGATCAGCGCGTACATGCCGTCGGCCTTGTCGAGCAGCCGTGCGTGCTCGGCGGCATGGGCGCGGCGGTCCGGGACGCCGGTTTCGGCGTGCACGCGCTCCTCGTCGATGAAGTGCCGACGGACTTCATCGAGCAGCTGTTGGACGATGCCCAGGGTTTCCTCGCGTGGCGCGCCGCAGACGATTGCGTCGAGCAGGAGATTCGCATGCTCGAACAGTCGCTCGTGCTGCCCGTCGAGCAGCGGGTGTCCGCCGCGATACGCTTCGCGCCAGTTGAGTTGCAACGGTGCGTTCCGGGACCTTCCGAGGCTCGCGCGCAGGCCGGTGAGCTGATCGCAGACGACGCTGTTGCGGCCGGCGCTTTTCGCCTTGTAAAGCGCGCGGTCGGCGTTGGCGAACCACGGCTCGAAGCCCGCGCCGCATTCGTACTCGGCGACGCCGATGCTCACCGTGACCGCAAGGTTTTCGCCGAACGTCGCCGCGGCGATGTGATCGCGGATCTTGTGCGCTAGCCGCTCCGCCTCGTGTAGCGGGGTGTCCGGCGCGAGGACGACGAACTCTTCTCCGCCCCAGCGGGTGACGGTGTCCGCGCGACGAATGCCGCTGCGGATGCAGCAGACGAGGCCGACGAGCACGCGGTCGCCGACGGCATGGCCGTGGCTGTCATTGAGGGCCTTGAAGTGGTCGACGTCGATGATCAGCATCGACACCGGAAAGCCGTGACGTTCGGCGCGCGACATCTCGATCAGCGCCGAGTCTTCGAGATGACGGCGGTTCCACGCGCCGGTCAGCCGGTCGGTGTAGGCGAGGCGCTCCATCTGCTCCAGCGCGCGCTGCAGCTCGCCGTTCCGCTCCTCGACGGAGGCGAGGCTCGCGCGCGTGTCGTCGTCGCACGGCTGGGACGCCACCACTTCGGTCGCGGTGAGGCAGGTTGCGATCGCTTCGCCGTCGCTGTTGCGCAGCGGATAGCGGACCGTCATGAAACGCCGACGCCGCCCGCGGATCCGGCCTTCCTCGAAGAAGCTCGCCGGGCCGGCCTTGGTCGCGAGGGCGTCGACGCGCAAGAGCTCCGCGCCGTCGACCCTTCGCAGCACGTCGTTTTCGTGGCGGCCGAGGAGCTCGTCGACGGGCAGGCCGATCGTGCTCGCGAATTGCGCGTTGGCGAAGAGATAGGCTCCCTTGCGGCTCACGACGGCGATCAGCGTCGGCGACTGCTCGATGAGGGGGTGCAGCAGCGACTCGCGGAAGTCGTCTTCGAAGGTGTGCGACAAAGACCGGTTTCCGCTCATGCGTTGCGCTCCTGTCCGCCCCGTTCTGGTGAGGGCCTGCGTTGTCGGGCGGTTCGGGCGCTGTTCGCCCCGCACCGCGATCGTGATCATGCCGCGCCAAACCTCACGATATGTGTCCGGCATCGTAACAGGCGTTTCGCGTCATCCGATCGCGCTCGCAGCCCGTAATGGGTATCGCGCCACTCCTTCCGCGAAAGCGCGGTATATTCCGGCCGCGGCGCGACGTGCAAACCCGTTCCGTCGTGCCCGCGCTCTTGATGCCGATGTTCCCTTACGTCTTCTTCCGTCCGTTGTTTTCCTCGTCGTCCGATCGGCTCGATCCGATCCCCGCCAGATGATCGGCCATGACACTTTCCGCCGGCTCGACCGCTGGCTGGGCGTGCCCGTGTGTGCGGCACTGACGCTGCTTCGCCGCGCATACCGCTGCGCGGGGCCGCGTGCGCCGATCGCGGAGACCGCCCCCCGGCGCGTGCTGTTCGTGCAGCTCGCAGAATCGGGGAGCATGGTGCTGGCCGACCCGGCGCTCCGCGCGCTCGGCGCGCGCACGGACGCGGAAACCTGCTGCGTGACGTTCGCGCGCAACCTCGGGAGCCTCGCGATCACCGGGACGCTGCGCGGCGAAAACGTGTTCCTGATCCGCACCGGGTCGGCGAGCGAACTCGTGGGCGACGCCTGGCGCTTTCTCGTCTGGGTGCGCCGGCGCGAGATCGACGCGATCGTCGACGCCGAGCTCTTTTCGCGCATCACCGCGGTGCTGTGCGTCCTCACCGGCGTGCGGCGGCGCGTCGGCTTCCACCGCTTCGACGGTCCCGGTCCGTACCGCGGCGATCTCTACTCGCATCCGGTGGCGTTCGACCCCGGGCGGCACATGGCGCAGAACTATCTGCGGCTCGTCGATGCGCTGCTCCCGCCTGCGGACGGCGCGGCGCCGTTCCCACGCAATGCGATGGATGCGCCCCGCATCGAATCGCGCAGCGTGACGCCGGGCGAGCTTCACGTGGTGCGGGCCAAGCTCGCGGCACGCGTCGGCCGCCTGCCCGCGCGACTGCTGCTCGTCAACGCGAACGCGAGCGAGCTGCTGCCCCAGCGGCGCTGGCCGGCGGCGAATTTCGCGGGCTTGATCCGCGACGTGCTCGCGGAGTTCGACGATGTCCGCGTGCTCCTGATCGGCGCCGACGAGGATGCGGCGACGACGGCCCTGATCTCCGCGGACGTCGGTGACGCGCGCTGCGTCGACGTCGCGGGCCTCTTCACGCTCGCGGAACTGCCGGCGCTGTTCAGCCTGAGCGCGCTGCTGGTCAGCAACGACTCCGGGCCGGCGCACTTCGCCGCGGTCAGCGTGCTGCCGGTGATCGCGCTGTTCGGGCCGGAAACGCCGTCGCTGTTCCGACCGCTTGGCAACGCGGCGGTGATCAGCGCCGGACTGCCGTGCTCGCCATGCGTGAATGCCGGCAACCAGCGACGCACGCGCTGCAAGGACAACCAGTGCATGAAGCGGATTACCGTCGCGCAAGTGTCCGGCGCGGCGCGCGCGGTGCTCCTCGCCGGGGTCGCGAGTCGGCCGGCGGAGTTGATCGACGCGCGCTGCGCGGGAGCCGAAGCGTGATCCCGCGCCGGCGCATTGTGTTCGAGTTCGACGATCTCGCGGATGCCGTCCGCGCGCTGCTCGCGCCGCCCGAACGGGCCGAAGCGGACGTCGCTGCGTTCGAACGCGCGTTCGCGCGCCGTGTCGGCGTGCCTCACGCGCTCGCGACCGCGAGCGGGCGCGACGCGCTCGACCTGATCCTCGACGGCCTCGGCCTTCGCGCCGGCGACGAGCTGATTGTTCCCGCCTACACGCTCGGTGAGCTCCTGCCGCTGATCGCTGCGCGCGGCATCGTCGCGGTGCCCGCCGACACTGACCCGGCGAGCCTCAACGTCACGCCCGACAGCGTCGCCCGCCGGCTGGGGCCGCGCACGCGCGCGGTCCTCGTCGTGCATCTGCTCGGTGCACCGTGCGACATTCGGGCGATCTGTGCGCTCGCGGACGAGCACGGTGTCCCGGTTATCGAGGACTGCGCCCATGCGCTCGGCGCGCGGATCGACGGGTGCTCCGTCGGCGCTTTCGGTCGCGCCGCACTGTTCAGCCTCGAAGCGACGAAGCCGGTCGCGGCGTTCGGTGGTGGCGTGTGCGCGACGACGGACGACGCGCTCGCCGCCGCGATCCGCGCGCGCTTGTCCGGCCGCCGTCGACGCGAATGGCCGGCGGTGCGCAAGGCGCTCGTCAAGTTCGCTGAGGAAATGGTCGTGCGCAGTCCCGCCTACGGATTTCTCGCGCGGCTGATGTTCTCGGGCCGGCGTGCCGGCCGTTTCGATCGCTTCTATCGCCGCGCGCACGAACGCGTCCGCGGCGTGGCCGGCGCCTTCACGGGATTCCAGGCGCGACTCGCGCTGCGCCGCCTCGCGCGGGTGGACGCGCGCGATCGGCGGTTGAACCGGCTGCGGGACGAACTCGTCGCCCGGCTGCCGGCGCGCTTCGTCGTGCAGCGGCGCGACGGCATCGGGACGCCCGCGTGCTACAACCTCGTCGCGCTGTACGATGGCGACGTCGTCGCGCTGCGCGCGGCGGCGCAGCGGGCCGGGCTCGATCTGGGCATCGGCGGCGAGGTGATGGACGACACTGCGAGAATGCTTGGCTTCGACGACTGCCCCGGCGCCGCGCATGCATATTCGCGCGCGGTGCAGATTCCGCTTCACGACCGGATGTCGCGCCGCCGGCGCGAGCGGATCCTCGCGACGCTCGACCGCGTCACAGGGGAGTTGCGATGAACGTGGGCGAAGTCGCCGGGACGGCCTCCGCCTCCGGCGTGAGCGCCGAAGCCATACTGTCAAATCGCTCGGGCGGCGTCGTGCTGTTGCGCGTCGATCGCGAAGCGGCGCGGCACACCGGCCACCCGCGCCATCTGCACCCGGCGCTCGATCTGAAGTACATCCAGGCGCGGCTCGAAGACGCGCTCGGCGCGCCGGTGCTGCTCTTCGATGGCTGGCTCGGCCGCTTTTCCGTCGAACAGTCGATCGCCGTGGTGCTCGCGTGCCGCCCTCGCTACGTCGTGATCCGCGCGGTCACGTGGTGTCTCGAAGAATCCGTGCGGGTGGGGGCGGCGTTGCGCGAGCATGGCGTCGTCACGATTGCGGTCGGCCAGCAGGTGCAGCACGTCGCGCGCACCGGGTTTCCCGGCTGGGACCGCGCCTTCGATCTCGTGCTGCCCGGCGAGCCGGAAGAGGAGGTGCCGCGCCTCGTATTGCGCTTGCGCGCCGGCGAGCCGCTCGCCGCGTTGCAGGCTGAATGCCGCCGTCGTCTCGACGCGGGTGTCGCCGAACTCGTCCGCGAACCCGACGCGCTGCCGTTCCCGCGCTTCGGCAAGCGCGAACTGCGCGATTACGCGTTTCCGTTCCCGGTCCGGGGCCGGCCGGTCGCGCGCTGGGGCTATGTGTTGACGAGCTGGGGATGTCCGCGCCCGTGCCGCCATTGCACCGCGATCGTGCGCAAGAGCGTCGGCCGCGACTTGCGCGAGCGCGACGTCACGCGCGTCGTCGATGAGGTGCTCGCGCTGCGCGACGCCGGTGCGCAGGCGATCGCGTTCGAGGACGACTCGCTCCTCGTGCACCGCGCGCGCTTCCTGCGGCTTGCCGACGAACTGGTGCGTCGCGGCGTCGCGCTGCCGTGGATGGCGAACGCGCGGCCCGACGAACTCGATGGGGAGCGGGTCGATGCGGCCCGTGCGGCCGGCGCGGCGCTGCTGAAGGTTGGCGTCGACAGCGGCTCGCCGCGGCTGATCGAACACCTCGGCAAGACCGGCGATGGGCCGGGCTGGATCGCGGCGACCGAGCGTGGGTTCGCGCTGCTCGAAAAGAGCGGGATCGGCTCCGTCGCGCTGTTCATGATCGGGATGCCGGACGAGACGCTCGCCGACGCCGAATCGACGCTCGCGCTCGCGCGTCGCATCCGTCCGGACTACCTGCAGGTGCAGTTGTACCGCGCCTACCCGGACGTTGCGCTGTGGGACGAGTTGCCGGAGACGGCGCGCACCCGCTCGGCCGACTATCACTATCTCGCGGCGGAGAGCAACTGCAGCCGGATTCCGGCGGGAGAACTGATGCGACTGCAGCGCCGCTTCTACCGGACGTTTTATTTACGCCCGGGGTTCGCGGCGCGACACCTCGCGCACCACTGGCGGTACTACGTGTCGTTGCGCGCAGTGGGGCGCGCGCCGGCCGCGCTCGCGTATCTGCTGCGCGGCCGGTAAGGGACTGCCGGGGGAATCGGCCTTGCGGCCGGAGCGCTCAGTGACCCGAGCAGCCGCAGCCTCCGCCGCCGCCGCCGCAACCACCCGCGCGCGGGGCGCTCGCTTCCGGCGCCGCTGCCGGCTCTTCGGCGCCGAGCCGGATCGCGAAGTCGATGACGATGTTGCCCGGTTCGCGCGCGACGTAGTTGATCTGCACTTGCGAGCCGTAGCGCTGCTGGATCTGGCCCAGCAGCGGCAGCGGGTCGTGGTCGTTGACGAAGCGCATCGTCTCGCCGTCCTGCAGCGACTCGAGCGCCCCGAAGATCGCCGCGTGGCGGAAGCGCTTGGCGACGCCGCGGGCGTCGAACGGAAACACGTTGTTGTCGAAGATCGGAAGGTCGCTCATCTGTAGGGTCCTCAAGGGTTGGGTGCGGCAAGGGCCGCATGGGAGGAATCCTAGGCAGCGGCCGGGGGCGTCGCCTTGAGTTAAAACAAGAAATTCGGCGCCCGAATCCTCACTCCGAAATCAGGAAGCGCTCGTCGACGAGGCGCGCATCGTCGAAGTGGCGCCGGCCGACGAACGCGGTCGCGTGCCGCCCCCATTGCCGCATCGCGCCAGGGTTCGCGATGCCCATCGGCCAGAAGACGAAGCGTTCGGCCCGCTCGCTGCCGGCGACGAAACCGTCCGGGCCGTACAGGCTGCGCCGGCTGCCGTCGATGCGCGGCAGGCTGCGCAAATCGTCGTCGGGCACGAGCGAGTAGCGGATCGCGTCGCCCGTCGGGAACGAGGCCTTGTCGTCGCGATCCGGTTCGGCCGCCGGCGACGAGGCTTTTTCATAGCGCACGCGCTCGAGGTAGTGCGTGCCCGCGGCGACCCTCAGCACGACGTGCTCGCCGGGCGCCTGGCGCGCGACCCGTTGCGGCACGAAGCGCCATTCATCGAGCGTCGATGGGGCCGGCCGCGGCTCGGCACGCGGCGTCGGAAAGAAGAAGTGGTAGCAGCCGCAGCCGTGGATGCTGTCGAACAGCACCGGCTCGCCATCGGGCGCGAGCGTCACGCGCCACACGAGGGCGTCGAGATGGCCGCCGAGAAGATCGAAGCGCCCCTCGCGCGGTCGTGCCGGAAACCACGCGGTGTAGACGAGCTGCAGCAGTACGCGGTCGGCGACGCGCGTGCGGGCGGCACGAAAGAAAACCGCGGGTTCGGCGGTGTCGACGGCGGCCGGACCGCTTGCCGGCCAGCGCGGCCGGCCGAGGCGGTCGTCATCGGTCGCGACGTCGATTTCGAACACCGGCGCATACGCTGCGGCGAGCCGGCGCAGTGTCGGCGCGTCGGGATAGGGGGCGTGCAGCGGATTGGCCGACGCGCTGCGAAGCATCGTTGCGATGAGGGGGCGGTCGGGGAGCGGCGCGGGCGCCGGCGCGAAACGCAGCAGCCGGCCTCGTCGCGGCAGCAGTTCGAGTGGCAGCGCGAAGGTGCTTTCGACGTTGCGCTCGAACGCACGCACCCCGGCGGCGAACGGGATGCGCGTCAGCGGATAGAGGCCGAGGACGCGGCGGACGAGGCTGTAGTCGTCCGGTACGGTCGCCGCGGCGCGCAGCGAGTCGAACCGCGTCGGGCGCGCATCGGGCGGGACCGGGAGGGGCGCGGCGTTCCTGAGCTTCGCTTCGTCCGATTCCGCTTCGGATCCCGTGGCGCCGGTTAAGCGGGGTTTGGCAGAGCGGGCTTGGAGGGCGTCGATGCCGAGGCGGTCCCGCGCCGCGCGGTCGGCTTCGGCGAGATCCGCTTCGACGAGGACGTCGCGGCACCGGTCGAGCGCCGCCGTGAGCTTGTGCCCGCCCGGGGCTGCCGGCTGCGGCCTGTCGCCTGCCGCGTGGGTGTCCGCGTTGCCGCCGCGCGCGTCGCGGGCCAGCGCGGCGCGGGCCGAGCCGGAAAGGTTCGAGAATTCTGCGGCGCGCGCTTCCTCGTCCAGTGTGGCGAGCCGGCCGATCCAGAACCGCTGCGCGTCCTGCTCGCCGATTTCGTCGCGGAAGCTCGCGAGCAGCCGGTCCGCACGCAGGTACGGCAAGCCGCGAATGCGCGCCGCCATCGCATCGCCGACGCTTTCACGCGCGACGGCGGCGTCGGCTTGTTCGAAGAGCGCGATACAACGCGCGGCTGCGCTGTCCGCTCGCGGGCGCGGCTGCGGTGTGGCGCACGCCGTGAGCGCGCAGACGAGCGCGACGGTGAGCAGGATAGACGGGCGGCGGACGATCGGGGCGAGGCGCGCGCGGCGATGCGGCATCCACGCCGCAACGGCGCCACGGAAAAGCGGACGGCGATCGCGGCACTGGGGCATCGGGCGGCCTCCCGGGGAAAGCTCACGAACGCTCGTTGGACCGCAGGGCCCGCGAATCGGCAGCCGTGTCGGAAAGCGCGGCGCGCGAATTCTTTCTCGGGACGCTGGGTTGGCGAATTCCCTCTCGGGGATCGGCAGGGAACGACCCGGGCCGCCGGCTTGCCACTTGCTGTAGTCGCAGCCGCAGGGCCGTCCCCGTTCGTTACCGGGATCCGTCCTCCGCCGCCCGATCGAACGCGTTGGGCGCCCCGCGATCGTCCCTCTTCGGTAGCCGAGCCGACCAGCGGCAGTCGGAGGGGCCGGTGCAAGTCGCGCGGACGGCGTCCTGCTCTCGCCGCGCGCGTTACCCGCCGGAATATTCGAAGCGCACCCGCTTCACGTTGCACAGCAGTTCGTACGAGATCGTGTCCACCGCTTCGGCGATACGATTCACCGGGATGTTCCCGCCCCAGAGCTCGACGCGGCTGCCGAGGCCGGCGTCGGGGAGGTCGGTGAGGTCGATGGTCAGCATGTCCATCGACACGCGTCCGATCAATCGGGTGCGGATGCCGTCGACGGCGACCGGCGTGCCGTTCGGAAGGGCGCGCGGATAGCCGTCGGCGTAGCCGAGCGCGACGAGGCCGACGCGGGTCGCGCGCTCGGCGTGGAAGCGGGCGCCGTAGCCGAGCGGCGCGCCGGCCGGGATCTCGCGGATCGCTATCACCGCGCTTTCGAGCGTCATGACCGGGCGCAGCCCGTTCGGCTCGGCGGGCATCGGATCGGCGCCGTAGAGCAGGATCCCCGGGCGGGCCCAGTCGCGGTGTGCGGCGGGCCAGCCGAGGATCGCGCTCGAGTTCGCGAGACTGCGCGGGCCGGGCAGGTCGCGCGTCGCGCTGTCGAACGCGGTGACCTGTTCGGCGGTCGCGATGACGTGCGGTTCGTCGGCGCGGGCGAAATGGCTCATCAGCGTGATGCCGCCGACCTTGCCGCTGTCCTTGAGGCGCTGCCACGCCGCGCGCAGCTCGTGGGGCAGGAAGCCGGCGCGGTTCATGCCGCTGTTCATCTTGAGCCACACTTCGAGCGGCAGCGCGGGCTTTGCGTGGTCGATGATGCGGATCTGCTCGGCGTGATGGACGACGATCCACAGGTCGTGGCGGATCACTTCGTCCAGTTCGTCCGGCGTGAAGATCCCTTCGAGCAGCAGGATCGGCTGTTCGATGCCGGCCTCGCGGAGTTCGAGCGCTTCTTCGAGGAATGCGACCGCGAAACCGTCCGCGTCGGCCGCGAGCGCACGGGCGCACTGCACCGCGCCGTGACCGTAGGCGTTCGCCTTGACGACGGCGAGCGCCCGCCCGCCATGCAGGCGGCGGGCGAGGAAATAGTTGTGACGCAGGGCGTCGAGGTCGATCAGGGCGCGGGCGGGTCTCATGCGACGGGGCGGCACGGCGTGGTGAGCGGAGCCGCTACTTTGCCACAACGTACGACCCGGATCACATGACGAATCGCTGCGGCGGCTGCCTGTGCGCGCCGCGAGAGAACCGGCAGCGGACGCCGGCCGGCAAGCATCATTCCTTCTTCCAGCGGTCGTGGCCGATGAATTCGTTCCAGTTCAGGAAGCCGTCGCGGTCCGCGTCCATCCTGTCGAAATTCGCGCCGATGTACTCGAAATGCGCGGCGACTTCCTCGCGCGACAGCCGCTGATCCTTGTCCGCATCGGCGCTGTCGAAGCGCTCGACCGCCTTCTGCTGCGCCGCGCGGCCGACGTCTCCGCGACGCCCTTCCTGGTCGAGCGACGGAATGCGGGTTTGCGCCACGGCAAGGAGCGGCGCGGCGAGGGCGACGGCGAGGATGAAGCGGACTACGGCACGCATGAGGGCTCCGGCGGGGGGGGGGGGACGGCCGTCCGAGCGCAGCCGCGGACGCGATATTCCGCCAAATGGGCGGCAGTGACAATTGGGGGGCGACGGGCGACCGGCCGGACCGGCAGTTGCAAGAAGTCCGGTGACGGGCGGTGGCAAGTGCAAGTGCAAATGCAAGTGCAAATGCAAGTGCAAAGGCAGTCAGATGCAAGCGGGTGCGGGCGGTCCGCACTCCTGCGCGATACCCGTGCGGAAACCAATCGCATCGGGATGTGGTCCATCGAGGCCAACCACTCTCTTTCGGAATCGTGAAACCCATCAATCTGGACGAACAACGGACGGTCGCGGTCGAACTCGTCGCGCAGGTGATGCTCGCCGACGGCATGCTCGCGAACCGTGAGGTCGACGCGCTCGACCGGCACGGCATTGCGCAACTCCTGGGCGTTCCGCGCGACGCGCTCGTCGAAGCCGTGATCGAGCGTTGTCAATGGGCGCTCGATCGCAGCGGCCCTGAGAGGACGCCGCGCCTCGTCGACATCGAGGAGTTCGAGCGGACGCTCGACCGGGTCACCGACCCCGAACTGCGCGACCTCGTCTGCCGCGCGATGCTCGTCCTCGCAAAGTCCGACGGCGTCATCAGTCAGCCGGAGCAGACGCTGCTGCGCAACATGCTGACGCGCTGGGAGATTCCGCTCGAGCAGTTGCGCGACTGACGCCGCGCCCGTTCCCGTGCACGGATCGTTGCGCCGGCGCCGGTCGGTGTGATCGACTTCGCGACCGCGTAGATTCACGCCTTGCCGATTTCCGCCGAGCCCGTATCATCCGCGGGCGGTTTCATCGCCGCACGTATCACGACGCCGGCTGAGGCTGGTCGAAAGGGGCCGTCGGGCCGGATTCTGCAATGCGCAAAGCGATGTTCAGACTGAGCAGGTATTTCTCGCTCGCGAGCGGCGTCGCAGTCATCCTCATGACCATGTTGCTGTCGTGGGTTTACCGCAGCAGCGAGATCGTCGAACACACCGGGATGGCGGGATCGCGCAACGAGGTACTCGCCCGCGGCTTCTCGAACGTGGTCTGGCCGGCGTTCGGTCTCGCCGTCGTCGACAGCGCCGGGCTGGATGCCGACGCGCTGCGCGAACGCCCGGTCACGCGGCAACTGCATGCGCGGCTGGGTGAGCTGTCGGCCGGCGTGCCGATCATCAAGATCAAGATTTACGACCTGAACGGGACGGCGGTGTTTTCGTCGGTGCCGCGCGAGATCGGCGAGGACAAGCGGTCGAACCCGGGCTTTCTTGCCGCCCGCGACGGCCGCGTGATGAGCGAGCTGGTGCACCGCGGCCGGATGAGCGTGACCGAGGGCGAGATCGAGGACGTCGACGTCGTGTCGAGTTACATCCCGATCCGCAGCGAGGAGGGCGGCACGGTGCGAGCGGTGTTCGAGCTGTACACCGACGTGACGGCGGACGTCGCCGAGATCCGGGGCGACAGCCTGCGCGTGCTGTTCGGTCTCTTCGCGATCTTCGGCGCGTTCTACGTCGTGCTGATGCTGATCGTCCGACGCGCCGACCAGATCCTGCAAGGTCAGTACGCGTCGCTCCGCGCCAGCGAGGGAGACCTTCTCGTGAAGAGTGCCGAGCTGCAGCTCGCGAACGCTCGCATGCGGATGGCCGCGGGCGTCTTCGAGCGCAGCATTCAGGGCATCGTCATCGTCGATACGCAGCTCAACGCGGTCGAGGTGAACCGCGCCTTCACCGAGATCACCGGCTACACAATCGCCGAGACGATCGGGCGCAAGCCGCCGCTGTTCGCGTCGGACTGGCACGATGACGCGTTTTACGAGGCGATGTGGCGGACGGTGCGCACTCAGGGCTCGTGGCAGGGCGAGATCACCGACCGGCGCAAGAATGGCGAGGTCTACAACCAGTGGCTGACGGTGAGCGCCGACTTCAACGCGAGCGGCGACATCGTCCATTACATCGGGATGTTCTACGACGTCACCGAGAAGCGGCTCGCCGAGGAGAGGATCGCGCGGCTCGCGTATTACGACGCGCTGACCGGTCTGGCGAACCGGCGCCTGTTCGAGGACCGCGTCGAGCATGCGCTGCAGCTCGCGCGGCGCCAGCAGACCCACGTCGCGGTGATGTTCATCGACCTCGACCGCTTCAAGCCGGTCAACGACAGCCTCGGCCACAAGGCGGGCGACGTGCTGCTGACGCAGGTCGCCGAGCGGCTCGCCAGCATCGTCCGCGACTGCGACACGACGGCCCGGCTCGGCGGCGACGAGTTCGCGCTGCTGCTGCCGCTCGACCCGCGCCACGGTCGCAGCGAGACGGGGCAGGTCGCGCAGCGCATCCTCGACGCGCTGTCGGCGCCCTTCGTTGTCGAAGGCCACGAGATCATCACCGGCGCGAGCATCGGCGTGAGCTTCCATCCGCGCGACGGCGACGACCTCGAGACGCTGCTGAAGCACGCCGACGTCGCGATGTATCAGGCCAAGCGCGCCGGACGCAACCGCTATCGCTTCTTCCGCCCGGCGATGAATGCCGGGGCACTCGAGCGGCTCGACACCGAGGAGGGGCTGCGGCGGGCGCTCGCGCGCGACGAGTTCGAGCTGTATTTCCAGCCGAAGGTGAGCACGCACAGCGGTCATCTGACCGGCGCCGAGGCGCTGGTCCGCTGGCGTCATCCCGAACGCGGCCTCGTGCCGCCGGGCGAATTCATCCCGGTAGCCGAAGAGAGCGGGTTGATCGTGTCGATCGGCGCCTGGGTGCTGGAAGAAGCCTGCCGCACGGTGAAGACGTGGGAAGACCGCCTGCCGCGCGGATTCCGCGTCGCGGTCAATCTGTCCGCGCGGCAGTTGCGCGGGCACGTCGACGAGACCGTGCGTCGCGCGCTCGCGACGACCGGCGTCGATCCGTCGCGGGTCGAACTCGAGCTGACCGAGAGCATGCTGATGGAAGGCACCGAACGCGCGATCGGGCTGATGGAGCGGCTCGCGGCGCTCGGCGTGAAGCTCGCGCTCGACGACTTCGGTACCGGCTATTCGTCGCTCGCGTATCTGAAACGCTTTCCGCTGAAACAGCTGAAAATCGACCGCTCCTTCGTCCGCGACCTGCCCGCGGACGCGGGCGCCCGCGCGATCGTCGAGGCGACCATCGCTCTCGCGCACAGTCTCGGCCTGACCGTCGTCGCCGAGGGCGTCGAGACCGAAGCGCAGCGCGAATTCCTGCGCCACGCAGGGTGCACCGAATGCCAGGGCTTCCTGTTCAGCCCGCCCGTTTCCGCGGCGCAATTCGAGCGGATCCTCGCCGACAGCCGCCGGCTTCATTGCGCCTGAGGGGGTTCTATACTGGGTTTAACATTGCTGTAATATTGCGCAACTTCCGGGACTTACCCAGGCTGATGCCCCCGGAGGCGGGCCTCCGGAGGGGCTGGCCATGCGTCTGCGTCGATTCCTCGCTCCGCTCGCGTATTTCGCGGGCAGTTTCCTTTACGCGGTCTCCGACTGGCTGACGGACGAGTTCGGCTCGGTCAGCATCGATCAGGTCCTGTATCACCTGAACCTCGGCACCGAAGGGCTGCTGACGAGCGACCCCGAACTGCTGACGCGCTTCCTGTGGCGCGGCCTCGCGCTCCCCGTCGCGCTCGCGCTCGCGCTGTGGGCGCTCGACACGTGGCTCCGTTACCTGCGCGCCCACCCGCGCACGCCGCCGATGCCGTCTTTGCTGAAATTCGGGGTCGCGGCCCGCGAATACGCCCGCCGCGTTGCCCGGGCCTCGTCGTCGATGCTGCGCCGCACGTTGCCGCACAGTGTGCCGCTCGTCGTGCTCGGCGCGGGCGCGGGCTTCTTCATCGACAGCTTCTCGCTCGCGAGCTACGTGCGCACATATTTCGGCGAGGACTATTTCGCCGGGTCGTATGTCGATCCGCGCGAGATCACGTTGCGGCCCGAGCGTCCGAAGAGCCTCGTCCTGATCTACGTCGAGAGCCTGGAGAACACGTACTCCGACCCGGCGCTCTTCGGCCACGACCTGCTCGCGCGCCTGAACGGGCTGAAGGCGCGCGGGGTTTCGTTCGACGACTACCGCCAGATGCCGGGCGCCCATTTCACGATCGCCGGCCTCGTCGCGACGCAGTGCGGCTTGCCGCTGAAGTCGGTGGCGCTGTTCGGCGGCAACACGCAGGGCGAGCAGGTCGACCGCTTCCTGCCGCGGGCGCGCTGCCTCGGCGACATCCTCGCCGACGAGGGCTACACGAACGTGTTCCTGAACGGCTCGAGCCTCGCGTTCGGCGGCGTCGGCAAGTTCTTCCGCGATCACCATTACGACAAGGTCGTCGGGCGCGAAGAATGGATCCGCGCGGGCGAGACGCCGGAGACGATGAGCGGCTGGGGCCTGCACGACGACGATCTGTTCCGCGGCGCGCGCGCCGAACTCGCCGCGCTGATGAAGAAGCGCAAGCCGTTCAACCTCAACATTCTGACGATCGATACCCATCACCCCTACGGCCATCTGTCGGCGCACTGTGCACGCGAGGGCCGCGAGGATTTCGACGGCATCGTCGAATGCACCGCCGGACAGGTCGCGGATTTCATCGAGTACGTCGCGGCGAAAGGTTGGCTCGACCGCGTCGCGATCGTCGTGCAGGGCGACCATCTGGCGATGGGCAACACGTCGTACGAAAAGCTCGCGAGCAATCCGCACCGCACCGTGTTCAACCTCCTCATCGGCGGCAAGCGGCTGACGAAGAACACCGAGGAGGTGACGCACTTCGACATGTTGCCGACGATCCTCGATCTCATCGGGCTGAAGGTCGAAGGCGGCCGTGCCGGGCTCGGCTACTCGGCGATCGGCCCCGCGCCGGCGGACCGCCCGCTCGACCGCATCGCCCGGATGAACGCGCAGCTGATGAACTACAGCGAGACTTACCGCGACCTGTGGCAATCGCCGCCGGCCGTCGCGGGCGCGTCGCCGCTTGTCGTGCCTCCCGAAGCGCCGGCCATCGCCCGCCAGCCCAAGCTCGTCCCGGTCAACTGACCCGCGCCGTCCCCTCGTTTGCGGCGCGGATAGCGGCGTTCGTGTAGCGTCGAAATATAAAAAGAAAATTTATACCGGAATAAGGGTAAGTTCTTCTCGGGCGTAAGCCGGACGTAAGTCTCCGCGGCTACTTTTCGTCTGTCCGGAAGAAAAACCGGCCTGACTTACGCCCGATGGAGGAGACATGCAAAACGATATGGTGGCAATCATCGCTGCCAACCCCAAGTACCAGCGCCTCGTGAAGACGCGCTCGTCATACGGTTGGCTGCTCACCGCGATCATGATGGTCGTCTATTACGGCTACATCGCGATCATCGCGTTCGACAAGGAACTGTTGGCACGGCGCCTCGGCGAAGGCGTGATGACCGTCGGCATCCCGGTCGGATTCGGCGTGATCGTGTTCACGATCATCATCACCGGCATCTACGTGCGGCGCGCGAACTCGGAGTTCGACGCGCTGACTCGTGAAATCGTCAAGGAGAGCGGCAAATGAGCGGCCGTTTCATGCAAATCGGCGCGGGGCTGGTCCTCGCGCTGCTGTCGGCGGCGGCGCTTGCGGCGGGCGGTGATCTGGGCCAGGTCGAGAAGCAGGCGACGAACTGGACCGCGATCACGATGTTCGGCGCCTTCGTCCTCGGCACGCTGTACATCACCAAGTGGGCGGCCGCGAAAACCAAGTCGGCGGCCGACTTCTACACCGCCGGCGGCGGCATCACCGGCTTCCAGAACGGTCTGGCGATTGCCGGCGACTACATGTCGGCGGCGTCCTTCCTCGGCATTTCGGCCGCGGTGATGGCCAACGGCTACGACGGCCTGATCTACTCGATCGGCTTCCTCGTCGGCTGGCCGGTGATCACCTTCCTGATGGCTGAACGCCTGCGCAACCTCGGCAAATTCACGTTCGCCGACGTCGCCGCCTACCGCTTCAAGCAGACCCCGATTCGCGCCTTCGCGGCCTCGGGCACGCTCGTCGTCGTCGCGTTCTACCTGATCGCGCAGATGGTCGGCGCCGGGCAGCTGATCAAGCTGCTGTTCGGTCTCGAGTACTGGATGGCGGTCGTCATCGTCGGCGCGCTGATGATGGTCTACGTGCTGTTCGGCGGCATGACCGCGACGACCTGGGTGCAGATCATCAAGGCCTGCCTGCTGCTCGCCGGTGCGTCGTTCATGGCCTTCATGGTGCTGCTCGCCTACGGTTTCTCGCCCGAAGCGATGTTCGCCGACGCCGTCCGCATCAAGACCGAATCGGCTCTCGCCACCGGCAAGGCGCCCGAAGAGGCGGGCATCCTCGGCCAGGCGATCATGGGACCGGGCTCGTTCATCAAGGACCCGATCTCGGCGATCTCGTTCGGCATGGCGCTGATGTTCGGCACGGCCGGCCTGCCGCATATCCTGATGCGCTTCTTCACCGTTCCCGATGCGAAGGAAGCGCGGAAATCGGTGTTCTGGGCGACCACCTGGATCGGCTACTTCTACGTGCTGACCTTCATCATCGGCTTCGGTGCGATCGTGCTGGTGTCGACGAACCCCGGCTTCCTCGACGGCAAGGGCGTCCTGATCGGCGGCAGCAATATGGCGGCTATCCACCTCGCGAATGCGGTCGGCGGCAACGTGTTCCTCGGCTTCATCTCGGCAGTCGCGTTCGCGACGATTCTCGCGGTGGTCGCTGGTCTGACGCTGTCGGGCGCCTCGGCCGTGTCGCACGACCTGTACGCGACGGTGTTCAAGAAGGGCAATGCGGATTCGGCGTCCGAACTGCGCGTGTCGCGGATCACGACGATCGTGCTCGGCATCGTCGCGGTCGTGCTCGGCATCGCGTTCGAGAAGCAGAACATCGCGTTCATGGTGTCGCTCGCCTTCGCAATCGCCGCGTCGGCCAACTTCCCGGTGCTGTTCATGTCGGTGCTGTGGAAGGATTGCACGACGCGTGGTGCGACCATCGGCGGCTTCCTCGGCCTGATCACCGCGGTGGGCCTGACGGTCGTGTCGCCGTCGGTGTGGGAAGCGACGCTCGGCAACCCGAAGGGCTCGGCGCTGTTCCCCTATACGTCGCCGGCACTGTTCTCGATGGCCGCAGGCTTCATCGGCATCTGGCTGTTCTCGATCCTCGACAACAGCCCGCGCGCGAAGATGGACCGTGCCGGCTACCTCGCGCAGAAGGTGCGCTCCGAGACGGGTATCGGCGCGGCGGCGGCTTCGGCCCACTGAGCTCTACCGGAACCGCTGCGCGCCAGGGGTGACGGGCGGCGGTGACGTGAAGAATGCGGCGGCGACCGAAAGGTGGCCGCCGCATTTTTTTGTTCACGCGGGTGCGAGGCCGCTTCTGCACGAACACGCTCCGATCGTGCTTTCGGCACCCCGTCTCCGGTCGAACGCAGTGAGCGTAGGATTGGGCCAACGACTCTCACACCCGGCTACGTGGCGCCGGTCGGGCTGACGTGTCGCCGCTCTGCTGCGGCCGTCGATTGGGGCGATAGCGCGCACTCGGTTGCGATTGCGATCGCCGCCGACCGTGTCGTGGCTTTTCCAGCCAAATTCAGGCGCGCACGCGAGCGGTCGAAGGGCCGGTCCCGGCTTTAGGCCTCACACGCCCCAGACGACCGGCACGCCTTCCTTCTTCGACGCTTCGAGCATGTCGAGCAGCGGCCACGCGCGTTGCGCGAGCCCGACCGGCGCCGCCATGCCGCGGCGCTCCGGCCCGGCTTCGTCGTCGCGGCCTTCGTCTTCGCCCTGCGCGGCCTGGCGCGCCTTGTCCTCGTCGATCGCCGCGTGCAAGCGGGCGATCGCGTCGGGCAACTGCTCGACCGTGACGATGCCCTTCGCGACGTCCGCGTCCTTGCCCAGGATCGCGAGCAACTTCTTTGCGACGTCGCCGAACATGATGACCTCGGCGGCGGCATCCGACTTGAATACGACCAGCATGCGAATCTCCTCAGAGTCCCTTCACCGCGTAGATTCCCGGCGCGTTGCGCCAGTAGCCCTTGTAATCCATGCCGCAGCCGAACAGGAAGCGGTCGGCGACGTCGAGCCCGGTGAAGTCGGCCCGCATCCCGGGGTACGCCTTGCGGTCGTGCACCTTGTGCGTCAGCACCGCGGCGCGGACGTCCTTCGCGCCCTCGTCGCGCAGGTACTGCAGGATCGCGTGCAGCGTGTGACCCTCGTCGAGAATGTCGTCGAGCACGAGCACCGTGCGGCCGCGCAGGTCGTGCGCCGGACGCACCCGCCAGTCGAGTTGCGTCCCCTTCAGCGCGTGACCGTAGCGCGTCGCGTGCAGGTAGGCGACCTCAAGCGGAAACGGCAAGCGCGGCAGGATGCGGCCGGCGAGAATCAGGCCGCCGTTCATCACGGTATAGACCAGCGGATTGCTGTCGCCGAGCTGTGCGGTGATTTCCGCCGCCATGCGGTTTAGCGCGGCATCGACCGCAGCGGCATCGGCGAGGCAGTCGGCCTGTTCTCGCGCGCGAATGATTTCATCCATGTCGACCGGCATCGCGCGGTCCTCCTGAAGTGTTCCAACGATTCGGGATGCGATTCTACCGGACCGGTCCCCGGCGCGACCTGCGGTTAAACTTCGCCGTAATTCCACCCCGAGAACCCCGAATGTCCATCAAGCAGATCAACCACCCCCTCGTTCGCCACAAGATCGGTCTGATGCGTGAGGCCGACATAAGCACCAAGAAGTTTCGCGAACTGACCGCGGAAATCGCGCGTCTGCTTGCTTACGAGGCGAGCCAGGATTTCGAGCTCGAAACGGTGACGATCCCCGGCTGGGCGGGCCCGGTCGAGATCGAGCGGATCAAGGGGAAGAAGGTGACCGTCGTGCCGATCCTGCGCGCCGGTCTCGGGATGCTCGACGGCGTGCTCGACATGATCCCGAGCGCCAAAGTCAGCGTCGTCGGCATTGCCCGCGACGAGCACACACTGAAGCCCGCGCCGTACTTCGAGAAGTTCGTCGGCGACCTCGGCGAACGCTTCGCGCTGATCATCGATCCGATGCTTGCGACCGGCGGGTCGATGGCGGCGACCGTCGACATGCTGAAGCGCGCCGGCTGCCGCCACGTTCGCGCACTCGTGCTCGTCGCCGCACCGGAAGGCATTCGGTTGATGGCGGAAACGCACCCGGACGTCGAGATCTTCACCGCGAGCATCGACAGCCACCTGAACGAGCAGGGCTACATCATCCCCGGCCTCGGCGACGCCGGCGACAAGATTTTCGGTACCAAGCACAACGTCTGACGTGCGCGGGCGGCCGCGATTGGCGGACGCGCGGCGATGGAACTGCTGGCTCTACCTTCACGCTCGCGATTCCGCGTGATCCGGCGACTGTCGTGCGTGCCTACGAAGCCGCCGCCGCTCGGTTCATGCTCCCGCGGCGACGCGCCGCAGGCGGTCGATCAACTGCACGAACGGCGCGAGTCGCGGACCGAACTTGCGATAGATCGCCCAGCTCAGCCACGCGCGGCGCGCGACGCGGAATGCAAAGCGCGGTTTGGCGAGCGCGAGGATCAACGCTGCGCCGGCGAAGACCGGAATCTTTTCGCGGACCCAACCCGCGCCGTCCCGCGCCCGATCGACGGCATCGAGCACCGTGTCGATCCGACGCAGCCCGGCAACGAGCTCGTCGCGCTGCTGCGCGGCGCGAATTTGCAAACGCTGCTTGCGCAGCGCGAAGCGGAGGTGCTCCGGGCTCATTCTTCCGGCCGCAGTGCTTCGCGATCCCGCGCGAGCTCGGCGAGACTCGCTGCGAACAGCTGGCTTCCCCTGCGGAGTTCGGCCGCCGCAGTCGATGCGGTGAAGAGACCTGCGCCGAACAGCGCAACGGTTGCGAGCCCGAGCGCGAGCAACCGGTGCTCGTCCCAGAACAGCACGGTGATGAAGATCGTCAGGAACACTGCGCCGAAGCCGAGAAGCAGCGCTGCGAGCACGAGGTTCAGAAGCAGTCGCGACAGGCGCAGCCTTTCTTCCTGGGCTTCGACGACAAGCAGTTCGAGCCGGGTCTGGGCGGTCGCGAGCCCGGCATCGAGAAAGCCGCGCAGGCTCGCGGCGAGACGCGGCTTCCGGTCGTGCTGCACGGAACTCAGCGGCGGCTGACGAGCAGGCCGAGCAGGAACGCGACGCCGGCCGCGACGCCGACCGACTGCCACGGGTTCTTGTGCACGTAGTCGTCGGTGACGTCGACGACCTTCTTCGTCTGCTGCCGTACCGCGAGATCGGCGTCCGCGATGCGGTCCTTCGCCACCGCGAGCCGGTCGTTGAGGCGTGCGCGGACATCCGTCAGCTTCTCGCCGGCCTGCCCGGCGGTAAGCTTCAGCAATTCCTCGGCGTCCGCGACGACCACCTTGAAGTCGGCGATGAGTTTGTCCCGCGAAACGGCGTCGGTCGAGTTCTGCATGTTCGTACCCCTCTCAAGGTCATGACATTCGCGCGGGCGCGCGATCCGGGTAAAGGCTAATCCGATTTGGGTGCGAAGGCAATTCGCGCGTGGATACAGGGTGTTCGGGCCGACGAAGACCATCGCCGAGCCCGGCGGCATTGGCATCGGCTCGGCTGCGCGCTTGCCGTCGTCCGCAGCCGCTGCTATCGTTCAAATCATTTGGTATCTCTACCAAAGCCCACGCTGCAACACGGTCCGGGGTCATGAGCATCCGATCACGCATCCTCGCCGCAGGCGTCGAACTTCTCCGCACGCAGGGCATCGCCACGCTCACGCAGCCGCGCATCGCGAAGGCCGCCGGCGTGAGCCAGAGCCACCTAACGTATTACTTTCCGACCCGCAGCCGCCTGCTGCTCGCGATCGCCGAGGCTGCGGTCGAGCAGGTCGTCGACGGCCTCGGCGTGGCGGTCGCAGGCGGCGGTCCCGACGATCTCGCGCAGCAGCTCGGCGACTTGCTTCCACGACTGGCGCCGGTTCGCGTCCTGCTCGGTCTCATCGTAGCCGCGGACAGCGAGCCCGAGCTGCGCGACGCGCTGTCCGGTCTGGTCGAGCGTGTCCGGGCACGCTTCGGCGAATTGCTCGGCGCGAGGGGTTTTCCTGTTACGCCGGACCGGCTGCTGGTCCTGCACGGCGCATTCGTCGGCCTGGCGGCGATGAACCTGGCGCGGCAGAGCGATGCGTCGCTCGATGAAGTGCACCGCGGCGTCGCCGAGATGCTGCGCCTGATCGCCGCGAATGACGGCGGGAGGGGGCCGGATGAGAGTCGTTAGCCGCTGCGTGGGCGTGCTGGCCGGGGTGCTGCTCGCCGCGTGCGGAGGCGGGCGGGACGCCGCGTGGAACGGCTACGTCGAGGGCGAGTTCGTGTATCTCGCGGCGCCACAGGCCGGCTATCTGGAGACGCTCGATGCGGCACGCGGCACCCGGGTGGATGCGGGCGCGCCGGTGTTCGCGCTCGCGTCCGATCCGGATGCGCAAGCTCTTGCCGCCGCCGCAGCCCGCGCCGAGGCGGCCCGGAGCCGTGTCGACAACCTCAGCGAACCGCGCCGTCCGCCGGAAATCGCCGCGCTCGAAGCCCAGGTCCACGCCGCCGAAACCGCGTTGCGCCTCGCGACCACGCAACTCGCGCAGCAGAAGGCGCTCGCCGCGTCGCGCTTCATCTCGCAGGCGCGGCTCGACGAAGCACGTGCGGCGCGCGATGGTGAGGCGGCGCGCGTGGATGCGGCCCGCCAGCAGCTTGCGACGTATCGCGCGAGCTTCGGCCGCAAAGCCGAAGTCGCCGGTGCGCAGGCCGAACTCGACGCCGCCGGGGCCGAGGTCGCGCTGCGCGAATGGCAGCTGTCGCGCAAGACGGTCGTCGCGCCCGCCGCCGGCGAAATTGCGGACACCTATTTCGAGCCGGGCGAGTGGGTCGGCGCCGGCCAGCCGGTCGCGAGCCTGCTGCCCGATGGGCGCCGCCGAGTCCGCTTCTACGTGCCGGAACGCGAAGTGGCCGGCCTCGCGTCGGGCATGGCCGTCACCGTGCGCTGCGACGGTTGTGGCGACGGCTTCGAGGCGCACATCGACTTCGTCGCGCCCGAGGCCGAATACACTCCGCCGGTGATCTACAGCGAGAAGGCGCGCGCGAAGCTGGTGTTCCGCGTCGAAGCGGTGCCCACGCCGGCGCTCGCCGCGGGCCTGCGCCCCGGCGTGCCCGTCGACGTCGTTGCGGCGGGGAATTGAAATGGCCGCAGGCAACGGAAACCTCGCGATCGATGTGTCCGGCATCAACAAGCACTTCGGCCCGCGGCACGTCGTCCGCGACCTCGCGCTGCAGGTGCGCGAAGGGGAGATCTTCGGTTTTCTCGGCCCGAACGGCAGCGGCAAGACGACGACGATCCGCTTGCTGTGCGGTTTGCTGACGCCCGACAGCGGGCGCGGCACCTGTCTCGGTCTCGACGTCATGACCGACAGCGGCGCGATCAAGCGCCAGGTTGGCTACATGACGCAGCGCTTCTCGCTGTGGGAGGACCTGACGATCGCCGAGAACCTCGATTTCGTCGCGCGGATGTTCGGGATGCGCGACCGCGGCGCCGCGGTCGGTCGCGCCCTCGACCACCTCGGTCTCGCGGGTCGCCGCGATCAGCTCGCGGGCACCTTGTCGGGCGGCTGGAAACAGCGCCTCGCGCTCGCGGCGTGCCTGCTGCACGAACCCCGCCTGCTGCTGCTCGACGAGCCGACCGCGGGCGTCGACCCGAAGGCGCGGCGCGATTTATGGGAGGAGATCCATCGCCTCGCCGATGCCGGGATCACCGTGCTCGTCTCGACCCACTACATGGACGAAGCCGAGCGTTGCCATCGGCTCGCCTATCTCGCGTACGGACGCTTGCTCGCCGCCGGCACCGCGGAAGAGGTCGTCGTGGCGCAGGGGCTGGCGACGTGGTCGATCGACGGCGGCGGCGCGCCGGGGCTGCCGGACGCGTTGCGCGGCCTAGACGGCGTGGAACAGGTCGCAAGTTTTGGCGCGCGACTGCACGCGAGCGGCCGCGATGCCGCGAAGCTCGCCGCGAGCCTGCAGGCATTCGCGCAGGACAACGAGATCGCGATCGAGCGCGTCGAGCCTTCGCTCGAAGACGCGTTCATCCACATGATGAAGTCCGCCGAGGACCCGCTCGAAGGCTGACATGCCCAGTCATTACGGCTTCTCCCTGTCGCGCTGGCTCGGCATCCTGCTGAAGGAGTTCATCCAGCTGCGGCGGGACCGGCTGACCTTCGGCATGATCATCGGCATCCCGATCCTGCAGCTGATGCTGTTCGGCTTCGCGATCAACTCTGACCCGAAGCACCTGCCGACGGCCGTCGTGATGGCCGATCCGGGGCCGTTCTCGCGCGCGTACGTCGCGGCGATGAAGAACAGCGACTACTTCGACATCGTCGGCGGCGCGGCGAGCGGCAGCGAGGCCGACAGGCTGCTCGCGCGCGGCGACGTGCAGTTCGTCGTCACCTTCCCGCCCGACTTCAACCGCGACCTCGTGCGCGGGCAACGCCCGATCTTGCTCGTCGAAGCCGACGCGACCGATCCGATGGCCGCGGCCGGCGCGATCTCGGTGCTGAACCGGCTCGGCCGCGACGTCTTCGCTACGGAGCTGCCGGGCGCGCAGCGGGGGAAGCCGGCGGACGAAGGCCTCGTGGATCTGCGCGTGCATCGCCGCTACAACCCGGAAGGCATCACCGCGTACAACATCGTCCCGGGCCTGCTCGGCGTGATCCTGACGATGACGATGGTGCTGATGACGGGGCTGGCGATGACGCGCGAACGCGAGCGCGGCACGTTCGAGAACCTGCTCGCGACTCCGGCGACGCCGATCGAGGTGATGACCGGCAAGATCGTGCCCTACATCCTGATCGGCCTCGTCCAGGTCACGCTCGTGCTCGTCGCCGCACGCTGGATCTTCGGCGTGCCGATGCTCGGCAACCTCGCGCTGCTCTATGCGGTCGTGTTGCTCTTCATCTGCGCGAACCTGACCCTCGGCATCACGTTCAGCTCGATCGCGAAGAACCAGCTGCAGTCGATGCAGATGACCTTCTTCTTCTTCCTGCCGTCGATGTTGCTGTCGGGCTTCATGTTCCCGTTCCGCGGCATGCCTGAGTGGGCGCAGGTCGTCGGCAACGTGCTGCCGCTGACGCATTTCCTCGTGCTCGTGCGCGGCATCATGCTCAAAGGCAACGGACTCGAGCTGCTGTGGCCCCAAATCTGGGCGATCGTCGCCTTCACCGTCGCGGTGCTCGCGATCGGGCTGAAGACGTTCCGGCGCACGCTGGATTGACGCACGCGGCCGGTGCGGAGGCGCCGGATCGTCGTGCATCGACCATCGGCGGACGGCGGGTGACCGGCTTGCGGTGTCGCCGGACGACGGCTTCAGAACTCCCAGCCGTACTCGACCGTCAGCGGCGCATGGTCGCTGAAGCGCTGCTCCTTATAGACCACCGCGCTGCGCGCCGTCGCGGCAACGCCCGGCGTCGCGAGCTGGTAGTCGATGCGCCAGCCGACGTTCTTCGCCCACGCCTGGCCGCGGTTCGACCACCACGTGTAGGCCTCCCCGCCGGCTTCCGGATACAGTCGGCGATAGACGTCGACCCAGTGCTGCTCGTCGAGCACGCGGGTGAGCCACGCGCGCTCCTCGGGCAGAAAGCCGGAGTTCTTCTGGTTCGATTTCCAGTTCTTGAGGTCGATTTCCTTGTGCGCGATGTTCCAGTCGCCGCAGATGATCAATTCGCGACCCGACTCGCGCAGCGATGCGAGGTGCGGCAGGAAGCGCTCCATGAACGTGAACTTCACCTGCTGGCGCTCGTCCGAGCTCGAGCCCGACGGCAGGTACAGCGACACGACCGACAGCGCGCCGAAATCGAGCTGCAGGAAGCGGCCTTCGGCGTCGATGTCGGCAATGCCGAGGCCTTCGACGATGCGGTCGGGCGCGCGTCGCGTGTACAGCCCGACGCCGCTGTAGCCCTTCTTCTCGGCATGGTGGAAATGACCGGAATAGCCGTCCGGATTGCGCATCGCGTCGGTCAGGTCGCCCGCCTGCGCCTTCAGCTCCTGCACGCACACGACGTCCGCATTTTGCGCGCCGAGCCAGTCGAGAAAGCCCTTGCTGGTGGCCGACCTGATTCCGTTGAGGTTGAGGGTGATGACGCGTAACATTCGGCCCGATTGCCTCAAAAGTGGAAGTAAACCGTGGATTTTAGCCGGGATTTCATCGCGCTGGCCTGCGACAAGGGAGTGCTGCGCTTTGGCTCCTTCGTCACCAAGGCCGGCCGCACCTCACCGTATTTCTTCAACGCCGGGCTGTTCGACGACGGCGCGTCGTTTCGCGAGCTTTGCGGTTTTTACGCGCGCGCGATCCTCGCGGCGGGCGTGCCGTGCGACATGCTGTTCGGACCCGCTTACAAGGGCATCCCGCTGGTCGCCGGCGTCGCGATCCGGCTCGCCGAACAGGGCGTGAACCTGCCGTTCGCATTCAACCGCAAGGAGGCGAAGGACCACGGCGAAGGGGGCACCCTCGTTGGTGCGCCGCTCGAAGGGCGCGTGCTGATCCTCGACGACGTGATCTCGGCGGGCACGTCGGTGCGCGAATCGGTGGCGATGATCCGCGACGCCGGCGCGACCCCGGCCGGCGTCGTCATCGCGCTCGACCGCATGGAGCGCGGCACCGGCACGCAATCCGCGGTCGAGGAAGTCCGGGCGATGTTCGGCATTCCGGTCGTCGCGGTCGCGACGCTCGCGGACCTGATCGGCTATCTCGCCGACAGCCCGCAACTCGCGGCGAACCTCGACGCCGTCCAGGCGTACCGGGATGCTTATGGCGTTGCCGCGGCGCGCTGAGCTCGTTCTCGCCGCGCTCGTCACGCTGCCGTTCGCGACCCCGGCGCCGGGCGCCGGCACGATCTACTGCTGCGAGGACGCGAGCCGCCGGCCGATCTGTGCGGACACGCTGCAGCCGGCATGCTACGGTCGGGCGTATCGCGAGATCAGTCCGCAGGGTCATGTGCGGCGCCACGTCGCCGCGCCGCTGACGCCGGAAGAGACCGCGAAGCGCGATGCCGAAGCGCAGCGCCGAAAAGACGAGGAGGCGCGACTGCTGAAGCAGCGGCGCGTCGACCAGGCCTTGCTGCAGACTTATACGAGCCTCACGGACATCGACAACCGCGAAGCGCGTGCCGTCGCCGAGGTCGAGCGGGACATCGAGCCGACCCGCGTGCGCGAGGCCGAACTGCTCGCCGAGCGGCGTCGCCTCGCCGAGGCAGGCGGAGGTGCGGATCTGGTGCGCCCATCCGCTGCGCTGCAGGCCATCGACGCCGAACTCGCGTCGCTGCGCACGGTCGTCGACGTGAAAAAGCGCGAAATCGAAGCGCTGCGCGCGCGCTTCGCCGCGGACCGCCGGCGCTACGCCGAATTGCTCGCGAACGGCGAAGCGCGGCGCTGAACTCGCCGTGCGCCGGCCGATGACTGCGCGTCGGCTCTGAAGCCGGTCCGGAGAGCCGCCGATCCAACGCGAGGAACTTTGCCGGGAAGACGAATGAGCGAATCCGTGAAAGAAGTGGTCCGGGGAGCCTGTCCGCACGACTGTCCCGATACCTGCGCGATCGAGACGACGGTCGAGAACGGCCGTGCGGTGAAGATCCGCGGCGCGGCCGATCTGCCGTTCACGAACGGCACGTTGTGCACGAAAGTCGCCCATTACCTCGAGCGCGTGTATTCGGACCAGCGGCTGCTGCACCCGATGAAGCGGGTCGGGCGCAAGGGCGAGGGGCGTTTCGTGCGGATCAGTTGGGACGAGGCGCTCGGCACGATCGCCGAGAAATTCGGCGCGATCGCCGCCGACGATCCCCGCGCGATCCTGCCATACAGCTACGGCGGCACGCTCGGCTTCGTGCAGGGCAGCAGCATGGATCTGCGCTTCTTCCACCGTCTCGGCGCATCGCTGCTCGACCGCACGATCTGCTCCGCAGCCGGCACGGCCGGCTGGAAAGCGACGGTCGGTGCGTCGATCGGCACGGACCCGGAAGCGATCGTCGACGCGAAGCTGATCCTGATCTGGGGCGCGAACCCGGTCGTGTCGAACCTGCACGGCTGGCGCTACATCCAGGAGGCGAAGCGGCGCGGCGCGAAGCTCGTCTGCATCGACCCGCGGCGCAGCGAGACCGCCGCGAAGTGCGACCTCCACCTCGCACCGTGGCCGGGCACCGACGGCGCGCTCGCGCTCGCGATGATGCAGGTGCTGATCGCGGACGATCTCGTCGATCGCGACTACATCACCGCGCACACGCTCGGCTTCGACGAACTCGCCGCGCGCGTGCGCGACTGCACGCCGGAGTGGGCGGCGCCGCTGACCGGCCTGCCGGCCGAGGCGATCCGCAGCCTCGCGCGCGACTACGGCAGCGCGAAGCCGGCGGCGATCCGGCTCAACTACGGGCTGAACCGCAGCGGCGGCGGGGGGATGGCGGTGCGCAACGTCGCCTGCCTGCCGGCGCTGACCGGCGCGTGGCGACATCCGGCGGGTGGAGCGGTGCTGTCGACGTCCGGCAATTTTCCGGTAGACCAGCACGCGCTCGAGCGGCCCGACCTCTATCCGCGCGACGCGCGGCCGCCGCGCACGATCAACATGGTCGAGATCGGCGACGCGCTGCTGACCGCGGACGAACCGCCGATCCGCGCGCTCTACGTCTACAACTCGAACCCGGTCGCGGTCGCGCCCGACAACCGGCGCGTGCGGGAAGGCTTCGCGCGCGAGGATCTGTTCTGCGTCGTGCACGAGCTGTTCCAGACCGACACCGCCGACTACGCCGACATCCTGCTGCCGGCGACGAGCCAGCTCGAGCACCGCGATCTGCACAAGTCCTACGGCCATCTCTACGCGGTTTCCAACACGCCGGCGATCGCGCCGCTCGGCGAGGCGAAGCCGAACACCGAAGTCTTCCGCCTGCTCGCCGCGCGGCTCGGCTTCACCGAGCCGGAACTGTTCGAGTCCGACGACGAGATCGCCGCCGCGGCGTTCAGGCGGCGCGACGAGCGCGTGCTCGGTCTGCAGCCCACGCTCGTGGCGCGTGGCTGGGCACGACTCAACCTGCCGCGGCCGTTCGCGCCCTTTGCGAAGGGCGGCTTTCCGACGCCGTCGGGCAAGTGCGAGTTCCGCTCCGACTGGCTCGCCCGCCAAGGGCTGGACCCGCTCCCCGCGTGGGTTCCGCCGCACGAGTCGCCGGTCAGCAACCCGGCGCTCGCGGCGCGCTTTCCGCTCGCGATGATCTCGCCGCCGGCGCGCAATTTCCTCAACACGAGTTTCTCGAGCCAGCCGCGCTTCGTCGAGCAGGAAGGCGGGCCGAAGCTCGAGATCCATCCCGACGACGCCGCGGAGCGCGGCATTGTCGACGGCGCATCGTTGCGGATTTTCAACGACCGCGGCGCGTTCCATGCCCGCGCGGTGGTGACCGACGGTGTTCGTCGCGGGGTCGTCGTCGCGCCGTCGGTGTGGTGGCGAAAACTCTCCGGCGACGGCGAGAACGCGAACGCGGTGACGTCGCCGGCGCTCACCGACCTCGGCGGCGGACCGACGTTTTACGACTGTCTCGTCGACGTCGCGAAGGAAACATCAAATGACTGAAAGCCAGACGTTCGACGAAGTCGCGCGGCTCATCGGCGAGGCCTCGCGCATCCTTTTCATCACCGGCGCCGGCATTTCCGCCGACTCGGGGCTCCCGACCTACCGCGGGATCGGCGGCCTCTATCACGAGCGGCTGACCGACGACGGGCTGACGATCGAGGAGGCGCTGTCGGGGGAAATGATGGCGGCCCGGCCGGACGTCGCGTGGAAATACATCGCCGAGATCGAAGCGAACTGCCGCGGCGCGGAACCGAACATCGCGCACCGCATCATCGCCGCGCTGGAGCAGGAACGGCCCGGCGTCTGGGTGCTGACGCAGAACGTCGACGGACTGCACCGCGATGCCGGCTCGCGCAACCTGATCGAAATCCACGGCACCGTCCACCGCCTGCGCTGCACCGAATGTGCGCACTCGCGCAAGGTGACGGATTTCGGCGGGCTGCGGCTGCCGCCCGAGTGCCCGCAATGCGGCGGCGTGCTGCGCCCCGACGTCGTGCTGTTCGGCGAGATGCTGCCCGAGGCCGGGCTGAACCAGCTCGATGCGCTGCTCGACGGCGGCGTCGATCTGGTCGTCTCGATCGGCACGACGAGCGCCTTTCCCTACATTTCCGGGCCGGTGTGGTGGGCGCAGCAGGCCGGCGTGCCGACGGTCGAGATCAATCCGGGCGAGACCGAGGTGAGCCGGCTCGTCACCTACCGCCTGCGGCGGCGCGCCGCCGAAGCGTTGCCCGAAATCTGGCGGCGGCTGCATCCGGAACCGCCGGTCGAGGGCTGAAGGCCCGAGCGCCGATACTGTCGGTGAGGTTCGCGTCGGATTTCGCTGCGCTGACTCCGACCTACAATTCGTTTCCGGATGTTGTCAAATTTTAGGTTGCCGTGAGCCGCAGGCGAAGGGCGACCCGGAGCCGGCTTCGGCCCGAGCCTAGAGCAAATACCCGCTGGATGCCCGCCGCCGTTCGCACGCTGCGCATAGCCCGGCATCCAGTCGTCGCGGAGCACATGCTTCGCGATTTCGACGACGGTGCAGTCGGCGTCGACGCCGCCCGCATCGTTCGAATAGCGCGACAACCCCTGCAGGCACGACGGGCACGAGGCGGGGATCTTCGCCGCGTCGCCGGAACCGTTGCGCGACGCTCCATACCTTTTTCGATCTCCTGCTGCTTGCGGAAGCGCACCCGGGTCGAAATGCCGGGCCGGCCGACTGCCACCGTGCCCGATTCGCCGCCGCAGCGATCGCTCGGATCGATGTGCCCATCAGGGAATTCCACGGCGGCTGGGAGCAGGTGCTCCGGGGGTTCGGCTGCGGAATCCGTCTCGACGTTTTTTACATTCGTTTGACGTCGCCTTGATGCCTCGACCTCTAGATTGGCGGCGCTGTCCTGGACGTGTTCGTCATCGTGCCTGCATGCGGACTTATGCCGTTCAACGTCTTGCGCAACCGTGACCGTGAACATGCACGCGGACACCTGAAGTATCGGCCCAATCCTGCCCACCTGTCTTGCGCCCGGCGGCGTGCGGCAACGCCCTGTGGGGAGGCAACTTGACTGATGAACATCAGAGTCGATAAATCCGAAGAGGCGCTGTTTGCCGCCGCCATTCTGGGGTTGGTGGTGCTGCTCTTCTTCTGGGGTATCGGCGATATCCCCTTCCTCAGTGTCAACGAAGCGCGCCGCGCCGTAACGGTCCGCGAAATGTACGAGAGCGGTCAATGGCTGCTGCCGTCCATGAACGGCAAGCCGTACCTGGCCAAACCTCCGCTATTCAACTGGTTGTCGCTGTTGCCGACAACGCTTCTCGGCGGGGTGTCCGAGTGGGGACTGCGTTTGCCTTCGGCAGTGTTCGCGCTGTCTTCCTGCGCCGTCGTTTATGCCTTGGGCAAACACTTGGGCGGACGACGGGTCGGCCTGTACGCAGCGATGATCCTGGCGGCAAATAGCGGCTTCAGTCTGTTCGCCCGTCGCGCGGAAATCGAGATGAGCCTTACCGGGCTGAGCCTGCTGTCCCTGCTGGCTGCCTGGCATTACCTGTTTTGGGGCGGCGGCCGGCGCTGGGTGATGCTCAGCTTCGCCTTGATCGGTCTGGGCCTGCTGACCAAGGGCCCGGTCAGCCTGCTGTTCGTCGCCGCGCCCCTGTTGGTGTTCGCGTTTCTTCGCCAGCCCCGCGCCAAAGCCTATCTGTGCGATGTGCCCGGCTGGCTGCTCGCACTGCTGGTCGGCGGTTCCTGGTATCTGGCTGTCAGTCTCGAAATGGGCTGGAGCGTGTGGTCCCCGGTTCTGGAGCAGGATATCGTGACAAAGGTCAGCGGAGAGCAAAGCGGCGAGGGCTGGTACGCCTACCTGATGTACCTGGCCGGCGATTTCGCGCCGTTCTGGCTGGTGTTGCTGGTGCGGCCGCGACAGTTGTGGCGGGCGATTCACGCTCGTGCCGAGCTTCAGTTGCTCGCCAGCAGCGTGCTGCTTCCGCTGCTGGTCTTCTCCCTGTTTGCCGACAAGCACCCCAAATACTTGCTGCCTGCCTACCCGGCCATCGCGCTGCTGCTGGCTTGGCACTGGAGCGCGGTGCGGGACGCACAGCAGGGCTGGCGGCGCGGCCTGATGACTTGGTTGCCGCCGCTGCTACTGCTGGCCTTCATCGGCTTCTACACCTTGTTCGAGGCGCGAGTGTTCGTCCACCGCCTGCAGGCACTGCCCGAGATCCGGAAAACCCTGGTCAATTACCCCAGCCATCCGCTCTACAGCCTCGGTGCCCCGGACATGCGTCTGGTGTATTACGCCGGCCGGCCGGTCGCCGAGCTGAATGTGGACGAGGTGCAGGCCCACGCGGGTGAAGACGCACTCTTGTTCGTCCGCGCCCCGCTGCTGGAACAGCTGACATGGCTGGAGGACTGTATCCAGGCGCGCTTTGCGCCCTACCTTACAAACGAGAAAACCCTCCTGCTGATTCGCTTGGGGCCGAGCTGCCAGACCACCCGGTGAGCTCCGCTGTCAGGAGTGGGGTGTGCACGACGGAAGGGGATGCTGCCCCCTCCGCCCCGCTGAGCCTTACAGCAGCACGCGCTCGATGCCGCCGTTGGTCGCGCGCTGAACGTAGTCCGGCATCCAGTTTTCACCGAGCACGTGCTTCGCGATTTCGACGACGATGTAGTCGGCGTCGACGCCGCCCGCATCGTTCGAATAGCGCGACAGCCCCTGCAGGCACGACGGGCACGAGGTCAGGATCTTCACCGGATCGTCGGAGCCGTTGCGCAACGCTGCCGCGCCTTTCTCGATCTCCTGCTGCTTGCGGAAGCGCACCTGGGTCGAGATGTCCGGCCGGCCGACCGCCAGCGTGCCCGATTCGCCGCAGCAGCGATCGCTCAGATCGACGCGCGTGCCCATCAGCTCGTTCGCGACCTTGATGCCCGAATGCACCTTCATCGGCGTGTGGCACGGCTCGTGATACATGTATTTCGTGCCGGTCACGCCTTCGAGCGCGACGCCCTTTTCCATCAGGTACTCGTGGATGTCGAGCAGCCGGCAGCCGGGGAAGATCTGCTCGAACTGGTACTTTTGCAGCTGGTCCATGCAGGTGCCGCAGGACACGATCACGGTCTTGATGTCGAGGTAGTTCAGCGTGGTGGCGACGCGGTGGAAAAGCACGCGGTTGTCGGTCGTGATCTTCTGGCCCTTGTCGTCCTCGCCCGCTGCGGTCTGCGGGTAGCCGCAGCACAGATAGCCGGGGGGCAGCACCGTCGTCGTGCCGACCTGGTACAGCATCGCCTGCGTCGCGAGACCAACCTGGCTGAAGAGGCGCTCCGAGCCGCAGCCCGGGAAGTAGAACACCGCCTCCGAGTCGTCGCGCTTGACCTCCGGGTTGCGGATCACCGGGATCACCGCGTTGTCCTCGATGTCGAGCAGCGCGCGGCTGGTGCGCTTCGGCAGGTTGCCGGGCATCGGCTTGTTGATGAAGTGGATCACCTGCGCGCGCAGCGGCGCCTTGCCGAGCGTCGCCGGCGGCGCCTTCACCTGCGGCTGCACGAGGCCGAGCGATTTGGCGGCCTTGTGCGCGAAGCGCTGGGCCTTGTAGCCCCAGTCGATCATCCCGGTGCGGATCAGCTTGATCGTCGCCGGGTCCTTCGCGGTCAGGAAGGCCATCGCCGCGGCCTTGCCCGGGTTGAACGACTTCTTGCCCTGCTTCCTGAGGAGGTTGCGCATCTTGATCGACACGTCGCCGAAGTCGATGTCCACCGGGCACGGCTTCTCGCACTTGTGGCAGACGGTGCAGTGGTCGGCGACGTCCTCGAACTCGGTCCAGTGCGCGAGCGACACGCCGCGCCGCGTTTGCTCCTCGTACAGCAGCGCCTCGACGAGCAGCGAGGTGCTGAGGATCTTGTTGCGCGGGCTGTACAGCAGGTTCGCGCGCGGCACGTGCGTCGAGCACACCGGCTTGCACTTGCCGCAGCGCAGGCAGTCCTTGATGTCGTGCGCGATGTCGCCGATCTCGGTCTGCTCCATGATCAGCGATTCGTGGCCCATCAGGTTGAAGCTCGGCGTGTAGGCGTTGTCGAGGCTACCTTTGGTTGCGCCGTCGCGCATCAGCTTGCCGCGGTTGAAACGGCCTTCCGGGTCGACCTTGCGCTTGTACGCCCAGAACGCCGCCATCTCGTCGTCGGTCAGGTAGTCGAGCTTCGTGATGCCGATGCCGTGCTCGCCGGAGATCACGCCGTCGAGCGAGCGCGCGAGCGCCATGATGCGGTCGACCGCGCGGTTCGCGGTCTGCAGCATCTCGTAGTGGTCGGAGTTGACCGGGATGTTCGTATGCACGTTGCCGTCGCCGGCGTGCATGTGCAGCGCGACGAAGACGCGCCCGCGCAGCACTTCCTTGTGCACTTCCTCGATGCGCGCGAGCACCTGGCGGAACACGACGCCGTCGAAGATCTTGTCGAGGCGGGGCTTGAGTTCGGTCTTCCACGACGTGCGCACCGAGTAGTCCTGCAGCCGGTGGAACAGCGTCGGGTCGACCGCGCGGTTCGTCAGCTCGCCGGCCTGGATGCCGTGGTCAGCGAACTGCGCTTCCGCCGCGGCGAGCGGCAGGTCGAGGTTGTCGAGGAGCCACTGCCAGCGGCGGCGCACCGTCGCGACGTAGTCGAGCGCCGCCTGGCGGCGGTCGCCGATCAGCTCGTCGGCCGAGATGTTCGCGTCGCCCTGGTCGAGCGGCAGCTCGCCCTGCAGGAACTCGGTCAGCGCGTCGCACAGTTCGAGCTTGTTCTGCGTCGACAGCTCGATGTTAATGCGCTCGATGCCGTCGCAGTAGTCGCCCATGCGCGGCAGCGGGATCACGACGTCCTCGTTCACCTTGAACGCGTTCGTGTGGCGCGAGATCGCCGCGGTGCGCGACCGGTCGAGCCAGAAGCGCTTCCTCTGCTCGGGGCTGACCGCGATGAAGCCTTCGGCGCTGCGCAGATTGCACATGCGCACGACTTCCGACGCCGCGGTCATCACCGCCGCTTCGTCGTGGCCGACGATGTCGCCGATCAGCACCATCTTCGGCCGGCCGTGGCGCTTCGCCTTCGTCGTGTAGCCGACCGCATTCACGTAGCGCTCGTCGAGATGTTCGAGGCCCGCGAGCTGCACGCCCAGGCGCTCGCCTTCGGAACCGGGCTTGAACCAGTCGGTGATCTCGACGATCGCCGGCACCGCTTCGCGCACCTGGCCGAAGAATTCGAGGCACACCGTGCGCGTGACCGGCGGCATCTTGTGCAGCACCCAGCGGGCGGCGACGATCAGGCCGTCGGTGCCTTCCTTCTGCACGCCGGGCACGCCGCCGAGGAACTTGTCGGTGACGTCCTTGCCGAGGCCGACCTTGCGGCAGGACGCGCCCGGCAGGCTCAGCGTCTCCTCGGCGATCAGCCGGTAGTGCTTCGGCTCATAGCGCCGCAGCCGGAAATGCACGACTTCCTGCTCGTGGATCTTGCCGAAGTTGTGGTCGAGGCGCTCGACTTCGAGCCAGTCGCCGTCCGGCGTCACCATCTTCCACCACGCGAGGTTGTCGAGCGCGGTGCCCCACAGCACGGCCTTCTTGCCGCCGGCGTTCATCGCGATGTTGCCGCCGATGCACGACGCCGACGCCGACGTCGGGTCGACCGCGAACACCCGTCCGGCTGCCGCCGCCGCTTCGGCGACGCGCTCGGTGACGACGCCCGCGCCGGTGCGGATCGTCGCGTACGCCGTGCCGACGGCGCCGCTGAGGCCGGGCAGTGTCAGTTCTTCGACCGCGCCGAGGTCGATCAGCTTCTCGGTGTTGATGACGACCGAGCGTGCGTCGAGCGGGATCGCGCCGCCGGTGTAGCCGGTGCCGCCTCCGCGCGGAATGATCGTCAGGCCGAGCTCGATACAGTCCTTCACGAGCGGCGCCATCTCGTCCTCGGTGTCCGGATAGAGAACGACGAAGGGATATTCCACGCGCCAGTCGGTCGCGTCAGTGACGTGCGAGACGCGGGCGTGGCCGTCGAAGCAGATGTTGTCGCGCCGTGTGTGGCGCGCGAGCGAGCGCAGCACCCGCTTGCGCAGCGCGCCGGTGTCGTTGAAGAACTGCGCGAAGCGGTCGACCGCGGCATGCGCGGCCTCGACGAGCCGGGTGACCTTCTCGTCGCGCTCCGGGTCCTGCGTCGCGCTTTCCTCGCGCCGCTTCTCGACTTCGCGCAGGCGGTGATGCAGCGCCTCGATCAGCGCGCTGCGGCGCGCGGGATTGTCGAGCAGATCGTCCTGCAGGTACGGATTGCGCTGCACGACCCAGATGTCGCCGAGCACTTCGTACAGCATTCGCGCCGAGCGCCCGGTGACACGTTCGCCCCGCAGCGTGTCGAGCGCTTGCCAGGCGTCGTCGCCGAGCAGGCGGATGACGATCTCGCGATCCGAGAACGACGTGTAGTTGTAGGGGATCTCGCGCAGGCGTTGAGTCATGAGACGTTCCGGTACCAGACGGCGGGGAAGCCGCAAATTGTAACTTACCGCGCTGCAAAACGCGGCCGATTTAAGCCCTTGGAGAGTGTAGGGGCTTGATTTGCAAGCGGGTTATGCCAATGTCGGACGCGCGCGAGGGCGTCCGACGGAGCGGCCTTCAGCGCACCGCGGCGACGATCGCGATTTCGACGCGCCATGCCGGGTTCGCGAGACCGGCGACCTGCACGCACGCCCGCGACGGCGCGCTGTCGGCGCGGGCGAGCAGGGCGTCGAGGCTCGCAAGGATTTCGCCGGTCTGCGTCGCCGCGTCAGCGGCGTCGGACGAAGGCACTTCGACGATCCATGCGAGGCCGTTGTGCACGACGATGTCGGAATAGCGGGCGGTCGTGCCGTGACGCTGGATGTTCATGGTTCCACTCCGGGAAAAGATCAAAGGACGGTGGCGGCGACGAGGGCGTAGCGCGCGAACTTGCCGGCCGCCATCCACAGCAGACACGGGAGCCACGGCAGGCGCAGCCACCCTGCAGCAGCGCAGAGCGCATCGCCGACGACCGGCGCCCACGACAGCAGCAGCACCGGCGCACCGTGACGTTGCACCCACGCGAGCCGGGTCGTGTCGGCCTTCTGCGGCAGCAGCCGCGCGAGCCCCCAGGTCGACATCCCGCCGAGGGTGTTGCCGAGCGTCGCGAGGCCGAGCGCGGCGACGAGCTGCTCGGGGCGCAGCGCGAGCACGCCGGCCAGCACGAATTCCGATCCGCCCGGCAGCAGCGTCGCGGCGAGAAAGCTCGACGCGAACAGGGCCGCGAGTCCGGCGTCCGGGCCGGGATCGAGCAGCGACAGGAAACTCATCGGGGGCGCGTCATCGGGCACGCGGCGCGAACGCCGGGCCGACGTCTCGCGTGCGACGAGCGCCGCCGAGGGAAGGGCGGCCGACGCGTCGGTCGCGCGGATGAACAGGGGCGGCCATCGGCAAGGCTAGACGAGTTCGAAATACACGAGATCGCGCTCGATTTCGTTCGGGGGAAAGCCGCAGCCGAGCCGGCCGGCGCTGCCCAGCGGCCACTCCCCGCGCTTGACACAGTGTTCGCCGCCGCTCGCGTCGGCGACGTGGGTGCCGTTCGTGCTCCGGTCGATCAGCACGTAGCCCTGCGGTCGCCGCTCGATGCGCGCATGCTGGCGCGACGCGCGTGCGTCGTGAATGACCACGTCGTTGCCGAGCTCGCGCCCGAGGAGCACGACGGGCCGACTTTCGTCGACGTGCAGCACCTCGTGCTGGTGCCGCAGCCTCAGCCGCAGCGGCGCACGCGCGAGATCGGCGCCGGCCGCCGTTGCAGCGGATTCGCGGTGGAGCGCAAACACCGGCCATTCGAGCCCGTCGAACGCCGGATCACGGAGCGGCGCCGTGCCCGCGAAGCGCCGCGCCGCGGCCGTCAATTGCATCACCGCAGGACCGCTCGCGAGCAGCTGACCGGGACGAGCGGCCGCCGCGATGCGGGTCGCCGCAGCTTCCGCGGGATCGATCGCCGCCTCCGCCCCGCAGTGGATTCCCACGCGGATCGTCAGGCGCAGGCCGCGCTGGGGCGGCAGGTCCTCGACGCGGGCGAGCATGTCGAAGCTCGCGAGCGCCGCCCGGTCGCAGCGCGGGAAGCTTGCCGACAGGCGGCCGTCTCCCCGGCGGATCACCTTGCCACCGTTCGCCGCGACCCCCCGGTCGACGCGATGCAGGCAGCGGTCGATCGCGTGCTTCGCCTCGTCGGCGCCGAGCGCTTCGACCAGGATGTCCCGGCCGGAGACGTCGGCGACGAGAACGCAGTGTTCGGCGGGCGCGCTCACCTCCCGGTCCCCGTCAGACGCGACCTTGCCGCGCGATGTCGGCGTGCGCGCTTACTGGTCTTCGCACGCTGAGCCGCCGGCGATGCGGATCGTGCCGAGGCCGGTCGGCAGCTCGGGCCGGTCGAACGCGATGTCGCCCTCGGCGACTTCGGTGTCGCGCGTGAGGCCGCGGAAGTCGAACAGCGACGTGTCCGCGAGATGCGACGGCACGACCTGGCCGAGTGCGGTCGCGATCGATTCGATGCGGCCCGGATGCTCGCGCGCCCAGGTCTGCAGCATCGCCTTGATCTGCTTGCGCTGCGCGTTCTCGAGCGAGCCGCAGAGATTGCACGGGATGATCGGGAATTCCATCGCGCGTGCGTAGCGCGTGATCTCCGCTTCGGTGCAGTACGCGAGCGGGCGGATCACGACGTGCTCGCCGTTGTCGCTGACGAGCTTCGGCGGCATCGCCTTGATCTTGCCGCCGAAGAACATGTTCAGGAACAGCGTCTCGATCATGTCGTCGCGGTGATGGCCGAGCGCAATCCGCGTCGCGCCGATCTCCTTCGCTACGCGGTAGATGATGCCGCGCCGCAGCCGCGAGCACAGCGAACAGGTGGTCTTGCCCTCGGGGATCTTGTCCTTGACGATCGAATAGGTGTCCTCGGTGACGATGCGGTACTCGACGCCGATCGACTCGAAGTACGCCGGCAGCACGTCGGCCGGGAAGCCCGGCTGCTTCTGGTCGAGATTCATCGCGACGATGCGGAAGTCCACCGGCGCGCGCTCGCGCAGCGCGAGCAGGCAGGACAGCAGCGTGTACGAGTCCTTGCCGCCCGACACGCAGACCATCACGGTGTCGCCGTTGCCGATCATGTTGAAGTCGGCGATCGCCTTGCCGACGCCGCGTTCGAGCTTCTTCTTCAGACGCAGGAAGGTGTTGGAGAAGCGGTTGTCGGGCGCGTCGGAGACGGCGGGGCTCGCGGCCGCGGCGGAAAGGGTATTCACGGAAAGCATCCTGCTGGAAAAATCGAGGCGAATTATACCTTTAAGTGCGAACGTGCCGGGCCTGCGGGGCGGGCGCGGTGCTCACAGATGCGCGCTGCGGCCGCCGTCGACGGCGATGATCTGGCCGGTCACGTACGGCGCGTCGAACAGCAGGAAGCGAACCGTGCGCGCGACGTCCGCGGGCGAGCCGACGCGCCCGAGCAGCGTGTGTGCGATGATCTCGTCGCGCTGCTGCGGCCCGAACTGGCCGTCCTCGGGCCAGTCGATCGGGCCCGGCGAGACGCCATTCACGCGCACTTCCGGCGCGAGCTCGACCGCGAGCGCGCGCGTGAGGCCGAGCAGTCCGGCCTTCGCGACGCAGTACAGCGGATAGTCGCGCAGCGGCCGTTCGGCGTGGATGTCGACGATGTTGACGATCGCACCGCGGCGTTCGCGCAGGCTCGGTGCGGCCGCCTGCGACAGGAATAGCGGCCCTTTCAGGTTCGAGCCGACGAGGTCGTTCCACGCGGCGGTATCGATGCTGCCGATCGGGGTCGCGAAGAAGCTCGACGCGTTGTTGACGACGGCGTCGAGCCGGCCGTGGCGTTCGAGCGTGGCCGCGACGATCGCTTCCGGGGCGTCGTCGTCGTTGAGATCGCCCGCCACGGGGGTCGCGGAACCGGGCCGCCGCGCGTCGAGCTCGCCGGCGAGCGCCTCGGCTTCGGCGGCCGAGCTGCGGTAGTGCAGCACGACCGTCGCGCCGGCGGCGTGCAGCACGCGCGCGATCTCGGCGCCGACGCGCCGCGCGGCGCCGGTGATCAGGATGACGGGAGGCGGCGAGTATTCGCTCATCGTTCGGGATGTCCTTGTGTTGTCTCCTGCGCAGCGACGCGCGAAAAACACCGCAAGGCGGGGGGAGCGGCGCTGCGCTGCGAGCCGTGGGGAGGGGCGCAGGTAGAATACGCGCTTTGTCGCCGGATGCTGTCGATGTCGCTGCCTGAACCTTCACCCGATGCGCTCGAACAGAGCGGCCGCCTCGTTCGCTCGATCCGCGACGCGATCGCGCACGCCGGCGGCTGGATTCCGTTTTCGCGTTACATGGAACTCGCGCTGTATGCGCCCGGGCTCGGGTATTACAGCGGCGGTGCGAGAAAGTTCGGCCCCGGCGGCGACTTCATTACGGCGCCGGAACTCACGCCGCTGTTCGGCCAGGCGCTCGCGGCTCAGGTCGAGCAGGTGATGCGCGCGTCAGCACCGGCGGTGATCGAGGCGGGCGCGGGCACCGGCCTGCTCGCGGCGGACCTGCTGCTCGAGCTCGAGCGTCGGAACTACTTGCCGGACAGCTACGCGATTCTCGAGCTGTCCGGCGAGCTGCGCGAGCGGCAGTTCGACACGCTGGCGGAGAAGGTTCCGCAGCTCGCGAGCCGCGTGCGCTGGCTCGATGCGTTGCCGGAGCGCTTCTCGGGTGCGCTCGTTGCGAACGAAGTCCTCGACGTGATGCCGGTGCACCTCGTCGTGTCGCGCCGGGAAGGCTTGTTCGAGCGAGGCGTCGCGGTCGATGACACCGGCACCTTGCGTTGGGCCGATTCACCGGCCGAAGGGGTGATGGCCGCTGCGGCGAACGCGCTCGATCTGCCGCGGCCGGAAAGCGGCGAGTACGTCAGCGAACTGAACCTCGCCGCGCCGGCGTGGGTCGCCGAATGGGCGCAGCGCCTCGAGCGTGGTGCGCTGCTGCTCGTCGATTACGGCTATCCTCGCGCCGAGTACTACCTGCCGTCGCGCTCGAACGGGACGCTGCTGTGCTACTACCGCCACCACGCGCATGGCGACCCCTTCCTGTGGCCGGGCCTGAACGACATCACCGCGTTCGTCGACTTCACGTCGGTCGCCGAAGCGGCGTACGACGCCGGGCTCGACGTGCTCGGCTACGCGAACCAGGCTGCCTTCCTGTTCAATTGCGGCATCCTCGATGCGCTCGCGCGACGCGGCCCGCACGAGAGCGCCGACTACATCCGCGCAGCGCGCGCGGTACAGCGACTCACGACCCCGCAGGAGATGGGCGAGCTGTTCAAGGTGCTGGCGCTGGGCAAAAACCTGCCCCAACCCCTGCTCGGGTTCTCGCGGGGCGACCGTCTGCACACGCTGTAATCGGACGTCCGACGCGGACCGCAGCCGCCGGCCCCGCTTCGGACGTCCCGCGTCCGCTCATTCCTGGTAGCGATAGACCGCTTGCAGGAAGCTCTCGACGTCGAGCGGCGGGAGCGGCTTTTCCTGGCGCCCGTGATCGATTTCCGCGGCCTGCAACGCGGGTTCCGGCTGTGGCGGCAGCCAGCTCGCGTTGAGCACTTCGTCGTCGTACTCCTCCGGTTCGACGAGTTCCTTGCCGCTATTCATGTCCACGATCGTTGTCATGATGGCCTCTGCGGAGTTCTCTCTGTTCAGTCATGACCGGTCCTGTGTCGGCCAGTTCCTCCTCCACGGCCGACGGCGGGTGCCGGTCGCTCGCGGTTCCGCCGCGGCTGCATGTCCGACGGAACCGGTGGCCCGGAAACGGCGCCACGTCTCCATCATGGAACGGAATCATTTCTGTTTCTAGTGGAAAGTCATGCGAGCTGTATCGCGAGCCACGCCGCGATGCGCTCGGCGACCGGGCGCCAGCCGCGTTCGAGCATCACGCCGTGGCCAAGATCGGGCAGCACTGCGTAGGGCAGGCCATATGTAGAGCCGGTCATCGCGACCTGCGCGGGGGGAATCAGGTGATCGTGCTCGGCGCCGAGGATCAGCATCGGCGCGCGGTACATGCGCCCGGGCTGCGGCAGGTTGAAGAGCGTCATGTCCCAGATCGCGCGGTGCGATTCGGGCTGGCACAGCTGGAAATAGCGCGCGAGCGTCGCGTCGTCGATCGGCTGATGGAACAGTGCCTCGCGCAGGCTGGACGGGTCCGGGCGAGCGCCGTTGAGCATGCGGTCGAGGTCGTTCATCAGCTTCGGCTTCGTGATCATCAGGCCCATCGCCGACCCCATCAGCCCCTGTGGCGGAACCGAGCACAGCAGCACCGCGGCTTCGGCCTCCGCACGTTCGAGATACTTCTGCACGACCATTCCGCCCATCGAGTGCCCGATCAGTGCCGGGCGCGCCTGCAGCTTGTCGACGACTTCGGCGACGTCATTGACGTAGTCGTCGATCGAGTAGGAGTCGAGGTGTGCGCGGTTGCGGCTGTGGCCGTGGCCCGACAGCGACAGCGCGTAGCAGTCGTAGCCAGCGTCAGCGAAGTACGGCAGGAAATGCTCGTCCCAGCACCAGGCCGCGGTATAGGCGCCGTGGACGAACACGAGCGGTGTCGGATGCGTCGGGCCGCCCGCAGGACTGCGTGCGATGACTTCCAGTTCGCCGAAACGACGTACGTTCATCGTTGTCCCTCCGTGTCGGCGGAAATGACGCGAAACGGTTTCGTCCTGCCGCAGGCGGGCAGGGGGCGGTCGGGAAAAGTATTCATCTGCGTACTCGGTCGGGTAAGGCGCGGGCCCTGTTGCGGGAGCAGCCGCGGGCGGGTCTAATGCCCGTTCTTCGGGAGGTCGATGTGTTCAAGTGGCTGGTGGTCGTTGCGGTGATCGTCGTCGTTTCCGGCCTGATGAGCCCCGACGTCGCGCGGCGCCTGCGCCTCGGGCGACTGCCCGGCGACTTTCGCTTCAAGGTGCGTGGGCGCGTGTTCCATTTTCCGTTCACGACGACGATCCTCTTCACCTTGATCGCGTGGGCGGCGCTGCGCATCTTCTGACGCTGCCTGCTACGGGGGCCCGGAATCCGTCGGCCGTAGCGCTTTCACCGCCGCGACCCGGGCCTCGTGGATCCGCTGCGGAATCTCCGCCTTGTCGACGCAGGCGCGCGCGATCGCGCCGGCGTCGAGCGAGCGGACTGCGCCCAGCGCTTCCTGCCAGATCGAGGCCTGAGCGTATGCGCGCGCGCCCTTGCCCGGGCGCCCGTGGAAATCGCAGGCGGCGGCGTCGAGCAGTTGTACGAAACGTTCCGGCCGGCGCAGCGCGTCGGTACGCTCCAGGACCTTCACGATCGTCGTTGCGCGCAACTGTGCGGCCTGGTGCAGGATGCCGTGCTCGCGCGCGAGCAGGATCGCCAGATCGCGGCAATCGATCGGCGCCTTCAGCCGCTCCGAGACTTCGCGCGCTCGCTCGGCGCTTTTCGCTTCGTGGCCGTAGTGGTGCGGCAGCGCATGTGCCGGCGTGTCGCCCTTGCCGAGATCGTGCAGCAGGCAGGCCCAGCGCACCGTGAGCGGCTGGCTGGTGGCCGCCGCATGGTCGACGACCGCCATCACGTGTGCGCCGGTGTCGATCTCGGGGTGATGCTGCGCCGGCTGCGGAACGCCGAACAGCCGGTCGACTTCGGGCAGCAGCCGGGCGAGGGCGCCGCAGTCGCGCAGCACCGCGAACATCCGCGACGGCGTCGCCTCCATCAGGCCGCGCGCGAGTTCCTGCCAAACGCGTTCGGCGACGAGGTGGTCGATTTCGCCGTCGTCGACGATCGCGCGCATCAGTGCGAGCGTTTCAGGCGCGACGGTGAAGCCGTCGAAGCGGGCCGAAAAGCGCGCGACGCGCAGCACGCGAACGGGGTCCTCGGCGAACGCCGGGCTGACGTGGCGGAAGATGCGGCGTGCGAGATCGGCGCGGCCGCCGTAAGGGTCGATCAGCGTGCCGTCCTCGTCGCGCGCGATCGCGTTGATCGTGAGGTCGCGCCGCAGCAGGTCTTCCTCGAGCGTGACGTCGGGCGACGCGTGCACGGTGAAGCCGGTGTAGCCGCGGCCGGACTTGCGTTCGGTGCGCGCGAGCGCGTGCTCCTCGTTCGTCTGCGGGTGCAGGAACACCGGGAAATCCTTGCCGACCGGGCGGAAGCCGCTGGCGATCATCTCGTCCGGCGTCGCGCCGACGACGACCCAGTCGTGATCCTTGACGGGCAGGCCGAGGAGTTCGTCGCGGACCGCGCCGCCGACCACGTAACGGCGCATCAGCCGTAAAGGTCCTCGGCTGGAATCGACTCGGTCTCCGCACGTGCCGCTGCATCCCATTCCAGCATCCACGGGTGCGCGAGCATCGTCGCGAGATACTCGCCGGCCGCGCCCGCCGGTTTCACGCCGTAAGTGCGGAAGCGGAAGCAGATCGGCGCGTACATCGCGTCGGCCGCGGAGAACGCACCGAAGAGGAAGGGGCCGGGCGTGGTCGCCTTCGCCCCGAAGCGCGTGCGGCAGTCGTTCCAGATCGCCTCGATGCGCACGATGTCGGCGTCGACCGCCGGCGTGTGCCCGTGGCCGGTGTAGTCCTTGCGGATGTTCATCGTCATCTGCCGGCGCAGTTCCATGAAGCCGGAATGCATTTCGGCGCTGACCGAACGTGCGATCGCTCGCGCTGCCGGGTCGGTCGGCCACAGCGGCGCCTTTTCGGCGAGGTATTCGCAGATCGCGAGCGAGTCCCACACGGGCAGGCCGTGGTCGATCAGGCACGGCACCTTTCCGGACGGCGAGTGGGAGAGGATGCGCTCGCGGCTGCCCGGGATGAACAGCGGGATGCGGATCTCTTCGAACACGAGACCGCTCGCGCGCGCCGCCAGCCATGCGCGCAGCGACCAGGAGGAGTAGTTCTTGTTGCCGATGATCAGTTTCAAGGCGTGTTCTCCAGGTGGGCGGAAAGCGCTGCCGGATCAGCGGATGTGGCGGCGCGAGGACGTGCGAAACGGGTAGTAGCGGGCGCGGAAGGATCTTTCGCCGATAAACACCGGCGCCACCGATTCGAGCGGGGTTGCTTCGAGGCCGAACGGCAGCGGTTCGCCGGCGACGACGTTGTCGACCTGCATCGAGCGCAGGTTGTCGCGCGTCATGATCGGCGACGGCATGAATTCCATGAAACCCGCCTGCAGCATCGCGAGACCATCGGGCAGCGGCAGGATCGGGCGGGGCGCGCCGGCGAGCTCGCTGACGTATTCGACGATCTCGCGCAGCGTGTAGACCTTCGGGCCGGCAAGCTCGAAAGTCTGGTTTGCGGTCGTCGGATCGCACAGACAGCGCCAGATCACGCCGACGACGTCTTCGACGTGGACCGGCTGGAAGCGGGCGGTCGAGCACGCGAGCGGCAGTATCGGGAACGTGTGCGCGAGGTGTGCGAAGAGGTTCAGGAAGTGATCGTCACGGCCGAACATCACCGACGGGCGCAGGATCGTCCAGGCCGGGGAGTCGCCGGCCGCGCGGATCTCGGCTTCGCCGGCGGCCTTCGAGCGCAGGTATTCGGAGGGTCCGTCGGGCGAAGCGCCGAGCGCGCTGAGGTGCAGCAAGCGCGGCACGGCGGCCGCGCGGCACGCGGCGACGATCTTGCGCGGCAGCTCAACGTGGGCGCGCCTGAAATCGGGCCCGAACGGCGAGCCCGAGCGCGAATGCAGGATGCCGACGAGATTGACGACGGCGTCGGCGCCGGCGACGAGTCTTTCGAGCGTCGCCGGGTCGTGGACGTCGGCTTCGATGACATCGACGGTCGGCAGCGGCAGCAGGTGGTTCGCGCGACTCGCGCGTCGGGTCGGGACCAGGACGGTGACCGCGGCTTCGGACAGCCGGTTGGCGAGGGCGCTGCCGACGAAACCGGAGCCGCCAATGAGGACGACGCGTTCGATCTTCATGTTCAGCCTTCCATGCAGGGTGATGCGGTCGTCACTGTTCCGCAGCCAGCCGGGGGGCGATCGTGCCGAGCCGCGTCTTCAGCGACTGCGGCCTGCCCTCGAGCATGGCTGCATAGATCACTGCGTTCGTCATCACTTTCTTGACATAATCGCGGGTCTCGTCGATGGGGATCGTCTCGGCATAGATCGCGCCTTCGATCGATCGGTCATCGCGCCAGCGCCGCGCCCGATTCGGTCCCGCATTGTAGCCGGCCGACGCGAGCACCGGATGATTGTCGAGGCCGTCGAGGATCAGCCGCATATAGCTCGTCCCGAGCAGCACGTTCGTGTCCGGGTCGCTGAGCATGCCGACGTGATAGCCGGAGAGGCCGATCTTGCCGGCGACCCATTTGCCGGTCGCGGGCATGACCTGCATCAGCCCCTGCGCGCCCGAGCTCGAGCGGGCCGGCACGACGAAGCGACTTTCCTGGCGCATCAGGCCGTACACCCAGCCGATGTCCAGCCCCTGCTGGCGCACCTGCGGCTCGACATACTGCCGGTACGGCGTGATGAAGCGCAGGTCGAAGTTCCCTTTCGGATCGGCGCGTTCGGCGGTGTTGATCGCGCGATCGAAGATTTCGTTGCTCAGCGCGACGCGGGCGGCCGCGACGAGGAAGGCCTCGTCCTGTCCGCGCAGCGCCCAGTTCCATTCGCGCACCGCCTCGGTGCGCATGTCGAGTCGATAGAGCGCGAGCGAGCGGCGCAGTCCCGGATCGGCCTCCGCCCGCGCGATGTCCGCGGCATTGACGGTGCCGGCGAGCACGGGTGGAGCGAAGAGTTGCCCGCTCTCCTCGCCCGCGAGCAGACCGTAGAAGTGCGGCTCGCCGGCGATCCTGCGGTAGAGCACCGCGGCCTCGGCCGGTCGCCCGAGCTGCGCTTCGGCGCGGCCGAGCCAGTAGATCCATTCCGGCTGTGCCTGCTCCTTCGACGGCAGCGCCTCGATCGATGATTTCACCATGCGCCAGTTCTCGACGCGCAACGCGGCGCGGACGCGCCACGCGCGCTGCTCGGCGCTCATCGGCACGTCGCCCGCGGCGCGATACCAGTCGGCCGCCTGCGGCAGGCGTGACAGCGCGCCGTAATGCCCGAGCGCTGCGTGAACGTAAGCCCGTTCCTCGTGACCGAGGCGGTCGCTGATGCGCTCGAAGCGCATGTACGCGCCGCGCGGATCCTCCTGGCGCGCGAGGCTGACGAGCGCGGCGAGGGCGATTTCGCGGCCGACGCGCGTCGCCGCGAAGTTCGCGGGAAGGCGGTCGAGGTACGCGGCGGGAGTGCTCAGCGCGTGTTCGAGGTTCGCGCCGGCGGCGGTGCCGCGGTGCGGCAGCCACGCGAGCGTCGCGCGGGCGGCGGTCGGATTGCGGCTCTCCACCTGGCGCCGGAATCGCCACCAGATCTCGTCCGCGCTGACGAGCCCGTCGAGCGCGAGCACGCGCAGCGCCGGCTCGCAGGCGACGTGGTTGTCGGTCATCTCCATCCAGCGCTCGCGTACCTCTGCGAGGACCGCCGTGTCGCCGGTTTCGAGGCGCGCTGTGCGCTGGTGGCAGCGCAGCTCCGCGTCCGGTTCGCGCAGGTCCGGATACAGACGCAGGAAACTTTCCCAGTCCCGCTCGCGGACGTAACGCCGCAGCCAGTCGGCGCGGAGGCGGTCCGCGAGCTGCGTGTCGGATTCCTCCATCAGGAATTCGGTCAGCTCTGCGACCGGCGGCGGCTCGGGTCGCGCGAGCTTGTTCGATAGCAACCAGTAGCGCACGTACGGGTCGAGCACGTGAGGTTCGCGACCGGCAGCGAGGCGTTCGAGCGTCGCGCGGTCGCCGTTGCGCAGCGCTTCGCGGGCCATGAGCACGCGTTCGTCCCCGACCTGCGCGTGCGCCCCCCCGACGAGGCTTGCGAGCACCAGCGCAAGTCCCGCCCACAACCTATTGTTCATCCCTTACCATCCTTTTTCTGACCAATTCACCTTAGCACAGTGAGCACTGCCTCCGTTCCTCCCGCCGGCGACTCCGGCGCCGCTCGCCGCAAGCTACGCAATCATGCGCTCACCGAACGACTCGCGCTGTCGCACGAACAGCGCGTCGCGCTGACCGGGCGCATCGAGGCGCATCTCGACGTGCTCGTCGCGCACCTCGCGCCGGCCGTGCTCGCGTTCTGCTGGCCTTATCGGGGAGAACCGGATTTGCGCGCGTGGATGACTCGCTGGCTCGAACGCCGCGACGGCCGTGCGCGGACCGCGGCGCTCCCGGTCGTGGTCGAAAAGTCCGCGCCGATGGTGTTCCGCCAGTGGACCCCGAGCATGGAGTTGTCGTTCGACCGGCACGGCATTCCGCACCCGCCCGAAGGCGACGCGATCGTGCCGGATGTCGTGCTGGTGCCCTGCAACGCGTTCGACGCCGCCGGCTACCGGCTCGGCTACGGCGGCGGCTATTTCGACCGCACGCTCGCGGTGATCGACCCGGTCGCAGTCGGTGTCGGCTTCGAGTCGGGGCGGATCGAGACGGCGCACCCTCAGCCGCACGACCGGCCGATGGACTGGATCGTCACCGAGGCGGGCGCCTTTCGCGCCGCCGCCGGATTGCGCTGAACCGTTTCAGCCCAGGAACATCCGGTAGGCCGGGTTCTCCGACTCGTCGGCATATTCGTAACCGAGACGGTCGAGAAAGGCCTGGAACGCGACCTTGTCGTCGGGCGGCACCTGCATCCCGACGAGCACGCGGCCTGAGTCCGAGCCATGGTTGCGATAGTGGAACAGGCTGATGTTCCAGTCCGAGTGCAGGCAGCTGAGGAAATTCATCAGCGCGCCCGGGCGCTCGGGGAATTCGAAGCGATACACCAGTTCGTGCGCGACGTGGGGAGCGTGTCCGCCGACCATGTAGCGGATGTGGCTCTTCGCCATCTCGTCGTCGGTGAGGTCCACCGCCGGCAGTTCGTGCCGCTCGAGCATTTCGATCAGCCGCGTCGCCTCGGCGCGGTTATGGACCGATACGCCGACGAAGATGTGTGCCTGCTGGGCATCGGCGTAGCGGTAGTTGAACTCGGTGATCAGTCGGTTGCCGACGAGGCCGCAGAACTTGCGGAACGAGCCGGGACGTTCGGGAATCGTCACCGCGAACACCGCCTCGCGTTGCTCGCCGAGCTCCGCACGCTCGGCGACGAAGCGCAGGCGGTCGAAGTTCATGTTCGCGCCCGACGCGACCGCGACGAGGTTCTTGCCGTGCAGGTTGTGACGCTTCGCGTATTCCTTCGCGCCGGCGATCGCGAGCGCACCCGACGGCTCGAGGATCGAGCGGGTGTCTTCGAACACGTCCTTCAATGCGGCGCAGATCGCATCGTTGTCCACGAGGATCATCTCGTCGACGTACTGCTGGCACAGGCGGAAGGTTTCTTCGCCGACCTGCTTCACGGCGGTGCCGTCGGCGAAGATGCCGACCTGCTCGAGCGTCACGCGCTCGCCGGCCGCGAGCGAACGGGTCATCGCGTCGGCGTCGACGGTTTCGACGCCGATGATCTTCGTTTCGGGGCGCAGGCGCTTGACGTAGGCCGCCACGCCCGCGATCAGGCCGCCGCCGCCGACCGCGCAGAAGATCGCGTGGATCGGGTCCGAGTGCGCGCGCAGGATCTCCATGCCGATCGTGCCCTGTCCGGCGATGACGTATGGGTCGTCGTAGGGATGGACGAAGGTGAGGTTTTCGGCCTTCTCGAGTTCCAGCGAATGCGCGTAGGCGTCCGAATACGAATCGCCGGCGAGCACGACTTCGCCGCCGCGCGCTTTCACCGCGTCGATCTTGATCTGCGGCGTCGACGTCGGCATCACGATGACCGCGCGGGCCCCGAGCTTTTGCGCCGAGAGCGCCACCCCCTGCGCATGATTGCCCGCTGACGCGCAGATGACGCCGCGCTTCAAGGCGTGCGGGGGCAGGTTCGCCATCTTGTTGTAGGCGCCGCGGAGCTTGAAGCTGAACACCGGCTGCATGTCCTCGCGCTTCAGGAACACGCGGTTGTGGATGCGCGCGGAAAGGTTGTATGCGAAATCGAGCGGAGTCTCTTCGGCGACGTCGTAGACGCGGGCGTTGAGAACCCTTTCCAGGTAGTCCGGAGTTGCGGCGTTCATGAGCGGAGGGTGAGCCAAAGAACCGAGCGTAGCAGTCGGCGCCGCACTGCCGCAAGCGCGGGAGCTTGGGGGCAGCGGTGTTCAGTCCGCGTCGAGGTCGCCGGTCAGCATCCGCTGCTGGCGGTCGATGAACTCCTGCGTCGAGTCGATGCCCCGCAGCTGCAGGATCGTCGAGCGCACCGCGGCCTCGAGCAGGACCGCGATGTTGCGGCCCGCGGCGACGGGCAGGATCGCGCGGATGATCGGCACGCCGAGCACGGTCTGGGTTTCGCGGTGCATCGGCAGCCGCGACGGGTCTGACTGGCCGGGCAGGCGGCGTTCGAGATGGACGACGAGGCGCAACCGCATCTTCCGGCGACACGCGGTCTCGCCGAAGATCGTGCGGATGTTGAGAATGCCGAGGCCGCGCACTTCGATGAAGTCCTTCAGCATCTCCGGACAGCGACCTTCGAGCACGTGCGGGGCGATGCGCGAGAACTCGACGATGTCGTCGGCGACAAGGCCGTGACCGCGCGAGATCAGTTCGAGTGCGAGTTCGGACTTGCCGGCGCCGGAGCTGCCGGTGATGAAGACGCCGATCCCGAGCACGTCCATGAACACGCCGTGCAGCGAAATCTTCTCCGCCAGTTCGCGTGACAGGAAGAGTCGCAGCTGGTCGATCACGCTCGCCGACGGCAGCGGTGTCGTGACCAGCGCGACGTCGCCCGTCTCGCAGATGCCGCGCAGGATCGGCGGAATCTCGCACCCGTCGGCGACGATGATCGCCGGAGGGTGTGCGGCGATGATTTCATTGAGGTGGTGAGCGACCTTCTCGCGCGACTGGCGCTGCGCCCAGGCGAGCTCGGCGGCGCCGAGAATCTGCAGCCGGGCGGGATGGATCAGGTTCAGGTGGCCGACGAGATCGGCCGGCCAGATGTGGTCTTCGGCGACCGACAGCGTGCGGTCGAGGGCGCCGAAAACGTGAGTCAGCGCGAGCCGCTCGCGCTGCGCCTCAAACAGCCGCGCGACGCTGGTCTGTCGCATGCGGTCCCCAGGACACGAACAGCGAATGGATCGTCGCGGCGTCGGGCGCGTTCAGCAACTGCTCGCGGAACTCGCGGTCGCTGAACATCTGTGCGAGCTCGGACAGCAGCTGCAGGTGGTGCTCGGTGGCCTGCTCGGGAACGAGCAGCACGAACAGGATGCTGACCGGGCGGCCGTCGGGCGCATCGAACTGGACCGGGGTTGCCAGCCGCAGGAACGCGCCGGCCGCTTCCTTCAGGCCCTTGATGCGGCCGTGCGGGATCGCGACGCCCTGCCCGAGTCCGGTCGAACCAAGGCGCTCGCGCGAGAACAGGCTGTCGAACACGACGCTGCGCGCGATGCCCTGATGATTCTCGAACAGCAAGCCCGCTTGTTCGAAGACGCGCTTCTTGCTGCTCGCGTCCAGATCGATGACCACATTCGAAGGTGGCAGGAGTTCGGCTATGAGGCTCATGCTGCTCGTGACCAACGCGGTGCCGGGCAGGCCGGCACCGCGTTGGTGCGGGAAAGATCGTCGGGTGTGCTGAAGCGGGGCTGAAACCCGCGGATTATATACACACCCGCGAGGGGGGGACGTAAAGATCAGAGTTCGGTGTTCTGATGCTTCAGGGCATCGTGGTTGTGATCGAAGGATTTTTCCTTGTGCTTCACCACCTGACGGTCGAGCTTGTCGGCCATCGCGTCGACCGCCGCGTACAGGTCGCCGTCTTCGCTTTCGACATAGATGTCCTTGCCGCGCACGTGCAGGGTCACTTCGGCCTTCTGCCTGAGCTTTTCCACCGAAAGAATCACGCTCACGCTCGTCACGTTGTCGAAGTGGCGGATGACGCGATCGAGCTTGTTCGTGACGTATTCGCGGATCGCAGGCGTGACTTCGACGTGACGGCCGGTGATATTGAGATTCATGATGTTTCCTCTTGTTAAATCGTCTTGCGTTAAATCGTCTTGCGCAGGCTGACCGGGGGGATGTTGAGCGATTCGCGGTACTTGGCGATCGTGCGTCGCGCGACGACGATGCCCTGTTGCCCCAGCAATTCGGCGATCTTCGCGTCGGACAGCGGCTTTTTCCGGTCCTCGGCATCGATCAGTTGGCGGATCAGCGCGCGGATTGCGGTGGAGGACGCGGCGCCGCCGGTGTCGGTGGCGACGTGGCTGCCGAAGAAATATTTGAGTTCGAACACGCCGCGCGGCGTCGCCATGAACTTCTGCGTCGTGACCCGGGACACGGTCGATTCGTGCAGTTCCAGCTGGTCTGCGATCTCCCTCAGCGTGAGTGGACGCATCGCCACCTCGCCATAATCGAAGAACTGCCGTTGCTGGTCAACGATGGCCTGGGAGACGCGCAGGATGGTGTCGAAGCGCTGCTGGACGTTCTTGATCAGCCACCGCGCCTCCTGCAGCTGGCTGGTCAGCGCACCGCCCGAACCTCGGTTCTGCTGCAGGATGCTCGCATACAGCGAGTTGATCCGCAGCTTCGGCATCGCCTCGGGATTCAGCGTCACCGCCCAGCGTCCGCGCTGCTTGCGCACGACGACGTCGGGCATGATGTAACGCATTTCCTGCGCCGAATGCTGCGAGCCAGGATGCGGGTCGAGGCTGCAGATCAGCATGTGAGCGGCGCGCAGCGCGTCGTCGTCGCAGTCGAGCAGGCGCTTGAGGCGGACGAAGTTGCGCTCGGCGAGGAGTTCCAGGTGCTGGTCGACGACCTTGAGCGCGAGGTCGCGCACCGGCGACGACGGCATCGCGCGCAGCTGCAGGCTCAGGCACTCCTGCGGATTGCGCGCCCCGACCCCCGCGGGATCGAGGTTCTGGACGTGGTGCAGCGCGATCGACAGGTCGTCGAGGTCGAATTCGAGTTCGGGCGGCAGCAGGGGCAGCAGGTCGTCGAGCGACTGGTTGAGATAGCCGTCGTCGTCGAGCGCCTCGATGATGAAGCGCACCAGGGCGCGATCGCGATCGGACAGCGGTGACAGGCTGACCTGCTGGTCGAGATGATCGCGCAGCGAAGTCTCGGCGGCCTGGAATTCCTGGAAATCGGTGTCGTCCTCGTCGTCGCGATTCGACGACGAGCCGCCCGCGCTCGCCCACTCGCCGGCTTCGTCGAAGCTCGCGGGCTCGCTCTCGTTGCGCCGTTCGTCCTGCGGCGCGGGGGCTTCGGCTTCGCTGGCGGTCGACGGGGACGACGACGGCGCGGGCGAGAAATCGCCGGCGTCGCCTTCCTCGCGCTCGAGCATCGGGTTTTCGAGGAGGAAACGCTCGAGTTCCTGATTCAGCTCGAGCGTCGACAGCTGCAGCAGCTTGATCGACTGCTGCAGTTGCGGCGTCAGCGTCAGGTGCTGAGAAAGTTTGAGCTGTAGGGTCGGCTTCATGACACGATCGGCGGAGTCGGGCTCAAAGTCGGAAATGTTCGCCGAGATAGACCTGGCGTACCTGCTCGTTCCCGACGATCTCGTCGGGTTGGCCGCTCGCAAGGACGCGCCCTTCGCTGATGATATACGCGCGGTCGCAGATGCCGAGCGTTTCCCGAACGTTGTGATCGGTGATCAGCACACCGATGCCGCGATCCTTCAGGAAGCGGATGATCTTCTGGATATCGAGCACCGCGATCGGGTCGACGCCGGCAAACGGTTCGTCGAGCAGGATCAGGCGCGGATCGGTCGCAAGCGCGCGGGCGATCTCGCAACGCCTGCGCTCGCCGCCGGACAGCGAAATCGCCGTGTTGGCGCGCAAGTGCGTGATGCCCAACTCCTCGAGCAGCTCCTGCAACCGTTGGTCGATTTCTTCCTCGGAGATATCCTGCAACTCGAGCACCGCGCGGATGTTCTCCTCCACGGTGAGCTTGCGGAACACGCTCATTTCCTGCGGCAGGTAGGACAGTCCGCGCTGCGCGCGCGCGTGGATCGGCAGGTGCGTGAGCTGTGCGCCGTCGAGCGTGATGTCGCCGCCATCGGCGCGCACGAGCCCGACGATCATGTAGAAACAGGTGGTCTTGCCGGCGCCGTTCGGCCCGAGCAGGCCGACGACTTCGCCGCTGCCGACTTCGAAACCGACGTCATGGACGACCGTGCGCGTCTTGTAGCGCTTTTTCAGGCCGTCGACCTTAAGCAGACTCATCGGGCGTCTCTTTCAATAACTTCCGGATCACGTCGCCGGCGAAGCCGCGACTCTGCAGAAAACGCGCCTGCTTCGCCCACTCCCGCACATCCGCGGGCGCGCTGCCGAACTTCGCTTGCCAGACGGCGCGCGCGCGGTCGAGGTCGTCGTCACCGCATTCGGCATCGATCGCCTCGTCGACCGTCTCGGGTGCGACGCCTCGCCGGGCAAGCTCGTGGCGCAGCCGCGAGGTGCCGAAACGCGCCGCCTTGCCGCGCACCCAGGCTTCGGCGAAACGGCGATCGCTGAGCAGACCCAGTTCGGACATGCGGTCGAGAACGTCATCGATTTCATCGGGCGTGCCGTGGGAAGCCAGCTTGCGGGCGAGCTCCGCCCGCGAATGGTCGCGACGCGCGAGATATCGCACCGCGCGTTCCCGCAGGCTGGTTTCCGGCATCTCGGACGATCAGGCCGCAGCGGCCGGTTGCGCCGGCTCCGTCGGCATCTCCTTCAGGCCGACGGCGACGCGCACCTTGTTCTCGATCTCGCGCGCGAGGGCGGGGTTCGCACGCAGGAACTCGCGCGAGTTGTCCTTGCCCTGGCCGATCTTCTCGCCGTTGTAGGCGTACCACGCGCCCGACTTGTCGACGATCTTGTGTTGCACGCCGAGGTCGATGATCTCGCCTTCGCGCGAAATGCCTTCGCCGTAGAGGATGTCGAAGTGCGCTTCCCTGAACGGCGGCGACACCTTGTTCTTTACGACCTTGCAGCGCGTCTCCGAACCGACGACCTCGTCGGCCTTCTTGATCGCGCCGGTGCGGCGGATGTCGAGGCGCACCGAGGCGTAGAACTTCAGCGCGTTGCCGCCGGTCGTCGTCTCCGGGTTGCCGAACATCACGCCGATCTTCATCCGGATCTGGTTGATGAAGATCACCAGCGTGTTCGTGCGCTTGATATTCGCGGTCAGCTTGCGCAGCGCCTGGCTCATCAGACGGGCCTGCAGGCCGGGCAGCTGGTCGCCCATCTCGCCTTCGATCTCGGCCTTCGGCGTCAGCGCCGCGACCGAGTCGATGACGACGATGTCGACGCCGCTCGAGCGCACGAGCATGTCGGCGATCTCGAGCGCCTGCTCGCCGGTGTCCGGCTGCGAGATCAGGAGGTCCTGGATGTTCACGCCGAGCTTCTCGGCGTAGCCGACGTCGAGCGCGTGTTCGGCGTCGATGAAGGCCGCGGTGCCGCCGATCTTCTGCATCTCGGCGATGACCTGCAGCGTGAGCGTGGTCTTGCCCGACGATTCCGGGCCGTAGATCTCGACGACGCGGCCGCGCGGCAGTCCGCCGAGGCCCAGCGCGATGTCGAGTCCGAGCGAGCCGGTCGACACCGTCTGGATGTCCTTTTCGACGTTTCCGTCGCCCATCCGCATGATCGAACCCTTGCCGAACTGCTTCTCGATCTGCGAGAGCGCGGCGGCGAGGGCTTTCGCCTTGTTGTCGTCCATGTCCTGTCCTTTCAAAACTTTCGCGAATTATGGCACAGCGCTTGCTGCGGCGCAGAACGGCGCTCAGCGCGCCAAGAGTAATGCATTTGTCATCATTCGGCGCAACGCGAAAACAACCGCCTGGCGGCGCACCGACTCGCGATCGCCGCTGAATTGTTGGGTTTCACAATGGACCGGAGCGCCGCGCTGCCCCCACGCGAAACACACGAGGCCGACGGGCTTCGTCGCGCTGCCGCCGCCGGGTCCGGCAATGCCCGAAACCGCGAGCGCGATGTCGGCGCGGCTGCGTGCGAGGCAGCCGGCGACCATCTCGCTGACCGTGTCCTCACTGACTGCTCCGGCCTGCGCGAGCGTCTCGCCGGACACCGCGAGCAGGTCCTGCTTCGCGTCGTTGGAGTAAGTGACGAAGCCGCAGTCGAACCACTCGGAACTGCCCGCGGTTGCGGTGACGACTTCCGCGATCCAGCCGCCGGTGCAGGATTCGGCGCACGCGAGCTTCCAGCCCGCCCGGGAGAGCCAGGTTCCGACTTCAGCAGACAAGGTGGCGAGTTCGGCGTCCATCCAGTTACCCCAGGAAACGTTTCAGCACGGCGAGCGCGAGAATCGCATAACCGGCGGCGATGAGGTCGTCGAGCATCACGCCGAAGCCGCCCTTCACGCGACTGTCCGCGAGGCGGATCGGCTGCGGCTTGACGATGTCGAAGAAGCGGAACAGCACGAAGGCGACCGTCTGCCACGCGAGTCCGACCGGAGTGAAGAATAGTACCAGCCAGAACGCGACGATCTCGTCCCAGACGATCCCGCCGTGGTCCGACACGCCGAGCGCGCGTCCGGTTCGATCCGCCGAGATCACGCCGGCGACGAAGAAGCTCACGAGCAGCGCGAGGAACACGGGGTCCGAAACGGGCGTCCGCAGCAGCGGGTAGAACAGCCAGGCGACGAGCGTCCCGCAAGTCCCGGGCGCCCGCGGCGACAGGCCGGCGCCGAAGCCGAGCGAGATGAAATGGGCAGGATGGCTGAGCAAGAGGCGCAGAGTGGGGCGCGTCATCGAGGAGGCGTGCATCGCGAGGGCGGCGGAGACTTCGGGAAGGCGTCAGGCGAAATGATCGTAGCCGCGGGCGTCGGGCGCGCGCAGCGTCCCGTCCGCTTCGCGGATCACCAACTGGCGGGCGTCGGGCGTGAGCGTGCCGATGCGATTCAGCGGAAGCCCAAGGCGGCTCTGCAGCGCGGCGAGTGAGGGGCGCGCCGACGGCGGAGCGCTGAAGAGCAGTTCGTAATCGTCACCGCCTGCGAGCAGGCAGCGGCGAGCGAGGCGCGGATCGGCACCGGTCGCGAGCAGCGGCTCGAGCGGCAATGTCGCGGCGTCGAGGAGCGCGCCGACGTTGGAGCATTCGAGGATATGCCCGAGGTCGCCGACGAGACCGTCCGAGACGTCGAGCATCGCGGTCGCGATGCCGCGCAGCGCGAGACCGGCGTCGACGCGCGGCTGCGGGCGAGTCAGTGCGTCGAGGCAGCAGGTTGCGGCGTCCGCATCGAGCACGACGTCGCCCCGCAGGTGGGCGAGGCCGAGCGCGGCGCGACCCGGCTGGCCCGTCACCCAGAGGTCATCCCCCGCGCGGGCGCCGGCGCGGGTGACCGCCTCGCCGGCCGGCACTTCGCCGATTGCCGTCACGCACAGGTTCAACGGGCCGCGCGTCGTGTCGCCGCCGACGAGGTCGACGCCGAAACGTGCGGCGAACGCGAAGAGTCCCCGCGCGAACGCGGCGATCCATGCTTCGTCGGCGGTCGGCAGCGCGAGGGCGAGCAGCGCCCAGCGCGGCTCGGCGCCCATCGCCGCGAGATCGGAGACGTTCACCGCGAGCGTTTTCCAGCCGAGCGCTTCCGGATCGGTGTCGGCAAAGAAATGGGTGCCGGCCACCAGCATGTCGGTGGACACGGCAAGCCGCATCCCGGCGCGTGGCGCGATCAACGCCGCGTCGTCGCCGACGGCGAGTTCGGTGTGTGCGGCAGGGCGCGTGAAATGGCGGCGAATCAGGTCGAATTCGGAAGGCATCGCGGTCGGGCGGCAGCGGGAGGTTCGGCGAAAAGCTTAACAGACCCGACCGGCCCGACCTATTTGCAACGCCGACCACGAATGCGGGCGCGGCGGCGACCCGGCGCTAGCGACGCACCCGCCGATCTCCGCGTCCTACTGGCACAGCCCCAGGATCTGCTCCTGCTGGCTGCAGGCGCGAGTTTTCGTCGCAGCCCTCGACGCCGCCCTCGCGTTCGCGCAGCCGCGCAACTCCCGCTCCATCGGCGAAAAGTAGGACCAGCCCTTGCCGAGAGCCGGCAGCGCGAGATCGACTTCGCTCCACTTCGGATGCCCTTCGGCCTGCAGCTTCGGAAAGTTCTCGCACAGCGACGCGGCGAACTTCGACAGGTAGCCGATCGTCTCCGGGCGGTTGTAGTTGTACGTGACGAGGAAAGCCTTGACGGCGATGCCCGGGATATCGTCCGTCAGCAGGTTGGGGTAGTTTGCGGCGCGGACCGTCGCCGGAAAGTAAGTGCGCAGCGCCGCGCGCGTCGCCTCGTGATCGCGATCGAGCTTGAGCAGCTTGATGTACTGACGCACCTCGGGCTTCATCTCGACGAGCAGCTTCGCGGGCTGACCCGCGACGACGACGACGACGTCGAGCGATTTTTCGGTCAGCAGCTTGACCAGCGCATCCTCGTTGGAAAGAAAGCTCGCATTGCTCTCCGGGATCGCCGAACCGAACATCTGCCGGTAGAGGGTCGTCGCGGACAGAGCGGTCCCGCTGCCGATCGGGCCGACGTTGATCTTCGCGTCCCGGATCTGGTGGACGAAATCGAACGGCGCGTTCGCGCGGACGATGAAGTAAATCTCTTCGTTGTAGAGCGGCATGATCACGCGCAACGGGCGCAGCACCTGTGCGGCCTCGGCGTTGCCCTCGTTCGCCTGGTCGAGGAAGGCCTGGTAGACGTCCGACTGGACCATCGCGAACTTCACGCCCGGCTCGTAGCGCAGCCGCCGCACGTTTTCGGCCGAGCCGGCCGATGGCAGGACTTCGAGCGAGATGTCCGCGCTGGGTGCGACGAATTTCGCGATGTCGCGTCCGATCTGGATGTACGTGCCGCGCTCCGAAGCGGTCACGATCTTGAATTCCGCGGCGGCGAACGCGACCGCGCCGTGGAGCGCGAGCGCGACGAACGCCAACAACCCGGCTGCCCGGTGTCTCATGATGTTGCCTCCCCTCGGTTTTGTTCGAATTCTCAGTTACACAGCCCGAGCGCCGCGACTTCCGGTGTGCACGAATAGCTGCCGGGCGGCGCCTGACTTCCGTCCGCCGCGGTGGCGGCTGGTGCTTCGCGACTTGCGGTCGGCTGCGTCTCGTCGACCGACAGCGGCGGGTCGTCGGCTGTGGGAGACGGAGCGACGTCCGGCAAGGGCGGCGGTGTTCTCACAGGAACGACTTCCGCCGCGACGATCGCGGATGAGGGAGGGACGGCGCCGAGCGTCGCGTCGATCGTCCCCGGCGACGAAGGGCTGGCGGCGCGAGCCCGCTCCGCGTCGGCGGCGTCTCCTTCTTCGGAGGGGGTGTAGGCGCGGTAGAGAAGCGCCGCGGTCGCCGCGATCACTACGAAGAGGAGCGCGCGCGCGCCGACGTCTTTCCGCTGCCCGCGGCGAAAGACCGGAGACGGGTCGAGAGCGCGAGCGGCCGCTGCCGCGTTTGCGGAAGCGGTCGAACTGGGGGGCATGACATCTGCCCGAGTGCTCGCGACCCCTTCGGGTTCCTGTCGAGCATCTTCATCCTGGCCTTGGCCCGAGAACGACGCGCCGCACTTGTAACACGCGGTCGCGGCCGCGTTGTCGATCGCCCCGCAGTGCTGGCAAAGCTGCAAATGCATCGACGAGCCGCACGCGTTGCAGAATTTCGCGTCTTCCGGATTCTCGTGACTGCAGAACGAGCAGGGGCGCGTGTCCATAGGACAGAGAGTAGGGAAGAAATCTGCTCGCCTTCAAGGAGCGATTACAACCCGATACTCATTGCCGCCGCGCCTGAGTGGGCCGGCCCGTGGGGAACTGGTCGCGCCGAGGATCGCCGCCGGACGACCTGCTGCGAAAATGCGCTGTTGCGCCTAGTCGAGACTCGCCAGGTACTCGATTATCGGCTCGATGTCCGGTTCGCCGAGGCGCGCGATTGCGGCGCTCATTTCGGTGGAATTCCGGATGCCGGATTTGTCGACGTAGCGTTTCAGACTGAGCCGCAGGTACTGCGGCTGCTGGCCGGCGAGGCGCGGGAAGGTCTCGGAGCCGTGCGCGTCCGCCTGGTGGCAGGCGCCGCAGAAGCGCCGGTATTGCTCCGCGCCTTCGCGGGCACGCGGACCGGCGGTCGCGACTGATGGCCGCGCCGGCGCATTCGCGTAGTACAGCGCGATGGCCGCCTTGTCGCGCTCGCCGAGAACCTTCATCAGGCCTTCCATGAATTCATCGCGACGCTTGCCGGCGAGGAAGGCGTCGATCTGCGCGAGGATGTACGCCGGATTCTGGCCGGCGAGGTTCGGCACTTCGGGGAAGCGGCTGGTGCCGCTCTCGCCATGGCAGTTCGCGCAGAAGAAGGAAGCGCTGCGGCCTTCGCGGACGAGGCTGTCGCGCTGTTTGCCGTCTGCCGCCGCCTGTTGCAGATGCTCGCGTGCCGTCGTCGCGGCGTGGACCGACGGGCCTTGGCACAGAAGGCCTGTCAGAACGGCGACGAGCGCCAGGCGGCCGGTCGAACCCATTGAGCATCTCCGCAAACGAAGCGCGCCGCCGCCGGAAGACGGCGCGCCGGTATATGTGCGTCGCATTCTAACAACGAAAGCGCGTCGATGCCGGCGGCCTAGACGAAAACGGGTTCGGGTTCGAGGCGCACGCCGAAGCGGTCCGCGACGTCGCGCTGGATTGCGGCCGAGGCGCGTCGCACGTCGGTGCCGGTCGCGCCGCCGCGGTTGACGAGCACCAGCGCCTGCCGCTCGAAGGCCCCGACGGGGCCCAGGCTTCGCCCCTTCCAGCCGGCGCGCTCGATCAGCCAGCCCGCGGCGAGCTTGATGCTGCCATCGCGCTGCGGATAGTGGGGCAGGTCGGGATGGTCGGCCGCGAGCCGGGCGAAGGTGGGACGGTCGACGATCGGGTTCTTGAAGAAGCTGCCCGCGTTCCCGATCACCGCAGGGTCGGGGAGCTTGCGGCGGCGGATCGCGACGACCGCGTCGGAGATGGCGCGGGGCGTCGGCTCGGTGATGCGCTGCGCGTCGAGCTCCGCCGCGAGGTCCGCGTAGCGCGCGACAGGCTGCCAGTGTTTCGGCAGGCGGAAGATCACCGACGTGATCAGCGCGACGCGCGCCATCTCATGTTTGAACACACTGTCGCGGTAACCGAAACGACAGTCCGAGCGGGTCAATTGCAGCGCGGGACCGGGTTCGAACGGCACCGCGGTCAATGCATGAAAGCGATCGGCGATTTCGAGGCCGTACGCACCGATGTTCTGGATCGGTGCCGCGCCGACCGTGCCGGGGATCAGCGACAGGTTCTCCAGACCGGGCCAGCCCTGGTCGAGCGTCCATCGCACGAACTCGTGCCAGTTCTCGCCGGCTCCTGCTTCGACGTACCACGCGTCCGCATCCTCGCTGACGAGACGGCGGCCCGGGATCGCGACTTTCAGCACGAGGCCGTCGAAATCGCCGGTCAGGATCACGTTGCTGCCGCCACCGAGCACGAGCCGTGGTGTCTCGCGCCAGTCCGGACGGGCGGCGAGCGCGGCGAGTTGCGCGGCGTCGGTGATCGATGCGGCCTGGCGCGCGCGCGCCGGCAAGCCGAAGGTGTTCAGCGACTGCAGATCGGCGTCGTGTTCGATCCGCGGCAGCGCCGACGGGAGATCGCGCGGTGGCATGTCCTTAATTGGCACCGGCCGCAGCCTTGTCCTGTTCGATCGGAAAGATGCGGTCGTACGCGAAGTTGAACCCGAAGGCATACAGCACGTACGCGCTCGCGAGCCCGATGTCGGCAAGCAGCGCCTCGAGCGAGCTCATGCCGGTCCAGGCCATGATCACCGGCAGGCTCATCATCAGCAGTCCGCCTTCGAAGCCGATCGCATGCAGCGCGCGCAGTCGGAACGGACGGCGATCGGCGGGCCGGCCGGTCAAGCGTCCTTCGACCCAGTCGAAGCAGAAGTTGTAGCAGCCGTTCCAAATTGCAGCGATCAAGGCGATGACCGCGAGCAATCCGATCGAGTCGGCGATGGGGACGCCGCTCGCCCATGTGAACGGCGGCGTGATCAGTGCGAGCCCGCCGAGTTCGAACAGCGCGATCTGGCGCACGCGATCGGGAAAGGAGCGAAGTTTCGGGGAGGTGGACGACAAGGCGATCGGGGCGGATGCGACGGGCACGCCACGATAGAGCGCGAACGATACGAAAGCAACCGCTGCGCCGCAGCATTCGTGGAAGGGCCGCCGCCTCACGCGCAGCCCTTCCTCGTCGCGCCGTCCGCGACGGTTACGGGCGATCCCGGGACATGTCCCTGTCGTCCCGCCCGCCCGGCTCCCCGCCCCGGCGTCGCGCGTCCCGTTCCTGAGCGGAGCGCTGTTGCTGGAGCCGCTGTTGTTCCCGTTGCAGCTCGCGCTGTTGCTCGATCGCCTGACGCTGCTCGTGCCGGTCACGCCCGTGTTCGCGCTGCTGCTCGTCGAAACGCTGTCGCTCCTGCGCGTCCCGCCGCTGCTGCTGCTCGAACTGACGTTGCGTGCGATCGCGCAGTTCCTGCTCGCGACGTCGTTCGTCGGTCCGCTGCTGCAGATCCTGCCGGCTGCGCTGCTCGAGTTGCTGCTCCTCTCGCCGCGAGGCTTCCGCCTGGCGCCGGGCTTCGAGCTGCTGCAACTGCTGCTGGCGCAATTGTTGCGGGTCCCGTTCCCGTCTTTCCTGTTCCTGCTGCCGCGGTGCGTTCAGGCGCTGTTCGCGTTCCGGCGGCGACTGCCGCGGTTGAGGCACGAGCCCGTCTTGCTGGCGCGACTCCCGGAAGCGTTCGCGGCGCTCGGCATCGCGTTGCACTTGGTCGCGATCGCGATCGCGACCATCGTCACGGCGTTCCCGCGGGATCGTGCCGAAGGGTTCGAGCGGTGCAGGACGCCTGTCTTCGCCGGCGACCGATGAGCGCACATCCCGGTCGCGCGCAGCATCGCGTTGGCGGCGGCGAAGGTCGTCGGGGTCGTCGCGGTCCGGCGCCGTGCGCCGCTCCGAGCGAACGTCTTTCTCGGGCGAGCGTTCGCTGCGCTCCTGCCGGAAGTTGCGCACCGGCTCGAAGGGCGGGACGGGCGTGGCGACGCGGGGAAGTTGCCAGCGATCGTCGTCGAGCCGTCTCGCGTCGCGGAAGACCGGGCGGGACTCGCGGAGCACGTCGCCGCGGACCAGCGTCACCGCGTTGCGATGGTCGCGGTACGCGTAGCGCGCATGCCGCCGGTCGCGCTCGACGCGCGTGATCTCGACGACGTTCGTGACGTGGGTGATGTTGATCTCGCGGACGTAGGACCGGCTGTAGTGGTAGCTCGGTAGATAGATTTCCCGCGGCGCGAGCGGAAACCAACCGACATACGCGGGCCCCGACGACACGACGACGCCCGGCATCCCCAGCCACACGACCAGCGCCGGCGCATAGACGGGTCGCGCGGCATAACGCCCCGGCACCCACGCCCATCGCTGCCCGAGCAGCACCCAGCGGCCGTAGTGAAACGGCGCGAAGCCCCACGGGGCGTCGTCGACCCAGGTCCAGCCCCACGGCGCGACCGAAACCCAGCGCCCGGAACGATAGGGCGCCCAGCCGGACGGGACGTCGCGCGGGTACCAGATCTCGCCGTATTCGTCCGATCTGCGCCAGTCGCCGTATTCGTACAGATCCTCGGCGCCGGTCATTTCCGGCGACACATGTCGGGGCGTGCCGAGTGCATCGTCGCGCTCGTCGCGCGCGAGCACCCATTCCGCGAAGTCGTCGTGCTCGGGGGCGTTCCAGCGCACGCTCGTTCCTTCGCCGCTGTAGACATCGGCGCGCCGCCCCTGCGTGACGACGATGTCGCTGTCGTCCGAGCGGAAATTGACGTCGCCCCGGTAGCTCGTCAGCGTAACCGTCGCGTCGTCGTGATCCACGCGGAATTGTCCGGGGCCGAGCGGGGCGACGAGGCCGTGTCGCGTTTCGACTTCGATCGCGGCAGCCCGCTCCGCACTGCGGAGGCGAACGGCGACGCTTCCTTCCTGGAGCCGCACGCGGATGCGCTCGTCGTCGAGCCTCAGGATGTCGACGGCGGTCCGGTTGCCAAGGCGCAGCGCGCTCGAGCCGATCCGGATTTCGGCGAGACCGTCGTCCCCGGTCGCGATTTCGTCGCCGCCAGTCAAGGGCCAGTTCAGCGTCGCGTCTTCCCATCGGCGGCCGTCCTCGCGCCGCATCGAGACGTCGCCGTCGAGCAGTGAAAGACGGCCGACGCGCGACGGCGGATTGGACGGCGCGGCCTGCGCGCACGCGAAGACGATCAGCAGCGGCAGGGCCAGCCAGTAACGAAGATGCGAAAACATGTCGAGTTTCAACTCCGGACGGCGCGACCGGCGGGAAGGACGGTCGGCGCGGGACTTCGGACTGCGGAAAAAACGGACTGCTGCCCATTCAACGTTTCGCGGCAGCGAATCGACGACATGCAGATATTGCCTCCGTCCGCTTCCCGGTGGACGTCCGCAGTTCTTCGGCGGGGTAACAAAGTGTCGGAATTCTTTACGGTTGACGCGGGTATTTTTCCCACGTTAACGGCTATGTCATTGTCGGAAAGAGCATCTTTGGAAATGGCATGAATTATGCTGAAATCGCAAATTGCTGCTCCTCCGGGGCGTCTTCCCGATAAAAACAGAGGTCACGGATGACTAACTCGAAGAAAACGTTCCCGTTCGTACTGGCTGCCGCAGCGGCGGCGTTGTTGCCGTCGGCCGCTCAGGCGCTGGCGCTCGTCGATGTCGAGAATCTTGACAGTTATGCAGGCATCGCGACGGTCACGGTGACGAAGGCCTCGCCCGGCGCGTCGGGCAAAGCCGAGCAGGTCACGAGCTACAGCATGGTATGGAACGGCGCGAACCGTCCTTACGCTTACGCGGTGTCGGTCGCGCCGGGTCTGTCGCAGTTCATGGTCGATTTCAGGTCGCTGTTTCCCGGCCACGCGCCGACGTCCTTCGGCTGGCGGCTGTTTTCGCTCGATTTCGAGCAGGCGGAGCTGGGTTTGAGCGACCTCGGCATCGGCTCGGCGGAGATCGGGAGCCTCGACGACGTGCTTCCGCTTGCGCTGACAGCGACCGATTTCGCCGTCTGGGAGGAGACGGTCCAGCAGAGGACCTTCAGCGCCACCTACCGTCTGTTCCTCTTCGATGTGGGTTCCGTCGCGGCACCGGTCGCGCTTCCGGTTGCCGCGGTTCCCGAGCCCGGCCTGCTGGCGCTCCTCGGAATCGGTCTCGGCGGGCTCGCGGTGACGCGCCGGCGCAAAGCGGCCTGACGGAGCGGTTCGGCCTGCGTCGCGCCCACGCCGGCCGGCGTATCAGTGCGCGATGCAGACCTTGCCGAAATGCGCGCCGCTCGCGAGATATTCGAGCGCGGCGTGCAGTTCGTCGAAGGCGAACACGCGGTCGACGACAGGCCGCATCCGGTGCTGTGCAACCGCCGCGCTCATCGCGAGAAAATCGTCGCGGCTGCCGACGGTGATCCCTTGCAGGCGGACGTGGCGCGTGACGACGAGGCCGAGCGATGCGCTCAGTGAGGACCCGGCGAGGACGCCGATCATGCTGAGCGTGCCCCCGGGGCGGATCGCACGCAGCGACTGCGGCAGCGTCCCCTGGCCGCCGACTTCGACGATGTGATCGAGGCCTTCGCCGCCGACGATCTCTCGCGCGCGCCGTCCCCATTCGGGCTCCTCGCGGTAATTGATCGTCTCGTCGGCGCCGAGCTTCTTCGCCCGCGCGAGCTTGTCGTTGCTCGATGAGGTGCACACGACGTACGCGCCGAGCATCTTCGCGAACTGCAGCGCGAAGAGCGACACGCCGCCGGTGCCCTGGATCAGCACCTTGTCGCCGGGCGCGAGCCGGCCTTCGGTCACGAGGGCGCGCCATGCGGTGACTGCCGCCGTCGGCAGCGTTGCCGCTTCGGCGTCGTCGAGATGCGCCGGCGCGGCGGCGATGCCGTCCTCGGGCAGAACCATGAATTCAGCCATCGTGCCGTCGATCTCGCAGCCGAGGCTGCGCGCGAGACGCGCGGAATTCGGTTCGCCGCCCATCCAGCTCTGGAAGAACAGCGGGCACGCCCGGCCGCCGGGCGCGAATCGCGTGACCCCTTCGCCGATCGCGTCAACGACACCGACCCCGTCGCTGAGCATGATCAGCGGCAGCGCCTGCATCCGCGAGCCATAGCCGTGCCTGGGCACGAGCAGGTCCCGGTAATTCAGCGCTGACGCCCGCATCCGCACCCGCACCTCGCCCCGACGCGGTTGCGGATCGGGGCGCGTGCCGAGCCGCAGGTTTTCGGGCAACCAGTCTTCCTCCATCTGGAATACTTTCATCAGCGTCTCCATCTCGGTCCCGGACAAGGTCCGGTGCAGATATTCAAAGGGAAAAATGCGCGGCGCGCAGTGTTGCTGCAGCGCGAACGTTCCGCGCGGGCCGTTCGACTTTGCGCCACGCTGGCTGTCGAAGGCCGGTTGGGCCGGTCGTTTTACCGCAAACGCGTCAGTGAGGATTTTGCCCGTCGGAGCGCTGCGGCAGTAGCCCGGGAAGCCGGTACGGCCAACTTCGTCCCGGGGCCGCGACGGGCTTTGGCGGACTCGGCGCAAGCGCGCGGATTTGCGTTTTCCGGCAGTCGGGTCGATAACGATAGCTGGCCCGGCAGCGCGTCGCGGGCGGCGAGGATTGACGAAACGCAAGGCGACCCGGTGCGCACGCGTGATGCAGTGCACCTCCTGAGAGGCATGCAGAAGACGGGAGCGACCAGCGGATGACGGTCGGACGCAGGAAAACGCGATGATGGAAGAAGGTCGTACCGCCGGAAGCGATGGTCGGGCGGACGTCTGCGCGTCGCCGCATGCCGGTCACGCTTCGCGGCCGGAACTGCCTCGAGTCGCGGACGCCGGCGCCGAGCAGCGCCGGCACGCGCGCCACAAGGACGCGACGCAGGATGACCGGGTGCGCTGGCCCTTCGCGCTGCTCGCGTACGGATGCGTCGCCCTCGCGGTCCTCGGCGTCGTCCTGCCGGGCTTGCCGACGACGCCTTTCGTCCTTGCCGCGGCATGGTCGGCCCGGCGCGGCTGCCCGTCGCTCGACCGCTGGCTGCGCTCGCACCGCCGTCTCGGCCCGTTGCTGCATCACTGGGAGACGCGGCGCGAAGTGCCGCCGCGCGCCAAGCTCGCGATGGTCGTGTTGCTGACCCTGAGCTGGGCCATGCTCGCTGCCGGGAGCGACGGGCCGTTCGTGCCGGCGGCGGCCGCGATCGGGTTTGTCGCGATCGCGGTGTTCGTTACAACGCGCCGGAGTCTCGTGGCGGAGTCGGATTCTCCGACGGATCGGTCTCCTGCAGAGGATCCGTCTCGTCCGGCACGACGACCTCTTCGGGCGGAGCCGCTTGCGGTGCCTGCGTCGTTGGCGGAACGGGGGGCGGCGGCGCGGCGAGATACGGCATGAGGATCGGCGTCATCGACTTCAGGATCTGAACCGGCAGGCCCGACGTGAAGCGGAACGACGCCGCTTCGCGCCCGATGACGTAGGCGGTCAGCGTGCCGAAATGGCGTGGGCCGAGATAGAACACGAAGGTTGCGGTGCGGTTCAGCGCGACGCCACGGCTGCCCGAGACGACAATGCGGTTGTCCCCGGTTCCGGTCTTGCCTCCGACCTTGACCGGCGTGCCGTCGGGTAGCGTGAAAGCGCCCGCGAGACGGCGCGCGGTGCCCCCTTCGACGACTTCCGACAGCGCGCCGCGCAGGGCCGCCGCGACTTCCGGCGCCATCACGCGTTCGCCGGCGTCGGGCCGACGCGTGAGGAGCGTCTCGTAAGGGGTGCCGGCCGCGAAGTGCAGCCGCTCGATGCGCGCGCTGCGCAGGCGAACCCCGTCGTTGACTATGATCCCCATCAATTCGGCGAGTGCGGCGGGACGATCACCGGCGCTGCCGAGCGCGGTCGCGAGCGACGGCACGAGGTGGTTGAACGGATAGCCGAGGCGCGCCCAGCGGCGATGGATCTCGAGGAAGGCTTCGACTTCGAGCATCGTGTAGATGCGCGAATCCTGCGCGTTCTTGAAGCGCGTCCGGAACAGCCAGCGGTAGACGGCCTGGCGTTCGTCCTCGCTGGCCTCGACGGCCTCGCCATAGCTCGCGCCGGGGTTCGCCATCAGATAGCCGGCGAGCCAGAGTTCGAGGGGATGGACGCGCGCGATGTAACCCTGGTCCGGCAGATCGAAGCTGCCGGGCGCGTAACGCTTGTAGAGGGCGGCAAGGCGCGCGTCGCCGAGTTCGACGCCGGGCAGACGGCCGCGCAGGAACTCGTTGAATGCGGCGGCCGGCGCGGCTGGATTCAGGTAGCGGTAGGCGGCGGCGAAGCGGTCGGCGGTCGGGCGCAGGCCGTCGAGCAGCGTCGCCTGGATTTCCTCGGCTTTCAGGCCCCGGTACTTGCGCCAGAAGCGGCGCAGGAACACCTGGCCTTCCCGATCGGCGAAGCGCGACAGGTACTCGTCGCGGCGCGGATCGCTGTCGTCCTCGAGCAGTTTCGCCGTGCTGCCGGGGACCTGATACATCGTGTGGCGCACGAGTTCGCGCATCAGGCGCACGAACGGGAGGTTGATCGATTCCTGCAGCGCTTCGCGGATCGTCGGCACCCGCCCGTTGTCTTCCTTGCGGAAGTTGTTGAAGGTGTGCAGACCACCGCCGGTGAAGAAGGCTTCGCCGGGGCTCGCCGAGAACGGCCGTTCGAGCGCGGCTTCGAGCATCGCCGGCAGGTTGCGGTCGCTCGTCGCGATAAGGTAGTCGAGGGCCCAGCGCGTCAGTCGGTCCTGATGGTCGACCGGCGTCTTGCGCAGCGTCTCGACCGACTCTTCGGAATATTTGCGGTGCAACTCGGCGACGAGTTCGAGGTAGGTCGCGAGCACACGCAGCTTCGCGGTCGAGCCGAGTTCGAGCTTGCTGCCTTCGTTGATGTCGAGCGGCTGGTCCGTGGTGTCGGTCTGCACCCTCACGCGATTGCCGTCGGAGGTGCGCTCGAACAGCGTGAAGCTGTAGCGCACGTCCTTCAGCTGTGCGGGCGTCAGCAGCCGCTCGCCGATGATGCCGGTTTCACGCGCGAAGTCGGGGTCGGCGAGCCGTCCGAGATGCTCGCCGACCGCCTGCTGCAGCCGCTGATCGAGCGTCGCCGAGACGTCGACGTCGAGGCGGTCGAGGTCGTACAGCGACACGCCGAGCATGCCGGCGAGACGCGTGCGCACGAGCGTCGAACCCTTGTCGGCGGTGACCGGCGTGCGCGGCGGGTTCGCGATGCTGTCGCGGAACTTCAGACGCTGTGCGAGCGCGGCGTCGCGCAAGCCCGGGCCGATGACCTTCGCTTCGGCGAGGACGCGCAGGTGCGCGTCGGTGAGTTGCGCGAGGTCGTCGCGGCCCCGGCCGAGGTAATGCGACGGCCGGCGGTGGGCGATCATCAGTCCCAGGACTTGCCGCAATGCGAGGCCCTGTGCTGCGAGGACGTCGCCTTCGCCCTCGGCGCCCGCGAGCAGTTCGTTGGTGCGCGCGAAGTCGGCGCCGAACCATACCCACAGGCCGTCGCCGAGCCCGTGCACCTCGCCGTAGACCGGGGCCGCCGACAGCGGCACGGTGTTGAGGTAGTCGAGCACGAGGTCGCGGCGCACCGGCAGCGTCTCGCGTCCGCCGCGATACGCCCGCACGCTCGCCGACACCATCTGGCGCAGCTTTTCCTGAGCCGAATAAGTAACGCCGTCCGGAGAGTGGCGGAATTTCTCGATCTGCGTCGCGAGCGTGCTGCCGCCCGGGGTGTTCAGGTCCTCGTCGACGATCTTCGCGAGTTGCGCGAGCGCGGCGCGTCCGAATCGCGCCCAGTCGACCGCCGGGTTCAAGTACGGTCGCTCGGCGTCGAGCAGGTCGCGGTTCTCGATGAACAGCAGGCTCTGCGCGACGCGTGTCGGGATCTGCTCGAACGACGCGTAATTGCGGATCGGGTATGACGCGCTGTACACCGGCTCGCCGTACGCGCCGTCGACGTCGAGCCCGGCGCGCGTCTTTTCACGATAAGGCGGGAAATACCCCCGCGCGGTGAAGTCCATCAGCGCGGGCGAGAACCGCGCCTGGCTTTCGACCGCGAGTCCGCGGGCTTGCAACCGCTCGATGAAGCTCGGCAGCAGCGCGTAGCCGAGCCGGACGTCGAACGGGCCGTGGGTGGGGAAGCGGATCGCGTCGCTCGGACCGGACTCGACCCGGAAGCGGAGGTCGTCGGCATAGCGCGAGATCTCGCTCGACTGGAACCAGGAGGTGCGCATCTCGAACATCGCGAGGGCCACGGCCGCGATGATCGCGAGCAGCAGCAGGACGAGGACGAGACGTTTGAAAATTCTCCACCACCGGTGAGGTGACGGCTTGTTTGCAGTGTTGCCGGACACGGTTCCGCCCGAGTTATCCAATGGCGGCATTATCCCGAGTTCCGGCGCGGTGCGGGATCCGTCGCGCGCCAAAAAAACAACACTTTGGCGCGCTGCCGACAGTCGGCGGGAGGAAGGCATCGCGCGGGCCGATGGCGGGAGGGGAGAAGCCTAGATCCGGATCCCCGAGCGCTTGATCAGCACCGCCAACTCGCCGACGATTCCGCGGCGGAACGCGAGCACGCAGATCACGAAGATGACACCGGTGAGCACGCCGACCCACTGTCCGAGCTGGGCGCCGTAGTTCTGCAGGCCGACGACGACGGTTGCGCCGACAACGGGGCCGAACACCGTGCCCATGCCGCCGAGCAGCGTCATCAGCACGATCTCGCCCGACATGTGCCAATGCACGTCGGTCAGCGACGCGAGCTGGAACACCAGCGTCTTCGTTGCGCCGGCGAGCCCGGAGAGCGTGGCCGACAGCACGAAGGCGAGCAGCTTGTAGCGGTCGACGTCGTAGCCGAGCGACACCGCCCGCGGCTCGTTCTCTCGAATCGCCTTCAGCACCTGGCCGAATGGCGAGTGGATCGTGCGGTGGATGAGCCAGAAACCGCCGAGGAAGATCGCGAGGACGAAGTAGTACATGTTCAAGGGCTCGCCGAGATCGACGATGCCGAACAGGCGTCCGCGCGGCACGCCCTGCAGCCCGTCCTCGCCGCCGGTGAAGGGGAATTGCAGCGCGAGGAAATACATCAGCTGCGCGAGCGCGAGCGTGATCATCGCGAAGTAGATTCCCGAGCGGCGGATCGCGAGGCTGCCGAAGAGAAAGCCGAGCGCGGCCGCCATCGCGGTGCCGGCGAGGACCCCCAGCTCGGGCGTCAGGCCGATTTCCTTCACGACGTAGCCGCAGACGTAGCCCGCCCAGCCGAGAAAGGCGGCGTGTCCGAACGACAGCAGGCCGGTGTAACCGAGCAGCAGGTTGAACGCGCAGGCGAACAGCGCGAAGCACAGGATCTTCATCACCAGCACCGGATAGATGATGAAGGGCGCGACGAGTCCGAGAACGATCAGGACGACCCAACCGATGGTTTTGCCTTTCATTGCGCCCGGTCCGGTTCAGAGGGTTGGTGGAGGTGGCGATGCATGCGTGCTTTCCGCGCTCGGCGGCTCAGCGCTCGCGCCCGAAGAGGCCCGCCGGCCGCAGCAGCAACACGACGCCCATGATCACGAAGATCACGACCGCGGACGCTTCCGGGTAGAACACGCGGGTGAGCCCTTCGACGAGCCCGAGGCCGAGCCCCGTGATGATCGAGCCCATGATCGAACCCATGCCGCCGATCACGACGACCGCGAACACGACGATGATCAGGTTCGACCCCATCACCGGGTTCACCTGGAACAGCGGTGCCGCGAGCACGCCGGCGAATGCTGCGAGCGCGACGCCGAAGCCGTAGGTCAGCGTGATCATCAGCGGCACGTTGATGCCGAAGGCCTGCAGCAGCTGCGGGTTCTCCGTTCCGGCGCGCAGATAGGAGCCGAGCTTCGTGCGCTCGATGATGTACCAGCTGCCGAAGCAGACGACGAGCGAGACCGCGATGACCCACGCGCGGTACTTCGGCAGGAACATGAAGCCGAGGTTGAAGCCGCCGGACAGCAGCTCCGGCACCGGGTAGCTCTGCCCGGAAATGCCGAAGCGGTAGCGGAACAGGCCTTCGATGATCAGCGCGAGGCCGAAGGTCAGCAGCAGCCCGTACAGGTGATCGAGCCGGTACAGGTGCTTGAGCATCGTGCGTTCGATCAGCATGCCGATCGCACCGACGACGATCGGCACCGCGACCAGCGCGACCCAGTAGTCGATGCCGAGCGCATCCATCGCGATCCACGCGAAGAACGCACCGGCCATGTAGAGCGCGCCGTGCGCGAAGTTGATGATGTTCAGCAGGCCGAAAATGATCGCCAGACCGAGGCTCAGGATCGCGTAGAACGAGCCATTGATGAGCCCGATCAGCAACTGGCCCATCAGGGCCTGGATCGGAACGCCGAGGATGTCCATTTGGGGGAGCCTGGTTTCGACCCGCGGCCTTCGGCGCAGCAGCAGGCGCCGACGGTCGCGGGCGGATCAGCGGGTTATTTCTTCACCAGCGGGCAGGTGCTTTCCGACAGCGGGATGAAGGCCTGGTCGGCCGGAATCACCTGGCGGATGTGGTAGTAATCCCACGGGTACTTCGACTCCGACGGCTTCTTCACCTGCGCGAGGTACATGTCATGGACCATGCGGCCGTCGATGCGCAGCTTGCCGTTCTTCGCGAAGAAGTCGTTGACCGGCATCTCGCGCATCTTCGTCATCACCGCCTTCGCCTCGTCGGTGCCGGCGGCCTTGACCGCCTTCAGGTAGTGGTAGACCGACGAATAGTTGCCGGCCTGCACCATCGTCGGCATGCGCTTCATCTTGTCGAAGAAGCGCTTCGACCACGCGCGCGTCTCGTCGTTGTAGTCCCAGTAGAAGCCGGTCGTCAGATACATGCCCTGGGTCGCGTCGAGGCCGAGGCTGTGGACGTCGGAGATGAACATCAGCAGGCCGGCGAGCGTCTGCTTCGGCGTGATGCCGAACTCCTTCGCCTGCTTGATCGAGTTGATCGTGTCGTTGCCGGCGTTCGCCAGTCCGATCACCTGCGCGCCCGACGCCTGCGCGCTCAGCAGGAAGGACGAGAAGTCGCTGCCCGGGAACGGGTGGCGGACGCTGCCGAGCACCTTGCCGCCGCTCTTCTTGACGACGTCCGACGTGTTCTTCTCGAGTGAATGGCCGAACGCGTAATCCGCGGTGATGAAGTACCAGGTCTTGCCGCCCTGCGCCACGACGGCCTTCGCGGTGCCGACCGGCAGCGAATACGTGTCATAGGTCCAGTGCGCGGTCGTGTCGTTGCATTGCTCGTTCGTGATCGGTGTCGAGCCGGCGCCCGAAACCAGCGTGACACGGTTCTTCTCGTTGGCGACCTTCATCACTGCGAGCGCGGTCGAGGTCGTCACGAGGTCGACGAGCGCGTCCACCTTCTGCGTGTCGATCCATTCGCGCGCCTTGTTCGCGGAAATGTCAGCCTTGTTCTGGTGGTCGGCCGAAATCATCTCGATCTTGAAGTCGGGCTTTTCCTTCGCGATGAAGTCGTCGATCGCCATCTGGGTGGCGGCGACCGTGCCCGGCCCGGCGAGGTCCGAATACGTACCCGACATGTCGGTCAGCACGCCGAACTTCACGACGCCGTCGCTGATCTTGGCTGACTGCGCGAAGGCAGGCCCTGCAACGATCACTGCCGCGGCGACCGCCGAAGCGAGAGCTCTCCGTTTCATTTGTCTCCTCCTTGTTGTTCTGTTGCGTCAAACGCCCAGCAGCTTCTGCAGCACGTGCATCTTCGCGTCGAGTTCCTCGCGCCTGACCGTCTCGACGACCCGTCCGTGCTCGATGACGTAATGCCGATCGGCGAGCGGCGCGGCGAAGCGGAAGTTCTGCTCGACCATGATGATCGTGAGCCCCTTTTCCTTCAGCTTCGTGATGACGCGCCCGAGTGTTTGCACGATCACCGGCGCGAGGCCTTCGGTGATCTCATCGAGCAGCAGTAGCCGCGCGCCGGTGCGCAGGATCCGCGCCATGGCGAGCATCTGCTGCTCGCCGCCCGAGAGGCGGCTGCCCGGGCTGTGCCGGCGCTCGGAGAGATTCGGGAACATCTCGTAGATCTCGTCGAGCGACATCCCGCTGCTGTTCACCGTCGGCGGCAGCAGCAGGTTCTCCTCGGCCGACAGGCTCGCGTAGATGCCGCGTTCCTCCGGGCAGTAGCCCACGCCTAAGTGCGCGATGCGGTGCGTCGGCAGACCGATGACCTCGCGGCCGTTGATCATCACCGAGCCGCTGCGCCGGCCGACGAGTCCGAGGATCGCCTTCAGCGTCGTCGTGCGGCCGGCGCCGTTGCGGCCGAGCAGCGTCACGAGCTCGCCGCGGTTAACGTCGAAGTCGATGCCGTGAAGGATGTGCGATTCGCCGTAGAACGCGTGGAGCTTGCTGACGCGCAGCATCTCGACGGCGGCGCCGCGCTCGCTCGCGTCACGCATGTTGCGTCCCCATGTAGGCCTCGAGGACCCGCGAGTCCGCCGATACCTGTTCGTACGGCCCCTCGGCGAGCACCGCGCCGCGCTGCAAGACGGTGATCGTGTCGCACAGATCGGACACGACGCCGAGGTTGTGCTCGACCATCAGCACGGTGCGATTCGCCGACACGCGCTTGATCAGGTCGGCGACGCGGCCGACGTCTTCGTGGCCCATGCCCTGCGTCGGCTCGTCGAGCAGCAGCAACTCCGGGTCGAGCGCCAGCGTCGTCGCGATTTCGAGCGCGCGTTTGCGTCCGTAGGGCAATTCGACCGTCATCGTGTCGGCGAAGGACTGCAGGTCGACGGCGGCGAGGAGTTCGGCGGCGCGCCCATTCAGGACGTCCAGACTCTTCTCCGAGCGCCAGAAGTGGAAGCTCGTGCCGAGTTTGCGCTGCAAGGCGACGCGCACGTTCTCGAGCACGGTCAGGTGCGGAAAAACCGCGGAGATCTGGAACGAGCGCACGACGCCGCGTCGCGCGATCTGCGCGGACTTCTCGCCGGTGATGTCATGGCCGTTGTAGTGGATCGTGCCGCGGGTCGGCGTCAGGAACTTGGTCAGCAAATTGAAGACCGTAGTCTTGCCCGCGCCGTTCGGCCCGATCAACGCGTGGATCGAGCCCCTGCGCACCCGCAGGTTTACATTGTCGACGGCGATGAAACCCTTGAATTCCTTGGTCAGGTTTCGCGTCTCGAGGATGAAATCGCTGCTCATCGGGTCCGGCAGATCCTGTCCCGCTATCGAAGCTGAACTGTGCCGCCAGCAGGTGCGCGGCGCCAAACGACATCCACATACGGCTCCGACTTATCGAGCGGCGATAAGTCGTCATGTTGAACGCATATGGAATTTCGATCCTTTGCTGCCGGGCTAAGTTAACACCGGGCATCGGAAAGCGTCAATGCGACGCGGCTAGGGGTGTACCCGCATCGGAAGCCGCTCCGAACATTGCGCGACCGGGGCAGGGAACGGCTTTTGCATCGCGGCTTCGGCTGTGCCGGACCGCGGCTCGAGCGTCTATCACGCCCATGCGCTCCGTCGCCTGCGGCAGCACGCAAACCGCGTCGCCGACCAGCATCCGCTAGCCCGGGAGTGGGGAGTGGAAAGGGAAGAAGGAGGAAAGAGATGAGCAACGAGAGTACCCGGCCGACCAAGCCGGAAACGCATCCGGGGGACCAGGCACCGCCAGGAACGCCCGGCACCGGCGAGAACACCTGCCGGACCTGCCAGGGAACCGGCAAGGTCAATGGCAAACCCTGCGCCAACTGCGACGGCACCGGTGTCGTCATCGAAGGCATCGGAGGTGCGTAAAGCGAGGAGGATCACGACATGGCGAACCGACCCCAACCCGACAAGACCCACGACCCGCAGCGTGCGGGCCACCACCGCGCCGGCGGCATGGCCGGCGAGGATGCGCGCGGCGACGCGAGCAAGCAGCGCGAAAACCAGGAGCGGATCGGCGTGACGCCCGAGCACAACACCGAGGAGATGGAGAAGAAGCACCGCGGGACTTTCCCGTAATCGCGGTGTCTTCTGTAGACGGCCCAGCCGTCCACGGCGAAGCGCGCCGATCCCGAAACTTGCCGACGAGGAGAATTGCGATGGAGCATTACTTGCACAGGGTGTTGGGGATCTACGAGACGCGAGTCGAAGCACAGGCGGCACGGGATCGCCTCGTCGAGCGAGGGCTCGCTCCGGACAAGGTGAAGGTCTTCGCGTCGTTCCGCCAGAGCGACCGCGAGGCGCTTTCCGCCGACAGCGATGACGTGCTGAAGGAAGTGTTGCGCGAGACCGCGATCGGCACGGTCGTCGGAACCGCGGCGGGAGCCGTCGGCGCAGTCGCGATCGCCGCGGCAAACCTCAGCCTGTTCGTCGCGAGTCCGTTGCTCGCCCCGCTGGCAATGCTCGGCTGGGGCGCGAGCGCCGGTGCGATCGTCGGCGGCGCAGCGGGCGCGCAGCGGAACAAGGGCGACGTCTCCGATCTCGTCAAGGACGCGCTATCGAAGGGTCACGTGATCCTGCTCGCTCACACGATAAGCGAGGATCAGACGACGGCCGCGCGCGAAGTCATCGGCGAGTCGATGGCCGAGTTGAACGCGGCGCCGGATGCCGCAGGTGCCTGACTTCGTCGCGTCACTCCTCCACGCGGTAGGCGGAAGACGCAAGGTCGAGCACCGCGTCGAAGCGGACCGGGGCTTCGTAGGGCCTGCGGAGCACCGCCTCGACGCGAAAGCGCAGTTTGCGCTCGGCGCCGGGGAGCGCGTCGAGCGTCACGCGGACTCGTGTCAGCCTCGGCTCGTGCGCTCCGATCGTCCGCCGCACCCGTTCCCGCAGCGTTTCGCAGTCGTCGGTACTCAGGAGGCTCAGTCCGCTGAAGTCGGGAATTCCGAACGTGAGCATCGATTGCGCCGCGAACGGAAACGCGTCGATTGCAGCGAGGTCGCTGGCGCGCGTGTTGAGAAGCGCTTCCAGGTCACGGGCGAGCGCGGCCTTCGCCCCGGTCGCGCCCAAAGGCGGGGGAGCGGCATCCAACGTCGTGTCCGGCTCGTCGTCGAGAAGGCGGTCCAGTAACGAGGGCAGCCCTCGGTCCGGCCCGCGAGCGGTCTTCATCGGCTCACCTCGGATGCTTCACAGACCGAACAGATCGTCGAGCCGGTTATCCAGCAGCGTGCCGTAGGCGAGGACCATCGCCGCCGCCACGGCGGCCAGCAGCGCGAAATAGAGCCAGATCGGCAGTTCGTTGCGAAGGTAGGCCGGAAAGCGATGGGGGAGCTTCCAGTGCGGCGCGAATTCCGCCTTGCCGCCGCGTACCTGCCGGATGTCCTGCCCGACGCGCTGGGTAAGATAGGCGAGCTTCTCTTCCCCTTCGAGAAGATACTTCCCCTGGAAGCCGAGGAGGAGGCAGGTGTGGAAGACTTCGAGCGCCTCGATGTTCTGCGCCGGATCGACGCGCAATGTTTCCAGTCGCTCGAAAAACGCCTCGCCGGCGAGATGTTCTCCGAACAGCCGCAGCTGCAGCGGCATCCGCTCCCACTCCTCGCGAATCCCGAATTCCGAAGCCAGGACGATTTCGTCGAGCAGCGAACAGAAGGCGTATTTCGCGTGCTCGATCGCTTCGCCGGGCTTGCCGAAATTGTGCGCGTGGCGTTCGAAGTCGGCGAGAAAACCGTCGATGCGCTGAGTGAAGGTGCCGAGCGATTCGGGCGCGTTGCGGTCGCGCAGGAGGAACAGCAGATAGATGCCGTCTTCGAGCAGGCCTCGCAGTGTCGGGGTGTCGGGCGTGCCGACGGCGATCGGTCGGGACGGCCGGAACGATCCGTCCGACGGCGCGAATTCGTTGGCCAGGGAGAGAGAGGCGGTCATCGGAATACGGCGATCAGTTCCAGCTTGAGGGTGGCCAGCGTTTGCGGCACGTAGATGCATATCGAGCGTGCGCGCAGCATGCGCTCGAAAATCGCGCCCTGCGGTTCCAGCGCGAAGTAATGGTTGCCGACGCGCACCGGGATGGCCGCCGGTGTCTGCGCCGCGTGGGTCAGATTCACGCCGCGCAGCGCGGAGTTCAGGATCTTGTCGACATCGTCCGGAGCGCCGACCTTGAGCTTCAACGGGACGGTCTCGATGATCTGCGCCGCCGGAATCTCGCCCTGCACCGACAGGTAGAAGTCCACGCCCTCGACAAGCCGGTCTGACTCGATACGGCCGATATGGAACGACGGCCTCGGCGTGTCGAGCGGGATGACGGCGTAACGGGACGAGATCACCGTGTCGAGCAACTCGCGAATGCCGGTGTCGAGGACGTCGAGCGTCGCGAATAAGTCTTCGTGACGGTATCGCGGCAGGTCCGCGAGGGAACGGGTGCTCGAGAACGTCAGCAACTCGCCGTAGAGTTCGGCGAGTGCGAGATACAGCTCTTCGGGATGCAGTGGCGCGGCGTCGAAAAGATGGTTGAGGCGCGCGAAGTTGCGATTGACCGTATGCAGCAGCCAGAACGACGCGATATCGCTCGTGCCGTATTCGATCACGCTCTTCGTGCGCTCGCGGTGGATCCGCCCGAGGGCGTCGCTCTTCACGAGCAGGATGTCGAGCAGACGCCGGATCAGGCGCAGAGGCTGCGGCACCGCCCGGCAGCAGGTCATGGGCGGTAGCCAGTCGGCGTCGATGCGCCATTGGCCGCTCGCGTCCTTCACGACGCGCGCGATGGGCACGCACTCGTAGCCGTCGCGATTCTCCTCGGCCGCCATCAGGCGCAGGTCGAGCTCGAGCATCGTGATTTCCGCCTCCAGTGCCTCGGTGTAGAGGTCCGCCGTCATCGCGCGGCCGTTGCGAAAGCGCGGAGGGCGCGACGCGGTAACTTCACTGTCCCGGCTGTTGCGTCCATACGCGCTGAGGTCGGGAAGGCATGCATAAACGATCGTCGCGACGTCGACCTGTGCGATGTCGCCGAGATCGCGCGACGGCGGAAGCGGCTCGTACCCGGGCGAGACACAGCGCGTGCCGTCGCGAAACGTGACGTCGAGCCGGTCCACGCGGACCAGCCCGTTCTTCAGCGCAGCCTCGTCGAGATCGAGCGCGTCCACACCCCAGGCATGGCGTCGCAGCGACCGTACGCGTTCGATGATCGCGTTGTCATGAAATAGCGCCTGCTGCTGGAAATGTTGCGGGCGCAGGAACATTCCTTCGCCCCAAAGCACGCGTTTTGCCTTGAGCATCCTGCGCTCCCGTCCTGTCCGACCTAGCCCCTGCTCGCCGCAGGGCGGCAGCGCGGTTTGTGGCCGGGCTGTTGACCCGGAATGGCGAGCGCTGCGGGCTCCAACAGAGTCAGATGGCAGTCGTCTACCCGGAAGCGCAGTCCTTTCGCACTGATCGCTTGGGCGTCGACGAGAACGCGCCAGTGCTGGCTGTCCGGCTCGCGGAAGAGTCCGGCGATACCGAGGTAGCGGGCCTCGGGCGCGAGCGTCTCGACCTCCGAGCGGCTTCCTCCGGGCACCAGCAGGAGCTCGCGGCGCGACACGAGTTGGTCGCCGAAAAGCTCCCTGTCATCTTCAACTCGTGCTGCCGCATCGAACGTCAGAAGGTCGAACGCGCTCCGGTCCTTGAGCTGGTACAGGCGCACGACCATCGAAAGCGGCTCGCCGTCGACGTCGCGGTTAATGGTCGGCGCGGCGACCACATTGATCTGCAGGGAGGGTGGTTTCGTCGCGCAGCCGCCGACCGCAACCACGGCGGCCAGGATGGCGACGCCGCGGGCCGTCTTTAGAACGCGCCTGAACCGCTCGCGGGGGGCAAGAACGAACGCCGCGACGGGCGGCATGACGGTGCGGAATACCGGCGGGGCGGCGACGGGCGACATCGGAAACCATGCTGGAGCAAGAGGGTGAGCGGGTGCCGAGAGCGGCAAAGCGGCGATTTTATGTCAATTGCAAATTGTTGTACATGTGACGCGTGAATAAAATATCATGCTATTCGCATTTGACGGCGCCCCTTTGCGGACGCTCGCCCATGTCCAAAAACCCTCCACTTCTCATGCATTCCCCCGCTTCCCTGTGGCTCTTTTCGGCGCTCGTCGGCTTGATTCTCGGTCTCGGCTGGATCGCCCGACGGTTTTTCTATGCGCCGCTCGCGGAGTCCTCCGTGCCGGCACGCAACGCGCCGTCGCCGCCGGTGGGAAGGGGTAGGGGTCGGTTGCGGGCGAAACTCGCAGCGCCGTTCGGTCGGCCGTCCGTGCGCTGGCTTTCACTCGTGATGCTCATCGTAGGTGGGATGGCCGCCTTTTCGGCAGGGCTCGCCGGCCGATTGCAGAGCGCCGTGCCGTCGTCCGACGCGGAGGCGCTGCGTCTTCCGTTCCGCTCAGACGCGGAGGTGCTCGTTTCGCCGCCGTTTTTACCGCCGTCGTCGTTCGTCTCGGACGCGAGGCCGACCCTCGCGACTGCGGATCGGGACTGGGGGAGGCTCGAACCGCGTTTCGCGCGTGCAGTGCTCGACATCGCGGCGAAGATGGAGCGGCGGGGCTATCCGGTGGTGCTGATCGAAGGCTATCGCTCGCCGGAACGCCAGGACCTTCTGGCCGACAGTGAGCAACGGCTGACGCAGGCGCGCGGCTTCCAGAGCAGGCACCAGTTCGGACTGGCCGCGGACCTCGCGCCGCTGCGGGACGGACGGATCATCCTGTCCGAGCGTGACCCGTGGGCGTGGCAGGCCTACCAGGCGCTCGGCGAGGAGGTCGAGGCCGCCGGGCTGGTATGGGGCGGACGCTGGTCGCTGCGCGACTACGGTCATGTCGAGTCGGCAAATCGGCCCCTGACGACCGGGGGCTGAGCAGTCCCCTTTCTTTCTGCAGATTCAAGACGATGAACAAAAGATTCAATATCGCCGCACTTGCGGCAGGTACCGGCTATTTGCTGATTGCGGCACTGATCTGGTATGTCGGTCCGTTGTTCGGCTTGACTAGCACGTCATCGCGCGTGCTCGGCATCGTCATCTTCGTCGCGATCGGCGTTGCAGCGCTGATCGGCCGCAGCATTCTCGCGCGACGCTCCGGGGGCCTCATAGCGAAGATGCTGCAGCGCCAGGCCGACGAGGCGGTCATCGACGCCCGGCCCGAGCGGCGCGCCGAAGTCGCGGCGCTGCGTCAGGGCCTGCTGTCGGCGATCGCCACCCTCCGGCAGTCGCGCATTGGCGACGCAGGTGGAAATGCGGCGCTGTACGAGCTGCCCTGGTACATGGTCATCGGTCACCCGGCGGCCGGGAAAAGCAGCGCGGTTCAAAACTCCGGGCTGACCTTCCCGCTCGCAGACAAGCACGGCGTCCAGGGCGTCGGAGGCACCCGTCACTGCGACTGGTTTTTCGCCGCGGAGGGGGTGCTGCTCGATACGGCCGGGCGTTATGCGACGCAGAGCGAGGATCGCGCCGAATGGCTTGCGTTCCTGAAGTTGCTGAAGCGCCATCGCTCGCGCGCGCCGGTAAACGGAATTCTCGTCGCCGTCAGCCTCACGGAACTCGCTGATTGGCGCTCGGAGCGCTTCGCCGTGTACGCGCGCCAGATCCGCGAACGCATCCACGAGATCGACGTGGCCTTCGGCCTTCAGGTTCCGATCTACCTCGTGGTCACGAAGCTCGACCTGCTCGCCGGCTTCGCGCAGTTCTTCTCGCACCTTTCTCCCGACGAGCGGAGCGGAGTATGGGGGGCGACGCTCGCGCACGACCAGGGCGACGACTTCGACGCGGAGCGGGTCGTCGGCCAGCATTTCGATGCGCTGTGCGAGGGACTGCGCGAGATGAGCGACGAGCGGCTCCGGACGAATCGCGGTCGCCGCTCCGACGCGTCGCTGTTCGCGTTTCCGATCGAGTTCCGTGCGCTTCGCGATGCGTTGTGCCGCTTCGTCGCGCTACTGCACGAGGACGATCCCTACCACTCCCGCCTGTTGTTGCGCGGCTTCTATCTGACGAGCGCGCTGCAGCACGGGAGCCCGCAGGTCGCTGCGGCCGCGCGGGTGGGGGAGCGTTTCGGTATCGCCCGCGGCGGCTTGGAAAGCAGGCAGACGCCGACGTCCCACAGCTATTTCCTGCGCGACCTTTTCGGCGAAGTGCTCTTCCCGGATCAGCACCTCATCGCGCGCCAGACCCGGCCGGCCCGCAACCGCTGGCGGTTCGCGGGTCTGGCTGGCGGGCTGACGATGCTCGCCGTGCTGTCGGCGGGACTGACGTGGGCTTTCGTCGGCAACCAGAAGCTGATCGAGGCGGCGCATACCGAATCGCAGCAGGCCACCGAACTGATCGCGAGCGCGCATCTCCTGGACCGCCTCGAAGGGCTCGTGCTGCTGCAGCGGCGCCTGGAGGAGTTCCAGCGCTACCGCGAGCACGGGCATCCGTGGCGCATCGGGATGGGGCTATACCGCGGCGAGCCCCTCGAGACGGTGTTGCGAAAGCAGTATTTCGCGGGCCTGCGAACGGTGATGCTCGCGCCGGTGAAGGCGAGTCTGGAAGAGACCCTGTCGGGGAGCGGGCCGGCTCCCCAGCTCGCGCAGGCGCGCGCTCCCCGAAACGCCAGCCGTCCGGTGCCGCCGCCCGCGTCCTCCCGGCTACCGATCATTCCTCTTCGCGGGATGGCCGTCGCGCCCTCCGAAATGCCGCCGCCTGTCGCAGCCGAGGCAGTCACCGAACCGGTCCGGCCGCGTCCGAAAGGCAATGGCGCCAATCTCGAACACAGCTACAACGCACTCAAGACCTACCTGATGCTGCACGAGCAACGGCGCATGGAAGAGGCGCACTTGAGCGACCAGCTGCCGCGTCACTGGCGTCCGTGGCTGGAGCAGAACCGTGGTGAGCACGATACGGCGGCGGTCATCGCGCTGGCGGAGCGGGTCGCCGCGTTCTACATCGCGCAGATCGGGGCGCCGGATCTGCCGTTGATCGACAACGAGCAGCAGGTGATCGAGCGCGCGCGCGGCGCCTTGCGCGGTTCGCTGCAGCAGATGTCGGCCACCGAGCGCGTCTACAACGAATTGAAGACGCGCGCAAACACTCGCTTCGCGCCGCTTTCGGTGTCGCGCATCCTCGCCGGCAAGGACGCGGGCATCGTCGGCGGCAGCGTCGTCGTCCCGGGAGTGTTCACGCGCGAAGCCTGGGAGCAGTACGTGCGCGGTGCGCTGCGCGACGTCAGCCGCGGCGGGATCAAGAGTGACGACTGGGTCCTCGCGCTGGCGCACGAAGACAGCTTGGGCGACGGGGCCGTTGCGGAAAAGAACCGGCTCGAGCTCGAAGCGCTGTATCGCGACGACTATGCCCGGGCCTGGACTGCATTCCTGCAAGGGATCGCGGTGCTCGAACAGGGCGGACTGGCCGAGACGGCCGACGCGCTCGCGCGGCTCGCCGATCCGCCGTCTTCCCCGATCCGATTGCTGCTCGCGCGGATGGCGCACGAAACTTCCTGGGACAACGAGCCGGGGGCGACGTCTGCGCCCGGGGGGGCGTCGACTGGAGCAGACGGACTGTCGGTGCCGGCACCGCATCCGCCTCGGCGCGGCGAGCTCGGGCGGGAGTTCGAGACCGTCGCGGCGATCGCCGGCGAGGGCGACGCGGCTTCGATGATGGCAGGCTATCTGGAACAACTCGCGCGCGTGCGGGGGAGGCTCGTGGCGGCGGCCGCTCACGACGACCCGGCTTCCGTCGCGCGGCAACTGATGCGCTCGACCCTCGACGGGTCGGGATCGGAGCTCGCCCAGGCACTGCAGTATGTCGACGGGGTGATGCTTGCGAGCGCGAACGAAGCCTCCCGGCGCATGCTGCGGCCGGTTCTGGTCCGTCCGCTGATCCTCGCCTATGGTGCGCTGATCCCCCCGGTCGAGCAGGACCTCAACCTGGCCTGGCAGCGCGAGATCTATCCGTCGTGGCGCACGCTTGCCGACAAGTATCCGTTCAGCGACACCGAGCACGACGCGGCGCTCGCCGACATCGCCCGCTTCATGCGAGCGGATGGAACGCTCGTGCGCTTCGTCGACCGGCATCTCGAGGGGCTCGTTGTGCGCCGCGGCGAGCAGATGGCTCCGCGGACGTGGGGCAACCAGGGGCTGCGCTTCAATGCGTCGTTCCTGTCGGGTGTCGGTCGCCTGTCCGTTCTCGGAGACAAGCTGAGCGAGGACGGCGCCGAGGGACGCTTCGAATTGCAGCCTGTGCCGACGCCCGGCCTGAGCGAAATCAGCGTCGAGATCGGCGGGAAGATGCTTCGTTACCGCAATGGGCCGCAGCCGTGGCAGGAGTTCAAGTGGCCGGGAGAGGACGACCGCCGCGGCGCCCGCATCCAGGTCGTCGACTTCGGCGGTGCGGTCGCCGTTGTCGCGAACCAGGCGGGCAGGATGGGCTTCCTTCGCCTCCTCGGCGACGCGAGCAAACAGGAGCTCGGTGACGGCACCGCGCAGCTCGCGTGGCGGGTCGAAGGAGAACGCGGAGACCGCGTCGTGAAGCTGCGCTTTCGCAATCTTGCCGGCGTCAGCCCGCTCCAGCTCTCCAGCTTGCGGCGGCTCAGCTTGCCCGAGCGGATCACGCCCTGAGGTCGCCAACCCATGTCCATCGGTTTCATCCGTGGCCGCGAGGTGCAGCCGCAGTTCGCGATCTTCGGCAAGGTCGCACGGCGCGACGATTTCGTTCGCGTGAATGCCGATCACTCCGCTGTCGTCGATTTCGACACGCTTCTCGGAAAGAGTCTCGCCTGGTCCTCGGCCGAACCCGGCTGGACCGATGAATCGTATCTGGCCCGGGGCTGCAGCGAATTCCACTTCGGGTCGGACGACGGACGGAGCGCATTCTTCGGTGTCCTGCGCCCGAGTCGCGATCGCGCCGGCCGGCTCTACCCGCTCGTCGCCGGCGTCGTGTTGCCGGCGTTGCGGGTCGGGTCGCTGGATGCCGAGCGGGCGGTCGCCAACGAGCTGTTCCTGCTGGGGTTGCGCGAGCAACTCGACAGCGCGGTCGCCAACGCGAGCGAACTGATCGCGTGCCGCCAATATCTCGAAGCGCATGTCGCGCTCCTCGCTGGACGCGCTTCGGACTTCGAGCTCGCGAGCACTGTTCTCGCGCGTCACCTGCACCGGACGCCGGCAGCCTCTCTGCAGCGCGACCTGCTCGATGCCACGCGCGGGCCGCTCGAAGCGCACCTGCTCGCCTTCCTGTTCTACGTCTCGCTCGCGCGGCGTTACGCGGGAAGCGCACCGCGGCAGGTCATGTTGCTGCCGCTTCCGGCCCGCGCCGGGGAGGATGCCCTCGGCTGGGGCGCTTGGCTTGCCCTGTACCGTGCGGCGACGCGCGTGCAGGGCGCGCCGATACCGCAAGGTTTCGTCGTCGAACTCGCGGGGCGGCGCTACCTCGCGCTGGCGCCGCACGGCTTATCGGAGCGTTTTCTCGGGCTCCTGTGGGGCAGGCCGCCGGACGCGCCGAGTGTCATCGACATGCACGACGACACATCGCCTTGGTGCAGGCACCACGCCTACGTGGAAGCCGCGTACATCCTCGGTGGGCAGCTTGCCGACCCGTCGCTGAGCCTTCATGGCTTGTGCGGGATCCTCGAACAGCTCGCCTGCAGCATCGGTTGAAAATATGATAAACACATATATAATCCCGCGGCTGGAGGTATCCAAATGTCAAAAGAAAGTACCCAGAAAAAACTGTCGCGAGTCCGCCCGCCGCGCGTTCAGATCACCTACGACGTGGAGCTCGGTGACGCCATCGAAACCAAGGAGCTTCCGTTCGTGCTCGGCGTCCTCGGGGAATATTCGGGCCATGGCAGCCGTGATCTCCCGAAGCTCAAGGAGCGGCGTTTCGTCCAGGTCGATCGCGACAACTTCGACGAGGTGCTGAAGGGTATGGGGCCTCGACTCGAAATGCGCGTCGCCAATCGCTTGCGCGACGACGACACCCAGTTGGGGGTCGAACTCGAATTCAACGCACTGGCCGACTTCGAGCCGCAGAACGTCGTGCGCCAGGTCGAGCCGCTGCGCCGATTGCTGGAGGCACGGGAGCGGCTCGCCGAACTGCGCAACAAAATGGTCGCCAACGACCGGCTGGAGGAGTTGCTCGACGACGTGTTGCGCGATACCGCACGGCTGCGCGAGATACGTCCTGACGCGTCGCCGCATGGCGAGGAAAGGGAATGAGCGCCCAGATGCAGGCTCACGTAGCCGCCGCCTCCGCGCCGCTCGTAGCGTCCAACGCGTCGCTGCTCGACACCATCATCGAACAGAGCCGAGTCGCGACCAGCGACTCCGAACGAACCCGCGCTCACGATCTCATCGGCGAACTCGTCGATCAGGTGCTAGCAGGTGCCGTCGCCGTGAGCGGGGATCTCGCGGCGAGCATAGACGCGCGAATCGCCGAGATCGACGCGCTCCTTTCCGGCCAGCTCAACGAAATCCTCCATGAGCCCGACTTCCAGGCGCTCGAGGCGTCGTGGCGGGGTTTGAAGCACCTCGTCGACAAGTCCGAAACGGGCACGATGCTGAGATTGAAGGTGCTGAACGTCTCCAGAAAGGACCTGGTGAAGGACTTCCGGGCGTCGCCCGACTTCGACCAGAGCGCGCTGTTCAAGAAGATCTACGAAGAAGAGTACGGTACGTTCGGCGGCGCGCCGTATGCGGCGCTCATCGGCGACTACGCGTTCTCCCGTCATCCGGAAGACCTCTATCTCCTCGAGCAGCTGTCTCACGTCGCCGCGGCCGCCCATGCTCCGTTCATCAGCGCCGCTGCGCCGGCGCTCTTCGGCATCCAAAGCTTCGCCGACATCGGACGGCCACGGGATCTCGCGAAGATTTTCGATACTGTCGAGTACGCGAAGTGGAAAGCGTTCCGCGATTCCGAGGATGCGCGCTACACCGGTCTCGTGTTGCCGCGGGTGCTTGGGCGGCTACCTTACGGGGCCGAGACCTGCCCCGTCGATGCGTTCGATTTCGAGGAAAACGTCGATGGCACCGAGCACGACAAGTACCTCTGGACCAACGCCGTCTATGCATATGCGGCGCGGCTGACCGAGGCGTTCGCCCAATTCGGCTGGCTGGCGGCGATCCGCGGCGTCGAAGGGGGAGGGCTGGTTGACGGACTTCCCGCACACACTTTCCGCACCGATGACGGCGAAGTGGCGCTGAAGTGCCCCACCGAAGTGGCGATTACCGACCGTAGCGAAAAGCTCCTCGCCGACCTCGGCTTCATTTCGCTCGTGCATTGCAAGAACACCGACTACGCGTCGTTCTTCAGCGGCCAGTCCGCGCAGAAGCCGCGAAGCTACAACACCGACGCGGCCAACGCGAACGCGCGCCTATCGACCCAACTGCCCTACATCTTCGCGGTGTCGCGCATCGCGCATTACATGAAGTCGATCATGCGCGACAAGATCGGCAGCTTCGCTTCGCGGCAAAACGTCCAGGATTTCCTCAATGCCTGGCTCGCGCAGTACGTGCTGCTCGACGACTCGGCGTCGCAGGAAGCGAAGTCGAAGTATCCGCTTCGCGAAGCACGGGTCGACGTCGTCGAAGTTCCGGGCAAAGCAGGCGTCTATCGCGCCGCCGCCTTTCTGCGCCCCCATTTCCAGCTCGACGAACTGACGATTTCGCTCCGCCTGGTCGCCGAACTCCCCAAGGCGGTCCGCTGAGTCGTGAACCCGCCCCTCCTCATCATCCCTTACCACCATTTCTGGAGATCAGTATGGCATTCGACGCATTTCTCAAGATCGACGGCATTCCGGGCGAATGCACCGACGACAAGCACAAGGACTGGATCGAGATCCTGTCTTTCGCGCACGGCATGGAGCAGCCGGCCTCGGCGACCGCCAGCTCGGTTGGCGGTGCGACCGCCGAACGCGTCAATCATGGAACTTTCGATATCGTGCATCTGCTCGACAAGTCGAGCCCCAAGCTCTACGAAGCCTGCTGCACCGGCAAGCACATCAAGGAGGTCGTCCTCGAGTTGTGCCGTGCGGGCGGCGACAAGGTGAAGTACATGGAAGTGAAGCTCGAGCAGGTGCTGGTATCACGCGTGCAATCCGGCGGGGCAGCGAATGACCAGGGCTTCCCGCAGGAAAGCGTGAGCTTCAGCTACGGCAAGATCCGCTGGACCTACACACAGCAGAAGCGCGAAGACGGTGCGGGCGGCGGAAACGTCGGCGCGGGCTGGGATCTCACCGCCAACAAGGTCATTGCATGAGCGGTTTCCCCTTCCGTCCCGCGGCCGTTCCGCGGGGGATCTGCTCGGTGCCCGGCCCGAAGCCGCTGGTCCGCGCTGCAGCCGCTGTCCTCTGCGCAGCGCTGCTCGGCGCGTGCGCAACCGCACCGGCGCCGCTCGCCTCGCAGGAGCCGGACGCCACCAGTGAGCGTACGGTCGAGGCGCCGCGCAACGAGGAAACCCGCGGTGAGAAGCGCCACGCGGACCGACGCCCGCAGTTGTTCCACTTCGACAAAATGAGCGTCAGCCTCTCGGAAGGTGAGAAGGCGAACGTCGCTGCGCTTGCCGAGCAGGCGAGGAGCGCAGACTCGATCCTTATCCGTGGCTATTGTGACCGCACCGAGGTCGGCAACGCGAAGGACGCGGCAATCGCGCGTGCGCAGGCAGTACGCAAGGTCTTGCTCAAGGCCGGCGTGCCTGCCCGTTCGATGCGAGTCCGGTACAACACGGAACGCAAGATGCACGCGGCCGAGGTCGAGTTGCAGTGACGGCGGCCGTCGATGCGCGCGGGCGAGCGCGATCCGCCGCCCGCGGCGGTCCGGTTCTCCGCCGCCCATTTACCGCCGCGCCAAGCGCCTGACGACCGTGCGTCCCGAACTCCTCGCCTCCTTCGCGAGCGCCTTCACGCAGGCGCAGCGGCTGCTCACTCTCGAGCTCGGCGACGGCTCGCATTTTCCGGGGCAGCTCCTGCCCCAATCGGTCGTCGGCGAGGAGGCGCTGTCATCGCCGTATCGGTACCGGCTGAGATGCCTCTCGCCCGATGCCGCCATCGAGCTCAAATACCTGTTGGGCCTGCCCACCGCTTTCGGAATCGTCGACGCTGGCGGCGGTACCGTGCGGCGCTGCGGAGTCATCAGCGAGGTCAAGCGACTGGCGGCTGACGGGGGATTTGCCGCCTATGAGCTGACGGTCGAGCCGCCGCTCGCCCTCCTGCGGCACCGGCACACCAGCCGCGTGTTCCAGGATCTTCCGGTTCCGGACATCGTCGAGTCCGTGCTCGCCGAACATCGAGCCGCGAACCCGGTCTTCGCCGCAGCGTTCGAGCTGAGATTCGATCTTGCTCGCACTTACCCCTCGCGCTCGTACTGCCTCCAGTACCGGGAGTCGGACCTCGCGTTCATCACCCGACTGCTCGCGGAGGAAGGGATCGGATATCGCTTCGAACATGGGCGCGGGGAAATGCCGCATGTCGCCTGTGTCGGTTTCGACGATCCGTATCGGCTGCCCCGCTCAGCCCAGGGAAACGTGCGCTTTCACCGCGCGGACGCAACCGAGGCCGAGGACAGCCTTACCGCGTGGGACGCGCAGCGCCGCCTCGGTCCCGCGGAGGCTGCGCTCGCAAGCTACGACTATCGCCGGCCTGGCCCGCTCGTCGCCGTCGAGGCGGCTGCGGTCGAGCAGGGAGCCGACGGGACGCGCGCTGAAGCGTCGCTGCAGGACTACGACGCGCCGGGGCTCTACTACGGGCGTGACGGCGACGAGCTCGCCCGCTACGCCCGCCTGCGGCAGCAGGCGCACGATGGCACGAAGAAGCGATTTTCGGGGGAAGGCACCGTGCGTGCCCTCGAAGCGGGCCACTGGTTCGTGCTCGCCGGCCATCCCGCGCATGAGCAGGATCCTCCCGAGACACGCGAGTTCGTTGTCACCGCCCTTCGCTTCACCGCCCACAACAACCTCCCCGACCCGCTTTCCCGCGCCCTCGGCGCGTCGGCGCCTACGCCATATCGCGCGAGCTTCGACGCCCAGCGCCGCGGCCTCCCTCTCGTGCCTGAGTTCGCGCACACGCCGCACGCCCGCCCCACCGCGGCCGGCCCGCAGACCGCCACCGTGGTCGGGCTCGCAAGCGAGGAAATCCACACCGACGTCCTCGGTCGGGTCAAGGTGCAGTTCCACTGGCAGCGTCCCGCCGAGCATCCTTCGTTCGGTGCGAACTTCGATGAGCGGTCTTCGTGCTGGCTGCGTGTCGCCTATCCCAGCGCCGGCGCACAGTGGGGCCACCAGTTCATTCCGCGCATCGGCCAGGAGGTGCTGGTCGATTTCCTCGAAGGCGACATAGACCGCCCGCTCGTCGTCGCGGTCCTGCACAACGCTCTCCATCCACCGCCCACCTTTTCAGGTGCCGGCAGCCTGCCCGCCAACCGTGCGCTTTCCGGAATCAAGAGCAAGGAATATCAGGGCTCGGGTTACAACGAACTCCTCTTCGACGACAGCACCGCCGAACTGCGCGCGCGACTCTCGTCCGAACATGCGAAGACCCAGCTCAATCTCGGCTGGCTCGGCCACCCGCGCACCGACGGTCGTGTGGAGCCACGGGGAGAGGGCGCCGAATTGCGAACGGACGCCGCGCTCGCGCTGCGTGCGGCGGAGGGGGTGCTGATTTCGGCGGATGGACGCCCCGGCGCGAGTGGCGGGCAGCTCGATCGAGCCGAGCTTGTCGGCCTTACCCGCACGCTCCAGTCGATCGTCGACCAACTCGGAGGGCTTGCCGAAACGCATCAGGCAGGCGGTACGGATGGAACACTGCTGGGGAAATTGGTTGATCGGCTGCAGAACTGGGAGCAGGGAACCAATACCGGCACGGGCAGTGGCGGCGGCGCACCCGTGGTCGCGGTCAGCGCCCCCGAAGGGATCGCGCTTGCAAGCGCTGACAACGTGTTGATCGGCGCGCAGCAGCACATCGATCTGGCCTGTGCGGGGAATACTCAGATTTCGGCCGGACGGCGATTATTGATGCGCGCAACCGAGTTGATCAGCGGCTTCGCTCATCGCGGTATCCAGCTCATAGCAGCGACGGAGAAACTGCAGCTTGTTACTCACAAGGACGACCTGGAGCTCGTTTCCGCCCGGCGAATCGTGCTTACGGCGGCCGACGAAATCGTTCTTCAAGCTCCGCGCATTCGACAGGTTGCCCAGGGTGCGCAGGTCGAGGTCGGCGGCGGAGCTATCGTGCAGAGCAGTAGCGGAGCCCACCAGATCCGATCAGCGAGCTTCAGCCAGACCGGGCCCGCCGGTGGGAGCGTCCCCGGCATGAACTTGCCGACAAGCATATTCACGACGGACGAAAAGTTTGTCCTCCGCATGCGCAACTCCGGATTAGCAGTGGTGGGACGCAGGTATTGCCTGGAACTCGACGACGGCACGCGCCTCGAGGGGCGCACCGACGAGCAAGGGCAAACCTCGTTGGCGGAAGCGGATGTAGTGCGTATCGCGCGTCTGACTGTATTTGACGACTGAGTAGTTGCTCTGCCATTTGAGGCTGCCGAGACCGTATAGATGATTAAGACACACGAAGCGGATCTGGTCCGTCCGGTGCTCGGACGCCTGAACGATGACGGTTCCATCACCGCCGGTTCGGTGACCTCTTCACCTGAGCTGAAGTTGCGCGCCCTGTGCCACGTGCTGCCGACGCGCGTCGTGCCGATCATCTTCCTGCCTGGAATCATGGGCACGAGGCTGCGCGTGCGAGGTCGGGAAAGGAAGTCCGCGTGGTTTCCGCCGGAAAACACCTGGGAGGAGATTGTGCAGGGGCTCGCGGGGCTTTTTCGCAACGCCGCCGCTCGTCAGCGTCTCCTCAATCCCGACACGACCGAAGTCGATGACAATGGACGAGCCAGTCCTTCGTCCGATGCCGCGACGCTTTTGGGGGACGCTCCTGGCGCAACCGATGCCGAGCGGGGGAAATGGCGCGGTTGGGGGCAACTCCATGCAGACAGCTACAAGGAAATTCTGCATACGCTTGAAGTGCGCCTTGCTCACATGCTTGAAAACGGCCATGTGGTTACCCAGGATTGGCATGAAGCGGTGATGAAATGGCAAGACGCAGACAAGCTCGGTGCGCAGAAGGATTTCATCGCGCTCACGGAAGCGGATCTGCGGCGTGCGGCGGACGCCTTTTTGCCCGTACATGCGGTGGGCTACAACTGGCTTCAAAGCAACAAGACGTCCGCTGAACATCTCGCCCGCGAAATCGACCGCATCCTTGCCTACTACCGTAGTCGAAACAAAGACGCCGAGCAGGTGGTCCTGGTTACCCACAGCATGGGCGGGCTCGTGGCGCGTGCCTGCGCGCAGTTGCCCGGAATGCAGGAAAAGATCCTGGGTGTTGTCCATGGCGTGATGCCTGCGCTCGGTGCCCCGGCTACCTATAAACGCATTCGCGCAGGCTTCGAGGGACTCCCTCAATTAGTGCTTGGACGCAATGCGGCCGACTGCACGGCGGTAATGGCCAATTCTCCCGGTGCACTCGAATTGCTGCCGACGCGGCAGTATCGTGCCCAAAGCGGCGGGCAATCAGGTCATTGGCTCACTGTCGAGTACAACGGGCAGAAGCGGGCACTGGGCGAGGGCGATCCATATGCAGATATTTACCTTAGCGAGATGCGCGAGGCGTGGTGGCGGTTGATCAAGGAAGAGTTGATTAATCCGGCTGGTCGCAAAAAGCTGGAGGTCAGCCGGAAGGGGAGACAGGTTCAAGAAAAATTTAATATTTTTGGATCCGATTTTGATCGGTATGCGGAGAATATTGAATTCGCCGCAAAATTTCATACTTCCATTGAAAATCGATACCATCCTTGCTCGTTTGTCTTCTATGCAGCGGACCCGGAACACCCAGCTTGGAGCGAAGTCGTGTGGAAGGTCGGAAGGTCAAAAGTGGATGGCGAATACCTTAATGCTGCATTGGTCCACGACGATCTAAACGGTAAGGTCGAACTTTCGATTGGCGACGGGCAGTGCGATTTTAAGATTGATGGTCCGCGGGGCCTGGGAGATGGCACAGTATCACAGGAATCTGGCGCTGCCCCGGCGACTTATGCAGAGCAGATTTTTTGCCATGAAGGCAAGGCAAAGGGGCACACCAGCTATGACCATCAGATGGCCTACAGTTCCGATATCGCGCAGGCGGTAACTCTTTACTCTATATGTAAAATATTGGCCAGCGACGATTCCGTAGAAAGCCGAGTGTCCCCCGCCAAGAAAACGTATGAATAGGAAAGGATTAACAAAAGGCGCTGCCGGCGCACTGCTCGGGGCATTATTGGCAGTTTGCAGCGCGGAACCCAGTTATTTCATGAAAAATGCAATGCAAGATACCGCTAATCCTAGGGTCGCCACTTTTTGCATGGGGCGATTTCTGATTGATGTGCCAGAAGGAAGCAGTTTAATTGGCGGGAGCTATAAATATGGATTTTTTCAGGTGGAGAGGGTGGTCTTTCAGACCTTTGAAGAGTTTGAGAAAAATGTCGATGCTAAAGAGAAAGAGCTTCGGGCAATGAAGCATGAGAAAGAGTCTAGCCTTTTACGAAAGGTCACTCGGCCGGAAATTGGCGCCCGAGTGATGGCATTCAGAAAGCAAGACTTTACGACGAGAATGGTAAAGGTTGAAGGATATCGATGGGTGGACGGAGCGAGTGTCCTTCTCGACATTGATGCAAGCACTGAGAAGCAGGGCGTTGCCATGGCCGCTGTCGCTCGCTATTTATCTTCTTTCCGCCCCCGTTTGGAAATAGAAATTCCTAACGAGCCGGGCTACTGCTTCAAAAGTGGTTTCATCGCCAGTGAGGATTGGGAAAACGAAGAGGCGGGCGTCGACATCGACCTGCCCGATCACCCCGACGTCGTGCTGTCGATCGACATCTTTCCGCTCGCTTCGCACAAACACGACACGCCATTGCTCGACCGGGTGGGCGGCGTGTTGCAGGGTCTGGGCAACCTCGCTTCGGGTGTTCAGGTGCTGCGCAAGGGCGAGCGCCAGATCGGACCTTACAAGGGCCAGGAGTATCTGGTCTCGACCCCGGGCAGCGGCGGGTCGCGGGCGCATAGTTTCATCTGGGAGACGCAGGGCGAAGGCACCCTTGATACGCCCTTCATCAGCATCGAGTTTTCTTCCGGCCGCCAGGACGCTAATGGCAATCCGCAGCCGACGCGACTGACGAACGCGCAGGCGCTGCAGTTGTGGGATCGCATCGTGAGCAGTTTTCGACTACGCCCCACGGGAGGTACTGCGACAACAAGCGACGCGAGGCCCCCCAGGACGCCGCTTGGTACGGAACTCGTCACCGGTCGCAGTTGCCCCCAGGCAGGTTGGTGGGAATGCGACGAGGCCTGAGTGGCTTCCGAAGATCGGCGCCGCTACCTCAACGAGGGCGACACGATGCCCAAGGCTGCATTTCTTAGCAGCCCGGGCCTGTGGGACAAGTTGCGCGGTGTGCAGCCTGCCTATCGCGCGGCCGCCGTCTGGAAACTCGTGGCATACGACGAGGTGCCGAGGGATGAAGTAGCTCGGGCCGAAGGCGCGCGCCCCCACTCTGAGGAAAGTAGTCCGAATCCTGCCTGTGATCCCGAGTCCTCGGCCCCCGACCGGCTTGCGTAGGCGTGCGTGATTCATGCGCAGCGCTACGTTTGCTATGCAATTGCGCTCTTCCGCTAATGCTGGGCAGTGCGCTTTCCTGATTCAGCGGCTCACTGCAGACATCCGAACGGGCCGGCTACCACTCGTCAAGCGCGTGATGATGCGACCGAGTCGCAGCGTACGCGTCCCGCGCGTGATCATGGAACCATGTCCGGGGCAGCGGCGCCCAAAAGCCTTCCGTGCTTAACAAACGAAATAACATTCATGCGAAACGTAATTCGACTCGGCGATGCGACTTCTCACGGCGGCAGTGTGATCGCCGTTGCCGCCACCCACTACACCGTCGATGGCATTCCCGTCGCGCGAGTTGGAGACCGCTGCACGTGCCCGCTCAAGGGGCATGACAACTGCACGATTGTGGAGGGCGATGCGTCGGTGACCGTCGACGGCGTTCCGGTCGCTTTCGACGGGCACAAGACGAGTTGCGGCGCAGCGCTGCTGGCGAGCACCGGTCGTTTCGGCAAGCGGTGACGGCGATGACCGTGCCGGTGCGATGTCATGCTTGAATCCCTCCTCCCCTACTACGAGCGTGAGCTCGCCCACCTGCGCGAGCTGTCGGGCGAGTTCGCGCGGCGCTATCCGAAGATCGCTGGTCGCCTGCAACTCGAAGGCGACCGGTGCGAGGACCCACATACCGAGCGCGTCATCGAGGCATTCGCATTTCTGGCCGCGCGTATCCATCGCAAGCTCGACGACGAATATCCGGAGATCGCGACGAGCCTCCTCGATGTCGTGTACCCGCACTACCTGCAGCCTATCCCGGCGTCGACGATTGTCCAGTTTCAAACGGACCGGGCGCGTCCCGAACTGGCTCGGCGCTACACCGTCGAGCGCCACCAGGCGGTCCATTCGCCCGCAGTGCAGGGGGTCGAATGCCGCTTCCGCACATGTTATCCAGTGGAACTTCTTCCGCTATCCCTGACGGCGGCGCGGCTCGAGTTGACGTCGGGTTCGGAACATCTGCGCCGGCTAGCTACCGACGCCGCAGCAGTGCTGACGCTCGAGCTCGAAACCCACGGCGACCTCGAGATTTCGCAAATCGGCGTTCAGCGCCTGCGCTTCTTCCTGGACGGCGAGCCGCCGCTGATGCATTTGCTGTATGAAGTGCTGCTCTCGTCGGTGCAACGAATTCGCGTCGATGATGGCAGCGGCAGCGCTTCGCGCGAACGCGATCTTCCGGTCGGCGCCATCCAGGCGGTGGGATTCGGTCGCGAGGAGGGCATGCTCGAGTACGACGAACGCTCCTTCCTCGGTTACAGGCTGCTGACGGAATATTTCAGCTTTCCCGACAAGTTCCTGTTTGTCGACTTCACGCGGCTCGACGAAGCAGCGGCATCGCTTTGCGGCGGCCGACTCGTGGTCCGCTGCGCGATTCGGCAGTGGCCCGACACCGAGCGCCATGCGCGCCTTCTCGACAAGCTCGGCCCGCAGCATCTGAAGCTGGGCTGCACGCCAGTCGTGAATCTCTTCGCCCACGCCGCCGAGCCGATTCGCGTGACGCACCAGCAGACGTCCTATCCGGTGCGCGCGGACCGGCGCAAACCGCACGCGTACGAGGTCGTTCAGATCCGGCGTGTGCGGCGGGTCGAGCGCGGCGGTGGCAGGGAGTGCAGCGAGGAGGTCCCGGCGTTCTACGCTGGCGACCACCGCGTCGGACAAGGAGCACGCTTTCATTGGCACGCGAGTCGGGAAGGCTCGGTGCGGAAGGACGACAAAGGGACCGACGTCGCGCTGCATCTGGTAGATCTCGATTTCGAACCCGTGCGCCCCGCCGCCGAAGTGCTGAGCCTCGAACTCCTGTGCAGCAACCGGGATCTCCCCGAACAGATTCCGTTCGGCGGCAGTCAGAGCGCACCACTCACCGACTTCAGCGTCCCCGGCCACCCGCTCGTCAAGCGCGTTCGTCTGCTCCGCAAGCCCAGCCCCAGCCTGCGTCCGCCCACTCGCCGCGGACTGCAGTGGCGACTGATTTCGCACCTGTCGCTGAACTATCTGTCTATCGTCGGTGAGGGCAAGGAGACGCTGCAGGAACTTCTCGGCCTTTATGACCTGACCGGTTCGTCAGTGACTGCCCGCCAGATCGAGGGCATCGTGGCGATCGGCAGCGAACCAAGCTTGGTGCGTGTCGCGGGGCGTGATTTCAGCGGCTTCGTTCGCGGTACCGATATCAGTCTGACGCTCGATGACGATTACTTCGTCGGTGCGAGCGGCTACCTCTTCGCGAGCGTGCTTGAGCGCTTCTTCGCGCTCTACTGCGCCCCCAACAGCTTCGTCCGCCTTCGCGTCCGAAGCGCCCGGCAACAGAGGGAGATCGCCGCATGGCCGCCGCGTTCGGGCGAAGCGCTCGTGATCTGAGCGACGAACTCGCCGGCGACGCGAGTGCCTACGAGTTCTTTCAGGCCGTGCGATTGCTGGCGCTCGAGGCGCAGCGAGCCGGTGATCCGTCGCGGGACGGACTGCCATCCGGGCTGCGTTTTCGCACGCCCCCGACGCTGTCGTTTCCCCCGAGTGAACTCGTCCGCTACCGGCCCGCGGAAGTCTCCGCGGTCGACGAAATCCGCGACGAGATGAGTGTCGCCTTCATGGGACTCACCGGGCCGAGCGGTGCGCTTCCGGCGGTCTACACCGAACTGTTGATCGAGCGGCGCGACGTTTTCGGCGACACTGCGGCGCACGCGTTTCTCGACCTCTTCAGCCACCGCGCGATTGCGCTGTTTCACGGCGCGTGGCGAAAGTACCGCCACTGGCTCGGGGTCGAAAGCGGGGAGCGAGACGGCTTGACCCGCAACCTGCTGGATCTCGCCGGGCTCGGATTCGGACGGCTGCGGGAGGCGCTCGATTCGGGCGGCAAGGCGGGCTGCGGCGAGAACTTCTTCATCCGTCACGCCGGCCTGCTCGCGCAGAAGCCGCTTTCCGCGTCCGCTGTTGCGAGCCTGGTCGGAGCCTTCGCCCGTGTCCCCGCCGAACTCGTTCAGTTCGTTGGGCAATGGGTCGAGTTGCCACTCGGTGAGCAGACCCGCCTCGGGTCGGGTGGCGGCGAACTCGGCTGCTCGGCCTTCATCGGCGGCCGGCTATGGGATCGGCAGACGAAGGTGCAATTGCGCCTGGGGCCGATGCGGCGGGAGAGGTTCGAGCAGTTTCTGCCTGGCGAACGGGGCACCGAAGGTCTGGCGGAACTGATGCGCTTCGCAGTCGGGTTCGGCCTCGCCTGCGACGTGATCCTCGTTCTCGACCGGGGAGACGTGCCCGCACCGCGCCTGGCAGCGGACGCTCAGCTACGCCTCGGTGCCAACGTCTGGCTCGCGGATGGGATGCCCACGACCGACCCCGACGAGATGTGTTACCGGCTTCTGCAATAGCGCCGCTCAGACCGATTTCCACAACGAGGACATTCCAGTATGCAAAGCCTGCTCAAGGCGCTGTTTGCCCGTCTCACTCCGGCGGCGCGCGCCGCATTCGAGGACGCCGTCGGCCGCGCCGTGTCGCGGACGAACCATGAAGTCGAAATCGAACACGTCCTGCTGGCGCTGCTCGGCACCGACACGAATGCGCTGGCTGCGGCATTGCACGCGTCGGGCATCGTGGGCGCCGACGTCGAGCGCGAGTTGAACGGCGCGACGGACCGGTTCCGCAGCGGAAACATGCGCCATCCGCTCCTGTCGGCGAGCCTGGTCACGTGGCTGGAACGCGCGTGGCTCCTCGCCTGCGCCGAAAGGGGCGAGGAGCACGTGTCGAGTCTCGATCTGTTGCTTGCGCTGCTCGTCGACGACGGCTTGCGGTCCGGCATCGCACAGACGACGCCGACCCTGGCTACGATCGAGCCGGCCAGGCTCGCGGAAGCGTACCAGGCCCTGCGGCGCCACGGCGGCGAGGGCGGCGCCGAGGCCCATCCCGACGCGATTGGCGGAATGCAGCTTCCCCCGTCCCGGTGCTCTTCGGGCGCGACCTCGACATCGCTCCGGCGATACACGATTGATTTAACGGCGCTCGCGGAGGCCGGCAAGATCGATCCGGTGATCGGGCGCGAAGCAGAGATCCGCCAACTCGTCGACATTTTGCTCCGCCGGCGACAGAACAATCCGATCCTCACCGGAGAGCCGGGGGTGGGCAAGACCGCGGTCGTCGAGGGGCTTGCGCTCAGGATCGCGCGGGGCGAGGTGCCACCAGCCCTCGCCGGCATCCGCTTGCGCACGCTCGACCTCGGCCTGCTGCAGGCGGGAGCGAGCGTGAAGGGGGAGTTCGAAAATCGGCTCCGCCAGGTGATCGATGAGGTGAAAGCGAGCAGTGTGCCGATCGTCTTGTTCATCGACGAGGCGCACACGCTGATCGGCGCAGGTGGGCAGGCGGGCCAGAACGACGCGGCGAACCTGCTGAAGCCGGCGCTCGCCCGCGGCGAGTTGCGCACGATCGCGGCAACGACGTGGTCGGAGTACAAGAAGTATTTCGAGAAGGATGCGGCGCTGGCCCGGCGCTTCCAAGTCGTGAAGGTCGAGGAGCCCGATGTCGAGACGGCCGTCCACATGGTGCGCGGCATCGCGCAGGCGATGTCCGCACATCATGGCGTGAACATTCGCGAAGAGGCGATCCGAGCCGCGGTCGATTTGTCGAGCCGCTATCTCGCGGGACGGCAATTGCCCGACAAGGCGATCGGCGTACTCGATACCGCCTGCGCTCGTGTCGCACTGTCGCGAGCGGGGCGGCCGGGCCCGGTCGAGGACGTCGAAACGCTCGTCACGAACATCGGGCGCGAGCTTGCCGCGCTGCGCGACGAGAACGGGGCGGCGGAGCGAACCGCGGAGCTCGAACGGCGCCGCGCGGAGTTGGAAGGCGATCTCGACCGCTTGCGCGAGGCGTGGGCGGCGCAGAGGAATCTGATCGTCGAAATCGACGCGCTGAAGGGGAAGGATCGGAAGGGTACATCTCCCGCAAACAACGAGCTGACGGGCCGGCGTGCGGTGCTGCGCGAGCTACACCGAGCGATGCCGTTGGCGTTCGAGTGCGTCGACGCCAACGTCATCGCGGATGTTGTCAGTGCCTGGACCGGCATTCCGCTCGGCCGGATGATCGGTGACGAACTCGGTCGAGTGCAGAATCTCGCGGGAACTCTCGCGAAGCGGGTCGTGGGGCAGGACCATGCGCTCGGGCTGATTGCCGAGCGGGTGCAGATCGCGAAAGCCGGGCTCGAAGACCCGGTCAAGCCGAAAGGCGTGTTCCTGCTGGTCGGTCCGTCTGGCGTCGGGAAGACCGAAACCGCTCTCGCGCTCGCCGAAGCGCTATACGGCGGAGAGCGCAATGTCGTCACGATCAACATGTCGGAGTATCAGGAGGCGCACAGCATCTCCGGGCTCAAGGGCTCGCCGCCGGGCTACGTCGGCTACGGCGAAGGGGGCGTGCTGACCGAGGCGGTGCGCCGCCGGCCGTATTCCGTTGTGTTGCTCGACGAAGTCGAAAAAGCGCACCCCGATGTGCTCGAACTCTTCTTCCAGGTGTTCGATAAGGGCGTGCTCGAAGACGGCGAAGGGCGCGCCGTGGATTTCCGGAACACGCTGATCCTGCTCACGTCGAACGCCGGAGCAGACCTCGTGATGCGTGCGGTCGAAGGCGGTGTGGCGACGGCGACCGACGAGACGCCGCGCGCACCGACGCCCGAGGAACTCGTCGGATTGCTGCGTCCGACGCTGCAGAAGGTTTTCAAACCCGCGCTCCTCGGTCGCCTGACGGTCGTGCCTTATTTCCCGATCGGACAGGATGTCCTCGAACAGATCGTCGCGCTGAAACTGCAACGTATCGGCGAGCGCATCACCGCCCATCACGGCGCACGCGTTCACTTCGCGCCGACTCTGGTCGAACTGATCGCTCGACGCTGCTACGACGTCGATAGCGGCGCGCGCGACGCTGAAGCAGTCCTGACCCGGACCGTGCTGGCCGACATCTCGTCGCAACTCCTCGATCGGATCGCGAAGGGCAAACCGGTCAAACGCGTTGCGGTGTCGGCAAGCGACGGGATGACCCGCGTGAAGGTCAGTTGAAGGTGCAAGACGAGGAAACGTGAGGGGCTGGCGCCCCCGCGTCAGCCGCGGCGGATGCCGAGTAATTCGTCGATCTGGCCGAGCGTCGAGCCGTCCTTGATTACCGTTGCGAGCCAGTCTTCGAGCGGCATTTCAGCCCAGCGTGCCGCGCGCTCGACCAGAAGTGCGACCGGACTGTGGGGTTCGTAGGTGCGGAAATAGCGGGCGGCCTCGTGCAGCAGGCCGATCGCTTGAACGCGGGATGGCGGCGAACCGATCGAGCCGAGCCCCGCGGTGTCCAAAGCAGGCGTGATTGGAGCGGAGAACCGATCCGGAACGGACGGCTCCGGGGGCGGTGGGGAGGCGCCCTGGGTCGGTTCGAAACGATCCATTCGCCGTCTGCATACCTCGCCGCATGCGTCGAGCGCGTCCTTTATCGGCGCGAGGTTTGGCGCTTCGGTAGCGAAGCGCTCATCGACTTCCAGCCGGAGTTCAGCGAAATGCGCCTGCGCCAGGCACAGTTGCTCGTCGAGGGCCTCGAACCAGGCCCGTCCCGACAGCGCGGCGCTGCGGTCGAACTGCTCCCCCGTGAGCTTTCCTTCGGCGGCGGAGCGCTCAGCGGCGCCGGCGTCCCGCAGCGCCAGGTTGTCAACCTCGCGCGACTCCCTGTAGCGATACCAGTCGTAACCTCCGTGGGCGGGCGCGGTCAGGGGAATCCGACGGATTTCGTCCGCCAGTTGCGTCGATAGCCAGTCGAGCCGCGCCGCCCGTTCATCCGCGCCGTCGCGTTCCAACGAGGGGTAGCCAATGTCCCAGTAACGCTGCAATAGGCCGGTGACGAGCCGCAATCCGATCGTCAGTCCGTCGAAGCCCTCGATTCTGGCCAATGCTTCGGCGTACCATGCGGCGATCTGGAGATCCTTGCTGCGACGGCAGAGCGCTTCCTCGCACAACTGCCCGACCCGTGCCCACTCCGCTCGCTTCGGTGCAGTCTCCCAATCGCCTTGCGCGAGCGCGGGCTCATCCGCGCGTCGTGCTTCACGTATCTCGTCGAACAGCGCCGAATAGGTCAAGTCCTCCCCTTGCGGGCACGCGTCCGAGATCGGCAAAAGTAACTGCTCCAATCGACTCTGGTCCATCCGCCCCAATTTCCCGTCGTGTAAAATGATCGCAGCATATCACGTGAAGCAAAAACGATATCTCATCCAAAAGGGGTGACGATCGATCGTCGGATTGCGGGGGAGCAAGCATCCCCCGGCTGACGGCTACGCGGTGCACATCCCATTGACGCCAACGGTGACCTCAAGGGGAATCGTTTAATTACACTGCGTACTGACTATACATTTTTGTAATTCCGTAACGGAGTGGCAGAGATCAAGGAGGTTGTCGACATTGACGTAATTGACATGCTTCCCGTCACGCGGGCGCTCAGCGCCGCTGGGTGGCCCCGACCACGCGAGCGCGGGCGAACGTCAGCGCGCTTATCGGCAACGGCAGTAGAAAAGGGAATGTGGAAGATAAAGAAGCCCGGACGGCGGGTGTGCGACGCTGACGCGCCTTTTCGGTAGGACGTCATTGGCCTTCAGCGGTGCGCGAACTGCTTATCACTAGTGGCTCGCGCCCACGCTGGACGAGCGTGCGCGTTAATTGGCGTAGCTGTCGAGATCTGACATGACGTCCATAACCGTATCTAGTGCAAGGGAAGCAGCCATTTCGTATCCCTTGGCTATGACAAAATTCCCGTCCTCAAACTTGTAGGCGCTAAATCTTTTGACGGGCACTTCCTTCGAGCCGCGCTTACGCAGGGCAACAGCAACATGTACTAGCGTCCTACTGCTGTTTACGTACGCGTCCGTTATTACGACAAGCTGATGCGTCTTATTGTATTTATTGCAGTATTGTTCGGTAACCTTTGAGCCGATATCCTTCTCTATGCGATTGTATGTTTGGGTTGGTCCATAGTGTTCCCAATTGAATGTGCATTCTCCGAAAGCGGGACCACTGAACGCCAAAATTGTGAGCACGGTTGCAAACACTGCTTTGTGATTCATCGCCTTTCCTCGACTAGAAGGATAACCTTGATGCCCCCGATGGGGCTTTGGCTAGCTGGATGGCGGGATGCGCCGGAGTGACGGCGGAATTCCGGCAGCCCTGCTAGCGTAGCGACCATCTCGCCTTAGCTCAGAAGCTTTGCGTCCCCGCCTTTCGATGGGTTTGCCCTTTCATGTGTAACAAATGATATCCGCGACGGATTGCCCCCGCAAGCAAGAAGCGGGGTAATGGGCATGCTTGCCGTCTGGGGGTAGAGAGCCGCGAGCATGACTGCGTGCGGTCAGTAGGGGCACCTCTGGGGGGGCGCAAGTGGGGGGCGATGCGGGGCTAGGGTTTGAGGCGCGCGCCGCTCCGGGGCCTCGGCGAGTCGTCGCGTGCTGCACTGGCCGCTAACCGTGGCACGGGCAGCTAATGGCAGAGCGGTAACGAAGCGGTAAAAACGGACAGCAAGCAAAAAGGCCAACTCGAAGAGTTGGCCTTTTTGCTTGCTGTCCGTGGTGGGGGCACTAGGATTCGAACCTAGGACCTACTGATTAAGAGTCACAAAAAAACCGGCTTTCGGATCATAGACATATATCATCGCTTGCCCCCACTATACCCGTAAAATGCCAGTACTTTCATAGTGATAGACGATTTCGTCATGCTCGTGGCAATAGACAGAAACGGACATCCATCGGTAGAATTTGGCTACACCGTGGCTACACCAGCCGCCTGTTACCACCCCTCGTCGGGAGCCGATGCTATGCAGCGCGAACGCCTCACCCCTGAGCGGATCCGCCGCTTCACTTGCCCCGACGGCACGAAGCAGGCTTTCTTGTGGGACACCCTGTCGCCCCGGTTGGCCGTCCGTGCGACGGCAGGCGCGAAGGCTTTCATTTTCGAAACGAAGCTGAACCGCCAGACTATCCGGCGCAAGATTGGCGACGTGCGCGCGTGGACGGTCGAGGACGCGCGCGCCGAAGCGAACCGGCTGACAACTCTCGTTGATCAAGGTGTCGACCCGCGCGAGCTCGACCGACAGCAGAAGGAGGCGAAAGCGGCAACCCTGGCGGCGATAGAGGCCGCAAGGGCGGACGCCGAACGGCGGCAGCGCTTTACCCTTCGTGCCTTGTGCGACGCCTACACCGACGCTCTGCAGCGGGTCGGCAAGGCGAAAAGCGCGGCCGCGACGCGCTCGGCCTTCAAGTGCCATGTGTTCCCAAACACCCAAATTGCACTCTTACCGGCCCGCGAAGTCACTCCTCATCAAATCGCGGCCATGGTTCGTAAAGTTCGCGAGGCGGGCAAGGAGCGCGCTGCCGGCATTTTGCGCTCGTACCTATCCGCCGCCTACAACGCGGCTAAGCGAGCGCCCTTCGATTCCTCGCTGCCATCAGATCTGATCGCGTTCGAGATCGAGCATAACCCCGTGGACGCGGTGCCGGCGATTGCGGTACGGCGCGGTGACCGGACGTTGTCGGCGAAGGAGTTGAGAGCGTACGTTGGGTTCGCGCTACGGGTCGGGCGAGCCGATGTGGACGGCGCTGCCTTGCCCGACCAGGCGCTGCTGCTCGCCCTGCTGGCCGGGGGCCAACGCATGGCACAACTACTGCGCGCGAAGGTCGCCGACTTCGATCGCGCGTCGGCCACGCTCAGGCTTTGGGATGGGAAGGGCAAGCGCGCCGAAGCACGCGAACATCTGTTGCCGCTTGCCCCCAAGGGGGCCGCGATCGCTGCGAGTCTTGCCGAGCGCGCGAAGAAGCACGAACAGGTGCGGGCAGCTGAGGAGGGGCGAACGCCCGATATGACGCGCCTGTGGCTTTTCTCAACTCACGGCCGCGTACCTATGACCGAGACGACGCCGGGCAAACGCGTCGCCGAAATTAGCGCTGCCATGGGCGGCGAGCCGTTCGACCTCCGCGACATACGTCGTACGTGCGAAACGATGCTCGCCGGCATGGGGATATCGCGCGATGTTCGGGCACAGCTTCTCTCGCACGGTATCAGCGGCGTTCAAGCCGCGCACTACGACCGACACAGCTACGCGGCCGAGAAGCGGGCCGCCCTGCTCGCGTGGGAGGCCGAGCTCGACGCAATTTGAGGCTGTCATAACAGCTCACTTCGCCCTCGTCACAACCAGCTCCGCTGCGGTGGAAGGCAATTTAAAGATGAACAAGAACTACGATCCAGTGCTGCATATTTCCGAGGACAAACGTATATGGTGGCGGCTCGACGACGCGATCAAACTGGGGGCGGGATATATTCCGGTGGGCTGGGATGACAACGATGATCCGCTGCTCGAGCCGCCGCAAAAACAGGCTGGTGAAGTAGACCAGGATCTGGTGATGACGGCTTTCCATCTGGCCCAGACAGACGGATCCGCGCCTGCGGTCACCGTTCGGGCAGATGGTAAATTCGTAGAGGCGCGCGAGTTCCTTCAATGGGTTCGGCAGTCCGTCGTGCAGAGGCTGGAATCGGCTAAATATCTCGACGAACTGGAACATCACATCTTGGTGGCGCTCCTACGGTGGGGGGGAGGCAAAGGGCAGACGCCAGTTTCCGTCGAACCGCCGTACGAACCTGTCTCTGCCGTGTTGTCCGACTGGTTCGAGACACGGTTCGCTGAACTGCCTAAACGACATCAGCGTCGCGTCGCCTCACTGTGTTTTCCGGGCCGGTGGGACGAGCTTTCGTCGGATCAACGTCGCCGACGGGCGGTCAGCTGGGACTACAACCATGATCCTCAAACGCAGGCCGATCGCGAGCGGGTCGAGCAACTGATGATTCAATCTTTATTCCTGTCGAACGAGATTAATGCACTGGAACGGTTGCCGCCGCAGACCGTTGCCGAGATTGTCGTGAAGGATGAGAAATTGAAGGACTTGCGTGAACGGCTGCGCCGCCTTGATGAGGAGGAAAAGCCCCTCCGCCTCGCACAAGAGCAATACGATCCCGGCCGTACGCCGCCACCGCCCGTCGAGATCCTGCGCACGAACCGTGTCGAAACGTCAACGAAGCAAGACGACTTGGCAATCGAACTGTATGACGTCCTCGAGAAGATGCATGCGGGAGATGAGCGCGTAACCGCCGCGACGGTGATGGCCCGGCTACAAGCTCGCGCCGGCACGAAAGGTAGCTGCATTCATGAGTGCATCCGCGAGGGCGTTATTTGGATCCGCAGCAGCAACGGACAGCACGAAAAGTTGACCGTCAAAAATCTGAACGACCGCCTCGCCCGCCAGAGAGATCGCGAGGCGCACAAAACGCGCAGAATACTCGCGGAACACGCGCTAAGCGTGCGGAACACGCGCCAAGCGCGCTAAACCGCAACCCGATTTAGCGGGGATTAATTTGGATCGCCTTCCTAGACATGGAGCGATCCTCATGCAACAGAATCAACACCCCCGCAGCTACTACAACACCCGTCGCGCCGCCACCGTGCTCGGCGGCATTCGGCCCGCCAGCCTCGCGACCGCCTTGTACCGCCACGGACACTACTGCGGCGTCGTCCCGGCGCGCCTCCCGAACGGCCGGCTGCTGTGGCCCGCGGACGAAATCGACGCGTTGGCTGCGGGAGCACGCGCGAACGAGGCGCCGGCGGTCGGAGAACGGCTCGCAGCCGGCCGAAAGAAGGCGGGGCGCGTCGAAAAAAAGCTGACCCGACCCGAGCATACCGACGACAGCACGGGCTGCATGGGTCGCCAGCAGGGCTTCGTCGCCCCGCACGTCGCCGCTCTGCTCGCGCTCGCAGTCTCCGTCGGGGCTGCGCTCGTCTCCGTCGGCGCGCGGGGATTGTGATGACGGTCAAATGCGCGAGCGCAAACATGCGGCGGCCGTACCGTTTCAGTATCCACGCGTCCGACCTGATCGCCGATACGCAGCATCTCCCGCCGGAGGCGTTCGGCTGCTACATCCGGCTGCTCGTGTCCTACTGGCGCGTGGGGCCGCCGAAGGACGTTGATGAGGTGCTGGCTCGCATCGTAGGGCTGCCTGTGCGCAAATGGCAAAAGCTGCGGCGCGAAGTCGAAGTGTTCTTCGACGTGCGGCAAGGCGAGTGGCTGCACGGTCAGCTCGACGAAGAATTGGAGGCAGCGTGCGTCGCTATCAATAAGAACCACGCGCGTACCAAGGCCGCTACCGCAGCACGTAAGGTCCGGACAGCGGCCCATGACGACGTACGTGACGTTGTCCCAAACGAAAGTATACCGACCCCCTCCTTCGGGGCGGCTCGACCGGCAGCGGCCCTTGCCAAGGGGAAGGTGTGTTCGCGCGACGACTTCGAAAACGACGTGAGCATGGCCGAGGGTGTGGGCGATGGGAGGAATGCATGAAGGCTCTGATCAAGTACGCGAGCACGAAGCCGAAAGTGCGACAAGTCGCGCAAGGCCGTTGGCGGGAGATCTTGCCCCTTGTGGGTATCGACGCGAGCGCGCTGTCCGGCAGACACGGCCCCTGCCCGATGTGCGGTGGCGTTGATCGCTTCCGCTTTGATGACCAAGAGGGGCGTGGAACCTACTTCTGCTCGCAGTGCGGGGCCGGCGACGGCGTTCAGCTGGTCATGCGCTGCACCGGTCAGAATTTTCATGCTGCCGCACAACAAATCGAGCGCGTGGTCGAACGCGGGCTGCCGAGCGTCGAGAAGACAAAGCGCACCGTCGAGGATAAGCGCGGAGCGCTGCGCCGAGTGTGGGAAGGGGCGACGGGGATCCAGATGGGCGACGAGGTATTCCAGTACTTGCGCGCACGCGGGCTTCAACTCGATCACCTCCCCAACGCGATTCGCACGCATCCCTGCCTCCAGTTCCGCGACGCTGATATTGTCGACAGCTTCCCTGCCATGATCGGGACGGTCACCGCCCCGAGCGGTAAGGCGCTGACCGTTCATCGAACCTATCTGAAGGACGCTCGGAAGGCACCCGTTCCCAATCCTAAGCGTCTCATGCCCGCTCTGCAGCCGATCTCCGGGGCGGCCATCCGACTTGCGCCGCTCGCACCCTGCCTGGGCGTCGCCGAAGGCATCGAGACGGCGCTCGCCGTCAGCGAGCTCTTCAACGTCCCCTGCTGGTCCTGCATCTCGGCGAACGGCATGAGCTCCTTCCAGCCGCCGGACGGGGTTCGAAAGGTGATCCTCTTCGCGGACAATGACCCGAACGCTGTAGGCGAGCAGGCAGCCGCATTAGCGGCACAGCGGTTGTCACGCCTCCGGTACGAGGTTGATGTCGTGATCCCGTCCGTTTCGGGCGACTGGCTCGACGAGCTGAATCGCCGCAAGGCTGTTCGGGCGGAGGGAAAGGATGAGTGAGCCCGTCTACGGCATTCAGTGTGATTTTTGGCCGGACGAGCTTTCGGTCGAGCGCTTGGCGAATGCGCGACGAATGGTCGACGAACACGCGGCGTCGGAGGGACGCCTGTCAGCCGGCCCGGCGAGCAAGGTGAAGCCGCGAGCGAAACGTGTCGGCCTCGCCGAGCCGGGTGTCTCGATGTCGCCGGACTCGAGCGTCACGCCGTTGCCGGATTGGCTGCCGAGTGCAGCGTGGACCGCCTTCGTGCGGATGAGAGGGATAATCGGAGCTCCGCTTACGCCGCGCGCCATTAACCTTGCGTTGAATGCGCTCGCGAAACTGCGCGTCGAAGGCTATGAGCCGGACGAGGTTCTGCGCCATGCGGTCATGCAGAGAGCTCGCCGCCTCCTTGCGCCTTGCAATCTTGCACTGCCGCTCGAGCGCTAGAACAGCGATACGTTCTGCCTTCACGCGTGCACCACGCGTATTGCACGCGTAGCGACGCGTAAGTACGCGTGTCAGCGGGCGCAGCGAAAACGATAAATGGTACGCCGGCCGTGCTTCAATTCATCCCGGGACGACGGATTTCGGACCGACTCGGCCATAATCTCCCGCAAACGTTCCCGGTCCAATTACGCCATATGAATCAGCAAGCCCTTTCCGCTCTGATCTGGTCCGTCGCCGACCTGCTGCGCGGCGACTTCAAGCAGTCCGAGTACGGCCGCGTCATCCTTCCCTTCACCGTGCTGCGTCGCCTCGACTGTACGCTCGCGCCGACTAAGATGGCGGTGCTTGCCGAGCATCAGGCCAAGGTCGCCGCAGATCTGCCGTTCGAGCCGTTCGTGCTGAAGAAAGCCAGTGCCTCGTTCTACAACATCAGCCCGCTCGACCTGCCGAAACTGATCGGCGATCAGGACAACCTGCGCGCGAACCTGCACAGCTACGTCCAGGGCTTCGCCGCGGACGTGCGCGACATCTTCGAGCATTTCGATTTCGCCAACACCGTCGAGCGTCTGCATAAAGCCGGCCTGCTGTACCTCGTCGTCGAGAAGTTCGCCGGCATCGACCTGCATCCCGATTCCGTCCACAACGCACAGATGGGCCTGGTCTTCGAGGAGCTGATCCGCCGCTTCGCCGAGATCTCGAACGAGACCGCCGGCGAGCACTTCACGCCGCGCGAGGTCATCCGCCTGATGGTGAGTCTGCTTTTCGTGGAGGACGACGAGGCGCTGACGAAGTCCGGCACCGTGCGCACGATCTACGACCCCACCGCTGGCACCGGCGGCATGCTCTCGGTAGCGGGCGAGCATCTGGCTGACGTCAATCCCGGCGCGCGCATGACGATGTTCGGCCAGGAGCTCAACCCCGAGTCCTACGCGATCTGCAAGGCTGACATGCTCATCAAGGGCCAGGACGTGCGCAACATCGTCCTCGGCAACACGCTGTCGGACGACGGCCTGCCCGGACGGCAGTTTGACTACATGCTGTCGAATCCGCCGTTCGGAGTCGAATGGAAGAAGGTCGAGAAGGAAGTCCGGCGCGAGGCCGAGGAAAAGGGTTTCGCCGGCCGTTTCGGACCGGGCTTGCCCCGCGTGTCGGACGGCTCGCTGCTCTTCCTGCTACACCTGATCTCGAAGATGCGACCGGCCGAGCAGGGGGGCAGCCGCATCGGGATCGTGCTCAACGGTTCGCCGCTCTTCACCGGCGGCGCAGGCTCCGGCGAGTCGGAAATCCGGCGCTACGTGCTCGAGAACGACCTCGTCGAGGCGATCGTCGCGTTGCCGACCGACATGTTCTACAACACCGGGATTTCGACCTACGTGTGGATCCTGTGCAACCACAAGGTCGAGGACCGGCGCGGCTGGGTGCAGCTGATCGATGCGTCGAGCTTCTGGCAGAAGATGCGGAAGAGCCTGGGCTCGAAGCGCAAGGAGCTGTCCGAGGCGCACATCGCGGACATCACGCGCATCTTCGGCGGCTTCCTCGAGCTCGACCAGGCGGTCGTGACCGATGCGCAAGGCAAGGATCTCGCGCGTGTGGCGCTCTTCCCGGACGTGCCGCTGCCATCGGCGCCCGAGGGCGGCAAGGTCCGGCGCGTGCCGATCGCGAAGGTGTTCCGCAACGAAGAGTTCGGCTACCGCACGATCACGGTCGAACGGCCGCTGCGCGACGCGGCCGGCAATGTCGTGCTCGGCGAGCGCGGCAAGCAGAAAGGCAAGCGGCAGCCCGACAGCAGCCTGCGCGACACCGAGAACGTGCCGCTGGCCGAGGACATCGATGCTTATTTCCGGCGCGAGGTGCTGCCGCACGCCCCCGACGCGTGGATCGATCACGTGAGGACCAAGGTGGGCTACGAGATCCCGTTCAATCGCCACTTCTACGTCTTCGAGCCGCCGCGCCCGCTCGCCCAGATCGACGCCGACCTCAAACGCTCGACGGACCGGATCAAGCAGATGATCGAGGGGCTGGCGGGATGAAAAGGCGCTCTGGTTTGTACTTGCAAATTGCATTGCGTATAAATCGCGCCAACAAAACCCGCCAAGGCTTTACGCTCGTGCGCATCCTCAAACCGGCGGGTTACTCTTTTGTAAGGGGCCGCGCATGAAACCCCCGGTCCCCGACGCCGCAGCTAGCTTCGGCGAAATCCTCGGACTGATCGCTGCGGCACGGCAACGCGCGGTGCAGGCCGTCAACAGCGGGCTGATCGACCTGTACTGGCAAATCGGCGCGATCATCAGCCGCAGGATCGCCGCCGCCGAGTGGGGCGACGGCGTGGTAGCGCAGCTCGCCACGCATATCGCGAGCGCCCATCCCGGATTGCGCGGCTTCACGGCGCGCAATCTGTTCCGGATGAGGCAGTTCTACGAAACCTATCAAAATGACGAAAGCGTTGCGACGCTGCTGAGGCAGTTGCCGTGGACTCACAACCTTATAATCCTCGGCCAGTGCAAGCGCCCGGAGGAGCGTGTGTTCTATCTGCGCGCCGCGATCAGCGAGCAGTGGAGCAAACGAGAGCTGGAACGCCGGCTCAAGGCCGCGCTGTTCGAGCGTGTCATGCTGAATCCCGCAAAAGTGTCACCGCTGGTGACACAAATGCACCCCCAGGCACTCAGCGTCTTCCGCGACGCCTACATGGTCGAATTTCTCGGCCTGCCGGACGGCCACAGCGAGTCCGACCTGCACCGCGGCCTGCTGAACCAGCTGAAGAACTTCCTGATCGAGCTGGGGCGCGATTTCTGTTTCGTCGGCTCCGAATTTCCGCTGCAGGTCGGCAATCGGGATTTCGCGCTCGATCTGCTGTTCTTCCACCGCGGCCTGAACTGTTTGATCGCGATCGAACTGAAGGTCGGCCGCTTCGAGCCGGAGTACCTCGGCAAACTCGGCTTCTACCTCGAGGCGCTGGACCGGGACGTCAGAAAATCGCACGAGAACCCGGCCATCGGCCTGCTGCTATGCGCGAGCAAGGACGACGAGGTCGTCGAATACGCGCTGAGCCGCAGCCTGTCGCCCGCGCTGATCGCCGAGTATCGGACCCAGCTGCCCGACAAGAAGATGCTGCAGGCGAAGCTGCACGAGTTCTACTTGCAGAACGCCGCGGACGCGGGGGGAGAGGAATGAGTTTTCGACGGTATGAGGAATACAAGGACTCCGGCGTCGAGTGGCTGGGGGAGGTGCCGGCGCATTGGGAAATTCACAGACTTAAACGCTCTATCGCGACGTGCACGAACGGAATCTGGGGCAACGAAGCGCAAGGCGATGAAAATGACGTTCCCTGTGTTCGCGTCGCTGACTTCGATCGCACCGGCCTGACCGTAACCCTTTCCGACCCGACTATACGAAATATCGGGATAAGGGAACGTGTCGGGCGTTTGCTTGAAAGAGGCAATCTATTGCTTGAGAAATCCGGCGGCGGTGAGAAGCAGCCCGTCGGATGTGTTGTCATGTATGACGATGCTAGGGCTGCCGTTTGCTCCAACTTCGTCGCTCGGATGGTGCTTGCTCCCGATATGTGTCCATCCTTTTGGAGGTACGTTCACGCCGCCGCCTACGCGGTTCGGCTGACGACTGGGTCGATCAACCAGACTTCTGGGATCCAGAACCTAGCAGGGTGTTGAAAATTCCGCCTTCACCTTCGGTTTCCGGCCGCCTGGAAAAAAATCGATGCTGAAAAGATCCGACCTGAGCCGCCCTGATGACGATTCCAGCTGCTTTTTCAGCCGATTGTGCAACGGCAATTGG